>NZ_AMZO01000033.1 GCF_000331515.1 Photobacterium marinum
TACCAACGTTAACGTGCGGTTTCGTACGTTCAAATTTTTCTTTAGACACGATCGTGTTCCTTCCTAGTTAAGATACGCCCCCTACTAGGTCGGGGGCGCGTCCGAAGCCTGTATTCTATGCGTCAACGAAGCTTGACGCAATAATCAAATTAAGTGCGCTCAGCAATAATTCGATCGGCAACATTCTTAGGAACTTCAGCATATTCGCTGAACTCCATCGAATAAGATGCGCGACCTTGAGTTGCTGAACGTAGATCTGTTGCGTAACCGAACATTTCAGACAGTGGTACCTTAGCACGAACGATCTTAAGACCAGCTGGTCCTTCGTCCATACCTTCGATCATGCCGCGGCGACGGTTAAGGTCACCAACAACATCACCCATCCAGTCTTCTGGCGTGGTTACTTCAACTTTCATCATTGGCTCAAGAATAATTGGGTCTGCTTCTAGCGCCCCCTTCTTGAATGCCATTGAACCTGCGATCTTAAATGCCATCTCGTTAGAGTCGACGTCATGGTAAGAACCGTCAAACAGCGTTGCTTTGACATCCAGAACCGGATAACCGGCCAGAACACCATTGTTCATCTGCTCTTCGATACCTTTGGCTACCGCACCGATATATTCTTTCGGTACTACACCACCTACGATTTCGTCAACGAATACAAAACCTTCGTCCTGCTCCGCCGGCTCAATCTTAAGCCATACGTGACCATACTGACCGCGGCCACCAGACTGACGTACGAACTTACCTTCAACTTCCGTTTTACCACGAATGGTTTCACGGTATGCAACCTGAGGTTTACCCACGTTACAGTCAACGCTGAATTCACGCTTCATACGGTCTACGATGATGTCCAGGTGAAGCTCACCCATACCAGAAATCAGCGTCTGGCCGGTTTCATCATCTGTTTCCACGCGGAATGACGGGTCTTCTGCAGCCAGTTTACCTAGCGCAATGCCCATTTTTTCCTGGTCAGCTTTCGAGCGAGGCTCAACAGCGATCTGGATTACTGGCTCAGGGAATTCCATACGTTCCAGAATCACTCGATGGTCTTGATCACACAGGGTATCACCTGTGGTCACATTCTTAAGACCGATTGCCGCTGCGATATCACCCGCACGAACTTCCTTAACTTCTTCACGCTTGTTCGAGTGCATCTGTACGATACGACCGAAACGCTCGCGTTTTTCTTTTACTGAGTTGTAGACGGTATCACCGGAATTTACAACACCAGAGTAAACACGCATGAAGGTCAGGCTACCAACGAATGGGTCGGTCGCGATCTTGAACGCAAGCGCTGAGAATGGTTCTTCATCGCTTGAGTGACGCTCAATCTCGTTACCTTTTTCATCTTCACCACGAATAGATTTAACTTCCGTTGGTGAAGGCAGGAATTCAATAACTGCATCAAGTACAGCCTGAACACCTTTGTTCTTAAATGCTGAACCACAAGTTGCCAGCACGATCTCATTTGCCAGCGTACGCTGACGAAGACCGGCTTTAATCTCTGCTTCAGACAAGTCACCTTCTTCAAGGTACTTATCCATTAGCTCTTCAGAAGCTTCAGCAGCAGATTCAACCAGGTTCTGACGCCATTCCTCAGCAAGTTCAACCATTTCAGCCGGAATGTCTTCATGGGTAAATGTCATACCCTGATCATCTTCACTCCAGTTGATAGCCTTCATCTTGATAAGGTCAACAACGCCTTTGAATTCATCTTCAGCACCAATATTCAGCTGAATAGGCACTGGGTTCGCGCCAAGACGGTTCTTGATTTGATCAATTACGCGCAGGAAGTCAGCTCCGGCACGGTCCATCTTGTTCACGAATACCATACGAGGTACTTCGTATTTATCAGCCTGACGCCACACAGTCTCAGACTGAGGCTCAACACCAGAAGAACCACAGAAAACAACAACTGCGCCATCAAGAACACGCAGAGAACGTTCTACTTCGATAGTGAAGTCTACGTGCCCAGGGGTGTCAATGATGTTGATGCGGTGCTCTGGAAACTGTGCTTCCATACCACGCCAGAATGTCGTAGTTGCAGCAGAAGTGATGGTGATACCACGTTCCTGCTCCTGCTCCATCCAGTCCATGGTAGCAGCGCCGTCGTGAACCTCACCGATTTTGTGAGACAGGCCTGTATAAAACAGAATACGCTCGGTAGTCGTTGTTTTACCGGCGTCAACGTGAGCACAGATACCGATGTTACGGTAGCGCTCGATAGGCGTTTTACGAGCCACGGCTGTATCCTCTTACTAAGGTTAACCTTAGAGTATGGTTTAGGCGCGACAGGCCTAGCCTGTCGCGCCCAGACGGTATTACCAGCGGTAATGTGCGAACGCTTTGTTCGCGTCTGCCATACGGTGAACGTCTTCACGTTTCTTAACAGCAGAACCTTTGTTGTCAGCCGCGTCTAGCATTTCTGCAGCAAGACGCTGAGCCATAGATTTTTCACCACGCTTACGCGCAGCTTCAACCAACCAACGCATAGCTAGTGCGTTACGACGTACTGGACGTACTTCTACAGGCACCTGGTAAGTTGAACCACCCACACGGCGAGATTTAACCTCTACCGCTGGACGAACGTTTTCAAGAGCTTTTTCAAAGATAGCTAGGTGTTCTTCACCAGAACGCTCAGCCATTGCATCTAGTGCAGTGTAAACGATTTTTTCTGCAGTAGATTTCTTACCGTCAACCATTAGGATGTTAACGAATTTTGCCAGCAATTCAGATTTGAACTTTGGATCTGGAAGGATCTTACGCTGACCGATTACGCGACGACGTGGCATGGATATTCTCCGTTGTCTTCTTCAGGTTATCCAAAACTTTTCAGTTTCTTCAAAATTTAAATAATTTAGTGTTTGGCCTTACTTAACGGAAATCCATTAAGACTTAGGACGCTTCACACCGTACTTAGAACGACCTTGTTTACGGTCATTAACGCCTGCACAGTCAAGTGCACCACGAACAGTGTGGTAACGAACACCTGGAAGGTCTTTAACACGACCACCACGGATTAGAACAACTGAGTGCTCCTGAAGGTTGTGACCTTCACCGCCGATGTATGAAGTTACTTCGAAACCGTTAGTTAGACGAACACGGCACACTTTACGTAGTGCTGAGTTAGGTTTCTTAGGAGTAGTAGTGTATACACGAGTACATACACCACGCTTCTGTGGGCACGCTTCTAGTGCAGGCACGTTGCTTTTTACAACTTGCTTAGCACGTGGCTTGCGTACCAGCTGGTTAATAGTTGCCATTAAATAGCTCCTGAAATATTACTTTCGTAAATGTGAAAAATCCGCCTCCCAACAACAGGAGGACGCGAAATTTTAGGCATCGCACTTATGGGTGTCAAGATCTATACAACGATCAATGAGATGATCATTTCTTAAACAATAAGAAAATGTCGCACTATCCTCAGGGATGAAGCAGATTTCAGGCCCATTTCATCTGAGTTTCGTGCTTAACGGTGAGCGAGGCAAAGCCATTAAAATCAACAACTTCCAATGAGTTATCGGTTTTTCCGGCGATGCCTCTTGCAGCCAGATCAGCCTCAAGTAAATAAATTTTTACACCCGATTGTTTTAGTGTTTCAGCCCAGGCATTTTTTTCAATACCGGCAATGACAGCATCCTGAATCAACAAGATTTCGTCACCCTGGCCTATATAGCGTAGACAACGCTGCAGGGCTTGGGTCTGAAATGGTGAGGTAGTGATAGTATGAAGCATAACCTTCGACCTCAATAACTTAGAATGCGCTGGCACTGGTGCAAGCGGGCAGAAATAGCCTCAGGATCCAGTACTTCGGTATCAATCAACAGTTCACTGGCATCAATACCCCGTTCGCTGAGTGACTGGCTGCAGACATAGATATTCTCGACATCATACAAATCCAGCATCTTGAAGGTAGCAATGTAATCACGGCACAGAATCTGTTCCGGCTGCTGAGATTTCAGTAACTGGCATACACCGTCACCAATGAAAAACACACTGATATCTTCGCTGTAAGCCGATGTCGCCAGTACGGCATCCAGCCCTTCACGGCCGCAGCTTGAACCGTGCGGCGCGTTGTTAAAAACAAAACCTAGCGATTTCATTGAAAATTCTCTTGGAAGGGATTTTAAAACTGAATCACGCGATCGGCGGTCAGCATGGCTTCAGCCAGACCACCTAAACCGGCTTGCTCAAACCCTGCAGCCAGGTTATCTCCCGGCAAGGCATTCTGCTCGGCTTCCTGCTTGCTGACAATGCCACGACGCAGAGCCGCAGCCACACAGGTCTGCAGCTCAACCTCATTTTCTGTCGCCAACTGCTGCCAGGCCGCAACCAGATCAAACTCATCAGATGCAGGCGCAGCCAATGCCGAACCATTATAAACACCGTCCTGGTAGAAAAAGACCCGCGACAGTTTGTGGCCCTGACCAATCACGGCCTGAGCAAACTGATAGGCCTGCCGGGCTGCTTGTGTACCATATGCTGGCCCGTCAACGACCAGCACATAATTCAGGCTCATTTATCGCAATCCTCAGTTTTACGCTGACGGATGTAGAGATAAACGGTGTGCTTGGAAATATTCAGGCGATCCGCAACACGGTTGATGGCATCTTTGATATCGAAAATACCTTTGTCATACAGTTCCATCACGATCTGGCGGTTCTTGGCATTGTTCGATACGTTCTTGTCGGCGTTAATCTCTTCGATGGTACGCTCAACGGTCTGATCCACCAGCTCATCAACATCACTGGCAAAGTTAACGCTTGATGCTGCCTGCTTGGCTTCATCAGTTGGCATGAAAGACTGCAGGATCTGTGCAAACGGGGCATCCAGATTAATATTGATACACAGCAGGCCGATGATACGGTCTTCACTGTTGCGAATAGCAATAGTGATCGACTTCATCAGCGCCCCACCCTTGGCGCGGGTGAAGTATGCACGAGAAAAGTTACGCTCAGAACCTTCAATATCCCGAAGCATACGCAGTGCCAGATCAGTGATCGGGGAACCGACTTTACGGCCGGTGTTTTCACCGTTGGCAATTTTGATTGCTGAAGTATTCAGGTCTGCCAGTGAGTGCAATACGATTTCACAAAACGGGCCGATCAGCGCAGCCAGGCCGTCAACAACCGCTTCGTAAGAACGCAGGATAACGTAATCATGCTCGCTGAATGCACGCGGCTCGATTATGTCACTTTCAACCATCACCTCAGAACTATAGTTATCTGTAGATACCACTTTCACATCTTCCTTGCTAAAGCCATTTTATTTAGTTTCACCGCTTCTCTCACCAAACTGATACCTGTACAGCAAAGGGAACGCGCGAAAATAAATAGAACGGGTAAAATTTCAAATCTTTCTAGCAAGTTTATCAGATTATTGATAGCTCCCTAAAATTTTATATGAACTTGGTCTATATCCAACGTTAGCCCAGATCAAACAAATATAAAAAAACCCGGCCAAAGCCGGGTTTCATCTGCATTCAGTAAAGTTTAAGGCCAAATATCGGCGCTAATCCTGTGACTTACTGGGTTTTCTGTGTTTCTGCCTGTTTTTCTGGTTTTACGATGTCCAGAAGTTCAACTTCAAATACCAAAGTAGAGTTAGCAGGAATGCTTGGGTTCGCCTGTGAACCGTATGCCAGCTCAGGTGGAATAACAAACTTGAACTTAGAACCAACAGGCATTAGCTGTACACCTTCAGTCCAGCCAGGGATAACCTGGTTAAGCGGGAAAGTCGCAGGCTGGTTGCGCTTGTATGAGCTGTCAAACTCAGTACCGTCAGTCAGCGTACCTTTGTAGTGAACGCGAACAGTATCGGTTGCAGCAGGCTTGTCACCTTCGCCCTGAGTTTCAACCTGGTATAGCAAGCCAGATTCTGTTTTCACCACACCGTCTTGTTTCTCAAATTTAGCACGGTACTCTTCACCGGCCTTAATGTTCTTTTCGGCTTCTTCCTGAGCTTTCTTCTGTACGATCTCAGAAACACGCTTGTCCAGTTCCTGCAGGGTCTGCTGAGTTTCTTCCGGAGTCAGGCGGCTTTGATCAGCAAATACGTCACGTACACCAGCCAGAACATGTTCACGGTCCAGGTTCAGGCCCAACTCTTTCTGCTGATCCAGGTTAGCTGCCAGGTACTGTGCCAACGATGCACCAATCGCGTAAGCGGCTTTTTCATCTTCTGAGGCAAATGCTGCAGGTGCAGCTTCAGTTGCCACCTGCTCTACTTTTGCAGGCTCTGCTGGTTTTGTATCAGCTGCTTTTTCATCTTGGCAGCCTACCGCTAGCAGGATTGTCGCAGCCAAAACAGACATCTTCAGAACAGGTTTCATGTATTTCTCCATCATTCGCTGAGGGAATGCCTCATTTTTTATAATCGGCTTTTCACTTTTTGAATCAAAAGCTCTAGTGTGAAAAGCACTCGATATCAATATACTAATACCAACTGTATTAAAAAACTGCCAAATACTCACTGTTATTCAGTTATTTAATACCATTGACGCTCTATTTCCGTGTATTTAGCAGAACAAATCGGAACAGACCTTAATGCACAAAAAAATACAATGGCTTAGCATTATTTTGGCACTGTTTACCCTAACAGGCTGTTTTTTTTCGGGTTCAGAAGTCAAACGCTGGGAGCTTGCCCCGGAAGGCGCTACCAGTTTCAGCCTGAGCCGAGATGGCCGCTTTGCCCTGCTATACTCGACACAACAAGGTATCGTGCTCTGGGACTTACAGCAAAACAAAAGGTTAGCTGATTTCGGTTCTCAAGATCCATATCACAATACCGTTATCGCCAGCAAAATTTCTGACAACAACCGCTATGCCATTACAGCAACAGCGCAGAATTTCGCTGTCTGGGATCTGGCCTGGGGCCAGTCTGAGGGATTATGGTCTATCTCTGACGGTATTATCCGTGATGTCGATATCGCCAGTAACGGTCAGCATGTCCTGCTGGCACTGTCTAACGGTAAGGCCCTGTATGTCGACTTGGGCAGCGGAAGACGACTGGAGTTCCTTGCTCACCGAGAAAAAGTTAATTCTGTCGCCCTGTCGGCCAATGGCCAGTTTGCCCTCTCCGGCGGCAACGACCATTTTGCCTACCTGTGGGATACCCGCAATGGCCAGATCCTTTACCAGTTCGAACATACCACCCGGATCAGCCGGGTTGCCCTCCAGCGCAACGGAAAGCTGGCCCTGACCGCCGACGGTGGCAACGATGTTTTTATCTGGGATTTGCAAAGCGGAGAGAAGCTAGCGTCACTGGCCGTGCGCCTGCGCCAGCAAAACCTTTCCACCGCCCGCTTCTCCAATGACGGCAAAACCGTTGTCACCGGTACACCGTCGCGACGGCTCGAACTGTGGGACTCGGCAAGTGGCGATAATCTCGGACGCTGGGAAGTTGCAGCCAAACAAGATTCTCGACCACCGGCTGCAGTGGTGTATGATGTCGCCATCAGCCCGGACGGCCATGTCATCTCCGGTAGCTCTGCCGGTATAGCTCAGGCCTGGACGACCGATTAACACGGGACACTTTCACCTTATGACCGAAATTGAAAAACTACAGGCTCAAATTGACGAGCTAGAAATGAAACAGGCCTTTCAGGATCAGACCATTGAAGAACTGAACCAGGCCCTGACTGCGCAGCAGTTCCTGATCGACAAATTACAGACGCAGATGAAATTCATGGTTGGTAAGGTCAAGGGGATGGAACCATCAAACCTGGCCAGCGAGTCTGAAGAAACACCGCCACCGCATTATTAATGTGAGTATCAAGGCTTGAGTGTTCGAGTAGCAAGAAACAAAAACGGGAAGCCTGAGCTTCCCGTTTTTTATACTTCACTATTAATTAGTGAGAGCAGCCGCAACCGCCGTGGCCTTCGCCACCACAGCAACCGCCTTCTTCTTCATGGCCGTGCTCGTGGTCATCACAACCGCCGCCACCGCAGCAACCGCCAGCACGGTGGATATGACCGTGAGCGATTTCTTCTTCTGTTGCTTCACGCAGAGCAACAACTTCTGCGCTGAAAGTCAGTGACTGGCCAGCCAGCATGTGGTTGCCGTCAACAACAACGTGGTCGCCATCAACTTCAGTTACTTCTACAGGGATTGGGCCCTGATCTGTATCAGCAAGGAAACGCATACCAACAGTGATTTCGTCAACGCCCTGGAATACATCTGCAGGAACACGCTGAACCATTTCTTCACGGTGCTCGCCGTATGCTTCTTCAGGAGCAACAGTCACTTCGAATTTGTCGCCAGCTTCACGACCTTCTAGTGCTTTCTCCAGGCCAACAATCAGGTTGTTGTGACCGTGAAGGTAGTCAAGAGGTGCGTCAGCTGTTGACTGGTCAACAACCACGCCTTCTTCAGTTTTTACCTGGTAGGCAAGGCTTACTACGATGTCTTTAGCGACTTTCATGTTTACTCCGATATTGAGACAGTACCGTTTTAGCGAAGGTGCGGAACCATTCGCTCTCCCGGTACCCTTGTTAATATTTCTGCATGATAACGGATAATGGTCGTCTGATGCCAATATCCGCTCGTTATTCTGGCTTGAAGATGCCAATCACCTGTTCTTTGGTTGGCGGCGAAAGCTGTTCGCTTTCATCCACCGACTTCGGCACCCGACGGTCGGTGTAATCACAGACCACACACTCAACCCTTTCGATCTCATTTTCCTGCCACCAGCGCAATGTATCCTGTTCACTGCACTGCGGACACACCGCTCCGGCAATAAAGCGTTTTTTTGCCATCTGGTTCATCCTTTTTCAGTTCGGAGGTTACTCATTACAACCTTCCCGCGGTTAATCCCACCCATTGTGCCGCTCACGCTCACCACGCATTTCGCGATCAAAAATCTCTTCCAGTTCCTTCCGAGCTTCCTTGGCTCTGGAGGCAAGGTGAACATCTTCAATATGCTGCGGCAACAGATCCCGCAAAGCCGTGGTATCGAGCTTGCGAAAATGGGCTTCGGCCCGTTTGGCTTTGTACGGGTGCATGCCCAGAGATATAAGGGTTTTACGACCTAAATCAAGCGCAGAAGAAAATGTTTCCCGGGAAAAGTGCTCGACATCACGACTCAGTAGCTGGTGAGCCTCAACCCGGCTGCGGGCCCGGGCCAGAATTTTCAGCTTAGGAAAGTACTGCTGACACAGGGCGACCACCTCCATCACCTCATCCGGCTCATCGGTACAGATAATAATGGCCTCGGCTTTGTCGGCACCGGCAGCCCGCAACATATCGAGTTGGGTTGCATCACCGTAATAAACTTTATAGCCGAACTTTCGCAGGAACTGGATCTGGCTCGGGTCACGCTCCAGGACCGTCACCCGGATTTTATTGGCGAACAGCAAGCGCCCAACCACCTGGCCGAAACGGCCGAAGCCGGCAATGATCACCCGCGGTTCGCGATCGACTACATCACTTTCCAGCTCAGGCTGATCGGCCCGGAAAGTGCGGGCATACCATTTTTCCTGTAGCCGGATAATCAGCGGAGTCGTCATCATCGAAAGACTGACCACCACCAGCAGAAAAGCAGACAGTTCCCCGCCCAGCAAACCTTCGCTCATTGCGGCAGTGAACAGCACAAAAGCGAACTCTCCGCCCTGACTTAAGATCGCCGCCATCTGGCTGCGGGATTTAGAGCGGATACCAAACGCACGAGCCAGGCCATAAAGCAGCAACCCTTTGATAGCCACCAGCCCTGTTACTGCCAACAAAATCTGCAGCGGATATTCCAACAGCAAACCAAGGTTGACCGCCATCCCCACCGCGATGAAAAACAGCCCGAGCAATAAACCTTTAAACGGCTCAATCGCAATTTCCAATTCATGACGGTATTCACTTTCTGCCAGCAAGACCCCAGCGAGGAAAGTCCCCAAAGCCATCGACAAGCCCAGCGACTGCATCCCTAACGCAATGCCGATAACCAGCAGCAGCGCGGCAACATTGAACAGTTCTCTTACGCCACTTAGCACCACCCAACGAAATAAAGGGCGCAACAGGAAGTGCCCGCCAACCAGTAAAGCGACAATCCCGCCAATCATCCAGGCAAAGTCGATCCAGCTCCCCCCGCCGCCACCGGCCAGCACTGGCAAGATAGCCAGCATCGGAATCACCGCTATATCCTGAAACAGCAATACAGCAAAGCCGGATTGGCCCGTTTCACTGCCATCCAGCCCCTGCTCTTCTATTACCCGCAAAGCAATCGCCGTCGACGACAGCGCCAACCCCATTCCGACCACCAGCGCATCGCGCCAGGTAATGTCCGGCATAAAACCACGGCAAGCCATCACTATGGCGGCAATAACCAGACTGGACAACAGGACCTGACTGCCACCCAACCCGAGTATCGGCCTGCGCATCTGCCATAGCTTCTTCGGATTCAATTCAAGGCCGATCAAAAACAGCAGCAACACCACACCGAATTCTGAAAAGTGGAGAATCGCGTCTACATCAGATATCAGGCGCAGCCCCCACGGACCAATCACAATACCGGCAAGCAGATACCCGAGTACGGAGCCCAGCCCCAGACGCTGAGCCAGCGGTACCGCCACCACGGCGGCGGCCAGAAAAACCACACTGACAGAAAGGACATCACTGGCCATAGGCGTTCTCCTTTCCTTCGCTGTCATCTTCTTGCGCCTTTTGTTCATGAACAAAAGGCGTCTGTAACCACTGATGGTATGCCTTCGCATGTGCTGAAAGCTCACCAGCCGGAATGCGTCGTGCCCAATGCAGCACCAGCGGCTCCAGCCACTCCATCTGACACAGGGCCGCCGACAACTCAAACGGTTTAAGGATCTCGGCAAGGCTACAACGGTTATAACCATCCGGGGTATAGGCTTCTGCCGCTCCGCCAGTGGTGATCACCGAACGCCAGTACTTGCCCTTGGTTGCCATCCCTTCACCATGAGCAAAACCTTTGCTGAGCACTTCATCAATCCACTCTTTAAGCAGCGCCGGGCAAGAATACATATATAAAGGATGTTGGAAGACAATGATGTCATGCTGGCAAACCAGCTCACGCTCATAGTTAACATCAATAAAAAAATCAGGATAGGCGGCATACAAATCATGCACGGTGACATTGTCCAGCGCTTCAATCCCTTTCAGCATTTCACAATTTGCCACCGAGGATTCAGGGTCCGGGTGGGCATAAATCAGCAAAACTCTTGGCTGTCCTTTTTTGGTCATAGTGTTCCTTACTGCATCCCTCAGGCTCTCCATACAGGACAGCTTTATCATCACTCCAGTGCACATAATACATAATTGTGATGACAGCAGATCCTTCTTCGCAAAATTCACAGTCACTATGATTAAATCTAGCTGGTGAATAACGAGCGGGTTAGCAGTCAGGGGCTGTTTGTTATAGACTGCCGCTCAATTTCATATCAGTTTTACTATGCGGAGCGGGGCTGCCCCGACACTGTCGATGATTACCTTTTCGGACATTCAACTCTTACGCGGCGGTAAAGTTCTTCTTAACAACGCCACAGCAACCATCCATCCCGGAGACAAAGTCGGTCTGGTCGGCAAGAACGGCTGCGGTAAATCCACCCTGTTCGCCATGCTAAAAGGCGAGCTGAGCGTCGATGCCGGTAACTGCCAGCTGCCGGCAAACTGGGAGCTGGCCTGGGTAGCTCAGGAAACACCAGCACTGGAGCGCAGCGCCATTGAATACGTTATCGACGGTGACCGCGAATACCGCCAGCTGGAACGCGATCTGGCTGCTGCAGAAGAAGCTAATAACGGCAACAAAGTTGCTGAACTTCACGGCAAGCTGGAAACTATCGGCGGCTACAGCATCCGTGCCCGCGCTGCGGAACTGCTGGACGGCCTTGGCTTTTCCCAGGAGCAGATGCAATGGAACCTGACCCAGTTCTCCGGTGGCTGGCGAATGCGCCTGAACCTGGCTCAAGCACTGCTGTGCCGTTCCGATCTGCTACTACTCGACGAACCGACCAACCACTTGGATCTGGATGCCGTCATGTGGCTGGAAAAATGGCTGCAGAACTACCGCGGCACCCTGGTGCTGATTTCCCACGACCGTGACTTCCTGGACCCGGTCGTAAACCGCATCATCCATATTGAAAACCAGACGATGAACAGCTACACAGGTAACTATTCATCGTTTGAAACCCAGCGCGCTGAAAAGCTGGTATTGCAACAAGCTATGTACCAGAAACAGCAGAAGCAGATGACACACATGCAGTCATACATCGACCGCTTCCGCTACAAGGCCAGCAAAGCCCGTCAGGCCCAGAGCCGGATTAAAGCGCTGGAGAAAATGGAAAAAGTGCTGCCGGCCCAGTTCGATAACCCGTTCAGCTTTGAGTTCCGCGAGCCAAGCGCCCTGCCAAACCCTATCCTGATGATGGATCAGGTGGAAGCCGGTTACGGTGATAACCTGATCCTAGAAAAAATCCGCCTGAATCTGGTACCGGGCAGCCGTATCGGCCTGCTGGGCCGCAACGGTGCCGGTAAATCGACTCTTATCAAACTCCTGTCCGGTGAGCTGCCAGCCAAAGCCGGCGATCTGACCTACTCACAAGGTGTAAAGATCGGCTACTTTGCCCAGCACCAGCTGGAAACCCTGTACATGGATGACACCCCGGTACAGCACATGGCCCGCATTGCTCCGCAGGCAACCGAACAGCAGCTGCGTGATTACCTCGGCAGCTTCGGTTTCAACGGCGACAAGGCCCTGGAAAAAGTCGGCCCGTTCTCCGGCGGGGAAAAAGCCCGTCTGGTTCTGGCACTTATCGTCTGGCAGCGCCCGAACCTGTTGCTGCTCGATGAACCGACCAACCACCTGGATCTGGACATGCGTCAAGCCCTAACACTAGCCCTGCAGTCTTACGACGGTGCCATGGTGATTGTCAGTCACGACCGTTACCTGCTGCGTGCTACCACTGATGACCTTTACCTGGTTCACGACCGCCAAGTAGAACCGTTCAACGGCGATCTGAATGACTACCACAAGTGGCTGACGGAACAGCAACGCAATGAACGCCGGGAGCAACAGGCCGAAAAACCGGACACAGGCAAAGACAACAGCGCGGCATCCCGCAAAGAGCAAAAACGTCTGGAAGCGGAGTTCCGTAAGAAAACCGCCCCAATCCGCAAGCAAATCGACAAACTGGACAAGCAGATGGAAAAACTCGGTACCGAAATTACCGATGCCGAAACCCAACTGTCAGATCCGGCGATTTACGAAGCTGAAAATAAAGTCCGCCTGAACGATCAACTCAAGCGCCAGGGCGATGCCAAAGCAGCACTCGAAGAGATTGAAATGGAGTGGATGGAACTGCAGGAAGAGCTTGAAGCAATGGAAACTGAATTCAATGCCTGATGGCATAGTTTTGACTCCGGAAGATTTCTGGCAATTCAGCCTGGGCCATTACGCCCAGGCTGGTGTCGAACCAGCCTGTCTGAGCCTGCAAAATGACTTCGGGGGCAACGTCAATCTTGCCCTCTTACTGCACTGGCTAGACTGTCAGCAATTATCGCTGAGCAATCAACTTATCCAGAACTTGATCGACACAGCCAGCCACAGTGACAGCCTGCTCCGCCAATATCGAACCATGCGCAAAAACCTCAAACCCCAGCTCGACCACGACGGCTACCAGCAACTACTCCGGTTTGAACTGACACTGGAAAAACAGCAACAAAGCGA
This sequence comes from Photobacterium marinum, assembly GCF_000331515.1. Lineage (GTDB taxonomy): Bacteria > Pseudomonadota > Gammaproteobacteria > Enterobacterales > Vibrionaceae > Photobacterium > Photobacterium marinum. The sequence continues at coordinate 13,685 of NZ_AMZO01000033.1, forward strand.
ACTCATAACAAAACTCAACACCAGCACTTCACCGTTCCTGCCATCAACTCACACACCGAACAGTTGCAACCTTGAGCGCTACTGCCACCAGGTCGGGGCCGATATACTGCTGCTCCCGCTTCAGGCCAACACCCCCTGAACATAAAACACAAAGTACTCTTTCCCCTCTCCCCCTAAACCGCTAACCGCCCCTTTACGTAATTACGCAATAAAGATGCTTAATTGGTATCATTGCCAAACAGGAAGAAAATAGACCAAACTGTTTCGGCAACGGTTATCTGTTCCAAAAACCGGCTTTTTCAGGCAAGACATAACTGAAGGACATCCCGACCATGACACCTTTCGAGCCCGCCAGCGGACTACGTAATGCCCACCTACAAACCCTGCTGCCGCGGTTTATTCGCCGCAATCCTTTGTTTACTCCGATAGAGCAACGGCTGGAAACACCGGATGGCGACTTCCTTGATTTGGCATGGACGGCCCCCATCGATAGCTATCCGGCCGACCGTCCTGTCCTGGTGTTATTTCATGGTCTGGAGGGCAGCTTCCGCAGTCCTTACGCCAACGGCCTGCTTCATGCTGCCAGCCAGCAAGGTTGGCTTGGTGTAATGATGCACTTTCGGGGCTGCAGCGGCGAAATCAACCGCCTTGCACGCGGCTATCACTCCGGTGAAACCACAGATGCGACCTTCTTCCTCAACTGGCTGCGAAAACAACTGCCAGATAACCCGTTCTGGGCAGTTGGTGTCTCGCTCGGCGGCAATATGCTGGTCAACTACCTGGCAGAGCATCAGTCTCAGTCTGAAGTCCAGGCTGCTCAGGTGATTTCGCCACCGCTTAGTCTGTCTTCCTGCTCAGAAAGGATCCAGCAGGGGTTTTCCCGGGTTTATCAGCAATATCTGCTGAACTCCATGAAGAAGAACCTCAGCAAAAAAATCGCTGTGCTACCCGAAGCGATGCCGCTGGAAGCGGGTCAGGTGGAACACATACGTACCCTGTGGCAGTTCGATGAGCTGGTGACAGCGCCGCTACATGGTTTTAAAGATGCCGACGACTACTACCGACGCTGCAGTGGGATCAGCAAATTGCAACGGATCACCACACCACTGCGTATCATCCATGCCGCTGACGACCCGTTTATGACCGAGGCAGTGATCCCGACCGAACCGCTGCCTGATAACATCGACTACCACCTTAGCGATAACGGCGGCCATGTCGGCTTTGTCACCGGCAGTTGGCGAAACCCGGAGCTGTGGCTGGAAAAAACAGTACCGGAGTGGTTTCTTAAAAAAGCGGGAAGCTAATTAAATTTCGAATTTAGAAGATTAAATCCAACACCAATAAACTGTGGAGGACTGGGGCTACAGTTCTCCTAAACAATTAACGAAATTGCCAATATAATCATCCTATCAGCAGTCAACGATTAGAGCCCTGTAATGATTATTCCCTGGCAAGAGATTGATCCGGAAACCCTGGATAACCTCATTGAGTATTTTGTGCTTCGCGAAGGCACCGATTACGGTGAGAATGAAATGAGCCTGTCCGATAAAGTACGCCATGTTCGCCAGCAACTGGCTTCCGGCGAAGCGGTGGTGGTTTTTTCTGAGCTGCATGAATCGATCGATATCAAGCTGCGCCACGAATTCAGCGGTTAATCCACTTTTTATCCACTGTATCATTTTCGCTATCCCTGTCCGGTTCCGCTTGACCTTTCCTTAACAGCCTGTTAATAACTCTGAGAGTTAATGTTAACGACAGGGTTTGTCATGTCTGCAAAACATCCGATTATTGCAGTAACAGGGTCTTCAGGAGCCGGCACCTCCACCACCTCTGAAGCTTTCCGCAAAATGTTCAATATGATGGGCATCAATGCCGCCTGGCTGGAAGGTGACAGTTTCCACCGCTATACCCGGCCGGAGATGGATGTTGAGATCCGCAAAGCTAAAGATCAAGGACGGCATATCAGCTATTTTGGCCCTCAAGCCAATGATTTTGCCCAACTCGAGAGTTTCTTCCGCCAGTACGGTGATGACGGCAGCGGTAAATTTCGCCGTTACCTACACACTTTCGACGAAGCAGTGCCTTATAATCAGATGCCGGGCACCTTTACCCCGTGGCAGGATCTGCCAGAAAATACCAACGTACTGTTTTATGAAGGATTACATGGCGGTGTGGTGGACGGAGATATCAACGTCGCCCAGCACGTCGATCTGCTGATCGGCATGGTGCCAATCGTCAACCTGGAGTGGATCCAGAAGATCGTCCGAGATACCCGGGATCGCGGCCATTCCCGTGAAGCGGTAATGGGATCCATCGTTCGCTCAATGGACGATTACATCAACTATATTACGCCACAGTTTTCACGTACCCATATTAACTTCCAGCGGGTACCGACCGTCGATACCTCCAACCCGTTCACCGCCAAGGCCATTCCTAGCCTGGATGAAAGCTTTGTGGTGATCCGCTTCCGCGGTATCAAGAACGTCGACTTTCCCTACCTGCTGGCGATGATCCAGGGCTCTTTCATGTCTCGCCATAACACCCTGGTAGTGCCGGGCGGCAAAATGAGCTTTGCGATGGAGCTGATCATGCGACCGCTGATCCAGCAACTGATTGATACCGGTAAAATAAGCTGACTCAAAAGGCAATTATCTATATCGAGTAACGAGAAAAGAGTATCTCGTTACTCGTTAAAAGATTGAAGATCAATCAGTTACGCCTTAATGACCTCATAAGAATGGGTCATCTCAACCCCTTCACCCAGCATCAGGCACACTGAGCAGTATTTCTGCAGTGAGTCAGCAACAGTTTTGGCAACGACCGCTTCATCCAGATCATGTCCGGTCACCACAAAGTGCAGGTTTGCGGAGGTAAACAGACGCGGTGCCTGTTCGCGGCGGACGGAAGAAATTTGTGCTTCACAGGCGGTAATTTTCTGTCCGGCAGACTTCAGGCCGTCGACCACATCCACAGAGCTGCAACCACCGGCAGCCATCAAAACCATTTCCATCGGACTTGGTGCTTTTTCACCACCATTGCCATCCATTACGATGCTATGTCCTGAATTTGACTGCCCCAAAAAGGTCATTTCCTCGACCCATTTCACTCTCGATTGCATGACTTTCTCCTTACTAAAATCAGGCGGTTTTGGCACATGATTACACAGTTGTGATCATGTGCACACTTATGACTACAAAATGGCCTTTTCAGATAGATCAATATCAAGAAATACAGGCCGAAAAAAGATAAACTCTGAAACTAATTATTCAAGTGAGCTTGCAGCCCAGCGGCTGACTGAATATCCTAAAGGCAAACAATTTTATTGTTAGGCCCAGCTTCAATTTTTAGGGATGTCGTTGTTGGGCAACAAACGCAGAGGAAGTTAGTAATATGGTTCCAGGTAAACCTCAAACAGATCCAACTCTAGAGTGGTTTCTTTCCCATTGCCACATTCACAAGTACCCTTCAAAGAGCACTTTGATCCACGCAGGTGAGAAAGCTGAAACTCTCTACTACATCGTCAAAGGTTCTGTTGCCGTATTGATCAAGGATGAAGAAGGCAAGGAGATGATCCTGTCTTACCTAAACCAAGGTGACTTCATCGGTGAGCTTGGTCTGTTTGAAGAAGGTCAGGAACGTACCGCTTGGGTTCGTGCCAAAACACCTTGTGAAGTAGCAGAAATCTCATTCAAGAAATTCCGCCAGCTGATTCAGGTTAACCCTGACATCCTGATGCGTCTGTCAGCTCAGATGGCGAGCCGCCTGCAGGTAACCAGCCAGAAAGTTGGCGACCTTGCATTCCTGGATGTAACCGGTCGTATCGCACAGACACTGCTGAACCTGGCAAAACAGCCAGATGCAATGACTCACCCAGACGGTATGCAAATCAAGATTACTCGTCAGGAAATCGGTCAGATTGTTGGCTGTTCACGTGAAACGGTTGGCCGTATCCTGAAGATGCTTGAAGAGCAGAACCTGATCTCGGCACACGGTAAAACTATCGTTGTCTACGGTACGCGCTAAGCGAACCATCCAGACATGAATGACAAAAAGCCGCTTGATGCGGCTTTTTTTGTTGCTGCGATCATACCACCGGGGAATCATTCCAATTTTATCAGGCATAATTTGCTACCGCGCTCACTGACTCACCTCTTGCGCTCCCCTTTATTAATGCTACATTGTGCATATCTTTCAGGTATAACCTGCTCCGGTTCCGGGATGGAAGGAGACCATCAGGACCGAGTGGGACGACAGGACACAGGATATGGATATCGAACGCTTTGCCCCCAACGCGGGTTCAACAATTCCCTCAGTTATTGCCACCCTACCCCCGACCGTAGAGCTGACCGGTTTCAGTGATCAGCGCCACTATCTGGAACAGCATGCCATCTTCACCAGGCAGCATCGGCGAACCACTACGAACGGCGAATTTGACTGTCCTTCACTCGACAGCCACTGTGGCCACTAACTAGAGCTTAAAACAGAAAAAGGCCCCACTGTCTCGTAACCGTGGGGCTTGTCATACTCTCTAAGCTGCCTTTGTCATTAGTAATCGACCAAAGGCGGCTGGCTATTGGTGCTTTCAAAAATTTTATCGGCCGATGCCGCCACAAACCCCTGGTACAGTTCACCGTCTTCCATCGGGTAACGCTTGGCAAACTCATAAAAACCGCCGGGGATGGTATGAACACCATCAAGGAATTGTACCGGCACCTTATCCGCCATGGTGGAGGACTGTTCCAGCATATCCTGCGGGCTGCCTTTAACTTCGCCCCCCGACTCATTGATCACAAAACCGTTATGAAGCAGCAGGTGGTTCACTTCATGGACCTCTGTGAACTGCTCCAACTGGTTGATGCTGACTGTAAAATGATTGGCCCCGAAACCATGAGCTGCCACCCAGCCAGCATATTCACTTTCTGCAGACAAAAGCTCATAGGTTTTAAAATCCAAATCCCACAGGCGGCCACCATAGAGGAAAGCCGGATCATGCATCGCTGCCTCCGGCACCTGGTTCACCAAATCGCGAATAGTTTCCTGCAACAAGGAAGAAAACTGCCCGACCATCAACTCACTGATAAACACTTTTGGTGCCAGCGGATTCGGGTGCTCAAAGTGTTCGGCATAGAGCTTCTTGGCTTCAAAATGGTATTTCCCACAAGGTTTGTAGCCGATAGCAATAAAAGGAGCCGCCAGCCGGTCGAAACCGACCTGCGGCAGATTGAAGGTACGCAGGGCAATATGGTCATTAAGCAGCGGCTCATCTTCTTCGAGCAGATCATGAACCTGTGCGGCCGATGGACAGAGCCGCTCGGTGTAATCCTTCCACAATGCATCAAACAGTTGCTCGACTCTTTCCATGATGACGCTCCCCTTCTGTTATTACAAAGTAATACCCGGTGACAGCTGTGACGGCAGCTCGGTTTGCTCCCCTTCCATTGATGCCATCGGATAAGCGCAATAATCTGCCGCGTAGTACGCACTCGGCCTCAGGTTACCTGACGCCCCCGGACCACCGAACGGCGCATCACCACTGGCACCGGTCAGCTGGCGGTTACGATTCACAATACCGGCACGGATATGATCAATAAAGTACCGCCATTCATCATCATCCGTTGATACCAACCCTGCTGACAGACCATAACGGGTATCATTTGCCAATGTGACAGCCTGTTCTAAATCCCGGTAGCGGACGACCTGCAACAACGGGCCAAAGTACTCTTCATCCGGCAGTTCTGCTACCTGGCTAACTTCGACAATCGCCGGGGTGACAATCGCCCCCTGGCCACGTTTAGCTTCCAGTAAGATTTTTCCGCCAAGGTTCACCAGCTTGTCCTGAGCCAGGATAATGTTATCGGCGGCAACCTCGGATATCTGTGGTCCCATAAACGGCTGCGGCTCGGCAAACGGACCGTCAATTCTCAGCTCGGCGGTTGCTTCCACCAGCCGTTGCAACAGCGCATCTCCTTCATCACCTTGTGGCAGGTAAAGGCGACGGGCACAGGTACAGCGCTGACCTGCACTGATAAACGCTGATTGAATAATAGTGTAGACAGTCGCGTCCAACCCGCCATAGTGTTCCGAAATCACCATCGGGTTGTTACCTCCCATCTCCAGAGCCAGCATCTTACCCGGATGACCGGCAAACTGACGATGGAGGATATGGCCGGTATTGGCACTGCCGGTAAAGAGCAGTCCATCAATGCCAGCCGAACCTGCCAGTGCCTCACCGGTTGCCCGGCCGCCCTGAACAAGGTTAATCACCCCGTCAGGCAATCCCGCTTCCTGCCACAGTTTCATCATCTCTTCCGCCACTTTCGGCGTCAGCTCTGACGGCTTGAAAACTACGGTATTGCCAGCTAACAAAGCTGGTACGATATGGCCGTTTGGCAGATGCCCCGGGAAGTTATAAGGCCCGAATACCGCCATGACTCCCAGCGGACGATGACGCAACACAGCCTGGGTACTTCCGGCCACCTCTTTCTGCCGGAAACCGGTCCGTTCCTCATACGCCCGCAATGAGATACCTATTTTGCCAACCATCGCCGCCGCTTCAGTCCGGGTTTCCCACAGCGGCTTGCCGGTTTCTTCTGCGATAGTGCGTGCTACCTCTTCGCCGTTAAGCTTTACCAGCTCAGCAAAACGCTCAACAACTGCCTGACGATCGGCAAAGCTCTTCTTGCGCCAGCCAACCAATGCCTGTCGGGCACTGGCTACCGCCTGCTCAACCTGCTCGGCAGTCGCCCCCTGGCCATGCCAAATCACCTCCCCGCTAAACGGGTTGTGTGACTGCATAGCTTCACCTTTACCCGGCAACCAGTTACCTGCAATCCACTGTGTCATCTTGTTCTCCCCGTCTTACGATTACGCGATCAAGCGAACCTGATCGCCGTTCTTAACCTGCAAAGCCTCTGCCACCTCGGCACTAACGACTACTACCTGCTCATCGTTTTCAAAACGGACTTTGGCGGCCACAGCGCGGAAGTTGTCAAAAGAGACGTTGCTGACCAAGCAATCCCGTCCGTTACCCGGCTCACCAATCGACACGGTACAGCTCTGGGAATGACGCACCGACTCAATATTTCGCACATCACACTCAACCGTCGGACCGGCATCAAAGATGTCGACATAACCACGGCAGGTAAACCCTTCCTGCTCCAGCAAACGTAATGCCGGGCGGGTTTTCTCATGCACCTCACCGATAACCGCCTGGGCTTCGTCACTCAGCAAGTTGACGTAAATCGGCAACTTCGGCATCAAATCAGCGATAAAGCCTTTCTTACCAATCCCGGTCAGATAATCAGCCAGGGTGAAATCAATCGAGAAGAAATGCTCTTTCAGCCATTGCCAGAACGGCGAGTTCCCTTCTTCATCCGAGACGCCGCGCATTTCCGCGATAACCGTTTTATCAAAGCGCTCAGAATGTTCGGCCATCATCAAAAAGCGACACTTAGACAACAGGCGGCCATTCGAACCGTGACGCCACTCCGGACGCAGGAATAAGGTACAAAGCTCACTGACCCCGGTGTAATCATTACCGAACGTCAGCACCTTCACCACATTATGGACATTGAGGCGGCGTGATGAATGCACCACGGTACTCAAGTGATAAGTATAAAAAGGGGTATCCAACCCGATTGCGGCCTCTATTGCTGTGGTGCCGGCCACTTCACCGGTTTCTGTATCTTCAGCCACCATCAGGTAGCCTTCAGGCCCCGGTTTGGTTACCTCTTTGGCAAAACTCTCAATTGAATGCGCGATCTTGTTATTCAGGATCTCTTCATTCACCGGCAGTGAAGTAAAACCATGACCTGACTCTTCGGCACATTGCAGCAGTGCCGGCAGATCGGCTTCAGTAATAGGACGTATAACCAGCATCGTACTCCCTCCTGATGCAGGTAGCGGGCAATGCCGCTAGCTAATCGTGATTAAACAATGGTTCTCCTGCCCGGATGTGTAGTGGGCAGGCTTTATCAGGCAGCCCGGCTCCTGCCAGCCGCCCGATAGTCCCTGTAGAATGTAGTAATGTCTGTAATTAAGACTGGTGCAGTTTGGCGATAGCACGCTCAAGACGGGCCATGCCTTCATCAATATCAGCTTTATCAATCACCAGTGACGGCGTGAAACGCACCACATTTGGCCCGGCAACCAATACCATCAGCCCTTCCTCACCGGCAGCCAGCAGAATGTCACGGGCACGCCCCTGCCACTGATCATTGAGTGCGGCTCCTAAAAGCAAACCTTTACCGCGCACTTCAGAAAAAGTCGGGTACTTATCATTGATGCTCTCAAGCGCTTCGCGGAACCACAGTTCACGCTGTGCAACCCCTTCCAGCACTTCAGGTTTGGTCACCTCATCGACCACTGCTTCGGCGACAGCGCAAGCCAGCGGGTTACCGCCATAAGTTGAACCGTGAGTACCCACTTTTAGATGCTTGGCTAGCTCAGAAGTTGTCAGCATGGCACCTATTGGGAAACCACCACCCAGAGATTTAGCGGTGCTGAGGATATCCGGAGTGACGCCAAGCCCCTGGTAGGCATAGAAGTTACCGGTACGACCGTTACCCGTCTGCACCTCATCAAAAATCAGCAGGGCATTGTGCTTGTCACACAGCTCACGGACGCCCTGAATAAATTCACTTGTTGGTGAAATAATCCCGCCTTCCCCCTGAAGCGGCTCCATCATCACAGCACAGGTATGCTCTGACATGTGCTCCGCCAATCCTTCAAGATCGTTGTAAGCCAGATGGGTGACATCGCCCGGCTTCGGCCCAAAGCCGTCAGAATAAGCCGCCTGACCACCGACGGTAACAGTAAAGAATGTCCGGCCGTGGAAACCCTGCTGGAAGGAGATGATTTCTGATTTTTCCGGACCGAATTTATCCGCAGCATATCGACGGGCCAGCTTTAAGGCCGCCTCATTAGCTTCAGCGCCGGAGTTGGCAAAAAAGACTTTCTCGGCAAAGCAATGTTCTGTCAGCTTCTTCGCCAGACGCAGCGCCGGTTCGTTGGTCATGACATTACTCAAGTGCCACAATTTGCCCGCCTGCGCCTTAAGTGCACCAACCATTGCGGGATGACAATGCCCCAGACAGCTCACTGCAATACCGCCAGCAAAATCGATATATTCGCGGTCATCCTGATCCCACACTCGAGAACCCTGACCTTTAACCGGAATGATTTGCATTGGTGAATAACAAGGCACCATCACCTCATCAAACAACTGACGTCCTACTTTGTGCTCCATCGTCATCATCGTATCCTTCTGTGATTTTTACCTTAAGCATAGTATTTACATTTTATTAACCAATTCCAATAGCAGAATATTTTTTTATCTCAACTTTTGGTTGGCTTATTCGCTAAAACAAACATACTTATGCACACTTAAGGAAAAATTATTAACCCCCTCTGGGAAAAAGGTCTCTTTCCACATAGGAAAGTGTGTTTGTCTCCAACCTAAACACGCATAAAATTTCCACAGAAAAAATGCAGGCAAAAATAAACAGAATGTTAAGAAAGGTGAGGGAGATCGCGCAAATCTTCGGGCTTTTGCCTTACAAGCCGCATTTATCGGTACGGATTTACGCCATAAAGCAGATAGAGAAACCACTAATTAGTGGCTTAGAGTAGGATAAAATACTGAAGATATAAGATCAGGCCGCCTTTCGGCGAAGAAAGTTAGCCAGAAGCTGATGGCCCTGTTCGGTCAGAATGCTCTCGGGATGGAACTGAACCCCTTCAATTGGCAAAGACTTATGGGCAATACCCATGATCTCGTCAAATTCACCGTCCAGCTCTGTCCAAGCGGTAACCTCAAAACAGTCCGGCAGGGTATCCGCTTTGACGACCAGCGAGTGATAGCGGGTGACGGTCAGCGGGTTATTCAATCCAGCAAATACGCTGCGGTCAGTATGTACTACAGGTGATGTCTTGCCGTGCATCACCTGACGGGCTCGTACCACTTCAGCCCCGAAAACTTGGGCTATCGACTGGTGTCCGAGGCACACACCCAGGATCGGCAGCTTACCGGCAAAATGCTCAATCGCCCGAAGGGAAATCCCGGCTTCACTCGGCGTACACGGCCCAGGGGAAATCACCAGGTGAGACGGTGCCAGCGCTTCAATGCCTGCAAGATCGATTTCGTCGTTACGCACAACTTTCACCTGCGCACCCAACTCACAAAAATACTGGTACAGGTTATAAGTAAAAGAGTCGTAGTTATCGATGATCAGCAGCATTAGATACGTCAGCTCCCTGAGTGGATTGGCGGTCTATTTTGCTACAGGGAAACAGAAAGGCAAGTCATGAAGAAAAAAACCGGCCAAAAGGCCGGTTTCAAAGCAAAATCGCAGGGAAAAAGCCATTAAGGACGGGCTACAAAACCCACCGCTTCGTAAGCTTTCTTCAGCGTTACCGCAGCACGGGCAGACGCTTTTTCTGCACCGGCTTTCATTACTGAATCCATGTAAGCACGGTCTTCGCGAATACGCTTGTATTCAGCCTGTACCGGCTCCAGCATCGCAACGATAGCTTCACCCACGTCTTTCTTGAACGGGCCGTACATCTCTACACCTTTGTACTGGGCTTCAATCTCTTCAAACGACTTACCGGTCGCGGCAGAGTACAGACCCATCAGGTTAGAAATACCGGCTTTGTTTTCCAGATCGTGTGCAATGCGTGGCGGATTTTCCGGATCCGTCTGCGCCTTGTTGATCTTCTTGATGATCGACTTCGGCTCTTCCAGCAGGGTAATTACGTTCTTGCGGTTGGCATCTGACTTGGACATTTTCTTGGTAGCGTCCTGCAGGCTCATTACACGCGCGCCCACTTGCGGAATATAAGGCTCCGGCACCTGGAAGATTTCTTCGTCGTTGCCGTAAATGTTGTTGAAACGGATAGCGATATCGCGAGCCAGCTCCAGATGCTGCTTCTGATCACTACCAACCGGCACTTGGTGAGCACCGTACAGCAGGATATCTGCCGCCATCAGTACCGGGTAGTCGAACAGACCGACGTTAACGTCGTTTGCGTGGCGCTGCGACTTGTCTTTGAACTGGGTCATACGGCTCAGCTCACCCATTTGGGTGTAGCAGTTCAGCAACCAGCCAAGCTGGGCATGCTCAGGCACGTGCGACTGAACGAACAGTGTGCTCTTCTTAGGGTCAACACCAACAGCAAGACAAACCGCCAGCGCATCCAGCGTTGCTTCACGCAATGCTTGAGGATCCTGGCGTACAGTGATGGCGTGTAGATCGACAACACAGTACTGGCAATCATAATCATCCTGCATCTGTTCCCACTGACGCAGCGCACCCAGATAGTTACCGATACTTAATTCGCCAGAAGGCTGCACGCCACTCAATACAATGGGTTTAGTCATGATGAGATTTTCCTATGTCACTCAAATAAGCAGCGGCTTTCGCCGCTGACTAAAATTCAAAACTTGCTGTCAGCCAATTGGGGCTGAACGTACTAGCTGCCTAGTTTAACCACATCTGCCAGCAGGCTGAAGTGATCCAGCACAATATCGGGATCACTAGCACTGATTGGCTGGCCATAGTTGTAGCCATAGGTCAGTCCGACAACATAACATGTTGCCGCTTTACCCGCCAAGATATCATTGCGCGAATCACCGACCATCAGTATCTCTGAAGCCGCCAGCTGATGTTTTTCCATCAACCAGTGCAAGGCAAATGGATCCGGCTTTTTCAGCAGGAAAGTGTCACCACCGATCACATCGACAAAATAGTCGGCAATACCATGTTGCTCGAGCAAATGCGGGACAAACTGAGACGGCTTGTTGGTCACAATAGCCATCGGTACATTAGCCTGATGGAATGCTGCCAGGGTTTCTTTTACCCCCGGGTACAACTTGCTCTGTTTATGGCCGCCTTCTTCATAAAAGCGGTTAAACAGTTGGCGGGCCTCTTGATGCAGAGCCGGATCCAAATCCGGGTCGATATCCTGGCTGCGACTCAATGCCCGGCTGATCAGAATATCAGCACCATTACCAATCCAAGTCGTCACCTGCTCAACCGTTACCGGCGGAAAACCCAGGGCCTGAACGGCCTTGTCAGTTGCATCAGCCAGATCAGGAACGCTGTCGATCAGCGTTCCATCAAGGTCGAAAGCAATGAAACGAATACCTTCGAGATGTGCCATTAACGCGTTACCTTAGCCAGCTCTGCACGCATTTCATCAATAACAGCTTTGTAATCCGGCTGGCTGAAAATAGCAGAACCGGCAACAAACATATCAGCTCCCGCTTCAGCGATTTCACGAATGTTGTCGACTTTCACGCCACCATCGATTTCCAGGCGGATCTTACGACCAGAAGCATCAATGCGCTTACGCACTTCGCGCAGCTTATCCATAGTTGACGGAATGAATGACTGACCACCGAAGCCAGGGTTAACTGACATCAGCAGGATCAGATCTACTTTATCCATGATGTAGTCAAGGTAATGCAGCGGCGTTGCCGGGTTAAATACTACACCCGCCTGACAGCCGTGTTCTTTAATCAGCTGCAGAGTGCGGTCAAGGTGGTCGGTTGCCTCGGCATGCACCGTGATCATAGTGGCGCCGGCCTTGGCAAAGTCAGGGATAATACGGTCAACAGGCTTGACCATAAGGTGCACATCAATCGGAGCGGTAATACCGTAGTCACGCAGTGCCTTGCACACCGGGGCCCCAAAAGTCAGGTTCGGCACATAGTGATTGTCCATCACATCAAAGTGCACGACATCGGCACCTGCAGCCAGTACTTTCTCGACATCTTCACCAAGACGGGCAAAGTCTGCAGACAGGATAGATGGAGCGATCAAAAAGTCCTTCATGTTCAGCCTCTATACGGTACATACGAAAACGTTATCGAAATCGACGCAATTCTACCCGATCCGGCTAATGTTGTCTTATATCACACCAAATAATTACCAGAGCAATCAGTAAGGAAGAAATAGAGAAGCCAAGTGCAAGGTACAAGGTACAAGGTGCCAAAAATATTGAGAAGATAACCGTAATCAACGAGAGAAGGAGCAGAATGCGCGAAACATCAGAGCAAGAACAGAAACCGACTGGCAAGAAAAAGAACCTTGCGCTCAGTGTAGCCGCAGCTTTGTTTGGTGTGCAGTCAGAACAAAACCGCCAACAGGATTTCAGCGAAAAAAGCCCATGGCCATTTATTGCAGCCGGTATTGTCGCTATTGCAATCTTTATCGGGCTGCTGCTTGCCATTGTTATGGCCGTGACGGCAACCCGCTAATAACAGGTCCAGTTACTTCAAGAAGAGTAAATCAGGAAGAGGTTGGCTTGAACAACGCCAGCAGTTCATCCACCTTATTACGACCACCGCCATTACGGCTGATTGTGCGCTTAACCTTCACCACCGACAACTCCGCACCATGGTACAGGCGACGGGTCAACGTAGTGTCATGGTTCGAGATCAGTACCGGAATATCACGCTCTGCCGCAGCTTTCTCAGCTACATCAGCCAGTGCAGCCTGATCATCCAAGCTAAAACCGTTACCAGCATAAGAGGTAAAGTTTGCCGTGGTCGACAACGGTGCATATGGAGGATCGCAATAAATCACGCAACCTTTACGAGCTCGGGAAAAAGTCTGTTGGTAACCTTCACAAACAAAAGTGGCACGCTTGGCTTTTTCAGAAAACGCGTACATTTCCTCTTCCGGGAAATACGGCTTTTTATAAGAGCCGAACGGCACATTGAAACCACCCTTTTTGTTATAACGACACAAGCCGTTAAAACCATGACGGTTCATATATAGGAAATACAACGAACGCTGATACGGATCTCGCGATTGATTGAACTCATCGCGGATTTCCAGGTAGGCCCCTTTTTGGTTGAACTCCGGAGTAAACAACGCCCTGGCATCTTTAACAAATTGCTCAGGCTTTTCCTTGAGGATATTGTACAGGTTAATCAGATCCGGGTTGATATCAGCCAGCAGATACTGCTCAAAGTCCGTATTCAAAAATACCGAACCAGCCCCGACAAACGGCTCAACCAATTTCCGTGCAGGTGGCAAATGACGCTCGATTTCCTCGACCAGAGAGTACTTCCCCCCAGCCCATTTAAGGAATGCTCGTTGCTTTTTCATTCAGCTACCCACCACCAATACCGATATTGTTACGAAAGGTGGCGGATTGTACCTCATTTCACACCCGGTCTGATACCAATTCACGTAAATATCTGCTAACTGGTGCGATTATTTCACCCGATCAATTTCACGGTGGATTTGCGCATAAGATTTCACCCATGGCTGCACAGCTTGAAGCCTTTGCGGCAATCGGGTTTCTGCCTTACGTGCTGAAATCATATCCGGGTAATCACCGGTGATAATAATGAACCAAGGTTCACCGTTACGGCGGGTTTCATAAATGGTCGCGATCCGAGAAATGTCATATTCGGCAATAAACTGATTCGCCGCCGACATCGACTTCAATGCCGCCAGCTGCAACGCATAATGGCGGCGATCCACAGTTTTCAGCTCAGCACCCGGCACAGAACGGCGGGCACTTGGCTGCGGTGCAACAACAGCTACCGGAGCAGCCTCTTCCGGCTGAACCTGAGAAACAGAAGGTCTTGCATCCAAAGCAGTTTCCGAAACCGGAGCGGTTTGCTCTTCCAGCATATCGGTAACAGCCGCTTCAACATCAGGCCGCATCGCCAGAGCCTGCTCTCCGGTACCACCCTGCTCCTGTTCGGAGATCATGGCATCAACCACATCGGAAGGCACTACCACTCGCTTGCTCTCTTCGCTGTTGCGCCCGACCGTCAGTCCTTCAGTCACCACCTGAGGTGGCAACGAGTCAGTATTATCCACCATTTGCTCTTCAACCACTTCCGTTTCCGGTTGTGATTGTGGTGCTTCTTCAGCAGCGAGCAACTCCTGTTGGTCAAAACGCCCACTCGACATTACCGGTTCCGGCAGGGTTTCATAGTCCTGTGGTTCACTCTGCTCAGTAACAGAAGCCGGCTCATCACCCGGAATAAACATAAATGCCACACCAGCAGCCACCAGTGCCAGTAATGCCACCAGCAGCAACATCGGGGAAATTTTGCGTGAAGAAGAACCTGCCATATTCGTTTGCTCCGTTTGCTGAAGCTGCATCAGGGCACCCGGTGTCGGTGCCGTTGCTGCCGCTTTTTCTTTAAGAGATCGCCTTCCTGGTGCGTCCAGCCTGTCTCTGGCAAAAACCACTTCGACAAAGGTTTGTACTTCTTGTTCCGTTAAATCGGTAATTTCCAGTTCAATCGGTGCCTGCCCCTGACCATGAGATACCCGGCTCAAGTATTTATCCAACTTGCCGCTTTGGCTAAACAATAGCACATTGACCTGCCACCCCGGGCGGGCCTGTGCGCTCTGTACCAACGCCCAAAGCTCGGCAATCAGAGACGGACTGAGTAACTGTGCATCATCGATAACAATCAACAGGTTAGCACCACTGTCGACAAACAGCCGATCAACACTCTGCTGCAGCGGATCCTGCTCATTGAAGACGGCTTGAAAAGCCAATTGCTTAAGAATAATAGAACGATGCTGGCTGTCATTCTGGGCCGGATGACACATTAACAACGCCTGGTTACTATTACCGGCCCATAGCTCAAGATAACGCTGAGCCAGCCAGGTCTTACCGGTGCCTTCACGGCCGGTAATTTGAATAAGGTTGGAACTAAAACGAGTAAGAAATTGAATACGGGAAAGAAGTTGAATCTGGCTGTCCAGATCCAGCATGGCGACCTGAATGTCACTCGTCATGGTAATTCACAGCTTCAAGCATGAATCACACGGCGCAGGATATCATTAGGTACGTCGGCAACCACTTCAGCACTGCCTATCGAGGTTGGCAGTATCAGCCTGAGCTGGCCGGACAATACTTTCTTGTCCCGCATCATGTGTTTCATAAAACAATCAAAATCCATCGATGCCGGTGCTTCAACCGGCAGGTTGGCCCTTTCCAGCAGGCGAATAATTCGCTGGACATCGCCTTCTGACAGCAAGCCGTGAAGGCAAGCCGTCTGCGCAGCCTGAACGGTACCCGCAGCTACCGCTTCACCGTGCAACCAATTACCATAGCCCATCTCGGCTTCAATGGCATGACCAAAGGTATGGCCTAGATTCAACAGGGCGCGTACGCCAGATTCTTTCTCATCCGCGGCAACAACATCTGCCTTAATTTGGCAGCATCGACCAATCGCATAAGAAAGAGCCTCATTATCCAATGCCTGCAGCTTTTCGATGTTTTGCTCCAGCCAGGCAAAGAAGTCGGCATCAGCAATAATGCCGTATTTGATCACCTCAGCCATACCGGCAGCAAACTCGCGCTCAGGCAGAGTTTTCAGGCAGTAGTTATCAATGACCACAGCCTTGGGCTGGTAAAATGCCCCAATCATGTTCTTGCCCAACGGGTGGTTCACGGCAGTCTTACCACCAACGGAAGAGTCCACCTGTGAGAGCAAGGTTGTCGGTACCTGGATAAAATCAACGCCGCGCTGGTAGCTTGCCGCAGCAAACCCCACCACATCGCCGATCACACCGCCACCAAGCGCCACGATCACCACATCACGACCGTAATTGCCCTCGAGCAAAAATGTCATGACACGGTTGAAAGTTTCCAGTGTCTTATACTGTTCGCCGTCAGGCAACGACAGCAGTGCAACATCACATTGGAGAGAGCGGATGGTCGCCATTACCTGCTCGGCATACAATGGCGCCACCGTTTCGTTACTGACCACGACGACACGTCGTCCGGTTTGGATGGCAGAGGAAAATAACGCCGGGTCATTAAATAACTCGGCGCCGATTGAGATTGGGTAGCTTCTGTCACCTAAATTTACGTTGATCCGTTCCATGGTCAGCATCTCTATGTGATTAACGCTCTTCAAGCATCTTAATGATTTGGTTAGCCACTACTTTAGCACTCTGATCGTCAGTGCGTACTACATAGTCGGCAACTTCTTCATACAGAGGATTACGTTCTTCTGCAAGCGCTTCCAGCACGTCACGTGGCTCTTCGGGAGTCTGAAGCAGAGGACGCTTCTTATCACGCTGAGTTCGAGCCAGCTGCTTTTCGATAGTTGTCTCAAGGTAAACCACAATACCACGAGCAGACAGGCGGTTACGGTTCTCCTTGCTTTTCACAGAACCGCCACCTGTAGCAAGAACGATACCTTGCTCCTGAGTCAGGTCATTAATCACCTTCTCCTCACGAACACGAAAACCATCTTCACCTTCGACATCGAATACCCAGCTGATGTCAGCTCCGGTACGTTCTTCGATCACTGTGTCAGAATCGAAGAATTCCATATGTAGTTGCTGTGCCAGATGTCGACCAATAGTACTTTTGCCGGCACCCATTGGGCCGACCAGGAAAATATTTCGTTTTTCAGCCATTTTTAGCAAATTTACGCGCGGTTAATAAAACGACACCGCCCGCAGGCTATCTGTAAAATAAGCCCGAGGCGCCAACTTCCTCACTTTTATTCGTGATTAAGACCGAAAATTATCTCAGGACTCGGTGTCATTTGGCAATAGCTAGTAAGGCTCGTTGCCAATTTATTACTCGCCGGAACTAGACTATACACTCTACCATCTGTTCGCAGGCAGTAATAAAACACAGAAAATAAACCAATTAATGCAATGAGTTAGGCACATAATGAGGCATAAATAAAAGCAACCAAACATCACGACGCCCTCACCAAACCTACTGCATCACGATCTTCGGTGTAACAAAAATCAGCAGCTCACGCTTCTTTAACTCCTTCAATTTATGTCGAAACAGAGCTCCCAATACCGGTAAATCCCCCAGTAACGGCACTTTTTCCACTTTATTTTTGAGCTCATTCTGAAAAATACCGCCCAGTACTACTGTTTCACCGTTTTCAACCAGCACCTGAGTACCGATACGCTGAGTTTTGATGGAAACAGCCTCCCCCGTCCCCGTTGTCACCGTATCGCCTTTGCTGTCCTGGGTTACCACCAGATCCAACACTAGATTATCATCCGGGGTGATCTGCGGTGTCACCATCAAACTCAATACCGCTTTCTTAAATCCAACAGAGACCGCACCACTTGATGATGCTTCCAGATAAGGTATTTCAGTTCCCTGCTCAATATATGCCGTCTGCTTGTTGGTCGTCATCAGGCGGGGACTAGAGATAATTTCGGCTTTATCTTCCGCCTGCAATGCTGACAACTCCAAATCAAGCAAAATATCGCCCAACTTAGCGACCTGAAAAGCTAAGCTGGACGCTCCGGGCTGGGTGGCCGCCAGGTTCACATTGAGAAAATCGGATACATCGGATGTTTTATCCAATACCCCGATGGAATTAAGGTTACTTTCAATCGATCCCCCCACCGTCGTATTGCCACTGCTGCTGAGAATCCCCCAACGAACCCCCATTTCTTCCACATCCTTATCATCTACCGAGACAATCCTAGCTTCTATCTGTACTTGCTTGACCGGAATATCCAGCACCTCAACAATATGTCGGATATTGGCCAAACTTTCAGGCAAGTCATTAAGAATCAGAGAGTTTGTTCGAGCGTCCACATGCAATGATCCCCGGGCAGAAAGCATACTGATACCCCCCTCACTACCCAGCAGCAAATCAGCCAAATCCGTGGCTTTAGCATAATTAACCTGAATGATCGCCGACTGTAGCGGCGTCAGCTCTTCCTCTTTGCGTTTCGCTTCCAGCGCAAACTGTTCATTCAATGCCAATTCCTGCTTTGGCGCAACCAGCACCACCGAATCCTGCACCCGCTTATCTAAGCCTTTAACCTGAAGCATAATATCCAGCACCTGTGGCCAAGGCACATCATCAAGGCGAAGCGTCACATTTCCCTGTACCGAGTCTGACACCACCAGATTGAAGTCGTTATATTCAGCAATTAACTGTAAAACATTACGTACCGGCACATCCTGAAAATTAATGGATATCGGCTTGCCGTTGTAAGCAATACTCGCTGCCTTTTTCTGTTCTGTATTTTCCGGAGCACCTTCAACCACGACACTCAACAGTGAACCATCCAAGGTATAGTCATAGAGAAAAGCCTCCGACATAGTAAGAACCAGCCGGGAGCCTTTTTCGATACGAAATGTTTCCACCGAAGTGACGGCCGTAGCAAAATCAGCCACATTAAGAACATAAACCATGTCATCACTAAGTCCGGCCCCGACGATATCGATGTACAGCTTTTTTCCTGAACGACGGATATCAACCAAAGACTGCGCCTTAGCCAACTCTACCCCGAGCGCACCCTGACCTTTACCGTTACGTTTAAAATCAATATTGGTGATCTGATTGTCCGTCACCACGGCAGCCCGGACCGGAAACGTACCAAAGAACACCAGCAGACAAATCACGCACACCCAAAAAGCCAACGTAGTCATGGTTGCCGGATGCTTCCTTTTCATCTTTATATTTATCCTTTTCTATACTGCAGAATCTGAGGACATCAAAGACAGGGTTACGGCACGTTTCAGCCAACACCCCGTGCCATCAGGTAATACTTCTTCTATCTCAATACCTTTTGGACTGACCCGGAGGACTTTTCCACGATTAAGACCAATGTAATGCCCTTCGTGAATTTTGAGCAGCTTGCCTTCAGGGGTATAAATCAGCGCCCAGCACTGCTCCCCCCCCCCTAGCGTTCCTTTCATCCTCAGCTGTTCCAACGGATAACGTTCCAACTCCATCCACTTCCTGTTGAGATTTGGCTGCCAACAGTTTTTATTTTCTTCATTACTATTTTCTGCCAGCTCTGGCCGGGGGCGAAGGAACGGCACCCTGCTGCTGGTCATCACAAACTCATCGGCAACAAACTCGTACTGTTCATCTAACGGCTCAACCCTGGCACTGGCTTCATCGTGAACATTGGCAATAATCTCTGGCATTGGCTCTTCATTTGCCTGACACCCAAGTAGCACTGCACCGGCCAGCATTATTACGCCATATCTATGCATACTACTGCTCCTTAACTTCCGGAGCCTTAAAGCGATAGGTTTTTGCTAAGACCTTTAATGACAACGTTCCCTGCTGCCCGGTCAATCGCAGCTCAAAATCATTCAGCGTTACAATACGTGACAAGTTAGCGACCGATGCGACAAACTCACCAATATATTCATACTCACCAGTCAGCTCAATATTCATCGGTAGTTCGTAATAAAGGGAATGGCCAACCCGAGGCGCCCACTCTATACGCTGGAAAACCAGCCCATTACGAACCCCGATATCATTAACCGCTGCCAGCAAATTGGCCAACTCAGACTCTTCTGGCAATTGTTTTATAACTTTTTGGTAGCGGCTTCTTAGTGCAGCTACTTGCTCCTTTACTTCTGGCATCGCCGCTATTTGGTTGGCTCGATAAACTAGCTGACTATGAAGCTCACTTTCTCTATTCTTTAGTTGTCCTAACTCATCTTGCAGCGGAATTAGCCAATACCAGCCCACAACCATAATCAGCACTAATGCCAACAGCAACGCCATTACACACTGCGGCAACAACGGCCATTCAGCAATCTCATCTAACTCTAAATTCTGCCAGTCACTCACTAGGTTCCCCTTTAGCCAACACAGTCATAGCCTGACCTGTTTCCCTTGGGGAAGTCATAACAAAGGAGGCTTTAAACTTTATCTGGTCCTGATTTTTTTTTCCTTTAGTAGCAATAATGGAGTGCATGATGACATCCTTGAACCACACAGACCCTTCCGCATTTGACAACATGGCAGCCAAGCGACCATTCGATTCACCAACTCCATTCACCGCAATCCGATCAACAGTCATCACGACATCATCCAAATAGACCCCTTGCGGAACCAAGCTGGGCAGCATACTCAACAGATGCGTAACACGATTGCGCTCCTGCTGAATTTCAGCTATCACCCCAAGCCGCTGATTAAGAGCTTCCCGCCGTTGATCTAACTCCGGCAATAATTTCAGCTCTCTCTCCAGGCGAAAAATCTCTTGTTGTAGTTGCTGATTACGTGCCTGCTGTACCAATTTCTGATGCTCGGTATAACTCGCACTGCCCCATAACAACAACACTGCGCCAGCAACAGCACCGCCAAGCAAGGAAAAAAAACGCCGACGATGCAGCCTGCGTTTCTCTTCACGCCAGGGAAGCAGATTAATTCTCTCGATCATGCAGCCATCCCTCGTAGAGCAAGCCCTGTGGCCACCGCGTACTGACTGTAAAAACTGTTTTCTGCTATCTCACCTAACTTCTTACTGCAAGGTAAATGACGGAACGGATTCATCCACTGCACCTCAATATTCAAAAGCCGCTCCAACAGCTCATCAACGACAACATGCTGGCCACCGCCAGATAACCAAATTCCTTTTATCTGAGAACGTGAGTGAGTTGAGTTATAAAGCTGCAACTGTCGCCTGAGTTGCTCAGCAAGCTGCTGAGTGAACTGTGCGGCTTCAGCCTGACTTGAAGTAAACACAGATATAGCATCCGTATCGCCACCAACAGTCTTATCGATATAGCGGGTACCAAAAGCAAGCTCCCGATGATAGGCTGCAGCTCCTGGCGGTTTAACACAAAATTCAGTACAGCATTTGCCGATATCAACAATGCCCCACTGCTCATGCAATACGCTATGTTCGATGGTATGAGCCGCAATCCACAGCAAAGCGTGAGTCTGCAACTCGACAACTCTAGGTTTGAGCCCGGCCTTTCTGATGGCAGCAATCCGACTATCAATAGTATCCCGTCGTGCAGCAATGATCTGATAGGGAACTATCGCTGTAGATGCCATGGCATCAAGTGTTAACGGGTAAAAATCAAACCAAAGCTCCTCTACCGGAAATGGTGCCGAAGCACTGAGTGCCTGAGTAACAGCAAACTCCGCCTCCTCATCACTCAAATTAGTATCGATTTGAATAACCTTGTTAATCACTGCACTGTCAGGCAATGCCAATACCACCCTACTAGCGCCAAATGGCAGGCTCTTTTTTAATTGACGTATAACTGACAATAACGCTGGCGTATTCACGCTATGCTGGTCATTAATCACCGAAGCAGGTAAGACCGCCTCGGTAAAGGCAACCAGTTCTAATCGTTCTTTTTTTTGACTCAGCACGACCGCTTTAACACTATGGTGGCCAATATCAATTCCTATGTTCAGCGGATGACGAAGCATGCCGTGTTCTGCTCCCTGAAAACGAAAAAGCCCTTTTCTTCCAATAAACACCAATCTTTGGCGTTAATTTTGTTCGAGTTATCTTTATACTATTGGGCGAGACGTATTGAACGGTCGAATGTTGGTGTAACGGGAAATCTCAAGTGAAGTTCATAAAGCGATTATTAATACTTGCAATGATTTGCATAATCCTTGGAGTCGGTACAATTTTTGGGTTTTATCTTTATGTGAAGCCTGAACTACCGGATGTTGCAACATTGAAAAATGTCGAGCTGCAAACGCCGATGCAGGTCTACAGCGCCGACGGCAAACTGATTTCACAGTTTGGTGAAAAGCGCCGTATTCCGCTGTCGCTCAATGACATCCCGCCGCAGATGATTAACGCCATCATTGCAACGGAAGACAGCCGTTACTACGACCATCCGGGCATCGACCCTATCGGTATTGCCCGAGCCGCCTTCGTAGTTGCCGTTTCAGGCTCTGCCAAGCAGGGGGCAAGTACCATTACCCAGCAGCTGGCGCGTAACTTCTTTCTCTCCAACGAGAAAAAGATCATGCGTAAAGTTAAAGAGATTTTCATCGCCATCCATATCGAACAGCTGCTGAGCAAAGATGAGATTCTGGAACTCTACCTCAACAAAATTTATCTGGGTTACCGCGCCTATGGTGTCGGTGCCGCCGCCCAGGTGTACTTTGGTAAAGAAGTTAACCAACTGACCTTAAGTGAAATTGCCATCATCGCCGGCCTGCCGAAAGCGCCGTCGACCATGAACCCGATTTACTCCCTCGACCGTGCCACCACCCGCCGTAACGTGGTGCTGAGCCGTATGTTCGACGAAGGTTACATTACCCAATCTGAACTTATTCAGGCGAAATCAGAGCCGATTATCGCCCGCTACCATGGTGCCGAAATCGAACTGAATGCCCCGTACTTTGCAGAGCGCGCCCGGGCATGGCTGGTCGAACGTTACGGGGAAGATGCCTACACCTCAGGCATGCGCATTTACACCACCGTTGATCCGAAACTACAGCGCGCCGCCCAACAAGCAGCTATCAACAACCTGCTGGCCTACGACCAGCGCCATGGTTTCCGCGGTGCCGTCGCCACCCTGTGGCAACCTGAGCAAATGGCCTGGAATCAGGACAAAATCATCAGCCACCTGAAAAAACAGCCAAGCTACGGTGACCTACTGCCAGCCGTTGTCATCGCAGTCAACGATAAAACAGCGGATATGATCACCAAAGACGGCGAGCAACAGACTATCAACTGGGATGGTATGAAGTGGGCCCGCCGCTTTATGACAGACAAACGTCAGGGGCCGGTACCGAAAGCAGCCGCCGATATCCTGGCACCTGGTCAGCAAATCTGGGTTCAGCAAAAAGAGCAGAGCTGGGTACTGAGCCAGGTACCAGATGCCAACACGGCTTTCGTTGCTGTTTCACCGCAAAACGGTGCGGTCAAAGCCATGGTGGGTGGTTTCAACTTCGTACACAGTAAGTTTAACCGTGCTACTCAGTCGATTCGCCAGGTAGGTTCAAGCATCAAGCCATTTATCTACTCTGCAGCACTGGATAACGGCATGACTCTGGGCACCCTGATCAACGATGCACCGATCAACCGCTGGGATCAGAGCATGGGAACAGCATGGCGTCCAAAGAACTCACCACCAACTTATAACGGCCCGACCCGTCTTCGCCTTGGCCTGGCCCAGTCGAAGAACGTGATGGCGGTGCGTGTACTGCAAAGTGTCGGCCTGGACCAGACTATCAGCTACCTGACCCGCTTTGGCTTCAAACGGAAAGATCTGCCTCGTGCTGAAGCAATTGCCCTGGGGGCAGGAAGCCTGACCCCGCTGGAAATGGCGCAGGGCTTTGCCGTCTTTGCCAACGGCGGCTACTTTGTTGAACCGTACTTCATCGAACGAGTCGAAGATGCCTACGGCAACCTGGTTTACCAGGCTCACCCGAACATCGCCTGCAATGCCGACTGCCAGCTGGAACAACAGCAAGCCGGCCACGTAGTCGCAGCCAGCCGTGCGGTACTGAATGACATCGCCATCAGCGAACAGGAACTGGGGGCTGGCGGCAGTGCGATTGAAAAAGACAACCAGACGGAGCACTTTGCACCTCAGGTGATCTCTGAGCAAAACGCATTCCTGGTTCGTGAAATGATGACCAGTAATATCTGGGGCGGTGGTGACTGGCGCCATGGCACCGGTTGGAACGGTACTGGCTGGCGTGGTCAGGTACTGAAACGTCGCGATATCGGTGGTAAAACCGGTACCACTAACGATTCAAAAGATGCCTGGTATTCAGGTTTCGGCCCGAACATTGTCGCAACCGCCTGGGTGGGCTTTGATAATCACAGCCGTGCTCTGGGCCGGACAGGTTGGAACAATAACCTGGACAAGAACCAGACCAGTGGTGCTGAAGCCGGTGCCAAGACAGCCCAGCCAGCCTGGATTTCCTTTATGAAACAGGCACTGGAAGATGTTCCGGTACAGCGCAAGCAACTACCTGCTGATATCGTGAAAGTGCGCATCGACCGTGAAACCGGCAAGCTCAGCAACCATAACGACTACACGTCAATGTTTGAGTATTACGAGAAAGGCACAGAGCCGACAGAATTAGTCGGTGAAGGCGGCTCGGAGACAATCTTCGACGCTGACAGCTCAAACGAACTGTTCTAACGCCTTCAAATACCTGCACAAAAAGAGCGCCAATCGGCGCTCTTTTTTATACATGCTTATTGCTCTATTTATTCAGGCTTATTCCAGTGCCAGTCGTTCAGCCAAATGGTCGTGGATTGTTTGGGCTATTTTTTCATAGCGAGCCCGTAGTGGAGAGCCCGGACGATAAGCGAGAGTGATCAACCGGGTAGGTACCGGCTCACACGCCTTGATATAGCTGATACCATCCCGGCTTTTCTCACCCGGTGTTGCCAGCTTAGGCAGCAAGGTGATGCCACTACCAGCTGCCACCATATTACGCAGCGTCTCTAGGCTGGTCGCCTTGAAGCTGCCATCTTCACGGGCTCCAGCTGCAAAACAAAATCCCATAGCCTGATCTCGCAAGCAGTGACCATCACCTAGCATAAGCAGGGTTTCACCGTTAAGCGCCTCCATTGCCAGCTCTTCCTGTCCGGCCCAGGGGTGTTCGTCCGGTACGGCTAGCACCATCGGCTCATGATAAAGCGGGATCTCCTTAAACTGCTCAGTTTCTTTTACCGCCGCAAGAATAATGCAGTCCAGCTTACCGGTTTCCAGCTGCTCAACTAACTGATGGGTCTGGGCCTCGTGAAGGAACAATTCCAGCTTCGGGAAAGCTTCCTTGAGTAAGGGAATAATGTGCGGCAGCAAGTAAGGGCCGACCGTCGGAATAAAACCGATATGCAGCGGCCCGGCCATCGCCTCCCCCTGCTGGCTGGCAAGCTCGGTAAAGACTTTTATCTCCATCAGCACTTTTTGCGCCTGGGCTACCAGGCTCAGCCCGGCATCGGTAAATAGCACCCGGCGACTGCTACGTTCCAGCAGGGCCACACCCAGCTCATCTTCCAGTTTGCGGATCTGGCCGCTCAGTGTCGGCTGGCTGACAAAACACGCCTCTGCAGCTTTTCTGAAATGCTGATGCTCAGACAGCGCTACCAAATATTCAAGATCCCGGATATTCATGCTCACCTGTTTTTAATAGGTTTAAACTATCAATACTATAGTTTCAAACGATTAGAGCTATCAAGCCGAAAACGACATAATCATCACATCAAAAGGGAGCTGTGAAGAGTAAGCTCCGGTTGACAGAAACAACCCATTAAATATCAACAAGGTTATTAAAGGAAAAGATTATGTTCGCATCTAAAGAAGGCCAGGCAATCCCACAAGTTACTTTCCACACTCGCCAGGGCGACCAGTGGGTAGACATCACAACCGACGAGCTGTTTGCCAACAAGACTGTTGTGGTATTCAGCCTGCCGGGCGCGTTCACCCCAACCTGTTCATCAAGCCACCTGCCTCGTTACAACGAGTTGGCATCAGTATTTGCTGAACACGGTGTGGATGACATCCTGTGTGTCTCTGTTAACGACACCTTCGTAATGAATGCATGGAAAGCAGATCAGGAAGCTGAAAACATCACCTTCATCCCAGACGGTAACGGTGAGTTCTCTAAAGGCATGGGCATGCTGACAGACAAAGAAGAGCTAGGCTTCGGTCCTCGTTCATGGCGCTACAGCATGCTGGTGAAAAATGGCGTTATCGAGAAGATGTTCATCGAAAACGAAGAACCAGGCGACCCGTTCAAAGTGTCTGATGCCGATACTATGCTTCAGTACATCGCACCAGAGCACAAACTACAGGAATCAATCACTGTATTCACCAAACCTGGTTGTCCATTCTGTGCCAAAGCAAAACAGAACCTGATTGACAAAGGCCTGCAGTTTGAAGAAGTGATTCTGGGCAAAGATGCAACAACTGTCAGCCTGCGTGCAGTATCTGGCCGCAGCACCGTACCTCAGGTATTCATCGGTGGTAAGCACATCGGTGGTAGCGAAGAACTGGAAGCATACCTAGGCTAATCCACATAACTAAAAAACGGCGGGGCAACATAGCCCCGCCAAATTAACCGGATACACAGCCCTTAAAAAAAGACCTGATTGGAGAGAGTGAAATGAGAACCCTGAATGTTGATGTTGCCGTTATCGGCGGCGGTACTGCCGGACTTGGCGCTTATCGTGCAGCCAAAGCCCATACCGACAGCGTTGTGATGATTGAAGGCGGCCCATACGGCACCACTTGTGCCCGCGTCGGTTGTATGCCGTCCAAACTGTTAATCGCGGCAGCAGAAAGCGTTCACCAGATCGAAAAGGCACCGGGATTTGGTGTCCACCCGCAAGGCGAAATCGTGATTAACGGCCGTGAAGTGATGGACCGAGTTAAACGCGAGCGTGACCGCTTTGTCGGCTTTGTTCTGGAAGGGGTAGATGAAATTCCGGCTGCAGACAAAATTGTCGGTTATGCAAAATTCCTCGACAACAATACCCTGATGGTTGATGACCATACCCAAATCACCGCTAACCGCATTGTGATTGCAACCGGCTCCCGCCCGGCTTATCCGGCGGTATGGAATGAACTCGGCGATCGCCTGATCATCAACGATGACGTTTTTAACTGGGATGATCTGCCGGAATCTGTCGCAGTCTTCGGCCCTGGCGTTATTGGCCTGGAACTAGGTCAGGCACTGAAACGACTGGGCGTGAAAGTGGTAATGTTCGGTATCGGAGGCCAAGTTGGCCCGCTCACCGACCCGGAAGTGATGGCTTATGCCGACAAGACCTTTAATGAAGAGTTCTATCTCGATGCCGACGTTAAAGTCGAAAGCATGAAGCGCCAGGGCGACAAAGTTGAAATCCAGTATCTGGGTAAAGACGGTGAGCTGAAAACTATCAATGTCGATTACGTACTGGCAGCCACCGGCCGTCGCCCGAATGTCGATAAACTGGCTATTGAAAATACCGCTGTCGAGCTGGATGCACGCGGTGTCCCGGTTGCTGATCACTTTACCCTGCAAACATCGGTTGATTCGATTTTCATTGCCGGTGATGCCAGCAACCAGCTGCCACTGCTACACGAAGCAGCCGATCAGGGTCGTATTGCCGGAGACAATGCAGGACGCTTCCCGGATATCCGAGCCGGCCTGCGCCGCTCAAAAATCTCAGCGGTCTTCTCTGATCCGCAACTGGCGATGGTCGGTGAAAGCTACAAGGAAATCACCGAGCGCCTGAGAACCTGCGGCTGCTTTGAAATCGGTGAAGTTTCATTTGAAAACCAGGGCCGCTCACGAGTGATGCTGCGTAACAAAGGCTTGCTGCGTGTCTACGGTGAGCACGGTACCGGCCGCTTCCTGGGAGCTGAAATGATGGGACCGAATGCCGAACACCTGGCGCACCTGCTGGCTTGGGCACACCAAAGCAAGATGACGGTAGCCGAAATGCTGGATATGCCTTTCTACCATCCGGTTATTGAAGAAGGTGTCCGCACTGCATTGCGCGATCTGAATGCCAAACTGCATCTGGGCCCGGAAATGATCAAACACTGTCTTGATTGTGGCCCGGGCTGCTAAGCCAAGCGCTTTGGTCAGAAGGTTCAAAAGACAAAGACACGATTATCACTCTCCTGCACTACCGATTATGCCCTCCTCCCGGAGGGCTTTTTTCGTTACAATCATCAACAGCCAATATTCATCGGCAACAAGGAACCGCAATGGGCTGTCGCAACTGCAAAGCAACCAACCTGATCAGACAAAAACTCGGCCGCTGCCGTCAGTGCATGATCCAGCTGACAGTGCTGAGCCTGTGTAGCTGGGGAGCCTGGTTCTACTTCTATTTACCCACCCCGAAAGTGGTTGAGTCCATTACTTTGCTCTTTGCTGCCTCCTGCTTCAGCCTGTTACTGTTAGCCCACTTCGTCGTTGCTCTTGCACTCAGGATGAAGAAAAAAAACCGCCAGCAGCAAACTGCGCCATAAGCAGCCCTTCACATCATCTCACTTTCAATTGCTTAATGATGAAAAAAGCCGATGCCCCGCGTCTGCGAGTCACCGGCCTGATATTGTTCAACTTTGTTGCAACGTTCAGATTGCGCCAGCTCCGTCAGGCTACATTCACGACACGAATTTGCTGTTCCTGATCCAGTCGCACTTCCAGCGCCACTTCATCACAAGCATGCTGACGCGGGCAGCGCTCACAGTCTTTCATTACTTTCTCCGGCAACAGCGACTTTGATGTCGGCGTGAAGCCCTGCTTCATAAAGAATTCCGGAACACGGGTCAGCACAAAGACTGTTTTGATCGCCATCTGATCCGCTTTTTCAATCAGGTGATCGACAATCGCCTTGCCCTGCCCCTGATGCTGCCAGCCGGCCTCGACCCCCAGCGAGCGGATTTCGGCCAGGCCGGAATCATAAACATAAAGCGATGCACAGCCAGTCACAGTGCCATGGTGTTCAGCAACGGCAAACGAGCCGATATCACGCACCAGTTCATTACGCATCCGAGGTAGGTTCTCGCCCAATCCGGCCCAGTAAGCCACCATGCCTTCAATTGCATCAAGATCCGTCAAACGGGCACCACGCACCTTAACACCCGGAGAGTACCGTTTCTCCAGCCGCTTCTCCGCCTGGCCAATCGCATAATCGACCTGATTCGGAGCAACACCACCCAAGGCACAACGTTTCTCAAGACAGGAATCAATCGTCAGGATGGCATAAACATCCTCATCAATTACCGGCGAAAACGCCTTCATCTCCTCAAGAGACAACTCTTCCAACGCGCAGCCTTTATCAATGGCTGCCACCACAGCAACACCTACAATATGGTGTGCTTCACGGAACGGTATCCCCTTGGCAACCAGGTAATCTGCCAGTTCAGTAGCATTCGAGTAGCCCTGCATCGCCGCTTCCAGCGTCCGGTCCTTATTGACCTTGATACCGTCAAAGCACAGCGCCGCCATTTCCATGCAGTCATTCCAGCTGTCCAGAGCATCGAACAGCCCTTCCTTGTCTTCCTGCATATCTTTGTTATATGCCAGAGGCAGAGCTTTAACCGTCATCATCATCCCGGTCATGGCACCGTATACCCGGCCACATTTACCTCGGATCAACTCCAGCGCATCCGGGTTTTTCTTCTGCGGCATCAGTGATGAGCCAGATGTCACGGTATCGGCCAGTTCGATGAAATTCGACTCACCGGAGTTGTAGAAGATCAGATCTTCTGCCATCCGTGACAGGTGCAGCATCGAAATTGAAGCCGTCGACAACAGCTCCATCACATGATCCCGATCCGAAACCGAATCCAGACTGTTACGGGTGGCACGGTGGAAACCCAAGCTGTGAGCCAGCATTTCCCGGTCAATTGGGTACGCAGTTCCGGCCAGCGCACCGGAGCCGAGCGGACAGGTATCCAAACGGTGCAGTGCATCCTGAAGGCGCGAGTAGTCACGCTCGAACATTTCAACATACGCCAGGCACCAATGGGCAAACGTCACCGGCTGGGCACGCTGCAAATGGGTATAACCCGGCAGTACCGTTCCCTGATGATCTCGGGCTACCGTTACCAACTGGTTTTGCAGTTTATCCAGCATCAGCAATAGCTGCTGGCCCTGCTGGCGGCACCATAATTTCAGGTCAGTCGCCACCTGATCGTTACGGGAACGACCGGTATGCAGCTTCTTACCCAGATCCCCGACTTTGCTGATCAGCTGCTGTTCAACCCAACTGTGGATATCCTCGGCATCGGACTGGAGAATTTGCTGCGGGTCTTCCATTACCGCCAGCTTGAGCTCATTCAGTGCCAGCTCCAGCTTCTGCTGCTCCTCCTCCGTCAGGACACCAACCTGACGCAATGCCTTTGACCAGGCAATAGAACCAACGATGTCTTGCTCCGCCAGGCGGTAATCAAAACGCAGGGAATCGTTGAACTGCTTAAACCGGGTGTCAGCTGCCTGACTGAATCGTCCGCCCCATAATGCCATGGCACTTCTCCTATACTTCGCTACTCAACTTGCTCATTAGTGTTTTATTGCTTTTTCTTCTGTTCGTTTAACGCACGAATACGACTGGCTAGCGAGTACAGGCGGATAAATCCTTCTGCGTGGCTGTGGTCATAAACCTCATCTTCACCGAAGGTCGCAAACTCTTCCGAATACAGGCTGTTGAGCGAGCGTTTCTGAACCACAGTAACTTGACCTTTATACAGTTTCACTACAACTTCACCGCTCACATCCTGAGCAAGCTCATCGGCCGCAGCCAGCAAAGACTTACACAGCGGTGTGAACCAGCGACCGTCATAAATCAGGTGTGAGGCTTTCAGGCCAATGCTCTGACGGAACTCGTAAGATTCTTTATCAAGCACCAGCTGTTCAACCGCACGCAACGCTTCCATCATGATGGTGCCACCCGGGGTTTCGTAACAACCACGGGATTTCATACCGACCAGACGGTTCTCAACAATATCGATACGGCCGACACCGTGTTCTGCACCTTTCTCATTCAAGTAAGTCAGGGCATTGAACGGAGACATGACTTCACCGTCGACGGCAACCACTTCGCCTTTTTCCACAATAAGCGATACGGTTTCCGGCTTTTCAGGTGCCTGTTCCGGATCTTTGGTCCATACCCAGCACAGCTCGTTCGGCTGGTTCCAAGTATCTTCCAGTACACCGCCTTCTGTTGAAATGTGCCAGGCATTGGCATCACGCGAGTAGATTTTTTCCAGTGAAGCCGTACACGGAATATCACGCTCAGCAAGGTAATCCAGCAAAGCTTCACGGCTGCGCAGATCCCACTCACGCCACGGAGCAATGACAGTAAGCTGGGGAGCCAGTGCTGCGTAAGCACTTTCAAAACGCACCTGATCGTTCCCTTTACCGGTACAGCCATGACACAGAGCATCGGCACCCACTTCCAGTGCACACTCAACCTGAGCCTTGGCGATGATAGGACGAGCCATCGAGGTACCGAGCAGGTACTTACCTTCATAAACCGCACCGGTCTTAAGGCTCGGGTAAATATAATCCGCTACCATCTCTTCTTTCAGATCAGCGATGTAACAGGCAGATGCCCCTGATGCCAGCGCTTTCTCCTCAATGCCTTCCAGCTCAGCGTCGCCCTGACCGACATCGGCAACAAAGGCAACTACCTCACAGTCATAATTTTCCTTCAGCCAGGGAATGATGGCTGATGTGTCCAAACCGCCGGAATAGGCCAATACGACTTTACTTACCTTGCTCATAATGCTCTCCTCACTGCCTTTTCGACGGTCATCCCGTACAGGCGAAATTCATTGCAAAAATGGTTAATTAATCTTTATGGTTCCGGCAGCGCGATTCAGCCCGCCGGATAAAATTTAAACTGAGAATCAAACCGAAAACCGGGTACCGATACTCTGACCTTCAAACAGGTTCGCCAGCTTGTCCGGGTAACGCCAGGTTGCCACTTCAATAGGACGGCCAAGGGCTTTGGCGGCCTCAAACGCGGCACGAACCTTGACTACCATGCCGTCGGTAATCACCGCCTGGGTGATCAGCGTTTCCGCTTCCTGCTCAGTCAGGCTGGCAATCAGGTGTCCTTTACCGTCAAGTACCCCGCTGACATCCGACAGCAACACCAGCTCAGCATCCAGGGTCGCCGCAACAGCCACCGCTGCCTGATCGGCATTGACGTTCATCAGCTCGCCGTTACTGTCGAGGCCAATGGAACTGATGATTGGCAAATAACCCGCAGCCATGATCTGGCTGACCAGGGCACTGTTTCCGGGCGTTGCCTTACCCACCGCGCCCAGCTCCGGATCCAGCTCAGAAACCTGACACAGACCGCCGTCAGCCAGGCTAAGGCCAACCGCTGCAACACCGGATTTGATCGCCTGCCCCTGCAAAACCTTATTTGCCGTCCCAGCCAGCGCCCCGGCAACCAAAGGGATCTGCTCTTTCGGTGTTACTCTGAGCCCTTCTTTTTTTACAGTCTCAAACTGCAGCTGTGTCATCAGCTCATCAACCAGGGAACCGCCGCCGTGAACCAGCAGCAATGGACGCTGGGCCTTGACCTGATACTCGCCAATCGCGCTGAAAAGCTTCTCAAGCGTGTCAGTGCACGACAGCACAGCACCACCTAACTTAATAACCAAAGGAACCTGACTCATGGTGTTATCTCCTAAACCAACGCCGTCAGCGCCGGGAATTCATTTCGAATATTTATGCACTGTATCGCTTGCGACGATGCACCTTTCAGTAAGTTATCAATCGCTGATGTTAAAATGATGTGCTGATCTTGTAGTAGCCAGCCAATATCGCAAAAGCAAGTATTAACAACATTTTGGATACTTGCCGCCTGCCCGCCGAGTAATCTGACGGCATTTGGCTCATCCTGGTGCTGATAGGCCTTGGCCATAGCGGCAGCGACTTGCTCCTCACCAACACCGGGCAACAGTTTGGCTGTAATCGTGGCCAGGATGCCGCGTTTGAAGTTGCCGAGATGGGGAGTGAAGATCACCTCACAGTCCAGGTGAGAAGCTATCTCTGGCTGGTGCCTGTGATTAAAAATCCCGTAGGCCTGCAGGCTGACTTCGCAGAAGCTGTTGGTCAGTGTGGCTTTACGCCCGGCGCCGGATACCCCGCTGACCGCGTTGATCACCGGCCACTGCGCCTTGTCGATAAGTCCGGCTTCCAGCAGTGGCTTCAGTGCCAACTGTGAAGCTGTCGGATAACAGCCGGGCACCGCAACCAACTGAGCATTCTTGATCGCATCGCTGTTCCACTCAGCCAGCCCGTAAACCGCCTGCTCAAGCCAGTGGGTATGCTGATGCTCAAAGCCGTAGTAATCACTGTAAAAACTGTCGCCTTGAACCCGGAATGCCCCAGATAAATCAAACACCTGACAACCCGCGGCAAGAAAAGCCGGGGCCAGATCATGGCTAACCTCATGGGCAGTCGCGAGCAACACGATATCGGCACTCTCGACCACCGCAGCCACATCAACCAGTGGCTGAAGCGGCAGATCAATAATGCCTTTCAGCTGGCCATGCAGCTCACTGATAGGTTTATTGGCATCCAGGCTCTGTGCCGAAACATACAGCCCGGCAAGATGAAGGTGGGGATGCAGGTGCACCATTTTTGCCAGCTCTGCGCCGGTGTAACCGCTGGCACCGATAATCAGGGTGTTCAACATAGTTAGTTCCGTCTTGTGATTTGCTAATTGTTAGCGAGTTAGTGGTAAAACTTGCTGTTTGTGAATGTGCTGCAGGTGCAGCAGAAGATGGGGCGCACAGTGGCACCAGGCGAATGAGACTTAGCGTCGTCGGAGGGAATTCAGATTGTGAATGCTCGCCTGGTTCATGTTAATGACTTCCTACAATTACCGTCTTTCATCTATGCTTTGGACTGACTGTATCATTTCGCATTCGAGAGCAAAATAAAATTAAATTTCTATTCACCCTGAGTGCATTATTATGTTTACCGTCTGTTTTATACCCTGTCAACAGCAAATGTGAAAAAAGTTGCTAAACGGAGTAAGCAAAGAAAGGAATGAGAAAGGTGTAACAAGCGAAAAAAGCAGGGGAAAGGCGCGTAGACACTGGCTTTTCGTGTCTTTGGTGACTCGTTTTTACGAAACTTTGTTACAGTTTGGTTCTTATATCATGACAAAAATCAATGTAGATTCGATTTCTTATCGGTAAATGTAATCAAAGTTGACCTGAAAGTGGGATCACGGATAGATTGTCACTAACATATAGTGAATTGGATGTAACAAAATTACGAGATGGAAGCGATATGAACGAAAGGTACAGCGCGTTAAGAAGCAATGTCAGTATGCTCGGCCACCTGCTGGGTAATACCATCAAAGATGCGCATGGCGAACCACTGCTGGAAAAAGTGGAAGCCATACGCAAACTATCTAAATCTGCCCGCGCAGGAAATCAGGATGATCGCCAGAAGCTGATTGATGAACTGCAGAACCTGCCTGACGATCAGCTGCTACCTGTTGCTCGTGCTTTCAGCCAGTTCCTAAACCTCACCAATATTGCCGAGCAGTACCACACGGTGTCCCGTCACTGTGAAGAGCATATCTGCAAACCGGATGCAGTCGATGCGCTGTTTGGCAAACTCAAAGACAGCGACATCAGCCAGTTAGATTCAATCCAGGCTGTCCGTGATCTGAAAATCGACCTGGTTCTGACAGCGCACCCGACGGAAATTGCCCGTCGCACCATGATCCACAAGCTGGTACAAATCAATAAGTGCCTGTCCAAACTGGAACTGAGCGAACTGTCTAACCGTGAGCGCCACCGCACTGAACAACGTCTGGAACAGCTGATTGCCCAGGCCTGGCATTCTGACGTGATCCGTAAACAACGCCCGACCCCGCTTGATGAAGCTAAATGGGGTTATGCCGTGGTTGAAAACTCATTGTGGCAAGCTGTACCGGAATTCATGCGTCAGTTTGATGAAAAGCTGACGGATCACCTTGGTGAAGGCCTGCCGATTGATGCTGCTCCGGTTAAGTTCTCATCCTGGATGGGCGGTGACCGTGACGGCAACCCGTTTGTGACGTCTAATGTCACCCGAGAAGTACTGCTTCTGTCACGCTGGAAAGCGGCAGACCTGTACTTGGCTGATATCCAGGAGCTGGTCAGCGAGCTATCGATGGTTGAGTGTAATGCTCAGGTCCGCGAACTGGCCGGTCACGAGCACGAACCTTACCGTG
This sequence comes from Photobacterium marinum, assembly GCF_000331515.1. Lineage (GTDB taxonomy): Bacteria > Pseudomonadota > Gammaproteobacteria > Enterobacterales > Vibrionaceae > Photobacterium > Photobacterium marinum. The sequence goes on from NZ_AMZO01000033.1 coordinate 49,105, forward strand.
CCATTCTGAAAGATCTGCGCACCAAGCTGACCAATACCCGTGATGTGCTGGATGCGAAAATCAAAGGACTGGCGGTACCGAATTTCGGCATTATCGATCACGAAGATCAACTGTGGAACCCGCTCCACGCCTGTTACCAGTCACTGCATGAGTCAGGTATGGGCATCATTGCTGACGGCCTGCTGCTGGACGTACTGCGCCGCATCAAATGTTTCGGCATCCACCTGGTACGCCTGGATATCCGTCAGGAAAGCACCCGTCACTCAGATGCTATTTCCGAGATGACCCGATACCTTGGTCTGGGTGACTATGACCACTGGAGCGAGCAAGATAAAGTTGCCTTCCTGGTTCGCGAGCTGGCCTCCAAACGCCCGCTGTTGCCACGCGACTGGGAACCGTCACCGGAAGTCAAAGAAGTTATCGAAACCTGCCAGGCGATTGCCGAGCAACCACGCGAGGCCCTGGGTGCTTATGTTATCTCCATGGCCCGTACCGCTTCGGATGTGCTAGCCGTCCACCTGCTACTTAAGGAAGCCGGCTGTACCTTCCGCATGGATGTCTGCCCGCTGTTTGAAACCCTGGAAGACCTTAACAATGCCGAGTCGGTAATTCGCCAACTGATGAACATCGACTGGTATCGCGGTTTCATCCAGAACTTCCAGATGGTGATGATCGGCTACTCTGACTCCGCCAAAGACGCCGGTGTCATGGCCGCAGGCTGGGCACAATACGCCGCAATGGAATCCCTGGTTGATGTCTGTGAAGAAGCTGGCGTAAAACTGACCCTGTTCCACGGTCGCGGCGGCTCTATCGGCCGTGGTGGTGCACCGGCTCATGCCGCCCTGCTCTCTCAGCCGCCACGCAGCCTCAAAGGCGGTATGCGCGTAACGGAGCAAGGTGAGATGATCCGATTCAAGCTTGGCCTGCCGGAAGTGGCAGTCAACAGCCTGAACCTGTATGCCAGCGCCATCCTGGAAGCCAACCTGCTACCGCCACCGGCACCGAAGCAGAGCTGGCGTGAACTGATGGATGTACTATCTGAGGTTTCCTGCGAGGCCTACCGCAACGTGGTACGCGGCAACGAAGAATTTGTTCCTTACTTCCGTGCGGCAACACCTGAACTTGAACTGGGCAAACTGCCGCTGGGTTCGCGTCCGGCTAAACGTAATCCGAAAGGTGGTGTAGAAAGCCTGCGTGCTATCCCGTGGATTTTCGCCTGGAGCCAGAACCGCCTGCTGCTGCCAGCATGGCTGGGTGCCGGCGAAGCTATCCAGTATTCCGTCGATAAAGGCCACGCCAAACAGCTGGAAGAAATGTGCCGGGAATGGCCGTTCTTCTCTACCCGCCTGGGTATGCTGGAGATGGTTTACACCAAGACCAACATCGGTATCGCGCAGTACTATGACCAGCGCCTGACTGACAAGTCACTGTGGCCGCTGGGTCAGCAATTACGCGATCAGCTGCAAAAAGACATCAAAGCAGTCCTGAATGTAGAAAACAGCGACCACCTGATGGAGCAGGATCCATGGGGCGCGGAATCCATTCGCCTGCGTAGCATCTACGTTGAGCCACTGAACATGCTTCAGGCCGAGCTGCTGTACCGTACCCGCCAGCAGGAGCAACCTTCTCCGATGCTGGAAGAGGCTCTGATGGTCAGCATTGCCGGTATTGCTACCGGTATGCGCAACACCGGCTAACCGCTGACAACTAATACTTTCGGGGTATATAAAGAAGGCCACCCGTTGTTCGGGTGGCCTTTTTAGTATTATTTACGGTAAATTACACCGTTTGGACAACACAAATACACATCAAGAGGCATAACAGTAATTATTTTGCCTCCGGCTCAATATTGAGACGAAATGTAACTAGTCGCATAGTCTAAATTGGTTACAAGCACTGTGAATCAAAGTGAATCTCGCGATATTGCAGTGCGCCGTAAGCATTGAGATATAGACTAACATCACAAGATGAACAATTGACCGTTGTCCAAAATGATTATTATCACTTATTGGTGTCGATAAAGATCACATTGAAGTGTATGCTACGTGATCTCGATCAGGCACTGCAACAAGACGATTATAACAAACGCCATAAGAGCGAAAGGGTAACGTCCGTCTGATTGTTTTTTTATATTTGTAGTATTTTAACGGATAGAAGAGATGTCACTACCACACGTCATTTTGACCGTGCTGAGCAATCGCGATGCAACCGGTTACGATATAACAAAAGAATTTTCCCACAGTATCGGCTACTTCTGGAAAGCCAGCCACCAGCAGGTTTACCGTGAGCTGAACAAGATGGCTACCAACAACCAGGTAACCTGTAAGCTGGAGCCTCAGGAAGGCAAACCTGACCGTAAAGTATACTCAATCACAGATCTTGGCCGTCAGGCGCTGTTCGAGTGGTTCCAGGAGCCTGCTCGTAATCCAACCATCCGTGATGAGTTCTCAGCTAAACTGCTGGTTTGCGGTGTTTACAACTCTGAGCCAATGCAGCAGCAGCTTGAAGGGCTTATTGAAGAGTCACACACCCTGATGAACCACTACCACGAGCTGGAAAAAGTTCATTTCGCCGATTACAAAAACATGGACCGCCAGGCACGCCTTGACCGTCTGACACTGCGTCGCGGTATCCACAACCGCCAGGCGTGGATCGACTGGGCTGAAGAAGTGCTGGCTGAACTGAAAGACATGGATAGCGCAGACAGCAAGGTTGCCCTGAACGGCTAATTGCCTGTCGCATCTATATAAAGTAAAAAGCCGCTGAGTCAGCGGCTTTTTTAATATCTTGTTTCTAGGCTCTGTCCTTACTGAGCTTCTGCCTGGGCCCGAACGCCTAGCGTATGACAGATAGCGTAAGTCAGCTCAGCACGGTTCAATGTATAGAAGTGGAAATCCTTCACCCCTTCACGACTCAGCACCCGAACCATATCAATTGCATTGCTGGCACCGACCATCTGGCGGCTCAGCAAATCATCATCCAGCCCTTCATACTGCTTTTCCAGCCAGCCTGGAATTTTTACATTATTGGCTAAAGCAAAGCGCTTGGCCTGCTTCATATTGGACACAGGTAGAATCCCCGGTACGATTTCCACATCAATCCCGGTTGCCACACAACGGTCACGAAAACGCAGGTAGCTTTCAATATCAAAAAAGAACTGGGTTATTGCTCGGCAGGCACCGGCATCGACTTTACGCTTCAGGTTGATAAGGTCGGCCTGGGCACTTTTGGCTTCAGGGTGCACTTCAGGGTAAGCCGCAACGGAGATATCAAAGTCGGCTTCTTTACGCAGCAACTCCACCAGGTCGACGGCATACATATCCGGCTTCACGCCTTTTTCCGGCAAATCGCCGCGCAGGGCTACAATATCGCGAATACCGTTATTCCAGTAATCGCGGGCAATCGCACGCAATTCATCACGGGTAGCATCGATACAAGTCAGATGCGGCGCAGCCACCAGCCCGGTCTGCTCTTTGATATCTTTGATAATGGAGTGAGTACGGTCACGCTCTCCCGAGTTCGCCCCGTAGGTTACCGATACAAACTTAGGCTGTAGAGTTTTCAGGCGGTGAATCGAGTTCCATAGCGTTTTTTCCATCGCCTCACTACTTGGCGGAAAAAATTCAAATGAAACATTGATATCACCGTTGATATCAGCAAGGTTCTGGTTCAGCACATCAATATGGCTTGCGTGAGAATACCCCATAGTCTCTTCCTTCCTGTTCTGGCCCCTGGCCTGCTCCCTGAATCGTAACGCCTTGAATAACCATTTAGACGTCTATATGTCTACAGGATGTATTGTAACCAATTTGAAGTCAACAAAGTGATCATGAATATTTCTCAAGTTCAAATTGCATAATCTTCAACATAGTAAACCGACACGAAATAAGCAAAAGCCCGCAAGATGCGGGCTTTTTATTGCAAATAAGAACAAAGTTCCAACTGAGAAAAACAAGACAGATATTGATTCTAGCTTCTTTGTATTCAGAGCGATCATCAACCAATTTAAGTTACTGAAGCAAAGCCGCCAGCCGATTAATATCCGAAAGCAATGCGCCGGCAGTAACATCCCTGCCAGCACCGGGACCACGGATCACCAGCGGATTATCACGATACCAGCCGCTTTCAATGGCAAAGATATTGTCACACGGCAGCAAATTCGCCAGTGCATGCTCTTTAGGCAACGCTTCCACACCAACCGCAGCTTTCCCCTTACGATCCAACCGGGCAATATAGCGCAATACCTTGCCTTCCTTTTGTGCCTTAGCCAATCGCTCACCCAGCATGGCATCAAGCTCTCCGGTCTGTTCAAAAAAGGCATCCAGACTCAATGCTTCCAGCTCGTCCGGCACCAGGGATTCAACCCTGATCTGTTCCGGCTCCAGGTCCAAGCCAGATTCCCGAGCTAAAATCACCAGCTTGCGCATCACATCACTACCATCTAAATCCCGCCGCGGATCCGGCTCGGTCAGTCCCTGCTGCCAGGCTTGCTCCACCAAATAAGAAAACGGCGCTGAACCATCATATTGCTGGAACAGCCAGGAAAGAGTACCGGAGAAAATCCCGGACAAAGCGATAATCTCATCGCCACTCTCCTGTAAGTCCCGAACTGTATGGTTGACCGGCAACCCGGCACCCACAGTGGCATTGTAGAGCCAGTGACGGCTGCTTTTGGCAAAGGCGTCCTGTACCGCACGAAATTGTGTCCCCGGAGCCGAACCAGCCACCTTATTGGCCGAAATCAGATGCAACCCGCTTTCGGCAATTTGCGGATATTTTGCCGCCAACTGGGCACTGGCCGTCACATCCAGCACCACTAAATCATCGTAGGGATGAGTTGCCAGCATCTGCAGCAATTCACCTTCTCCATACTCGGTAGCCTCATCATCAAACGCAGTCAGTGCCCGCGACGGCTCCAGTCCGTCAAAATCAATCCAGTGACGATTGCTGTCTGCTACCCCGACCAGGGTAAAGCTCTTGCCATGACGTTTCTCCAGCGCCGACTTCTCTCGCTCAAACAATTCAAGCCAGCGGCTGCCGATATTCCCCTTACCACACAATACCAGACCGATACGTTTCTGAGCCTGGAACAAGCCCTGGTGGATTTGCCCGACCAAGGCATCAGTATCAGCCTTACGAAGAACCGCCACCAGGCTCAACCCGGAATCTGATTCTGTGACAAACTCCACCGGCTGAGTTTTCAATTGCTGATAAAAACCATAGCAATGCACCGCATTGTTCACCACTCCGGCACCAACGGCTGCGACAAGGGTAAATCCGTCACGCAGACGCAACTCTGCCGCGACACCAGCATCCTGCAACACGGCAAGCACACCGTTGACAACTTCTGCGGTATAGGCCAAACGTATCCGCCCCTGATCCGACTCAGCACTGAGTGCCAATGGCTGAAGCTGAGCGCGCTCTAACGTGCGGCCCAGTTCGGTCAGAATGACCTCAAAATCATGGGAACGGGCAACATCAAGTTCAATCAGGCAGACATCATCCAGTGAAGTGATAATTTTGGCTCCCCGACCTGAAGCCAGCACCCGTTCTACCCGGGTCGAGCCGGATTCCGGCTGCAAACTACAACGCAGAGTCAGATCAATGGCACTCTGTGCCACCGGCTGCAAAGTCCGACTGTGAAGCACCGGAGCTGCCAGCCGGGCTAACTCGTTCGCTTCATCGAGTCGCAGCAGCGGCAACAGGCAGGCATCCCCGACTTTACGCGGATCGGCACTGTACACCCCGGCCACATCACTCCAGATAGTCACCCAGCCCACTTCCGCCAGCGCACCGATAACGGTCGCCGAATAGTCCGAGCCGTTACGGCCCAAGAGTACGGTTTCCCCGGCCTGGTTACGGGCCATAAAACCGGTGATAACGATCCTGTGCAGGCTGTGCTGAGCCAACTGAGTTTTCAACAACGGCCAGGAGGCGGCACGATCCACTTCCGGCTGGGTGGCACATTCCGCCCGCAAAAACATTCTAGAATCGAGCCAGACAGCAGGCATGGACTGCACTTCCAGTACCGCCGACAACAACCGGGCCGACCAAAGCTCACCATGACCCAGTACATCTGCCACCACAGCTGCTGTTAAATCAGAATCCGTCAGAGATGCCAGCTGGGCCAACTCAAGATGCAGTTGGGTTGCCAGCTCATCGGCGACACAGCCACTGAGCAATGCCTCAATCAGACCTTGCTGGTACTGACGGATCTCCTGCAACACCTCATGGGCGTGACGGCCGTCTTTCCCCAGCAGCTCAGTCCAGGCGATCAATTGGTTAGTTGTCTTACCGGCAGCCGAGACGACAATCAGATCATCACTGCCGGAGTATTCCTGCAAAATTGCGGCGACCCGACGGTAACACTCAGGATCGACAAGGCTGCTGCCACCAAATTTATGTAGCTGTCGTTGTACTGGCTGGCTCATCCTTTTACCTCCGCCGCTTTAGTAAATGCCTGATCCAGATCGGCAATCAGATCATCAGGATCTTCAAGACCGACCGAAAGGCGCAGTAATGATGGTTTGATCCCGGCTTCTGCCTGAGCTTCATCTGACATTGCCCTGTGGGTCATACTGGCCGGATGGGCAATCAGACTTTCAGTTCCGCCCAGCGACTCAGCCAGCGAGAAAAACTTCAGCGTCTTAACAAATTCCGCCAGCTGTTGCTCGCTCCCGTCCAGCTCAAAACTCAGCATCGAGCCAAAGCCATGCTGCTGTTTTAATGCAATCTCGTGACCGGGATGTTCTGTCAGGCTTGGATGGTAAATCTGTCCCACCAACGGCTGGGTTTGCAGGTACGCCAGAATCCGGGCACTGTTTTCTTCATGCGTCTTCATCCTCGGAGCCAGAGTCCGTAGCCCGCGCAGGGTCAGGTAAGCATCAAACGCCGCCCCGGTCGCTCCGATACAATTCGCCCACCAAGCCAGCTCCTCGGCCTGTTCAGCCTCTTTGGCAATCAGCACACCGCCGACGACATCGGAATGACCATTGATATATTTGGTGGTGGAATGAACGACGAAATCAGCCCCGAGAGCAATCGGCTGCTGCAAGATGGGCGACAGGAAAGTGTTATCTACCGCGACCAGAGCCCCCACCTTTTTGACCTTCTCACAAAGTGCCGCTACATCAATCACCCTCAATAACGGATTAGACGGAGTTTCGACCCACACCAACTTAGGATTTCTGGCCAGCGCGGCGCTGAGCGCTTCAGGATCCCCCTGATCAACAAAGGTCACATTAAAGTCCCCTTTCCGTGCCCGGGAATCAAACAAACGGTACGTCCCGCCATAGCAGTCATGCGGGGCAACAATTAAATCATCCGGGCCGAGCAAAGCCGATACCAGCAAATTGATGGCAGATGTGCCACAATTGGTAACAATACCGCCGGCACCGCCCTCCAACTCAGATAACGCTTCTGCCAGCATATTTCGGGTTGGGTTGCCTGAGCGGGAATAATCGTATTGAGGAACTTCCCCCATTTGTGGGAAGCTGTAGGTTGAAGTGAGATATATCGGTGGAACCACCGCATTAAACTGGGTATCAGTACAGATCCCGGCGCGTACGGCAACGGTCGCTGGCTTCTTGTCACTCATAGTTACTTTCCTTGTCTGAGACTGGCCTTGCCTTGACTAACTTTTAAGCAACAACATTAGCCAGAATAATTTAAGACGTCAACACTTCTAGACGTCTATATGTCTTTGCTTATGGCGGTAAATCCCGCTAAAATTCCCCCATATATTCTTTTAACAAGTCCAACATCGCTGAGAAGGTAGAAAATGGCAGAGTGGAATGGCGAATACATTAGCCCATATGCGGAACACGGTAAGAAAAACGAACAAGTAAAGAAAATCACTGTTTCGATTCCATTGAAGGTTCTGAAAATCCTGACTGATGAACGTACACGCCGTCAGATCAATAACTTGCGTCACGCAACAAACAGTGAATTGCTGTGTGAAGCCTTCCTGCATGCCTACACTGGCCAACCATTACCGACTGATGAGGACATCCGTAAAGATCGTCCGGATGACCTGCCGGCTGAAGCCAAAACGAAAATGGAAGAGATGGGCATCAAGCCAGAAGACATCAACGAATAAGCGGCGTCTTCCTAACCACAAGAACAAAAAAACCAGCCCGATGGCTGGTTTTTTCATATCCGAAGTCTTATCGACAACAATATTAGATGTTTTCCATGTAACCCGCCGGCATTGCAATCTGCGCAACACCTGAGTCAACAGCAGCCTGAGCAACCGCTTTAGCAACGCGAGGAAGCAGGCGCGGATCCATTGGCTTAGGAATGATGTACTGAGAACCAAACTCAAGTTTGTCAGCACCAGCCGCTGCAACCACTTCCGCCGGTACCGGCTCTTTTGCCAATTCGCGGATAGCATTCACCGCCGCCAGTTTCATTTCATCGTTGATCTGGCTGGCACGAACATCCAGCGCACCACGGAAAATGAACGGGAAGCAGATAACGTTATTCACCTGGTTCGGGTAGTCTGAACGACCGGTACCCATGATCAGATCATCACGCACTTCGTGCGCCAGCTCAGGTTTGATTTCAGGATCAGGGTTTGAACATGCAAATACAACCGGCTTGTCAGCCATCAGCTTCAGCGATTCAGGAGCCAGCAGGTTCGGACCAGATACACCAACAAAGATATCAGCACCTTCAATCACATCTTCCAGCGTGCGCTTGTCAGTGTTGTTAGCAAACAGCTGCTTGTATTCGTTGATATCATCGCGACGAGTATGGATAACACCTTTACGGTCAAGCATGTAGATTTTCTCGCGCTGGGCACCACACTTAATAAGCAGCTCCATACACGCCACAGCAGCCGCACCAGCACCCAAGCAGACAATCACAGCTTCGCTAATCTCTTTGCCCTGCAGTTCCAGCGCATTCAGCATTCCAGCCGCAGTTACAATAGCAGTACCGTGCTGATCATCATGGAAAACCGGTACCTGACAACGTTCAATCAGGCGCTTTTCAATTTCAAAACAATCCGGTGCCTTAATATCTTCCAGGTTAATACCACCGAAGGTATCAGCGATGTTCGCAACCGTATCAACAAACTCGTCGATAGTACGGTGCTTCACTTCGATATCAATTGAATCAAGACCAGCAAAACGCTTAAACAGCAGTGACTTACCTTCCATTACCGGCTTAGACGCCAGCGGACCAAGGTTACCCAGGCCAAGGATAGCCGTACCGTTGGTAATTACTGCAACCATGTTGCCTTTACCAGTGTACTTGTAAACGTTCTCGGCGTTTTGTGCGATCTCACGGACTGGTTCAGCCACACCCGGGCTGTATGCCAATGCAAGGTCTTCAACCGTGTTTGCCGGTTTAGTCAATTCAACGGCAATTTTGCCTGGTACCGGGTAAGCGTGATAGTGAAGTGCCTGTTGGCGAAAATCTTCTGACATAGTGTTCCTGATCCTGAATGAAAATGATGTTCAGTTCGGTAATGAGAGCTAGATCATATTCTATAGTGATACAAAATCATAGCGAGGCTCAGCTGGTCGAGCCAATAATCCCAACCCGCCGACTCAGGTATTACATATTTTTGATATCACGACAAGAAAATGGGTAGTTTTCGTGCTACTTGAGGATAAGAAAATTAAATAATGAACAAGGCGAGAATAAATGAAGGATAGCAGATATAAAAAAAGGGATGCTTTCGCATCCCTTTTTATCGGAATTCATCTGGCAATTACTTGCTAGAAAGAGCACCGAAACGCTTGTTGAACTTGTCGATACGACCGCCAGTGCTAACCTGACGCTGCTTACCAGTGTAGAACGGGTGGCACTTGTCGCATACATCTAGGTTGATGTCTTTACCTAGAGTAGAGTTGAATACGAAAGTGTTGCCGCAAGAACATTTAGCGTTCACTGCTGTGTATTCTGGGTGAATACCTTGTTTCATGGGATAACCTCAATATGTAAGGCCGTGTCGCTCTCCCGATCCAAAGCCGGGCACCACACGTCATTAATAACAGGATAACGTATTACCATCAGCAAGCTGATATCAATACGCTAAATTCAGGCGGCGTATAGTAATCAATCAAACCGCCGAGATCAACCAATGCGCTCCTTTTTTCACCACTTTGCTGGCAATCGCCAAGCAAGGTACACTTCTTCATCTTAGTACATGCGGATTATGCGGTTAGTTATGACGCCCCAAATTGCCCGAGTGGCCCTCCCTGTTCCCCTGGATAAACAGTTCGATTATCTGATCAAGCCCGAGGCACGTCCTGTGATCGGCGGCCGGGTCAGGGTTCCCTTCGGCCGTCAGCAACTGGTCGGTATCGTCATGGCCATCACCGACAAATCCGATTTTCCGCTGAACCAGCTTAAAGCGATCTCTAGCGTGCTGGATCACCAGCCGCTATGGCAACCGCCCCTGTTTGGCCTACTGACCTGGGCCAGCAGCTATTACCAATACCCGCTTGGTGACACCCTGGCTAATGCCATGCCAACCCTGCTGCGCAAAGGGCGAGAAGCCTCACCGGCCAGCCTGAAAATGTGGCAAATAACAGAAACCGGACGCGACCAGTCGATTACCTCGCTAAAACGGGCACCACGTCAGGTGCAGGTACTTAATACCCTGCGCAATGGTAAAAGCAGCCATGAATCCCTGTTGGCCGACGAAGTCAGTACCGCCACTCTCAAAACTCTGAGCGATAAAGGCTGGATTCAGGCCATTGAAGAAAAGCCAGCCTCTACGGACTGGCTCAGGGATTTTGCGGTAACAGAAGAAAAGCCAAGGCTAAATGAAGAGCAGGCACTGGCGGTAGCGACCGTCAACGCCAGCCCGGAATTTGGCTGCTATTTATTGGAAGGGGTGACTGGCTCAGGCAAAACAGAGGTTTACCTCAACCTGTTGGAACCTGTGCTGGCGGCAGGGAAGCAAGCCCTGATCCTGGTACCGGAAATCGGCCTGACGCCGCAGACTATCAACCGCTTCCGCCGTCGCTTCAATGTACCGCTGGAAACAGTGCACTCCGGGCTGAATGATACCGAGCGGCTGTCAGCCTGGCTGGCCGGGCGCGATAACCAGGCCGGGATAATTATTGGTACCCGCTCCGCGCTGTTCACGCCATTCAGTAACCTCGGCATTATCATTGTCGACGAAGAGCATGATGGGTCTTACAAACAACAGGACAGCCTGCGCTACCACGCCCGTGATCTGGCTGTGATGCGGGCCAGCCGGGAGAACATTCCGGTGGTGCTCGGCTCAGCCACACCAGCGCTGGAAAGCCTGCATAATGCAAAAACCGGGAAATATCACCACCTGACCCTGACCCGCCGCGCCGGTAACGCCCAGCAGGCACGCCACGGGGTTCTGGATGTCAAAGGCCTTTACCTTGAGGCCGGACTGTCAGCACCGCTGATAGCCCGAATGAGAAAGCACCTAGATGCAGGAAACCAGGTAATGCTGTTCCTCAATCGCCGCGGTTATTCCCCGGCGATCATCTGTCATGAATGTGGCTGGCTGGCCGAATGTAAACGCTGCGATGCGTATTACACCTTCCACCAGCAGTCCGGTGAACTGCGCTGCCATCACTGTGCCACCCAGCGTCCAGTGATGCCTCAATGTGGTAACTGCGGCTCAACCCAGCTCAATGCAGTCGGCGTCGGCACCGAGCAGCTGGAACAGCAGCTGGCTACCCTGTTCCCCGAATACAAAACCGTCCGGATTGATCGCGACAGTACCCGTCGCAAAGGCAGTCTGGAAAGCTATCTTGAGGCAATTCGCAACAACGAATACCAAATCCTGATCGGCACCCAGATGCTGGCCAAGGGACACCACTTTCCGGATGTCACCCTGGTCGCCTTGATTGATGTCGACAGCGCCCTGTTCTGTAATGACTTCCGCGCTTCTGAGCGCCTGGCACAATTGTTTGTCCAGGTTGCCGGACGAGCCGGACGGGCGAGCAAACCCGGCGAAGTGATCCTTCAAACTCACCATCCGGAGCATGCCTTGCTCCAGGCTCTGCTGCATAAAGGCTATGATGAGTTCGCCGTCAGCGCCCTGGATGAGCGCAAACAGGCCTTCCTGCCACCTTATACTTACATGACATTGTTCCGCGCAGAAGCCAACAATAGTGAGCATGTTGAGCAGTTTTTACAGCAAGTTCGCGGCATTTTTGAATCCAGTCCAGTTTACAACCACGAAACACCGGTACTGGGACCGAATCCGGCCCCTTTGTCGCGCCGCGCCGGACGTTATCGCTGGCAGCTACTGGTTCAGGCACCAAACCGTAAGACCTTGCAACAGCTGCTTGCCATCGCCAAACCGGCGATTCAACTGCTCCCTCTAGCACGAAAAGTTCGCTGGTCAATCGATGTCGAACCGCAGGATTTAACTTAAAATGAACAATGCGATAGAAGTCACACAATGAATGTAATTTATGCTATTTTGGGCATGTTTAATCCGCCGGAGAGGGCCTACAATAGCAGGCTCGCTGGTATAGGTATCTGCCCGATTTGGCAATGATCCTCCGGCAATATAAGAGAGAGAAATATATAGAGAGGAACTGCAATTATGGCGACAATGAAGGATGTTGCCCAGCTCGCCGGTGTTTCAACAGCCACCGTATCCCGTGCGCTGATGAACCCGGAAAAAGTGTCGGCTTCAACCCGTAAAAAAGTTGAGCAGGCCGTCATGGATGCTGGCTATTCCCCCAACTCACTGGCTAGAAATCTTCGTCGAAACGAATCAAAAACCATCGTCACAATCGTCCCGGATATTTGTGACCCGTACTTTACCGAAATCATCCGCGGTATCGAAGAAGCGGCCATGGAACATGGCTACTTGGTCCTGCTAGGTGACAGCGGTCAACAGAAAACCCGCGAAAACTCATTCGTGAACCTGGTCTTTACCAAACAAGCCGACGGGATGCTCCTGCTTGGTACCGACCTTCCGTTCGATGTCAGCAAACCCGAGCAAAAGAACCTGCCGCCTATGGTAATGGCCTGTGAATTTGCTCCGGAACTTGAGCTGCCAACTGTCCACATCGACAACCTGACAGCGGCCTTCGAAGCCGTAAACTACCTCACCCAGATGGGCCATAAACGTATTGCCCAGATTGCCGGTCCGGACACTGCCGCTCTGTGCCAGTTCCGCTCCCAGGGTTATCAACAGGCCTTGCGTCGTGCCGGGATTGAGCTCAATCCGGCTTACACCGTCAAAGGCGATTTTACCTTTGCCGCCGGTGCCCGTGCCGTAACCGCCCTGCTTTCTCTGCCAGAACCACCAACAGCCCTGCTGTGTCACAGTGATGTGATGGCAATCGGCGCTATGCAGCAAGCCAAGCGTCTTGGCTTCCGGGTACCGCAGGATCTGTCAATTGTCGGCTTCGATGATATCCAGTTTGCCGAGTACTGTGATCCACCGTTGACTACAGTTTCTCAGCCTCGCTATGAAATCGGCCGTCAGTCGATGCTAATGCTGCTTGATATCCTCAAAGGCGGAGACATCGCCTCCGGATCACGCCTGCTTGATGCCAAGCTGGTGATCAGAGAAAGTGCAGCGCCACCTTCCCATTAAGTCATCAGATTATTCAGTGAGCTTATGATTTGGGCATAAGCTCACAAAAATCACCCATAATATTGCAAGCTTTCACTTTGGAAGCCGTCTCGGTACTAGTCAGATCTGGCGCAAATTTGTAACATAGCGTGAATTCATTCCCGTTGTATTGATCGTCACTGTGGCCACGAAAGATTATGTAAAACGCGGACGCGCCCCGAAGAAGCCGGCGCGCAAAAGCCGTAAAGCTCCGCCATCATCAGGATTTCCATTTAAATGGGCCTTTATCGCTCTGTGCCTAGTAGGTGCACTGGGCTATGGTCTTTATTTCCTGTCGACCAATCCGGCACCCGAGCAGGAAGCTGAGACAGTTCAGCCAAAACCGGCTCCTAAACCTCAGCCGAAGCCTAAACCAAAGCCACAGAGCAAGCCGCTGCCGCCAAAGCCTGAAGAAAAATGGCGCTACATCGAAGAGCTGGAGAACAAAGAAGTTCAGGTTGAAGCACCGAAAAAACAAACTCCGACCCGCCCTTATCTGATGCAGTGTGGTGCCTACCGAAGCCGCAATCAAGCTGAAGAACGCAAAGCCATGATTGCCTTCCAGGGTCTGAGCAGCCAGATCAAGGTCAGCCAAGGTGAAAAAGGCAGTTGGTACCGCGTGATCCTCGGTCCTTATCCGCAAAAACGAAAAGCGGAAAGCGATCGCAACATGCTGCGACGTGCTGGCATTGAGCCGTGTGCCATCTGGTTCTGGGAATAACCGGAGCCACTCTTCCAATAAGTTCACAGAAAAGGATGCACTTGCATCCTTTTCTTTTTTCACTTGTTCTTTTTCCGGTTCAGATGCCTTGAAAACAGAAAACCCCATCCCCAGATATACACTTAATACCGATACCGGCACTGGCCGGAGAGACTCAAAGAGGTAACACCGTGACAACTATCGTATCTGTACGTCGAAACGGTAAAGTCGTTATCGCCGGTGATGGTCAGGTTTCCCTGGGCAACACTGTAATGAAAGGTAACGCTCGCAAAGTGCGCCGTTTATACCACGACAAAGTTCTAGCAGGCTTTGCCGGCGGCACTGCTGATGCCTTCACCCTATTCGAGCGTTTCGAGCGTAAGCTGGAAATGCACCAAGGCCACCTGCTCAAAGCAGCCGTGGAACTCGCCAAAGACTGGCGAACCGACCGCATGCTTCGCAAACTGGAAGCATTGCTGGCAGTTGCTGACGAAAACAGCTCGCTGATCATCACTGGTAACGGTGACGTGGTTCAGCCTGAACATGATCTTATTGCTATCGGCTCCGGTGGTAACTTTGCCCAGGCAGCGGCAACAGCCCTGCTGGAAAACACAGATCTGGATGCCCGTGACATCGCCGAGAAGTCACTGAATATTGCCGGCGATATCTGTGTCTTCACCAACCACCACCACACCATCGAAGAACTTGAAACCAAGTAAGGAAGCCGATATGTCCGAGATGACTCCACGCGAAATCGTCCACGAGCTTGACCGCCATATCATCGGTCAGGACAAAGCCAAGCGTGCCGTAGCAATAGCCCTGCGTAACCGCTGGCGCCGTATGCAGTTGCCTGAAGAACTGCGCGTTGAAGTTACCCCGAAAAATATCCTGATGATCGGTCCTACCGGTGTGGGTAAAACAGAGATTGCCCGTCGCCTGGCTAAACTGGCCAATGCACCGTTCATCAAAGTAGAAGCGACTAAGTTCACCGAAGTGGGCTATGTGGGTAAGGAAGTGGAAACTATCATCCGCGATCTGACCGATGTTGCTGTAAAAATGACTCACCAGCAGGCAATGGAAAAAGTTCGCTTCCGCGCCGAAGAGCTGGCTGAAGAGCGAATTCTGGATGTTCTGATCCCGCCGGCACGCGATGCCTGGGGCCAGAACGAAGAAGCCGACACCGGCTCCGCAGCTCGCCAGTCATTCCGAAAAAAGCTGCGTGAAGGCAAGCTGGATGACAAAGAAATTGAAATGGAAATTGCTGCGCCACAGATGGGTGTAGAGATCATGGCTCCTCCTGGTATGGAAGACATGACCAACCAACTGCAAGGCATGTTCCAGAGCCTGGCAGGCAATACCACCAAAAAGCGCAAGATGAAGATCAAGGACGCGATGAAAGCCGCGACCGAAGAAGAAGCAGCTAAGCTGGTTAATCAGGACGAGCTGAAAGAGCAGGCTATCTTCGCGGTTGAAAACCACGGCATCGTATTCCTGGATGAAGTCGACAAGATCTGTAAGCGCGGCGAATCTTCAGGCCCAGACGTATCCCGTGAAGGTGTTCAGCGTGACCTGCTGCCACTGGTTGAAGGTTCAACCGTTTCGACCAAGCACGGCATGGTTCGAACTGACCATATCCTGTTTATCGCCTCCGGTGCATTCCAGGTTGCAAAACCATCTGATCTGATCCCTGAACTGCAAGGCCGTCTACCAATCCGTGTTGAGCTTGAAGCCCTGACCAGCGGTGATTTCAAACGCATCCTGACTGAGCCAAATGCCTCGCTGACCGAGCAGTACAAAGCCCTGATGGCAACCGAATCCGTTGATATCGAATTTACTGAAAACGGTATCAACAAGCTGGCCGACGCGGCTTGGCAAGTTAATGAGCGCACCGAAAACATTGGTGCCCGTCGCCTGCACACGGTAATGGAACGTCTGATGGAAGAGCTGTCGTTTGACGCTGCGGAACAGTCTGGCGACAAAATCGTGATTGACGAGTCATACGTAACCAAACGCCTGGGCGAGTTGGTTGAAGACGAAGATCTGAGCCGCTTCATTCTGTAATCGCTCGATTCCGAGACAGAATATTCCTTATCCAAACGGTGCCTTATGGCACCGTTTTTTTGTTTTTAAACAAACAAAGTGGCGATAAAGTTGCCCATATCGAAAGTTGCGCCATAATACGGATTCGACTGGTTCCGAAGTAAGCAACACATTATGAAATCATCTTCACTCGCAATCTGGCTGGATGCAGCAAGGCCAAAAACCCTGCCATTAGCCATCGCATCAATTGTATGCGGCAGTGCAGTGGCAGGATGGCAAGGAAGTTTCTCTGCTTTAGTCGCAGGCCTAGCCCTGCTGACCGCACTCTTACTCCAGATCTTATCCAATCTGGCCAATGATTACGGCGACGCTGTCAAAGGCACTGATAATAACGAGCGCCTCGGCCCGCAGCGGGCGATCCAGTCTGGACTGGTTACCCCGACGGCAATGCGCAAAGCCATGATAATTAATATCATCATGACCATTGTTAGTGGGCTTAGCCTGATCTTTATCGCCTGCAACAACCTTCAGGATATGTTTGGATTTATGTTGCTGGGCCTGATGGCCATTGCCGCCTCCATTGCCTATACCGTTGGTAACAAACCTTATGGCTACCGCGGGCTGGGTGATTTATCTGTCCTGATGTTTTTCGGTTGGCTGGGCGTCGCCGGCACCTATTACCTTCAGGCAGGACAGATTGATTCCGTCATCATGCTGCCGGCAACCGCCTGTGGCCTTCTGGCTGTCGGTGTGCTGAATATCAATAACCTGCGTGATATCGATAATGACCGCGCCTGCGGCAAGCTAACACTTGCAGTACGAATGGGACCGGACTGGGGTCGTAAATACCACCTGTTTCTGCTAGCCGGCAGCATGCTCTGCCTGTCACTATTTGCCGCGCTGGAGCTGCACTCACCGTTCGGCTGGCTGTTTGCTCTGAGCCTGCCACTGCTGTTCAAGCACGGTAAGCAGGTACTACAGTCGGCAGACGGTGCCGCCCTGCGTCCGATGATGGCAACTATGGTTAAATGCGCCCTGCTGACCAACCTGCTGTTTGCCGCCGGAGTGGTACTGGCTGCGGCCTGATAATCCCGGTAATTTGGCCCTGCTTTGTGAGGGCCATTATTGCAATGCCTTGCCAGCTGGTTATACTTTCAACAGGTTATCTCCTTTTCAACTGCCACAACAAGAAGCGAGCTTATGGAATACAATACCTCCGAACTCTGCGATATTTACCTTGATAAGGTGGATGTCGTTGAACCTATGTTCAGCTCTTACGGTGGTCGCAGCTCCTTTGGCGGCCAGGTAACCACGGTTAAGTGTTTCGAGGACAACGGCCTGATCCGTAATGTTCTTGAAGAACCCGGAGCCGGTCGGGTATTGCTGATTGATGGTGGCGGTTCGCTGAGACGTGCGCTGGTTGATGCAGATATTGCTCAGCAGGCAGTCAATAATGACTGGGAAGGATTAATTGTCTATGGCTGTGTGCGCCATGTCGATGATCTGGATGAAATGGATCTCGGTATCCAGGCGATGGCTTCAATCCCGGTTGGCGCGGATCAACAAGGTGTCGGAGAAATTGATGTAGCGGTGAACTTCGGTGGCGTTACCTTCCTGCCGGAGGATCACATCTACGCTGATAATACCGGTGTTATTTTATCGCCGGAACCACTCGATATTGAGTGATCCCAGTGCTCACCAAAAGAGTCAGATAAAAAAACAGAGCCATCAGGCTCTGTTTTTTTATTCAACGTCGTCCATCTTACCAAGAAGGTTACGAATGCGCTCTTGCCACGCCTGGTGATCATTGCGCAGCTTCTCGTTATCCTGCTCCAACGTTTCACGACCAGAACGCAGCTCCTGGGCTTCATTTGCCAGAGCATCATTCTTTTCTTTAAGTTCTTCAATTTCCATTTGCAGAAGAGAAATTGTATCAACAGCCATTTGTACTTTGGCTTCCAGCTTTTCCAACATTTCTAATGACATATTGTCCACCTGATCTAAGCCTATCCTCTTACCTTAAACTGATAAGGTAACATCACACAGGCATGTTTACGTTGCTTTATTCGCCTATTCTAACGGGGCTGCCGCCTTCTGGCATCTACAAATCTGCCCCTTTGCAGCAAACGGGGAAAAAATGTGCAGTTCTGATGATGTTCTGATGTTCTGTCGGAGCAAAGCCATGCCGGATATAGCCCGCCCCCCCTTGAACTCTGACTTTCAGGCAGGCCACCGACCACCTGAGCATAACGGTAATCAAAAGAAATATAACTGGGCGAAGACTCGGAAAAGCAGCATCTGAATAGAGCAAAATGCGTAGAATTGCGATCTAACTCTATTTTAATGCAGTTTTGCCATGCTAATTTTGAAAACGATCGTATCTCTCTTGGATAAATCCAAGATTTGCCCCATCTGGCACATCCGACCTTTCTTGGTCGGATTTTTTATTGCAAAATTAGCAACTTAATAGCAAAAACTCGCCATCAATAATCACCAAGTTGCACTGACACTTTGTCGATTCGTTCTCGGTCAAAAAAGCCGCAATCGTTTGCGCGTTCGCTCAAAAATGAAAATGTTTTATGCTCGAACACACATTTTTTAGCTGACAACATTTTAAATAAGGTGAGATCGAGTACAGTAATTTCCGCATAAAAACAAAATAAGTAGTACCCCTACAACATTCGACAAAAGGACTGAAAGATGACTACACCAAAACAACATACGTTGCTTGGCGAATGCATCGCTGAATTTATAGGCACTGGGCTGCTGATATTCTTCGGTGTGGGCTGTGTCGCAGCTCTGGTACTGACCGGCGCCAATTTTGGCCAGTGGGAAATCAGTATCGTTTGGGGCCTCGGCGTAGCAATTGCCATTTACTGTACAGTTGGTATTTCCGGCGCCCATATTAACCCGGCGGTGACCATAGCCCTGGCTCTGTTCCATGGCTTCGACAAACGAAAAGTAGCTCCGTACATCATTGCCCAGATGCTTGGTGCCTTCTTTACCGCAGCGCTGGTCTACAGCCTGTACAGCAACCTTTTTACCGAGTATGAAGCCGTTAACCAAATTGTCCGTGGTACTGAAGCCAGCCTGGCAACCGCCGGTATCTTCTCCACTTATCCAAATGCAGCCCTGTCTTTCGGCGGTGCCTTTGCTGTGGAATTCGTGATCACCGCGGTACTGATGTTCGGCATTCTGGCCATAACTGATGACAAAAACGGCGCACCAAACCGTGCGATGGGTCCATTACTGATTGGTATCCTGATTGCGGTTATCGGCGGCTCGCTTGGCCCACTAACCGGCTTTGCCATGAACCCAGCCCGTGACTTTGGCCCTAAGTTCTTTGCCTTCCTGGCTGGCTGGGGCGATATGGCGCTGACCGGTGGTAAAGATATTCCTTATATGTTTGTACCTTTGCTGGCACCAGTCTTCGGTGCGTGCTTCGGCGGCTGGCTGTATCCAAAAGCTATCGGTGCCTTCCTGCCTGGCAATGCTGAAGCAAAACAAGAAACAGCTGAAGAAACTGAAGCAGCCAAAGCATAACGTACGTTCTACTACCCTTATCCAATAACGAATAACCGAGGAAACCATCATGACAACTGAGCAAAAATACATTGTTGCACTTGATCAGGGCACAACAAGCTCACGTGCCGTTGTGCTGGATCACAACGCGAACATTGTGTGCACGTCACAACGTGAATTTACTCAGATCTATCCGAAAGCAGGATGGGTTGAACATGATCCTCTGGAAATCTACGCGACTCAGAGCTCAACTCTGGTTGAAGCTTTGGCGAAAGCCGGCATCCGCTCCGATCAGGTTGCCGGTATCGGTATTACCAACCAGCGTGAAACCACCATTGTGTGGGACAAAAATACCGGTAAACCGGTTTATAACGCGATTGTATGGCAATGCCGTCGCACCGCAGATATCTGTGAGAAACTAAAACAAGAAGGTCTGACCGACTACATCCGTGAAAACACCGGTCTGGTTGTTGACCCGTACTTCTCCGGTACCAAGATCAAGTGGATCCTGGACAATGTAGAAGGCGCCCGTGAAGAAGCCGAAGCCGGTAACCTGTTGTTCGGTACCGTTGATACCTGGCTGATCTGGAAGATGACCCAAGGACGCGTCCACGTAACTGACTACACCAACGCATCACGTACCATGGTATTCAACATCAATACCATGCAGTGGGATGAAAAACTGCTGAAAGCACTCGATATCCCGCTGTCCATGATGCCGGAAGTCAAGCCTTCATCAGAAGTTTACGGCCAAACCAACATCGGTGGTAAAGGCGGTACCCGTATTCCAATCGCCGGTATTGCCGGTGACCAGCAAGCTGCCCTGTTCGGTCAGATGTGTGTCGAAGCCGGCCAGGCGAAAAACACCTATGGCACCGGCTGCTTCCTGCTGATGAATACCGGCAAGGAAAAAGTCACCTCAAATAACGGCCTGCTAACAACACTGGCCTGCGGTCCTCAGGGTGATGTGGCTTATGCGCTGGAAGGGGCGGTCTTTATGGGCGGTGCTTCCATCCAGTGGCTGCGTGATGAAGTGAAACTGTTAGATGACGCCAAAGACTCTGAATACTTTGCAGAGAAAGTCGGCAGTGCTAATGGTGTTTATGTCGTTCCTGCCTTCACTGGCCTGGGGGCTCCGTACTGGGATCCGTATGCCCGTGGTGCTGTTGTCGGCCTGACCCGCGGTGTTAACGCCAACCACATTATCCGCGCAACACTGGAAAGTGTGGCCTACCAGACCCGCGATGTACTAGATGCCATGCAGGCAGATTCCGACATCAGGCTGGCTTCACTGCGTGTTGACGGCGGTGCTGTAGCCAACAACTTCCTGATGCAATTCCAGTCTGACATCCTGGCAACAGAAGTTCACCGTCCGGTTGTTACTGAAGTTACCGCATTGGGTGCCGGCTATCTGGCAGGCCTGGCCGTGGGCTTCTGGAACAGTATTGACGAGCTGAAAGACAAAGCGGTACTGGATCGCCGATTCACCCCTTGCGATGACGATCAAAAACGCGAACGCCGCTATAAAGGCTGGAAACGTGCTGTTGAATGCGCCAAAGGCTGGGCAGTAGAAGACGAATACATCTAATACCCCGCCTAATATACATACCTAACCAAGGCCTGCTGATGCAGGCCTTTTCTTTTCCTTCCGCGTCACAATCAACTTCCTTTAGATTCAAAAACAAATTTTACGCAAACGATTACTCCGAGCTGTGTTAGAATCGCCGCCAGAATTTATAGCCCACACAGATTTCATTTTCCGGAGTAATCATGAAACGCGATTTAGCAATGGCATTTTCCCGTGTCACTGAAGGTGCAGCACTGGCTGGCTACAAATGGCTCGGCCGCGGCGACAAAAACGCAGCAGACGGCGCAGCCGTTGAAGTTATGCGCACCCTTCTGAACCAGACAGAGATTGAAGGGGAAATTGTGATTGGCGAAGGCGAAATTGATGAAGCGCCTATGCTGTATATCGGCGAGCAGGTAGGTACCGGTGGCGACGCGGTAGATATCGCAGTAGACCCGATCGAAGGTACCCGCATGACTGCAATGGGCCAGAACAATGCCCTGGCTGTACTGGCTGCCGGTGAAAAAGGTTCATTCCTGAAAGCTCCGGACATGTACATGGAAAAACTGGTTGTCGGCCCAGGTGCTAAAGATTGCATCGACCTAGGCCTTCCCCTAACAGAGAACCTTGAACGCATTGCAGCGGCACTGGGTAAATCGCTGAACGACCTGGTAGTCACTACCCTGGCAAAACCTCGCCACGATGAAGTGATTGCTCAAATGCAGGCGATGGGCGTACGTGTTTATGCTTTCCCGGACGGTGATGTTGCCGCTTCTATCCTGACTTGTATGCCAGACAGCGAAGTCGATGTCATGTACTGCATTGGCGGTGCTCCGGAAGGTGTCGTTTCTGCTGCAGCTATCCGTGCCCTAGGCGGTGACATGCACGGCCGCCTGCTGCCACGCCACCAGGTAAAAGGTGACACCGAAGAGAACCGCGAGCTGGGCCAGATGGAAATCGACCGCTGCCATGAAATGGGCATTGAGCCAAATACCGTGCTGCGAATGGAAGACATGGCACAGAGCGACAACGTGATCTTTGCCGGTACCGGTATCACTAAAGGTGATCTGCTGGACGGCATCAGCCGCCAGGGCAATATCGCGACCACAGAAACACTATTAATCCGTGGTAAATGCCGCACTATCCGTCGTATCAAATCAACACACTACCTGGATCGCAAAGACGACGCGATCAAAGAACACATCCTGTAACCTTACCCGTTGCAGAGACTTTCAAAGCGCGCCCGTCCGGCGCGCTTTTTTCTTTCCCGTCCCTGATTCTGAATCGTCCTATTTCCCCCACTAGCAATAATTAGTTAGTAAAGTTGTTGCTTTATAATTTTTGCTGACTACATAATAGAATTGATGAAGAAAAAAGCAGCAAC
The DNA here is from genome assembly GCF_000331515.1 of Photobacterium marinum. Lineage (GTDB taxonomy): Bacteria > Pseudomonadota > Gammaproteobacteria > Enterobacterales > Vibrionaceae > Photobacterium > Photobacterium marinum. The sequence goes on from NZ_AMZO01000033.1 coordinate 71,894, forward strand.
TATGAAGACCATCGACAAAATACTCTATCGCATCAAGCGGGAAGGCGCTGTGACCGCCAAGGTGCTGGCTGTGGAGTTCAAGCTCACAACCATGGGCGTGCGCCAGCATTTGCAAGCGCTGGAAGATGAAGGCCTGGTCGATTATGAAGATATCCGGGCCAAAGTCGGCAGGCCAACCAGGCACTGGAACCTAACTGGCAAAGGGCACCGCCGGTTTGCTGACCGCCACGGTGAATTTATTATTCAAATGCTTGATTCTGTTGAGGAACTCTTTGGCTCCGACGGCTTAAACCAGGTGGTTGAACGCCGGGAGAATCAAACCTTTGAACAATACCAAAAAGCATTAGCCAACTGCGCTGATGTAAAAGAAAAACTGGAAAAACTGACTACAATGAGGGAGCAGGAAGGCTATATGGCTGAACTGTCCCGGGACGGCGATGACTTTATCCTGGTGGAAAACCACTGCCCGATTTGCCATGCCGCCACCCGTTGCCCTTCGTTATGTAATTCTGAACTTGCTGTCTTCCAGCGCCTGGTCGGCGACGAGTTTCAGGTAGTCAGAGATGAACACATTATTGCCGGAGAGAGGCGCTGCGCTTATCGAATACATAAATTAGATTAAGGAGAAGATTATGGCTGACTGGATCCCTGCTGAGGTTATCACCAATCGTCACTGGAACAGTGACTTATTTAGTCTTGTACTACGAGCCAATATCGAGCCTTTCCGGGCCGGACAATTTACCAAGCTGGGACTGGAAATTGACGGACAGATTGTCCAGCGAGCCTACTCCTTCGTCAATCCACCGAGCAACAACAAAATTGAGATCTACGCCACCCGGGTGGCTGACGGGATACTGTCCCCACGCCTTCACGCCCTGGAAGCCGGCGACAGCGTAATGATCTCAGCCCGTGCTAACGGCTTTTTCACCTTAGATGAAATCCCCGAAGGTGAGCACCTGTGGATGCTAGCAACCGGCACCGCCATCGGCCCTTACCTGTCGATCCTGCGAGAACCGGATGTCTGGCGTCGTTTCCGTAAAGTTGCCCTTATCCATGCCGTCCGCTTTTCGGCCGATCTCAGCTATCAGGCTGAAATCAATGAACTACTGGAACGTCATCCGGACCAACTTGTCGTCCAACCATTCGTCAGCCGTGAACCGGCTCCATTGAGCCTACCGGGCCGAATCCCGCAAGCCATTGCCGACGGAATGCTGGAACGCCATATCGGCCTGACTCTCAACCCGGAACAAAGCCAGATCATGCTATGCGGTAATCCAGAAATGGTCAGAGAAACCAAAGCGATTCTCGAAACCATGGGCTTTGTCAAAAACCTGCGCCGCAAACCCGGTCAAATCACCATGGAACATTATTGGTGATCAATCCCCTGCCCGCCCGCTAAATGCGGGCGACTCCCTCTTTCGTTACTTCAGTGTAAGCACCCTGCTTTTCATAACGTTTTTTCCCAATCTCAAAAATGAGCCACTTAGCCACAGGCTGGCTAACTAACTTTAATGACATAACTCTTATTAACTTCTTTGCGTATCAGAAGGGGCGCAAGAAGAATGGAAGTTGAGATTGCGAGGGGAACAGTAATGCAGAACTTACCAACGTTTGACGAACTGAAACGCATGGCAGAACAAGCCCCTGAGGAGCTGGAAGCCCTCCGGCTTTCGATGAGTGAAGAGATCATTAACAATGCCAGCGATGAAATGCAACCAAGATTGCGCGCTCAGATGAGCCACATTAACCAGGTTATTGCCCGTGGGAAAAACCCTAATCACACCAATATATTGCTGATGTCCGAACTGCAAAACCAGCTCAAGCGTTTTGCTCAGGCCCTCAATGATCCGGATTCTCTGACAGAGCAACAGGCTGAAATCAAACCTTTTATCCGATCAGAGCCGCCACAGGACGAGCTATCCAATCAGGCAGATCTACGCCGCTGAGCCATAAATTAACTGTTGCGCCATCCAAACTGAAAACCACACCCTAAGTAATGACAGGGTGTGGTATCAGAAGGTACCGGTTCTTATATTAATGCGTCGCTTTGAGGAAACACTCACGATCCATATCGCGGATATCGACAGTCAGGCTGTTGATCTCACTGGCATGTTGCTCCAGTATCGCCATCAACCGCCGTGACAGTTCCCGTTTCTGCTCAGCACTACGCCCTGACAGCATTCGCAGTTCAAGATGGATAAAGGTTTTCAAATCCCCTTCCGGGCCCACCAGCCAGGTATGACAGGGATAGCTGCGAGACTTTACCGAATTGTCCTCAAACAACCCGCAGGACAGCAGGGTCTGGTGTAAATCTTCCAGCAATCCCGGGACACTAACGCGCTCGGCAACGGGATCGGCATACTCCATAACAAGATTTGGCACAACGTCCTCCATGGATGCTTATCACTCGCTGTGACTTATTGAAAATACAGCATTTTGATATAACAGCATGGTCAACTTACCCGATCATCTGCTGACAAGCCAAACAAATAGGCTATATTTCAATCACTGATCACTGTCTTTTTTCGTCTTAATCATCCGGTAAAATGAAATATTTAAAAATATTTCCCGCCAAGAGTTCACTTTTAGTGACGAAAAAGGTACAACCGAGCACAGAAATGATTTCGGACAGAAAATATATCAGCCAAAGCTGTTATATTTTTACAACATCAGCTGATACCAAACAGCATAGTTGTTTGAAATGATCAGATAATTACGCTTTTTGGTATTAACTTTTTACATCAAATTGATTTGGAGAAAAGCTATGCGCCATCCTGTGGTTATGGGTAACTGGAAGCTAAACGGTAGCAAGGAAATGGTATCTAACCTACTTAAGGGCCTTGATGCGGCACTTAAGGGTGTTGAAGGTGTAGACGTAGCCGTTGCTCCACCAGTTATGTATCTTGACCTGGCTGAACAGCTAATCGGTAAAGCAGAAAACAAAATCATCCTGGGTGCACAGAACGTTGACGTAAACGCTAAAGGTGCATTCACTGGTGATATCTCTCCTGAGATGCTGAAAGACTTCGGTGCAAGCCACATCATCATCGGTCACTCAGAGCGTCGCGACTACCACAGCGAGTCTGACGAGTTCGTTGCTAAGAAATTCGCATTCCTGAAAGAGCAAGGTCTGACTCCTGTTCTATGTATCGGTGAATCTGAAGCACAAAACGAAGCTGGTGAAACTGTTGCTGTATGTGCTCGTCAGATCGACGCAGTAATCAAGACTCAGGGCGTTGAAGCTCTGAACGGTGCAATCATCGCTTACGAACCAATCTGGGCTATCGGTACTGGTAAAGCAGCAACGGCGGAAGATGCACAGCGCATCCACGCTGCTATCCGTGCTCACATCGCAGAACAAAGCGAAGAAGTTGCTAAGAACGTTGTAATCCAGTACGGCGGTTCTGTTAAGCCAGAAAACGCAGCTGCATACTTCGCTCAGCCAGACATCGACGGCGCACTGGTTGGTGGTGCTGCTCTGGACGCTGAAAGCTTTGCAGCTATCGCTAAAGCTGCTGCTGAAGCAAAAAAATAATCATTACCTGATTGGTAACTGAATTACTAAGGCCACCTCCGGGTGGCTTTTTTTATACCCAGACTAAATAGCCAAGGTATAAAAAAACCGGTCATCTCGACCGGTTTTTCAATAAAGCTTGCTTATAGCAAATGATGCTTAGAACAACTTGTCAGCTAGTTCGTACAGATCATTACGAACCGGGCGCTTCATGTTCTCAATCGCATCGATGATGTCATGGTGAACCATCTTCTCGTTCTGGATACCCACACAACGACCACCTTCACCTTTCAATAGCAGCTCAACCGCGTATGCACCCATACGTGAAGCAAGAATACGGTCGAATGCAGTCGGCTGACCACCACGCTGGATGTGACCCAGAACAGTAGCACGGGTTTCACGTCCTGTTTCATCTTCGATGTACTTCGCCAGCTCATTGGCATCGGTCATCAGCTCAGTCAGTGCAATGATCGCGTGCTTCTTGCCTTTGTAGATACCTTCTTTGATCTTCGCCAGCAACTCTTCTTTATTCAGACCTGTTTCTGGCGTGATGATGTACTCACAACCACCGGCAATCGCAGACATCAAAGTAAGATCACCACAATGGCGGCCCATTACTTCTACGATAGAGATACGTTGGTGAGAAGAAGATGTGTCACGCAGGCGGTCAATCGCATCGATAACTGTGTTCATTGCAGTCAGGTAACCGATAGTGTAATCAGTACCTGCAACATCGTTATCAATCGTGCCTGGCAGGCCGATACATGGATAACCCATCTCAGTCAGCTTCTTCGCACCCATGTAAGAGCCGTCACCACCGATAACGACCAGAGCGTCGATACCGTGAATTTTCAGGTTCTCGATTGCCTGTGCACGCACTTTCTCATCTTTAAACTCAGGAAAACGTGCAGACCCCAGGAAAGTACCACCTTTATTGATCACATCTGAAACGCTTGAGCGAGTCAGCTTCTCAATGCGGTTCTGGTGCAGGCCCTGATAGCCGTCATAAACACCATAAACTTCCAGGCCTTCAGACAATGCAGCACGCACAACACCGCGAATCGCCGCATTCATACCAGGTGCGTCACCACCACTGGTCAATACACCAATCTTTTTAATCATGGTTACCCTCTGACTTTGGGAAATGAAAATTCAAATCCGGCACGAGTTGCCAGGGTTCCCCCGCCTGACATCATAAGCCGGCTCGCCGGGCTTATCTCGTGCAAACTGTAACTTTCCTACTAATGTAGGAGTATTACAATTTTGATAAAAAATTTTGTTGATTCACATCACGATCACCTCGGACTTCATTCACCCGGGTGACTATTGCCTGAAAGGACAACGGATATGAAACGAAACTGTTAGCATTCTGGTTGACGACCGGGCAAAACACAGACTGTGTAAACAGCCAAAGTAACGTCATGCCTTAAGTATATAACCTGTCATCAGAGCCACCAGCCGTGCATGAGGGAGAGTGATAACCGTGGGTAACTGGGTGTTTTCATCCATGATAATCACGCCTGTTCATCAGCACTCACTGGGCAATACCCCGCAGTATAGCTGTTTTATGATGAAAATTAATAACAAAAAATGACAGGAAATATGATTTTCATCGCAGCACGACAGACATGAATAACAAAAAGCCGCAACTCAAGTTGCGGCTGTATCAGGATGAAAAGGATTACAAATCATCATCGGCCCAGCGGGCTTCACACTGGCTGCGACGTTCATCCTGTAGCTGTTTCAGTTTTTCTTTTTGCGCCGGAGTCAGAACTGCCAGCATCTCATGACGCTTCTTCAACATAGTGACACGGTGTTCAATTTGCAGATCTGACATCTGCTTGGCCAAGTTACGTACTGCATTTTCATCAAAGTTTTCCGCCAACATCAGGTTCTGCATCTGCTGGTGATAACCGCGCATAGTATCAAAGTGCTCACGGTACTCAGTACGCATCGCATCACGGTTAGTGCGGCGGAAATCCCGCATCTGGTCACGCTGCTCATCTGTCAGATCCAAATCACGGAACATCTGCTTTCCGTCAAAGTTACCGCAGCCACCCCGACCTTCATGATAGCCACCATGGTGACCACCTTTATGACCGCCGCCATAAGCCAAAGCGCTGGCTGAACCCAGAGCGAAAGGAAGGGCGATAGCAATTAACAGTGTTTTCTTAAATTTGTTCATGATTGTTCTCCAGTTTCCGTCAGCAGGTATAAGTCTAGAATAGTCCCTGCTAGGTAAAGTGCTGTCTGCCAAACGTAAAACTGCGTAAAGCCAACTTCAGGAAGCTTGGCGGAAAGGAGGAGTTTAGCGATACTGGAGCTGACTGATTAACCTTACCACGCCTTTCCACAAAGGCAACCAAATGCATAAGGTAACCCCATGGCAAAGATACTGCTGGTCGATGACGATACCGAACTGACAGCCCTGTTAACCGACATTCTTGAGATGGAAGGCTTCGAAATCATTGAGGCCAATAATGGGGAACAAGGACTAAGTAAAGTCGATGACACCATTGACCTGATCCTGCTTGATGTCATGATGCCGAAAATGAACGGTACCGAAATGCTGCGAAAACTGCGCGAACAACACAGTACCCCAGTACTGATGCTGACCGCCAAAGGTGAAGAAATAGACCGGGTACTGGGGCTGGAGCTGGGTGCCGATGACTACCTACCAAAACCTTTCAGCGACCGGGAATTACTGGCCAGAATGCGTGCAATCCTACGCCGGACCCAACACAATAGTAATGATGCCCACCATGCATCTGACAGCCTGATTTATCAGGACATCACCATTTATCCGGGACGACAAGAAGTGTATTGCAATGAGCAGCTGATAGATATGACGGGAACTGAGCTGGCACTGCTGAGCCATTTCATCCGCCATCCCGGCAAGATCATTTCCAAAAATGAACTGAGCCTCGAGGTCCTGGGCAAGCGGCTGGCTCAGTTTGACCGCGCTATCGACATGCATATTTCCAATCTTCGCAAGAAATTGCCTGAGCGCAGTGACGGAAAGCCACGCATCAAAACCCTGCGCGGCAAAGGCTACCTGCTTGTTGAGGAAGCCGGATGAAACTGCCCCGTTTTTCCAGCCTTTACGGCCGAATCTTTGCCACTTTCTGGCTGACGCTGCTGCTCATTGTCGTCGTGCTGCTGTTGCTGCCGCACCTCGATCCACGATCCCAGCATACAATCCCGGAACCACAGCTCAAACGTTATCAGGACTCGGCCCTCAGTATTTCAGATCGCATTGCCTTTGGCCGGGAGCCGCTGCAAGAAAAATTGCGACACTTCACCGAGCATAAGCGTCATAAGGGCTTTCAGCTCTACTTCACCACCACCGACGGGGAAATTATCACGCCTCAGAAGCGTAATAAGGCACTGCGTAATTTCATCACCATGGCCGATAACCCGGAGGATCCGAAGCAGAAGCTTTATGGCCGCTGGATGATGGCCGGGCCATTTACCGTCGAGCACCAGCAACAAACACTGCTGATGTACATCGGCCGGATATGGCGGGAACCGCCGCCGTTTTTCATCCAGATTATGGACAAACCTTTTCAGCTCCTGTTACTGACGATGCTGGTCAGCACACCGCTGCTGCTTTGGTTAGCATGGGCCATCAGTATTCCGGCCCGTCGCCTGCAACAAGCCGCTGAACGTGTAGCAACCGGAGAGTTTGAAGCCAATCCGAAACTTGAATCCGGCCCCCGAGAATTCAAACAAGCCGGAGCCAGCTTCAACCAAATGGTCCAGGCCATCAACCAGATGGTAAGCGGCCAGCAACGCCTGCTGTCTGATATTTCCCATGAGCTACGCTCACCGCTGACCCGGTTAAGGATGGCCACTGCTCTGGCCTCACGCAAACAAGGTGAAAGTAAGGAACTGGAGCGAATTGATACCGAAGCTGAGCGACTGGAAAAAATGATCAGCGAACTACTGGAGCTTTCACGCATGCAGGTTAACAGTCATCAGGAGCGTGAAAACGCAGACGCCAGCACCCTGTGGTATGAAATGCTGGAAGATGCCCGCTTCGAAGCTGAGCAAAGCCAGAAAAAGCTGACTTATACCCCGCTCGAAGAGTGGCCACTCAGTGGTAACCCAAACTTGCTGATCAGCGCCCTAGAAAATGTGGTGCGTAATGCCATCAAGTATGGCAACGACATTATCGAGGTAACCTTCGCCACCACCGACCAAGAGCTTACGATCCTGATCGACGATAACGGTGAAGGGGTACCGGATGAAGAGCTGGACGATATTTTCCGTCCCTTCTATCGGGTATCGACAGCCAGAGATCGCAGCAGCGGTGGCACAGGCCTAGGGCTGGCAATCACCGAAAGCGCGATCCGCCAGCACAACGGTAGTATCAAGGCCAGCCGCAGTCCGCTTGGCGGCCTCAGAGTCAGCATTTCGCTACCACTCGCCCGGTAATCAAGTAATATCATCAGCGGAAATGGACAGACAGTCTGTCCGTTTCCGCTTTTTCTCTCCGGTTGGTTTTCGTCCCCTTTGTTTTGGTTACAATAGGGGCAAATTTTTAGCTGAAGCCACCCGTATGTTTGATATCGCCCTTTATGAACCGGAAATCGCTCCGAATACCGGCAACATTATCCGCCTTTGCGCCAACTGTGGTGCCACGCTGCACCTGATTGAACCTTTGGGCTTCGACCTAGAAGAAAAAAAACTGCGCAGAGCCGGACTGGACTACCACGATCTCGCTCATGTCCACCGTCATAAAAACTTTGAGGCTTTCCTGACAGCCATTGGTGAACGCCGCATTTTTGCCTGCACCACCAAGACAACCAACTACCATACTAATGCCAAATTTCAGGCCGGTGATGTGCTGTTATTCGGCCCGGAAACCCGTGGCCTGCCTGCTGAAATAATTGAAGTCCTGCCACTGGAACAGCGCCTGCGCATCCCGATGCACCCGGACAGCCGCAGCCTGAACCTGTCCAATGCCGCAGCTATCATCGGCTATGAAGTATGGCGTCAACTGGGATTTGAAGGCGCGGTATAAGTCCGAAATTAGAGGTTCGAAGCTCAAGAAAAATAACCTCTTAAAAACGACAAAGCGAGAGCTGCAGCTCTCGCTTTTAAATTTAATTCATCAACAGTGAAAGGTTAAATACCGTCACCGGCAATAAAGGTCTGGGATGTACCGTTAAACCGCTGATCCATATCCATCGCCGGCTTTTCACTGCTCGGACGGCCGACAATCTTCGCCGGCACCCCGGCAACCGTTGTATGCGGCGGCACAGGGTTCAATACCACGGAACAGGAACCAATTTTCGCCCCTTCGCCGACTTCAATATTACCCAGGATCTTAGCACCGGCACCAATCATCACCCCTTCACGAATTTTCGGGTGACGGTCGCCGCACTCTTTACCTGTACCACCCAACGTCACATCCTGCAGGATGGACACGTCATTTTCGACCACTGCCGTTTCACCAATCACAATACCGGTCGCGTGGTCGAACATAATCCCCTGACCGATAGTCGCCGCCGGGTGCACATCCACCTGACAGGCAACTGAGATCTGGTTTTGCAGATAAACAGCCAACGCAATCCGGTTCTGCTTCCAGAGCCAGTTAGCTACCCGATAACCTTGCAGGGCATGAAAACCTTTCAGATATAACAGAGGTGTCAGGAACATCCCCACAGCCGGGTCTCGTTCAACCACAGCCCGGATATCGCAAGCGGCAGATTCCGTTATCATACAGTCGGCTGCATACGCCTCCTCAACCACTTCGCGTACAGCCATTGCTGGCATCGAAGGTGTGGCCAGCTTATTAGCCAGAATATAACTGAGTGCTCCAGCCAGATTGTCATGCTTAATGATCGTTGCATGGTAGAAACTGGCTAACATCGGCTCCTGCTCTGACTGCTCCCGCGCTTCCCGCTTGATCGCCTGCCAGATCTCATGTTGTTGACATTCCTTCACGTCACCCTCTGTCTCGATTGTCCGTTTATTCAATCTGATATTTGGTTATCTGTTAACTGTAACCTGCTATGAAAAAAAAACAACGCGAGCACCCGGCCCGCGTTGTCTCAATCTTCAGCTTCTAGTGTCATCGAGCCATAAAGAAGTAACCCGACAACGAAGAAGTTAACCGTTATTCGTCTTTCTTCTCACGGGCCAGTAGATCTTTGGCTGCCTCACGGGCATCTTTACCCTGGTAAAGCACCTGATAAATCTGCTCGGTGATCGGCATCTCAACACCATGGCGCTTGGCCAGCAGCCACACTTCCTTGGTATTGCGATAACCTTCAACAACCTGGCCTATTTCTTCCTGAGCAATGTCTACCGATTTACCCTGGCCCAACGCCAGACCAAAACGACGGTTACGTGACTGGTTGTCAGTACAGGTCAGTACCAAATCCCCCAGCCCAGCCATCCCCATAAAGGTCTCCGGCTGCGCACCCAGAGCAGCGCCAAGGCGACACATTTCCGCCAGACCACGAGTGATCAGCGCAGTACGGGCATTGGCACCAAAACCGATACCATCCGACATGCCGGCCCCAATCGCAATCACATTCTTCACCGCCCCGCCCAGCTGCATACCGATAAAATCGGTATTGCTGTAAACACGGAACGTCTTGCTGCAGTGGATTTTTTCCTGCAGTTCGCGAACAAAAGTTTCATCCGGGGAAGACACGGCAATCGCCGTCGGCATACCAGCTGCCAGCTCTTTGGCAAACGTCGGGCCGGACAGGACAGCCAGCGGCACATCCTCACCCAATGCCTCAACAGCCACCTCTTTCAACAAGCGGCCGGTCTCAGGCTCAAGGCCTTTGGTTGCCCAGCAGATCCGCGAGTCATCGCGCAGGAAAGGCTTCACATTCGACAATACCTCGCCAAACACATGGCTCGGAACTACCACCAGCAAATCACGGCAGGCCTTAACCGCAGCTTCCAGATCCGCTGACACGATCAGCGACTCAGGAAACGGTACTCCCGGCAGGAAGGCTTCGTTAGATCTGTCCACCTCAAGCTGCGCCATATGCTCCGGCTCGTGCCCCCAAAGGATGACATTTGCACCGTTGCGGGCCAGTGAGATTGCCAGTGAGGTACCGTACGAGCCGGCACCCAGCACTGTCATCGTGATTGCTTTATCTACGCTTTGATTCATAACGGCTAATCAGCTAATTAAGCTTCAGTGTTTTCAGTGTTTGCTTGCGCTTGGTTCTGCAGGTAGTTCATGAACAGCGCATCAAAGTTTACCGGAGCCAGGTTCAGCTGCGGGAATGTACCTTTCACTACCAGGCTTGAGATAGTTTCACGTGCATAAGGGAACAGGATGTTCGGGCAGAATGCACCCAGGCAATGTGCCAGCTGAGGCGCTTCCATACCTGCAACAGTGAAGATACCACCCTGCTGAACTTCACACAGGAATGCAGTGTCGTCAGCATTTTTCACAGTCACAGTCAGACGTAGCACAACTTCAAACACACCTTCGCCCAGTTCACGGCTTTGTGTGTCCAGATCCAGTTTTACATCCGGGTTCCACTCTTTCTGGAACATGTCCGGAGAGTTTGGCGCTTCAAAAGAAACGTCTTTCAGGAAGATACGCTGGATTTGGAAGTTCTGTTGCGCTTCGTTGTTTGCTGCTTCAGCCATTTTAATGTCCTTTTTCTCTCTCATATCTCATCACATGAGATCATAATTATTCGCAGCCATGACAATCTTCACGCGCTGCACGAATCAGATTGTAGCCAGTGCGCACTCAAAGGGTGCACAAACCTTGGCAGCAAGAAGTTACTTCTTACCTTTGTTTGATTTACTGCGCACCAGGGGCAGATTGGCTTCATTCCAGGAAATCAGGCCATCTTTCAGTAAATTAACATTCTCAAAGCCGGCTTTATGTAACAGGCCAGCAGACTCTTGCGCGGTCTGGCCCGTCTTGCATACCACAATGATTGGGGCAGTTTTATGCTTTTCAAGCTCTGAGAAGTTTTGTTCTTTAATTTGGCTAGGCAAAATGTGAAGCGCACCCGCAATATGGCCCTGGCGGTATTCGTCACGGCTACGGATATCGACAAACACCCCCTCTTCACGGTTTACCATGCTGACAGCCTGGTTCGGGTCCACAACAGCATAGCCCGCCGCCTTCTGCTTCACATAAGAAGCAATTACGGCTACCACCAAACCAACCCATACCAAAGATAAAATGGGATTACTTGTAACAAAGTCGATGTATTGCTGCATGATTTTCGCTCTATTTTTCCTAGTATCAGACACCTGGGATTCAGGGCCAAACTCCACCTAAAAGGAACCTGAGTATACCCGTGTCGATCTTGTTGTACAGCCAGAGTCAGCAATTACGCGCCATGGCTCACTCGATCCCGGCGATATTAGTATATGCCTTAAACAACGGCGACTTACTCCAGGTTTACAATGAAATTGCAAAAAAATGTCCCCAGAGACTTAAACTAAAACGTGGAAATGATTATATTTCTCGTTGGAAGATAACAATCTATTTACAGCATTGTTTGATCTTACCCTACAGTTTTTGGCATAAGTTGTAGTAAAATTACACATAAACCAGACGAATTACGTTAGATATTTCAACTTTCATCAGATGTTTAATGTAATTGGTCTAAATTAAACTCAGATTTCTAACTTTACGAGAGGACAGCATATGTCTGCTAAGAAGCCACTGGCTCTGGTTATCCTGGATGGTTGGGGTTACCGCGAAGACAACGCTAACAACGCAATTGCTAACGCCAAGACGCCTGTGATGGACGCTCTGATGGCAAATGAAGCCAACACCCTAATCTCTGCTTCAGGCATGGATGTTGGTCTGCCGGAAGGCCAGATGGGTAACTCTGAGGTTGGCCATACTAACATCGGCGCTGGCCGTGTTGTTTATCAGGACCTGACTCGCATCACTAAATCTATCGCTGACGGCGACTTCTTCGAGAACGAAGCACTGGCAGCTGCGATGGACAAAGCAATCAAAGCAGGCAAAGCTGTTCACATCATGGGTCTGATGTCACCAGGCGGTGTACACAGCCATGAAGACCACATTGCAGCAGCTGTAGAAATGGCAGCTAAGCGTGGTGCAGAAAAGATTTACCTACACTGCTTCCTGGATGGCCGTGATACCCCACCTCGCAGCGCAAAAGCCTCTCTTGAGCGTTTCGATGCAATCTTCGCTGAGCTGGGCAAAGGTCGTGTTGCTTCACTGGTTGGCCGTTATTACGCTATGGACCGTGACAACAACTGGGACCGCGTCGAAGTTGCATACGATCTGCTAACAGCGGCTAAAGCTGAATTCAGCGCTGAATCTGCAGTTGCTGGTCTGGAAGCGGCTTACGCTCGTGACGAAAACGACGAATTTGTTAAAGCAACTGAAATCCGTACTGAAGGCCAGGACGTTGCGGCTATTGAAGATGGCGATGCTGTGATCTTCATGAACTACCGTGCTGACCGTGCCCGTCAGATCACTCGTGCTTTCGAAACTGATTTTGCAGGCTTCGAGCGTGCTCAGTTCCCGGCGCTGGCTGATTTCGTGATGCTGACTCAGTACGCCGCAAACATCAAACTGCCAATCGCATTCCCGCCAGCAAGCCTGGACAACACTCTGGGTGAGTGGCTGTCTAAGAAAGGTAAGAAACAGCTGCGTATCTCTGAAACAGAGAAATATGCACACGTTACTTTCTTCTTCAACGGCGGTGTTGAAAATGAATTTGACGGTGAGTCTCGCTCACTAGTTGCTTCTCCGAAAGTAGCCACTTACGACCTTCAGCCAGAGATGAGCGCACCAGAACTGACTGAGAAGCTGGTTGCAGCTATCAAGAGCGGTGAGTTCGACACTATCATCTGTAACTACCCGAATGGCGACATGGTTGGCCACACAGGTGTTTACGATGCTGCCATTCAAGCTTGTGAAGCACTGGACGGCTGCATTGGCCAAGTGGTTGAAGCTATCCGTGAAGTTGACGGCCAGATGCTGATCACTGCAGACCACGGTAACGCAGAAATGATGGTTAACCCTGAAACTGGCGGCATCCACACGGCACACACTAACCTGCCGGTACCACTGGTTTACGTAGGTAACAAATCACTAACTCTGAAAGAAGGCGGTAAACTGTCTGATCTAGCACCAACTATGCTGGCGCTGTCAGATATCGAAATCCCTTCAGAGATGACTGGTCAGGTGCTGTTTGATCTGAAATAATCAATCCCATGCGGGATATGATCAAATACCTAAACCAAACTCTCCGCGCCAGTGCATTATGCACTGGCGCTTTGTTATGCCTGGTTATTTCCTTACCAAGCCTTGCTGCCAACCAGAACCAGCTTGACGGTGTAAAACAAGAAATATCTCGCCAGCAATCCCAACTCAGCAGCAAGCAGAAAAAAATCACATCGCTGCAAAAATCACTCAAACAGCAAGAACTTGCAATTGCTGCTGCGGCCAGAAAAATCCACGCCGCTGAAGGCGAACTCTCTACCCTTGAGTCATCAATCCGCCAATTCCACGGACAACTGCAACAACTTCAGCAACAGCAAGTTGGCCAGCAGGAAATGCTCAAGGAACTCCTTAACAATCATTACCGACAAGGTAAAAACAGCCAACTGGCCAGTTTACTCAGCGGTGAAGACAGTACTGAACTTGACCGAATGTCTGTCTATGCGGAACGACTCAGCGCAGCCCGCGCCCGTGCCCTAGACGAGCTCGCGGCTACCACCACAGAACTGCAACTCAAACAGCATCAATTGAACCAGCAAAAACAACAGCAAAAAAACACACTGGCTGAACTGAAAACAGAAAAAAGCAAGCTCGAAGCCGAACAACGCAAGCGCAAGAAAACTGTGCGCACGATCAAAACTCAACTAAAGTCCGATACTCAATACCTGACTGAACTGCAGACCAATGAAAAAAGGCTGGTTGACGAAATAGCCAAGGCTAAAGCAGCTGCAGAAGCTGCGCGCCGGGTACCGATGGATGGCCTGGCCAAACGTAAAGGCAAACTGCCGTGGCCGGTCAAAGGCAAAGTCTTGCATCAATACGGCAGTTCACAGCAGGGCGAACTGCGCTGGAAAGGTATGGTGATCAGCAAATCAGCAGGCAGCCAAGTTAAAGCCGTTTACCCCGGTAAGGTTGTCTTTGCTGATTGGCTTCGTGGCTACGGCCTGATGCTGGTTATCGACCACGGTAAAGGCGATATGAGTTTTTACGGCTACAACCAGACGCTGCTGAAAAAAGTCGGAGATACTGTTCAGGCCAACGATGCCATCGCCTTGGTAGGTGACAGTGGCGGCCAGGATCAATCAGCTCTGTATTTTGAAATTCGCCGCAAAGGCTCACCGACAAATCCGGTAAGCTGGCTGACGAAATAACTCAGATTTAAATAACGTTTTATAAGGACAGATTTAATGCGACGGATCGCAATCGGACTCAGCCTTCTGATCGGATTACTGCTCTCTGGCAACCTACAGGCAGCAAGACTAGCCATTGTGATCGATGACCTGGGTTACCAGTCAATGCCGGCGGCACTTTCAGACCTTCCGCCTGAAGTGAGTATCTCTATTCTACCTGACACCCCTTTCGATCTGGAAACCGCCGACCAGGCCAAGCAAGAACGGCGCGACACCCTGCTCCACATGCCGATGCAGCCGCTGAAACCAGCCCCCCTGGAACTCACAACCCTTACAGAAGCGATGTCGCAGGCAGAACTGCAACAGACCCTGCGCCATGCCCTGAGCCGAGTACCCAATGCTATCGCCATGAACAACCACATGGGCAGTGCCCTGACTCAAAACCCCAAAGCAATGGATTGGGTGATGGAGGTACTGGATCACCAAGGAATAAACTTCCTTGATAGCCGTACCACGGCAAAATCTGTTGCCCTGCACCAGGCAAGGCAACACGGCGTACCGGCATTGCGCCGTCATGTTTTCCTTGACCACTTCCGCACCCGAGAATTTGTCAGCCAGCAGTTAAGACTGGCTATCAAACGAGCCAAAAGAAACGGCTTTGCCATCGCCATCGGCCATCCCTATCCTGAAACGCTGGCGACGCTAGAAGAGCAGATCCCGGCATTGGCCGAACAAGATGTTCAGCTGGTACGCATCTCTTCCTTATACCGTTAGGAACTCAAGGCTCGACGATTCAAGATCGCTTCCCCTAAATATCTCGCTGTACCTGCTCACAGTAATGAGATTCCAACTGCATAACCTGCTCTTTACCCTTAGCTGTAGTCAACGGTCGGACGATACTCAACATCTGCAATACGCCCTGATAGATCACACCCTTAGTAATCTTGGCGCCGGCTGCCTGAGTGGTCTGATAACAAATCCAACTGGAAGCAACCAGCTTGAGGGTATTGGCTAAGCTAAGCAGCTCTTTATCATCAAGATCCAGCAAACCGCTGGCTCGAAAACTGTTCATCATCGCCATAATATTACTATGCAGCTGCTCTTGCGCGGCCAGGTATTTATTCTGCAGTTCAGGATCCCGGCGTAAAATATCCGGTAAATTGGCATAAAAAAACCGGTACCGCCACATCAGCATGAAGACACCGTCGAGGTATCCCAATAAGTTATCAGCAGTGACATTCACTTCAGCTTGTGGCTGAAAACGAATACTCAAATCGCGGGCGTATTCATCAAAAATACTGTGTATAATCTCTTCTTTATTGCGAAAATGATAATACAGATTGCCGGGGCTTATCCCTAAATGAGCGGCAATATGGTTCGTGGTAATGTTTGGCTCACCGCTTTCGTTAAAAAGCTCTAGTGCAGCCAGAATAATTCTATCGCGGGTCTTCATTCGCTTCTCACTTCCGTCGCCCGGTGGCAATAGTGTAATGTTATCATAAAGAAGATTCATCACGGTGGCACTTATGCGGCCGTTGTCCCAATGTATTAAAGACTGGAATAGCCATGATTATTGTAACTGGTGGCGCCGGCATGATCGGCAGCAACATCGTAAAAGCTCTGAACGAGCAAGGACGCAACGACATCCTGGTTGTTGACAACCTGAAAGACGGAACGAAATTTGCGAACCTGGTTGATCTGGACATCGCCGATTACATGGACAAAGAAGACTTCATTACCCAGATTATGGCGGGTGATGAGTTCGGTCCAATCGATGCTATCTTCCATGAAGGTGCTTGCTCTGCAACCACTGAGTGGGACGGAAAGTACATGATGCTGAACAACTATGAGTACTCGAAAGAGCTGCTTCATTACTGTCTGGAACGCGAAATTCCGTTCCTTTATGCATCATCAGCGGCAACATATGGCGGCCGTGATCATGACTTCATCGAAGAAAAAGAATATGAAGGTGCGCTGAACGTTTACGGTTACTCGAAGCAGCAGTTTGATAACTATGTTCGCCGCATCTGGCAAGATGCAGAAGAGCACGGTGAAAAACTGTCTCAGATCACCGGCTTCCGCTACTTTAACGTCTACGGCCCTCGTGAACAGCATAAAGGCAGCATGGCATCGGTTGCCTTCCACCTCAACACACAGATCACCAACGGTGAAAATCCGAAACTGTTCGAAGGTTCTGATACCTTCAAACGTGACTTCGTTTATGTGGGCGATGTTTGCCAAATGAACCTGTGGTTCTGGCAAAACGGTGTATCTGGTATTTTCAACTGCGGTACCGGTAATGCAGAATCATTCCGAGAAGTCGCCAAAGCTGTGATCAAACACCACGGTAAAGGCGAAGTAGAAGAGATCCCATTCCCAGAACACTTGAAAGGGCGCTACCAGAAATTTACCCAGGCCGATCTAACTAAAGTCCGTGCAGCAGGCTACGACAAGCCATTCAAATCCGTTGCCGAAGGCGTGGCTGAGTACATGGCAATCCTAAATAAATAATAGCCAAAAACAACATAAAGCCGGTAGTAATAACTGCCGGCTTTTTTAAGCCGTCAACCTATTTTAAGACAAGACAAACAATATCTAGCAGCACATTACGTCTTGCTTACAAATACTGACATTGTCCTGTGGTATTAAAAGGTAACCCTATTCAACGCTGTTTGCTCTGCTATCTCCCGCCTCAATCCTGACAGCTAAAATGCCCGCATTTAAGCGCAGGAGATCTTGATAACAGCACAAAGCAGTGCGATATATCTCGCAGCAATGGTGAAAAAAAAGCATAATTGGCGGATTGATTATTTTGCGGCCAGAGCAGAGAGCACGAAAAGGTAGTTATTAATGAATATTCTGATGGCATTATCCCAGCTTGAGGTAACAGGAGCCGAAGCATATGCGACCACTGTCGGTAATGAGCTGACCAAACGCGGCCACAAGCTGTTTTATGTATCGGATACCTTAACAAAACCTCATGAAGGGCCTTACTTCAAGCTCCGTTTTAACAAACGCAGTATCCTGCGCCGCTTCTGGCATGTGGGCTACCTGATCAGCCTAATCAAAAAACACAATATCCAACTTGTGCATGCACACTCCAGAGCATCAAGCTGGAGCTGTCATATTGCTTGTAAGCTCACCAAGACCCCAATGGTAACGACTGTACACGGCCGCCAACCGGTACATGCTTCACGCAAAAAATTCCATGCTATGGGCGATAAAGCACTCCCTGTATGTGAAGCTATTGAACAACAGCTGATCAATGAGCTTAACGTCATTCCGGAGATGCTAGCCATCAGCCGGAATGGTATTGATACCACACGTTACCAAGTCACCCCGCCACCGCGAAATGACAAACCGGTAATCGCCATTATCGGGCGTCTTTCCGGTCCAAAGGGTGATTTGTGCTACCGCCTTCTCAAAGACAGCCTGGACAGTGAGCGTTACGATATCCGCATTTATACCGGAACCGAACCCGATACCCGTTTTGATGAATTCAAAAATAAAGTTAACTTTGTCGGCTATGTCGAAGATGTGCCTGCAGCAATGGCCGAAGCCGATTTAGTCATTGGTGCCGGACGGGTGGCCATGGAATCTCTACTCTGCGGACGACCAACCTTTGCCATTGGCGAAGCTATTTCCATTGGCCTGGTAACGCCAGAAAATGTCCAGAAAGCAATGGCAACCAATTTTGGTGATATCGGCCCTAAAGAACTGGATATCGACTTTACCCTGGCTCGCGAACAAATTAACCAGTCGGTATCATTATCCGGCTGCGATACCGCTGTGACTGAAACTATCCAGCAAAACTACCAGCTGAATACAGTTGTCTCCCAATTAGAAAAGATCTACCAGGATGTTTACGTCAAAACCCTTCGTCGTGAAATCCCGGTGATCATGTACCACCGATTTATCGATAGAGATGAAGATAAAAGTGTATTCGCCCCTTATCTCCATATCGATATGCTGGAGAAACACTTCAAGTTGCTGAAAAAGATGGGATTTGAAACCCTGACATTCGCTGATTTCCAAGATAGAGGCACAATGTCAAGGCTAGAAGCCGGAAAGCGCTATATCATGATCACTGTCGATGATGGCTACCGGGATAACTATGAGTTGCTGTTCCCGCTACTCAAAAAGTACGGGTTCAAAGCCGTGATCTACACTGTTACCGGCGTCGATTACAACCGCTGGGATGTAGAAAATCCGGGCCAAGCTGAAAAGCGGGCTGAGTTAATGACTCCGAAGCAAATCAAAGAAATGGCAGACTCTGGCCTGGTTGAATTTGGTGGCCATACACTGACACATCCCAAACTTAGTCAGCTAACCCGTGACGAGCAGCAGCACGAAATTGCAGAAAACAAAGCACAGCTAGAAAAAATTATCGGTAAGCCACTGGTTTCTTTTGCTTACCCATATGGTGACCACAACCAGGAAAGCAAAGATATCGCCAAGGAGCAAGGCTTTGACTTTGCCGTCGCAACAGACAGCGGACCATGCGCATTCCATCAGGATCACTATCAGATCAGACGCATCGCAATATTCCCTAGAACAGACGTATTTGGACTGTGGCGTAAAATTCGTGGAAATTACACTTTCAGAAAAGCAAAGAGCAACAATGGCATTTAAATTTCAGTTTAAGCATATTGAATCCGCTTTACTTGGTCTCTTAGGTCTTTCCCTGCTTACCTCAAAGGCAGGGATAAACATTTTCTCTATTGCGCTATTACTGCTTTTCATTATCAAGCTAGTAGTCAAAGCGCAATATCGCGAAGAGCTAAAAACAGACTCTCTAGGCAAATTATGTCTCGCCGTTTATATCATTGGTGTTTTATCAACCGTCATTTATCCAGGAACCCTGGAAGACACAATCTACTTCGCCCGTAAAGGGGTGTTTTTGCTATTAATTCCAATCCTTATCAAGCTAAATACCAATAAAATCAATAGAATGATTTCTGTCGGTTCGGTTATGGTCGGATTAGTCATAGCCGTTGCAAATAGTTATTTAAAACTGGCAGCTATCGGCATAGCTAACTGGGACGGGCAACGTATTGATAGCTTTTGGGATGTCGGCCGTTGGGGTGAAGCTCTAACCTATTGTGTCGTATTTATCATTCCTTTGATTTTCAACGGCAAGAATGGGGTTAAACAAAAAATTGCCTACGCCCTGATCACCCTAATGGCAATATCAGCAATACTTTTGAGCGGCTCACGAGCAGCAATCGGTTCTGTTATTGTAATTTCTTTGTTAACAGTATTGATTTTCCAAAAAAAGTATCTAATTCACCTTCTACTAATTATCAGTTTGGGTATGCTTTCACTGAGTTTTATATACCCCAAGCAAGTGCATGCAATCAGCAGCCGCATCACCAGTATCACTGATACAAATGAACTATCAAATATGAGCCGAATTAGCATGTGGAACCATGGGCTAAAGTTTGCACATCAAAAGTTAAACAATCAATTTATTGCTTTTATGTTTGGTAGCGGCCCATTAAATTTTCCGAAAGACTACTCATTATACCTTGAATCATCAGGTCAAGACGCACTAGCAACAGGTCACTCACAACTGCATTACTCGGTTACAGACAGCCACAATGCCTTTATTGATACCTTCACGAAATACGGAATGGTATTCTTTATCGGTTTAATGTCTCTTTTCATTGTCTGGCTAAAAGTCATATACCAGAGCCCAAATACCTACTCTACATCATCCCTAAACGTTATCCTTGCATTCCTGTTTATAGGTATGGTGTATACTAATCAGACCGATATTCAGACCATTATTGCAGTCTTCCTGATGGCTGTAGGCACCCCAAAGCACAGTGAAACATAAAATGATTAAAGCCAGTATCATCATCTCTTTCTACAATAACTTATACGCACTTGAGAAAATTCTCATCGCTCTGGAGAATCAAAATGATGGCTCATTTGAAGCCATTATTTCTGATGATGGCTCAAATCAAGAATCCATTGATGAAATTAAGACATATAGTGATCGCTTCAGTTTCCCAATCCAGCATATCTGGCATGAAGATAAGGGCTTCAGAAAAAACCGCATCCTAAATAAATCGGTTATAGCAGCAAAGAATGAGTATTTAATTTTCATTGATGCCGATTGTGTCCCACAAGCACACTTTGTTGCCGATCACCTACAAAATGCACAAAAAAACACCACCCTCAGTGGGCGCCGTGCAGACATTTCACAAAAAATTAGTGAAAAGATTAACAATGAGCACCCCGAGCTGTTTTTTAAACGCAATTTCTGGTCTATTTTACTCGACTACCTGCTCGGTAACGGAAAAAACATTGAGAAAGGAATCCGAGTCTCAAATTCATTCATATCAAAACAATTAAACAAAAAAGAGAAAGGCATCGTTGGATGCAACTTCTCACTCTTCAAAAAAGATATATTGAAAATTAACGGCTTTGACGAAAGATACGAAGGCGCAGGTATCGGTGAAGACAGTGATGTTGAATTCCGATTAAAGTTGGCCGGGATACAAGTGAAAAACCTCTTCTATTTGGCTAACCAAATCCATATTTATCACGAAGAGCTACCAAGGCCCTGCCATAATCATGAACTTTTTTCACAAGTGAAAAAACTAAAACAAGCCTATACCCCCTTTGGCATCAAAAAAACACAATAAAGAAACAAGCTGATAAACAATAAAACACAATCGCCCTCAAAGGCACCCACGTGGGAGATAATTCAATTGTCGGCATTAATTCTGTTGTTACCAAGCCAATAGGGAGTAATGTAATCGCAGCCGGCAACCCTGCTGAAACCGTCAAATCCAATATTACCTGGGACTAAAAGTTAACGTACTAAGTTATGAGAATATCCAAAGCTCTTAATCGCCTATACCTTTATTTACGGGCGGTACCAAAGACCCTGCTTTTCAACTTTTATTACCTTCCTCTGTCGCAAGCCTACAAGCTTCCCTTACTTGTAAGCCACAGGGTCAGCATTGAAGCCTTATCAGGTTCAATCACCCTGACTGACAAAATAAAAACCGGCAAAATAAAAATCGGCTTTGGTAAAGTTCAGGTCGCCAGCCCTTCTCGCTCACCTCTTTTATGGAGCCTTCATCCTACCGGCAAACTATTCTTAGGTACCAATATAAAGCTGGGCACTGGAACAAAGCTTGACGTCAGAGGGGAGCTTCGCATCGGCAACGGCTCAAATTTCACCGGAGAGAGCACACTCGTGTGCAATCATAAAATCACCTTTGGCCAAAATAATCTGGTCTCCTGGCAAACCCTGTTCATGGATACTGACATGCACCAAATTATTGATGGCCAGCAACAACAGCTAAACCCTGACGCTGCCATCACGTTTGGCGATGATATTTGGGTTTGCGCAAGATCGACTGTGTTAAAAGGTGTTACCCTTGGCCACAACTCTATCGTGTCAGCTAATTCCAACGTGGTATCAAACTTCGAGCAAGGCAATGCGGTTATTGGTGGGAACCCGGGGAGGGTGATATCCTCAATGGAAGGAAAGACATTTTTACCTTAATCCACCATAATAATCAGCCGACAGCTGGCCTTGTTACACTAAAAACATAACAGTTTCCAAGCTATGAAAATACTAATCATTGCCCCTTCTTGGGTGGGTGACATGGTGATGTCACAAGCATTATACATCACCTTAAAACAGCAACACCCGAATGCTCTTATTGACGTTATGGCACCGGCATGGTGCAAACCGATCCTTGAACGCATGCCGCAAGTTAACAAGGCCATCGAAATGCCGATAGGCCATGGACAGTTTAATCTGAAAGGTCGTTATCAGTTAGGTAAATCACTACGAGAGGAAAATTACTCTCACGCCATAATTATGCCTAACTCGGCTAAATCAGCCCTGATCCCATTGTTTGCCAAAATCCCACACCGGACAGGTTGGAAAGGTGAAACAAGATACGGGCTGCTAAATGATATTCGAACTAATAAAAAGCAATTTGGCCTGGTTGTGGAGCGCTACTGCTCACTTGCCTACCCAAAAGCAATGATGACCAACAGCTCAGCAATCCCACATATTCCATACCCGAAGCTGAGCGTTGAACCTGAAGCTCAGGCAAATGCCATTCAGCGTTTAGGATTAAACCCTGAGCGCCCAGTGATCGGTATGTGTCCGGGTGCCGAATTCGGTCCGGCTAAGCGCTGGCCTGATGAATATTTCTCAGAGGTCGCAAAACACCTGATAGAGCAAGGTTATCAAGTATGGCTCTTCGGCTCGCAGAAAGACCAAACAGTAACCGACAGTATTCGTGGACGCCTGAGCGAGGAGCAGCAAGAGCATTGCTTCAATCTCGCCGGCGAAACAAGCCTGATTGAAGCTGTTGATCTGCTAGCTGGCTGTCAGACAGTCATCAGCAATGATTCCGGACTGATGCATGTAGCCGCAGCCGTTGGCAGCCAGGTCGTTGCTATTTTCGGCTCAACATCGCCAGACTATACGCCTCCGCTGTCGGATAAAGTAGAAGTTGTCCATACCGATATTGAGTGTCGCCCGTGCTTCAAGCGCGAATGTCCTTACGGCCACCTTAAGTGTCTGAAAGAACTGATGCCGAAGCAGGTGCTCAAAGCCATTGACCAACTTCAGAAAAGTGCCTGAACGCTATGCTGAGACACCTTTATTCAACGCTGCTATATCTGGCTACCCCATTTTTTTTACGAAAGCTCTATAAGTCATACCCAGACAAGCCGGCTGTAGGCCGGCGCTGGCCTGAGCACTTCGGTTCATGTCCGCCGTTAGACAAAACCAGCCCCATCTGGATCCATGCCGTATCTGTCGGGGAAGTCCTCGCAGCCAGTGAGTTCATCAAAACCCTGCATCGCCACTACCCGGAGCTAGCCATCCTGCTGACAACGACAACCAGCACAGGCGCTGCTCAGGCTGACAAACTATCCGACATTGTAGAACACCGCTATATGCCGCTTGATTTTGGTTGGGCCGTACGTCGATTCCTTCATCGAGTTCGCCCCCGCGCTCTGTTCATCATGGAAACAGAGCTGTGGCCAAATACCCTGCATGAGGTCCAACGTGCGGAAATTCCGGTGTGCGTGCTTAATGCCCGTTTATCAGAACGCTCATGCCTGCGTTACCAGAAAGTCCAGCCCCTTTTTAATATTGTCAAAAAGAACATTGATTTACTGCTTTGTCAGCATCAGGATGATGCTGAACGGTTCCACCGCCTTGGTGTGAAAGAACATCAGCTTGGTGTTACGGGTTCAATGAAGTTTGATATTAGCGTCAGCAATAAATTACAGCTTCAGGGCCAGCAACTTAGGCAGTTAATCGGACAACGGCCTGTCTGGATTGCAGCCAGTACGCATGAAGGTGAAGATGAACAGATACTGGCGGCGTTCCATCAAATAAAAACCCAGTATCCAGAATCATTACTGATATTAGTACCCCGTCATCCGGAACGTTTTAGCTCTGTCGCCGAATTGTGTAACCGTGAGGGATTCAAAACAGTGAGGCGTACGGAGGCCGGAGAGAATCCAATATCAGCCAGTGACGATATTTACCTTGGCGATACTATGGGTGAAATGATGATCCTGCTTGCCGCTGCTGATGTTGCTTTTGTCGGCGGCAGCTTGTTAGGCGATAAAGTCGGCGGACATAATCTGCTGGAACCGGCTGCACTTGCCAAACCAATCATTACCGGACCAAGTTATTTTAACTTTACAGATATCACCGAACAGTTAATTGCTCGAGGTGGCTGCCAAATCTGTGAAAGTGCAGACATGCTTGCCAGCCAAGTTTCAGCTCTGTTTGCAAATAATGAGAAACAACAAGCAATGGGAAGCAATGCCCTGTCAGTCGTCAAAGACAATCAGGGAGCCATTGCACGAAGTATTGAAGCAATTCGTCAGTACCTGTAAACACTCGCAGATTACACAGATCATACCCATTAAAAAAGCCAGCAATTGCTGGCTTTCTTTTCATCTGTTCTTTATCAGTTTTGACCCTCGGTATCCTCGTCCCGGGAGATCAAATCTTCTGCTTTTGTATGGATCCATTTCCCGCGCGGCTTGTCCATGTACTGAAAATACTCATTCGTGAAGCTACCCTGAATACTGGTGTAACGATAGCTTCTGACATAGACATCTTCACCTTCCAGAACCTCCTCTAAGACCGCAGGGCCGGTTGTCGAGTATACCCCTTGAGAAGCATCATGGTTTTTGATGTTCTCAACGACCTTATCAATCGTTTTCTGGTAAACCTCATTACCCGGCTTTGTCGCCAGGAAGAAGTTGGTGATCTGGGTATCATTGCTATTTTTAATAAAGACGTGATCTCTGCCTTCAGTAATTCTAGACAATGGCCACACCAAGTTAGCATCAATATCCATGTAGATACCGCCTTTCAGGTGCAAGACAACCAGTCGCCACAAATCAGCCTGTGCCGCACCATCATTAATTCGACAGTAACAACGGTAGACCTCGTCAGGGGCATTATTCTTAATAAATTCTTTTCTCTCTTCTGTGCTTACATAGTAGTAATCATGATCAAGAGACATTAATCGGTTGAACAAATAGTTCAGATAGACAGGCAAAGTCGACTTATTCGAGTAATTTGTCTGCCAGATAACTTTCGGTATTTCAGAATGTTTTGATGACCTGATCTTAGCTCTAGAGTAAACAGGGATTTCAAAGCGCTTTTTCGGGAAAAGCCAATGAAAAGGATAGGAAAGTACCTTACATAGATTACCAACCACTTTAGATAAGCGGTTAGTTAATAAAATAATAAAATTCATCATCTTTCACTCAACGAGTTTAATAGTTTAGCCTTGCATATAGCCTTTCACTAACCGGTCCCAATCGCTTTCATTCCACAAAATTGAAAAACGTTTCACTTCCTTTCTCAGAGACCGTAATAACCTATCCAGGTTTTTCTGTTTCCAATCCTCTTTTTTACTCTGATAACACTTATCAAAATCGATAAGCCAGCACTGTCCCAAGTCATCCAATAATATATTGTGAATATTTAAGTCAGTATGGCATACCCAGAGATCATGCATTTTCCTGATCAACTGACCAATAGTATACCACTCAGAGTCAGTCAAACGCCGCTGCTGCATGATAGCAACCAAATCTTTTGCATTCGGCACTTTCTCGGTCAGAATATCAGACCGATACAAGAAACCATTACGTACAGCCCTTGCCGCCACAGGCCTGGGAACACGGACACCACCGTCAGACAGCAGCTTAAGTAAACGCATTTCGCAAATACTGCGTGTTTTGTCCCAACCGGTAAAGAAGTACTGATCTTTAACCAATCGCCCAAAAAAACCACCGCGCCAGTAATGCCTTAACGCCATTTGCAGCAGCTTTCCCTGAATAAAATAGGTCGTGCCACGGCCGCTAGCCTGACCGATAATAGCATCATTACGCTGCCAATAGTCAGGCTCAAAACAATTTTCAGGTTCAGCCATCAGAAGTGATTCATCAAACCAAATCCGGCTATTTTTTGATGATATAACTTGCATATGTATTAAAATATGTGGTTTTACAATTTTTTATCCCAACTGCATAATGCAGTCTACACTGTCCCAGAGCAATGACCTATGGCCCTATTTTCGTCCCCACCCGAATCTTTATGTATTTTACGTCTATCCGCTATCGGCGATGTATGTAATGCCACAGCCATGGTACAGGCAATCCAGCGCCAATGGCCTACGACGAAAATAACCTGGATTATGGGAAAAGCGGAAGCACAGTTGCTGAGCGATCTACCTGGTATCCACGTGATCCCATTTGACAAAAAACTTGGCTGGAAGGGGTACACCCAGCTTTGGCGTCAACTCAAAGGCCAGAAATTCGATGCTCTGCTGCACATGCAAACCGCACTGCGGGCCAGCATTGCTAGTCTCGGAATTCGGGCTAAAATCCGTCTCGGCTTTGACCAAACCCGCAGCAGTGACTTACAAAAATGGTTTATTAACCATCCGGTTCCATCTCCACAATCCCCTCATGTACTAGACGGTTTTATGGCTTTTGCCCATGAACTGGGCATACATAAATCAGAGCCTCACTGGGAGCTTCCTCTGTCAGAACAGGATAAAACCTGGGCTACAGCACAAATAACATCCGCAAAGCCTACACTGATCATCGTGCCAGGTGCCAGTAAGGCTTTCAAAAACTGGACAGCCGAAGGCTATGCAAAGGTAGCCGAATATGCCGTTCAAAGAGGAATGGAAGTTATTCTGGCAGGCAGCCCAGCAAAAGTTGAAATCAAACTTGCCGAACAAGTAGTGACCCAGTGTCAGGCTCCATTATTAAACCTGGTTGGCCAAAGTTCGCTGAAGCAAATGTTAGCCTTGCTCGCGCAGGCAGATCTGGTTATTGCTCCGGATACAGGCCCTGCCCATATGGCTGTAGCGGTCAGCACCCCGGTGATAGGCCTTTATGCTCATCACAATCCACAACGAACAGGCCCGTACCGCTATCTGGACTATGTTGTCAGCGCATACCGGGAAGCGATTGAAGCAGAAACAGGCATCTCACTGAGCCAGCAAGCATGGCGCAGCAGAGTGAAAGCTGAAGATGCCATGATCCGGATACAATCAAAAACTGTCTGCGACATGCTGGATAAAGCACTATCCGATTTTGAAATCCTTGAGGAGACACCATGAGCGCCAATAAGCCAACCCTGGCTGTTGCCTTAATCGTAAAAAACGAAGCAAAAAACCTTCAGGCTTGCCTGGAAACAGTTAAAGGCTGGGTAGATGAAATTGTCGTACTGGATTCAGGTAGTAGCGATGATACAGAAGCAGTTGCCCGCAGCTATACCGACAAATTTTTTGTCAATGCCGACTGGCCAGGTTTCGGCCCTCAGCGTCGCCTTGCCCAGAGTTATGTCGAATCAGACTACATTTTGTGGCTGGATGCCGATGAGCGTGTCACCCCGGAACTAAAAGCCAGTATCCTGGCAGTATTGGCAACACCTAAACCAGACACCATCTATAGCATAGCCCGGCTAAGTTGGGTATTTGGTCGCTATATCCGCCACTGTGGTTGGTATCCGGATCGAGTTAACCGTCTTTATCCGACCAAACTGACCCAATACAATGATGACTTGGTCCATGAAAAGGTTGAAATTTCCGAAGATATGGCCGTTAAGCCGCTTGAAGGCGACTTACTGCATTTCACCTATAACGATCTCAATCATTATCTCGTGAAATCCGCAGGCTATGCCAAAGCATGGGCTGAACAGCGTGAAAAGCGCGGTAAACGCAGCAGTATCAGTCAGGGACTTCTGCATGCCTTTGGCTGCTTCTTTAAAATGTACGTTGTCAAAGCGGGCTTTCTCGATGGCAAGCAGGGATTCCTGCTATCCATCCTTTCTGCCCACTCGACATTTGTGAAATATGCGGATTTGTGGATCAGGACCAGTACTGAGCCACCCAAGTCTTAGCGCGGACCAGTACCTCGTCAACCTCAATCAAGCCCATATCCGTCTCGGTTTCTTTCCCTTCAGGCGGACAAAAAGCTAAATGCCGCCCCTCTGTATTCAGTGTTTGCCAGCGCAGAGGGGTTGCCGAGCGTTTATTTGGGAAAAAGCCTAAAGTCAGTACATCCAGCGTGGCAGCGATATGCAACGGCCCTGTAGACCCGGCGATAAATAAATCGGCACAGGCCAGTGAGCGGGTAAAATCTTCCAGCCCGTCATTCTTATCGTAAATCACGGCTTTGACATCATCCTTAACCAACTCATACAGGGAAGCAGCCATCGCCTCTTCTCCCGGCCCGGCAGTTAATACAAACTCCCCGCCAAAAGATTGGGCAAGCCCCTTGATCAATCCGGCATATTGATTCAGAGAAAGATTATTGGCCGAACCACCTGAGCCGGCATGAACAAAACACCAACGGCTGCTTGCGTCCAAGCCAAGTAAGTTATCCAGTTTCATCCGCTGCGCATCCAGACAATCAGTATTAAATGTCAAATACGGGCCTTGCGGCTCTTTGATTGCAACCCTGTTGTCTTCCAGGAAAAAGCGGATCAGATCCAGGTTATATTCAAACTCCGGCTTTTCGGAGCGGGAGCGACGCTGCTTGAGGCGGCGGTTATAAAGCACCTGGGCAAACTTGGTTGCCGGTGCCAGGCGGTAAGGGATACGAGCCTTCCATACCAATGTGGCATTATAGGTATCAGAAAACAGGCAAATAGATGCATCAAACTGTTCAGCTTTTATCTGGCTGATCAGTGCTCTTTTCGCCGCCTTGTCAGCTCGCTTGGTACAGTCAACAATAACCTTATCAATCCACGGGCAAAGCAAGGCAAGATCTTTTGTGTAGGCAGGCACCAATGCCGTAATTTCACTGTCTGGCAGTGACTGTTTCAGCATCGCAAAACTTGGCCACGCCAGCATGAAATCGCCAATCTTATCGTTGCGAACTACAAGTATTTTTTTCATGATTGTCCTAAACACCAGCTCAATTCACGGTGATCATACTGGGTAATCACTAATGGAACAATTAATGAAGTCCTGCTGACCTAAATTGATGAAGTTTATTCAGATTTTGATAGCATGCTGAAAAATCATATTAAAGAGCCCCAACAAATGAAAAAGAGCACACGAGTCATTTATCCCGGCACCTTTGATCCGATTACCAACGGACACCTGGATTTGATTGAACGCGCCGCCGCCCTGTTCGACCACGTGGTTGTCGGCATTGCATTCAGCCCGAGCAAAAAGCCCCTGTTTGATCTGGAAGAGCGAGTTAAACTAGCCAAAACCATCACCAAACACCTCGATAATGTCGAGATTGTCGGCTTCTCCGGCCTGCTGGTTGATTTTGCAAAAGAATACCAAGCCAACGTCCTGGTTCGTGGTCTGCGCGCCGTATCTGACTTTGAGTACGAATTTCAGCTGGCGAACATGAACCGCCGCCTGATGCCTGAGCTGGAAACCGTGTTCCTGACCCCGGCAGAAGAAAACTCGTTCATTTCTTCGACCATCGTCAAAGAAGTGGCTCTGCACAAGGGCGATGTCAGCCAGTTTGTCGACCCGTATGTCGCTGACGCCCTGATGGAAAAACTCCACGGCTGATAACCGCAACTTAATCTGACAAAAAAGAGGCACTGCCTCTTTTTTTTTATCTACCTACGCCCGCTATTTCTGACAATCACTGCAAAAAACAGTCGCCCGCTGGCCGATTTTTATCTCACTCAACGGCTTATCACAACGCGGGCAAGGCTCTCCACCTTTACCGTAAACCAGCAACTCCTGAGCAAAATAGCCCGGCTTACCATCGGCATTTTTGAAATCTTTCAGGGTTGTTCCGCCCTGCTTAATCGCAAAGGCCAGCACTGCTTTGATTTCGTCCACCAGCACGCCCATGCGCTGGCGGGAAATTTTGCCCGCCGCCTGTTTCGGGTGGATTCCAGCGCTGAACAGGGACTCATTGGCATAAATGTTCCCCACCCCAACCACAATATGGTTGTCCATAATGAACTGTTTGATCGCGGTGCGCTTACCCTGCGCCCGCTCAAACAAATAGTCCGCAGTAAATGCCTCACTCAGCGGCTCAGGGCCGAGCTTACCCAGAACCGAGTGTTCTTCATCAGCCGTCTGCCACAACCAGGCTCCGAACCGGCGCGGATCGTTATATCGAAGCAATTCGCCACTCGCTAACACCAAATCGACATGATCATGTTTCTCCGGTGGCGTCGTTGCCGGCAACACCCGCAAGCTGCCTGACATCCCCAGGTGGACAATCGCCGACCCGGCATCTGTTTCCAACAGCAAATATTTTGCCCGGCGACTTACCTTGCGGATCACCTGCCCTTCAATCTGTCGAATTTCCTCCGGCACCGGCCAACGCAGCTTCGGGTTACGGACAGTAATCCGTTCCACTGTCTGCCCGACCACATGAGGCGATATTCCCATCCGGCTTACTTCAACTTCTGGTAACTCAGGCATGATGCTATTCCATTAATAGTTATCAAAGGGGAAACAGGTAGGACTCTTCGACAGAAATCGCCAGCCAGGCACCCTGCCAGCTTTGCAGCAGCCAAAACTGTGGTAACTGATAGACAGTTACCCGAACCGGCTCTTCCAACGACTGCAGCCAGATCTCAACCGTTCTCGGTGTGCCAAGTTGAGATTTCAGCTGAGCCATCATCTCGTCCCCCACTACTGTACCACTGATAGACTGCCAGTTATCCACCACAACTTTTGGTGAGACATTGATGGCTGGCTCGGCCACCCAGTGGCTCTCTTGTAAGGTAAACGTATGATGAGGCAGATACAGCTTAGTGATTTGTGCCGGTTCAGGCAGCAGTGATTGCAGGGAGGTGTCTGACTCGGCCTGTTCAACAGGAGCCTGTCGCTGTCGAATTAATTCCGGAAACTGCACCACAGCAATAAAAAGAATAACTGCAATAATGATGACATTATTCCAGCCCCGGCGTGACAGTTTAATTGCCATGATTTTCCTTCTACTCCATAACCACCAAATTGAGAGCAGCTAATCAACCAGCGAAATTGCTCTGAAATCAATTTGGTCTGATAAAGCTTTCATTAAATCATAACAATAAATGGGCAAATAGAAGAAAGTCGAAGAAAAGGGGTATACAACAGACATAAAAAAACCCAGCTTAATGCCGGGTTTTTTATCAAAGAACAGATAAAACCAATTACTTGATTTTAGCTTCTTTGTACATAACGTGCTTGCGAACTACAGGATCAAATTTTTTGATCTCGAATTTGCCTGGCATGTTACGCTTGTTTTTGTCGGTAGTGTAGAAGTGACCTGTACCAGCAGATGATACTAGGCGGATCTTCTCACGAATGCCTTTAGCCATTGTTCAAATCCTCTTAAACGTTCTCGCCGCGAGCACGCATATCAGAAAGAACAGCTTCGATGCCTTTCTTATCAATGATACGCATACCTTTTGCAGAAAGGCGTAGTTTAACGAAGCGTTTTTCGCTTTCTACCCAGAAACGATGAGTTTGCAGGTTCGGCAGAAAACGACGCTTGGTGGCATTACGTGCGTGTGAACGGTTGTTACCCGTTACAGGACGCTTACCAGTTACTTGGCATACACGGGACATTACTGTCTTCTCCAAATCGTTTCAGCTCGATATCAACCATGGTTAGCCAAATGAAAATCAAGTTTTCATCTAACCATAGCTATCAAAGGTCGCGCATTATACTAAGTCAAAACCAGTTGCTCAAGTCCCGAGCAGATCCTTTCGCAACATTTTGTTCGATTTCGGCTCATTTTATAGCCAACCTCGTTCAGCAAAAGAAGTAATTTCTCCATCGCCGACAACAAAATGATCGAGGACACGAATATCCACTAAGGCTAGTGCATCACTGATCTTGCGCGTTATTCGACGGTCGGCCTGACTTGGCTCTGCGACGCCTGACGGGTGATTATGCGCTAAAATGAGCGCGGCTGCATTAAGTTCCAGTGATCTTTTTACAATTTCCCGCGGATATACGCTTGCAGCGTCGATTGTTCCTTCAAATAATGCCTCTCCAGACAGAACTCGATGCTGATTGTCCAAAAATAACACAAAAAAAACTTCGCGATGACGGTCCCGCAGAACCTGACTCAGGTACCGACGGGTATATTCAGGGCTGGTCAGGGCATCTCCTTTGGACAAAGTTTCAGCAAAATGGCGTTCACTCATCGCCATTACCGCCTGCAATAAAGCATATTTCGCAGGCCCAAGCCCCTTATGACGACAAAAATCCTCTTTTCCCACCGCCAACAAAGCCCGCAGCGAGCCAAATTCATCCAGTAAGTGCGTCGCCAACTCCAGCGCATTCATTCCGGCAACCCCGGTGCGCAAAAAAATTGCCAACAGCTCGGCATCAGTCAGGGCAGCCGGACCGTGAGATAACAGCTTCTCCCTCGGCCGGGAGGCAATCGGTAATAATTTTAAAGACATGTTGTCCCCTTCTGTCACAAACTACAGAAGAGGACGACCGAATAGGAAGAACAAGCACTCCCCTTAAGTTGTGGGAAAACCCTCGCAATAATTTCAGGTGGTTACATTACACCCTGAA
Organism: Photobacterium marinum; assembly: GCF_000331515.1. Classification (GTDB taxonomy): domain Bacteria; phylum Pseudomonadota; class Gammaproteobacteria; order Enterobacterales; family Vibrionaceae; genus Photobacterium; species Photobacterium marinum. Next base: position 104,784 of record NZ_AMZO01000033.1, read on the forward strand.
CTGACCTACGAGCGAACGCATCTGCTCGCCAGAAGCGGCCAGTTGGGCAGTGGTCGCCTGAGTACCAGACAGCGCCTCAACCAAGCGACTCAGGATCTGCTGAATCGACACCAGGTTAGTATTAATTTCTTCAGCAACACAGCTTTGCTCTTCAGCCGCCGTCGCCGTTTGCGTGCCCATAGTATTGATACAAGCCACCGCTTCCGTCACCGTAGCCAGGCTTTCGGTGATCTTATGTGACTCACCTAACGTGGTCTGGCTTCGCTGCTGGCTCACAGCCATCGCCTCAACCGCCTTACGGGTTCCTGACTGAAGCTCTGCCAGCATCTGGTTGATTTCCTGTGTACTTTGCTGGGTACGCCCGGCAAGGGAACGCACTTCATCGGCCACCACGGCAAATCCCCGTCCCTGCTCACCAGCCCGCGCCGCTTCAATTGCTGCATTAAGGGCCAACAGGTTAGTTTGCTCGGCAATGGCACCTATCACGGTCAACACGGAGTTAATCTGCTCAGCCTGCTCATTGAGCACATCCATCGCCTGTGCCGCACTGTCAACATCCCCGGCCAACTGCTCAATGCTGCTGACCACAGTATCGACTTCCAGTTGCGCCGCCTGAGTCTGGTTAGTCGCTTCCTGCGTCGCCTCTGCGGTATTGATGGTGTTATTCGCTACTTCACGGGCAGAAGCGCTCAGCTCAGTGACTGCCGCCACCACCTGATCGGTTTCGCGGCTATGCTGCTCCATCTGTCCGCCTGCTGCTTCCGTTTGCTGTTGCAGGGCATGGGAGGCTTTATCAACATGCGTTGCGACTTGTTGGATTTCACCGATCAGCTGTTGCAGTTTTGCCATGAAATCATTGAAGGCTGTTGCCAGATCGCCGATTTCATCATTTGCCGTCACATCCAGACGTGCGGTCAAATCCCCGCCACCGGCTGCTATGTCTTTCAAAGCCTCAACCATATGGTTCAGCGGCTGCATCGCCCGTCCGGTCACCCAGAGCACAATCAAGCCAGCAAAAATAATCACCGCCAGCGTCGTGCCGAGAGATATCCACACCTGGCGCTGGAACTTCGCTTCAGCCTGCTGCTGGAATGCTGCTACGTCAGCATCAATATCATCAATGTAGACACCGGTCGCCAGCACCCAGTCCCATTTTGCCAGGTACTCTGCATAACCCAGTTTCGGCGCGGTCGCGTCAATAGACGGCTTGTGCCAGCTAAAATGAAGGAAGCCATCACCTTGTTTGGCCGCCTCAATCAGTCCGGCAATCACCTTCACACCGTTTTCATCGACGACACCAATCAAATTTTTACCTTCAAGCTTCGGTTGGGCCGCATGCATGGTATTAACGCCTTGCGAATCATAAGCGAAGAAATAGCCGTCCTCACCAAAACGCATCGCGGTCAGAATCTTCTTCGCCGCCTGAATATTTTCACCGTTCTGATCGGCGCTGTAGAGATCATTAATTGCCGTTCTGGCTAACTGGATGGCGCCTTTCAGTTCCTCTTTCTTCATGGTGACAGTCTGGGTGCGGTAGGCATTGATTTGTTCCGCAAGGTTGGTCTTCTGTTCGGAGAGATAAACAAAGTTAACAAGGCCGGCAACAAGTACAACGGGCAGTAAAACAAGTAGCAGCAATTTGCCGCGGCAACGTAATTCCATCTGGGTATTTCCTGCATTACTTAGAATAATTTTTCTTCTTTCACCCTATTTATTGCAGGGTTTTATTCCATGACCGACCCGACAAAAATGACATTCCCCCAAGGAATAAATAACAAAAATTTGCACTTCTCCGAGATTCCCAGTTGATCTCGGCCGATGATTCTCCGGCCCTTTGGTGCTATCTTGTTGCCGAATTCACAGGTTCAGAGAGACAGGCAAAACGATGCAAACACTGGCAGGAAAGAAAATACTTCTGGGTATCAGCGGTGGAATTGCGGCGTACAAATGCGCCGAACTGACACGCCGCCTGATTGAGCGCGGCGCTGAAGTCCGTGTCGTCATGACCCGGGCAGCCGAGGAATTTATTACTCCCCTGACCATGCAGGCGGTATCCGGCCACCCGGTTTCAGACAGCATTTTCGACCCGGCGGCGGAAGCGTCGATGGGTCATATCGAGCTGGCAAAATGGGCAAATCTGGTGCTGCTGGCACCAGCTACCGCCGACCTGATCGCCCGCGTCAGTGCCGGCATGGGCAATGATTTGCTGTCCACTCTGTGCCTGGCAACAGACTCACCAATTGCCGTTTCACCAGCAATGAATCAGCAGATGTACCGCAATGTTGCCACTCAGGAAAATATTGCGACCCTGAAGCGTCGCGGCTTTCACATCTGGGGGCCGGACAGCGGCGAGCAGGCCTGCGGTGATGTCGGTCCGGGTCGTATGCTAGACCCGATGGATCTAGTTCACCTGACTGAAGATTTCTTCCAGCCAGCCGATCTTGAAGGCATCAAAATCGCGATCACTGCCGGCCCGACACGTGAAGCCATTGACCCGGTGCGTTACCTGACCAACCACAGCTCGGGCAAGATGGGTTATGCCATTGCTGAAGCCGCGGCTAAACGCGGTGCGGAAGTCACCCTGATCAGCGGCCCTGTCAACCTGGCAACCCCGGCTGGTGTTACACGCATTGATACCGCCAGCGCCGAGCAAATGCATCAGGCCGCGATGGATGCAGCAACCCAACACAATATTTTCATCTCCTGTGCGGCAGTGGCTGATTTCCGCCCGGCAGAAGTTGCAGACCAGAAGATGAAGAAAAAAGACGGCGAAGATGAAATGATCCTGCGCTTGGTGAAAAACCCGGATATCGTCGCCAGCGTTGCCGCACTGACCGAACAGCGTCCGTTCACAGTCGGGTTTGCAGCTGAAACCCGGGATGTGGAACAATACGCGCGCGGTAAACTGAGCCGCAAAAACCTGGACCTGATCTGCGCCAATGATGTTTCGCAGCAGGGTCAGGGTTTCAACAGCGACAACAATGCCCTGCACCTGTTCTGGTCTGCCGGCGACAAAGCTTTGCCGCTTTGCACCAAACATGAACTGGGCCAGCAGCTAATCAGTGAAATCATCACCCTATACAAAGAGAACAAGCATGAAAAAAATTGATCTGAAAATCCTCGACCCACGAGTTGGTAACGAGTTCCCGCTTCCTACCTATGCAACTGAAGGTTCTGCGGGTCTGGATCTGCGTGCTTGTCTGGATGAAGCCCTGACGGTTGAGCCGGGGCAGACTCACCTGGTACCGACCGGCCTGGCAATCCACATTGCCGACCCGAGCCTGGCAGCCACTATCCTGCCGCGCTCTGGGCTGGGCCATAAACACGGTATCGTACTGGGCAACCTGGTTGGCCTTATCGACTCGGATTACCAGGGCCAGCTGATGGTTTCTGTATGGAACCGCGGCCACAGCACATTCACCATTGAACCGGGCGACCGCATTGCCCAGCTGGTCTTTGTTCCTGTGGTTCAGGCTGACTTCAACATCGTCTCAGACTTTGACGCCACCGACCGTGGCGAAGGCGGTTTCGGCCACTCAGGCCGTAGCTAACCCTCTGCTGGCGAAGTAAACAAATAAGCGCAAATATAAAGCCCGGCCCTTCAGGTTGGGCTTTTTTTGTCGATAAATAGATCAGTATCTAAAGCTCATGCTTTTCACCGTTCAGCTCCGTCGATAAGATATGCGGGTTTCAAACTGTCCGGTGACAGTCTCATTTCGAAAAGGATCGGTTATTCATGGCAGGCAACAAAAAGAACAATCGCCGCGAAGAAATTTTGCAGGCGCTGGCACAAATGCTGGAATCTGCCCAAGGCAGTCAGCGAATTACAACAGCTAAGCTGGCAGCTCAGGTAGGGGTTTCTGAAGCCGCACTGTATCGCCACTTCCCAAGTAAAGCCCGAATGTTCGAAGGGCTGATTGAGTTTATCGAAGACGCCATCACCACACGTATCAACCGTATCCTGGATGACGAAAAAGACACCCTGAACCGCCTGCGCATGGTTCTACAGCTGATCCTGGGCTTTGCTGAGCGCAACCCGGGCCTGAGCCGCATCATGACCGGTCATGCGCTGATGTTTGAACAGGACCGCCTGCAAGCGCGTATCAACCAGCTGTTTGAGCGTATTGAAACCCAGCTGCGCCAAATCCTGCGCGAGCGTAAACTGCGCGAAGGCAAAGGCTTCCCGGTCGATGAAAACATCCTGGCAGCCCAGCTGCTAGGCCAGGTTGAGGGCAGCCTGAACCGTTTTGTTCGCTCTAACTTCAAATACAAGCCCACTGACAGTTTCGACGAATACTGGCAGCTGCTAAGCGCCCAGCTCGGCTAAGAGCATCAACGATGCTTTCAGAATAAAAAAGCGAGAGGTCAATACCTCTCGCTTTTTGTTTTCGAAACTGGCGGTTAAATTAAACCCCGTACTCCGCACGATAGGCTTTCACCGCTTCCAGGTGGGTTTCCATGCCATCCTGCTCTTCCAGGTAGCTCACCACATCACCCAGCGACACAATCGAAATTACGGCACAACCGAAGTCACGTTCTACTTCCTGAATCGCTGACAGCTCACCCTTCCCCTTTTCCTGACGGTCGATAGCAACCAGCACCCCAGCCAGATCCGCACCGTTAGCCTTGATGATTTCCATCGATTCCCGAATCGCAGTACCGGCAGTGATCACATCATCAACCAGCATTACGCGGCCTTCCAGTGCACTGCCGACCAAGTTACCGCCTTCACCGTGATCCTTGGCTTCCTTACGGTTAAAACAGTACGGCGTATCGACATCATGGTGATCCGCAAGAGCAACCGCAGTCGTCGTTGCAATCGGAATACCCTTGTAAGCCGGGCCGAACAGCACGTCATATTCAATACCTGCATCCACCAAAGCTTCAGCGTAAAAACGGCCCAGGCGTGCCAGGTCACGACCCGTGTTAAACAAACCCGCATTAAAAAAGTACGGGCTCTTACGGCCAGATTTCAAAGTAAACTCACCAAACTTCAGAACCCCTTTCTCCAGAGCAAATTCGATGAACTGACGCTGATATGCTTTCATGGTTTCTCCTTATATATGCGATTCAAATTACGCGAGTGCTATGACTAAACCTGTTTCCTTTATCCATGGAGGATAAGTTCAGGCCAAAAAAAAGCGGCTCCAATAGGAACCGCTTCAAAATCAATTTTCCAACGCCTGCTTCTGAACGTTGATAATATCGGCAATGCCCTCTTTCGCCAGGGCCAGCATCGCCAGCAATTCTTCATGACTGAAGGCTTCGCCTTCGGCCGTCCCCTGGATCTCAATCATCTTGCCTTCTTCGGTCATCACCACATTCATATCGGTTTCGGCAGCCGAGTCTTCAACATACTCAAGATCGCAAATCGCCTCACCGTTATAAATGCCGACAGAAACCGCAGCCACCATGCCTTTCAGCGGGCTTTTCTTCAGCATGCCGTTTTCCAGCATGTAGTTGATGGCATCAACCAAGGCAACCATTGCACCGGTAATTGATGCAGTACGAGTACCACCGTCAGCCTGGATAACATCACAGTCAACCGTGATCATCTGCTCACCCAGCACTTCCAGATCCACAGCGGCGCGTAGGCTGCGTGCGATCAGGCGCTGGATTTCCATAGTACGGCCACCCTGCTTGCCGCTCGCCGCTTCACGGCGATTACGCGAGTGAGTCGCGCGTGGCAGCATGCCATATTCAGCGGTAACCCAACCCTGTCCTTTACCTTTCAGCCAGCGTGGCACATTTTCTTCAACACTGGCGGTACAGATAACTTTGGTATCACCAAACTCAACAAGCACCGAACCTTCAGCATGAGCTGTAAAGTTACGGGTGATCGTAATAGGACGTACTTGACTGGCGTTTCTTCCGCTTGGACGCATTGATGTTACCTTTAGCTGGCTGATATTAACCGGCGATTATAGCCAGAACCGCCCGCTAATGTACACCACACCATGAAACGCAATCACCGAGGGTCAGATTTCTTTTATAGTCAATGGTGCGTATAATCAGCGCATCGTCGCAGCTACGCCGACAACGTTTTAATAGTGCTTCCTTGCCCGTAGCGGCCAGCAAGCCAGATACGTAGCTGTAATCCTCATCTAGTAAAGGGCCATCAGCCAATGATTCATAGCATGACCGCCTATGCCCGTCGCGAAGTTAAAGGCGACTGGGGCACTGCCGTTTGGGAAATCCGTTCTGTCAATCAACGTTACCTGGAAACCTACCTGCGTTTGCCGGAGCAATTCCGCAGCTTGGAACCAGTACTTCGCGAGCGTTTCCGTAAGCGCCTGGCGCGCGGCAAAGTGGAATGTAACCTGCGTTTTGAAGCTAACGCAGCAACCAGCAACGACCTTCGTATCAACGAAGAGCTGGCAAAGCAGGTTATCAAGGCGGCTCAGTGGGTAAAAGAAACTGCAGGTGAAGGCAGTGTCGGCCCGTTCCAGGTACTGAACTGGCCAGGCGTGATGGAAGCGCCGGAGCAGGATCTGGATGCCATCAACAAAGCCCTGCTGGAAGGGTTTGACGAAACCGTTAACGACTTTATCGCTGCTCGCGCCAGCGAAGGCGACAACATGAAGGCCCTGATTGAACAGCGCCTGACCGCAATTGCCGAAGAAGCGACAAAAGTTCGCGCCCATATGCCGGAAATTATGAACTGGCAGCGCGAACGCCTGACAACCCGCTTTGAAGAAGCAAAGGTAGAACTGGACCCGACCCGCATTGAACAGGAACTGATCCTGCTGGCGCAAAAAGTTGATGTCGCCGAAGAACTGGATCGCCTGGATTCTCACGTAAAAGAGACCCACAAGATCCTGAAAAAAGGTGGTGCCTGTGGCCGCCGTCTGGACTTCATGATGCAGGAATTCAACCGCGAATCGAACACCCTGGCCTCTAAGTCTATCAATACCGACATCACCGCCTCAGCGGTTGAGCTCAAGGTACTGATTGAACAAATGCGCGAGCAGATTCAAAATATCGAATAACGCTCAGAAGCCCCGGTCATGCCGGGGCTTTCTTCTATTAATGCCCAAAACCTAACTCTTACCTCTGACACCGCAGCGAAACCTCGTCATATAAATGTCATCAAACACCCAGATATTGGCAATAAAGAAACTGACCAAGTTGAATTTTTCATCAGTCAGCTGATTCATTTTTCACGCAGTTCATGATACCCTGCGCGCCCTTCTACCACTTGGTGAGCAACACAATGAGCAAAGGCACCCTGTATATCGTTTCTGCGCCAAGCGGCGCCGGTAAATCGAGCTTGATTTCAGCACTGCTGGAAAATAACCCAACATATGCAATGAAAGTTTCGGTATCACATACCACCCGTGACATGCGTCCTGGTGAAGTAAACGGTGTGCACTACAACTTTGTCGCTGTGGAAGAGTTCAAAGCGCTGATCGATGAAGGTGCATTTCTGGAGTTTGCTGAAGTATTCGGTAACTACTACGGCACTTCTCGTCCATGGATTGAAGAAAACCTGGATAAGGGTATCGATGTATTCCTGGATATCGACTGGCAAGGTGCGCGACAGATCCGCAAGCAAATGCCGGAAGCCCGCAGCATCTTTATTCTGCCACCTTCTCGTCCTGAACTGGAGCGTCGTCTGAACACGCGCGGCCAGGACAGTGAAGAAGTCATTGCCAAGCGTATGTCCGAAGCGCGTTCAGAAATTTCCCATTACAATGAATATGATTATGTCATTGTAAATGATGATTTTGATGTCGCCGTTATGGATATGAAGGCAATTCTTCGCGCCGAGCGCCTGAAAGAGGCCAAACAAGCGGTGAAGCATGCTAATATGCTTGACTGCCTACTGGCAGAAGAATAAACAATTTTGTACAATTTTCCTCTTAATTTTGTTAGTTAACCACTGGAGTCCTCCATGGCACGCGTAACCGTTCAAGACGCTGTTGATAAAATTGGCAACCGTTTCGATCTAATCCAAATTGCTGCTCGCCGCGCACGTCAGATGCAAACAGGCGGTAAGGATCCACTGGTTCCGGAAGAGAACGACAAGTACACAGTGATCGCGCTTCGTGAAATCGAAGAAGGTCTGATCACTAAAGATATCCTGGATGCACGTGAGCGTCAGGAACTTCAAGAGCAAGAAGCAGCTGAACTGGCAGCAGTAAGTGCTATTGCAGGCAACAACCGTTAATTCAGGGAACCGGGCGAATTGTATCTTTTTGATAGCCTGAAAGAAGTTGCAACAGAGTACCTGCCTGAGCCCCATATTGAGGCCCTCAGGCAGGCATACCTCGTTGCGCGAGATGCCCATGAAGGGCAGACCCGCTCCAGCGGGGAACCATATATTATCCACCCGATTGCCGTAGCCCGCATCCTCGCGGAAATGCGCCTCGACTATGAGACGCTGATGGCAGCCCTCCTCCATGACGTTATCGAAGATACCGAGGTCACCAAAGAAGATCTCGAAAGTCGCTTCAGCGCGACGGTAGCCGAACTGGTCGACGGGGTATCGAAGCTGGATAAACTGAAGTTCCGCGACCGCAAAGAAGCGCAAGCCGAGAACTTCCGCAAGATGATCATGGCCATGGCCCATGACATCCGCGTTATTCTGATCAAACTGGCCGACCGTACGCACAACATGCGCACCCTGGGTGCCCTGCGTCCGGATAAGCGCCGCCGCATTGCCCGCGAAACCCTGGAGATTTTCTCTCCGCTGGCCCACCGCCTTGGTATCCATAACATCAAAACCGAACTGGAAGAGCTCGGCTTTGAAGCGCTGTATCCCAACCGCTACCGGGTACTGAAGCAAGTAGTGGCAGCCGCCCGCGGCAACCGCAAAGAAATGATTAACAAAATCCATGCTGAAATTGAGGGTCGCCTCAATGATGCGGGGATTGACGGCACTGTGCTGGGTCGCGAGAAGAACCTGTACTCCATCTACAACAAGATGAAGAACAAGGAACAGCGTTTCCACTCGATCATGGACATCTACGCCTTCCGCGTACTGGTCAAAGATCTGGACACCTGTTATCGCGTACTGGGTCAGGTTCACAACCTGTACAAGCCCCGCCCGAGCCGGATGAAAGACTATATCGCCATCCCGAAAGCCAATGGCTACCAGTCACTGCATACATCACTGGTCGGCCCGCACGGGGTTCCAGTCGAAGTCCAGATCCGTACCGAAGATATGGACCAGATGGCCGACAAAGGCGTTGCCGCCCACTGGGCTTACAAAGACGGCGAGCGCAACAGCGGCACAACCGCGCAGGTTAAGGCCAAGCGCTGGATGCAGAGCCTGCTGGAGCTGCAGCAAAGTGCCGGCAGCTCGTTCGAATTCATCGAGAACGTTAAATCTGATCTGTTCCCGGATGAGCTCTACGTCTTCACGCCGAAAGGCCGCATTGTTGAACTGCCTGTCGGGGCAACCGCAGTCGACTTTGCCTACGCCGTGCATACCGATGTCGGTAATGCCTGTGTTGGTGCCCGTGTCGATCGCCAGCCATACCCGCTGAGCAAGCCACTGAAAAACGGCCAGGCCGTAGAAATTATCAGTGCACCGGGTGCCCGCCCGAATGCCGCATGGCTCAACTATGTAGTGACTTCCCGTGCCCGGACCAAAATCCGCCAGGTGCTGAAAACCATGCGCCGCGAGGAGTCTCTCAATCTGGGCCGCCGCCTGCTCAACCATGCTCTGGGCGAGTTGAATATCGACCAGATCGATCCGGAAAACCTGGAACAGGTACTGGCAGATTTGCGTCTTGAAAGCCTGGATGATCTGCTGGTTGAAATCGGCCTCGGCAAACTGATGAGCGTAGTTATCGCCCGTCGACTGCTTGGCAATGCCGATGAGCTTACCGAACGCGAAACCGACAGCCGACTGGCTATCCGCGGAGCGGACGGTATCCAGCTGACCTTTGCCAACTGTTGTCACCCAATCCACGGTGATCCAATCATGGCGCATATCAGCCCGGGTAAAGGCCTGGTTATCCACCGTGAAGAATGTGCCAATATCCGTGGCTACCAGCGCGAGCCGGATAAATATATGGCCGTCGAGTGGAGTGAGGACTTCGAGCAGGAATTCCTGACTAACCTTAAGGTCGATATGCTTAACCACCAGGGTGCCCTCGCCGATCTGACCAACACCATTGCCGCGACTGGTTCCAACATCCAGGGGCTGGCAACGGAAGAGAAAGATGGCCGTCTGTACACCATCACGGTGAAGCTGACGACGAAAGGTCGTATCCATCTGGCGAATATCATGCGCCGTATCAGGGTGATGCCGAATGTGGTGCGTGTATCTCGCCGGAAGAACTGACAGCAAGAACGAGGCACAGCCTTGCTCCTGCACTGAACCGAAACGCCCGTCTACGGGCGTTTTCTTTATCAAAGAAAGACAAGCAAGATTATGACTCCTGAACGTTTTGAACGTATTCAGTCGGTTTTGGCCACCCGCCAGCCAGATCTGACGGTGTGCATGGAAGAAGTGCATAAACCTAACAATGTATCAGCCATTATCCGTACCGCTGATGCGGTTGGCGTCCACAAAGTCCATGCCGTCTGGCCGGAAGAAGGCATGCGTGTCCTGAGCAATACATCAGCCGGTGCCCGTAACTGGGTTGAGCTGGAAACCCACGATTCCATGGTTAATGCCGTCAGTACCCTGAAAACCCAGGGTATGCAGGTGCTGGCAACCAACCTGTCGGATACCGCCATTGATTTCCGTGAAGTGGATTACACCAAACCGACGGCCATTATCCTCGGCGGCGAGAAAAATGGGATCACGCCTGAAGCACTGGCCCTAGCCGAGCAGGACATCATTATTCCAATGGTGGGTATGGTACAGTCTCTTAATGTTTCGGTTGCCAGTGCCCTGATCCTCTACGAAGCGCAGCGCCAGCGCCAGCTTGCCGGCATGTACGACAGGGAAAAGACCCAACTGCCGGACGACGTAGTCCACCGTATTCTGTTCGAGCGCGGCCACCCGGTACTGGCCAAAGTTGCCCGCCGTAAAGGCCTGCCTTACCCACCGCTGGACGAACAAGGCCAGATTGTCGCTGACGATGAATGGTGGAGCATCATGCAGGCAACCGAGCCGAAGCGAAAAGCCAAATAACAGCGAAAACAGGAACAGCAATGAGCGGACAACTACTTGATACCATAGCCCTGACCGAACTGTCCGGCGTTGGGGCCAAGATGGCAGAAAAGCTTGAAAAAATTGGCCTGCACACGGTCCAGGATCTGCTGTTCCACCTCCCCCTCCGCTATGAAGACCGCACCCGGATCTGGCCGCTGGCCAACGTAATGCCCGGTCAGCACCTGACGGTGCAGGGCGAGATCCTCAGCAGCAATATCAGTTTCGGTAAACGTCGAATGCTGACGGTGAAAATCAGCGACCAAACCGGTACGGCAACGCTGCGTTTTTTCAACTTCAACGCCGCAATGAAAAACAGCCTGAGCGAAGGTAAGCAGGTCAAAGCCTATGGTGAGATCAAGCGGGGCAAGTTCGGGCTGGAAATCATCCACCCTGAGTACCGGGTCTTTTCCGAACCAACAGAACTCAGCGTTGAAGAGACCCTGACCCCGGTCTACCCGACCACCGACGGCCTGCGCCAACTGACCCTGCGTAACCTGACCGATCAGGCAATGGTTCTGCTCGACAAAGCCGCAGTGCGCGAGCTGCTACCGGAAGGTTTGTATGACCGTCAGATGACACTGTCTCAGGCCCTGCACATCATGCACCGCCCGACACCGGACGTTTCGCTCGACCAGCTTGAAGAAGGCAAACATCCGGCCCAGCAACGGCTGATCCTTGAGGAGCTGCTGGCCCAGAACCTGTCGATGCTGGCTGTGCGTAACAAGAGCCAGCAACATGACGCCTGGTCGCTGCCGCCAAGCGATACCCTTAAACAGAAACTACTCGACAGCCTGCCGTTCAGCCCGACCGGTGCCCAACAACGAGTAGTAGCCGATATTGAGCACGACCTGGCCCAGCCGCATCCGATGATGCGCCTGGTGCAAGGGGATGTCGGTTCAGGCAAAACCCTGGTCGCCGCCCTCGCCGCCTTGCGGGCTATCGAGCACGGCTATCAGGTTGCCCTGATGGCTCCGACCGAACTCTTGGCTGAACAGCACGCCATCAACTTTGCCAACTGGCTGAAACCAATGGGAATTGAAGTTGGCTGGCTGGCTGGCAAGCTCAAAGGCAAAGCACGCGACAGTGAACTGGCTCGGATTGAAAGCGGCGAAGCCAAAATGGTCGTCGGCACCCATGCCCTGTTCCAGGAGCAGGTGGTGTTTAACAACCTCGCACTGGTGATCATTGATGAGCAGCACCGCTTCGGTGTCCACCAGCGGCTGGAACTGCGGGAAAAAGGGGCCAGCAACGGCCATTACCCGCACCAGCTGATCATGACGGCTACGCCAATCCCGCGAACCCTGGCGATGACCGCCTATGCCGACTTGGAGACGTCCGTCATCGACGAGTTGCCGCCGGGCCGGACACCGATCCAGACCGTCGCCCTACCGGACTCGCGCCGGGCTGAAATTATCCAGCGGATCCACTCTGCCTGCCTCAACGAAGGCCGTCAGGCTTACTGGGTCTGCACCCTAATTGATGAATCCGAAGTACTGGAGGCCCAAGCCGCCTCCGATACGGCCGATGAGCTAACAGCCCAGTTGCCGGAGTTGAAAATCGGGCTGGTACACGGACGGATGAAACCGGCAGAAAAACAGGAAGTGATGCAACGCTTTAAAGAAGGTGAACTTCACCTCCTGGTTGCCACCACTGTGATTGAAGTCGGGGTCGACGTGCCTAACGCCAGCCTGATGGTCATTGAAAATCCGGAGCGCCTGGGTCTGGCTCAGCTCCACCAGTTGCGCGGTCGCGTCGGTCGGGGCAATGTCGCCAGCCATTGTGTCCTGCTCTATCATGCCCCGTTGTCCAAAACAGCCCAGAAACGCCTGGGCGTACTGCGCGAAAGCAGCGACGGCTTCGTGATTGCCCAGCGGGATCTGGAAATCCGCGGCCCCGGTGAACTGCTCGGCACCAAGCAAACCGGTATCGCGGAATTCAAGGTTGCCGATCTGGTCCGCGACCAGCATCTGATCCCCCAGGTCCAGAAACTGGCGCGCTATCTTCACGACAATTACCCGGATAACACCAAAGCGATTATCGATCGCTGGCTGGGTCAGCGAGAAAATTACTCCAACGCCTAACGTCAGCTTAATTGCGGCCAGAAACTGTAAAAAACAGGCTTTCTGGCCCGCTTTTCCATTGATACATTCGATTTGATTCGCCACTGTGATCCCGGCATCCCAGTCAACATCTGCAACTACACACTTTACTTAACTTTTCCGACCTTAACCCCGGCTTCTCCTGCTAACAGAAAATAATTCAAACAAAATCACGCAAACGTTTGCTATTTGCAGAAAGATAATTACAATAGCGCACAAATTTCATCCACCCCCTCTCTCCCGGTGACGGTCTGGATCTGATTAACAGCAATCACAGAGTTATCCATCCGCCACGGACTGCTACCCATTCAGCGTAATAGTCGGGACCACAGAGAGACACCAAGGAAATACATGGCCATGACTCGCCAACACAGTGATATCGAAACACCTGTAAAGTCCGATCTGATTTACCGTCTTGAGGACCGTCCGCCCCTACCGCAAACCTTGTTCGCCGCGGTCCAGCACCTGCTGGCCATGTTTGTTGCCGTCGTCACCCCGTCGCTGATCATCTGCCAGACCCTCGGCATTCCGGCAGGCGATACCAATACGATCGTCAGCATGTCACTGTTTGCTTCAGGCATTGCCTCTTTCATCCAAATCCGCACTTTCGGCCCGGTTGGCTCCGGCCTGCTCTCGATTCAGGGCACCAGCTTTAATTTCCTTGGTCCAATCATCGGTGCCGGGCTGGCATTGAAAGCCGGTGGCGCAGACGTGCCGACCATGATGGCGGCAATTTTCGGCACAATTCTGGTTGCCTCTCTGACAGAAGTACTTATCTCCCGCGTCCTGCAACACGCCCAGCGCGTGATCACCCCACTGGTGTCCGGCATTGTGGTTACCCTGATCGGCCTGACCCTGATCCAGATCGGCCTAACTTCCATGGGCGGCGGCTATGCCGCGATTGAAAACGGTACCTTCGGCAGCTTGGATAACCTGATGCTAGCCGGTACGGTTCTAGGCCTGATTGTGCTGTTGAACCGGGTGAAAAACCCGTACCTGCGCGTCTCATCCATTGTGATAGCCATGGCTGCCGGCACCCTGCTTGCCTGGATGAACGGCATGGTAGACAGCTCCCGTATGAGCAACGCCGAACTGATTGCGATCCCACAGCCAATGCAGTACGGACTGGGCTTTGAGTGGTCGTTGCTGATCCCGTTGGTCATTGTCTTTGCGATCACATCACTGGAAGCCATCGGTGATATCACTGCGACATCAGAAACCTCTGAGCAGCCGGTTGCCGGCCCGGTTTATATGAAACGCATCAAAGGCGGCGTGTTGGCAGACGGTATCAACTCGGCAGTGGCCGCAGTGCTCAACAGCTTTCCGAACTCCACCTTCAGCCAGAACAACGGCATCATCCAGCTGACCGGAGTTGCCAGCCGCTACATCGGCTACTTCGTGGCGGGTATGCTGGTTCTGCTTGGCCTGTTCCCTGGGGTTGCTAACCTTGTTCAGCTGATCCCAGAACCGGTGCTGGGCGGTGCGACCATTGTAATGTTCGGCACCATTGCCGCTTCCGGCGTACGGATCATCTCCCGTTGCGAGCTGGACCGCCGCGCCATCCTGATCATGGCCCTGTCTTTCTCTATGGGTCTGGGTATCGCCCAAAAGCCGGAGATTCTTCAGTTCATGCCGGAATGGATTAAGAGCATCTTGTCATCTGGAATGGCGGCAGGCGGTATCACGGCGATTATCCTGAATCTGGTTTTGCCGGAAGAGAAAAAATAACAGCAAGAAATAAAGCCGATAAAAAGAAAGCGAGAGCCACACAGGCTCTCGCTTTCTTTTTATGTAGACGAATTCTAGATAATTAAAGCTTCTTAGCTGCGTCCAGCGGCAGGTTAACCTGTACCTTCAAACCACCATCACTGCGGTTGGTAACGGAAATCGCCCCTTCATGCTGATCAATAATCCGCTTTACGATTGCCAGGCCAAGACCGGTCCCTTCCGATTCACAACCACGGGCAGTATCTCCCCTAGTCAGCGGCTGAAACATCTTCGCTACCTGATCCGGTTCAATCCCCGGGCCGTCATCTTCAACACAGAACCAGGCAGTCTTGCGATCGGCGGTTACACCGCTGGCAATCCTCACCCAGCCGTTACCATAACGCAGGGCATTGGTTACCAGGTTGGCTACCGAACGCTTGATCGCAACCCCGTTAACGTGCACCACGCCGGGAATATCATCCAGCGCCAGCTCAATCTCATGTTCATAACCGCCTTCGGTTTCCGCCACTTCCTGCAGCAGTAAGTTGAGCTCAAGCGCTTCTTCTTCCTGCTTTTTGGTCGATTTGAGGTAATCCATAAACTGGCTGATGATCTCGTTACACTCTTCGGTGTCCTTAATCATACTCTCAGCCAGATAACTGTCTTCCGGCGACATCATCTCAGTTGCCAGCCGGATCCGAGTCAGCGGTGTGCGCAAGTCATGGCTAACCCCAGCCAGCAGCAATGCCCTGTCTTCTTCCAGCTGCTTGATGCCTTCCGACATGCGGTTGAACGATTTGGTTACCGCACGAATTTCCGATGCACCGCGCTCAGGCAAATGCGGTGGCGTCTCTCCCCGAGCAACTTGCAAAGCGGCTTTCTCCAGTGCCACCAGCGGGCGGTTCTGGATCCGGATAAACAGCCAACCACCGGCAATCACCATCAAAGCTATCACCAGGCTGTACTGGAACAGCGGCGCAAAATCCTCTTCCTGCAATTCAGACAATGGGATCCGCATCAGAAAGCCCGGCATCGCCGCGCAGCGCATCCACAACACATAGCTGTCCGCCCCCAGCACCAACCGCACTTCCGTCGGCGCTTCCAGAGCCCGGGTCATCTCTTCGCTTAGGTATTCAATCTCGGTGGCCTGCAGGAACTCCTGGTTATCCGGGCTGCCATCCGGATGCAGGGTAACCCCCAACTGCTCCAGCAACCGCCGCCGGACCGGGGTATCAAGGTGGAAAGTCTCACCGTCAGCCAGCTCAACATCTTCTTTGAGCATCAGCCGCACTTCATAGGCCAGAATCCGGTTGAACTGTTGCAAGCTGGGCAGCAAGGCATAGTTCAGGACGGCCAGATAAGAAAAAATCTGGCTGGCTATCAGCAAGCCAGCCAGCAGGATCAGGGTACGGGTAAACGTACTGCGCGGGAACATCCGCATTATGATTGCCTCAGATTAGGATTCAGTTTATGCCTCTTTGCCGTCAGGAACGAAGACATAGCCCAAGCCCCAGACCGTCTGAATATAGCGCGGACGACTCGGATCTTCTTCAATCATCCGGCGCAGGCGGGAAATCTGAACGTCAATCGAGCGCTCCATCGCTGAATATTCACGGCCGCGGGCCATGTTCATCAGCTTATCACGGGACATCGGTTCCCGGGCATTGGTCACCAGGGCTTTCAGCACCGCAAACTCACCGGACGTCAGTGGCATGGATTCATCACCGCGGAACATCTCACGGGTACCCAGGTTAAGGCGAAACTCACCGAACTCAATCATCTTGCCTTCGGCACTCGGTGCACCCGGTACTTCGATGATCTGGCGGCGCAATACGGCACGAATACGGGCCAGCAGCTCACGCGGGTTAAACGGCTTCGGCAGATAATCATCAGCACCGACTTCAAGGCCGACAATCCGGTCAACTTCATCGCCCTTGGCGGTCAGCATCAGGATCGGCAACATGTTATTGGCATTGCGCAGGCGGCGGCAAATCGACAGGCCATCCTCCCCCGGCAGCATCAAATCCAATACCATTAAATGAAACGTTTCGCGGGCCAGCAAACGGTCCATCTGCTCACCGTTCGCTACGCTGCGGACCTGGAAGCCCTGCTCCGACAGATAGCGCTCCAACAGCGCACGCAGGCGCATGTCATCATCAACAACCAGAATCTTAAAATTTTCCTGCATCATTACCTACCTGCATCATCTTCGCACCAAAAATCACCACAGTGCATTTGCTGTTTATGTTACCCAAACCACCCGGCGGTTACCCCGCAAACAGAGAAATAAATTGTTACGTATTATGTCCATAGTGCACAAAACTTAAGTCGTGCCCCGGCTAACAATTTCACGATTAATTTTTCCTATATGAGTCAGGTTTGTCTCATTCACCATGTATATCAGATGGTTAGCACTGATAAATTTGATAACAAAATACCATTCCCTATAATCACAATAATCAATTGCTTGCACTGAATTTATACATACAAATCATCGTTGCATAGCAATCTTCTATTCTGTCACAACATACATCTGTAACTGACACCATGCAATTGCACTCCACATTGCCGCAGTTACATCAGCCAAGATAACAATCATGAAAAAATTCGCACTAACGACACTTCTGACTCTATTGCCATTCTGCTCCCATGCCGCAGAATTCGACCACATCACCAACTTCGGTGACAGCCTGTCCGACATCGGCAACAAGCACATGATCACCGTTGATATGAACCAGGCAACGTCCGGCAAAATCGGCATCCGTGCCGCCAAGCCAAACTTTGACGGTCGCTTCAGCAACGGACCGGTATGGACGGAATACCTGGCCGGTTTCCTTGCCAAACCAGCACCAGTTCGTGGTCACGGTGAAATTGACAGTCAGGTTGTACTAAAAGATCAGGCCGGCAAACAAATCACCTACCACTATCACCATAACGCGCTGCCAGGCACCAACTGGGCTGTCGGCGGTGCAATGTCCGGCCTTGGCAACTTCCTTGATATTGATGCCGCCAAAGGCTTCACTGCCAAGTCCGGCCTTGATGTACTGACTAACACTGGCCAACAAATCAAACTGCACATCGCCAACAAAGGTCAGTTCACAGGCAATGAGCTGGTCAGCTATATGAGTGGTACCAACAACCTGTGGTTCACCCTGTTCGGCGATCTTAACCAGACCGGTGACAAGGCCGCAGGCTTCGCCCTTACCGATATCGAAAACCTGATCGATGCCGGAGCCAAACAAGTCCTGGCCGCCAACATCCCTGACTTTATCGATGCACCGTGGTTTGCCGGCCAACAGGAAAAAACCACCCGTTTTATCCAGTCACACAACCAGGCACTGAAAGTCGGCCTGGACCAGCTGGCTGCAGCCCACCCGGACGTCGAGATCTATTACTTTGATGCCTTTGCTCTGTTCAACAAAGTCAGCAACGAGGTGAAAACCAAAGGTAAATATCAGGACAAGGAGCTAGCGATCACCCTAACAAACGTGACTGGCGAAGCTTACAGCTATGCAACCGGCAAAGTCATTGCCCAACCGAACCGCAACCTTTTCTGGGATGGCCTGCACCCGACAACGGCAATGCACAAGATCATGGCTAAAGAAGCGGCCAACCTCGTCATAAGCGGAAGGACATTATGAATTTCAAATCCATACGTCACCAAATCATTATAGGCGCGGCAACGTGCCTGTTTTTCTCGCTGCTGGCAGTGCTAATGGTTGGAGTGAAATACTCCAACCAGCTGGAAGAGATGGTCTACGGCAAAACCCATGCTTTTGCCGATCACACCCTGAGCCAGCTGCTCGAGGAAACCGGTAAGTTCCATTCTGGCCAGATCCAGAGCCAGCTGTCGGTGGCGATGAACTCGGTCGAGGCCATGGCCAGCGTCATCTCCGGAATGGCAGATAACCGCGACGGACAGAACAAAGTCACCCGTGAAGAACTGTCACTGATGGTGCGTGACTTGCTGGCTGGCAACCAGCAATTCCTCGGTACTTATATTGCATTCGAGCCGAATGCCTGGGATGGCAAAGATGATATTTACGAAGCAATCGACGGCAAAGGCCAGTTCAATGTGTACTGGACCCGCAGTGGCGACAACCAGCTCAAGCCGTCATCAGTCGACACGGATCGCTTCTACATTCAGAAGCAGACTAACAACGGCACCCGCGTCAGTGAGTGGTATCTGTGCCCGGTCGAAAGTGGTCGCAGTTGCCTGATCGACCCTTGGGCCTATAACGTTCAGGGTCAACAGATGCTGATGGCCAACCTGGTTGCCCCAATAAAAGCTAACGGTCGCCCTATCGGTATGATTGGTATCGACCTGTCGGTGAATTTCATCAATGAACTGGCACTTAAACTTCAGAAAGAGAAATTCGGTCCGAATGCCCATATCAGCATTATCAGCTACCGCGGGGTAGTCGCAGCCGATACCGCCCCGGACGCGAAGCTGGGTAATGTCCTGCCGGACTGGAACCGATACCGCTCTCAGTTCCAGGCTGGCCAACAGCTGTGGCTATCAACCGACAAGTACTCAAGCCTGGCAACCCCGATTAAAGTCGGCAACACTGCAACTTCGTGGATGCTGTGGATCTCGGTACCGAAAGCCGAGCAGCTGAGTGAAATTAATAAACTGCAACACGAGCTGGAATCCTCCTTCGATGAGTTCCTCAACAGCCAGGTTCTGGCCGGGGTACTAATCTCCGTAGCGGCACTGGCCGTGCTGTATATTCTGGCCAAGCGCATCTCCACTCCGATCCAGCAGGTGGTTCAGCTGGTACAGCAACTCAGCCAGGCCGGAGGGGATCTGACCTACCGGATGGATGTCACCCGTAAAGATGAAACCGGCGAGCTAATGTCTGGCATTAATACCCTGATGGCTTCCCTGCAGGGGATGATCCGCGATATTGCCGGCTCCGTCGGCCAGCTGAAGCAAGCTGCCAACCACTCAGCCGATATAGCCCAAACCTCGCATACCGATGTCCAGCAGCAACGTCTGGAGCTGGAACAGGTGGCCACCGCGATTAACGAAATGGCCTGCACCGCCAGTGAAGTAGCCAACAACGTCGCCAATACGGCCGGCTCGGTGGAAGAAGCCAACCAGGCGATCACCCGCTGCGGTAACGTAGTCAATGACAGTGCTGATATGGTCAACCAGCTGGGCGAGGCAATGGAAAACGCCACCGCAACCATTACCGAACTGGAAACCCAGAGCCATCAGATCCGCTCGATTCTGGAAGTCATCCGTACTATTTCGGATCAAACCAACCTGCTGGCACTGAATGCCGCCATTGAAGCGGCCCGTGCCGGCGAACACGGCCGGGGATTTGCGGTTGTCGCCGATGAAGTCCGCCAGTTGGCATCCAAGACCCAGAGCTCGACAGAAGAAATCCAGCAAATGGTCGACCGCTTCCAGAGTCAGATCCAGATGACCGTCGATACCATCACCAGTAGCCAGACTTTCAGCCACAATAGCATTGAAGGCAGCAAGAAAGCGGTTGAAGAGCTGGATGCACTGATGGCAACCACATCAACCATCCAGGAAATGATGTGCCAGATTGCCACCGCCGCCGAAGAGCAGCATCAGGTGACGGAAGACATCAACCGCAATATCAGCGCCATCACTGACATCACCACCAAAGCCGCGCAAGGTGCGGAGATGTCCAGCCACGAGGCGCAGGGCATGCTGACCCAGACCAGTGACGTCGAAGCCAAACTGAACAAGTTTAACTTCTGATCATAGGCTCTGAGCTAGCCCCCCTTTGTTCAGGCCCGCCCTAAAGGTTCGGGCCTGAACGAAATCACCGCCAGGCCCCTCTCGGATAAAATCTGTCCCCGCCAAATGAGAATTCTCCCGCCTTCTTGATTTTCAGCCACAATATTTTCAACCGGTGAGATTGACGCCACCGACAAACCATAAGACTATTTGGCAGGCATTAGGAAGCTGGACAACAACAATGAAGACCAACTTAATCACGCGCGAAGGCTACAACAAGCTCAAAGACGAGCTCGATTTCCTGTGGAAAGAGGAACGCCCTGAAGTCACAAAGAAAGTCACCTGGGCCGCCAGCTTAGGCGATCGCAGTGAAAACGCGGATTACCAATACAACAAAAAGCGCCTGCGCGAAATCGACCGCCGGGTCCGGTATCTGCGCAAGCGGCTGGAACAGGTCCAGGTGGTTGACTACTCACCACAGCAAGACGGCAAAGTCTTCTTCGGAGCCTGGGTCGAAATTGAAAACGAAGACGGCGAAACCAAAACCTTCCGTATCGTCGGCCCGGATGAAATCTACGGCCGCAACGACTACATCTCTATCGACTCCCCAATGGCCCGGGCCCTGCTGAAAAAAGAAGTCGATGACGAATTTGAAGTCAGCACGCCAGCCGGCAAAAAAGAGTGGTTCGTCAACCACATCCGGTACGTCAAATAACCATGAGCTGACAAGAACCTAACACATAATACCGAACACCCGGCTACCCTTGTTATAACAACCGGCCGGCACTCCGGTATATTCCAATAATAACGACAGCCCGCGGAGCCGGGCTGCCCTGAACAACCAAGAGATACCAACGGATGAGCAACGCTATCAATCAGACGATTGCCAGAGAACTCGCGGTACGCGAAGACCAGGTAAAATCAGCCGTCACCCTGCTGGATGACGGTAACACAGTTCCTTTCATTGCCCGCTACCGTAAAGAAGTCACCGGCGGACTGGACGATACCCAGCTGCGTAACCTTGAATCCCGCCTCGGTTACCTGCGTGAACTGGACGATCGCCGCCAGGTTATCCTCAAATCCATCACTGAGCAGGGTAAATTAACAGCGGAGCTGGAAGCCGAAATCAAAGGTGCCGACAGCAAAACCCGCCTGGAAGATCTGTACCTGCCGTACAAGCCAAAACGCCGCACCAAAGGCCAGATTGCGATTGAAGCGGGCCTTGAGCCGCTGGCAGAAACCCTGTGGAACCAGCCGGAAAACGAGCCGGAAGCCACCGCCGCACAATACCTTGATGCCGAAAAAGGCGTGGCTGACACCAAAGCCGCCCTGGACGGCGCCCGCGCAATCCTGATGGAGCGCTTTGCCGAAGACGCAGCCCTGCTGGATAAAATCCGCCGCCATTTGCAAGGCAATGCCGAACTGACCTCCCGCGTTGTAGAAGGCAAAGAGCAGGAAGGTGCCAAATTCAAGGATTACTTCGAATACAGCGAACAGCTGAAGCAGATCCCGTCACACCGAGCCCTGGCGCTATTCCGTGGCCGTAACGAAGGTTTCCTTCAGCTGTCTCTCAATGCCGACCCGCAGCAGGAAGAAGGCGTACGCGGCTCTTACTGCGAAGTGATGATTGCCGACCACTATGGTGTGAAACCGGGCAGCCAGCCGGCTGACAGCTGGCGCAAGCAAGTGATCAGCTGGGCATGGCGCATCAAGATCCTGATGCACATGGAAACCGAGCTGATGAGCGCACTGCGAGAAAAAGCCGAAGACGGTGCCATGCAGGTATTTGCCGACAACCTGAAAGATCTGCTGATGGCCGCCCCAGCTGGCCCGCGCGTCACCCTGGCTCTGGACCCAGGCCTGCGTACCGGCTGTAAGGTCGCCGTGGTTGATGAAACCGGCAAGCTACTGGATACCGCCACCATCTATCCGCACCAGCCGCAGCGTCAGGTTGCCCAGTCCGAAGCGACTGTTCTGGCCCTGATCACCAAGTACAACGTCAACCTGATCGCAATCGGTAACGGCACCGCATCCCGCGAAAGCGACAGCTTTGTTACCACCCTGCTAAAAGACAACAACCTGAAAATCCAGAGCGTGATGGTGAGCGAAGCCGGCGCCTCGGTTTACTCAGCATCCGAACTGGCGGCCAATGAATTCCCGAATCTGGATGTGTCACTGCGTGGTGCTGTATCTATCGGCCGCCGCCTGCAGGACCCGCTGGCCGAGCTGGTGAAAATCGATCCGAAATCTATCGGTGTCGGTCAGTACCAGCACGATGTCAGCCAGAGCATGCTGGCCAAGCGCCTGGATGCCGTAGTCGAAGACTGTGTAAACGCCGTCGGTGTGGATGTGAACACCGCGTCACCAGCACTGCTGACCCGAGTTGCCGGCCTGAACGGCACCATCGCCCAGAACATCGTTAACTACCGTGACGAGAATGGCCGCTTCGAAGCCCGCACCACACTGAAGAAAGTCGCCCGCCTCGGTCCTAAGGCATTCGAACAGTGTGCCGGTTTCCTGCGGATCATGAGCGGTAAAAACCCGCTCGACAGCTCAGCGGTTCACCCGGAATCCTACACCGTAGTGAAAAACATTGCTGCTGCCAACGATAAAGCCCTGGATGCGATTATCGGCAACAGCGAGTTCCTGCGCGGCCTGAAAGCCGCCGACTACATTGATGATAAATTCGGTCTGCCAACCGTGACCGACATCATCAGCGAGCTGGACAAGCCGGGCCGCGACCCGCGTCCGGAGTTCAAGACCGCGACCTTCGCCGAAGGCGTCAATGAAGTGAAAGACCTGGTTCCGGGAATGATCCTGGAAGGTGTAATCACCAATGTCACCAACTTCGGTGCCTTTGTCGATGTCGGTGTTCACCAGGATGGCCTGGTGCACATCTCAGCCCTGTCCGACAAGTTCGTATCTGACCCGCGCGAAGTCGTCAAAGCCGGTGATATCGTCAAGGTCAAAGTGATGGAAGTGGATCTGCAGCGCAAGCGTATCGGCATGTCAATGCGCCTGAACGACGAGCCAGGACAGGAAAAACCGGCCCGCAAACCACAAGGCCAGCGCCAGCAGCCTCGTGAGCAGCGACAGCCTCGCAATAACCCACGTAATGCCCCGGCAGGCAACAGTGCGATGGGCGGTGCCTTTGCCGCGGCTTTTGCCAACGCGAAGAAGAAGTAAAACACCCGAAGCGAGTTTCCAGTGATAACAAAAGAGCCGGCAATAAATGCCGGCTCTTTTTTGATTCACTGTGAAATATTCTTTCTATAGCACAACCAGATATTCAGTCGGCGGATTGGGGACCACAGACTGGGCGTAGTAGTGAGCTACCACCCCTTTAGTGCGCTCGGTATCGCTGATTTTCTCCAGCTCATCAAGCAAGTCTCTCGGCAACTTAATGTGCATTGAGTAGCCCAGCTCACTGACATCTTTGGTATAAGTGTCAACCGACAGGGCCTTCACCAACTGCTCCATGTCCTCCTGGTAACCATAGTTTTTTTCGGCCACCGGCAGTTCATTGTAGTCAGGGTGTTCGCTGGGATCCCAGGATGGCTTCTTTAGCTGCTTTTCCTCACTGCTCAGCGGTTTTTCCCGTGCTGATTCAGCGGCCTGATTCGGAGGAACAATTTTTTCACGCACACGATTATCCCGCGCAACCTGTTCAGTTGGCGGGTTAACGGAAGGAGCAATAGTCGGGGCTCCCACTTGTACGGGTGAAACAATCATGCTGATGCACTTCTCCGGCCATCAGCTGATGATGGGGGTAATCAGGCTATCGCGAGCAATACCGTAGCAACCGTACCCAGAGCTGACAGCACTTGCCCTGCAGTATAGAAATCATCGGTATTTTGCTTCACTTCATCTGGGTGATCCATACCCAACGCACCGTAGGCAAATGACTCTGCCTTCGTTGCTGCCTGTGGGTTATCCTCATCAGCCTTGGTGTTATGTTTGCCCGCATCTGCCGCCTGCATACGCTTCGCCTCTTCCGAGATCGACACCGTACTGTCACCGGCACCTGCGGTTAATGTTTTATCTGCCGCCTGAGTCCCTTCCGCAGCTTTGGCTGAAGCTGCAGCTGACGCCTTGAGCGTCGCCGGCGAATAAGTATTTGTACTCGCAACACTTCCTACTGTCATTATGGCCTCTCTCTGTCACAGAGCAACTCCATTTATAATGTTATCGGCAACATAAAAAAAAAGTTTACAAAAATGTTGCCGATCCGCCACACATGACAGGGGGAATGATCAGTGATGCCCAGTAAACAAACGCAAGGCCTGCACAAATTCTTCCGGATGGGAAATAAACGGCGCATGTGATGCAGAGGCAAACACTTGCCGTTGCGACTGCGGTGCCAACTCATCCAGCTCAGAAGCAACTTTCACTGGCACCAATCCGTCCAGTCGACCGTACAGGCGCAGCCAGGGCTGTGAAACCTCGCTCAACTGCTCGCGCAAATCCACCTCGGCAAGCTGTTTTAAGCCAATTTCCAGCGCACTAGGAGCAGGCTGAGGACGTGATAGAACCGCCTGTTTCAGCTGCTTGATATCCTGCCTTGCCGTCGGACTTCCCATCGCCTGCAGCGCCATAAAGCGCTCAACCGTCTGTTGGAAGTCTTCCCCCAACTGGCGACGAAAGTCGTCCAACACCTGAGGTTTAATTCCCCGCCATGTGTTTTGAGCTGCAAAGCGCGGTGAACTGGCCACGGTCACCAGTTTGCCGACCCGCTCAGGCGCCAATAACGCCGCCCGGGTAGCCACCAGCCCGCCAAGGGACCAGCCTAACCACACTGCAGACTCTGGTGAGTTTTCAAGCAATATGTATGCCATTTCATCAACCGATTCCGCAGACAGTTCCCGGCTATGTCCGTAACCCGGCAAATCCACCGCATGTACGCGGTAGTGCGGCGTCAACAGAGGCAACAACTGCTGCCAGACCGCTCCGTTCATTCCCCAACCGTGAATGAGAACCAGATCCGAACCTTGCCCTTCAGTTTGCCAGTGAAGCTTGGCTGTCATTTATACTTCCTTCTTTAACTACGGAACAGGCTGGTTGCAGCCTGACAGGATGGCAAGGATGTTATCCCCTTCATCACTGAGATCAATCTTTCAGTGGACCAAGCCGCAATGCCAGCTGTGTCACCT
Organism: Photobacterium marinum; assembly: GCF_000331515.1. Classification (GTDB taxonomy): domain Bacteria; phylum Pseudomonadota; class Gammaproteobacteria; order Enterobacterales; family Vibrionaceae; genus Photobacterium; species Photobacterium marinum. Next base: position 130,569 of record NZ_AMZO01000033.1, read on the forward strand.
GCCGCTACACCGCGGTGAGGCGTTCTGGTGCCAGCACTGCCTCAGTCATTTTCCCCAACCACCCTACTGTACTCGCTGCGGCAGCACAACTCTGCCCCTGGTCAGCCGATGCGGCCGATGCCTGTCGAAACCGCCACCGTGGCAGCACATCTACCGGCTCGGCGAATATGACTTCCCGCTGCGCCAGTTGGTTCACCAATTCAAATTTCGCCGCAAATTCTGGCTGGCCGAGCCTCTGGGACAACAGATTGCCCTGCAAATAACGAATCCGGCACCGCTGCTAATCCCGGTTCCCTTGCATCCGCAGCGGCGACTGTGGCGCAGCTTCAACCAAAGCACCTTGTTGGCCCGAGCCATTGCCGATATAACCGGCAGCCAATGTCAGCCGGATACCATCCGCCGCACCCGCAATACCAAAGTGCAACGGCAACTCAGCAGACAGGAGCGAAAGAGAAACCTGCGCCGGGCCTTTATACTTAAAGCAAAAGCCCTTCCCGACCATGTCGCAATTGTCGATGACGTCGTGACCACAGGCAGCACAGTGGCCGAACTGACACGATTGCTGCTTCGACACGGGGTAAAACAGGTCGACATCTACTGTATCTGCTATACCCCTCCGGCAAAATGATCTAAAAAATCACCTGGATATGTGATGAAATCATAGTTGCGAAGAATAAGGGGTGATAGAAAGGGCGTCTCGGAGTAGAATAGAATTAATCTTACTAATTAAGTCAGGTATTACGTCGTGTCTATGATTATTATTACTGAAAATGCTCAGCAGCACTTCGGCAAGCTTCTTGCCCAGCAGCCGGAAGGTACCAACATCCGCGTATTCGTGGTTAACCCGGGTACACAAAACGCAGAATGCGGCGTGTCCTACTGCCCGCCTGAAGCCGTTGAAGCCAGCGATACTGAAATCAAGTTCGACCTGTTTTCAGCCTATGTTGATGAGCTAAGCCTGCCTTTCCTGGAAGATGCAGAAATCGATCTGGTGACAGACAAAATGGGTTCGCAACTTACCCTGAAAGCACCGAATGCCAAGGTTCGTAAAGTGTCTGACGACGCTCCACTGATGGAACGTGTCGACTACGTTATCCAGACTCAGGTTAACCCGCAGCTGGCCGGTCACGGTGGCCATGTATCCCTGTCTGAAATCACTGAAGACGGCATTGCAATCCTTCAGTTCGGCGGCGGCTGTAACGGCTGTTCTATGGTTGATGTAACGCTGAAAGAAGGCATCGAGAAAGAATTGCTGGCTCAGTTTGCCGGTGAACTGACCGGTGTTCGCGATGTCACTGAACACGCACGCGGTGAGCACTCTTACTACTAATAGTGCCAACCTGAATAAGAGCCAGACAAAGCAAGTGTTGCCAGCTCGCTTCCCTACCGATCAGGGCAACACTTTCTCATCCAGTTCTAATCCAGCCCGGTTACAGGCAGAAAAAACCAGCCGTTGAAGGCTGGTTTTTTATATCTGCTCAGTTTTCAAATTAACTGAATATCACTTCTGACTATCAGACTTTAATTACTGTAATCGTCACTTTGCGACGGCCCCAGTTTTTCGCAGCCCGGACATCTGTCCCCATGTAGATATCAATCTTGCGGGACCAGCGCTTGTTCATTTTATCCAGCACCACGTACTCACCCGGCAAGCCGGAGATCTTAACCCTAGTTCCACGAGTGAGCCCCATTTTCAGCAAATCGCGGGATACCGCAATGGCTTTCATTCCCGGCTTTAGCCGATCACCCCAGGCGGCAATACTCGGATTATCATTAGTCTGCGCACGTACCGAATTATAGGCTGTGGCAGTAACGCGCAACGATTTCCCCTGAATACCAGCCTGTGCCGAAGCTCCCCAACCCAGTGCCATCAGCGCAAAAAAGATCCCGATGATTGCTTGTTTCATGTCGACTACCTGTTCATAAATCGTTCGCATTTTAAACAGACATATACTCTGACAGGTAGTATTTTTTGTTGGAAATTTAGCCAATCTCAGTTGCAAAAGGCTAACTAATTGTTTGCATAGGCCGACTCAAGAAAAATATTTTTCTGCCACTGATACGTAAAAATCACGGCCAGACTGATCCCGCGCATCGCCATAAATCCGAGCATTGCGCCCCATAAAGCATGGTTGCCCCATCCACTCAGCAACCACCAAACTACGAAAAAGAAACAAATCGCGACAAACATACTGTTACGCATCTCGGTACCACGTGTTGCACCGATAAAAATCCCATCCAGCAGAAAGCACCACATAGATACCAAGGGCACAGCAGCCAACCAAGGCAGATACTGCGCGGCCTCCTGACGCACGGCAGGAATATCTGAAATCACACCAATGATCTCGCGACCAAACAGGGTGAAGGCCAGCGTCAACACCAGCGAGATGATCAGGCTCCAGAAGGTCGTCCCGATCAGAGAGCGGCCAAGCGCATCACGGCTACGCGCCCCGATCGCCTTACCCACCAGCGCTTCCATCGCATAGGCAAAGCCGTCCATCGCATAAGAGACCAGCATCAGGAAACTCATCAGTACAGCATTGGCCGCCACCACGTTATCTCCCAGAGTCGCGCCCTGAAATGTCATAAAGGTAAATGCCGTCTGCAAGCACAGGCTGCGCAGGAAAATGTCGCGGTTCAGTTTCAACAACCGCCCCATACCATGGCGGACCGAGCTGATTTTCTCCCGCAGCTGCGGCAATGCCTGTGACAACCAAACCCGAGAAACAAACCACAGCCCCAACCCCAGGCCACTGTAATCTGCCAGCACCGATGCTGCTGCCGCGCCCTGTACTTTCCAGCCAAAGCCAAGCACAAATAGCATATCGAGTACGATATTGACCACGTTAGTGATGATCAGCAGCCACATTGGCAATCTGGCATTCTGGGTTCCCAGCAGCCAGCCCATGATCACCAAGTTAGCCAATGCTGCCGGCGCCCCCCAAATCCGAATCGAGAAATATTGCCCGGCGTAGGTTTTCACCTCTCCGCTGGCACTGCTGAAATGAAAGATGGTCTCGGCAACCGGCTGATGGAAAACAATCAGCAGCAAAGCCAGCAACCACGCCAGCGCAATCCCCTGAACAAATACACTGGCCTGAGCATCTTTGTTGCCTGCCCCGTATGCCTGCGCGCTCAGCCCGGTGGTCGCCATGCGCAAAAATCCCAGCAACCAGAAGGTCACGTTAATCATGGTGCCGCCGACCGCAACGCCGCCGAGATACCAGGCATGATCCAGATGCCCGATCACCGCCGCATCCACCAGCCCCAGTAAAGGCACAGTGATATTGGACAACACCATTGGAAGCGCCAGAGCAAATACCTGGCGATGTAAGGACACATCCCTTAACGCTTTGAACACAACAGACCTCGACCAAACCGGTGCCGGTGCTGAGCCGGGACCGGTATCAATTCATACCGGCCCACAGTGTAGCGGGTTGCCGGCAGTGACAAAAGCCGACTGGAAGGGGGAATCGATAATTATGTCAGCTGTTCAGCTCGTCATTCAGCGCCATCAGACCCATATCATCAACCAATGATCGGCCAGCAGCACCACAAACAACGCCAGCAGGTGCCAGATTGAGTATTTGAACGTCGCCCAGGCATGCCCCGTCTCATCGGCAAACTTCAGCTTCAGGGCATATCCGATAAAACCGAGATTGAGCACCGTGCTGCCTGCCAGATACAATCCGCCGCTCATACCTGTCAGCCAGGGCAATAAACCGACCAGCGCCAGCATCACGGTATAGAGCAATACCATAGTTTTGGTAAATTCGATGCCATGGGTTACAGGCAACATGGGGATCCCGGCTTTGGCATAATCATCACGACGATGGATTGCCAATGCCCAGAAGTGCGGCGGCGTCCAGGTAAACACCAGCATCACCAGCAGCAAAGCATGGGGTTCAAACTGACCGGTGACGGCTGTCCAGCCGAGCAACGGCGGTGCCGCGCCAGCCAGACCGCCAATCACGATATTCTGTGGTGTGGCATGTTTCAGCCACACCGTATAAACCACGGCATAGCCAATCAAGCTGGCAAAGGTCAGCCAGGCAGTCAGGGCATTGAGCATCCAGAGCAGGCCGAAACCTGCGACCATCAGTACTGATGCGAAAACCACTGCCTTGTGGGTTTCAATTCGCCCTTTAGCCAGCGGGCGATGATAGGTCCGCGCCATCTGGGCATCAAACCGACGATCCAATACATGGTTAAAAGCCGCAGCCGCCGCAGACTGCAAACCTATACCGGCAAGACCGAGCACCACAGCCTCTACTGGCGGAATACCGGGCACAGCCAGGCACATCCCGACCAGCGCAGTCAGCAGCAACATCGCCACCACCTTAGGCTTGGTCATTGTCAGATAATCCTGCCAGATCCGCTGACGGCGGACCGCTTTGATACCGGCGTCACCGGCAACCTGTAGTTTGGCCATAATGTCAGCCCTCCTTTGCTTTGGCTACATGCGCTACATACCAGTCACTGCGAACTGTCGTCCGACGACAATAGAGGTGATAGTTGGTCGCCACCAGTGTCAGTAACAGCAACACGCCACCCAGATTATGTCCGACAGCCACCATCAGTGGCAGACTGGCGACCACATTGGTGATCCCCAATCCCAGCTGGAACAGCAACACGCTGCCCACAGCTATACCAGAGCGCCGCATACCGGATTGCAATAGCTGCCAGATCAGCACCAGCAATACCAGCGTGGTCACCGCAGCACCCAGGCGGTGGGTTACATGAATCGAAACCCGCTGCGAATAATCAAGCACACCATATTGATAGCTGTCATGTTCCGGCTGGATCAGGTTAAATGCAGTCGCATCAAACTGCCCTACCCAGTCCACCTCACACACCGGCAACTGGGTACAGACGACCGCCGCATAGTTGGCTGCCGTCCACCCACCGAGCGCCACCTGCCCGACAGTCACCAGCAAAGCAACAGCCGCCAGCACAGAAAGCCATTTGCCTCCCGGCGCAAAAGAAGGCCTTACAGACGAGGTAACTGACGCCTCCCGTCGATGGATCCGGAGTGCCAGCAGCAACAGCAATGCCGCAGTGGTGAAGCCCCCGAGCAAATGCCCCATCACCACCACTGGCATCAGTGCCATGGTGACAGTCCACATACCGAGTACAGCCTGAAAAATGACAGTACCGAGCAACAAGGCCGGCAGCAGTCGTGGTGTATTCCGGCGGCGCCAGGCAATCACATTGATGGCGAGGATCAGCAGGCCGAGGGTGCCGGCAAAATAGCGGTGAACCATTTCATTCCAGGCTTTTTCTGGTTCGACGGGATGATCGGGGAATGCGGCCTCAGCCTGCTGTAATTGAGACTGGGCCTGCGGCACACCGGCAAAGCCGTAACAACCGGGCCAGTCAGGACATCCCAGCCCGGCTTCCGTCAGCCGGGTATAGGCACCCAGCGCGATCACGCAAAGGGAAAACAAAAAGGTCAGACAGACAAGAGACTTAAAGCTGAACAACCGCATAGGCTCTCCTTAGCCAATTTTAGATACCTTCAACAACCGCCTGAGATCACGCAGCAGATCCTTGCCCTGAGCCAGCACAGCATCTTTCCCCTTCACCAGGGGATAAGCCATCATGACGTTACCCAAGGGGTCAGCGATATAAATCGCATGGGCCCCGTATTCCAGGGTGTGAAGCTGAGTGATGACATGCTCGGGCACCCGCTTCGGCTCCAGCCCCTGCAAGAATTCAGCTTGCAGCTCCGATGGTTTCGTCTCCGCCACCAGCACCAGCGCATCAACCCGCTCCTGACCGGCACCGACAGCCTGCGGGATCTGGCGCAGGTTAAACAGCGCCCCGGCGCAGCCTTCATCACATTCATCTGGCATCAGATACACCAGCTGCCATTTCCCGCTCAGCCCCAGCCATTCCGATGCCAAAGGTGAAGCCAGCAGCTGACCGCGATTCGTCACCCCGCCCTGATACCAGTTCAAATCCAGAACCAGTTTGGCCAGTCCTAACGGCAGCAGAAATACCGCCAGCAACAGCAATAACGTTCCGTGTTTTTTCATAACTTACTCCGTTTCAGCCACCAGCCAGCCAAGGCAAATATTGCCGCTGCCATCAGAAACCACTGAAGAGCATAGGCATAATGCTTATGCGGGCCTGTCACTACCGGCGTCCAGGTCTGCTGCAGAGCAACCGGATGTTCCGGGTCGATCTGCAACACCCAGGGCAACAGGGCGAGTTCCATTTTCTCGCTCAATTTCTGAATATTCAGGTTCTGCACCCGCAGCGGCCATTCCGCAACAAGCGGTGCCTGTTTGAGCTCTATCAGCCCGGATGGCGGAGCGATAACCCCGGCCAGCCTCAGTTCGCCATGATGTTCCGGCAGAACCGGGATCTGCTCCCGGTAAGCCGGGGCTGCGATCCAGCCAAGATTCACCAATACCCAGGCACCATCGGCAGCAAACGGATACAACACGTGGTAGCCGACACGGCCCTGATAAGTCTGGTTATCCAACAGCACGGCCCGACTGTGATCAAAGGCACCGCGCAGAGTCAAACCGTACCAGCGAGGATCTGACGGCAGACTGTCGAGACTGTAATACATCTGCTCGCTGCGATATTTGAGCGCCGAGCTCAACGCCTGCTTTTCCTGCGCCCGCGACATTTGCCACAGCCCCAGCTTGACCAATGTTGCCAGGACAACCACAGTAAAAAGTATGAAACCAATCCTTCGCATACCCCATATTCCGTTGGAGTGCCTATGTTGCTGAAAGCGATTCTTGTCTGCCTGCTGGTGTTTATTATCTTTAACCTGTTCCGAGCGCTGCCGGTGATGCTCAAAGGCCAGCGCGGCCAGCCCATGTCACGCTACCTCGGCCGCCGGATCATGTTCTCCGTTCTCCTGTTCGTCGTGCTGCTGGTTGCCATCGGCACCGGTTACATCACCCCGAACCCTCGTCCTTATTAACTAGCCCTTATTAGATGAGGGCCAAAGATTCAGGCCGTCTCTCAGAGGATATATACAAACACGAACAGCCCGAGCCACACCACATCCACAAAGTGCCAGTACCAGGCTCCGGCCTGGAAGGCGAAATGATTCTCCGGCGTGAAATGCCCGCACAGCACCCGCAGCCAGACAATAAACAAAATCACAGTACCCAGCGTGACATGAAGACCGTGAAATCCTGTCAGCATGAAAAAAGTATTACCGTAAATCCCGGCATCTAAAGTCAGACCCATATCTTGGTAAGCGTGGATATATTCCACCCCCTGCAGATAGATAAACAGGCTGCCGAGCAGGACGGTCAGCAGCAGGAACAACGTCAGCCGGGCGCGGTTGCCCTGCTCCAGAGCAGTATGGGCGATATGTATCGTAACTGAAGACGTCAGCAGTATCAGGGTGTTATAAAGCGGCAGACCCATCGGCCCCATGGCCTGGGTTTCCGTCCCGCCGGGGGTCATCACCAGCGGCCACTGGGCGATAAATTCCGGCCACAGCACGGCATGGGTCATTTCATTGTTTCCGGCCCCACCCAGCCAGGGCACAGCGATCATCCGGACATAAAACAGAGCACCGAAAAACGCGGCAAAGAACATAACTTCAGAGAAAATAAACCAGCTCATCCCCTGGCGGAACGAGCGATCCATCTGATGGCTGTAAAGGCCGCCCATAGATTCATGGATCACATCCCGGAACCAGCCCACCAGCATCAGCAGCAGAATCCCGACACCGGACAACAGGATCCACGGCCCCTGACCGTTGAACAAATCCCCGACAGTCGCCCCGGCTCCGAGGGCAATCAAAAACAGCGCAATCGCCCCGACAATCGGCCAGGCACTCGATTCCGGCACATAATATGGCTCGTGCTCAGGAGTCGATAAGGATTGGTCATGCTCAGTGTATGGATTAGCCATCTTTCAACCTCACTGCGTCTGTGCCGTTTCCGTCGGCGGGGCGTTAAACAGGGTATAAGCCAATGTCAGGGTATGGATGTCATCGGGCAACTCAGGATCGACATAGAACACCAGCGGTAACTGTGCCGAAGCCCCTGCTGCCAGCGGCTGACGGTTGAAACAGAAACATTCAATCTTGTTAAAGTAACGGGCACCGGTTCCTGGAGTAACGGAAGGCACCGCCTGGCCTACGGTTGCTTCCGAGGTCAGGTTACGGGCCGAATAATTGATAGTTCGGGTCTCACCGGGATGGACAACCAAACGCCGCACTTCCGGCTCAAAAGTCCATTCCATCCCCGGACTGATATAAGCCACAAACTCGACCGTTACCTCGCGCTGTATATCAACTCTGGCACTTTCCGCCGTCGGACCATCAGCCGTCTTGCCGTTGATCCCGGTGATATCGCAAAAAACGTCATACAGCGGAACAAGGGCAAAAGCGAAACCGAACATCGCGACTGCCATAGCAACCAGAGACCAGGTTGAACGCCGCTTGCCGCGAGCGGCCTGTGATGATTCAGGGTGCCTTGCCATTCCCGCCTCCTAGTCAATCTTCGGCGGCGTAGAGAAAGTATGGTGCGGCGCCGGTGATGCCACCGTCCACTCCAGCCCTTCCGCGCCGTCCCACGGTTTGGCCGATGCCGGTTCTCCGCCGCGAACACATTTGATCACCACCGCCAGAAAAATCAGCTGTGAGAAACCAAACAGGAAGCCGCCAATACTGACCACCGCATTGATATCCGCAAACTGCAGGGCGTAATCCGGGATCCGGCGCGGCATGCCAGCAAGGCCAAGGAAATGCATCGGGAAGAACAGGATGTTGACCGACACCACCGAGCACCAGAAATGCCACTTCGCCAGCTTTTCATCGAACATATGTCCGGTCCATTTCGGCAACCAGTAATACGCCGCCGCCATAATGGAGAAGATGGCCCCCGATACCAGCACATAATGGAAATGCGCCACCACAAAATAGGTATCGTGATACTGGAAGTCTGCCGGAGTAATCGCCAGCATCAGCCCGGAAAAGCCGCCGATAGTAAAGAGCACGATAAAGGCGATGGAAAACAGCATCGGTACCTCAAAGGTCAGCGAGCCGCGCCACATAGTCGCCACCCAATTGAACACCTTCACTCCGGTCGGCACCGATATCAGCATAGTGCAGTACATAAAGAACAGCTCGGCGGCCACCGGCATCCCGGTGGTAAACATATGGTGAGCCCAGACCAGGAAACTCAAACCGGCAATTGAGGCGGTGGCATAAACCATCGAGCTATAACCAAACAGCTTTTTACGGGAAAAGGCAGGGATAATCGCCGAAACCACACCAAAACTCGGCAAAATCATGATATAGACTTCAGGGTGACCAAAGAACCAGAAGATATGCTGGAACATCACAGGATCGCCGCCACCAGCGGCATCAAAGAAGCTGGTGCCGAAGTATTTATCGGTCAGCACCATGGTCACAGCACCGGCCAGCACCGGCATCACAGCAATCAGCAGGAAGGCGGTGATCAACCAGGTCCAGACGAACAGCGGCATCTTCATATACGTCATGCCCGGTGCCCGCAGATTCATTATGGTGACGATGACATTAATCGCCCCCATGATGGAGCTGATCCCCATGATATGAACTGCGAACACAAATAGGCCGGTACTTGCCGGGCTGTATGTCGTCGACAGTGGCGCATAGAAAGTCCAGCCGAAATTCGGACCGCCCCCTTCCATAAACAGCGATGCCAGCAACAGGGAAAAAGCAAACGGCAGGATCCAGAAACTCCAGTTATTCATCCGCGGCAGTGCCATATCAGGAGCCCCGATCATCATCGGAATCATCCAGTTGGCCAGCCCGGTAAAGGCTGGCATAACAGCACCAAAAACCATGATCAGGCCGTGAACCGTGGTCATCTGGTTGAAGAAATTCGGGTCGACCAGCTGCAATCCCGGCTGGAACAGCTCGGCACGGATCACCAGAGCCATCGCCCCGCCGGTCAGGAACATGGCGAAGCTGAACATCAGGTACAGCGAACCGATATCCTTGTGATTAGTCGTAAACAGCCAGCGTTTCAGGCCTGACTGATGGTGGTGATCATGCTGCTCATGCTCAGTCGCGTTTTCATCGATCTCGGTCTGTTCGCGCAACATATCCGTCATCGTCCCTCTCTCCCTAAAGCTCCTGACCATCAAGAACAGCCTGAACATCGGCCGCCTGCACTGTATCGCCGGTATTGTTACCCCAGGCATTTCGCTCATACGTCACGACCGCCGCCAACTCTTTGAGGCTAAGCTGCGGACCGAATGCCTGCATTGCCGTACCGCTCTGGCCATGTACCACAATGCTGATATGTTCCAGCTTCTTAGCCGGATCAACCGACACCCCCTGTCCGGCCAAAGCCGGGAATGCGCCGGGCAACCCTTCACCATTTAACTGGTGACACATGGCGCAGCGGGTGCCGTAAACCTGTTCACCCAAGCTCATCAGCTCATCCATCGACATCTCCATTGCCAGCAGACGCTGCTCTTCCTCACGGGCCTGCTGCTGGGCCACTTTGGTCGCCTGCAGCCACTGGTTGTAGTCATCCTGCTCCTTGGCGATCACCACGATAGGCATAAAGCCATGGTCTTTACCGCACAACTCGGCGCACTGACCACGATAGATGCCGGGCTTATCAATCCGAGTCCAGGCTTCATTAATAAAACCGGGGTTGGCGTCTTTCTTCACTGCAAAATCCGGCACCCACCAGGAGTGAATGACATCCTGGGAAGTGATCAGGAAACGAACTTTCTGACCCACCGGCAGCACCAGCGGGCGATCAACTTCCAGCAGATAGTTATCGCGCTTGTCGCGTTTATTCTCGATCTGGGCTATTGTGGTCGCCAAAAGTGAATAAAATTCAACATCTTCATCGAAATAGCGGTAATGCCATTTCCATTGCGAACCGGTGACCTGGATAGTGATGTCTGACTCTGATGAATCTTCCATTGCCAGCAAGGTACTGGTGGCCGGAATCGCCATAAGAATAAGAATGATGAAAGGGATCACCGTCCAGATGATTTCGACTTTAGTGCTCTCATGGAATGATGCTGCCACAGCCCCTTTCGACTTACGGTGATGAATAATGGCCCAGAACATCACCCCGAAAACTGCAATACCGATGGCAATGCAGATATAAAGAATGGTCATGTGAAGATCGTAAACGCGCTGGCTGACTTCGGTGACACCGGGGGTCATATTAAGGCGCATAATTTCGGTTTCAGCCGCGACAGGCAGTGCCATCAATGCCGCCGGCAATCCGCTGAACAATTGGCGAATCGTCACCAGGATCCCTCCCTTTCGTCCTTCCACAATCACCCGGCAGCCTGCCGGGAAATAGAAAATACCCATACTCTCTATGAGTTAATCTAGACTATTTTTGATTAACACTTTATTTACAATTAACTTAGGACAGGATCGAAGAAACCAGCAATAAATTGGCGGGAAAAAGTATGCAGCAAAGCAGTATAGTCCGAGGCAGGCCAGACTACTCAAAACAGAAAAGTGCAGAATAAAATGCCAGGTAACAGCAGGAAGGTTATATCAAACTGAACAATAGCCAGAATAAAATAGTCTGAACTGGCAACTCCAATTATTGTCCAGTCTGATATTACAGCCGGATATGCACCAGTACCGGGGTCAGGCGGTATTTCAGGTTAGGGATTTTCGCAATCCAGCGCTGCCATGGACGCCAGCGGGAGCATGAGTGATCCAACGGGCTATGGCTGCTGACCAGCTCAGCCCAAGGAAGCCAGTTCAATATCTGGCGTACCGGATCCTTGTAGCCATGCCGATAAGTATCAGCACCCATCTTCTGCGCCATTGCGGACTCACAACGATCCCCGGCAATAACAAAACAAGCTTCTATCTGACTGAAGTGGCAGCCGATACGCTGAATGAAATTCGCCAGTTCATTATCATTACATTGCAGCAAAGCCTGATCGCACAGCAGCAATACCGGGGCATTCCCCGTCGCCGGCAGCGCCTTAAGCCAGGATAAGTCGGTTACCGAACCCTGACGCATGGTATAGCGCTCACTACGGTGAAACAGACGCTGTCGCCACAACAGGTTTTCATCGGTATCCAGCTCGAACCAGCGGCAACGGCCGTTATCAAGACGGTAGAAACGGGTATCCAATCCCGCCCCGACATTAATGATCCAGCCATTGGGATGACGCCTGAGAAACTGTTGGACCAAACGGTCACACTGCAGAGTAAGGGTGGCATGCAGCAACTGGCGTTCAGTAACATTACCAGCGAGGCAATCAGGTTTGAGGTGGCATTGACTACAGGCCGCAGCAGCAACCGGGTCATAGATTAGCCCGTCATCAACCAAACTCTCGCGGCTACGTAGCCAGAGCGGTTGGAGCAAGGCAGTAGGAATATTGTAGCGGGAAGAATTGGCCATTATCATCTCCGTATGAAAGCAAGAAGATGATAATGACTATCATTAACTTTTGCAAAACATTCTGTTCAAAAAAATGGCTATTTTTACACCTCAGACGGCATAAAAACAAAGCCTGTCAGCAAAAGCTTTTTGTTGGCAGAGAGTTACATCCAGTCGCCGTTGCGGATCACCCCGACAGCAATACCTTCGATGGTCAGCTGCTGGTAATTCAGATCGACAACAATCGGCTCGAACTCTTCGTTTTCAGCATGTAGCAGCACCTGGGAACCCTTCTTCTCCAGACGCTTAACGGTGACATCGTCTTCCACCCTGGCCACCACAACCTGACCGTTGTGAACGTCCTGGGTTTTATGCACAGCCAGCAAATCGCCGTCCATAATACCGATGTCTTTCATACTCATACCATTAACCCGCAGCAGAAAATCAGCGCGGGGTTTAAATAATGCCGGATCGACTTCGTAATGAGTTTCCACGTGCTCCTGAGCCAGAATAGGCTCACCCGCAGCAACCTGACCGATCAGCGGCAGGCCCTGCTCTTCAGAACTCTGGGTATCCAGCAGCAGGCGAATGCCACGAGATGCTCCGGGAATGATCTCAATCACTTCTTTACGCGCCAATGCTTTCAAGTGCTCTTCGGCAGCATTGGCGGAACGGAATCCAAGTTCACGGGCTATCTCAGCACGTGTTGGCGGCATTCCAGAATCTTCAATTTTTGCTTTGATCAAATCAAAGACTTCTTGTTGGCGCGGCGTTAACGGCTTCATGGCTCACCCTGTCTGTTTATACAGTTCACTGTGAGTATATCCAGTGTTCACTGGCTTGAAAAGGCAATTGTTTACGAAAAGAGCAATTTACCAAATGACATAAAAGGCAGGTTGCTGTTAAAGCAAGGGTTTTGCAGTTAAGTCCGGCGAAAAACCGCATAACTTCTCGGAAAAGTGTGATAAGCAGCAAATGGCACAAAAAAGAACAATAAGTTACAGAAAATCTGATGCAAATTTGATATTCAACCAAAACTATGTGGCATTTAGCAGCAAACCCGCTGGCATTTTCTGCTATTCTTGCCACGCATTAAGAATTCGAGGCTAGTAAAAGATATGTCAAGTTGGCAGAAAATCTATCGAAATTTATTAAATTTGCCGCTTTCTCTGCTGGTTAAAACGCATTCCATCCCTTCAGATCCAATGGCGGATCTGGAATTAGATTTAGAACGACCGATTATCTATATTCTGCCGTTTTGTTCTAACACAGATTTAATGACCCTGCGCAGCAGCACAGAGGCACTGGGATTGCCTGATCCGCTGCAACCACTGGAGATTGGCGGTAAGTCTTACGTCCGTTATGTATACATTGCCGAAGGCCCGAGCGTGTTCGGCTCCGACAGTGAACTCCCGCAAGAATCCAAAGACCTGTTCACCGCCCTGCTTGAGCACCACAAACAAGACAGCGAGCTGGATGTCCAGGTTGTTCCGGCATCTATCCTATGGGGACGCAAACCTGGTAAGGAAGACAACCAGAAACCGACCCTGCGCCCGCTGAACGGACCGGAAAAATTCTTCACTATCTTGGCCCACGGCCGCGACTGTATGGTACGCCTGAGCCCGGCGGTATCGCTGCGTTATATGGCCGACCACCACGGCACCGACGATTCCATCGCCCACAAACTGGCGCGTGTCGCCAAGATCCACTTTTCGCGTCAGCAGCTGGCCGCTTCCGGTCCTAAGCTGCCGGATCGCCAGGCCCTGTTCAAGCGCCTACTGGCATCCAAGGCAATCGAGAAAGTCGTTGCCGAAGAAGCAGAAAGCCGCGACGTGCCGGTAGAGAAAGTACGCAAAGAAGCCATTGATATGATGGAAGAAATTGCTGCCAACTTCTCTTATTCACTGATCAAGCGCGGTGACCGCTTCCTTGGCTGGCTGTGGAACAAACTCTACCAGGGTCTGAATATCCATAACGCCCAGCGCGTCCGTCAACTGGCCCAGGACGGTCACGAAATCGTTTATGTTCCGTGTCACCGCAGTCACATGGACTACCTGCTACTGTCTTACGTTCTGTACCAGGAAGGCTTGGTTCCACCGCACATCGCTGCCGGTATCAACCTGAACTTCTTCCCGGCCGGTCCGATTTTCCGCCGTGGTGGTGCTTTCTTTATCCGCCGCAGTTTCAAAGGTAATCGCCTGTACTCAACCGTATTCCGTGAATACCTGTCTGAGCTGTTTGCCAAAGGTTACTCGGTTGAATACTTCAGCGAAGGTGGCCGTTCCCGTACCGGACGCCTGCTGCCGGCGAAAACCGGTATGCTGTCGATGACCATCCAGGCAATGCTGCGTGGCCTCAACCGCCCGGTAACTCTGGTGCCAGTTTACATCGGCTATGAACACGTAATGGAAGTAGCAACCTATGCCAAGGAGCTACGCGGCAAACGCAAGGAAAAAGAAAACGTCGGCCAGGTGCTGCGTACTCTGCGTAAACTGCGCAACCTCGGCCAGGGTTATGTGAACTTCGGTGAGCCTATCTCGCTGAACCACTACCTTAATGACAAGGTGCCTGAATGGCATAACGATGTCGACCCGATTGAACCGCCGCGCCCGCAGTGGCTGAACCCGGTGGTCAATGAGCTGGCCAATAAGATGATGACTCACATCAACGATGCGGCAGCCACCAACGCCCTGACCCTGAGCGCCCTGGCCCTACTGGCATCACGCCAACGTGCGCTGAGCCGTGAAGAGCTGGAGCAGCAAATTGACTGCTACCTGCAACTGCTGCGCAATGTACCGTACTCAGAGCAATGCACCATGCCGGATAACACCGCGGCAGAACTGGTTGGCCACGCCATTGATATGGATAAGTTCATTGTTGAGCGTGACAGCCTGGGCGACATCATCTCGCTTAACCGTCAGCAGTCAATCCTGATGACATACTACCGCAACAACATTATCCACCTGTTTGCGATGCCGTCGCTGATTGCCCACATAGTGGTTCAGCACCAGCGCCTGAGCAAGGATGCACTGCATGAGCAGGTTGAGCTGTTGTACCCGTTCCTCAAAGCAGAGCTGTTCCTTCGCTTTGAAAAAGAGGAACTGACTGAGGTAATCAATGCCCAGATCGACGAACTGATTCGCCAGCGCCTGATCCTGAAAGAAGGTGATGATATTGCCCTGAACAGCGCCCGTATCGGTCCGCTGCAGCTACTGGCACGTACTATATCTGAAACACTGCAGCGCTATGCGATTGCCCTGACCCTGCTACGCTCTGAGCCGCAGCTGATGAAGAGCGATCTGGAGCAACAGAGCCAGATGATGGCCCAGCGCCTGAGCCGACTGCACGGTATCAATGCGCCGGAATTCTTCGATAAAGGTGTATTTGCCACTCTGGTGAAGACCCTACGGGCGGAAGGCTACCTCAATGAGGACTGCCACGCGGTATCGCATCCGGTAGAAAACCTGGCCGAACTGTTGGCTGCACTAGTTTCACCGGAAGTAAAACTGACAATCCAGGCAGTAATGAACCGGGAAGAAAAAGTAGAAGAATCCGAATCCGCAGCCTGATAATACAAGGCTAGGGTTCAGTTCCTTATACCAAATTCAGCAGGTCCTCCGGGACCTGCTTTTTTTCGTCGGTATTCCGCCACACAGCTTTAGAGCTATCATGTTCCAATTACTCCCAAAGCTGTACTTGGCTAGCAAAACCCAACTTAATAGACTGAATTTAAAGAGCATAATAAAATTCACCAGCTATACCACTTCCTCGTAAGTACAGCCTAGGGAGCTTTGGGTATATCGGTGGTAAAAACCTCTCTTAACCACCATTAGCTTTCTAACAGATAATCACAGGCACAAAAAAAGCGCCGGATAAAGGCGCTTTTGCATGATCTGCTAATGACAGACAGCTAACTGATTTGTGAACAACTAGCCGATACAAACACTGGCCGCAATACCAACCCAAATCAGCATTCCGACATAGTTGTTGTTCAGGAAAGCACTGAAGCAAGGACCGCGCTCTCGGCCGCGGATCAGCATTTGCTGGTAAACAAACAATGCCGATGCCAGTAGCAGGAACCAGAAATACAGCTGGCTCAGTGACAATATCGCGCCAACGGCAATCAGGAATACCAGGGTGCCTAACTGCAACAATCCGACGATGACTTTATCGAATTTACCAAACAGGATAGCCGTTGATTTGATACCAATTTTCAGGTCGTCATCGCGATCAACCATGGCGTATTGGGTATCGTAAGCAATCGTCCACAAAATGTTGGCTGCGAACAACAGCCAGGCAACAACCGGCAATTCACCGGACTGCGCAGCGTAAGCCATCGGGATCGACCAGCCAAACGCGATGCCCAACACCAACTGCGGCAGATGGGTATAGCGCTTCATAAACGGGTAAGTTGCCGCCAGCAACAAACCAACCGCAGACAACATAATGGTCAGGGTATTCATGGTCAGCACCAGCAGGAAGGACACCAGCACCAGTAGGCCAAACAGGCCCAGTGCCTCACGCTCGGTGATCCTGCCCGACGGCATCGGCCGCTGTGCCGTTCGCTTCACATGGCCGTCAAAATTGCGATCGGCATAATCATTAATCACACAACCTGCCGCCCGCATAAAAATCACCCCGAGCACAAAAACCGTCAGGACATGCCAGTCCGGCATTCCATCCGCTGCCAGGAACAATGCCCACAGGGTCGGCCACAGCAGCAGTAAACTACCAATCGGACGATCAAACCGCGCTAACTGCCAAAAGGCTTTAGCTTTGCTTATTTCCAACTTTGAGTCTCCTTCGCATAAACAGGGGCTGCATCCAGAAACAACTCAGCGACCAGCAGGGGCTTATCGTTAATCCACAACCGCGAACGTCGAGCCCACATCGGGTCATCTTTCGTGCCAACATTGGCCACCATCAAGGCATCACGTCGCGCACTGCGATCGGTAAATACCCGAAAACCTAACGGCATTTCACCCAGCTGCTCTAAATCGCGCTCCGGGCCAGTCAGGGTTGATAACGGGATCAGTGTACGGGCAAACACCCAAGGTTCCCCGTCTCCTTTCAGGACAACTTTGCGTACCAGGCAGTCACCATCACCAATCAGTGACCGTTCATCATCGGTCAATTGCGACGGGTCTACCCGGAACTGCTCTATCAGGGATACGCTGAAATGCTCACAATAGCGCTGAAATCGGCGCGACAATGAATCAGGTTCAAGCAACCAATGCCCAAACTCAGTCCCTTCAATGGCTGTTTCTTCCGGTGCCTGCCATTTGGCACGAGCCAACAAGGGCTTGTACAACTGCTTGAATTTCGACATTTTTCTAATAAAAAGTATACCAACCTGTCATCAGGGGGTTGGTAGAGTACGGTTAATTTATTACCATGAGGAAACACTATTGTAGCAAGCTGTAACGGGTACGAATATCGTTACGATCGAAAGAAAGCAAATCATTACCTGAAATCCCGATAAATCCATGAGTGTAATAATGAGACAGATTATCTTAGGCTTCACCCTGCTTTTTGCCACTCTGCTGGCTCCGTTTAATGCTTCGGCAGAAGAAGAAAAAGCCGCAAGCCCGCAATACACTTATTACACCCTGTCCCCGGATATCACAACCAACTACTACACCCAGGGCAAACGCATCGGCTATCTGCGCCTTCAGATTGACCTGATGGTAGCCGACCCGGATTTGATCAAAATTGTCGAGCACCACTCCCCGCTGATCCGTGATGCCATCATTACCATTATTGGCCAGCAACCAGAGGCCAAAATCAAATCTCTGGCCGGACGAGAAGAAATCCGCCAGGCTTGCCTCAACAAAGCCAATGAGCTGTTGATTGCAGAAACCCGACAGAAAGTGCTGACCGAGCTGCTGTTTACCAAATACCTTTATCAGTAAGCTCGAATTAACGGGTCACAGGTATAAAAAAGGCGCTTCAGCGCCTTTTTTACTATTTACTCGCCACAACTTCTAAGCTGCAGCAACCGAACCGGCCTGACGCTGCTGATCAATATACTCGACAACCGCTATCTGCTGCCCGGCATCGAGATACAACCCCAGCTTACTGCGCCGCCACAGCACATCTTCTGCCGCCTGAACAAACTCATGCTCAATCAGGTAATCAAGCTCGCAAGCATACAGGCCCTCACCGAAATGCTGTCCCATCTCAGCTTCACCGCTGATCCCTTCCAATATTTTCAGAGCACGCGTACCGTAATTGGTCGCCAGGCGCTCAACCGTGAAGTCGGATAACCAAGGACACTGGTGCTGCAACCGGGCAGCCAGGCTTTGGCGATCAAATTCCACGTCACCGCCCGGCAGGCAAGCGTTCGCCGTCCAGGAGGCCCCCATTTTCGGGAAGAAGGGTGCCAGCTTCACCATCGCCGCTTCAGCCAGTTTGCGGTAGGTTGTCAGCTTACCGCCAAAAATAGACAGCAACGGCGGGTTGTTCCCTTCCTGCTCCAGCTCAAGGGTATAGTCGCGGGTGATCGCCTGCGGTGAATCAGATTCATCATCACACAGCGGGCGAACACCACTGTAAGTCCAGACCACATCATCACGGGTCAGCTTGCGGGTAAAGTGGTTGTTGTAGACATCAAGCAGATAACGGATTTCATTGTCATCAATCGCCACATCACGAGGATCGCCATGATATTCCACATCAGTGGTACCGATGATCGAGAAACGATCCAGATACGGAATCACAAACACAATCCGGCTGTCTTCATTTTGCAGAATGTAAGCCTGGGTCTGATCATGTACTCGCGGCACCACAATATGTGAGCCCTTGATCAAACGGATATTGCGCGGTGATGCCTCTTCCATACTCTGATCAAAAAAAGTTTTCACCCAAGGACCTGCTGCATTAACCAGAGCATGAGCCCGGCGCTCAAACGTCTCACCGGACAAAGTGTCTCGCACGGTAACCCGCCACAACTCTCCTTCCCTGACCGCCTGCTCTACCTTACAGCGGTTACGAACCTCCCCGCCACGCTCTGCCACTTCCATGACATTGAGGATCACCAAACGAGCATCATCAACCCAACAATCGGAATACTCGAACCCCTGAGTAATTTCCGGCACCAGTACAGAATCCTGACCGAACTTTACCCCATGGCTGGCTGGCAGTGTGGTTCGCTTACCCAAGTGATCATAAAGAAACAGACCGGCACGGATCATCCAGGCCGGGCGCAGATGCGGACGGTGCGGCAGGCGAAAACGCATAGGATGCGCAATGTGTGGGGCCTTACGCAACAGAACTTCACGTTCTGCCAGCGCTTCACCGACTAAGCGAAATTCATAATGCTCCAGGTAACGCAGACCGCCGTGGATCAGCTTAGAGCTGGCTGAAGATGTAGCTGATGCAAAGTCCGCCGCTTCGTACAGACCGACCTGCAGCCCGCGTCCAGCTGCGTCCGCCGCAATGCCGGCACCATTGATACCGCCCCCGACGACAATCAGATCCAAGACTTCCTTTGCTGTTTCCCGCATAGACACCTCAATCAATATGGAATAAGTTCGAAAATGTTCGTTTACGTTCGATATCGAGCATAATAGATCATAAATTGATTAAGATCATTATTTTTTGTTTTCGATTTGTTACAAAAACCATGTAGTTATTAGGGCTTTAACAAAAAACGGGCTGCCATTACTGGCAGCCCGTTTGCAAGAATCTGTCTGTTTATCGCAAGCGATGGATCAGCTGATGATTTCCATATGAATTTCATTTTCCGCTAGCCGCTTGGCCAGCTCAGCCGGAGGCTCCTGATCGGTAAACAGCATATCAATCTGGCTGATATCACCAAGGTTAACCATGGCATTACGGCCAAACTTAGTATGGTCGACCCCTAGCAGCACACAGCGACTATTCTCAATAATTGCCTGTTTCACCCGAACTTCATGGTAATCAAAATCCAGCAGCGAACCGTCAAGGTCTATGCCGCTGATCCCCATAATGCCGAAATCCAGACGGAACTGGGAAATGAAATCCAGCGTCGCTTCACCGACAATCCCGCCGTCGCGATTACGCACTTCGCCACCGGCCAGAATCACCCGAAAGTCATCTTTGCCGGTCAGGATACTGGCAACATTGAGGTTATTGGTCACAATACGCAGGTCATTGTGGTCAAGCAAAGCACGGGCAACCGCTTCTGGTGTCGTGCCGATATCAATAAACAAGGTTGCCCCATCCGGGATGTGTTTGACCATGGCCCTGGCAATCTTGTCTTTCTCTGCCAGCTTCATCACCTTACGGGTGCTGTATGAGGTATTGACGGAGCTTGAAGGAATGGTGGCACCGCCATGGTGACGACGGATCTTGTTATCCGCGGCCAGCTCATTGAGATCACGACGGATAGTTTGCGGGCTCACGTTAAAACGCTCGACCAAATCATCAGTGCTGACATAGCCGTGGGTTTTAACGAGATCGATAATTTCCTGATGTCGTTTACTTTGCTTCACTACAGACGCTGCTCCTAGTTGCAACAAGGCTCCGCGATTGCGAAGCCTTGTCATATTACCTAGAGCGTTATAAAGATGCCAATGATGGCGCTCTCAATCACGCATTTTGTTGTTCAGCTTTAGCTTCCACAACTTCCTTATGAAGCCGGCTTTCACCAATTAGTGCCAGGGTCAGGAAGAAGATAGACAGACCACAAGAAGCAGTCAGTACCATGAAGCCGCCGTCCCAACCGAAGTGGTCAACGGTGTAACCCAAGACAGCGTTCGCCGCTACCGCACCACCAAGGTAACCGAACAGACCAGTCAGACCTGCTGCTGTACCTGCCGCTTTCTTCGGAGCCAGTTCAAGTGCATACAGACCAATCAGCATAACCGGACCGTAAATCAGGAAGCCGATAGCAACCAGTGCAATCATATCGATGGTTGGGTTGCCCGCCGGGTTGAACCAGTAAACCAGTACCGCAACAGTAACCAGTGCCATGAACAGGATACCTGCCGGAGCACGGCGGCCTTTGAAGAATTTATCAGACATCCAACCACACAATAGCGTACCTGGAATACCAGCCCACTCGTACAGGAAGTAAGCCCATGAAGACTTATCCACGGTAAAGTGTTTTGCTTCACTCAGGTATACCGGTGCCCAGTCCAATACACCGTAGCGGATCATGTAAACAAAGGCGTTTGCAACTGCAATGAACCACAGCAGTTTGTTGTTAAATACATACTTGAAGAAGATTTCCTTCGCTGTCATCTCTTTCTCGTGAGACTCATCGTAGCTGTCAGGATAATCATCTTTGTGTTCTTCGATTGATGGCAGGCCACAAGACTGCGGAGTATCGCGCATTACCAGCAGGGTAAATGCTGCAACCAACAAAGCAAAGAAAGCCGGTACGTAGAAAGCAGTGCGCCAGTCATCATTGAATGCCCACAGACCCAGCAGGAACATAGGACCAATCAGGCCACCACCCACGTTATGGGCAACGTTCCAGACCGATACAATCTCACCACGCTCCTTACGAGACCACCAGTGAACCATGGTACGGCCACAGGCAGGCCAACCCATACCCTGGAACCAGCCGTTCAGGAACAGAAGGATAAACATAGCCGCAATACTACTGGTCGCCCAAGGCATAAAACCGAAGCACAGCATAACAATGGCCGACATCGACAAACCAGCGGCAAGGAAATAACGCGGGTTAGATCGGTCTGACACACTACCCATCAGGAATTTAGACAGGCCGTAAGCAATAGATACCGCAGCCAGGGCCACACCCAGGTCACCGCGGCTGTAGCCGTATTCTTCAATCAGGTAAGGCATTGCCAGACTGAAGTTTTTGCGAACAAGGTAGTAACCGGCATAGCCAAAGAAAATACCAATGAAAAGTTGCCAACGCAGGCGCTTATATACGGGATCGATCTGCCCGTCAGGGAGACGCTCCGTATGTGCAGCAGGTTTGAAGATGCCAAACATAAGATGTTCCTTAAAATTTTGTTGTTTTAGCGATGGTTTTTGCGTAATCGCAAATGTAGGGCGAGCGAAAATAATCGGTTGCGCTCAAGGTATGCAAATTATTGCGCGAATAGTGAGTTTAAAATGTGAAAAGAATCAAAAACGAAGATTTAATTTCCATCTATGGTGCTTTTACTCTAAAACTTTGACATATATCCGGAAAAAACAAGCATAATCAGTAGGTAATAAAGTGAAAACAGCAGGCAAGAAATCTTGCCTGTAGTCATCAGGAAATGCTCTGGCGCCGCCCCTTGGCGTCCAGCAATGCCAGCCCGCAGCCACTAATCAGGCCAAACAGGTGAGCCATATTGGCCATATTGACCCCCAGCGGCTGAGCAAAGCCTAAAACCAGCCAAATCAGCATAAAGGCGACATAAGATTTAGGAATAGTCAGCCCCCGCTCCGGGGCCAACCAGCCCATCCACCAGAAATATCCCATCAGCGCATAAACCACGCCCGACAGGCCGCCGAAATTTGGCCCATGCAACCAGAACTGAGCGAAGCCGGAGATCAAAGCGGAAATCAGAAACACCTGCATCAACTTGCTACTACCGCTATGACGCTCCAGCTGACCGCCGAGCAACCACCACCACAGACAATTGAAGACGATATGCACAGTCGAAAAATGCAGTAATGCGTGAGAGAAGAAGCGCCAGATCTGCCATTGGTCACCATCCATAAACGGAAAGTGCAGCCAGTTGAACACCGGTTGCTGCAAGCCAAACAGCCACAACGCATAAATCGCAATAGCGACCACCATCACCGACAGGCAAAAAGGCCCAGCTTTAGCTTTGATGATAGCCAGCAGATTTGGGCTACGATAATGAATCTTCGCAGTCCGGGTTTCAGCCACCTGCCATGATGCCGCCAGATATTTACTGTCGCCAGGATTAGCCAGGAACATATTCAACTCAGCCTGCACCTCAATCAGATGCTGTGCATCATTCAACCAGATGGCAAACATTCCCTCCGGCTCCGGGGCCATAGTCAGATTTATCCCACGCGACGCCATATAATCAATGAACGCCTGCGCCTGGCGAGGATTGTTCAGACCGGCTAAACGATACATTCAGTTCTCCACTAACAGGGCTCAAGCCTGTGAAATACAAGGGTAGGCCTGTCGGCGCCAGGCCTCAAAACCACCATCAAGGCTATATACAGTATCAAAGCCCTGATTAACAAGATATTGCGCAGCTCCCTGACTGCTGATGCCGTGATAACACATCACAACGACCGGCTGCTCAAAATCCACCAGCTCCATAAACTGAACAATTGTATCATTAGTCAGGTGAAAGGCTGACTCAGCATGTGACTGAGCATATGACTGAGGATCACGGATATCCACCAACACCGCCTTCAGGTCTTCCTGCTGCAACAGCAGGTAAGCCTGCTCTACCGAAATGTGCTCAAACTGATCCATGGGCTGCCTCATTATTCTTTCTCAACATTGGCTAACTGAGTCAATAGCCGAAATAGTATGTAATTGTCATTGGGTGATCTTCGTGGCAGAAAAAATGTGATGATCATCCGTTCTAGGATCCCGACCGGAGCAAATCGCCCGGGATACTGCCACCGCATCATTGTACCCCACAAAGTTACTCACAACCTCACAGAGATAGTAAGGCTATCAACAACAGCAACCTCCTTTACTGAGATCAGGCAGGACAAGGTTTCTTTCGTTACCCCCACTCCATCAAACTTATTCACTGATCATTTTGCCACCAGCTGTGGAAAAAACTGTGAATAGCGTTGATAATGTGTTTTGCTAGATTTGGATCCACTACATATAGATTGGATCCGATCAAAAGCTGTGGATAACCTTTCATTTGATCCACAAAGCTACTCACATATGTGATTTATCTCCCAGAAATCAGGAACAAAAAAGCCGGCTCTAGGCCGGCTTTCTTTAATTCAATCGTGTGGATAAAAAATCGAGGATCCTTAGATCACATCACCCACAGCTTCTTTCAGCTTTTTCATGGCATTTTTTTCAAGCTGGCGGATCCTTTCCGCCGAAACGCCATAATGATCCGCCAACTCTTGCAGTGTGGTTTTCTCATCATCTAACCAGCGGGAACGGACAATATGCTGGCTACGCTCATCCAAACTTGCCAATGCCAATGACAAACGGTTATTGGCATAGCTTTCCCAGTTGTTTTCTTCAAAGCTCAGCGCAACATCCGAAGACTTATCTTCCAAGTAATAAACCGGGGCCGACGGAGCACCATCACGATCATCATCGTCAGACGGCATCTCAAAAGTAGAATCCTGAGCGGCTAAGCGCGATTCCATCTCTCTCACTTCGCTGGCATCCACACCCAACTGTTCGGCAACCATCTCGACTTCTTCATTATTGAACCAGCCCAGACGTTTCTTCGCCTTACGCAAGTTGAAGAACAACTTACGTTGCGCCTTGGTGGTCGCAACTTTAACGATCCGCCAGTTACGCAAAACATACTCGTGGATCTCAGCTTTGATCCAGTGGACAGCAAACGACACCAAACGTACACCCACTTCAGGATTGAAGCGTTTAACCGCTTTCATCAGGCCAATATTGCCTTCCTGAACCAGATCCGCCATCGGCAGGCCATAACCTGAATAGCCTCGGGCAACATGTACCACGAAACGCAGATGAGACATAACCAGCGCCTTCGCCGCGTTAATATCACCATCATAGTGAAGACGCTCAGCTAACTCGCGTTCCTGCTCCGCCGACAGCATCGGGTAGCTGTTGACGCTCTGGATATAACCGTCCAGGCTGTCTGCAGAAACTAAAGCCATTGATGTCATCTCTTGTGCCATTCAATCAACCTCGTGTGTTGTTTGTATCTATTTTGAACCAATGAGAAATCACTTTAACCTGTAATGATGCCCAGAATTCGAGCACCTTTGCAAGCAAGTCGCGTAATTTACATCATTTATAGAGTCAAAAACGTCAGATCGGTTCAATTTCTTTCAAATGGCGACCCGCCGAAAGGCGTGCAGCCAGCAGGCCAAGAAACGCTGCCACCATAAACAAAATCAGGGTTTCGTCCCAACGCAGGCCGACCAAACGGTAACTGCTGTCATATAACGCAGCCAGTTTTGCCACCGCGTTATCAAGCAGTATAGTCACAATCGCGGTCAACACCCAGGCAACAGCTGCCCCGATAAAACCATACCAGGCACCGGTATAAAGGTACGGGCGCAGAATAAAACTATCAGTCGCTCCTACCAGCTTCATCACCTGAATTTCGTTTTTATGATTCTGTACCTGCAAGCGCAGAGTATTACCGACAATCAGAAAGACCGCAAACAACATCAGGCCGGACATCAAAGTTGCCATGGTTACGGCCAAATCCTTAATTGCCGCCAACCTCTGCAGCCAATCGCTATCAAGACGAACTTCGTCTACGGTTGGCTCGGTACGAATTTTGGCAGCCAATTCTGTGGCACGCTCACTGGTTTGCCACTCCGATGCCGGACGCACCACCACTACCGATGGCAACGGGTTTTCATCCAGCAGGCTAAGAGCCTGATCAAAGCCGGCATGATCACGAAAATCCGCCAGGCCTTGCTGCGGTGAGATATACTCCACCGATTCAATTTCCGGCCAGCCACGCAGCTGATCGCTGAACTGGTTAGCAACCGGTTGAGAAATATTCTGATCTAAATAGAGGGTCAGTTGGGTCGGGTTCTGCCAAGCCTGGGCAACCAGGGCGACATTTTTCGCCAGCAGATAAAAACTGGCCGGTAGAGTCAAGGCAAAAGAGAGCACCGCCAGGGTCAATATATTGCCCAGCGGCCGCCGCATCAATTCTTTCAGTGCCCCCAGGCATTGTTGCTTATGCACGGCAAAATAGCCGGTTTGCTCACGCGCCACGTGCTATCTCCCTCAAATGTCCTTGATGTAGGTCCAACCGCCGGTAGTCATGGGTACTCAGCAGCGACGTATCATGGGTCGCCATCAGCACACTCACCCCTACCCGGTTAAATTCTTCAAACAGTCGCATCACTTGCTGCGATAACTCGGCATCCAGGTTACCGGTCGGCTCATCCGCAACCAGCAGGCGCGGCTTGTTCACCACCGCCCGGGCAATCCCGACCCGCTGCTGCTCACCACCGGAAAGCTGAACAGGCAGACAGCGGGCTTTATCCAGCAGGCCAACCTTGTCCAGCGCTGCCGAAACCCGGCGCTTGATGTCTTTTTCCGATGCCAGTTCCACCCGCAGCGGCAAAGCTACGTTGTCATAGACACTGCGATCCATCAGCAACTTGTGGTCCTGGAAAATAATCCCGATATTGCGGCGCAAAAACGGGATCTGACTGTTATCGAGACGGGTAATATCATGACCGTTAAAGAAAATCTGGCCATCACTCGGCCGTTCAATCGCACAGATCAGTTTCAGCAGGGTACTCTTGCCCGCGCCGGAATGTCCGGTCAAAAACGCCATCTCTGCCTGTCGCAGATGAAAATCCACTTTTTGCAGGGCCTGACGGCCACCGCGGTAAACCTTACTAACCTGCTGAAACCGAATCACGATTTATTCCTCGTCACTAAATAACGCTGCAATGAACTCATCAGCGGCGAACGGACGCAAATCTTCAATACCTTCACCGACACCAATGTAGCGGATTGGAATATTGAACTGATCGGCAATGGCAAAAATTACCCCGCCTTTTGCTGTACCATCCAGCTTGGTAATGTTGATACCAGTCACCGGAGCAACTTCACTGAACAGTTTCGCCTGGCTGATCGCATTCTGGCCGGTACCGGCATCCACAGTCAGCATAATTTCATGCGGCGCCTGCGGATCGACCTTCTTCATTACGCGAACAATCTTACGCAGCTCTTCCATAAGGTTGCCTTTGTTCTGCAAACGACCTGCAGTATCAGCAATCACCACGTCGATATTTTTGGCTTTCGCCGACTCAATGGCATCGAAAATAACCGAAGCACTGTCAGCACCAGTATGCTGGGCAACCACTGGCACGTTATTACGCTCACCCCATACCTGCAGCTGTTCAACAGCAGCGGCACGGAAGGTATCACCCGCCGCCAGCATCACTGACTTGCCTTCATTCTGGAATTGCTTAGCCAGCTTACCAATGGTAGTTGTCTTACCCACACCGTTCACACCGACCATCAGGATCACGAACGGCTTACGGGTAGTATCAATCACCAGCGGCTGCTCGACTTTTTCCAGCATATCGCCCAGTTCATCTTTTAGCAGAGCATACAGGGCTTCACCGTCCTTCAGCTCCTTGCGATCGGCTTTTTCAGTCAGGTTCTCAATAATTTTCAGCGTAGTGTCCATGCCCACATCGGCAATCAACAACTGCTCTTCCAACTCTTCAAACAGCTCGTCATCGATCTTCTTGCCACGGAACAAGCCCATAAAGCCGGAACCAAAGTTGGTCTTGGTTTTCTTCAGGCCACGCATCAAGCGGCTAAAGAAACCCTCACTCTTCGGCTTTTCCTGTTCATGAACCTCATGTTCCTGAACTTCAGGTTCAGGTTCAGCTTCGGTTTCCTCTACAGCTTTAGCTTCTTCGGCAACCTTAGCTTCATCAGCTGCTTTCGCCGCCTGGGCTTCAGCCTCTTCTGCAGCTTGCGCCGCTGCCAAAGCTTCCGCTTCTTCTGCCGCCTTGGCCGCCGCCAGTGCTTCGGCCTCTTCAGCAGCCTGTGCCGCCGCCACAGCTTCCGCTTCTTCTGCCGCTTTTGCCTTGGCAGCCGCAGCCTCTTCTTCAGCTTTAGCTTGCGCTACTTCGTCTTGTGCCGGCGCCTGTTGTTCAGCACCCGCTTCAGTTTCGACCTCTTGCTGGTCTTTCAGTTGTTCAGTTTGCTCGGTTTGTTCTTCAGAACCAAAACCCAGCCACGAGAATAATCCGCGTTTCTTTTTTTCTGCCATTGGCAAATCCTAGAGCTTGATTGGTACAATTTGCAGCCTAAAAACAGGTGTATACTATCATTTTCTAATCGGTCGAAGAAATCTATGACGAGACGCAGACAACAATCAGGGCGAAATATGCCAAATAACCGCCGAGAAGGATTCGTAAGAATCATCAGTGGTCGCTGGCGCGGGCGTAAACTACCGGTCCATGATGTTGAAGGTCTCAGACCTACCACTGATCGCGTAAAAGAGACAGTTTTCAACTGGTTAGCTCAGGATCTTTATGAGGCCAAATGCCTGGATCTGTTCACTGGCAGCGGTAGCCTGAGCTTCGAAGCCCTGTCCCGCGGCGCAGACAGCGTCACTATGATTGAGCTGGATAAAAAAGCCGCCGATCAGCTGGAAAAAAACCGAGCAACGATCGGTGCGGACAACGCCACCATCCATAATACGGATAGCCTGAAGTTCCTGAGCCAGCCTGGCACACCTCACGACGTGGTCTTTATTGATCCCCCGTTCCGCAAAAACCTGCTTCAGGATGTTTTCAGCCTGCTGGAAGAGAATGGCTGGCTGGCACCGCATGCCATCATTTATATTGAAGCAGAAAAAGAGCTGGGCGAGCTGGATACCCCATCCCACTGGCATTTACACAGGGAAAAAACAGCCGGTCAGGTCTGTTACCGGTTATTTGAAAGAGAGGAAGCATGAAAGCGCTGATTTTATTAGCCAAGGCGGCAATTGGATTCGTCTGGCTGGTTTTGCTGGTTAATATTTTCTACCCGTTCCCGGGCGTTGCCGCGATGGCACTGTATATCATGACCGGATTTTTACTGATGATGCACGGCCTGCAGATGCTGATCTTCATCGGTGCTTTCGGTGACAAAATCGAAATGAGCCGCTGGGAAAAGTGGTCAATTCTTATCTTTGGCATCTTTGCCCTGCTGGATATCCGACGCAAGCATATGATGTAGAAGCGAGAAGCGAGAAGCGAGAAGCGAGAAGCGAGATCAGATTCTGATCTCGCTTTTTTATTTCAACAATTAAAAGCCAAAGAACTTGCGGATTCCGTCGAGGAACATCTGAGTCGACATCATAATTAGCAACAGGCCCATCAGGCGCTCGACCGCCTTCAGTCCTCTTTCACCCAGCAGGCGATTGAACACTTCGTAGAACATCAGGATCACAAACGATGCGCCCCATGCCATCAGCACCGCCAGCACCCAGTCCCAGGTTCGTCCCGGCTCCTGGTTTGACAGCAGCAACAGCGACGCCAGTACCGACGGTCCGGCAATCATCGGGATAGCCATCGGCACGATAAATGGCTCTTCACCGGCAGCCAGCCCGGTCACCCCACCCGGCTGCGGGAAAATCATCCGAATCGCAATCAAAAACAGAATAATACCGCCTGAAATACTGACTGTTTCCGCCGATACATGGAGGAAATTCAGCATCTTCTGACCGCCAAACAAGAACATCAATAAGATGAACAACGCAATCAAAAGCTCACGCACCATGATAATACGTCGTCTTTTCGGCTCAATATGCCGCAAAATAGACAACATTACCGGTAAGTTACCCAGCGGATCCATGATCAAAAATAGCATGACCGCCGCAGAAATGATTTCCACAGAGCAGACCTCAGACAGAGATTAAAGACAGAAAGTTAAGAAAAACTACGGTATCAGCAGGGACGCTGACAAAGAGGGGAAAAGTATATCAAAAGAACAGCAAGATGGCGATATTTTTACCACCTTGCCTGCAAATTCTCTCAGGGAATGAGAATCAGTGGTTACACATGCGTTCTTTATTGGCTGCAATGGTATCGCCATTCTCTACAACCTTGCGGCGATCCAGCAGGAACGTCAGCAAAGCATCAAAGGTCAGGCCTTCCTGGCTACAGGTATGAAAACGAACATCTTCACCATATTCAGCAATAACCGCTTGTTTTAAAGACTCTTTGGTATATGGCGCCTCAGCAGCCAACAGCATATTAAGAACGTTATGGGCATGGATCTGGTTCATGGTTTCACTCGCAGTCATCAAAAAGGGATAAGCTGATTAAACCACACTAGCGACGGGCCAGATTGACCCAGAACAAATTATTGCATTTAAAATGTATGTTTATCATGTCCGCACTGCCAGCATATTTCAAACTGCCCTTCGTTCTGCTCTCCGCAGTTCGGACAACGCCAGTCAGGATAATCCGCATTTTCATAACGCTCGATCAGCACTCGGGCTGCCGTAACCTGGTTTTCGCAAACCCAAATCCCGACCTGTACCACATCAGCAGGCAGTTCGCCGGCCGCGGAACCCAGGCTTTCACCACTGAGCTGCACCGCTATATTTTCATTCTCCAGCATGCCTTTAAGGCTGTGCGCCTCAAGATTATTCGCAGCGTTATACACCTTCACCCATGGTTCATTCATCTCGCACTCCTTGCAGCACAGCCGCCGCTCTGACAATGAATTAAAGACAAAGACCGCAATCAGCCCAGTTCACTTCCCTTTGCCGTTAAGCTAACAGTGACGCCACAAACAACGCCTGAGCCAGATAATAACTGGTCATCACCACTGCCGTTGCTGAAGTAAGGGGACCGCGGAAGCGGTTCATCGCCAGCACGGTGTCTGACAACATAAAGACTAATGCACCGGCAAAAGCCAGCACACTGGCAGTGGAGCCGACAGTCAGCCAGAACTCACCTGCCGCCCAAGCCATCTGTACTATCACTGCAATATACAGAGCAACAGGCAAGATCAGTGAACCAAGGGAAGGCAGGAAAAGCAAAAACACAATGATCCCACCGGCAAACAACAAGGCTGGCAGCCACCAGATGATATTGCCTTCAAACTGACTCCAGAATGCCAAGGAATAGGCGATATGAGCCAGCAAAAAGCTTACCAACCCCTGAACAAAGCGGTCTTTGGGCAACATCAGTAAGATATCACCGACAACCGACAGTATCAGGCCGACAAAAATCGCCTGATGATAAAAACCATCCAGCCCTGACTGCCAGGCCACCACCATCAGCAATACCATGGTGAACGGTTTGAACAGGTAGTACTGCCACTTAGGTCCGTTATAAGCGGCTGTAATATGTAACAGAGCGGAAAAAGAGATGGCTAACCATACCCACATAACTTCACCGATATCATTATTGTTATAAGCAGGAACAGTTTAGAAAGCCCGCAGTGATTGTCTAGCTATGAACGACGAGAACTAGACACCGATTAAAAAAACATAAGGGATCAGCTGGCTGAAAACAAAAAAACAATTTTCCGATACACAGCACACAATATAAATAACGACCAACCTGAGTCTGATAGCTCGTAGAAATCAACATAAAGCCGGGCATTCACCGCCTGAGATAAATGAATAACACTTTATTGCCATCAATCAGTCACCAACTAAGCAGAAAAGCGTCAAAAATACGTCTTTACGCCATAGTTAACACCATTTTAAATCAATAACTTAAATGCAAAAACCGTATTTAAGCATCACAATCTCGACCTTGACTCCCATCATCGGCAGTTTCGCTCTCAGCCAGCAGTCACTTATCCCGACAAAACTCATTCAAGAATAATTATCTACAATCAGTGAGATCAGCGTCACAGTTAACTGTTGTCAGTATGTAACACACCCTTCAAATCACCAAGTTGAGCCTGTCAGCCGACACCGATCGCCCAAAAACCAACAATCTCAAGAAAAACAAAAAAAACCAGAAAAACGCAGAAACAAAACCCTTAAATTCAATAACTTAAACAAGAAAGAGCACAGCACAATCACAGAGATCACATTTTAAACACCTCAAAAAACACAATTTAATAGCCCTAAAACAGCCATTATTAGATAACAAAACTTTACTTTTTCCACCAGAATCACATTAGGGCTTGCCTAAACCCCAAAAACAGTGCTATTCTTTAAACCAAGTTAAGATTAGCAGCTAATAAGGAGCCTACCTATGATTACTTCATCTCAAAAACAAGGGCTTATGATGATCGCAGTGGTTGTCGGTTTAATGACGCTGCCTGTAATCTACTAAGCAAAAAATAAATTCATGAAAAAAGGTGCCTGAAGGCACCTTTTTTTGTTTTCACGCACAATGTAGAAAGAACCGGAAATCATCCCTCAAGGGGCGATCAAATGAGGGGGAAAATCAGGGAGTCAGGTTAATACGATGCCAGTGTTCTGAATAGAACCATACCGCCAGAGCAGTGAATCCAAGCACAACCAATGCTGCCACCGTCCAGACAAAACGGCCGCTTCGTGGTGTTAGCTCCTCTTCACAGTCCCGACATGCCGCCAGGAACCCGGCTTTATCATCCAGTTTGTACCCTTCTTCATGGACTGTCTTGTTACGTACAGTCGCGATAAATCGCAGCTTGGGGATAATTTCGTGGGGCAGACGCTCTTCACAGCTAGTGATCAGCTGGTGTAACCCTTTACCTTCCGCATGGTAGCGTTCGCGAAGTAAGTGCTCTATGCGCCTTGTACGAGTCACGACGAGTTCAATATTGGCCATAAACAGACCTCCTTTCTGCTCTCTTGTTTCTACCTTACCGTGACTTTCGAGGCATGCCCAGCCCGATAACATTGATTTACATTACATTCCTGCAGATTTGTACCAAAAGCACAATCTCTTCCCAATATCATCATTGCCATGATCGCAACCAATAAACTCCAGCCAGGTTCACGCTTTTTCCTCTCCGCTATATTCCCTTAACGACCACTCCATAATAATGGCAGTATTCAAACCATCAGGGAGTTCGCGTCATGCCTATAGGGATTGTGCTGGCACTTATCACCTTACTTATCATTTCTGTTTTGTATTTTTTCTACTCCTATCGCCGCCATACCCTGGGCGACAATGCCCCCGAGCAACAAATCGATGTAAAAGTGCTCGATAAACAAAGTATCCCTTTAAGCAACAGCCAGCCCGGTGAAGATAACGAAGAGTACTGGCTTTACGTCCAACCCTGTGCCGGTGGCCCGAAACGTGAGTTCAGGATTGGCATCCACTATTACCATGCCTTAAATCCCGGCGACCACGGCACCCTGACCTACCGGGGCTTAAGCTTCATCCACTTTGCTCTTAAGCGCAGTTAGCACTTGTTAACAAAAGCACTTCGCCGGCTCGGTTAAGGGACCAGCCAGGCAGTTTTGGTATTTTTGGCCAGTATCCAGCTGGCCAGTAACGCCAATGCGGTACAGATCAATGTCCAGAACGGGATCATTATCAACGGGTGGGCAAAATAGAGGTCATATTCGCGGATTGGCCACAGGAAGATGGGGTGAAGCAGATAAATCCCCAGGCTATAGCGACTCATAAACGCCATCCGTTCCAGCCAGAACGGACTGAGGCGCTCTCCGAGATAACGGCACACGGCAAACACCATTGCCGCAATCAGTGCAGTATTCAGCGTTTTATAAGACAGCCAGCGCCCGACTGTATATGCCCCGGCACTGAAGCTGTTGCTGACAACCATATAGTCAGTCAGCAATAAGCCGGCTATTCCCAGCACCAGCAGCGATTTTAATGGCGGCCACTGATAACAAAACAAGCCATAGCCGAGAAGTAAGTACCCGCTATACAAAATCAGCTCGTGGCTCCAGAAACCGTCAATCTTAAACAGAAACAAGGTGGTTAGCACCAGCCAGACACAAGTCAGGCCGATCACCCCCCCCCGATCCGTTTTTCGGACGTAATAGTTCAGGAACGGCACAACAAAATAAAGGGGGATGAAGTAGTAGAAAAAACCCAGATGGTAATAGGTTTCATGGAAAGGCATCGCCTTAAGGGTTTCCCATGCCATCGCAAAGGTATAACCGGAAGCCGACAAACCTGACAGCGCAGCATAAAAGACAGACCATACCAGAAAAGGAACCAGCACCTTACCCAGCCGCCGCCGGACATAATAGCCAAAGTTAAATTCCCGGGTATCCGAGAGCATCAGGGCACCGGTGATCATAATAAAAACCGGCACGGCCCAGCGGCTGAAGCTGTTAAAGCTGATGGCGGTGAACCAGCTGCTATCAGCAATAATCCCCAGCTGTTCACGATAAGGCCCCAACACATGGATCACCACCACCGCAACGGCTGCGACACAACGCATCAAGTCGAAATAGACAATTTTCTGCCTCACCTGCCAGCCTCCACACTACTATACAATTCCTATTGCTCTAATATAGCAGTCAGCCGGAGTAAGTTGCTGAACTTACTCTGGCTTTTAAGAATAACTAACAGAAGAATGACATTGATGTCATTACGGCTGCTGGCGTGTTGCTGCCAGAACAATCTCACGGATACACAGGTTCTGCGGCTGCTGGTAAGCAAAGCTGATAGCATTGGCAATATCCGTTGGGGCAATCACACCGCCCATACCATCTTTCCACTCTTCGTAACCGGCTTTGATATCATCGCTGGTCGTATGGCTTAGTAGCTCAGTTTCCACCGCACCCGGTGCGATAGTAATGAAGCGAACATTGTCATCCGCCACTTCTTCACGGATGTTTTCCGTAATAGCGTGAACTGCAAACTTAGTACCACAGTATGCCGCATGGTTCGGGAAGGTCTTACGGCCGGCAATCGAGCTGATGTTAATCACCGTACCGTGCTGACGGGCTTTCATCGCAGCCAGTACGACGTGAATGCCGTTTAGCAGGCCCATCACGTTCACATCGAACATAGTTTTCCATTCTGCCGGATCCTGCTCATGTGCCAGTCCCAAAAGCATCATGCCGGCATTGTTGATCAGACAGTCAACCGGACCGAACTGCGCTTCAGCCTCTTCAACCGCAGCAGCGAAAGCCTTGGCATCAGTCACATCCACTTTACGGCAAAGTGTGTTTGGCAAATCAAGAGCTTCAAGGCGTTCCACACGACGCGCCAACAACAACAGCGGATGACCTTCCGCTGACAACTTGCGTGCCGTCGCTTCACCGATACCCGAACTTGCACCAGTAATAACAATCAGAGACTTAGACATAGTAAAACCCTTTGTAATAGACAGAGAAAACAGTATCAACGGCCGGCACCAAATTGATGGCGCTACTATATCGGGCTTGCCGGGCGGCGAAAAATACCGATTTTTTCTGCTTATCATAAGTTTTAGCTATGGATAAAAAGACCAGCAGACCACTTACATCAACCTAGCCTGTTTTGGTTTCTGCCTGATTAGCCGCTATCCTGTGGCCATTGCGATGGTCTGATAACTCACGAGTCACCCTATGGATTTACGCCTGCTGCGCTTTTTCGTTGCGGTCTATGAAGAAAAAAACATTACCCTGGCAGCAGAACGCTGCTTTGTCTCGCAACCATCTATTTCCAACGCCATCAAGCAGTTGGAAGAGGAGCTCAACACCCGTCTGTTCGTCAGGCACAAAAAA
Source organism: Photobacterium marinum (assembly GCF_000331515.1). GTDB lineage: Bacteria > Pseudomonadota > Gammaproteobacteria > Enterobacterales > Vibrionaceae > Photobacterium > Photobacterium marinum. Next base: position 166,159 of record NZ_AMZO01000033.1, read on the forward strand.
GGGGTCGATCTGACAGATGAGGCCCATTACCTCTACCCGCTGGCGATCAGATTGCTGGGCGATATCAACCGCCTGCCGGAGCTGTTCCAGCAGCGTACCGAATGCCTGCCGCTGAAACTGGCAAATTTCCCGGATTTGAGCCAGTCACAGATAGCCCGGGTACTGGCCGAGCTGACACAGCATATCCCTAACTTATTGCTGGAACTGGTTGACCATGACGCACCCGCCGATGCCCGGCTAACGCTGGATATCTTCAAGGCCGAAGACGAAATTTTCCTGCCGCTGTGGGATGAGGACTATGTGCTGTGCATGCAGCCGGACCATCCGCTTGCCGCGCTGGATAAAGTACTGCCGGAGCAGCTTCATCAGCATGATTTTATTGAGTGTCCACCCTGTGAAGCCCACCAGCAAACTATCGGCCTGCTGGCCTGTGACGGACTGGCGGTGAACCTGGTTGCCAAAGCCGAACACAAAACTCAAGTCATGCACCTGGTGCAGGCTGGGTTGGGAATCTCTTTCCTGCCGACCGGAGTACTGGAAACCACCAATCAGCTGGTTACTGTACCACTCGATGGGCCTCGAATGTTCCGCCGCCTGGGACTCTGCTACCCATCAAACAAGACCCTAAACCCCGCCCTGACCGCCACCATTAAAGTGCTGAGCCAGTACCAGCCATAATTTTTCTATAGACAACAAAAAAGCGGTGACCACCTATGCTGTCACCGCTTCTGTTTAATACTAGATATTACTGTTCTTTGGGTACAGACTCATCCGGTGGCTCTGAAGCACTCAGATACTCAGATGACCAGCTCAGGGCATGATGGAAGCTCTTGGCCACCAGTTCCTCATTCAGCTTCAGAACCTGACAATATTCACTCACTTTCGCCCAGTCGGCCTGCTCATAGGCATCCAGCAATGCCAGAAACTGCCCCAGCTCACCTTGTCGCTTCAGCAATGCCGCCTGTACTTCCGGCTCCAGCGGCAACAGCTCCAGCAGTTGCTCCAGTGAATTATCCAACAATGCATCCAACAGAGAAAACAGGCCGGTCAGGAACGCCTTGTCTTTCATAAAAGGTAAGCGGCTGCTGGAAGCCAACATCTCGCACATCCGTGCCCGTTGCAGCGACAGTGAATACAACTCTTTCGGTTTGTCGATCGCAGCATGGGCCGTCGCTACGGCGCTGACGAAAATCTTGATTTTCTCTTCACCAAGGTAGACCAGCGCCTGTTTAAAGGAACTGATCGGCTCAACCACCCGCTGCGCGGCGGTATTCACATAACGCAGCAACAGATACGACAACGACACATCACTGGCAATGATCTGCTCAACGCGGGTGAAGTTCACTTCCTCGCGACAGATCTCCTGCAACAGGCGAACCGTGGTCAGCTTTTCCGGTTCCACCTGGCGGTTTTTCAACAGCTCAGGCTTACTGAAATAGTATCCCTGGAAAAAATGGAAGCCGGCCTTTAATGCTGCCGCGTAATCTTCATAAGTTTCGACTTTTTCAGCCAGAAATTTAATTTTACGGGTGCGGTTCTGCCTGACAAACTGACAGGCCTGCTCAACCCCCGTCTTCATCAGATCCAGTTTAATAATGTGAATATAAGGCAGGAAACGCTGCCATTGCGGCGCCATCTCAAAATCGTCCAGGGCGATCACATAGCCTTGACGATAAAGGTGCTTAATCGCCAGAAACAGCTCTTCATCCGGGGTACAGGTTTCAAGTACTTCAATGATCACCTTGCGCTTAGGCAGCAGCATAGGTAAAAGGCGGATCAGGCTCTCTTGCGGGAAGTTGATAAAGGTTCGCTGACCGGCTGTCGCCAGGTTATCGCCGACAGCCATATAATTTTCCACCAACAGGCGACAAGTCGCCTTATTGGCTTCAATCACCGGAAACGCATTACTTTCCCCGTCACGAAACAACAGCTCATAGCCGACCGTACGCTGTTGGCGGTTAAAAATTGGCTGACGCGCGACATAAGAGTACATGGTGCCCGGGTAAATCCTTAATAGATTGAAATAACGAAAAAATACGAAATTAAGGCCAGATTATACCAGCCGCCACATACCTTTTCCGCATATATCAGGCCCGAGCAGATGCCAGCAATGCACCGCAGCCGATAAACATCGAACCGAATAAGCGGTTAAGACCTGACATAATCTTTGCTGAACGAATATACCCACTCAATCTTGATGCTAATGTGACGTAACACAACATCACGGTAGCATCGACTGCAATTGTCGTAATTCCAAGTACAGCCAGCTGCATACCCTGAGGTTCAGCCGGATTGATAAACTGCGGGAACAGTGCAACCAGGAACACAATAGTCTTAGGGTTGGTCAGATTAACAACCACAGCCCGGCGAAACAGCTGACTGGCCGTTACGCTGGAAGACATCGAAGCCAGATCCAACGCAGCTTTCTCGCGCCATTTCTGAATACCCAGCCATACCAGGTATACCACCCCAACCCACTTAATCACGGTAAACGCCAGAGCAGATTTAGCGACAATAGTACCCAGACCAACGCCCACCAAAACAATGTGGAAACCCATTCCAACTTGTAGTCCCAGAATCGAAGCCAATGATTTACGCCAGCCGTACATCATGCCATTACTGATAGAATTCACCGTGCCGGAACCCGGTGCCAGACTAAACACAATTGCCGTTGCCAGATAGGCCAGCCAAACTTCGATACCCACAACTACTCTCCGAAACCGTGAAAACCTGATTTACTGTGCGAATAAAGTATTTGACATACTTCATAGCGACACAAAACGGCTACAAGTTAACAGTAGTTCAGTCACTAAAGCAACGCTCTCATATGGAAAGGGATCACTTTAAGTTATACTGATACGTAGATTTTGCCATTGGCTTATGCGGCCGACCGCACACAATCATCTATCACAGTTCGAGAACTCCGAGATACGCCATGACATTCCAACCACCGCACTATTTCAACTTTACCCAGGAATCCCAGTACAGCGACACCATGGCTGGTCCTGTTGCGGATTTATGGCAACACCGCATGGAAGGAATGTTCGAAGGGGTCGACCATGTCAATGTCGGCTGGGTCAGCCTGACTGGCTTCAATCATGACAAAGCTATCATCGTAGTTAACGGCAGGATTGAAAGTTACTGGAAATACCAGGAGCTGTTCTATGATCTGGTTCGCCAGGGCTACGATGTGTTCGCTATCGACCATCGCGGTCAAGGCGTTTCTGATCGGATGGCTGAAGATAGCGAACTTGGCCATGTTGAAGAGTTCGACCACTACATCAGCGACCTGAAGACCTTTTTCGATACCGTGATCGCGCCAAAAGGCTATCAACAACACTTTATGCTGGGACACTCCATGGGCGGTACCATCGCCAGCCTGTTCCTGGCCGAATACCCATCGCTGATCGACAGTGCGGTTCTCAGCGCCCCGATGCACGGCATCAATATCAACAACTGGATGAAGCCGATTGCTTCTCCGCTGGCCCGCGTGGTTGAACAACTCCAGCGCCAGCCGGACTATGCGCCGGGACAAGTGCCTTATTACCCGAAGCCGTTCCACGACAACCCGCTGAGCCAATGCGAAATCCGTTACCAGTGGTTCCGCGAGCTGTATGAAGAAAAACCGGAACTAAAAATCGGCGGTCCGAGTGCCCGCTGGGTATGGCAAGGGATCGCCGCCGCCAAACGCAGTATTGATCTAGCACCCAAAATCACCGCCCCGGTTCTACTGCTGCAAGGCAGTGCCGACCGCATCATTGATAATCAGGCACATCTTCAGTTCTGTGATGCGATGCAGCAGGCCAACCGCAATTGTCAGCTAACCGTCATTGAAGGCGCCCGACACGAGCTGTTATTCGAAGTTGATAAATACCGCCATCCGGTATTGGCCGCTACAATCAACCACTTTCATAAAGCGGAAAAGCCGGAAAGCTAAATTAACCTCTTTTCTCCGGCATAAACTGGTTTAAAATTGAGCTCAGTTTCCCCTTTTCCCATCAGGGAAAAGGGCTCCGTTCCTTATGCCGAGATTTTCCATGTACAAGATTGTTGCTTCCGACCTGGATGGTACCCTACTGACCCCCGACCACAAGATTGCTCCTTTCACCAAGCAAGTGCTGAACCAGCTTCACCACTCCGGAAAAGATTTCATCTTTGCCACCGGCCGCCATCATATCGACGTTGCCGGTATGCGCGAGCATCTTGGGATCCCGGCTTACATGATCACCTCTAACGGTGCCCGGGTTCACAACAGCAATGGCGATGTGATTTACCAGCAGGACGTTCAGCCGGAAGTGATCCGCGGCATTATTGAAATGGCAAAGGCAGATCCTGAACTGAAAATCCACATCTACCGCAACGATGACTGGCTGCTTAATAAAGAAGATCCAACGCTGAGCGATTTCCACGAAGAATTTACATATCAGCTGTTCGACGTCGACAACCCGCCGCTGGACGGCGTTGCCAAGATTTTCTTCACCCGTGATGACCGCAGCCACGACAAACTGGTTGAATGGGAAGACCGCTTCAATGCTGACTTCGGCGATAAAGCCAATATTGCTTTCTCAACCCCGTGGTGCCTGGAAGTGATGGATGCCAAAGTCTCTAAAGGCCATGCCCTGGAAGCTGTGGCCAAAGAAAAAGGCTACAGCCTGCAGGACTGCATTGCTTTCGGTGACGGAATGAATGATGTGGAAATGCTGAGCATGGCCGGTAAGGGCCTGATCATGGGCACTGCTCATGACAAAGTAAAATTGGCCCTGCCTGAAAACCGCGTGATCGGTGCCTGCCACGACGAGGCGGTCGCGCACTACTTAGCTGACAACCTGCTGAAGTAACAGCTCAAGAGCCAGATAAAAACAGACTGAGCACAGGCCTCGCCTGTGCTCATTAACTCTGTTCCCAGATTAAGCTCAGTTAACCTATAAACGTCACCAGATCAGAACTGACCGGTCATCTGCAGAATTTCATTCCACTGGGATTCGGTTACCGGCATGATGCTGAGACGGTTGCCACGCTTAACCAACGGCATCTCATCCAAAGCCGGGTTGGCCTTGAGCCGCTTAAGGGAAACCAACCGCAGGTGACGCTGGTATTCAATATCCACCATCACCCAGCGCGGATTGTCCGGGTCTGATTTCGGGTCATAATACGGCCCTTCAGGATCAAACTGAAAATGATCCGGGTACGCTTCCCGAACCACTGTCGCGATCCCCACGACACCGACATCCTTACAGGATGAATGGTAGATAAACACCTGATCTCCGACCTTTATCTCATCCCGCATCATATTTCGGGCCTGATAGTTACGTACCCCTTCCCAACAGGAAACTTTTTGCTGCTTAAGGGTGTCTATCGAAAATGTATCCGGCTCTGTTTTAAATAACCAATAGGCCATAATTGTTCTCGTTATCGTCATGACTTTACCGCTTCTCAGCCTAACATACCGGGAGATCCGAATGACACACCTGCGACAGGCACTACCGGCCATCGCCCTGATGACCTTACTGACCGGCTGCTCCGGCCCGTCTACTTCTGAACCGGTCGATATCACACCGGCTGACAGCCAGCAGGCTGACGCCAGTGGCAACAAGGTTCAGGCCTTTATGCTGCGTGGCAGTGTCGTGCTCGGCCATGAATCCTACAGCATCCAGCCCTGCGGCAGCACCAAACAGTACTGGCTCACTATTCCGCCGACAGAACGCCAGGCACTGGCAGACATCACCCGCCCGGGCTACGAGCCAATGTACGGTGAGTTTATCGGCTACCTGGAACCGGCTCCTGCTGACGGCTTTGCCGCCGACTATGACGCCCGCTTTCAGGTCAAGCAAATCAACCTGATCTCAGCCGAAATGACTCAGGGCTGTGCTCAAACGCCCCATCAAACCCGCGCCTTTGGCCATGAGCCTGGCTGGGTAGTCGAAATCAGCGGCAACCAAGCCAGCCTGCTTCGCCCGGATAACCAGCGCCAGCAACAGATCATCAGTAAAAAGCGAATCCAGTCCGGTCTGCAGCATTATCAGGGCGATGCTTTCCAACTCGACCTGACTAAACAGCAATGCAATGACACCATGAGCGATTCCCTGTTTGGCTGGCATGCCGAACTGAGCTGGGAAGGCAATTCCTATCGCGGCTGTGCCACTTTGGGCTCAGTCGATATCACCCGGCACTGGGTCGGCCGTTATCAGGGAACCTCATACATTGGCGGCAATCCGGCACTGACGACCACAGTCACCCTCAACCCGGATCACTCAGCCACTACCCGCTATGATTACCCGTCCGGCGATCCAAGCACTCATGAAACCGGCTTCTGGCAACAGGCCAGCGATAACACAGTCCAGGTAGTAATGACCAAACACCAAGGCCGAAGGCTAATCAGCCAACGACTGTTTACCCTCGACGGCGATCGCCTCACGACCCGCGAAGAAACCGTCAGCGGCCAGACCTACAGCCTGGGCAACGATGGTCTGAGCCTGAAGAAGCAATAATTCCAAATCCCCGACAGGGATAAGCCACTGCATTGCTCTTGTTGCCGGGGATATGTCACACTCCCCGGCAGCAATCTGTTCAATCACGAGAATCCACTATGTCCTGTCCCCGCTGTGGCTTTAAGCACAACTGCATCTGTGCCGAAGAACCGCAACTGAGCTGCGAAGCCCGCTTTGTCCTGCTGACTCACCCGAAAGAACTCAGTAAAGACACCAACACCGGCGAGCTGATGCTGCGCACCCTGCCAGACTGCCAGCGCTATACCTGGGATAGGGTTAACCCACCAGCCGAGTTGCTGGCACAACTCAAAAGTGAGCGCTATTCTCCGTGGCTGTTATTTCCGAGTGACGAGCAATACCCGGCGATACCCTATCAGGCCACCGACAGTAAACAGGATCTCTTTATCCTGCTCGATGCCACCTGGCAGGAAGCGCGGAAAATGGTCCGCAAAAGTCCATGGCTGGCTCAGTTGCCACGCCTGAGCCTGACCCCAACGAAAGAATCCGGCTACCAGCTCAGGCGCAACCAGCAGGAAGGCAACCTGTGCACCTGTGAAGCGGGGATAACCCTGCTTGAGCTGACCGGGCATCAACCACAAGCAGCGGCACTTCAGCACTATTTCGATGCTTTCATCGACACCTTCCATGCAGATAAGAGCGGCCACGCCCGACGCTGATTTTATCGACTATACTTAAAACCGACTGACTGGTCGGTTGAAAAGGAAACCGCCTCGGGAACACTGGCAGCGAAGGAGAAAGGCCATGACCGCAGCAGAGAACTTCACCCCGGAAAGCCTCGACAGTGCCATTATGGAGAAAACCCTGCAGGAGCAACGGGACAGCTTTATAGCTGAGCCTATGCCTTCACTGCAACAGCGGCGTGACAAGCTCAACACCCTGAAGCGCAATCTGCTGGCAATGAAAGAGCCGCTATGTGAGGCTCTCAGCCAGGATTACGGCCAGCGCAGCCATCATGACAGCCTGATGGCCGATGTCCTGCCCTGTGTCATGAATATTAACTACAACCTCAAGCACCTGAAAAAGTGGATGAAACCGTCGCGCCGCCATGCCGGAATCCTGCTGGCACCAGCGAAAGTCGACGTCATTTACCAGCCGTTAGGGGTGATCGGTATTGTGGTGCCGTGGAACTTCCCGGTCATGCTGAGCATCGGACCGCTGATCTCAGCGATTGCTGCCGGTAACCGGGCAATGATTAAGCTCAGTGAATTCACCCCGAACACCAACCAGGTGCTGCGCCAACTGGTGGCCGAGACCTTCAGCCATGATGAGGTCGCGGTATTCGAAGGTGAAGCCGATACCGCCGCAGCCTTCACGAAACTACCGTTTGACCACCTGTTGTTTACCGGCTCCACTACCGTCGGCCGCCATGTCATGCATGCTGCCGCCGACAACCTGACGCCGGTAACCCTGGAGCTCGGCGGCAAAACCCCGACCCTAATCGCCCCGGATATACCACTCGAACTGGCAGTTGAACGAATGATTTACGGCAAGAGCATGAATGCCGGGCAGATCTGTGTCGCTCCGGATTATGTGCTGGTTCCCGAAAAGAAAGTCGATGATTTTGTGGCGGAATACCAGAAACAGTTCGGTGCAATGTACCCGGACGGCGTGGCCAGCTCCGACTTTACTTCTGTCGTCAATAAGCGGCAGTACCAGCGGCTGCTTGACTGGCTCGGCGATGCAGAAAACAAAGGTGCCAAAGTCATTCCCTGTCACAAGCAAGCCCGCAATGACCGCCAGCACCGGATGATCACCCACCTGGTTCTAAATACCAGTACCGATATGACGCTGATGCAGGAAGAAATCTTCGGGCCACTACTTCCGATCGTCCCGTATAAACAGCTCGACCAGGCCCTGGACTATATTCGCCAACGCCCTCGTCCGCTGGCTCTCTACCTGATGAGCCTGGATCCGGCCCTGCAAAAGAAAGTCACCGAAACAACCCATGCCGGCGGGATGTGTATCAATGAATCCCTGTTCCATGTTGCCGCTGATGATGCCCCCTTCGGCGGTATCGGTCATTCCGGCATGGGTCACTACCATGGCCGGGAAGGGTTTGAAACCTTCTCGAAGGCAAAAACTGTGCTCCGCCGCGGTAAGTTCAGCACCGGGAAGCTCGTTACCCCGCCATACGGCAACTGGATCCAAAAACTGATGCTGGCGATGTTCCTGCGTTGATTCAGTCGGCCCCGGTAGCCGGGGCCACAAAACCTTACCGGACAGGCACGATGGAAAAGAGCAAAAAACAGCGCATCCTCGACAGTGCTCTGGAGCTGTTCGTAAACCAGGGGATCCAGTCCACATCTACCGCCAGCATCGCCAATCTGGCCGGGGTTGCAACCGGTACCCTGTTTCACCATTTTTCCAGTAAGCAGGCACTGGTCCTGTCCCTTTACAGTAACATCAAACAGGAACTAAGCGGTGCCATGCAGATGCGCCAGCCGGGATTGAATGCTCAGGAAAAAGCCATTCAACGAAAGCAAGAGCGTCAACAGAAACAAAAGCTGAAACAGTGCAGCCCTCAAGCCCTCCGCGGTCAGGTACAAGATTACTGGCAACAGGCGCTGAGGTGGGCTCAAACCAATCCGGATAAGCTGAAATTCCTACAGCAAATCCCCCTGGACCCGCAATTTGACGCCAGTCAGCACCGGGAGCTGATGATGGCAACCATGGCTTTTCTGGTCGATCTAATTAAACAGGGTCAGGAACAACACCTGCTGGCTCCATTGCCGCTGGAGCTGGTGCTGTCGTTCTGCCACAGCCATTTCCTGACCTGCGCCGGTTTGTTTGCCGAACAACCGGAGCTGGCCGAACAATCAGACTATCAGAACGGTGCATTCCAAATCCTGTGGCAGGGGCTGTCTCCGCAAACAGACACAGAGTTCAGCACATATAAAACCGGCTCCTAAAACACTCTCCCAGAATAAATACCCAAAAGCGGGAGACCAGCTCCCGCTTCAGCAATAACACTGTGCTCTAACTGGCTTACGCCAGGTTATCGGCATACTGGCTCAATTCGTCCAGGTTAACCGCAGAAATAAACTCACCATCTAGGTAAAAATTCACCACCTCACCGGCTTTCTCACCTCGCAGCACGGCAGTACCACCATTACGATAAGCTACTGTCATTTCAAGTGTCTTGTCATCCAACTGACGAAAACTGGCTGATTCAATGTCGCTGTTCTTAACGCTGGCCAGCGGCACGGTTGTCATCGACTTATCCAGCTTACTGTTGACCTTAAAAATGGCATCAACCGGCTGATCGGCCACCGCCGGGGACTTGCCGGTGATCGGGTTCTTACCAGTCCAGAATTCAATGGTGTTGAAGATGAACAGATCAGCGGTCGCCGCCAGGCCATACACCGGGCTCAACAGCACAAACAGACCGGCACGACCGTAGCGGTTATCCACCGCACTCAGATTAGCTTTGGTCACTAGCTGAGAAGTCCCCATCTGGCCAATACAGCCAGACAGCGAAGTGACAAGTACTGCCACTGCGGCAATTTTCAAAGAGGTTGTTTTCATATCCGGCTTACTCCAGGAATGGGATTGGTAAAAAAGCCTGCGGATTATAGAGATTTCCACCACGCCGAAAAGAGGGGTTTTCTATGAAATTTTCTGAATTTTCACTGATGTTCGCAGCCTGTTCATTCATGGTGAAAGCACGGTAAACACCATCCTGAAAACCGTATCAATCCGCTTCACTCTCATTCACTCAACAGATACAAAAACGGCGCCTAAGGCGCCGCTTGTGACTTTTTCAGCTTTTTTTAGTTATGCCGAAACAGCTATCAGGCGTTCTGACCAGCAACATAACCTGAGCTCCAGGCCCACTGGAAGTTATAACCACCCAGCCAGCCGCTGACGTCCATCACCTCTCCGGCAAAGAACAGACCCGGTACTTTCTTCGCTTCCATCGTCTTGGAAGACAGCTCATCCGTATCTACCCCGCCCAACGTCACTTCCGCGGTTCGGTAACCTTCGGTGCCGTTCGGCGCGATCTGCCACTGATGGAAATAGGTTGCCATAGCGGTAATTTCTTTCGGGTTGAACTGCTTCAACGGCTTGTCATGGATGTCACCACGGGCAATCAGAACTTCAATCAGACGTTTAGGCAGCAGACGGGACAGTGAATTCTTCAGGCTTTGGTTCGGGTGCTTCTCTCGCATCGTCGTCAGCGTTTCCGCCAGTTCCAGATCAGGCAACAGGTCAATCGTCACCTTCTGACCCGGCGTCCAGTACGAAGAAATCTGCAGGATCACCGGCCCGGACAGGCCGCGGTGGGTAAACAGCAGATTTTCTTTAAATGTAGTGCCGTCTTCTGCTTCCACTACCGCAGGGAAGGCAATGCCTGACAGTTCAGCAAATGCCTCTTTCTCTTCCTTATGCAGGGTAAACGGCACCAGACCGGCAGTGGTCGACACCATCTTCAAGCCAAATTGCTCGGCAATCTGATAACCGAACGGTGTCGCCCCCAGTTTAGGCATCGACAGACCACCGGTCGCCACCACCAGGGATTCACACTCCACGGTGTCGGTATTGAGTGTCAGGCTGAAACCGGAGTCAGTCTTGCGGATATCATGAACATCGCAACGGTAACGCTGCTCCACTGTCGGCGAGTCACACTCAGCCAGCAGCATGTTAACGATATCTTTGGCTGAATCCTCACAGAACAGCTGACCATGCTCACGCTCTTCATAGGCAATATCATGTTTGGCAATCATCGCTATGAAATCCCACTGGGTGTACTGGGACAGTGCCGATTTAACAAAATGCGGGTTACGGCAAACATAGTTATTGGCATCCACATCGTAGTTGGTGAAATTACAGCGCCCGCCACCTGAGATCAGGATCTTACGCCCCGGTTTCTTGCCATGGTCAACCACCAGCACCGAGCGCCCCCGCTTGCCGGCTTCTGCCGCACACATCAACCCGGCGGCACCTGCCCCTATAATTACCACATCAAACTTGTCTGCCATCTCTGTACCGTTTTTGCTAAACCGTATGTCAAAACGCTTTTTGCTAAGCAATGAAAAAGGGATGCCAGGACCGACTGGCCTGCATCCCTCTAAGCCCGGCTATTCTACCTACCCGGACGCCGAACACCAAACGAAATCCCGCGACAAGCTAACCGATATCGCAGGTTACATATTTAGTATGCCACCCAACCCACCGAAAAATGCCAGATGGAAAGTAGAGCCGCTTGGATATCTCAAATACCGAGATAAGCGACGACAAAAATCGATACAAAAAAGACCATCAGGTAAGTGCTGGCCAGAACAAACAACTTCCGAACCTTCACGCACTTTTGCATGAATACCGGATCATGGTGGTTCTGGTACTGCTGACCACGGATGTAGTGAAACAGGCGGATCTGCTTGGAGACATTACCATGAGAGGTAAAAAATCCCGGACCGTCGACCTGTTGGTAGAGAAGTGGGTCACATTCACGCATTACCGCCAGTAACGTACGCAAAGTACTGACATAACGTGAAACATTAATGACTGCGACCAGAAAGAGAGCGAATAGAAGTGCATCACCACTAATCATAAACAACCCCCGAAACTAAGCTGCTGGCAGGGTCATTGGGGGGCGTGCCCGGCACGCCCTTCACCATGATTAGCCAGCCTGTGTATCCATAACCGATGTAGACTCAGCTTTTGCCATCTCGGCAAGATCTTTATCGATGAAGAACAGAGCCTTGCCGTCTTCACCCACCAGTTCAATCTTATCTAGAATGCCTTTAAATAGTTTTTCTTCTTCATGTTGCTCTGCCACATACCATTGTAAGAAGTTAAATGTTGAGTAGTCCTGGGTAGTAAACGCAACATGAGCCAGCTTGTTGATCTTGTCGGTAATAAACTGCTCGTGTTCATACGTTTCGCGGAATACTTCACCCAGTGATGCGAACTCATGCTTCGGCGCTTCAATCGAACCCAAAATCGGCATCGCACCGGTTTCGCTGACATAAGTAAACAAACGCTGCATGTGTTCCATTTCCTCAACGGCATGAGCGCGCAGGAATGCTGCGGCTCCCTCGAAGCCCTTGTCTTCACACCAGGCACTCATTTGCAAGTAAAGGTTTGAAGAAAAGAACTCCAGGTTGATTTGCTCGTTAAGTTTTTCAACCATTGCTTGAGCTAACATCGCACTACTCCTATTTATTTTAGTTTATACCAATCTCAAAAATCGGTATGAGATCGCTGATAAGTCATTGTCACCGCGCAAAATTGAGAATGCAACTTAAAGGAATCACCGGTTTAAAATATCCGGCTCACCCTCCCATTTTGCGCATCAGCGCCACTCTAGCCGCTTTTCGTTAAGAATTTGACCTGCCTCCTGAACCTGATACTGAAACGCTGCCAGGATGGGATCTGAGCGATATTATTCGGGAAAACTCAGTGCTAGCATGAAAGTTATAAAGAATAAGGATTTAAGGAGCAAAAGGTATGGCATATAAACACATTATGGTCGCTATCGACCTCTCAGATGACAGCTTTGTCCTGGTCAGAAAAGCGGCGGATCTTGCCCGCAAACTGGATGCCAAACTATCCCTTATCCACATTGACGTTAACTACGCCGAGCTCTACACCGGGCTGATCGATATTAACCTGTCCGATGCCCAGCATCGGATGGCTGAAGATGCCCAAAAACAGCTTCAGGCCCTGGCTAACCAAGCCAACTATCCGGTCTCCCATACCCTGGTTGGCAGTGGCGACCTCAGCGACGAAATCTGCCACGCGATCAATGACATTGATGTCGAACTGGTTGTTTGTGGCCATCATCAGGACTTCTGGAGCAAAATCCTGTCTTCAGCCAAGCAGTTACTCAACCAGACCCCTGTCGATTTACTGATGATCCCGCTGAAATAAACACCCATAAATCATCTTACGCTTCCTGACCGGCCGGCGATCACAGAACTGATCGCCGACAGACTCCCCCGACCACCAATACCCACACCCGTTATCCATATTTCCCCGCAGCGAATTCCGGTAAACTACGCCAAATTTTGAATGGATGTTAACTGGTTATTGATATGGGATATTTATCTGCTGTCACCCTGCTCTGGGCCTTTTCTTTCAGCCTGATTGGGGTTTACCTGGCAGGCCAGGTTGATGCCTGGTTTTCCGTGCTGACCCGGGTTGTCCTGGCGGCTCTGGTTTTCCTGCCGTTCCTGCGCAAGCAGCACCTGCACCCGAAACTCGCAGTTAAACTGATGATAGTCGGCGCCCTTCAGCTCGGGCTGATGTACTGCTTCTACTACCAGTCGTTCCTCTACCTGAGCGTCCCGGAAGTGCTGCTGTTTACAATATTCACCCCGATTTATGTCACCCTGATCTACGATCTGCTGCATCGTCAGTTCTCGGCCTGGTACCTGCTGACGGCTGTTATCGCGGTAATTGGTGCTGCGGTGATCAAATTTGAAGGCATCAATGAAGACTTCATCATCGGCTTCCTGATTGTTCAGGGCGCGAACCTGTGCTTTGCCATCGGTCAGGTCGGCTATAAGCGAACCATGGAGCAGGAAAAAGCCCAACTGCCGCAGCATACTGTTTTCGGCCTGTTCTACCTCGGGGCGATCTGCGTTGCGTTGCCAATGTTCCTGCTGTTCGGCAATGTCGATAAACTGCCGACAACCAACACCCAATGGGGGATCCTGATCTACCTTGGCACCATTGCCTCAGGGCTTGGTTACTTCATTTGGAACAAAGGGGCGACCATGGTCAACGCCGGTGCCCTTGCCATTATGAATAATGCCCTGGTCCCGGCCGGCCTTATCGTCAACATCGTGATTTGGAACCGTGATGTCGACTACCCGCGCCTAATCATCGGCGGAGTGATCATCATGGCATCACTATGGGTTAACGAAACCTGGGTGAAAAAGAAGGTCGAGATGACGAGAGCTTAGTTTCTGAAACCTGAGACAAAGAGCCAGAACCGAGTTACAGATAGAACAAAGGCGAGCTCAATGAGCTCGCCTTTCGCATCTAACAACTTAACAGTAAGCCATTAATTTCAGCAATTAGATAAACGCAAACGCGTCAGCAAACATCCGCTCGCGCTCAGCACCTTTTTCAGCCGTGAATTGCTCACGAGCCGCCCCGGCCATTTCAAAACGGCCGCACAGGTAAATATCGTAAGCCGACAGGCTGACGAAATCTTCATTCACCGCTTCCAGCACATTGCCAGTTTTGCCCTGCCAGCCTTCCGGTGCACTTTCTACAACTGGCACATAAGTCAGGTTACTGTGTTTGCCTGCCAGCGCCTGCAGCTCTTCATGGGCATACAGCTGGCACAGGTCACGGCCGCCCCAGTACACAAAAATCGGCTGGGTCACGCCACGGCTCAGGCAGTTATCCAGGATACTGCGAACATAAGAAAAACCGGTTCCGCCGGCAATCATCAACAACGGCTTGTCGCTGTCTTCACGCACCCATGCCTCACCATGCGGCGCTTCAATTTCAAACTGACGGCCGTCCTGCATGGCGGCTTTCATGGTTTCTACCACTTCAATCGCATACGGGTTATGCTCGGCCGCACCGATATGGAGCTCCAGCTCGCCGTCACGGCAAGGACTACTGGCAATTGAGAACGGGCGCTTGTCGCTCTCTCCCATCACCGCCAGCAGGTACTGACCCGCTTTAAATTCAATTTTTTCCTCGGGCTGCAGCAGAATACGGTAGGTATTGCATGCCAACGGTTCTACTGACTTTACTTCACATTTGATGGACATTGTCTTCCTCTAGTCTAACTCCAGCACCAGATCACTCCTGGCCGTCGCCTGACAGGTAAAGATCCAGCCTTCAGCCTGCTCCTGTTCAGTAAGCATAGGCTCAAGATGATAACTTATCTCGCCAGACAGTTTGCGGCACAGGCACATGGCACAAGCCCCGACCTGACACCGGTTAGGAAATGCGACGCCTGCGTTGAGCGCAGCCTGCAGCACGGTTTCCTGCTCTGAGGCAGAAAAAGTGATGTCATGGGGCAACAGGCGTATTTGATGCATGTTAGGTTCTCATTATGCCGGGCGATAATGCAGCCCGGCTTGGTTTTTATCGGACTAACTCAGGTAGATTACCCCAGAATTTGCAGCTGGTCCCAGATGGCATCGACCCTGGCGACCACATCCGGTTCTTTAGTGATCGGCGTACCCCATTCGCGCAGGGTTTCACCCGGCCACTTGTTCGTCGCATCCATCCCGATCTTAGAGCTTGTCTCCGTCACAGCGACATCACCAGAATCATCTCGGGCCGGGTTAACCATCAGGGTATCCCGGCTCGGATCCATCCGGGTGGTCACCGCCCAGATCACGTCATTCCAGTCACGGGCATTGATATCATCATCACAGACGATGATGAACTTGGTCTCGGTATGCGGTTCCAGCAACGCCCAGATGCCGTCCATCACCTGCCGGGCATGGCCCGCAGCGGTTTTCTTGATGGTCACAATGGCCATACCGCCAGCTGCCGCTTGCGATGGCAAATAGCAATCTACAATCTCCGGAAACGCATCCAGAACAGAACGGGTCAGCGCTTCGCGATCCGGTTGTCCTGCTGACAGGCTCACCGGCTCCTGCGTATTGGCAGTTTCAGCTTCCCACTTCATGGTGGCATCCAGACCCATCTTGGAGCCCAGCCCCACCACCGGCGAAGCAAAGTCCAGCGAGTCAATCGGCGTATTATCAATCATCACCGTATCGCGCACCGGATCCATGCGAGTAGTCATGGCATGGATGACGCTGTTCCAATCCCTGGCGTTGACATCATCATCACAAACAATCACGAACTTGGTGTACATGAACTGCCGCAGGAAGGACCATACTCCCATCATCACCCGCTTGGCATGGCCCGGATACTGTTTCTTCATCGTCACCACAGCCATGCGGTAGGAACACCCTTCCGGCGGCAGGTAGAAATCCACAATTTCAGGGAATTGCTTTTGCAGGATCGGAACAAATACCTCGTTCAGCGCCACGCCCAGCACAGCTGGCTCATCGGGCGGACGACCGGTATAGGTGCTGTGATAGATGGGTTCCTTGCGCATCGTAACGTGAGTAACGGTAAACACATGGTGGCGCTCGACCTCGTTGTAGTAACCGGTGTGGTCACCATACGGGCCTTCATCGGCAAATTCATTCGGGTCGATATAACCTTCCAGTACAATTTCGGCACTGGCCGGCACTTCCAGATCATTACTGATGCTCTTGACGACTTCAGTCTTGCTGCCACGCAACAAGCCGGCAAAAGCATACTCCGACAGCGTATCCGGCACCGGCGTTACCGCGCCGAGGATAGTCGCCGGATCTGCACCGAATGCAACAGATACCGGGAAAGGCTCACCCGGATGGGTTTCCATCCAGTCACGCAAATCCAGCGCACCGCCACGGTGAGCCAGCCAGCGCATAATGATCTTGTTCTTGCCCAGCTTCTGCTGGCGGTAGATCCCCAGGTTCTGGCGCTTCTTGTGCGGACCTTTGGTAATCGTCAGGCCCCAGGTCAGCAGCGGAGCCACATCCCCCGGCCAGCAGCTCATCACCGGGATCTTATCCAGGTCGACGGCATCACCTTCCCAGACAATCTCCTGGCACGAAGCCTTGCGCAGGCGTTTCGCTGGCATATTCAGTACCTGCCTGAATACCGGCAGCTTATCCAGTGCGTCACGAAAGCCACGCGGCGGTTCAGGTTCTTTCAGATACGCCAGTAACTTACCGACTTCACGCAGCTCACGGACATCCTGCCGGCCCATCCCCATCGCCACCCGCTCAGGGGTGCCGTACAGGTTAGCCAACACCGGCATGTCATAACCCACCGGGTTTTCAAACAACAGGGCCGGACCGCCCGCACGCAGTGTCCGGTCACAAATCTCGGTTATTTCCTGGTTCGGATCGACAGGCTGCTTTATGCGTTTGAGCTGACCTTCCTGCTCCAGGTAGTCAATGAACTCTCGCAGATCCTTAAATTTCATAGGCTCGTTGTTATCCACTCTGCAGAACGCGACAATTCCCGGCTGATCACATAACCTGCCGGGAAATTTAGAAAAACAGAATCATTATAACGAGTTGTTAACCTGAGAACACCGTAAAATCAGTGAGGTTTCTATTATGGAGCAAGGGCCTGTACCGCCCTGAAGTTATTCTGTAAAACCTTGCTGTGACTGGCTGATGCCAGCTGCTCCAGCCAGTCGAGATACCCCTGCTGCGCCAACTCCAGTGCCACCATCTGACCGTCATCGACCTCTCCGAGCTTCTGGATCAAAAACTCACGGGCAGTAACTGGCAACGGCTTGAGATTTATCAGTGCTTTATACGCACGGGACTTAAGAGAGGGGTTTTGGGTGGCCGCCATCAGCTGGGCAACCGCCTCCGGTGCCGGAGCCAATGCTGCCAGACGGTTCAATTCCGCTAGGCTGAAAGCATCGGTACGGCGCCGCCATAGCAGGCGATAAAGCTCCTCATCTCCGGAGACTGCCGCCAGATGAGCAATGACTGCATTGTCCGGGAGCCACATTAGTTTGGGATCAGAGACAAACTGCGCCACCAGGTTTTCAACCGCCGCATCAGACAATTTCGGTAACTGGCTGATGAAGATATCCCGACGGGTTGTCTGAGTTTGAAGATCGCCAGCCAGCCAGGAAGAAAGTTTCAACTTGTCGCCTTCAGCCAACACCAGCATTTCTCCCGCCAGCAGATGTTGCTGCCATTTCGACACCATCCCACGGGCCTTGGCGCCATAGTAGAAGGCAGATTTTGTAACCAGGTAGCCATCACCCTGTTCAATCACGGTAAATTCCGGCTTACGCTCAGCTTGCGCCTTTAGCCAGTCGGCTTTGGCCTGGTTCAGCTCGCTGCTTTGTACCGCGTGATCCACCAGCAAGGTACGGATGGCTTCCTGCTCTAATCGAGGTAATTGGGAAAGATTGAACTCTAGTGCGCGAAAGTCACTTTTGTCATAAAGGGTCTGAAGTGCCGAGGCCCGCAACCGAACCTGAGGAGAAGAGACAGCCTGAGCTACCTGTTGTTCCGTCACTTCTGCCGCCGATGCCGGATTCCAGGCCATCGCCAGCAGCAATATCAGCATGCACCATCCTTGTCGCATGTCACCTCCTTATGGTGAAAACCTGCTTTCCGCAGTCACGCCCCGTCCTGGTTAGCTAAACACTGCGGATTCAGTGTCACGGCCACACACAATGTAATCGTGTTCCGAATGATATGTTAATTAAATATTATTTAACTCAATTATGCAGAAACCAACGCCAATAAAAAACGCCACACAAGGTGGCGTTTTCAAAAACTGTGACGTTATACCAGCAAATTTTTACGACTTCTGGCGACGCATCGCATCGAAGAACTCGTTGTTGGTCTTGGTCATCGACAGCTTATCAATCAGGAATTCCATGCTATCAGTTTCGCTCATCGGGTGAACAATCTTACGCAGGATCCACATCTTCTGCAGTTCATCCGCTTTCGCCAGCAGTTCTTCACGGCGAGTACCTGAACGGTTGAAGTCAATCGCAGGGAAGACACGCTTCTCAGCAATCTTACGAGACAGGTGCAGTTCCATGTTACCTGTACCCTTGAATTCTTCGTAAATCACTTCGTCCATCTTCGAACCGGTATCAACCAGTGCCGTTGCGATGATTGTCAGGCTGCCGCCTTCTTCAACGTTACGTGCTGCACCGAAGAAACGCTTAGGACGGTGCAGTGCGTTAGCATCCACACCACCAGTCAGTACCTTACCTGATGAAGGAACCACTGTGTTGTAAGCACGCGCCAGACGAGTGATGGAATCCAGCAGGATAACAACGTCTTTCTTGTGCTCAACCAGACGCTTAGCCTTCTCGATAACCATTTCTGCAACCTGTACGTGACGGGAAGCTGGTTCATCAAACGTTGAAGCAACAACTTCACCTTTAACCAGGCGCTGCATTTCTGTTACTTCTTCCGGACGTTCGTCGATCAGCAGAACCATCAGCTCACACTCAGGGTGGTTGTGGGCAATGCTCTGGGCAATGTTCTGCAGCAGCATAGTTTTACCCGCTTTCGGCGGTGCTACGATCAGACCACGCTGGCCTTTACCAATCGGTGATGCCAGATCCAGTACGCGAGCGGTAATGTCTTCAGTTGAACCGTTACCACGCTCCATGCGCATGCGAGAGTTAGCAT
Source organism: Photobacterium marinum (assembly GCF_000331515.1). Lineage (GTDB taxonomy): Bacteria > Pseudomonadota > Gammaproteobacteria > Enterobacterales > Vibrionaceae > Photobacterium > Photobacterium marinum. The sequence goes on from NZ_AMZO01000033.1 coordinate 185,831, forward strand.
GCAGCGGCGTCAGGTTTTCAAACAGGATCTTGTTACGGGCGTTATCTGGCTTGTCGTGGTTAACTTCGTTAACTTTCAGCAGGGCAAAGTAGCGCTCGCCATCTTTAGGAGGACGGATCTTACCGGCAATGGTGTCACCAGTACGAAGGTTGAATCGGCGGATTTGGCTAGGAGAAACGTAGATGTCGTCTGGGCCGGCAAGGTAAGAACTGTCTGCAGAGCGAAGGAAGCCGAAGCCATCTTGAAGGATCTCTAGAACACCATCGCCAAAAATGTCCTCACCACTTTTTGCATGTTGCTTGAGAATGGAAAAGATAATGTCCTGTTTTCTCAAGCGCGCTAGGTTTTCTAATCCTAAGCTTTCGCCAAGCGCAACCAACTTGGAAATAGGTTGGTTTTTAAGTTCAGTAAGATTCATAGTGGTGGGTTTCTTGTCAGTCAAAATCGGGGTTCTATGTTAGGTTGAGATAGAATCGACCAATGGGGCTGGTCAAGGAATGAACAAATATACAATTTACGTGCAATAAGTTAGCACTAAACATTTCTTCCGTCTAGCATAGACGGAAGTAAAACCATGCACAACTGAGAAATTGCGCACGGTTCGGGAAAAAGCTTGCTTACAGGTTCGCGTCCAGGAACTCTTTCAGCTGGCTCTTAGACAATGCACCTACCTTAGTAGCTGCCACTCCACCGTCTTTGAACAGCAGTAGTGTAGGAATACCACGGATACCGAACTTAGGCGGTGTCGCTGAGTTCTGATCGATATTCAGCTTGCCGATAGTCAGCTTGCCTTCGTACTCGTCCGCGATTTCGTCAAGAATTGGGGCAATCATTTTGCAAGGACCACACCATTCAGCCCAAAAATCTACTAGTACAGGGCCAGCAGCATTGATTACGTCGCTATCAAAAGTTGCGTCTGTAAGCTGCACAATCTTGTCGCTCATCTTCCACTCCAATGGTTGATTTTCTTGGCTGATTTTATTTTAACCAGCAAATCGTTGCCCTATTTGAATGGAATCCGTTTCGTAATGCAACCCTAAGCTGATATTCTATACGAATGAAGACGACTCACATCACAGAGCAGAAATTTGCCGACCTGGGTTTACACCCTAAGGTTTTACAAGGCCTGGAAGCCAAAGGTTTCCACAATTGTACACCGATCCAGGCCCTGGCATTGCCGGTAGTGCTCACCGGCCGAGACATTGCAGGTCAGGCCCAAACTGGTACAGGGAAAACCCTGGCGTTCCTGACTGCGACTTTTAACCATTTGCTGCTGACTCCGCCTGCGGAGGATCGCAAAACTAACCATCCCCGTGCCATCATTATGGCACCTACACGTGAACTGGCAATCCAGATTTACAATGATGCTAAGCCGCTGATTGAAAGCACCGGTCTGACCGCTGGCCTGGCTTACGGTGGTGAAGCCTACGAGAAGCAGCAGAAAACACTGGAAGCAGGTGTAGACATCCTGATCGGTACCTGTGGCCGTATCATCGACTTCTACAAACAGCGCGTTATCGACCTGCGTTCGATCCAGGCTGTTGTACTTGATGAAGCTGACCGTATGTTCGATCTGGGCTTTATCAAAGATATTCGCTTCCTGTTCCGCCGCATGCCAACGCCAAAGGCACGCCTGAACATGCTGTTCTCTGCCACGCTGTCCTACCGCGTGAAAGAACTGGCTTTCGAGCACATGAACAACCCGGAAAGCGTAGTTGTCGAGCCGGAACAAAAAACCGGTCACCGTATCCGTGAAGAGCTGTTCTACCCGTCCAACAAGGACAAGATGCGCCTGCTTCAGACTCTGATTGAAGAAGAATGGCCGGATCGCGCTATCGTGTTTGCCAACACCAAGCACCGCTGCGAAGACATCTGGGCACACTTGGCCGCCGACAACCACCGTGTTGGCCTGCTGACCGGGGATGTACCGCAGAAAAAACGCGTCCGTATCCTGGAGCAGTTCACGCAGGGCGACCTGGATATCCTAGTGGCGACTGATGTGGCAGCCCGTGGCCTGCACATCCCGCAAGTAACCCATGTCTTCAACTACGATCTGCCTGATGATGCCGAGGACTATGTTCACCGTATCGGCCGTACCGGTCGTGCCGGTGCAAGCGGTCACTCTATCAGCTTTGCTTGTGAAGAATACGCCATTAACCTGCCAGCGATCGAAACCTACATTGAGCATGCGATCCCGCATTCCAAGTATGATGCTGATGCTCTGCTAGACGATTTGCCTGCACCGGTAAGTGTACAACGCGCACCACGCCAGGGCGGCAACCGTCGCAGCAACTCATCGCGCCAGGGCCAATCACGCCAGCGTGGCCGCCGTCGTCCGCAGCAACCAAAGCCGCAACAGAAGCAGAAACAGCAATAAATTATGCCTATGGAAAGAACAGTATCTCCCCTGTACGCCGCGATTGATTTAGGCTCAAACAGCTTTCACATGTGGATCGTGAGGGAAATTGCCGGCAGTGTGCAGACACTGGCTAAAATCAAACGCAAAGTCCGACTTGCCGCGGGCCTCAACAGCCAGAACGAGCTGAGTGAGGAAGCCATGCAGCGTGGCTGGGACTGCCTGAGCCTGTTTGCCGAGCGCCTACAGGATATTCCGGCTGATAACATCCGGATTGTCGGCACCGCAGCACTACGTACAGCGGTTAATTCCGATGCTTTTCTTTCCAAGGCCCGGGAAATCCTCGGCCACAGCGTTGAAATCATTCCCGGCGAGGAAGAAGCCCGTATCATCTCCCAGGGTGTAGCCCATACTTCCGGGGGCTGCGGCAAGCGACTGGTCGTGGATATCGGCGGAGCCAGTACTGAAGTCATTATCGGTGAAGGATTTGATACCAGCGCACTGACCAGCCTGAAAATTGGCTGTGTGACCTGGTTGGAACGCTACTTTAAAGATCGCTGCCTGACCGAAGAAAACTTCAATGCGGCCATCAATGCAGCCAAAAGCGCCATTGAACCAATTATTGAAGACTACCTCAAACTGGGCTGGGAAACCTGTGTCGGTGCCAGCGGCACGGTACAGGCCCTGCAAGAAATCATGTTGGCGCAGGGAATGGATGAAATCATTACCCTGCAAAAACTGAAGCGGATGCAGCGCCAGGCCATGCAGTATGAGCGCCTGGAAGATCTGGATATTGAAGGGCTGACCTTAGAGCGAGCCCTGGTATTCCCGAGCGGCCTGTCAATTCTGATCGCCATCTTCGAAAGCCTGGGAATTGAGTCAATGACCCTGGCTGGCGGTGCCCTACGCGAAGGCATGGTCTATGAGATGATGACCCAGATGCGCCACAATGATGTTCGTGAGCGTACCCTGATGAGCCTGCAATCCCGCTTCCTGCTCGACAGCCAGCATGCTGATAACGTCGCCCAAACGGCCCTGTCACTGCTCGACAGCTGTGACCAGTCCTGGCAATTGGAACCACAGGCAAAATATCTGCTCCATGCCAGCGCGTCACTGCATGAAATCGGTACTACCATCGAATTCAAAAAGAGCGGTGAACACGCGGCCTACCTGATCCAAAACAGTGATCTGCCAGGTTACACCCGCGCCCAAAAGCACCTGATCGCCGAGCTGCTGCGTCGTTTCCGCGAACAGCTCACCAGCCTGCCGGAGCAACACGCCCTGTCGGCACACAGCGCCACCCGCCTGCTGCGCCTGCTTCGCCTGGCCGTGATCCTGTGCCATCGCCGCGACCATAACCACCAGCCGTCATTTGCTATCACTGCCGATGACAATACGCTGACCCTAAGCCTGTCGACCAGCTGGCTCAATGCCAACCCGCTAACCAAAGCAGAGCTGCAACAGGAAGCAACCCGCCAGACAGATATGGGCTGGCCACTGATAATTGCCGAAACCGACTAACCCGGCAAAACCACCTATTGCAACAAATTAATGCGATCAAAAAAGGCTCCCCAAGGAGCCTTTTTTATTTTCACGACTGCGCATCTATGGCGCTGGACTTTCATTTCATAGCTAAGAGGGCGCGCAGAGTGGATAAGTATCAATGAGCCCCCCTTATGTTCACGAAGCCCTAATTGGCAATTCAAACGCCGGAATTTAGCCCGGATTCAAAGAGAAAGCGCAGAGTTGATGGTAATCAATGAGCACTTTCGATGCAGAAGCAGGGCTAAATCACCAGTTTGAAAACCAATTAACCAGTGATGCCGGAATGACGAAGCAACGCATCAATCTGCGGCTCTCGACCACGGAAACGCTTGAACAGATCCATCGGCTCCTCACTGCCACCGCGCTCGAGGATGCAATCCAGGAAGTCGGCTCCGGTTTCGGTATTGAAGATCCCATCTTCCTCGAAACGTGAGTAGGCATCGGCTGACAATACTTCTGCCCACAGATAGCTGTAGTAACCGGCACTGTAGCCACCGGCAAAGATGTGGCTGAAGCTGTGCGGGAAACGTCCCCATTCAGGGCTTGGCACTACAGATACGCGCGATTTGATGTCGTGCAGGGTTTCCAGCACCTGGGCTCCGGCTTCCGGATCGTAGTTGGTGTACAGAGTGAAGTCGAACAGGCCGAACTCCAGCTGACGCAGAATCGCCATCGCGGACTGGAAGTTTTTCGCCGCCAGCATCTTATCAAGCATTTCTTTCGGCAGCGGCTCTTCGCTTTCATAATGACCGGAGATAAACGCCAGCGCTTCTTCTTCCCAGCACCAGTTTTCCAGGAACTGGCTTGGCAGCTCAACCGCATCCCACGGCACACCATTGATACCGGATACAGCCGGTGCATCCACTTTGGTCAGCATATGGTGAATACCATGGCCGGTTTCGTGGAACAGGGTAACCACTTCATCATGGGTGAACAGTGCCGGCTTGTCACCGAGCGGTTTGTTGAAGTTACAGGTCAGGTAAGCCACCGGCTTCTGCAGGCTGCCGTCCTGACAGGTACGGCGCACAATGCACTCATCCATCCAGGCCCCGCCGCGTTTATTTTCACGGGCATACAAATCCAGGTAGAAGCTACCGCGCAATTCGCCGTCTTTGTCGAAGATATCGAAGAATTTCACCGACTCATGCCAGGTATCAACACCTTCTCGCTCTTTCACATCCATACCAAACACACGTTTGATCACTTCAAACAGGCCGGATATCACCTTGTGCTCGGGGAAGTAAGGACGCAATTGTTCATCTGAAATGCTGTAACGGTGCTGCTTCAGCTTCTCGGCATAGTAGGCAAAATCCCACGGCTCCAGTGACTCGGCACCGTATTCTTTGGCCGCGTATTCGCGCAGCTCAGCAACTTCGCGCTCACCCTGCGGCTTGGCCCGGGTTGCCAGATCATTCAAAAAGCCCAGTACCTGCTCCGGCGTTTCTGCCATTTTGGTTGCCAGCGACTTTTCACTATACGTGTTAAAGCCCAGCAGGCGAGCAAGCTCGTGGGTCAACTTCAGTTTTTCGGCAATGATATCGGAGTTATCCCACTTGCCGGCATTCGGGCCGCGATCTGAAGCACGGGTCACGAACGCTTCATACATTTCATGGCGAAGCTCACGATTGTCACAGTAAGTCATCACCGGCAGGTATGACGGGATTTCAAGGCTGAACAGGTAACCTTCCACTGATTTTGCCTCAGCGGCGGCTTTGGCAGCCTGCAGTGCAGATTCAGGCAGACCACCCAATTCAGCTTCATCGGTGATCTGTTTGGTCCAGCCCATCGTGGCATCCAGCACATTATTGCTGAACGTTGATGACAGCTCAGACAGACGCTTGCTGATCTCGCCATAGCGCTTCTGCTCAGCCGCAGGCAGGCCGATACCGGACAGCTCGAACTCTTTCAGCGCATCGGTAATGGTTTTCTGCTCCGCCTTACTCAGCGAGCTAAAGCTCTCATCATCTTTGATTGCCTTATAAGCTTCGTACAAGCCTTTGTGCTGGCCAACCCAGGTACCGTAATCCGACAGCAAAGGCAGGCAGCTTTCATATGCCTTACGCAGAGCGTCGCTGTTTTTCACGGCATTGAGATGACCAATAGGCGACCAAATGCGGCTCAAGCGATCATCGCTTTCTGCCAGCGGCGCACAAATCGTTTCCCAACTCGGCGCTGCCTCGTTAGCCAAGACGGCTTCGACTTGTGCACGGCAATCTTCAATCGCCTGCTCCACCGCAGGCTTGACATGTTCAGGCTTGATCTGGGAGAACGGAGGCAGATCCGTCATTGATAGTAATGGGTTCGACATGTGCTAATCCTTAATTCGTTTATCCTTTATTAAATGTGTCTTGCCGCTCGTAAATTCAATCCCTTAACGGGGATTTTGCGAAGGCTTATCCCTATAGTCTAAACGTTGAAAGCGTCTGTTCCGATTAAAGTTCATACCGCTTTCTGGATATTCGCCAGCAATTCGCCATAATATGCCCCCTATCCCAACATTGACTACCTGTAGAGACCGCATTCATGCTGAGCTACCGCCACAGTTTCCATGCCGGCAACCATGCCGACGTGGTAAAGCACATTGTACAAAGCCTGATCCTTGATGCCCTGAAGCAAAAAGAGAAGCCTTTTGTCTACCACGATACCCACTCAGGCGTAGGACGTTACGATCTACAGGACGAGCGCAGCGAAAAAACCGGCGAATTCAAGCAAGGCATTGCCCGTCTGTGGTCCCGGGATGATATTCCGGCAGAAATTGCATCTTACATTGAAGCAATCAAAACCCTGAATGACGGTGACGAGCTGCGCTATTACCCAGGCTCGCCGAAAGTGGCCCGCGCCCAAATCCGCGAGCAAGACCGTATGGTTCTGACCGAGCTGCACCCGGCTGACTTTCCGCTGCTGCTGCAGGAGTTCCGTGGTGACCGCCAGGTGCGTATCTATAAAGAAGATGCGTTTGCCCGTCTGAAAGCCAGCCTGCCACCGAAAGAACGCCGCGGTGTGGTACTGATCGACCCGCCTTACGAACTCAAGCATGAGTACATGGACGTGGTCAAAGCGATCAAAGAAAGCTACAAGCGCTGGGCAACAGGTACTTATGCGATTTGGTATCCGGTGGTTTACCGCGAAAACATCGATAAGATGCTAAAAGGACTGGAAGATCTGGGGATCCGCAAAATCCTGCAAATCGAACTGGGCGTAGAACCAGATACAGAAGAGCGTGGCATGACCGCATCAGGCATGATTGTGATCAACCCGCCATGGAAGCTGGAAAGCCAGATGAAAACTATCCTGCCATGGCTGCAACAGGTAATTGCACCGAACCATGGCCACCACACAGTTGAGTGGGTTGTGCCGGAGTAAGCCGACAGCTTTGCTTAATGCGATTACGTTACCAAGGCGGCCTCTGTGCCGCCTTATTCTTTCCCGCTATTTTAACGTCAATAAGTTATTCCGAATCCGTTTCTGTTTCTCGATCACGCCCACTCGTAAGTCGCCACATTCTTGATTACACTAGGTCGAGCTAAATAAATCGTAAAATAAGCGGAGAAAGTCATGGCTAAGCATTTTGATTACATTTGTATCGGTGGTGGCAGCGGCGGTATTGCATCGGCAAACCGTGCTGCAATGTATGGTGCCAAAGTTGCGCTGATTGAAGCCAAGGCGCTGGGCGGTACATGTGTGAACGTCGGTTGTGTGCCTAAGAAAGTGATGTGGCACGGCGCGCAGATTGCTGAAGCCATGCATCTGTACGCCAAAGATTACGGTTTCGACGTTGATGTGAAAAAGTTCGACTGGAGCAAGCTGGTTGAAAGCCGCGAAGCTTATATTGGTCGTATCCACACCGCCTACAACAATGTATTGGGCAACAACAAAATTGAAGTTATCAATGGCTTTGCCCGCTTTGTCGATGCCAAAACGGTTGAAGTAGACGGCGAGCACTACACCGCCGATCACATCCTGATCGCCGTCGGCGGCGAACCAACAATCCCAGCGATTCCGGGTGCCGAGTACGGTATCGATTCCAACGGCTTCTTCGAGCTCACCGAACAGCCAAAACGCACCGCTGTTATCGGTGCTGGTTACATCGCAGTTGAAATTGCCGGTGTCCTGAATGCCCTGGGTACCGAGACTCACCTGTTCGTCCGTAAAGAGTCGCCGCTGCGCAGCTTCGACCCGATGATCATCGAAACCCTGGTTGAAGTGATGGATGCCGAAGGGCCGACTCTGCACACCCACTCGATTCCAAAAGAGGTGGTTAAAGAAGCTGACGGCTCAATCACCCTTCACTTCGAAAACGGTGAATCCCACAATACCGACGTCCTGATCTGGGCCATTGGCCGTCACCCGACCACAGACAAAATCAACCTTCAGGCGACGGGTGTCGAAACCACTGAGCGCGGTTACATAAAGGTCGACGAATACCAGCAAACCAATATTGAAGGTATCTACTGTGTCGGCGATATCATGGATGGCGGCATTGAGCTGACCCCGGTTGCTGTTAAAGCCGGTCGCCAACTGTCTGAGCGCCTGTTTAACAACAAGCCAGAAGCCAAGATGGACTACAACCTGGTACCGACCGTGGTATTCAGCCACCCGCCAATCGGTACTATCGGCCTGACAGAACCTGAAGCTATTGCCAAGTATGGCGAAGAAAACATCAAAGTGTACAAGTCCGGCTTTACCGCAATGTACACCGCTGTTACCGCCAACCGCCAGCCATGCAAAATGAAGCTGGTTTGCGCCGGACCGGAAGAAACGGTTGTCGGCCTGCACGGTATCGGCTTCACGGTGGATGAAATGATCCAGGGCTTTGGTGTGGCAATGAAGATGGGTGCCACCAAAGCGGATTTCGACAGCGTGGTTGCTATCCACCCAACCGGCTCAGAAGAATTCGTTACTATGAGATAAACTAACGAAAACAAATACAAAGAAGGAGGCATCAGCCTCCTTCTTTTATTTCTGTCTCAGATGACTACTTTTGGGTTTCAGCTCAATCAGAACATAAACGCCAGCTGGGCAGCAACACCATAGTGCTCATCTTCGCCGTACTGACCGGCCAGCTCAAGTCCGAACAAGCCAAACGGGGTCAAGCCCAGACCTGCCGTTACCACATCTTCCGAGTAATCCGTCATACTGTGGCTGTAACCTGCTCTCAGCTGAACCCAGCTCCAGGCATCCAGCTCAACACCCACCCGGGCAAACTGAGTCTCGTAGTCAGCACCGGTAAAGTAGCGTTGCTTATTCAAATCCAAATCCGCTGCCAGCAGGAACCAACCATTGTCATATGCCATACCTGCAGTGTACTTCGGCTCAACCAGGAAAGTCGCTTTGGTGCCCTGAGATACATTGGTATCCAACTCTTGCTCCAGCAGGTTCTTCGCCGCCAGAGCGAATGTCACCGTATTGGCTGGCTTATAAGCCAAACCGACATCGACGTTGAACGTATTTTCTTCATTGCGATCATCTAAATCAAAGTCGTTGTCATCAAACTGGCTGACCTTCGCCAGGTAATTCAATGCCATAACTTTCTGGAACTTAGGTGAAACGCCGATTGACAGGCGATGGCCCTGAAACGGCAGGGCAAATTCTCTTGCCAGGGTGATACCCATATCGACCGTACCGCCAGCCAGTCCCTGCACTGATGATGCTAGGTTGTCCGGATCCGGTGTCACTAGATCGCTTTCAACAATATTGGCCTTAGCCATGCTGGCAACTTGAGCACTCAGGAACAGGTTGGCACTGGCGTAACGGTTCGGCAGCGCCACTGACGCCCCGACACGGGCATCCACTTCCACTTCACCGTTATTCAAAGCCAGTAAAGCCTGTTTCCACTCTTCCAGTGTTTCCAGAGAGGGATTATTACTCAGACGGTCATTGACCTTCTGGAATTCATCAATCTTGTCGTACAGTTCATCGCTATCATGCACGCCTGCCGCAACCATCGGCAGGATCATGCCAAAATCATCGCCTTTGGTGTAATTGGTCGCCATCGCCGGGTTATAGAAGCTGGCCGTCAGGTATTGGGCTGAGGCAACTCCCGTCCCCCCCATTGCACCACCACGTGCGTCCGCTCCGTTAAACATAGCCACTGACGAAAAGGAGATAAAAGGCAGTGCAGCAGCAACTGCCAGAGATAGTCCTTTAAGAGATGTTTTCATAATTATCTTGCTTATCGTTGAAGGTATTCCCGCTATTGAGCGGTCACTTTATAGGCAGAGCAACTGGTCAAACAATAAGCAACAGTGATATTTAATAACACTGTAATCAATAAATGGAATGGCGATCATATATTGCTCTTTGGTGGCTCTCCTATAATGACAGCACTTGAAGTACACATCACTGCATAGGCGCCTTCACACAGAACAAAATGAATAAATACACAAAGAATCAAACAAAGTATTCCAATCGTGGCATAAAAACTGTAATCTTCCACATGCTGATTATGAACGAGCAGTGAATATTTATTCACGAGAGCAGCAAAGCCATTATTACCTCCTCAACTGAAGTAATGAACTAAAGGTCATTTATGCAGGAACAGGCAATTTCCATTTCAACCGGTAACAGAGCCAACTGGCTGATGTTCCTTATTCCTTCACTACTGGGCGTGTTCCTATTTATGGCACCGATCCAGTATCAGGACACCCTGACGATTCCAATTGCCGTATTGGCAAAATCGGTTCAAGGCCTGCTGGACGGTATGCTGACTGCAATCGTCACTTTCGTGATCTCGCTGACTGCCGGAGCATCCATCCTAACCAAACTTTTCAAACCTCGTGCGATTACTGAAAATGGTTTCCTGAACGGCCTGCTGAACCCGAGCCTGCCATGGTTTATCGTCCAGCAACTGGGTGCGGTATTCGTGGTTATGACTTACTTCAAGATTGGCCCGGCCATGATCTATGACGGCGCTACCGGCGGACTGGTACTGAATGACCTGCTTCCTGTGCTGTTTTCTGTATTCCTGTTTGCAGGCCTGTTGCTGCCGCTGCTACTAAACTTCGGTCTGCTGGAGTTTGTCGGTGCGCTATGTACCCGCATCATGCGCCCGATCTTCAATCTGCCTGGCCGCTCAGCGGTGAACTGTATTGCTTCCTGGCTGGGTGACGGTAGTGTCGGCGTTCTGATGACCAGCAAACAATACGAAAGTAAGATTTACACCGAGCGTGAAGCGGCAGTGATCGGTACCACTTTCACCGCAGTTTCTATCACGTTCAGCCTGGTAGTTATCGCCCAAGTTAACCTGGAGCACATGTTTGCCCCGTTCTATCTGACCGTCTGCCTGGCTGGTCTGGCTGCGGCTGTTATCGTTCCGCGCCTGCCGCCACTTTCGTGGAAGAAAGACATCTACATTGATGGTTCAGATCTGGGTAAAGACTGCGAAGCTGTTCCGGCCGGAAAAAGTGTTGCCAGCTTTGGCCTGGAGCAGGCACTGAATAAAGCCAGCGAAGTAACCAGCCTGCGTAATGTAGTTACCGAAGGCATTAAAAATGCGGTTGATATGATTTTCGGCGTGCTGCCGGTGGTGATGGCTATTGGTACGGTTGCCCTGGTAATTGCCGAGAATACCCCAGTATTTGAAATCCTTGGCCTGCCGTTTATTCCATTCCTGGAACTACTACAGCTACCGGAGGCGGCTGAAGCATCGAAGACCATTGTGGTTGGTTTTGCAGATATGTTCCTGCCATCAATTCTGGCATCGGGCATTGAAAGTGACCTGACCCGCTTTGTAATTGCTGCTATGTCGGTTACCCAGCTGATCTACATGTCGGAAATCGGTGCCCTGCTGATCGGCAGCAAAATCCCGGTAAAACCGTGGGAGCTGTTCATGGTTTTCATCCTGCGTACCTTGGTTACCCTACCGGTTATCGCCCTGATGGGTCACCTGTTCTTCTAAGGCAAAGTCGATTCCAAACAAAAGCCAGCAGCTATGCTGGCTTTTTTGTGTCCTTTTCTTGTACGCATATTAATGCATCCATAGTTCCAACTCCGCCCCCTCTTATCAGATAAAATAATAAGCACCACAAGCATTTACGGGCAAATAATAGTCAGAAAACACGGCCAAACCAGTCAAAATCACACGCATTGGGGTGAGCGGTTGCTCACATAACGCAACCTGTTATATATGCATTGCCATTAATAATGGGTGTCAATATTGATAGGTGAATCAATATTGTTAATTAATGAATAAAAAAGCATTAAATAGGAAAAAAATGCACTTTAAATATTCTGTTTTAGCAGCGTCAATGGCGGCGGTTCTATCTGTAACTGGTTGTAATGGTAGCTCATCAGGCAACAACACATCCACCGATGGTAACAAACAACCTGCAACTCTGACGCAAGGCAAGTTCATTGATGCTCCGGTTGAAGGGCTATACTACGTTACCAAGCCAAGCGGTAAATCAGGTTATACTAATCACGAAGGTACCTACGATCTGGCTGAGGGCGATACCATCACCTTCTACCTAGGTGGAGAACACGGCCTGCGTATCGGCAGCACGTCTGCCCGCGCGATCACCTCACCATTTGAAGCGACCGGCAATTACCAGAAGGCCCTTAATCTTGCCCGTATTTTGCAGAGCATGGACAATGCAGATGACGGTGCCATCACCTTGCCAGACAGCATCAAGGCCCCAGGAGCGGCAATGTTAGCCGCCCTGAACGAAGTTCAGTTACATGACATGGCTTCCGCAACGGATCTGAAAAAAGAGCTGAATATCAGTGACTGGGTTTCAGAAGACAAAACACTGGCACACCTGAACAACTCACTTAAAGGCCTGGAACGTGGCAGCAAAGAAGTACTCACTGACTGGCAGCGCGGTTCCGGCAAACTATTCCGCTACATTGATACAACGCTAACCGCTCAAAATAGCCCAACTAGTGAACCTTCACTATATGTTCAGGCTGATAAGACACTGGCTCCTGAGTTGTTCGAAGCAACGCGTGGTATGTCACACTTAACCTTCCGCTTTGATAAAGAGCACTTAGCTGTGCTGAAGGGCTCCAACGACTCAACACTCAGCGAGTCATATGCAAAGTACTACCTCACCTGTAAAGCAGGTAATGCCAGCAATATATTCACCCATCGTGAATCCGGTTTCCATGAATGTAATAGCACGCAAATGGTTACAACTGATAACCAATTTAACCTTGGTAATACCTTTGCCTACAACCTGCTATCACCAGAAGAAGTACAAACTAAAGACGCACAATACCCTTGGGATCTACTTGGATTCGAAGGCGTTTTTAGCTGCATTGCTAACAGCAGCTGTTCCGAAGCATCAATGACAGGCTTTGAAATTGTTGAAGAAGATGACAGTGAAGAGCAAGATGGCTCAGCACTGCAGCGAAACGTTAATTCCAACAGCTATGATGCTGTCACCGGCATTTTCACAACCGTAACGAAGAAAACGATCTTGTCAGGCATGCACAAAGGTCGAGTTTCAGAATCTCTGACCTTTATGTACCCAATCGACGACGCTGAAGCCGAACGCTATGTTGAATTCACAGGAACCTGGAAAGCTATCGAGACCCTCCCAGGTTGTGATGAAGTCGCTGAGTCGACTTACGTCTTTAATGACAAAGGCGCAACAGTAAGTGGAGCAAGGTTTTATGGTGACTGTGCGGTGATGACAGTTATTGCTGAGCCCCTATCCATAAGTTATCAGGAGCTATCAGACATGGACTTCTGGTGGTTTACCACCAACGGCAACGGTAATGATGCTAAAGCGACACTGACCCAGTTGAACACCACTGTTCGCTGGTGTGATGATGACAATTACCAGCCAGGCAAAGCTTGCACAAACATCAAGTACAACCGCTGGGAATACGCGCCGGCAGGTAAGAACTGGGACGAAGGTGTACTGCATCGTCGCACCCTGGATAGCAATGGTAACGTGGTATCAACCATTTCTTTCCAGAAGCAGTAAAACAAAGGCGGCCAATCGGCCGCCTTTCCATTTCTAACTCTTACCTTCCGTTTGGGTAACTCGTCCCTAGCCCTTATAAATCTTCGGGTTAAAGACATCACGTAGCCAGTCACCCAGCAGGTTGATAACCAGCACCAGAGCCACCAGCACCAGACCTGGGAAAGCGGTGATCCACCAGGAACCGGAGAATATATAGTTAAAGCCGATACTGATCAGTGAGCCCAGTGATGGCTGATCGACCGGCAAACCAAGGCCGAGGAAGGACAACGCCGCTTCCGACATAATAGCGTTCGCCACCTGTACGGTTGAAATCACCAAAATCGGAGACAAACAGTTGGGCAGGATATGGCGGAACATTACCCGCGGAGCCTTAAAGCCCATCACCCTTGCCGCTTCCACATACTCTTTCTTCTTCTCAGCCAGCACCGATGCCCGCACGGTTCGTGCATACTGCGGCCATTCGGCAATACCGATGATCACCACCAGCATCACCACCGCATACTGGGCATAAAGCTCCGACCCCAAAGCTGTGCGGAAAATCGCCGAGACAATAATAGCCACCATCATGGTCGAGAACGACAACTGCACATCGGCAAAACGCATCAGGAAGCTGTCTACCCGGCCACCGAAGTAACCAGCACTCAGGCCGATTACCACCCCGAGGATCAACTGCAGCCCTACCGCCAGCAAGCCGATTGTCAGTGACAAGCGCGAACCGTAAAGAATGGTCGAAAAAATGTCACGGCCCTGATCATCCGTACCCAGCAAGAAGCGGCTGTCACCCTCTTCCATCCAGGACGGCGGCAGCTCCGAGTCCATAATATCGATGGTCGACAAATCATACGGATCAGTCGGAGATATCACCGGAGCCAGCAATGCTGAGACCAAAAACACCATAAAGACAGCGAAGCTGGCCATCGCCACTTTGTCTCTAAGGAAGTAATACAGAAAATCTGATTTCTTAAAACGCTCCCAACGGCTCGGAGCGGCTACTGTCGTGTTACTCATGACTTACTCTCCTTTGCCAGTCAGGTTTACAGTCGGGTTAACCAGGCCATACATCAGGTCAACAATAGTATTGGTCACCACAAAAATCAGGCCGACAAAAATAACGTAAGCCGTGATCAACGGGGTATCAACACGGTTAATTGCTTCAAGGAACAGAAAGCCGGTTCCCGGCCACTGGAAAACAGTCTCGGTCAGAATGGTATAAGCCACCATGGTCCCAATCTGCACCCCACCGACCGTCAGCACCGGCAGCATGGTGTTTTTCAGAGCGTGGCGGTAATAAATCTTATTCATTGCCAACCCCTTGGCCTTGGCAAACTTGATGTATTCCGAGCTCAGCACTTCCAGCATTTCCGAGCGCACCAAACGGATAAACAACGGCAACATAATCGACGCCAGTGCAATACAAGGCAGCACTAAATGCTTGAGACCATCGAGGGTGAAAAAGCCCGACTCCCAACCGAGCAGGTTATAAGTCTCGCCCCGGCCATAAGAAGGCAGCCAGCCGAGCTCAATCGAGAATACATACATCAGCATGATCGCGGTCAGGAACACCGGAATAGAAATCCCAACACTACTGAAGGCCATCACGGTTTTGGTAAACAGGTTATTGGGGTGAATCGCACAATAAACCCCGAGCGGTATCGACACGACAATAATGATCAGCGTTGCCCCGAATACCAGCTCTAATGTCGCCACCAGCTTGTCGAGGATCACGTCGACAGCCGGACGCTTGAAGAAATAGGATGTTCCCAGATCCCCTTGTACCGCATTGCTAAGAAAACGGCCGTATTTTGTCAGAAACGGATCGTTCAGACCCAGCTCATCACGCAATTGTTGACGCTCTGCTTCTGATACCGACTGCCCCACCAGCTCACGCAATGGGTCACCCAGGTTATCCTGAATGGCAAACGCCACCAGACTGATCACAAACATCACTATCAGTGCCTGAAACAGGCGCTTGACCAGAAACGTAAACATTCCCTGCCCCTTTTATCTTCCTGAAAATCAGTGCCGGAGATTCCTCCGGCACTGAAGAGCCCAATTCTAAAACCAGGCTCAGTTCCTTATTTCTCTTTTACTACCAAATCGCCGAAGTACGGGAAGTTCATCGCGTTGACGATTGGCTTGATATCCAGCTTGTCGCTGGCACCCCATGCCAGGTTCTGCCAGTGCAGCGGTACAAAGGCAGCCTCGTTATACAGGGTGGCTTCCACTTGCTGCAGCATCTTGGCACGCTTGGCCGGATCGGTTTCGACATTCGACGCTTCGACCAGTTTGTCGACTTCCGGGTTCGAGTAGTGACCACAGTTATACTGGCCCTTACCGGTTTCTTCGTTACGGGTCATGGTCAGGAACTCAGAGAAATTCGCCGAATCTTCCGTATCCGAGTGCCAGCCAATCATCATCATGTCGGCAGCACAAACATCAAACTCAGGCCAGTACTGAGCCTTAGGCAATGTCTTCAAATCCACCTTGATGCCGATTTTCGACAGCATCGCCGCAGCAGCCTGCGCCACTTTGGCATCGTTTACATAACGGTTGTTCGGCGCCATCATCGTCAGGGTAAAGCCCTTCTCATAGCCGGCTTCTTTCATTAGCTGCTTGGCTTTTTTCAGATCATAACGCGGTACCAGCTCCTCGCTGTAACCAGAGTAGCCCGATGGTCCCTGCTGGCCGGCAGCCGTAGCAAAGCCCTTCATGATCTTCTTAACGATGCCTTCGTTATTGATGGCATGAACAATTGCTTGGCGAACACGGACATCTTTCAGCGCTTCATTGCTGTTCTGGTTCATCTGGAAGGTAATGATACGAGTACCCGGCAACGTCACCAGATCGATACCTTTTGCCTGCTTCACACGCTTGTGGTCGTTAGGTGCAACCGGAGCAATCATATCGACACCGCCGGACAGCAGTGCAGCTACCCGGGTTGCATCTTCTTTGATCGGCACCAGCGTCAGCTTGTCAACATTACCTTTAGAGCCCTTATCCCAGTAGTCTTTAAAGCGCTCAAATTCCACCTTCACGCCCTGCTCACGCGCCGTCACGATAAACGGACCGGTACCGGAAACATGGGTTGAGGCGTAAGAATTACCGTGCTTAACCAGCTCAGCCTTGTCTTTGCCGTCTGCTGTCTTGCCGGTATAGAACTTACTGTCCATCGGGAAAATGTAGGTCGCGGTCTGCAGTACCAGCGGATAAGGACCTTTGGAGATCAAATCAACCGTGTAATCATTAACTTTCTTCAGCTCGGTATACGGTTCGAAAATCGCCTTAAAATCCGGAGAGTCTTTCAGGCGCTTGAACGTCCAGACCACATCATCGGCAGTCATGGTATTGCCAGAATGGAACTTCACGCCTTTGCGTAGCTTAAAACGGAAGGTCTTATCATCAACACGCTCCCAGCTTGCAGCCAAACGCGGCTCAAAATCCAATTCCTGGGTGTAACGAACCAGCGGGTCAAAAACCATGTGAGACATTTGCAGCGTACCGCCAGACAGCTGCTCATGGGGATCAAGCGAGACCGGATCGGCATCATAAGCCACTTTGATATCGGCAGCGAGGGCACTAAAGCTCAGGCCCGCGGCCATTAAAGCGACTGCCAGCTTGGTCTTAACTGTTTTCATTGCATAGCTCCTTTATGCGTCGGGAGATAACTCCCTGCTGTTGTGTTTGCTTGTTTTGGTTATTCGGATACCTCTCCCGGCCTTTTTCTTCAGGTAAAGCACATTACTTGAGCTAAAGAAAAACCGGGGATTAAGCTAACTTCAATCCTTCCTGGCTCATGCCTTTGAATTCAGGCATCAGCGAAATCAGTTGTTTGCTGTATTCATGCTGCGGCGCGGTGAACAGCTGCTCGGTCGGAGCCACCTCCAGCAAGGTTCCCATCTGCATCACCCCAATACGGTCACACATCTGGCGGATCACAGGCAGGTCATGGCTGATAAACAACATGGTCAGGTTCAGCTCATCCTGCAGATCTTTCAGCAGGTTCAGGATTTGCGCCTGAACCGATACATCAAGCGCTGATGTCGGCTCATCACAAATCAGCAAGCGGGGGCGGGTCGCCAGGGCGCGAGCAATCGAAATACGCTGGCGCTGACCACCGGAAAATTCATGTGGATACTTCACCCCGGAAGCCCGGCCTAAACCGACATGATCCAGCAAGTCTCCCACGATTTGGCGGGTCTGGGCTTCGTTATCGGTCAGCTTGTGGAAACGGATCGGCTCTGCAATGATGTCAGCGATTTTCATCCGCGGGTTCATTGATGAGTAAGGATTCTGGAACACCATCTGCATCTGGCGGCGCAGCGGTCGGCGCTCAGCCTCATTCTTGAGAGCAGTCAGGTCGATACCCTCGAATACCACCTGACCGGAATCCGGTGGATAAAGGCCGGCGATCACCCGGGCAATAGTCGACTTACCGGAGCCGGACTCACCCACCAGGCCAAAGGTTTCACCTTCGTAAATTTCAAAGCTGACATGATTCGACGCCTGGACGTATTCGCGGCGGCTCTCAAAAAACGAATCTTTAGTGACAAAGCGCAGATTGACATCTTTGACCTGCAACAATGCCCCGGAATAACTGCGCTGATCTTCACTCTGCCCCAGCCAGTGATTTTTCACATCCAGCTGAGTCATTTCCTGAGCTTCCTCAATATAACTCACCAGCGGGAACCGCTTGAGCTTAATATCGGAGCGGGGAACGGCAGAAATCAGGCTCTGGGTGTAAGGGTGATCGGGATGGCTCAGTACCTTTTGGGTCGGACCGATTTCAACCAGATCACCACGGTACATCACCGCCACACGATCGGTGACGTTAGAAACCACCCCCATGTCGTGGGTGACCAGCATACAGCCGACGTTTTTCTGGACACACAAATCACGGATAAGATTGAGGATTTGATCCTGAATAGACACATCCAGTGCAGTTGTCGGCTCATCGGCGATGATGAGATCCGGCTCACCAGCCAGGGCAATCGCAATCACCACCCGCTGGCGCATACCACCGGAAAACTGGTGTGGATACTGCCTGATACGTACTTTGGGCTGAGGAATACCGACCTGCTCCATCAAGCTAAGGGCACGGTTAAAAGCCTCTTCTTTGCTGACCCCGAGGTTGGTGATGATGGTCTCAGTCAACTGCTGCTCAACAGTAAACAGCGGATTAAGTGAGGTCATCGGATCCTGGAAAATAAAACCGATTTTCGATCCGCGGACCTTTCTCATCTGCTCCGGCGAAAGGCCGGAAATTTGCTCGCCGTCGAGATACACATCACCGCTGGCAATCCGCCCCGGCGGACTCAGCAGATCAATAACCGCGTTCCCAACGGTTGATTTACCGGCGCCGGACTCACCAACGACGCCGACTATTTCGCCGCGCTCGATCGAGAACGACAGCGATTTCACCGCAGCGTGTACCCCATGACGAGACGGGTATTCGATGCGGAGATTTTTCACTTCTAATAATGCCATTACCAGACCCCAACTGCTTGGCAGTGTTCTGCCCTGTCTGAAAACTGAATCCTTTCATAATCAGCATAATTTGCTGAATAAATGTTCAGCACACAATCTGTCAAATATTTCACACAAAATCAACAAAATAAAGTAAAAAACCAGAAAACCGAATAAAACTCGAATAAACAGTCATAAAGCAGAACGCATAACAAAGCACACCAAACGGAACTTCGAATGCAAAACTGGCTATAAGTATTAGCCAGGCCGGAACAACACGCTATAAAAATGGTTATAAGTTATTATTCCAAAAGTGATGAGCTCGCATAAATAGTCAAAACACCCAGAACTCACATTAACATTTGATAAACAAAGCTCGGTGATAAATCAAATCTACAGTTTGATCGGTTGGACTATAGCGATATTTACCAAACAGAAATCTAAATTTAGGTACATCTTGCAGTGAATAACACTAACAAAATTAATGGGTGTCATTGGCAGTTCGCTGAGACTGGTAGATTGGGGTTCGGTGGAAAAACCTGAGCATCCGGATTGGCATTAAAAACAGCAGAAAGAAGATAGAAATGGCATTGAAAATACATTAACAGCCGCGAAAACACTGTAAATCTATAAAGTTATAAAATCCGCAGATAGAAGAAAGAAGGGAAAGAACAGGCATAAAAAAACCAGCTCGAAAGCCAGGGGGTCATGTAGTGGTCGGCGAAAGGGATTCGAACGGGGCGGCCTTCCGCACCCGGCCTGATGCACTTCCTTACCAGTTTGCAGGCATAAAAAAACCCTAGCTCGAAAGCTAGGGTTTCATGTAGTGGTCGGTGAAGAGGGATTCGAACCCCCGACCCTCTGGTCCCAAACCAGATGCGCTACCAAACTGCGCTATTCACCGACTTGTTGCTTCGGCGTACCGAAGTCTTTAAATAATGGGGTGGCTAACGAGATTCGAACTCGCGACAACCGGAATCACAATCCGGGACTCTACCAACTGAGCTATAGCCACCATTGTTAGTGGTCGGTGAAGAGGGATTCGAACCCCCGACCCTCTGGTCCCAAACCAGATGCGCTACCAAACTGCGCTATTCACCGACAAATTCTGTTGAGGTTTTCACCCCGAGATACTGATATTATAATCAATACCCTAAAATATGGGGTGGCTAACGAGATTCGAACTCGCGACAACCGGAATCACAATCCGGGACTCTACCAACTGAGCTATAGCCACCAAAATATATTGCCTGCCGACATTGTTCCATGTTTCCGGAATGGCGCGCCCGAAAGGATTCGAACCTTCGACCTTTGGCTCCGGAGGCCAACGCTCTATCCAGCTGAGCTACGGGCGCTTCGCCCTATCGGCGGAGGTGAATATTACGGATCACACTGCCCCTCGTAAAGTCTTTTTTTTAATTTTTTTCTCGTTCGCTGCAAATATAGGCAAATATCTGTTGATTAGTATCATACAAATACAGCCACCTAGTTTATCACTGCTAACTTAGCGGATATAATCACTTTGTTTTTACAATTTAAACATTCTGTAAATATTCACTGCCTTGTCTCAACAGTTACATAAATAACAACGCAAACCGATGACTGTGGCAATCGCATTAACATCTGGAAGTGTAAGGTGAGCTCAATGGAACTATCTCTTCGACAACTTATGGTAGCCGCGGTAGCAGCAATGACGTTTGCCGGCTCCGCCATGGCCGCTGATATGTCAGACGAAGCTATTGCAGAAAGAATCAAACCTGTCGGCTCGGTCTACCTCGAAGGCGATGCCCCGGCAACAGCCGCTGTAGCAACAGGCCCTCGCAGTGGTGATACCGTTTATAACACCTTTTGTTCCGCCTGCCATGGTGCCGGCGTGATGGGCGCACCGAAAATTGGTAATGCCGGAGACTGGGCACCGCGTATCGCGCAAGGTAAAGATATTATGACCGACCACGCCATCAACGGCTTTAACGCCATGCCAGCCAAGGGCTCATGTATGGACTGTAGCGATGATGAAATCATTGCTGCGATCGATCATATGATTGAAGGGCTGTAAGCGAGAAAAACTAAACTAAAGGGGTGATGCCAACGCATCACCCCTTTTATGTATTTAAAACTCGTGCCTCATCTCTCTCGGTACTCTGTCATTATTTTTTAAACATCGCCCGGATATTGGCAATGTGAGCCTGGCCTTTCTGCATTCGCTCCTGCTGGGTCATCGGCTTTTTATCCGCTTCCCACGCCAAATCATCCTGCGGCAACTCGTACAGGAACCGACTTGGTTCCGGCTTTAGCAGTTCACCAAACTGACGGCGCTCCTTACATAAGGTAAAGGTCAGCTCTTTCTGGGCTCGGGTGATCCCCACATAAGCCAATCGGCGCTCTTCCTCGACATTGTCTTCATCGATACTGGTCTGATGCGGCAGGATCCCCTCTTCCGCCCCGATCAGGTACACATACGGGAACTCCAGACCTTTGGATGCATGCAGAGTCATCAGCTGAACCTGATCGGCATCATCGTCATCTTCGCCACGCTCCATCATGTCGCGCAACGTCAGGCGTTGTACCACTTCTTTCAGTGTCTTCACTTCCTGATCATAGTTGTCACCTTCAAGGTCAGCGGTGATCCAGCTATACAGATCAGAAACGTTCTTCATCCGCATCTCGGCCGCTTTCGGGCTTGCAGAGGTTTCATAGAGCCAGTCTTCGTAGTTGATATCACGGATCAGCTGGCGCACAGCCGCCACGGTATCACCGCGCTCAGCATTATCCGACAACTCGACTATCCAGCGAGTAAAGCGCTGCAAAGATTCCAGACCGCGGCCACTGAGGTGCTGCTCTAGTCCAAGCTCAAAGCTGGCTGCAAACAGGCTCTTGCCGCGCATGTTGGCATAAGTCCCCAGCTTCTCCAGTGTCACCGGACCGATTTCACGGCGCGGAGTATTCACAATACGCAGGAACGCATTGTCATCATCCACATTGGTCAGCAAGCGCAGGTAAGCCATGATGTCTTTGATTTCCGCCCGAGCAAAGAAAGAGGTGCCGCCGGAAATCTTGTACGGGATCCGGTTTTGCATCAGTGCCTTTTCAATCAGGCGTGACTGGTGGTTCCCCCGGTACAGCACGGCATAATCTTTATAGGCTGTGTTGTTCAGGAAACGGTGAGCGATCAGTTCACCAACCACTTTCTCGGCCTCATGGTCTTCATTCTTGGCAGTGATCACTTTCAGCAGCTCACCGTCTGGAATTTCCGAGAACAGGGCCTTGTCAAACAAGTGCGGGTTATTGGCGATCAGGATGTTGGCGGTACGCAGAATACGGCTGGTCGAGCGGTAATTCTGCTCCAGCTTGATCACTTTCAGGCTCGGGAAATCTTTGTTCAGCAAAGCCAGGTTTTCCGGCTGAGCACCACGCCAGGAGTAAATCGACTGATCATCATCGCCAACCACGGTAAAGCGAGAGCGCTCACCCACCAGCAACTTCACAAACAGGTATTGGCTGGTGTTGGTATCCTGATACTCATCCACCAGCAGGTAACGAATACGGTTCTGCCAGCGCTGGCGCACTTCCTGGTTATCACGTAGCAGCAACACCGGCATCAGGATCAGATCATCAAAATCCAGCGCGTTATAGGCTTTCATCTGCTTCTGATACATGTCGTAACAGTGAGCAAATAACTGGTCACGCTCTGATTTGGCATAAGCCGCCGCTTCACCCGGCGACAACATGTCGTTCTTCCAGTTGGAAATCGTCGACAGCAACTGCTTGAGCAAATCTTTGTCGCCTTCAAGTTCCGTTTCTGTCAGCTCCTTGAGCAACGCCATCTGATCCTGGTCATCAAACAAAGAGAAACTGGCCTTCAGCCCCAGCGCCTTATATTCCCTGCGGATAATGTTCAGGCCAAGGGTGTGGAAGGTCGACACCATCAGCCCCTTAGCTTCCTGGCGTCCCAGCGTCTGGCCGACACGCTCTTTCATCTCGCGGGCCGCCTTGTTGGTAAAGGTCAGCGCCGCAATGTTACGCGCCTTGTAATCACACTGCTGAACCAGATACGCAATCTTGTTGGTGATCACCCTGGTTTTGCCTGAACCGGCTCCGGCCAGCACTAAACATGGCCCAGATACATATTTTACCGCTTCAGTTTGCCTTGGGTTCAGTTTCATCAGCGTATCCTGTGTCGTATTTGATCATCTAGAGGTCAGCAGGCGCATTGTAGCGAGTTATCGCCGCTTGTCTATCAGACCTGATGATACGCAAACAAAGCAGTCAGCAGTAAGAAAATACTTGCATAACAACTTTTGCTGCCTAGAATAATGAATGAACATTCATTCATTATCTTTTTTTACATTTGTGGCCTCTATGAATGACAAAAAAACACGCATCCTGAAAGCAACGGAAAAGCTATTGGCGATATACGGCTTCCACGGCCTGTCAATGCAGATGGTTGCTAAAGAAGCCGGCGTAGCGGCAGGGACGATTTATCGCTACTTCGAAGATAAAGACGATCTCCTCCATCAGCTGTATGACCATATTTTGAACCATGTGGCGAACAAAGTGACTCAGAATGTGTCAGATGACATGCCTCTAAAAGATCGCTTCCGAACTATGTGGCTCAACATCTGGAATATGGCAAACCAAGAAGATGCCCCGCTGATTAACCGTGGTCAGTTTGAAAACCTGCCCCGCCGTAACGGAACGGAACAACGTCAGATGGAGCAGAAACTGTTTGCCAAAGTTAACCAGCTGTTTGATGAGGGAAAGGCCAGCGGCCTATTCAAACAACTCGATAATGAAATTTTAAGTGTATTAAGCCTTGAGCCGAGCGCATGCCTGGCTCGTAAACACATCAACGGTGTCTTCAGAGTCGACGAAACCAGCCGCGAAGCGGCAATCGACGCCTGCTGGGATGCCATAACACAGCATTAACGTTAGTAATTTCGGAGCACACCATAAAATGAAAAAATGGATAGTGATGCTATTTCTCGCACTACTGTTATTCGGCACTGTAATAGGGTGGAACTTGGCCAAGCAGAAAGGTATCGCAGAATACATGGCTAACATGCCTGAACCAGCGTTTCCTGTCACCGCGTCAGAAGCCAAGCCTGCTAACTGGATACCGGCCATTGAAGCAATTGGCTTCATTGAACCAAACCAGGGTGTCACCATCACTTCTGAAGTGTCCGGCGTAATCAATAAGATTGATTTCGAGTCCGGCTCAATTGTGAAAAAAGACCAGCTGCTGGTGAGCCTGGATTCTGACGTTGAAAAAGCCAACCTGAAGAGTGCCGAGGCTCGCCTGCCGGCAGCTAAAGCCAAGTATGCCCGCTACCAGGGCCTATACAAGAAAGGCTCTATTTCCAAAGAAGCCTTTGATGATGCTCAGGCAGCCTACTTCTCGCTGTCTGCCGATATCGAAAGCCTGAAAGCGACGATTGACCGCCGCACTATCCGCGCACCGTTTGATGGTGTGGTCGGCCTGCGTAATGTTTTCATGGGTCAGTACATCCAGCCGACCGATGACATAGTGCGTCTGGAAGATACAACTCTGATGAAGCTGCGCTTCACTGTACCGCAGACAGATATCTCTGATATCTACCTGGGTCAGGACGTGGAAATCTTTGTTGATGCTTACCCTGAAATTCCGTTCAGCGGCAAAATCAGCGCTATTGAACCAGCGGTGAACTACCAAAGCGGTCTGGTACAGGTTCAGGCAGATATCCCAAACAACGAAGGTCAGCTGCGCAGCGGTATGTTTGCCCGTGCCCACATCATCCTGCCGACGCTGGAAGACCAAATCATCCTGCCACAGACAGCGATCACCTATACCCTTTATGGTGACAATGTTTACCTGGTTAACAAAGATGAAAAAGGCGATCTGCGTGTCCGCCAGTCTGTGATTAAAGCCGGCGAGCGCAAAGGCGAAACTGTTCATATCCTGGACGGCGTAAAAGCCGGTGACATGGTAGTCACCTCAGGTCAGGTTCGTCTGAGTAACGACGCTAAAGTGCGCATTGTCGAAAGCAATGCACTTCAGGCGCCAGCAGAAACCCCAATGCTGTAATCCGGAGGATTAATGCGCTTTACTGATGTTTTTATTAAACGTCCTGTCCTAGCGGTCTCAATCAGCTTTCTGATTGCCCTGCTCGGCCTGCAGGCTATCTTCAAGATGCAGGTTCGTGAATACCCGGACATGACTAACACCGTAGTAACGGTGTCTACCAGCTATTACGGGGCCAGTGCCGACCTGATCCAGGGCTTTATTACCCAGCCGCTGGAACAGGCCATTGCCCAGGCTGACAACATTGACTTTATGACCTCATCATCCGTATTGGGCCGCTCTACCATTACGGTAACGATGAAGCTGAACACCGATCCGAACGCTGCCCTGGCAGATATCCTGGCGAAGACCAACTCGGTCCGCTCCCAGTTACCGAAAGAATCGGAAGACCCGACAGTAACCATGTCGACAGGTTCGACAACAGCGGTAATGTACATCGGCTTTACCAGTGATGAGCTGGCTTCAAGCCAAATCACCGACTACCTGGAACGAGTGATCAACCCACAGTTCTTCACAGTTAACGGTGTCTCTAAAGTCGACCTGTATGGTGGTATGAAGTATGCCCTGCGTGTCTGGCTGGATCCGGCCAAGATGGCGGCGTACAACCTGACCGCAACCGATGTGATGGGCGTTCTGAACGCCAACAACTACCAGTCGGCTACCGGCCAGGCTACCGGTGAGTTCGTACTTTATAACGGTACGGCAGATACTCAGGTTTCTAACACTGATGAGCTGGAAAAGCTGGTTGTTTCCACCAAAGATGGTCAGGTGATCCGCCTGGGTGACATTGCCAAAGTATCACTGGAGAAAAGTCACGACATGTACCGTGCATCGGCAAACGGCGAGGAAGCTGTGGTAGCTGCGATTAACGCGGCCCCAAGCGCCAACCCGATCAACATTGCTGCCGATATCATGGAGCTGTTGCCGCAACTAGAGCGCAACATGCCAAGCAACATCAAGATGAACGTGATGTATGACTCCACTATCGCGATCAACGAGTCCATCAACGAAGTTATTAAAACTATCGCTGAGGCGGCACTGATCGTACTGGTGGTGATCACCCTGTTCCTCGGTTCATTCCGTGCGGTAATAATCCCTATCGTTACCATTCCGCTATCGCTGATTGGTGTTGCGATGGTGATGCAAAGCTTTGGTTTCTCCTGGAACCTGATGACCCTGCTGGCCATGGTACTGGCCATCGGCCTGGTGGTAGATGATGCGATCGTTGTACTGGAAAACGTCGACCGTCACATCAAGCTGGGTGAATCGCCGTTTCGTGCCGCGATTATCGGTACCCGTGAAATTGCAGTACCGGTTATCGCCATGACCCTGACACTAGGCGCGGTATACGCACCGATTGCAATGATGGGCGGGATCACCGGCTCACTGTTCAAGGAATTTGCACTGACCTTGGCAGGTTCGGTATTTGTATCGGGCATCGTGGCACTGACACTGTCGCCTATGATGTGTTCGAAAATGCTGAAAGCCCATGAAGAGCCAAGCAAGTTCGAAGTAACTGTTCACAACTTCCTGGACCGCATGACCAACCGCTACGAGAAAATGCTGGGCGGTATCATGAAGATGCGTCCGGTGGTGATTGTGTTTGCGATTATCGTGTTCTCCAGCCTGCCGATGTTGTTTAAGTTCATCCCTAGTGAACTGGCACCGTCAGAAGATAAAGGCGTACTGATGATGATGGGTACGGCACCGTCAAACGCCAACCTGGATTACATTGAAAACACCATGGACAAAGTTAACCAGATCCTGTCCGACCAGCCTGAAGTTGCTTTTGCCCAGGTATTCTCAGGTGTGCCTAATTCGAACCAGGCATTTGGTATCGCGTCAATGGTGCCTTGGAGTGAGCGTGAAGCAAGCCAGGCCGAAGTGGTTAAGCGTGTAACCGGGCTGGTTAACGAAGTACCGGAAATGGCGGTAACTGCATTCCAGATGCCTGAACTGCCAGGTGCCGGTTCCGGTCTGCCAATCCAGTTTGTTATTACTACACCGAACCAGTTCGAGAACCTGTTCCAGGTTGCGACTGATATTCTGGCTGATGTGAAAACGAACCCGATGTTTGTCTACTCGGATCTGGATCTGAACTACGATTCAGCAACGATGAAAATCCATATCGATAAAGACAAAGCAGGTGCCTACGGCGTGACCATGCAGGATATCGGTATCACCTTAAGTACCATGATGGCTGACGGCTACGTTAACCGTATCGACCTTAACGGCCGTTCATACGAAGTGATCCCTCAAGTAGAACGTAAGTACCGCCTGAATCCGGAATCCATTAAGGGCTACTATGTACGAGCAGCTGACGGTAAAGCTATCCCGCTGGGTAGCCTGATCACCATTGATGTGATCGCAGAGCCACGCGCCCTGCCTCACTTCAACCAGCTGAACTCAGCAACTATCGGTGCTGTACCTGCACCGGGTACAGCAATGGGTGATGCTATCACCTGGTTCCAGAACGATGCGGCAGGCAAACTGCCATCAGGCTACCAGTACGACTTCATGGGTGAGGCCCGTCAGTTTGTTACCGAAGGTAATGCACTGTACACCACCTTTGCACTGGCACTGGCTATCATCTTCCTGGTTCTGGCGATTCAGTTTGAATCACTGCGTGACCCGCTGGTTATCATGGTGTCGGTACCGCTGGCAATCTGTGGTGCCCTTATTGCTCTGGCATGGGGTGCAGCTTCGATGAACATCTACTCCCAGGTCGGCCTGATCACCCTGATTGGTCTTATCACCAAGCACGGTATCCTTATCTGTGAGGTAGCAAAAGAAGAGCAGCTGCATCATAAGAAAGACCGCATGGCAGCAGTAATGGAAGCGGCCAAGGTTCGTCTGCGTCCAATCCTGATGACAACTGCAGCGATGATTGCCGGTCTTATCCCACTGCTGTACGCAACAGGTGCAGGTGCCGCCCAGCGCTTCAGTATCGGTATTGTTATCGTGTCTGGCCTGGCTATCGGTACTATCTTCACCCTGTTCGTACTGCCAGTGATCTACACCTACCTGGCGAGCATTCACAAACCGCTGCCGGTATTTGTGGAGGACAAAGATCTGGAAAAGTTGAAACGAGCTGACGAAGCACGGGCAGCTTTGAAAGCTCACGACGCCTAATCCCGAAAAAATCATCAAGGCCGCCCTGTGCGGCCTTTTTTATTTCGCGATTATCGACGACAATCAGTAATGATTTGAATAAAATAACGACAACAGATTTAAGCCGTTACGGAGTTAACTCAGCTATGTTTGACCCAAAGAAACTTGAGCAGGTAGCCAAGCAGATCCATGAGTCTATGCCTCAGCCAGTCAAAGAGCTGGGCAATGACGTCGAGCAAAAAGTTCGTCAGGTGATCCAATCACAGCTTAACAAGCTGGATGTCGTCAGCCGTGAAGAATTTGATGTCCAAACTCAGGTACTGCTACGCACCCGCCAGAAGCTAACCGAAATGGAACAGAAGCTGGCAAAGCTGGAAGAAAAGCTGGCAGAGAAAGAATAACCGCTTCAAGGTTAGAAATAGAATAATGAAAGGCCGGGTCAAATGACCTGGCCTTTTCTTTTCTCAGCGTCTGCAACGCTCAGTCCGTTGTGCTGATTGATATGGATAAAACAGAGCCCGGCTAAAAACCGAGCTCTGTTCCACGTGAAACATCAATGTGGATGTGATTAACCGCCGACAGCAATGCGCTTCATGTCTGTCATGTAACCGCGCAGCTCCTGGCCTACCCACTCAACCGGATGGTTGCGCACGGCTTCATTCACATCAATCAGTTGCTGGTTATCAACCTGATTACTGGTTTCAGCCAGTCCTTTACCAATGACTTCTGTGCCGACATAAGGCATAAACTTCTCACGCAGCAATGGTACCGCAACATTGGCAAACAGGTAGTTACCGTATTCGGCTGTATCAGAAATCACGACGTTCATCTCATACAGGCGCTTACGGGCAATCGTGTTGGCAATCAGCGGCAACTCATGCAGAGATTCATAATAAGCCGACTCTTCAATGATGCCAGTTTCCGTCATTGCTTCGAAAGCCAGTTCAACCCCAGCACGTACCATAGCCACCATCAGAATACCGTTATCAAAATACTCCTGCTCTTCAATATTGATATCTGAATCCGGGTAGTTTTCAAAATCCGTTGCTGCCGTTTCTGCACGCCAGCCCAGTAGATTCGCATCATCATTCGCCCAATCGGCCATCATGGTACTGGAGAACTCACCGGTAATGATGTCATCCATGTGCTTGTAGTAAAGCGGACGCATCAGTTCTTTCAACTCTTCAGACAGTTCGAACGCTTTAACCTTCGCAGGGTTAGACAAGCGATCCATCATGTGGGTAATACCACCGAACTTCAGTGCCTCGGTAATGGTCTCCCAACCATATTGCAGCAGCTTACCGGCATAGGCAGGTTCAACGCCCTCGGCTACCATCTTCTCGTAACACACCACAGAACCGGCCTGCAGCATACCGCACAAGATAGTCTGCTCACCCATCAAATCCGATTTCACTTCAGCCACGAATGAAGATTCAAGCACACCTGCACGATGACCACCGGTTGCAGCAGCCCACGCCTTAGCGATGTCCAGACCCTCGCCCTTAGGATCATTTTCAGGGTGAACCGCAATCAGGGTCGGCACACCGAAACCGCGCTTATACTCTTCACGCACTTCAGTACCCGGACACTTAGGTGCCACCATTACCACTGTCAGATCATCACGAACCTGCATGCCTTCCTCAACAATGTTGAAGCCATGGGAGTAACCCAATGCTGCGCCCTCTTTAATTAGCGGCATCACACTTGCCACCACATTGGAGTGCTGTTTATCCGGCGTCAGGTTAACCACCAAATCTGCATACGGGATCAGCTGCTCGTAACTGCCGACTTCAAAGCCGTTTTCCTTTGCATTTTTATAAGACTGGCGCTGCTCATCAATTGCAGCCTGACGCAATGCATAAGCCACATCCAAACCAGAATCACGCATGTTCAGGCCCTGGTTAAGACCCTGAGCACCACATCCTACAATTACGACTTTCTTACCTTTGAGGTACTCCGCTTCAGTTGCAAACTCCGAACGGTCCATAAAGCGACAGCGACCTAGCTGATCCAGCTGCTGACGTAGATTTAGGGTATTGAAATAATTAGCCATAATTGCAAACTCCGTGAATTCTGTTCCTTGGGTCGACTTCAACTTGTCGAATATCTTGATACTAGAACAGGCACCTGGTTGCGCAAAGTGATATATTCACAATAACTTCTTGCAAAAAGTGCAACATGGACGATGAACATCAAGAACTTGCAACTTTTCCTGCATCTCTGTGACTCAAAGAGTTTCAGTCAAACCGCACAGGCGATGCATGTCAGCCCATCCGCTCTCAGCCGCATTATCCAGCGTCTTGAAGAAGATACCGGGCAACCATTATTCATTCGCGACAACCGTAGCGTAGAGCTGACCTCTGCGGGCCAGACGATGCTGCCTGTTGCCGCCCAGATAGTTTCCAGCTGGCAGGAACTTAAAATGCAACTCAAGGAACAAGAACAGCAACTACAAGGAAAACTGAAGCTATTCTGTTCGGTCACCGCCAGCTACAGTCACCTGCCGGGGATCCTTAACCGATTTCGCCAACTGCATCCTCAGGTAGAAATCCAGCTACTTACCGGCGATCCTGCGCAGGCAATAGAGAAAGTACAGCACGATGAGGCTGATATTGCCATTGCCGCTATGCCAGATCAGTTGCCCGGTAAATTAACTTTTTTGGAACTGGATAAAGTCACCCTGTCTGTGATCACGCCACTGGTGCCGCCACCCGGATTACAAAAATACCTATCAGATACTCCGGACTGGGCACTGCTGCCTTTCATCTTGCCAGAATCCGGCACGGCAAGGACCCGCGCAGACAAATGGCTCAGACATAAAAAAATCAAACCCAACATTTACGCTCAGGTCGGCGGCCATGAAGCTATCGTCAGCATGGTTGCCCTGGGCTGTGGCATCGGTATTGCCCCGGATGTTGTTATTGATAACAGCCCGGTAGGCAATAAAGTCAGACGTATTGATAAAGAAAAAATCCCGCCCCTTGTCCTCGGTTTATGCTGCAAGCAAAGCCGCCAGCAAGAGCCATTGCTTCACGCACTGTTACAACTTTTCTAACGCGTTCAATCAGAGATAAACGGAATAATAATGTCTCAGCCAATCTTAACTCATACATACTATTCAGATTTTTTCGCAGCTAAAGGTTACGACTTTCTCAAAAAGATTGCCGACCAATTCACTGTCCCGAAAAACCTGGTCATTTTCTCTGTCATGCATTGCTATGAGGGTTCACTCCCTTATATCAATGTGCTGGCAGAAGTTGCCGATAAGCTGGTTTTTATCCCTAAAAGTGCCACTGCGCTTTGCAATCAGGACATAACCAATACCATCCGACAACTGCCTCACTGCCATGTTATCGGTAAAGACTGCAATTGCGGAAAAGAGCAGCTAAAAGATCCTGCGACTGCCGAACACCTGATCCGAAGCCATCTTGATAGTGACAGTCAATTTCTGATCCTGGATCACGGCGGCTACTTTGCCCATGCTATTGAGCATATTTGTGAAACCTTCCCGGATCAGTGCCTGGGGATCACCGAACTGACAGCAAATGGGCTCTACAAGTACCTCAACCGCCAGTTAGACAGACCTCTGGTTACAGTTTCTCACTTAAGTATCAAAGCCCCGGCAGACTATGAAGCATCTGAGTGTATCGTCCATTATTCGGATCAGATCCTGAGAGAAGAGTTTGGCCTCAAACTCAACAATGATGAATTTCTGAAAATCGGCGTAATTGGAGCCGGGAATTTAGGTCAGGGCGTAATCAAACACCTTAAAGGCAAGGCAATCAGCCAAATCCTGGTGGCTGATATGGATCCGCGCAGGCTGACACACTTCCCTCGCAACGGGGTCCAGGTAGGGTCGATTGAACGTATGGTTACTGAGTGCAATATGATTTTCTGCTGTACCGGCAATGGAGCTCTACCAAGCGAGCTACTAGACAACCTCAGTGACAGCCTGTTTATAGCAACAGTAACCTCTGCGGACGACGAGCTCAAGCTACCACAATTAATCGCCAGCGGTACCCTAACAGAAGTTGGTGGTAACCGTCTGGTACGCGAATACCGCACACGCAATGGCCAAAGCCTTTATCTGTTAGCTGGCGGGGAATCAGCTAACACCCCATTCAAAACCGGCATGGGTGACCCGACACTCTACCTTTTCGAAGCCGCCCACATGCTTGCCGGCTTACAAATAGCCACCCGTTCTCAACCATTTAAACCGGGGATCCAAGCATTATGCGAAGATGATGAAAAGCATATTGCCGAGAAGTGGCTTCGCCATTTCTATCGCTACCATTGACAACTTTTAGAATTAACAAAGCCCGGCGCTCAAGCCGGGCTTTTTGTATCAGGTAATCCGCTCACACAAAAAGTCTTTCGACGGGGACACGTATTTTGAGGCTGATTAATAAATGGCGGAGCGGCTGGGCCGGCACTCCGGTGGGGCTCAATCATCCGTGAGACAGACATGGAATAAAAAGGTCCAAACGTAAAAAAGCCCCAGCATTTCTGCTGAGGCTTC
>NZ_AMZO01000034.1 GCF_000331515.1 Photobacterium marinum
AATCAGCAGAATCAGCAGAATGCTGACAGCCAAAAGAGTGAACAGCAAGAGTCTGGTGAGCAACAGCAGGATAATAATCAACAGGCACAGAATAAAGACAGTAAACAGAGTGAAGCGGATAAGGAGCAATCCTTAAGCCGCCAGCAAACTGACAACAAAGATAACGGCAAACAGCCGGAGAAAGCTGAACCTGTGGCTGTTAACAGTAAGGAGCAACACAACTCACTGTCAGCCAGCGACCCTGTACTGAAAAAGCTAGAACAGGTGCCTGATGACACCAGTGAGTTGATTCGTGCCCAATTGATCCTTCAGGCACGTCAGAAAGACGCTCCGCAAGCGACTGAGAATTCATGGTAAGACATAAATGGATATGATGAAGAACAACAGCATCCCACTTATCGGCAACTTTCGCCGGGCCTGCTCAGGCATCAATAAAGGGATTATCTACAGCATACTGGTTATGGTATCAGCCATAATGATGCCCTCGTGGGCTCAGGCAGCACAAGCAGTGGCCACAGTGTCAAAAAATATCGTTGCCGTTAACGAAGTGTTCCAGCTGACTGTTGCTATTGATGACAGCGTCAGCAGCAACGCATTAGACCTTTCACCACTGGATAAAGACTTTATCTATGGTACGCCAAACGTCAGCAGTAACACATCTATGATCAATGGCGTGGTTACCCGCAACACACAATGGCGGGTTGCAATCGCAGCGAAAGAGATTGGTGACTTCACTATCCCGAGTTTCCGTATCGGTGCAACAACAACCGAGCCGATTGTCCTCACCTCAATGAAAAGCAGTACAACCAGCTCGAAACCACTTAACCAGCCAGCTATCCGACTTGATGCCGACCTGGACAAAAAGCAACTCTACGTCGGAGAGAGTTTCCGCTACAAAGTTCGGCTGCGCATTGGTGAACAAATGAGCCAGGCTTCTCTGGCGCCACCTTCCGGTGACGGGCTTGAAGTGAGGCAAATAGGTGATGATCGCCAGACAGAGACCGTTCTGAACGGTCGCCGCTATGTGATCATTATGCGTGACTACCAAATCACGCCGACCAAAGCAGGCTCAATTACCCTTAAGGGAGCTGAATTCAACGGCAGTGTGATCAAAGGTGGCCGTGGTTTTGGCTCCCGTTTGCAGGTTCCTGTCACTCAGCAACCAGAGGACATTACCCTTTCCGTCAAAGGCAAACCTGCTGGTTATCAGGGTCTGTGGATCCCGACCGAAGATCTTCAACTTGAGCAAAACTGGCAACCGGCTGGCGCTGAGCTGAAAGTCGGTGAACCTCTGACCCGTATAATCAGCCTGCGTATCAAAAATGCTGAACAGAGCAACATGCCGAACCTGACACTGCCCTACCCGAATTCGGTGAAGGTCTATGATGAAAAACCGGTTTACGGCAATGAAGGGGATTATACGGTGATGACCCTTAAACAAGTGATCATCCCACGCTCTGAAGGCAAACTATCACTTCCTCCTTTGGCTGTGAACTGGTGGAATACTCAAACTGATAAACAGGAAACCAGTAAGATTGCAGGGAGGGAACTCAACGTTCTGCCTGGTGATAACACCAATAATATTGTCCTGCCGTCTGTCAGCAACTCTGTTCCCGTACCACAGGATCAACCAACGGCTCCGGTTGAACCTCAGGTGATCACACAGGTAGTCACAGATGCAGGCTTCTGGCCGTGGCTGACAGCTTTGTTTGCCGCGTTATGGCTGTTCACTACGGTTCTGTGGCTGAAAGCCCGATTCTCAAAACAGCATGTGATTGTGCCTGGCAGCGGACAAAAAATAGTTCCTCCTACTCCTCTTACCGGGATGAAGCAAGCCGCAGAAGCTAAGGAGCCGATTAAAGTTCATACCTATTACAAGCAATGGGCTGAGAGTAATCCGGAACATCCTCAGCAGGAAGCACTTCACCAACAAGTCACCGCAATGATGAATGCGCACTTTGGAAAAGAGCCTGAGCAATGGGACAGTAAAGAGCTGATAAACCTGCTTCGTTCACTGAAAAAGAACAAACCAGCAAAGAATAAAGTAATTTCAGAAAATCAGGCACTGGCTCCGCTGGTTCCTGAAAGATAATTACAGTTATTCGCCCTGCCTATCCTTAAAAATTAAAGCTCGCGCCTAACGCGAGCTTTTTCTTAACATTTTTCCTTTCCCACCTGTTATTCATTGTTAACGTGCCACTCTGCAAAAGCCCCATATTTAAAGCGTCGCCCTCAAATAGCAAAAAATCACGTTAAAGACTTGTAAATTTAAAGTTTATTAAAAGAATAGTGGAAAAATTACAACGTTCCTGTTAAAAACAATTCTGTGAGTAAAATATAATGCTTCAACCATATAATAAATTTATACAGGAATTAGTATGAACCAAGCACAACAACCCTTTTTAGCCCGTGTTGCTAACGGAAGTCTGGTTGTCCAGATTCTCGTTGGTATCATCGCCGGTATCCTCTTTGCGTCTGTCGCACCGGAATCAGCAGTCAAAGTCGGTTTTCTTGGTGGCCTTTTCGTTAGCGCCCTTAAAGCCGTAGCGCCGATCCTGGTATTTATCCTGGTAGCCTCTTCTATTGCAAATCAGAAGAAAGGCGCTCATACCAATATGAAGCCAATCATCGTTCTGTACCTGTTCGGTACACTGATGGCTGCCCTGACTGCTGTTATCATGAGTTTCCTTTTCCCAACCACTCTGACTCTGGTAGCAAGCGCAACGAGTGCCACTCCACCGGAAGGCATTACTGAAGTTATCAATACCCTACTGTTCAAGATCGTTGATAACCCGGTTAACGCTCTGATGACTGGTAACTTCATCGGTATCCTGGCATGGGCTATCGCACTTGGCTTCGCACTGCACCAGGCAAGTGATGCTACTAAGCAGGTTTTCCATGACGTTTCTAACGGCATCACTATGATCGTTCGTTTCGTTATCCGTCTGGCTCCTATCGGTATCTTTGGTCTTGTTGCTAACACTTTCGCGGCAACTGGTTTTACCGCTATTGCTGGTTATGCTCACCTGCTGGCCGTTCTGCTTGGCTCAATGTTTATTATCGCGCTGGTTGTTAACCCGCTGATCGTTTTCTACAAAACCAAAGAAAACCCATACCCACTGGTACTGCGCTGCCTGCGTGAAAGTGGTATCACTGCTTTCTTCACTCGTAGCTCTGCTGCAAACATTCCGGTTAACATGCAGCTATGTAAAAACCTGGATCTGCACGAAGACACTTACTCTGTATCTATCCCTCTGGGTGCAACCATCAACATGGGTGGTGCGGCAATCACTATCACAGTGCTGACTCTGGCTGCGGTACACACACTGGGTATTCAGGTTGATATGGCAACAGCAGTACTACTGAGTGTTGTAGCGGCGGTATCTGCATGTGGTGCATCAGGTGTTGCCGGTGGTTCACTACTGCTGATCCCTCTGGCTTGTAGCCTATTTGGTATCTCGAATGACGTTGCAATGCAGGTTGTTGCTGTTGGCTTCATTATCGGTGTGATTCAGGATTCTGCGGAAACAGCACTGAACAGTTCAACAGACGTTATCTTCACAGCAGCCGCATGTAAGGCAGCTGAAGCAAAGATGGAAGCGTCTGAAGTGGCGCAGCAATCATAAAAAATATAAGCAAGCACACACATCGCAAATAACAAAGAGGCAGCCAACTGGCTGCCTCTTTTATTATCTTTTTTGTTCCCGCTAATTGGCTGTTACTGAGCCTTTGATTTCAGCTCTTCGAACTTTTCACTCAAATCACTTGCCACATCTGAAGCTTGGTCAGTAGCATCCTCAAATGCATCATGAACCTCTTCCATTGAGCGAGAATCTGTCAAATCTTCAATTTGGTCTTTATATGTAACGCCAATATAAATACCAACGCCCACCAAAGCCAACATAATGTACTTCATCATGAGTTTTACTACCTGTATATAACCAACATTTTGATTATATCAGCTTGCCGGGGCAGGCTCATAAAAATTCCACAGAAAAATACCAAACGTCGGCAAACGTGCTTTAAATTAACGTATTGTGTGATTAAAGGCGTGACACTTTCTCAGCCAGCAGACCTTTTAACCAACTGGTCCAGGCCTCCATTCCCTCGCCGTTCTTCACCGATAACTTAATGACCTGAATATTCGGATTAACCTTACGGGCATTCTCGATACAGCGTTCAATATCAAAATCGACGTAAGGCAAAAGATCCGTTTTATTAATGATCATCAGTGAAGATGCTGCAAACATATTCGGATACTTCAGCGGCTTATCTTCCCCTTCGGTTACAGACAGAATAACCACCTTACTATCTTCACCTAAATCAAAGCTGGCAGGACAAACCAAATTGCCGACATTCTCAATGAAGACAATTCCCGACTCCTGAAGATCCAACTGATGACAGGCATCATGGACCATCTGAGCATCAAGGTGACAACCTTTTCCGGTATTAACCTGAACAGCCGGAACTCCGGTTGCACGAATCCGATCAGCATCATTGCTGGTTTGCTGATCCCCTTCGATAACTGCACACAAATGATCATTTTTCAGCAACTGAATGGTTTCTGTCAGTAAAGTAGTTTTACCTGAGCCAGGACTGGAAACCAGATTCAACACCAACTGACCGCCAGCACTGAAATGCTCCCTGTTATGTGCAGCCTGATGGTTGTTATTACCCAGAATGTCCTGTTCGAGTGTCAGCAACTGGCGCTGCGACACACCGGCGACATGCACCTGAGCTTCGCCTTTTCCATAATGCAAATCGCCATGCTGCATTTTTTCCGGCTGATGATGATCACCATGAACATGGTGTACTTCGTGTTCATGGTTATGCGTTGAAGAAGGTAAAGATGCTGCACTGCTAGCATCATAATGAACATGATGGTGAACATCGCCCTGATGGTAATAATGGTGATGAATCACCACTGGTTGCTGTGTTTCAGGCGCAACATGCGGGTGTTGATGATGGTGAGCTGTATCATGATGATGATCGTCACCGTGACTGTGGTGGTGCCCCTCGATATGACTGTCACCGCAACCGCAGACATTACACATATTATTCAACCTCTATATCTTTAATTTTCAACTCTTCGCCGGTTTCGATTGCCAGCCGGTATCCCTGGCAATTCGGGCAACACATTCCACGGGCCTGAAGCGAAACGGACTGACAACAGTCCTCGCACCAGGCCTTTGCCGGGATCATTTTAATTTCCAACCCGGCCCCTTCAGCCATCGTTCCCCGACAGGCAAACTCAAACCCGGTCTGTAACGCCTGTGACTCAATACAGGACAGGGAACCAATTGCCAGCCTGACTTTGGTAACCCGACGAAAACCTTGTTGCCTTGCGTGTTCAACAACCGCATCCACGGTATTCAGGCTCAGAGACAATTCGTGCATGACTTTTCCTTTATCTGATGTCTTTCACTGTTTCTGAGTGTTTCAGCAAATACGAGGCAATAGCTCACCGCCCGGTAAATCTAAATACCGACGACTTCCCCAAGGGCTATTCAGAATGACTTTATTCGGTGTAGCGGCTTCAGCCCTGCCGACAATAGCGGCTTGACCTGAAAACGCTTTAAGCACAGCCAGTGCAGCGTCAGCAGCATCCGTCGGAACGGCCATAACAAACGTTCCTTCATTTGCTAAATCATAAGGATCGAAACCAAACAGCTCACATACCCCGCGGACATGATCACTGACAGGTATAGCCTCTTCATCCAATGACAACTGAACCTTTGAAGCCTCACACCATTCATTCAGCACCGCAGAAATACCGCCACGAGTCGCATCTCGTAAGCTGTGAATAGGAATATTCTGCTCAATACAAGCATGAATAACCGGCCATAATGTTGCGCAGTCGCTTTGTAACGGGCTCGACAATCTCAATGATTCGCGGGCAGATAACAGACAAGCACCGTGACAACCGATATCACGGGAAATAAGAATGGCATCACCGGGACAAACATTACGTGCAGAAATCCCCGGCTGGCGGATATGGCCGATACCTGTGGTATTAATAAACAAGCCGTCAGCGCAACCTTTCGGTACCACCTTGGTATCACCGCAGACAATACGAGCTCCTGATACAGTCAGTTCCTCCGCCATGGATTTAACAATCTGCTCCAGTTCATCAAGCAACAGACCTTCTTCAATGATGAAACTACAGCTGAGATACTGTGGTTCTGCCCCCATCATCGCCAAATCATTCACCGTTCCGGCAACGGCAAGTTTGCCGATATTACCGCCAGCAAAAAACAACGGTGAAACAGTAAAACTGTCCGTTGTCATCGCAACGCTGCCATTACATTCCAGTACCGCTGCATCCTCTGTACGAAGGAGAATGTCATTGCCTAAATGACGGAAAAAAAGCCGGTTGATTAATTGATTCATTTCCTGACCGCCGCCACCGTGGCTAAGTTGGATTCGTTTCATTTCTTTCTCCTTCAAAATCAGCCAAGGTAACGGTAATAGGCATTGCAGGCGCCTTCTGAGCTCACCATGCAACTACCCATTGGGCGATTAGGTGTACAAGCTTTGCCAAAAACTTTGCAGTCCGGCGGTGTTGCCAGACCTTTCAGAATGTCACCACAACGGCAGTGCTTGTGATCGGGGGTATAGATGTGAGTGAAATGTTCCGCGAACTTGAGTTCGGCATCACGGTGCTGATATTCAGGTTTCAGCTTCAGCGCAGAATGCGGGATATTCCCCAGGCCACGCCAGTTAAATTCATTCCGCAAAGTGAAAACCTTATCCACCTGCTGCTGGGCTGTAACATTGCCCTGATAACTCGCAGCGCGGCGATACTGAAGTTGTAATTCAGCCGAACCGGATACCGCTTGTTCAGTAAGCATCAACACAGATTCAAGTACATCAACAGGCTCAAAACCGCCGACTACCAGTGGGACCTGATAGCCTTCAACAATAGGCTGATATAACTTAGCACCGGTGATCACACTGACATGAGACGGACCGATAAAGGCGTTAATGCAAGATTGACCATCGGCCAGCACTGCATTCATTGCCGGGATCACCAGCACATGATTAATATGGAAATAGAGATTTGCGAGCTGTTGCTGCTCAGCACACTCCACCAGCAATGCGGTCATTGGCGTGGTAGTTTCAAAACCGATGGCAAAATACACCACCTGCTTATCCGGGTTTTCGCGGGCGATTTTTAGCACATCCATTGGGTCGTAAACTGCTTCAACATGACCGCCTTTTGCCCGGCATTGCGCCAGTGTGCTTTTTGAGCCGGGAACTCGAACCATGTCTCCCAGCGTAACCAGAATCACATCCGGCAAACCAGCCAGAGCAATAGCCTGATCAATGCGTTCTTTCGGCATAATACAAACCGGACAACCCGGCCCGTGAACAAATCGAATGTTATCCGGCAGTAACTGCTTCAGACCGTATTTCATGATGGTATGAGTATGACCACCACACACTTCCATGATATACAGCGGGTGTTCCAGCAACTTGGCTTTATCAGCGATTTTTTCAGCCAGCGCTTTAATCACATCCGGCTGGCGAAAACCTCGGTAAAGATCGACATTCATACTCATGACAACAGTCCTTTCACGTCATCTTCATCCATTTCTGCGATTAACTGTCGGTAAGCTGCCAGATTTTCCTGCGCTTCATCCAGATCCATTTTGCTGATGGCAAAACCGACATGAATTAAAACATGATCACCGCAGGCCAAAGGCTCCGAAATCAGATGGGTACTGACCTGGCGTTGAACACCCAAGGTTTCTACCAGCGCAGAAGACTGCTCCGGGTAGACTTCTACGATGCTAGAAGGAATACACAAACACATTA
Organism: Photobacterium marinum; assembly: GCF_000331515.1. Taxonomy (GTDB): domain Bacteria; phylum Pseudomonadota; class Gammaproteobacteria; order Enterobacterales; family Vibrionaceae; genus Photobacterium; species Photobacterium marinum. Next base: position 7,819 of record NZ_AMZO01000034.1, read on the forward strand.
TTTCCTCGATATATGAACATGGCCTTTTTACATCACGCCTTTGCGTCATGATGTATGGCGTACCACAACTGACCTGCGGCTAAACCTCCGTCGTTAACAGGAATCGTCTCGCCGCAATATAAAGGTTGGGGTGATGCTGAAAACAACTGATGCACCCGGTTAAGAAGGATTCGGTTCTGGAATACCCCGCCGGATAACACGACGGGATAATCAGAATAAGATGAAGCGATTTTTTTTATGCTGACAGCAATGGCATCAAGCAAAGCTATACTGAAATTTTGAATTTGAGTGGAAGTAAATTCAGAGTGGTTTAATTTCGATGCGTGAAGCGTTTTTTCCAACAGAGGTTGCCAGTCAATTACACCGTCATCAGTAACCGAAAAGCCGTCTTCGCCACAAGCCGTGACACTGTCACCCAAATGAGCTGCCTGCTCAAGCAACAAACCACACTCGCCCTCGTAGTCCACCTCATCAACCAACTCCAATAACGCAGTCCAGGCATCAATTAAGCGGCCCATTGATGAAGTAAATGGAGAACGATTCCCCGAACGCCACAACTGGTAGAGGTTGTCCATTTCGCTTTCGGACCACCGGTTAAACACACCAAGCCGCATTAGCTTGATTTCATCTAACTCATAGCATTCCAACAGCATGGCAAGGACAAGACGTGCTGGTTGTCTTATCGCTTTCTCTCCACCGATGAGACGAAAAGGACGCAAGTGGCAGACACGCTCAGACTGTTGCGTATTGGCCAGCAATACTTCTCCGCCCCACACCGTTTCATCATCACCCCACCCCGTACCGTCAAAGGCAAAACCCAGAACAGTCTGAGTCAACTGATGCTCTGCCATCACTGACAGAATATGGGCATGGTGATGCTGAACCTGAATCAGATTAGACTCTGATTCACTATCTGAACCTTCTTGTGAAATTCGATCTCTGGCAACACGAGTTGAGACATAACCCGGATGCTTATCGCAAACCACAGTTGATGGCTTTACGCGATACAATGATTCGAAATTATCAATGGTTTCGAGATAGCGTTGCTGGGTGTCGATATCATCAATATCACCGACATACGGCGACATAATCCATTGCTGCGGCAAAGCTAAACCTATCGATGCCTTCTGCTGTGCCCCCAGCGCCAGAACCGACTGCTGCCCTGTTGCTATAGATAAATGTTGACTATATGGCGCGTATCCACGAGCCATTCTCAGCACGCGGGCTTTACTTCCAGCAATATGAACCACACTGTCATCACAAGCGTGAAGGATGGGACGATTATGATCGAGAATACCGTCGATTAAGCCACCAAGCTGCGCCTTTACTTCATCGAATTCAGTGGTAATCGGCATCCCGGAGCGATTGGCACTGGTCAGTACAACAGGGAAATCCAGAAGATCGAACAAAAGCGCATGCAAAGGGGTGTACGGCAACATAACTCCGAGATAAGGGCCGGACGCTGCAACATTATTGGCAAGCGAGCTGAAACCGGAATGCTTACGCATCAGCACTATTGGCTTGGCCTGAGACTGCAATGTTTGCCACTCCTGTTCATCACCATGAACCAGAGAGCGAGCCATTTCACAATCGCTCACCATCACAGCCAAAGGCTTTCGCCGACGCTTTTTAAGCTCTCGTAAACGGGCTACAGCCTTTAAATTGCGAGCATCACAAGCCAGATGAAAACCACCCAGCCCTTTGATGGCAATTACGCCTCCCTGTCGGATAACATTAGCCACCCTTTCTATTGCTTCATCCTTAACAGCGTTCTGAATGCCATTAAAAGACACATAGCGAATCTGCGGGCCGCAATGAGTACAGCTTATCGGCTGAGCGTGATAACGGCGATCCAGCGGGTTCTGATAAGCGTGTTTACATGGCTGGCAAAGTGCGAAATCACGCATTGTTGTCGCCACACGATCATAAGGTAACGATTTGATGATGGTGTAACGCGGGCCACAATGCGTACAGTTGGTAAACGGGTAATGATAAAAACGGGAACTGGGATCGCGCACTTCTGCAAGACAAGCATCACACAGCCCCTGATCAGGAGAGAGGCAAACACTGGTGCTGTTTCGCTCACGACTTTGCTCAATGGTGAAATCATCCACTGAATGAAGCGGCTTATCCTCAACAGATATCTGATCAATCCGGCTCAGCGGCGGCGCCAGTTCGGAAAGTCTATTAATGAACTCACGAACTATTTCCGCTTCCCCCTGAACATCAACTTTGACGCCTTCGGAGTCATTAATCACTGTTCCTGCAAGTTTTAGCCGGGTTGCTTGTTGGTAGACAAACGGCCGGAAACCGACACCCTGCACTATACCTGTAATATGTATAAACTTGCGTTCAGGAATGCCATTAACATCATTAATTTCGCTTCCGCAATGCATGTCTTTACCAATATTCCCGTTTACCATCTTCATCTTGCTACTTCGTGGATTAAGACAGCATCAGGGAGCCACCAAATACGGCCATCACCGCGCCGGTAACTCGCATAACACGACGATTAGACGAACAGGCAGCAATAAGCTGAGCAAGAAAAATACCGGTAACATGCAACATTGCGGTTGCCAGCACAAAGCCGCTGAAGTACCAGAATGCCTGAGAGTCCATCGGCATTTCCATACCGTGTGCCATACCATGAAACAATGCAAAGCCCATTACTAAAGCCAGAATCGCTTTTTCAGACAAATGAGCACCAGAGCAAAGCATCACGCCCATAGCAACGACAGAGATTGCGATACCTGTTTCAACGCCCGGAACAACCAAACCGGATACGCCAAGCGCACCACCAATTATCATCACAGCAACAAAAGCCAATGGCATACGAAATTTCGCCTTACCGCCAACCAGAGCAGCCAGCATTCCCACACCCAGCATGACGCTAAGGTGATCCAAACCTGTCAGTGGGTGGATAAAGCCGCTTTCAAAACCATGTGAACCAATATGACCGGGATGAGCCAGCGCCAACGGAGAAAACAGAGCAAACAGTGCTGGTAATAAATATTTCTTTTTCATGTGAAATGTCTTCTGAAAATATAAAGGAAGGAAATCAAATCATGCCGTAGACACGCTCCGGGTGGGCATACACATCTGCACGCCCCGGACGACAATATCCAAGCAAAGTAACGTTAAGTTTTTCTGCCAATTCAACAGCCATATTTGTGGCCGATGAGATAGCGAGGAGTATTTCGATGCCGGCGGCAGCAGCCTTCTGTACCATTTCAAAACTGGCGCGACTGGTCACTAATACTGCACCGCCTTCTAGCCGGTGGCGGTGGATATATCCCACCAATTTATCAAGCGCGATATGGCGACCGACATCTTCAAAGATGGCTTTTACCTGACCGTCTTTATCCAGGTATACCGCAGCGTGAGCAGAACCTGTAAGCTGATTGAGCTGCTGTTTAGCTAACAATTGCTCAAGCGAGCTTTCCAGTTTGCAGATATCAAACGTTGAAGAGGTCGTCAGCGGTGACAGGATCCGGCATACGGTTTCCAGCTTTTCCTCACCACAAATGCCACACCCGGTCATTCCCGCCAGAGAGCGACGTTTTTCTTTCAGCGTTCTCAGACAACGGTTTGCGACCGTAACATCAACAGCAATACCATTTGGGCCGGGATTAATTTCGATATCATGCACTTCCCGGTGATGTTGAATAATGCCTTCAGACAACGAAAAGCCGATAACAAAATATTCGATATCCCTTGGGGTACACATCATTACGGTATAAGCAATTCCATTAAATGAAATGGCAACCGGCCTTTCTTCAATAATATAATCCCTGTCCTCCCAGCTTTCCCGCCCTTTACGAAAACGAACAATAGGCAATTCAAGAGCATGGTTGGACGTTGGAACTGAAATCAATTCACTCATATTCAGGCTCAAATATACTTTCTCATTTGCATACAGATATCCCCTCCCAGTCCAATAGGAAGGAGTTGCATTTAACTATTAATCATTGTTATGCGTTGCTGACTAACGCATCATTCAGATAATCATCACTCTTAATTCCCATCTTTTGCATTCGGGATAATAAGGTTGTACGTTTTAGTCCTAATTTAACAGCAGCCCCTCTGGCACCACCAATAATCCCATTACTTTCTTTAAGAGCACTTATAATCGCATGACGTCCTGTCTCACCCGCAGATAAGTTAATTACCGGTGGATTATTAGACTTAATATCTGCCGACATTTGCTTTCTGGCGAATCTAAGTTCATCAACAGGTACATTTAATACATTGCCTCGAGTCAGTATGACTGAGCGTTCAATGATATTTCTCAATTCCCTGATATTGCCCGGCCATGGAAAACCGGATAAAGACTCCATTGTTTTAACCGGGATCTTATTAATATCTTTACCCATTTTTTTAGAAAGAGTCCGGGTAAAGTGTTTCACCAGTAACGGGATATCTTCAGGTCGCTCCCTGAGCGGTGGAACCCGGATTGGAAATACATTCAGTCGATAGTAAAGATCGCTGCGGAATTCCTTTGATTCCACCATAGATAAAAGATCCACATTTGTTGCACATACGATGCGGACATCCACAGGAATAAGTTGGTTACGCCCTACTCTTTCGATTTCATTTTCCTGTAAAGCTCGCAGTAGTTTAGGTTGCAGATCCAATGGCATATCACCGATTTCATCAAGGAAAAGCGTCCCTTTGTGAGCTTGTTCAAAACGCCCCACTCGCTGACTTATGGCTCCAGTAAAGGCCCCGCGTTCATGACCGAAAAGCTCACTTTCAAACAAACCGGCTGGCACTGCTGCACAGTTCATTTTCACCATACGGGTTTTACTGCGACGACTCAATTTATGAATCGCTCTGGCAATCAACTCTTTACCAGTACCCGACTCTCCCAGAATCAGAACAGTACTGTCACAGTCGGCCACCATCGCCACTTTCTCCAGCACCTGATTCATCACCTCACTCTGGCTGATAATGTCATCGAAAATTGCGTGCTCAGTGTAGCTGTCTTCTATCGTGATATAGTCCGTTTTCGGTGCTGTGCGGATAATCGCCTGATGCACTTTCAAGCTGTGGATTGCCATCGCAACCCTGGCTGCAATCGGCATAAACAGCTCAACATCAGCGGCCTTAAATGGCGCGTTTTCCCGCTGCATGTAACAAATGTAGCCATTAGTATGATTACGGAATATCAACGGCACGATACAAGCGCTTTTCACCTGAACGGGGAAAAAGGGAACGTTGTTTTCAAGACTCAACTGACGAATATCTTCAGCAGAAAGAAATACTGGCTTCTTTTTTTCGACGGCATCCTTGATCACACTATCGTTGGTAAAAAAATGACAGCGATAATCAATCTTCCCTTCGTTATAACCACACGAATGCTGACCATAATGTCCTTCATGTGGCTGGATAATAGATAGATCACTAATACCGAAATACTGATACAAAAATTTCAAAAGAGCGGTCATCAGTTCTTTTTTTGTACTTCGGCTTATTACCGCGTTAGTAACATCAACCAGTAACTGGTAGTTGCTGTCATGCTGAATCATCTGCTGTGTCACACTAGACACATGTTCATGCTCAATAATATGTTCAACAATAGATGCGATCATATTAGTGAACAGCTTTAATTGTTTTTCAGCCCCTTCATCATCACGCAAATTGATGTTAATAAACTCAATCGCACCCAATGGCTTACTGGCAGAAAAAAGAGGTATTTTACAATAGCTACTGATATTCCGATAAGCCGGGTGTTCTTCTAATTGTGGATAGCTGAAATAAAGCGCATCCCCTTTAATATCATGGGTACAGTCATCATTAACGATACCATGTACCTGCATACTACTCCGGGTATATTTGAAACGCTGTACACTTTTATCATCATCACAGTAATAAAGAATATCAGGATCATTTTTCAGAAAAATATTGACTCTTTCAACCTGAATAAACAGCAAATCATTATTGTTCAAAAAATTCATCAGGCTGTTGATGTCATTGCTCGAAAGCAGCGCCCTGGATAGATTCTTCAAATCGCTTTCGAAATGTTCCATTGTCCGGTCATCCATATTGCTCATTCAAATGGGTGATCAAGATCACCAAATCATTTGTAATACAATTCTGTTCTATTCACGCTGCCGGGCATTGATCTGAATCATCTGAATTAACAATACCAAATCAAAGGCATATGCCATTTGAGCAACTTAATTTACTGAAAATGATATAACTGTGATTTCCCCGACATCTGAAATGCCGGGGAAAACACATCACAGTTACGCGTTGGCCACCTGATTTCTCAAGCGAGCTTTCAAATTACTGTATTCAGTCTGTACGTAATTTTCAGCCCAAACCTGATCCTCAATTGGCTCAACTTTCACCGCACAATATTTAAACTCCGGAGTGCTGGATACCGGGTCGAGGTGTTCAATGGTCAGCTCATTACAAGCACCGATCCACCATTGATACGTCATATACACCACGCCCATATTGATCCGCTCACTACAGTTAGCACGGGAAATCACCTTACCGCGACGGGAAGAAACCCACACCAGTTGCTGATCTTTAATACCCAGTGCACGGGCATCATCAGGATGCATCTGTACATAACCCGGTTCATCGGCCAGGGTCTGCAAAGCAGCACAGTTACCCGTCATGGAGCGACAAGAGTAATGGCCGACCTCGCGAACGGTTGAGAGTACCAGCGGATAATCACTGTCCGGCTGTTCTAGTGGTGGCCGCCATTCCGCCGCAACCAACCGTCCCTTACCTGAAGCCGTGGAGAATTTATTACCCTCAAACAAGTACGACGTGCCCGGATGGTCTTCTGTCGGACAAGGCCACTGGACCGATTTGAGCCCTTCCATTTTTTCATAAGTCGCCCCGTAATAAAGCGGACACAAACCGCGCAGCTCATCCCAGATTTCTTTCGTATTGCTGTAGGCCATCGGATAGCCCATACGTGTTGCCAGCAGACTGAAAATTTCCCAGTCCGGTTTCACATTTGGCGGCGGTGTCACTGCCTTATAGAAACGCTGGAAGCCACGGTCGGCACTACTGTAAACACCTTCATGCTCACCCCAGCTGGTTGCAGGGAAGATCACATCAGCCATTTCGGCTGTCTGGGTCATGAAGATATCCTGAACAATCACCAGATCCATCTTGCGCATGGTTTCACGCAATGCAGCCAGATCCGCTTCTGTCTGAGCCGGGTCCTCACCAAAGACATAGAATGCCTTACAGACACCTTCATCCACTTTATGGCCAAGATCCGTCAGGCGATAACCAGGTTTGGCAGGCAGGCTGACACCCCAGGATTTCTCGAATTTCTCACGGATACTGTCATCTTCAACAGACTGATAACCCGGGAACTGATGAGGAAGCATCCCCATGTCGCAAGTACCCTGAACGTTGTTCTGACCGCGAACCGGACCACAACCGACACCACGGCGGCCAAAGTTACCGGTAAGTAATGCCAGCGAAGCCAGGCCACGCACCACATCTACAGCCTGTCCGTACTGAGTTACGCCCATGCCCCACAGAATCATAGACTCTGATGCTTCAGCATAAGTACGGGTTGCCTGGCGGATTTCCGCTGCTGTCAGGCCGGTAATTTCTTCAACCGATTCCGGTGTATAGTTCGCGACAATCTTGCGGAACTCTTCGAAACCTTCGGTGTATTGCTGAACATACGACTTATCGTACAGCTCTTCTTCGATCAGCACGTTTGCCATCGCATTAACCAGCGCCATATTGGAGCCGTTCTTCTGCTGCATCCACTGATCGGCGATCCGGGCCGATTCGATTTTGCGCGGGTCGCAAACAATTATTTTGGCACCTTTAGCACGTGCCTTAAGAATGTGCCTTGCTACAACCGGGTGAGAATCAGCCGCGTTGTAACCGAATATGAGTAAACATTTAGCATCTTGAATTTCGGGAATGGCGTTACTCATAGCACCATTACCTACTGTTGTCTCCAGACCGGAGACTGAAGGAGCGTGTCACACCCTGGCACAGTGATCGACGTTGTTTGTCCCGAGGACCGCCCTTGCAAATTTCTGCATTACAAAGTTGGCTTCGTTACCCGGACCACGGGCAGAGCCGGTTGTCATAATGGCATCAGGACCATATTTCTTCTTGATCGCCAATAGCTTTTCGCCGGCGAACTCCAGCGCTTCATCCCAGGACACAGCCTCTAGAGCCGCATCACGGGTACGGCGGATCATCGGCTGCTTCAGGCGTGGCGTCAGCAAGTTTGTATCATTGATAAAGTCCCAGCCGTAATAGCCTTTCAGGCAAAGTTCGCCTTCATTGGTACGGCCATTGGCAGGCTCTGCTGCAACGACTTTGTCGTTCTCAACAACCAATTTTAATTTGCACCCTGTTCCACAATAGGGGCAAACAACAATGGATTTTTTCATAACAACCTATTTAAAAATCTGTTTATCAAAGAGTGGGAACCAAAGCAGCTCCGAGAGCAGCAGCTTCACGTTTTTGCTTACTGGTTTCACTCAGGGTCTCGGGTTCGATAATTTGTATAGCGCTGGTCGGGCAAACCTGTACACAAGCAGGCCCTTGTTCACGATGGCTACACAAGTCACATTTCAAAGCCAGAGATTTAGGAACATAACGCTTAAACAGCGCAGAGCCTTTATCGTCCTCGACCATTTTGGTCACAATATTCATTGCCCCGTACGGACAGGCAATGGCACATGTTTTACAGCCGATACAGCGAGACTGAATGACTTTGACATGGCCATCTTCAAGGACAATGGCGTTATTGGGGCAAACCTTGGCACATGGCGCATCATCGCACTGGCGACACATAATTGGTGTCGTCACTTCTGCATTCTTCACCAGCGTCAGGCGAGGTGTAAAATCAGACGGGTCCAGTGCGGCAATCGTGTTTTCTTCCTGATGGGAGATCACACACGCCACTTCACAAGTCCGGCATCCAATACACAAATTTGGATCTGCAAAAACAAACCGGTTCATGGTGTATCCCTTATAGATAACGATACATCGAGGTGCATTTTTGCGACCTCGCCCCTTATATGCATTCAGTGTGCCAAAGTGCACAGCCCTGAAAACAAACACTTAATTAATTGAAACTATTCACAAAACAATAAAAAGCCCGGAAAAAACCGGGCTTTGATTTAATGTCGAAACTCAATGTCGACGCTATTCGTCACAAGTGTCGATGACACTCGACACTTTTCGTCAGCAATGTTCGAAGCTCGCTTCACCCTGCCAGTCCTTTAGTTTGTCGTATACTTTTTCAACCGCAGCCTGAACCATCTCAGTTACAGGAAATGAAAAAGCGACAATTGCAGGCTGGATACCGACAAAAACCACTTCGGGAACAAAGGTTTTAAGCTCATCAATAAGGAAATTTAGCGGCAGACTGTGAGTTGACACCACAAACATATCGGCAATGGTATCCGGATCAATGACCCGAATCGTACCAGCAGTTTCACCGATATCAGCCGCATCGACAACCACAACCCGAGCAGGCTGTGCAGCACGGATCAGATGCAGGCAATCTTCAGGCATTGAACCGCCCTCCATTACTTCCCAACCAGCAACCGGCTGCTGTTTCAACTTTTCGGCCAGTAACGGTCCGGCAGCATCGTCTCCCATCATGTTATTACCAACTGTCAGTACGATTTGACGACTCATTTCCCACTCCTGATCATCATGTACATTGACGGCTCGTGATAAATCGCGGTCAGAGCTTCAATAAACCCTTTTGTCAGACGCTGTGAAGTCTCTGACTGGCTTTCTGCTGAAATCGCATCAAATGCACAAGCCAACATATTGATATGCTCTGCATAAATCGTGATTTCCCCGAACACCAGAAAACCATACATCTTGCGATAGGCTTCGCTATCCAGAGGCAGACCACAAATCCAGTCGAGGTAATTTTTACCACTGCATTGCAACACGGCATCCAGACAATCAACAACACCGAGGTGATGCCCAATCGCCAGGCTGTAATACATGATCTGACGCGCTTCTTCCGGCACTTCACTTTCATCGACAAACTTGCGGCTCAGGCTGTAAAAGTACACCTGGCTGTCAAGGTGACGGGATTGAGCGACTGAGCCGGATTGTTCAGCAGATTGGGATTGTTTAGTGAATCCGCTTTTATCAACACGACTACTTTTATTAACACTACCACTGTTATTAACAGACATACTCTGATCAACGGGCATGACACGCAGCTCCTGTCTGTCCGGTCAGCTCCGCCATAGCTCGGCTAAGCAGGCAATTAACGATCTCTGTCTGACGAGGGTCGTTTTTCTCCCGCAGGTATTCACCGACTTTGACATCGACATCGTCCGAGTTGCATGTCACCAACACATCCATCAATTCTTCAGCAATACGCTGGCCCTGGCGATAACCAGCCAGAAGACGTGCTTCCCTTTCCAGCATGACCCGCATATCCAAAGGAATACCGGTATGCTTTAAGCTGGCTTTCTCGTTTTCAGGCTGATGGGTGGTTGCCTTTAATTTCTGGTCCAGCAAGCCCAGAGCAACAGCAAAACCATAAACGGTCGCAGCAGGTGTCGGAGGACAGCCCGGAATATAAACATCAACCGGAACGATTTTATCTGTTCCGCCCCATACGCCGTAAAGGTCATGAAAAATACCGCCGTCGCAACCGCATGCACCGTAAGAAACCACCACTTTCGGATCCGGAGCCGCTTCATAAGCACGAATTGCCGGTGCCCGCATCGGACGAGTTACCGCTCCGGTGAATAGCAAAATATCGGCATGACGTGGTGACGCTACCACCTTGATACCGAAACGTTCAGTATCGTAAACCGGAGTAGTCGCGGCGAAAATTTCAATTTCACAACCGTTACAGCCACCACAGTCAACACGGTACACATAGGCTGAACGTCGAATTTGTTTGATCAGAGCTTCTTTCAGCTTCTGGCTGTCGGGAGCAAGCGCAATCGGTTCGGCCTGAGTGTGAGCCGTACCTGACAGCTGTTTTATTCCTTTCACTCTTCTTCCTCCAGGTAACGCTGGTGACACAAGTTTTCAGCATCAAGCATATTGTTGGTACGACGGCATGACGGACAGGTTTCCAACTGATGACGACGTTGCTCCAGCAGTTCTCCGGTATCGCCACTTTCCGCCAGCATATCAAGGGCATAATCAAGCAGCTTTCGGGCAACAAACGGACGACCGCATTCACGGCAGTTCGCCAGGCTAAATACCGCCTCTTCATACAAATCAGACTTTTTGGTCACAGCCAACTCAAAATCTTCCGACAGTTTAATGGCATGAGTCGGACACACTTCTTCGCAGCGACCGCAATAAATACAGCGAGCCAGAGATAACTCCCAACGACGAGTGCCGTTGGCTTCATCATTTTCCATGATCAACGCATTGGCAGGACAAGCGCGGGTACAGGCACCGCATGAAATACACTGGCTGGCATTGAGCTCTGGCTTACCACGGAAATCCGGGCTGACTGCTAAAGGGGCAAACGGATATTTTTCAGTACTTTCCCCGGTTTTGATGACAGTTTTCAGTAATTTAAACACGACATCCCCCTCATGACAGCTTCAATGGTGAGTTACGGCGGCTGATACTGTATTGCTCAATCGCCTTGTACGGGATGGTTTTGCTGCGTTTCTTGCGGGTATCAACAATAGTGACACGGTCAGTACAGGAGTAGCACGGATCCAGACTACCGATAATCAGCGGTGCATCCGCCACCGTATTGCCACGTAGCATGTAACGCAGTGTCGGCCAATTCGCATAAGTGGCAGCACGACAACGCCAGCGGAACAGCTTCTGATTATCCCCGGTCATACTCCAGTGCACATTCTCCCCGCGCGGTGCTTCGGTAAAGCCAAGAGCAAACTTGTTAGGTACATAGTTGAAACCTTCAGTCAGGATGCTGCCGGCAGGCAGGTGATCAAGGCCATATTCGACAATATTGAGCGAGTCGAATACTTCCCGGATTCTTACTGTCACCCTAGAGCGCACATCGCCGTTTGGCATGGTCTGCAAATCAAGCGGGACTTCACCGTAAGACTCCAGAGACTGACCATGAATAATACGGGTATCTCGATTGAAACCACTGGCGCGGATAAGCGGACCAACCGGGCTGTAATCTCGTGCAATATCTCGGGCCAGAATACCGACACCGTCAATACGGCTGTCGATATTCGGCGTTGCCAGCAGCATATCCACCAGCTCGGTAAATGACTTACGCACTTCACGAACCAGCGCAATCCCTTTAACACGTTGCTCTTTAAGGAAATCGCGGCGTACACCGCCAATCAGGTTCATACCATATGTTTTACGAGCACCGGTCAGTAACTCTGCCAGCTCCATGGTTTTCTCACGAATGCGGAAGAACTGCATAAAGCCGGTATCAAATCCAACAAAGTGACTGGCAAGGCCAATGTTCAGCAAATGACTGTGCAAACGTTCCACTTCAAGCAAGACAGTTCGGATCATCTTTGCTCTGAGCGGCACAGGAACTGACAAGGCGTTTTCAATGGTATTGCTATAGCCTACGCTGTGGGTAAAACCGCAAATACCACAAACGCGATCAGTCAGAAAAGCTACTTCCTGATACCCCATCCGGGTTTCAGCCAGTTTTTCCATACCACGGTGAACATAGAACATGCGGTAGTCGGCATCGACAATATCTTCACCATCGACGAATAAACGGAAGTGACCCGGTTCGTCTGAAGTAATATGCAACGGGCCAACAGGAACAATACGGTTTTTATCGCTGCCAAGCTGGTTATCAAACTGGTAAGTTTCAGTTTCTGAAGTTGGCTGCGGGCGCTGACGGTAATCCATCGCATCTTTTCGTAACGGGTGCAAATCTTCAGGCCAGTCATCCGGCAGCACCAAACGACGTTCATCCGGTAGACCGACCGGATGCAAGCCATACATATCGCGGACTTCCCGCTCCCCCCAGACTGCCGCCGGAATATAAGGCGTGATCGAGATAAACTCCTGGCTTTGCGCATCAACCAGCACCTTCACGGTTACCCAGCTTTTTACTTCGCCTTCCATTGAAAGAGCGTGATAAACAGCAAAGTGACCATTGAGACTGCGTTCATCATTACCGAAGGAAACAGTCAGCCAGCCGCCTTGATCGTAATAAAGCCACTTCATCACTTCGACCAGAGAAGTCATCTTAACCGTAATCGTCACCTGGTTTTCAGTCTGCCACTCTTCATCCAGGATGGCTGAAGGAAAGAAATGGTTAACCCCATCGATGTAATGCTTGCCGATGCGGTTCTGTTGTTTTTGTTCAATCGTTCCGATATCCATTTTTACCAATTACCAACCAAGAATAAAAAAGACCAAAGCCAGCACAGCGATTGCTGTAACCGGGAAAACCGTGCGAAGCATATTAAGGAAACGAACCCGCGCCATGCTGTTCTCAAGCCAGGCAGCCAACAGGAACACCACAAAGAGTTTCAACAGCAGAATAATCACGGCCGGAATCAGTGAGACCATGTCCAGCGATGCAGCTTTGCCCCACGGAATGAAAATCGCCAGGAACAACTGAGCAACAACCAACTGCTTCAGACCAAGGCCCAACTTAACCATCGCCAGAGCAGAACCTGAGTATTCCGTCACCGGACCTTCCTGCAATTCCTGCTCAGCTTCAGCACTGTCGAATGGTAACTTGCCCATTTCGACAAATACGGCAAAGGCACAGGCAATACCAGCCAACACAATTGTCAGTGGTCGCTGCCATTCCTGGGTCTGCATGCCCTGACTGATGATGCCGAGGTCAGTCGAACCGACAATCAACGCCATCACTAAAATCGACAGCATGAAGATCGGTTCTACTAACACACCGAGTGTCAGTTCACGGCTGCTGCCCATCCCGGCGAACATGCTGTTTGAGTCAATCCCGGCAAGAGAGAAGAAGAATCGGAAAATCGCCAGCAGATAGATATCAGTGATCACATCACCTGAGATCGGGAACGGAGAAAACGCAGTCACAGTCGGTAACGCCATTCCGACCAACAACATAGTGATCACCAGCACCCAGGGCATGACCCGGAAGATAGCACCGGAATTTGCCGGCGCTACTGACTGACGACGAAACAGCTTATTGATATCCCGATAGTCCTGAAGGATACCGGGGCCTTTGCGAGAGTGGATCTTGGCGCGGACAACCCGTGAAAAGCCGGTTGCCAGTGGCGCAAGGAGCAACATCGCAAGCGCCTGGGCAACTGCGAAGGCAATCCAACCACTACTTGGCATTTCAAGTGCAGGCATTAGTTAACTCCTGAGATGAATGGGAAGAAAAGGAGAACAAACAGCACCATCACACCGCAAAGCAAATACACTCGCATGGTGTTGTAGTGAACCCCGTCACGGGTACGGTTACCCAGAGGTATCAGAACGAATCGTTCGATCAGAGAAAGCTGTGGACGATTGCGGTATACGAGGCTGAAGAAGTGACGCAACGGCTGAGTAATTGCACCGGCATTGACAGTCATACGCTGCTCATACTGGTAACCACATGCCCACGGGTCGCCAGCATGACGACGACTGCGGCGATGTTTTCCGAACACAAACAGAATCACCGCAGGAATAACAAGCAAGAGAAGCAAGGCAACAGCAATCACCGGAGTAGACAGAATCGCCTGCGAGGTATTTGCCGGGTACAGTGTCGCCCCATTACTGACGTGCAAACTTGCCGCGCCGAGTACCGAAGAAGCTACAGAAGAGATATAAGGAGAGATCCAAGGAGAGCCGACACCCAGTACAATACAGAGCACCGCCAGCATTGAAGTCGCGACAACCATGCCGACACCAACTTCTGTTGCCAGCTCTGCCCTTGCCGATTTAGGTGCACCGGAAAAACAAATCCCGTAAACCTTAACGAAACACATACAGGCCAAAGCACCAGTCAAAGCCAGCATAATGACAGCAAATGGTCCGGCGATAAGGAAACCTGTCGAGCCGATTTTGCTCATGCTGAACAGCGACTGGTAAATAAACCACTCACTGACAAAACCGTTAAGCGGCGGCAAAGCAGAAATAGCCATGGTGCCGATAAGAAACGCCAACGCGGTATAAGGCATTTTTTTCGCCAGACCGCCCATCAGATCCATATCTTTGCTGTGCATCCTGAACACAATTGAACCAGAGCCCAGACATAGCAACCCTTTAAACACCGCATGGTTCAGCAGGTGATAAAGTGCACCCAGCAAGCCCAACAGCGCCAGCGTCTGATGCTGCGACGCAAGGCCAACCATACACACACCGACCCCAATAAGGATGATGCCGATATTTTCGACCGTGTGATAAGCCAGCAGCCGCTTGATATCGTGCTCTGCCAGCGCATACATCACACCAAACACAGAGGAAAGTGCACCGAAAATCAGCACCAGATAACCCCACCACAACTGAGATGCACCAAGGAAAACAATCCCGACTTTGATAATGCCGTAGATGCCAATTTTGACCATGACGCAAGAAATCAGAGTGGAGCAATGGGACGGTGCAACCGGATAGGCTTTTGGCAGCCATCCATGCAATAAAATACCGCTTGCTTTGATACCAAAGCCCACCAGCGCCAGTAAAAAGGTCAACGTTGCCTGACCAGCCGATAAGCCTGCATCACTGAAGGTCGCCATCTCAACACTGCCAGTGTGCTGATACAAAATGTAGAACGCCGCTATAATCAGGACACTGCCGAGGTGATCCATCAGGAAATACTGCATCCCTGCTTGCTTACTTTTCTGGCTGCCGTCACTAATAACGATAAGGAACGATGCCAGCGAGATCAGCTCCATAAACAGCATGAAATAGAGGGCACTGCCAGATACCACCAACGCGACCATGGCAATTGCAAATACATTAAACAGCGCACTGATATACCAGGCCCCCTTGCCAAGGTACTCTTCCAGGTAATTAATGGAGAACAGCGCCGAAGCCAATACCACAACAGAAATCACCAGCACCATCAGCGCGGCTAATCCATCCATCGCGACAATAAAATCCCCCGTTGGCAGAGAGAAAGAAGCAACTGACTTTGCAACAGGATCAGCGGAAATTGCCATAACCGCAGCTATAACGCCAAACAGCCCGCCAAGGGCAGTCAGCACACCGGACAAACGAATTGCCCTGTCTTCATTCGAGCTGCCAAGTAACGAAATTACGCAGGCAAACAGGTAAAGTCCTATGGAAAAAGTTAATAAAACTAAGGGATTCATCAGGCTATAGCTCCACGGTAATACTCTGGGCAACATTCGCCGCCTCTTCCCGCTTTCTTTCCCGGGCTTTAATGATCTTGTCTTCATCGACAACCATCAGCGCCTGAGTCGGGCAGACTTCAACACAAGCCGGACCTTGTTCGCGGAAACCACATAAGTCGCATTTCACAGCAATACTTTTTACGCCCGGTTCCCAGGCGAGAATGTCCTGGCCAAAAACACCGGGCACAGAAGTTGAAGGGTTACTTGAACGAGTCGTTGAGGGAATAAAAGTGTCATAACTGTTGGCCATCGCCACCGGGCGGCTGCCATCAAAAGCAATCGCTCCAAAGGGACAGGCAACAGCACAAAGTGTACAGCCGACACACAGGGTTTCGTTGATATAAACCCGATCATCCTCTTTAGTGATCGCCTGAACAGGACAAACTCTTGCACAGGGTGCATCTTCACAATGCCTGCACATCACAGGCGCTGTCGCATCCTTATGCTTGATCACAGTCAGCCGAGGATGACTCTGCAACCCCACTTTCTTGTGCTCTGTAGAACATGCCGCCATGCAGGTTCCACAGCCGATACACTTCAGGGGATCGGCAATAACAAAGCGTTTCATGGCATTCCTGGTTAATTATAAAAACCCAGCCAAAGCAAGGTGCATGCCAGCATTTAATCCATTTAAATTCAAATACTTAGAGCCAATTACCTCAGATTTATATTATTCTTGTGTCATCAACTGTCAGATTTCGACACTAGTGTCGACGCCCTGAAAGATAACTCTGGAAATTTCTGGGCATAAAAAAACGGCAGACACATAATGTGGCTGCCGTTTTCAGCTTTAACACTGTAGTTAAGACTTCTCGCTTATGACCAAGGCTTAACAATGATCCTTTCATCACCGTCACGCCTTACCCAGCCATCTTTCTCCATCCGGTTGGCCAGTGGGATAGCATATTTTCGGCTTAGACCGGTATTGTCTTTAATGTCTGCCATAGAGATGCGCTCCTGCGCCTTATGCTCTGAAACTACGGCTTTCACCATCTCGGTATACAACGCCATATCATAATAAATCGTTTCATTCAGCGCGGTAATTAGCTTCTGGTGTGCCAACTGGCGCAGCCATTTCTTTCCGCCCGAAAGCGTTACTTTGTTCAGCTCCAAGCCATCCTTTCCATAGTGGCGGATCTGCGCAAGTAATTCCTGGGCTTCCGACGGTAATTCATCCTCACTCATCCCCTGTCCCGGATACCATTTACCATGGCTCAGGTGTACCTTATCCTGTTGTTTCATCGCTTGCATGATAACGGCAACCGCTTCATTCTCTATCCGCAAACGGGTACTGATTTCACCGTCTCCCATTGCCCCCAACTCTGCCAGCAGGTTATGAATCGCCGCTTCATTCTTCTCCAGCCATTCCGGTTCAAACATAAATGGGGCTAAGTGAACACCATCAAAGCCAGAGGCAACGCCCATTTTCTCAGCATCGAAATACCCTCTGACATTCAGCAAAAGCCGGAATTCATCATCAAATTTCAATGTCGCAGGCAATTGCGCCAGTCCGTTATATATCGCCCTCTTCTGAAAGGAAGGAATGAATGCCTGCCAGACGACTTCCGCGCCATGAAGAAGACGGCTCCCCCCTTTTACAATCACCGCCAGACGCTGGCCAAACTGCAACGGTACAGCCTGTTTAAATACCAACCTTGCGAGCTGAGTTTCAGGGATATAACAAATTTTGGCGACACCATGCCAGGTTCCCACGGCCACCTCGACTTCACGCTGTTTTCGGACGATTACTGAAGAATCAAATAATCCTAGCCGAACGATGCATTGTTCACATAGCGTCACAGCCCGATTCGTTCCGACCAGCAACCCTCCTCGACCAATATCCTTGCGGTTTAACCCTTTAACATTCAGCGCAACCCGGCAAGTGGAGTTAACGGAGTCCAATTGACGGTGATAGGCCTGAATCGAGCGAACCATGCCAACCTGACCGGACGGATAACAACGCACTTTGTCACCAACCGCAATCTTCCCCTGCGCCAGAGTTCCGGTGACTACAGTTCCAATACCATTAACCACAAAAGCACGGTCGACATAAAGCTGAGGATCATGCTCTGCCGGAACCTCTTCATCCATCTCTGCTACAGCCGGCATGACAGTTCGAGCCACTGATTCAATGATTGTCTGACGCAAGATGGGAATATTCTCTCCGCTCATGGCAGAGACGGAAACCAACTCAGGGATCAAGCCAGTCATGTCCATTACCATCTCCAGTGCCAGCTCTTCGGTTTCCGCCAGTTGCTGCGAAGAAACCTTATCGCACTTGTTTATACACAGGATGATCTCTTTGAGCCCCATGGCATGGGCAACTTCAAGGTGGGACGTGGTCATCGGCATCCAGCCCTCATCGGCTGCGACTACCAAAATCAAAGTATTTAAATGCCAAACCCCGGCAACCATATTACGGAGGTAACGTTCATGCCCCGGCACATCAACAACACCTATGGTGTTGCCTGCATCGTCATTAAAGTAAGCAAAACCTAAATCCTGAGTCATCCCCAATGCTTGTTCATGAGGACGAGCGGTCACAATACCTGTCAGTGCTTCGATAAGCGCCGTCTTACCGTGATCTACATGGCCGGCCACGCCGACAACGGCCTGATACATCACATTATTACTTTGTGTCAGCATCACAGCCTCCGGCCTTAGCATCTGCTTCAGATTGTCCTTTTTCTTTAACCAGAGATTGCAAATAATTGCCCATCTGAGCTTTAAATAACGGCAGGTCTTCTTCTAGTAAAGTCGCCAGATTCAGCATCAATTTATCACCATGGAGATAACCGATAATCGGAGTCGGCATCGACCTGAGAGCATCAAGGTGACGCTGAGCTTTCCCCGGCAGCGACAACGCCAGTCCATAGCAATCATAAGTTTCAGACGGAATCGAACCACCGCCGACCTGCATCTGCAAAGGAACAGCTTTAGCCCAGGGTTGCCACTGGGTCATTAAATCAACAGCCCGGTCAGCAGTTGTCCCGCACCGATTCAGGGTATGTTGCGCCACACCCTCACCGGATGCTTCACGATTCAGCTTACGAACCAGCATTTCTTCTAACAACGACAATACAATTCGTCCGGGACGAAAAGCCCTCATCATCGGATTTTTAGCCAGAATCTGTGTCAGTGATTGCTTACCAGCAATAATCCCGGCTTGTGGACCACCAAGAATTTTGTCGCCGGAGAAACAGACTAGATCGGCTCCCAACTGCAGATAACGGGAAAGCGGAGTTTCACTGTCGGCATATTGCTCAGAAGACAAGCCCGAGCCCTGATCCACCACCAAACGAACATGTTCAGGTAGGCGCCTGGCAACATCCTCAATGTCCGGTGATTCGGTAAATCCCTGAATAGAAAAATTAGACTGATGTACCATCAGTACCAGAGCCGTATTTTCGGTGATCGCATTAATATAATCGTCACTGGTGGTGATATTTGTCGTTCCAACTTCCACCAGCTTGCAACCGGACATCAGCAGAATATCCGGGATCCGGAAACCACCGCCGATCTGTACCTGCTCACCACGGGACACAATCACTTCCTTACCCGATGCCAACGCTTGCAGAACCAGATAAACAGAAGCGGCATTGTTATTAACCACAACACAGTCTTCTGCCCCTATCCAGTTTGTAACCAAAGCAGGCAACAGGCCATTACGACCACCACGCTTTCCGGTACTCAGCTCCAGCTCTAAATTGCTGTAACCGGTATTGACCCGCCGGACACTATCCCATAAGTCCGTCGATAGTGGAGAGCGACCAAGATTGGTATGCACCGCAATTCCGGTAGCATTAATAACCCTTGTCAGACGTTGCTGCCTGTATTGCTCGCAAAGCTGAGTAATGTCTTTTATGACATTCACGCCCTCAACACCTTTTTGTTTAAAAGCATCGGATTGACGGATTACCGCTAATTGATTACGAATAATATTTGTCACCACCGGACGGCTGACTGACTTAATGTATTTCTCTAAGGAGGGATGCTGTAAAAGCTGCTCTACCTGGGGTAGACGGTAGTTAATTGCAGATGTAACGGCCACGAGCGCATTCCTTGAACTAATTCCAGAACTGATTCCAGGTTTCACAGCAGCTATGTACTATTTAATCCACAGCTCTGTGCTGAAAATGCCATTAACGCGCGTTTGAAATGGCGGAAGAGGCAGGAATCGAACCTGCCAGAGCCTATTCAGCTCACATCGGTTTTGAAGACCGGGAGGGCCACCAGACCCCATCTCATTCCGAAAACATGGTGCATATTATGCGAAAGATATGCGGATTTTATTGATATAAATCATTTTGTCATACAAATTAAAATTCCATTTATGATCAATTGATTACATATATGGCGTTTCCAACCTCAAAAGTCAGATAGCGAACAATGAACTTATGTGAAAATTACGCATAAAAAAACAGCTTCGAATGAAGCTGTTTTTGAATAACCCTTGTACAGAAAAGCTACTGAAAGCGGTTTATCTCACCATGCTAATCAGCGATTTGCCCAGCAACCACTCAAGCTCTTTGTCGCTGCCATCGCCAAAACGTTCCTGACAAAGTGCGTACAATCGCTCAATACCACGCTTAGCGAATTCATCAGTTTCTTCAGCAGAAGCGATATGGTGGAACAACAGGCGCAGTGTTGCACGGAATTTATCGTCATCCAGTGCCGCCAGCCAGCTTTTGACAAAACCGTCCATACCATTTTCTAAATCCAGCTTATCGACGAACAAGCGGAAAATCCGTCCGTCTAAAGCATTGGCAAAATCTTTCTTCTTAGGGAAGTGATGACTGATGCCAGTTCGCGAAATACCTGTCTGCTTGCTTAATGTTGTGTATGACATCTTGTCATAACCCAGTGTCAGGATCTGATCTACTACAGCATCCATGATCTTCTGGATTGTAATCTCTGTATCTTCTTTACTACGCTTTGGCATAATGAGTTGACTCTTTATACTTTTTATTACATCAACAAAAAACCATCGAAAATCTATCCGATGGAATATCTCAAGTTATGTTTATCCGTTGTAATTCGAGCAGCATTACAAAATGCTGTCCTGTTAACTAGTATTCTTGCTGATTTTTTCTGTTTTTCAAACCATAACATGAAAAACCTGAATACCTATGCGAAAAATTATAAAAATGACTATAAATTCAGGCAAATAGCGCACAAACATCAAATTATTAATAACCTCGATGCATAACAAATAACAAATCAAACTCATCCAATTTCATAATAAAAACACTGAAACATATACGCTTTTAAACTAATTCATCAAAAATTAATTCCTTCACAAGCGCTTCCCTGACCTTTGTAAAATCAAACACTTGTTTAGAACAAAGAAACAAAAACTTAACACAAAGCCAAAAAAATTTGACTTTGGTCACTATTTTTTCATACTTGGTTTCAGGAGTTTTATGAAAAACAGATACTTGACTGCGAAACCACGACAGCATTAAATTAACAAGGTAGTAACATAAACAAGGACGGATTTATGACTTTACCTCTGCCCACGGAACGCGTACGAGACACAATGATGAGCCAGCCACTCCCAAATGAAATGATTCTGAAATGGGCAGAAGAACGCCCAGATGATGTTTATCTGCGTCAAATCATTAACCGACAGTTTGTTGATTTTACTTATGCTCAGGTAGCCGATAAGGCACTGCGCCTTGTAAGTGCACTACGTAGTATGGGGGTTGAACCCGGAGATCGCGTCGCACTTATGTCTAAAAACTGTGCAGAATGGTTCATTACCGATCTCGCATTAATGCTGGGCAGCTATATCAGCGTGCCAATCTTCCCGACAGCTGGTCCGGAAACCATCGAGCACTGTGTTACTCACAGTGAGTCGAAAGTGCTGTTGATTGGTAAACTGGATGACAGTAAAGCCGTCAATTCAGTCCTGGAAAATCATCAGGACTTACCGACGATTTCGTTCCCATATTCAAGTGCTCCACCTTGTAAATACGAGTTCAATACCCTGCTTTCACAGCATGAACCTTTCAAGGATTACCCACAGCATAAGCCTGAAGATCTGATGTCGATTGTGTACACATCAGGTACTTCCGGGTTACCTAAAGGAGCCATGCTGACCTATGGTGCTTTTGCCTGGACAACTCAGCGCCTGATTGACCATATTGGCATGCAGGATGATGAGCGTCTGTTCTCCTACCTGCCACTGGCTCACATCACTGAACGAGTTTATATCTTCGGTTCATCTGTCATGGCAGGTATGCAGGTGGCTTTCCCTGAGTCTCTCGATACCTTTATCGACGATGTAAAGATGCACCGCCCGACGCTGTTTATCTCGGTTCCTCGCCTATGGACCCTGTTCCAACAGCGAATCCTGGAAAAGCTGCCACAAGGCAAACTGAACATTCTGCTGAAAATCCCGTTCATCTCAGGTGTTATCAAGCGCAAACTTGCCGATGGCCTCGGATTGAACAAGGCTCGTGTACTGGGTTGTGGTTCGGCACCGGTATCCGCTGCCCTGCTGCGCTGGTATGAAAGTATCGGCCTGCATATCACTGAAGCCTGGGGTATGACTGAGTCTTTCGCCTACAGCACCATTAACCATCCGTTCCGCAGTGAAAAAATTGGTACGGTAGGTAATGCCGGACCTGGTATTGAGATTAAGATTGCTGACGATGAAGAAATTCTGGTTCGCTGTGCCGGTCTGTTCTCCGGTTATTACAAAAACGAAGAGGCATCCAAAGAGTGTTTGGACGATGATGGATGGTTGCACACTGGTGATATCGGCTTCCTGGATGATGAAGGCTACCTCACTATCCAGGGGCGTAAGAACGATACCTTCAAAACTGCCAAAGGTAAGTTTGTCGCACCGGTTCCGATTGAAAAACGCCTGTTCGAGCTGAGTAATATCGAGATGATGTGTGTTGTCGGTTCAGGTATGCCAGGGCCAATTCTTCTGGCGGTACCACATGAGTTCCCTGACTTTGACTATGAACGTTATGAGCGCAAAATCACTGATATCATCAATACCATTAACGTAGAGGTAGAGTCTCACGCCAGGATCAAAGGTGTGCTGATGATTGAGGATCCATGGAGCATTGAGAACAACTTGCTGACCCCTACCCTGAAAATCAAACGTCATCTGTTGGAAAAGAAATACCACGATATCGGCGCTAACTGGCCGAAAGACAAGCTGATTCTCTGGGAAAAAGACTTACCGAAGAAAAGCTGATTCGGTAAAAGAATCATAAACAAGCACCACTCAAAAAGCCGCCTGAAAATTCAGGCGGCTTCTTTTTATATCGGTTTTGTTCTATTTGTTCTTTTTCTTAGTAAGTTCTTCGTAACTAATCAACGAAACAATAACGCCTTCAGAATCAGGAACGGCACACATTCAACACAAGCATTCAGCCATACCTAGTTTCTGACCTTTGCCCCATGGACGGATATATTTGATCTCATATACATGCTGTAGCATTATCCTGAACTCTACAGATTTCGCACTAATTAGGAGCATCTACGATGGTTACGGATAACCTGCAACATGCACTTTCTGCCTACAATAGCCCGAATAGGGATCAATATCCGCTTGACGGTAAAACAGTCAGCAATCTGGATGCGGTCAAGCACTTCTTGCGACAGGCAATAACGCAATTACCCGATCATTTCGGCTTGCCTCTGACCATAGCCAACATGGAAACATTTCGAGGAAATATCCCGGCTGCACTTCAGGTTTTTCAACAGTGTTTCAGATCAACGACTGACGATAATGACAAAATCATTGCGCTTACCTACTTAGCTGTATGGCACCACTACAGCCAAGCTGTGAATGACGACATAGCTCAAAGAAATGAAAGCATTGCGCTATTAAAGAAATTCAATGAAAAACAAGCGCGCGAAGTCGAAAACCTTCTTCATAGCATAGAGGCCATTATGGCAACCCCGCTCTGTATTAACCCGAACAAAAACTGCGGATATTTCAAATCTTTGCGAGGTAACTATGTACGAGGTAGCTATACACGAAATAACCATGCAATTGTTATTATGGGGTACATATTGAATGAGGATGGTTCAATGGCAGACAGGCTGGTTCAACGCCTTAAAGTCGCTATAAAGCTTGCCCGACTGTTGCCTGACAGTCAGCTGATAGTAACAGGCGGACTGGCTAAAAAAGGAACCACTGAATCCCAGCAGATGCTTCAATGGCTGGCTAAGAATGGGATTAATAGCGATCGAATTATTGAGGAAAGTAAGGCCATTAACACCATTGAGAACGCCCGTTTCAGCCTTGATATTTTACATGACAAAAAGGTATCTAACGCGACGATTATCAGCGGTTCAAATCACGTCCACCGCTCACAAATTCTGTTTGAAATCCTGCAATCAAAAACAGACAGACCATCACTAAAGTTCAACCATTGTGCAGTCAATGACGGACTGATGACTACGTTATTTCCAACTGATCAAACCAAACTCTTTTGCTACATTGATGCCCTTCGGGCCTTCGGACTGCCGGCGTTTAACTGTGAACCATTTATACAGGTTTAGGTATAGACACAGTAAAACGCGCACCACCATACTGACTGTCAGAGACGTCAATCATCCAACTCTGCAAACCCGCAGCGCTTCCGGCTATCGCTAACCCAAGCCCAAAGCCACCGGTACTTGCAGTTCGGCTTTTATCCAGACGAAAAAATGCATAAAAGATCTCATCATATTTATCTTCAGGGATCCCTGGCCCGTCATCTTCAACATCAATCTGCCATTGCTCACCATTATCAGACAGGTTCACCCATACCTGCTCAACCGCATACTTGTCGGCATTTTTAACTAAGTTGTCGATAACCAATCTTGCTAACGTACGATCAAACAATGCACGCTTTGAGTCAGCCAAAGCTGAATTAAATCTTCCTTTTTCTGGCGCCATTGCTGCCAGGCGTTTATGGAAAAATCTCTCAATGTCGACAGATTCTCTGTTCAATAATTCCTGAGGGTTATTTTCCGGAGCTAACCGGTAAAGAGTGATAATGTCGGATGCTAAGCCATTAACATCGTCGATATAACCATCAATATCATCGAACAATGGTTGCTCTTCTTTCCTTGCGTTAAGCCTGGCCAGATCTGACGCCAACTGAATACGACTTAAAGGAGTGCGAATTTCATGAGGAATTGCGTGGGCAAAGATCTGGCTTTGTCGTACACGAGTTTCGATATCACTCGCCATATCATTGAAGCTCCTTGCCAGAGAGGCTACCGGCTCAGGTATATTCGTTTGTGCCCTTACCTGCAACTTGCCCTGACCAAACTCCACCTGAGTATGCTGTAGAGTCTTTATCTGGCCCTGTAATTTCCGTAATAAAATATAAACAGGCAAAGACAGAGACAAACATACAAAGAGTACCAACCCCATTAAAAACAGATTTTCAGTATGTTGATACCACTCGACTTCCGGACTGAAAAAGTCCCGGTTCTCACTGAATACAAACAACTGACCACTATCTGGAAGCGGAAAAACGGTAACGTAGAGTTGTCCGTCTTTCAAATAAACCGGTGAAGAATCTATTTCATATAAAAATTCACATTCATCACAGGAAAAAGCTTCTACGGTGCTTTTCTCTAATGAAAGATCGAAAATATAAAATTTTTGTTTATTACTTGTTATTAACTCTTTATACAAAGAATCAGGATTTTCATACTCTTCCAGATACTGTTTAAAAAAGAAACGACCGTCATTGAGAAATATACTCGCTTCAGTTCTGCGCATATAACCATCACCTAACGTGATAAAGCTATAAAGCGCTAAAATAAGCGCAGCAATAATCCCAGCATATAACCGAAGAAACATTGACGATCCAAATTTACGCATCAGAAAGCATATAACCTTTATTTCGGATTGTTCTGACCACCGCCGTATTAACATTGTGATTAGCCAATTTTCTTCTTAAGCCTGAAATCCGCATGTCAATGGAACGGTCATTCACGTTATAGTCAATGCCGCGAATATGCTTACAACACTCTTCACGGGAGACAACTTCACCACTATGTTCAAACAGCAACTGCAGCACTTCATATTCAGATATCGTTAAGTCTAACTGTTTATTCTCAAAAAAAGCCCTTTGGCTAGAGTTATGTAACGATATGCCGAATTTTTCAACAACACCTTTCGGTAACTTAAAATTCTTGGGACGCGCTCGTCTCAGCAGAGCTTCAATCCTCGCCAATAAAATATGCCCACGAACAGGCTTGGTGACATAATCGTCCGCGCCGAGCTTAAATAATGTAACTTCACTCATTTCATCAGCAGAGGCTGTCAGCACTAAAATCATTCCGGTATAAAACTCCCGGGCTCTTCGGCAAATTTCAGCACCATCCAAACCTGGCAACATTAAATCCAGCAGAACAACATCAGGGCTAAACTCTTTTATACCATCAAGTGCAACATCTCCACCGTCAATGACCTTTGTTTCATAACCTTCTGTTTCAAGATACATCTTTGTCAGGCGAGCTATCTCACTATCATCTTCGATAATGAGTATTTTATTTTCCGACTCAATCATATTTATTTTTCTTTGATAAAAGACTATCTATAAATCGAGTCAATATTAACTCATCACCTCCAAAATGGGTAATTTAGATACTAAATTATCAAGCTTATGATTTTCTGATAATAATCTGAAATATGTAATTAAATCCTCACAATACAGTCTGTTTTAACAGCAAATTAACTGCCAACTCTTACACGAGCTTACATACAGAATTTATCATCAGACAAACCGTCATATAGCAGTTAATGCCACCATCATAAGTAATTAAATCAAAATAAAACTCAAGTAAAACCCTGATTTCAGCGTAAACCACTAAGGCAGTGTTGTTTTTGTCGCTTTTAATCTCGCTTACATTTCTTTATTCACATCAATAGTAAATCAATTGCATTAATGACCTTATTTATCCAACTGATTACGATCCCACAAAACATGGCTACCCGCCTGACTGAACCTGTATGCCGAACCAACAGCACGCAAGCTCAAAATAATGAATCAGATCCGGATATAACAATGAAAAAGACCACAACAGCCCTACTCCTCCTAACCGCTATGTCACTAACTGGCTGCGGCACTGTCGCTATCATGAACAAATCAGATGCAGTTAAAGCTCAGCCCGAAATGATGGTAAAAACTGATGGTGATTTTTGGGGACTAGGTAAAGAAGGGACATTCGATATGGCCGGTCAGTACCATGGTCAATATACTCGTAGTGCCTCAAATTCCACTTGGTTCAATACTCTGTCATTCAAAGATGGAGCAATGGGTGCAACCATTACCCGCAATGACAATAATGAAACCTGGAGACTGGTCTGCTCCGGCGGCGGTGTTTCAGTCAATTACATGGGAGTCAGCTTGGGTGGTAACGACCCATATGTTTGCGATATCCACCAGAACGACAAAAAAGTCGGTGAGTACCGCATTGAGCCCCAAAACAACATGATCAACATTGGACTGGCGCAATCTGAAAACGGGTCAGTTCGAATTGGTTCAACCCATTTCAACATTGAAACTGTTCATACTGGCGAAGGGATGATAATGCCAGTAGAAAAAGCCCTCGGCTACAGCTTCAAACGTGGTAATCAGGAAGTTGGCGCAGCTCAAACTAACGGCATGATCACCCTGCAGATGCTGCCGGATCTGTCTGACAACGAAAAAGACTTACTGGCGGTAGCGACCATTGCCAGTGCGTTGAGCTGGCGTCCGGAAGAGTAATCAGCTCAGACAAAAAAAACGGTGAAATAGCACTGTCAAAAACCAAAGGCCATACATCGAAAAAAGTATGGCCTGCTAAATACCAGTAACTTCCCGCATCTCATCGAGATCTGAAAATAGGCTCTTTACTAACTAAACTCTTCCAGTGCAGCTAATGCTTGTTCTGCTTTCTTACTCTGAACAAAAATATGATCATGGTAATAGGCAGCAATAACATTCGCACTTATGCCTTTTGATGCCAGCTTAGAAGCCACAGCAGCGGTCAAGCCAACAGCCTCCAGACTAGAATGGACAGTTAATGTGATTAATTTAAACGAAGCCTCAAACTCAAGCTTTGCTTTCTTTGCCACGTCCTTGTCCAGAACTAACGTCAATCCTTCCTGTTCGTTAAAAGTCGCCAATGGTTCTAAATGAGAGTACTCAGAACACGAGCCAGCAACAGTACAAAACACATACTCGCCATCCTGAAGGGCTGGTGACATAGACTGTAACAATTCATCTAATTCAGTTATCCCGGCCATAACTGACTCTCCCTTTTTTACTCAAGCTTATACGCCCCATAAAAAGCAAATATTTATTTGAACATTATTAGTAACCACTAAGACTTGAATGATAGTAAAGGACTATAAAACTTCTCCAATCCCAAAAGTAATAACCTTCATCCCCAAAACAATCACCACCGCCATAGATGGTGGTTTAGGGCTGAAAAACAAAAAGGTAGCTCATAGCTACCTTTTTTGTGATTTTCTGCAGTAATAGTTAGGCTTTTTTAAGGTATTTAGCTGGATAAGTCAGAGTGTGTTGGTCACTCGTTTTTACATGCACATAAAAGCCACCACCGCTTAAGCCAGTAACCACCATTGGACCTAAATCCACACCTTTTGTAGCAACTACTTGATCATCAACTTCGAACATGTAAGTACCTTGAATTCAAAAAACAAAGACGAATTTATCGGCCGTTATTAAATCAGGTGCAAAGCTTACAGACTAATCAGTTTTTTTATCGTGATGATTGAATTCCCTTATAAATCAAATTGACTATCACGATGCGAGAAAATTACTGACAGAATAGTTAATGAAATCTCAATGTGCTTAGCTATACGACCAAGAAATGAAAAACATATCAGTAAACCTATCAGCAGAATCAAATAACAAAACGATGCCATTGAAATAACCATTGCTAGGTTAATTGGGTTTATTGAGCAAGTCAAAGATTACATAAACATCAGGCCAAGAAAATATTTTTTCACATAATAAAATATTGATAGATATGTTAATCCGATAATGAAAAACATATTAAGTGAGATAAAAGTCAGATCTTAATAGCAAAGGATTAAAAATATAATCAGATCACAGAAATTATATTGTTAATCATCGAATTTTTAATATCTTCATATAGATTAAAAAAACGACCTCATTTAATTTAGTAAGCTGCTCTTTTAAAAGAATACAAGTCAAGAAAAACTTTGCTCAAAAATATGGGAAAGGACTTATGTATATAGCGCAACTCGAATGTAAACGGATTCAGACTTTTCTCTTTGCCTCATCCCGCTTACGGGATATGGTCGCCGCCAACGCTCTGCTGGGCCATACTCTGCGTATTGAGCTGGTAAAAGCTGCAATAAATAATAATAGTTGCAGCCCAGAGGGAACAACCTCACCACTAACCGGCAAAACCACAGGCAAGGATACCGCTATTTCCGACTGGTCAACCACCGAGATGTTTAGCCACGGCATCCTCAGCCGCGACGGTGGTCATTTTTATGCTCTGTTCCCTGATAAAAAGAAAGCCGAGAGCTTTATTACTGTTGCACACAGCATTTTGCAGGAAAACCTGCCGGGAATTGCGGCCGAATACGCCATCTTCGAGCACAATAGCCCCCAAAGCCAACACTGTTTTACCTCACTTACCTTTACTCAACCACCAGAACTGCCAATCTTCGCCCGCTGTCAGCAATCCGGTCACGGGGCAGCCGAAAAGTCGACTAAACGCTTACTAAATGATACAAAGTTGCAGCCAACCAAACGCTATATCAGCCGGATAACAAGCAAGAAAAACGAACATTTTTACAACACCTTCAAAAAAGCAATTGAATTTACATCTGGTGACTACGCCAGTGAGCAAATGCAACAGTGGGTAGAGGATGAAAAAAGCATCTCCGATTTCGATGCGCTGGCAGGGAGCGATTATTTGGCGGTGATCAGTGCCGATGGCAACAATATGGGTGCACGTTTTAAGCAGTATCTCAACAAAAAAGATCCAAATCATCAAGCAAGCTTTATTGACAATCAAAAATGCGCTGAAGCGTTTTTCTCCAGCGCCCGTAACGCGTTAAAAACCGCGACACAGAGCGCACTTAACAATACATTCGACGAAATCATAGAGCAAAACAAGCCTCTGCCCTTTCACCTACTGATGCTCGGCGGCGATGACCTGCTGCTGGTCTGCCGCGCCAAACAGGCGCACAAACTGGTGCAAGCAATTGATACGCATCTACAACAACACCCCATTGCTGATGATCACCCGCTTACTATGGCATACGGCATTGCTATCGCCTCTTATACCCTGCCGTTTTACCGCCTTTACCACTGCGCAGAAGCTCTTAATGCCAGCGCCAAAGTGCTGGCACGCTCACAGGCAGCTCCTCAAAACGGTATTCAGCCCAGCGGGCTGGATTGGCAGATCGTCACCCAGTCATGGATCGATGATCCGATTGCAGAGCGAAAAAAACATAAAATCGTGCGCTACCGCGAGCAGACTAAAGACATCACCCTACTGCTGACGCAGAAACCCTATTTACTCGCCAACAATACACCCGATACAGAAAGCCCGTTTGCCCGCCTGAATACACTGGCCAAAGCGCTGACCAACCCGAATAAAGCCGACAAACAACAAAAGCCGGGGTCTGGTCAGGAAGACAATGCAGAACCACTGTTCGCCCGCAACCAGCTGTTAAAACTACAAGCCTCCCTTCCCAAAGGGCGGCTGCAAAGTGACTACCTGCTAAAGAACATATCTGCAAAATTCCAGCTAAATGATTTATCTGAAGAAGTCCGAAAAGCTTGGGAGCAATGCTTCGGTTCTGTTTCTTCTGCTGAAGCTTTCTCCCTACTGGACAAAACTGAGAACAATCACCCCTACTGCTACACCACACCACTGGGCGATCTGATCGAACTGATCGAACTGCAATATCTGCAAAGAGAAAACACACCAGACCAAGACACCAAGGAGAGTAACGGATGAGCGTACATCACTTCACCTACACCCTGAATATGACGCTGATTGACGATCTCCATACCGGCAGCGGCCTTGGCACCGGTCTGATCAACAGCCTGAATAGCCGTGACAACGCACAAATGCCGGTGATCTGGCGTCAGCATATTAAAGGACTGCTGGTACAGTTCAGCGATCGCGCGAGTACACTCGATTCAAAACATAAATACGCACAAGCATTCCGCGAGCTGCTCGCTAACGACACCCCGGGTTCACCCTGCACTCTAATACCAGGCTCGTTTTACTACCAGCAAAAAGAAAGCCCGCACCAAGACGATCCCTGTCTGATCTGGGCCAGCACCGCTAGAAAGGGCGCGCAATATCAGGGTTCAGGCAATCAGAAAATGCTGCTCGGTTTTAACCGCGCTCCCGCAACCGGAAGCCTGCGCAGCGCAGAATACATCCGAGCCGGCAGCGTGTTCCGCACTACCTGGTATTTACGCATTCAGGGTGAGGAAAACATAGACCATTACAGCGAAGCCTTTAAAGCACTGATGCGCGGGATCGGACAAGCTGGCAGCAAACGCAGACGGGGCTGCGGACAGATCCGGCTGGATGGATGGGATAACACAGAGCAAAGCTTCACCCCGATAAACTCAGAGCATAAGGCCACGCCATCCATAAATATCGCCGCCGTACAACCCAATGAGGAACTGCACTATGTACTGACCAACCGGGAGCCACTGCGGCTGCCAAATACCGATATACCGGGCAACATTATTCCTACCCACAGTCATATCAGCGGCGTTCAGTTAACTGGTGCACTGGCGGCATGGTGCAAAAGCCTGGGCGAAGATGAGCTATTCCGCGCACTGATAGCCGGCCAGTTTACTGTTAGCTATGCCTACCCGAGCCGTAGCGGTTGCCCCGGCATTCCCGCTCCCTGCCAGTTGCAAACCTCCAAAAAGCACGCCAGCGGATCCCTGCCTTGGTGGGCAGTCAGAGCCAGCCACGGAGACTATTACGATGCCTATGCGAATGATACTTGTGCGAATAACACCAGCGAGTCACAACAGCAAGAAAACAGCACAAAGCCTAAACTCAAACGCCTGAAAGGCCATTACTACCTTGAAAGATCAAGCGGACAACCCTCCAGCCATTATTACCTTCACAACCAGCCTGTGGCGATCCATATGCGAAACCGGGTTCACCGCGGCGGCGAAGAGGATGATTCCGACCTGTTCAGCGAAGAAGTGCTGCCGGAAAACACCCGCTTTACCTTTACCCTACGCGCCACTCAGGGCAACGGAGCATCCGCAGAGCTGCTGGCACGGTTAAACCACCTGCTGATAACCAGCCAACACTATCCGCTACAAATCGGCCGTGGCAAAGCGCCCTGTACGGTTCAGGCACAACCATCTGAGTACCAATTCCCAACCTCACTCGGGCAAGCAGAACCAGGACTGCCATTGGTGTTGGTACTGGCAAGCCCGCTGCTGGTCTACAACCCAGTTACGGTTACGCCCTACACACAGCTCAACCACCAGGTGATTAACCAACTGGCCAATGAATTACTCGACGAAAAACATAAACTGGACCTGAGTAACGAGGATTATCAAAGCTTCAGTGAAGAAACCCGTCTGGTGGGCTACAACTTTGCCACCGGACTGCCGAAAAAGCCGCAGCCCTGTATAGCAGCCGGCAGCAGCATCTGTATTACCGATCCTATAAAAGCCGACAAACTACGTTCGCTGCTTAGTGATCACCGTCAACTGGGCGAGTTACAGCCGCTAGGGCTGGGCTGTTTCTGGCTATACCAAACTCCGCTAACGATCCTGCCAGCCCAAAGCCTTACAGAACAAAATCAGCCTGAAGCTGAACACTCACTGGAAACGGCACTCAGCAAGCTAAAAGAACTGATTGAAGACAAAAAAACAAAAGCAACACTACTCTCAGCCAGCAGCCCCACTAAAACCCAATGGCAAAAATGCAAACAAACCGCCAAAAAGCAAAAAGCCAATAATCTCGCTGAAAATGAAAGCATCTTCCAGTGTATGCGAAATAATCAGAATGCCTCAGACAAGGTCTGGGACCATATTGTGACTATTACCAACGAAATCATCGATATTACAAAGCATGATCCCGCGTTAGCCATATGGGCATGCGATTTGGTTATCCAACTTCTGGAGCAGCAAACACTGGAGAATAACCATGAGTGAGACTAAACCTTATTACACGCTGTTCTTTATAACACTGCACCAGCACACAGAACTGTGCACCGGCGCAGCAGAGCACAATGCTTCAGGGCAAAGTGCAATAAAAAATAACAGCGATGTGGATCTGCCCACCGCACGCAATGGCCAGGGTGATCTGTTTATCCGAGGCACCAGTTTTACCGGTGCTCTGCTCGATCAGGCAAGAAAACTCGGTCTGACTATCGATGACGATATCAGTGGCACAGAAAGGGCAACCAATCGGTCAGACAATGAGAAACAGCCCCCGTTTAAAGCTTCGCGGATCAACGTATTTAACCTTTATCCCAAAAAACAAGAAGCGATCACAACCCTATTCCGCCAGCACGTTGCAATCAATGAACAAACTGGCGCAGCTGAAACCGGTGCACTCTACGATTTAGAGGTGATCCCCAGCCAGCAAGAATGGCGATGTGTAATAGAAGTAGATATGACCGGTATGGCCGACGACAGAACCCTTACGCCCGATGCCTTAGTCGCCACCGTACTGGATCACTGGAAAAACCATTACCTGTTTCTGGGCCACCGCCCGGCTGCCGGCTATGGCTGGTTTAAAGTCGAAGATGCGCAGATATTGCAGCTCACCACAGAGCATCTGTTCGATTACCCGGACAATACCCAGCCCATTACCACTCTCAGCCAGCCTAAAAAACTATTAGAAGCATCGGGATTAGAGCTCACCAGCCTTTTTGCAAAGGACAAGGAATCGTTATCAAGTGAGAAAGAGTCCTCCCTTATCAAAAAAGATCTGACGCCATTGGTAAAACAGTTACACATTGAATACTCACTGGAATGCGGCCCGAATCAGGACGAAGAAGGTAATATCTGGGGGCTGGACGGCTTCTTTATTGGCGGCCACGAACTGGAAGCGCCGCAGGACTGGCGAGAAGCGGGAGAAAGCATCAGCCAGCACTTCAACACCGGCTCCGACTACCAGCTTACCGACAGCGACTTTCCTGATCAGTTCTTTGTGAAAGATGATAAACACGATCCCTTTATCCCCAGTGGCAGTGTACGTGGCGTGCTGCGCCATGAAGTGCTCCGTAGCCACTCCAAACAGGCCAAAACGCTATTTGGTGATGCCAACGGCAACCATGCCAAAAGCTCAAACCTGTATATCAGCCCGGCCCGTTTAGAACCAAAGCAACCGTGGCAAGGACTGGTTCTGCATAACCATGCCGAAGATGAATTTACTGCTGGTGTTTACGGTAGCAACAAGTTCTGCCGCACCAGCATTGTGCAGGGTAAATTCTGCGGCGAAATCATTCTGGAATATCTGACCGCCCCGGACACCCCAGACACCCTGCCTCCGGCAATAGAAGAACAAAAAAACGCCCTGCTTGCAGCACTCGAAAAAGGGGCAAACAGACAACTGCCTATCGGCGCAAAACAGTGGGTAGATTCCGGCTGGCTACAATGGCACTACACCGTACAAAAGCCAGACACAGCAACCCAGCAGACCATTCAGGGAGACCAGTGATGAGCCATCAACACCTGATCAAAACCAGCCAGACCCAACTTAAGCCACATCAGATTTTAAAGGCCATCGCCAACAATAAACCTGACCTGCTGGCCGAGAATCCCTGCTTGCAACAATTTACACTGACCGACTCATTTTTACTCTGGCTGGAGCCCGTCCCCCTGCCCGAACCGGTAAGCTGCCCGCCGCTGGTTACTACCAGAGAAGAACTGCAGCCCCTGCTAAACAGCCCGGAAGCTGAGTTTGAGTTCAGCGAATTTCAGCTATTTTTGCCCGGCCAAACCCTGCAAGCAGTGGCAACTCAGGGCGCAACCCTGCTAAAAACCGCCTCGCTCCCTTTAGATGAACTGTCTGTAGATACAGAGTCAAAAGCAAAAAACGAGCAGGATAAATATCCGCGCTTTACGCCGTATTTTCATACCGACACCACTCGATTTGATAGCAACTACACGATTAAAAACGACGACACAACAAATAGCGACTGCAGCAATAAGAGCCGCTATAGCCGCCTGCACCAATACACAGGCAAACAATGGCAGTTCCGGCTGATTAAGCAAGAACAAGAACAACACATTCAACAGGTACTGATCTGGGAGGGAAATAAATGAGTATTAAAAAAGAAAGAACACTGAACTCGCCCTATCATTTTGTGCCGGTGAGTGAGTCATTAATCTCTTCAGGTACTTTTGAACACTCCAGAGGCTGTAAATTTACACCGCATGACACTCTATCTACTGATAAATTTAGTGGCGAGATAAAATGTGAGTTAGGAACATTAACCCCTTCGATATTTGCTTGTTATCAGGGTAATCAGACCAATCTGATAGAGGCCGCAAGAACCAAGCTAGGAGCCAGTGTGCACCGAGACAAACAGATTCTTTCACCTCTGTTTGTAGAAATGAATAACAACAAGCATCAAGTAATACTCGGCTCTTCAATTAAAGGTATGCTCAGAAATAATGTTGCCGCATTGCTTCCCGCCCCAATGAACAGGGTACAGGAGCGAACTTTTGCCTATCGCCCGAATATAATGCCAAAAGCAACAGACGTGGAAATGATAAAACAGACTTTCCCGGCGCTGTTTTTTTACAACAACGGGAAGCCGTTTGTGCATGTGTACACCAATTGGAAAAGAGGTACAGACTATTGCTTTAAATTTTTAGGAAATGCAAAAAAATACAAATACCGAGGGTCAGTAGACAGCGAGGGTAAACTTACCCGTTTATTCAAAGGCGGAACCCTCCACCATAACGCACATAAAACCGGCTGCTATATCACCCACAGAGCTTTAAAACAAAAGCCAATACGGCTTGATATTACAGAAAATGTGCTTCAGCAATTTGAAGCAACTACCAACCATTTAATTAATGATGATACTGGTCACTTAAACGTTCGGCACCCTAAGGTTAAAAAAGAGGATGTAGCAGATCTTAAGCGCTACATTAAACAAAACCGAAACTACCGCGAGTGGCAAGACAACCAGCTTATTTTTGTTGAAGCTGAACTTAACAACAACCAAACGCCAGAAAAAATTTCTTCATTCGGTAACAATTTCCGTTATTACTGGCTGCACTCTTCCAGTATTCACAAAAACAATCAAAATGAGCTTCGCCCCAGCATTCAGCCGAACACCCAAAAAAATCGCCCACTAAATGCACTCACTTGCCTTTTTGGTGATCTGGTAGAGCGAAGCGAACCAGAAGAAGATCTTCGCTTAGCGGGCCGTGTATCTGTTAACCATGCGGTCGAAGCCATCAAAAGAGAGAGCGTGTACGAGCGCGATATTTGGTATGCATTACCGCTTTGTGCACAACCCAAAGCCAGTGCCTATGAGTTTTATCTGGAGCAATTCTACAGTGGTAACCTGCTATTTGAGCTAAAAGACTACAATAGTGAACAGCTCCAACAACTGGCGGGCAGAAAAATGTATGTTCACCAAGACGGCTTCAACAATCTGTTTCATGAAAATGGCATAGCCGCTGATACA
The DNA here is from genome assembly GCF_000331515.1 of Photobacterium marinum. Classification (GTDB taxonomy): domain Bacteria; phylum Pseudomonadota; class Gammaproteobacteria; order Enterobacterales; family Vibrionaceae; genus Photobacterium; species Photobacterium marinum. Next base: position 44,728 of record NZ_AMZO01000034.1, read on the forward strand.
CCGCAGGCGAAAAATGAACTACTTTCAGACAACAAAGCCCCAATTGCGAGTAAAGTCACCCCTACCTCGACTCAATTTCAGTTTTGTCTGCGATTTCGGCAGCTGAGTATATTTGAGCTGGGGCTCATTTATGCAGCTCTTGACCCTAACTACCTTCTCTCTGCCATAAAAAGCTTCCCCCCTTCAAATTCGACAATTAAAGAGTTGCATAATCGCACTCAGTACACTGTGTACACATTAGCCAATAAACTAGGCTATGGTCGGCCTCACGGATTTGGCAGCGTAACAATTAAGTGTAGAGAAACCATTTCAGAAAACATACCGACGCCAGCGGAATGTGTAAAACATATGTTTAGTAAACTTCTCGAAGATGTTGAAGGCAGTTCAAATGCAAATGCGGCAAAAATGGCTTTTGTAAAGCAAATCATACGTTTTATTAATATAAAGGAAAATGTAAAAGGCCAGACAGCACATTATGGCAGTGCTGAGGGAGCAAAAGCCACATTGGACTTCCACGGTGATATTCGAAAGCGCACCATCAAAAATTACCGGATAAAGCCAAAATATGCAGAGAAGGCATCTGAAAATAACAAACTAGCCAACTTTAACAAGGGATAGTTATGAGCAAGAGATCGATTCTAATCGTCACCATCGGCAATACAGATATCAAAGTACTGGCCAAAACGAAAGCTGGCAAAACTATATTAAAAAACACCAACGACAGGTCACGTAGTTACCTGGAAAAAAATGACCATATAAAAAAAGCAACCAATGGCACAGGTGATTACATTTTAAATGAAAATACCATTACCTGGAACAACGACCTCAGCAATCTGGATTACCTGGAGGCAAAACCTGGTTTTGTGGACTTTGAAGACATAGAGAGAAAACCATGTGTCCACTGCAAAAACAAAAGCACTTTACCAACGACAGAACTTATCGCAGACGAGGATAACCGAATTCAATTAGTCGCGAGTAAACTATTGCCACTTGTTGAACACATCAAACAAGCAGAGGATATCGACTTACCTAAATTGGTCATGGTGCTAAATACAGATCGCCCTGAATTAGACGATAAATCTCTGCGGCAGAAAGAACCCTACATGTTTGGGTCACTGCTTACCCGTTGGCTATGTGAGCAATTTAATTTAAGTTATGTTGGGCAATTAGCACTGCCGTCCGTTCCATCAGAGCAACATGCATTCTACGAGTCCTGTACCAAAGAAACGCTGAAGAGTTGGCAACATGCCGCCCCTGAAGGTATAGGCTTCTTTGTAAATTATCTCGATGGTGATCAACTGGCTGAAGGCCATTGTAAAGATGACCCGGTGTTGCGCCTGGCACTAACCCGTATTCAGGCCTGTATTCAGGCCGCCACTGAGACTTATCCTGATAGCAATATCATATACTCACCGGGTGGCGGGTTTGCCAAATTTAAACCACAAATCGAAGCCATTTGCGAACTCTATACCAGCAAGGTTTACAGCTGGCATGAACCTGAAGCAGAGCTAAGTGACAACAAACCTGGCGAAGCCCTTTCCGACACCCATAAATTCCCGAGTCCGGATGTTTCCTACCGCGCCCGTAAACAATGCATCACTCTAATTAAAAATGGCAACTTTCAGGGTGCAGCGGCTATCGCAGCGTTCTTTACCGACAGCAAAAACAAAAATCTGTGTGATAAAAACTGGGCCGCAGCCATTACCGAGGCCTCTCTCTGGTTACAGGGCCGCAGTGGTCTGGAAGCCCTGCACCAAAGCGTGAAAAAAGCACAAAACACCGCAGTTCAAAACAGCACTAAGCCCATACTGCCGTTTAAACAAGAAAGTGAGATGCCCAATACCCTGTGGGCAGCCTTCCGGGTAGAAGCCGCGCTGCGCCAGGGTAATATTCAGGATGCAATCCGTTTTTGCTGCGATATTAGCGATATTGCACTTCAGGACTTGGTTGGCTGTATGCAAAGTCCAGCCAACTACGAATTAAAGCCACCAGTAAAAATAGATAGCAAACAAGACAAGAACAATAAAGGGAAGAAAAAAGCAGCCAAATTTATAAGCTTGCCGCTAGCAAAAGAACATACCTCCTATACTGATGCGCTTACAACATTAATTAGCGACCAAGGACACTCCAAAAAGACAAGCATTCAAAAAATACTCACAAAAGAGGGTAATCTAGAACTGAACACTAATATAAAGCCAAGGGAAAACAGTGATCTTGTCGGTAGTCTGGCACTGAATATTGTTTGTGAATTGCGCCAAGCAGCAGCCCAAAGCTCGGTAACACTTAAAGACCTAAGCCAATCACATCCTCTTCAAATGTTTGAGATCAAGCTAAACGAACCATTAGAAGGAAGAGGAACTCCACGGCACTACCGCAACCAAATCACTCACGGTTTTATGTCGGAGACCGAAACCAATAACGCAGAGCAGGCTTTTATTGACAGCAAACTATGGGCCGAGAAAGACTGCAATACCCGATTTTTACAACAGCCGCTGATCATGGATTTGTATTGCAGCTTCCACTTGCCGGATGCGCAAAATCAACCTCTTGCTGAGCTTTACCGACACTTTACCGACACGCTGATCGCCATACTGCGCAATGCCCCTGTTGATTTTGAACCTAAAAGCGACATCCCAGAACAAAAAGAACCTGTCATGGAGCGCTAAATGAGCCTGTACCCATTGCAAATCTATGCCGTTTCGCTGCAATTTACCGCAGACACCGTGTTACCGTTTTTTCATCAGCCGATTGTCAGCGGCTTTTTGCGTACCCTTTTAGCTATTCCTGATGAAGTGCAAAACCGCCTTCGTATTCACACCCCAGAATCCGGCCGTGTGTTTTACTCAGCTGGCGAACATTACCGTTTTTATCTTTTCACCCTAAACCTTAACGATGACTACCTTGGCTTTCTGTTTGAGCAGTTACAACAACTGCCACACAGCGCAGAAAAAGCAGGCTGCCGGGGAAAATTATCTACAAACTTTAACCTACTTAGTATTACCGACGGTCTAAGCGGCCGGGAACTCTACTACCCACAGGCAGCTTGCACCATCGATCACCAATCTGTTTTAAGTGAAGCAGAGCAGTGGAAAAAGTATGCCAATGAGCACAAACGGCTGACGCTTCGCTTACTCAGCCCTTTGCGATTGAAGCCAGAAAATGGCAAGCGCCTGTGCCGGCAAGGCCAGGACCTCAGCTCAGGGTTGGTGCTTAACCGTAGTTTTGATGCCTATGCCTCAGTGTGTGATACGCTCGGGTGCGGACGACCACAAAGAAAGAGCACCCCGGCACATGGAGAGATGATAACCAACCTACACTGGAGTGATTGCACCTATACAACCCCAAGCGAACAAGTTCGGCAAATGGGCGGCCTGTTAGGTAATATTACCTTAGATTGCAATAAATATGATTACAACACATGGGTCTACCTGGTGCTGGGGCAATATATCGGCCTAGGCCAAAACCGCAACTTCGGATTTGGCCGCTATCGGCTGGTAGGTGAAAACGGCGAAACCGCCCTACCCGATATGCCCAGGGCACAAACCTTAACGAACACCATTTTCAACTACCCTAACCTTGAACAGGCCTGGCTGCTCGAAAGCAAAAAGCTGCCGAAAAAACTTCACCAATCCTTACCTCATGAAGATTTTGACCAACTTTATGAGCAGTTACATCAAGGAAACTACCAGACCGGTTTATTAACCCCAAGGCTACTTGAAAAACCGGGGCAAAAACGCCGCTTGTTACTTTTGCCACCTTTTATAGATAAAGTGGCACATAAATGCCTAAGTCGGTGGTTAGCCACTTCGCTTGATACCTTGTATAGCGCCAATAGCTACGGTTATCGCAAAGGCTACTCTCGGCTGACAGCGAAAGACAGGATCAGCTACCTGCTCAGTCAGGGCTATAAATGGGTTGTCGACGCCGATATCAAAGCATTTTTTGCCAGCATTGATCGCCAACAAGTAGCGGCTCGCCTACAAGCCCTATACGGTGATGATACACTCTGGCCAATTTTGGATAAGATGCTGAACGCCGCAATCGACCCAAACAGTGAATTGCCGCTTGAATTATCAATCAGCGGTCTTAACCTTGGCAACTCACTAAGCCCAATATTAGCCAACCTGATGCTTGATCACTTTGATGATGTGATCCGCGAACACAAACTGGAACTGGTTCGATACGCTGATGACTTTCTTATCTTGTGCCGTGAGCAACAACAGGCAAATCATGCAAAAGACTTCGTCGAACAACTATTGCATAGTCAGGCTCTTAGCCTTAATCCGAGAAAAACACGGGTTACACACGTCAACAAAGGCTTTCGTTTTTTGGGGTACCTTTTTATCAATGATCTGGTTATTGCCGTTAAACACGCAGAAGAAGCAAAAACACCTGAGCCCCCCTTACTACCGCCGTCCGAAAGCCAGTGCTATTTTGCCTCTCAACAACAGACGATCTGTATTACCGGTGAGCCCGCATATATTAATTGTCAGGGGAAAAGACTACACATCCAACAACATAATCAAGTTCAAGCAAAGCTCCCCTTCGCCCACATCCACACTTTGATCTTATTTGGTAACCACCATATAACCACACCAGCACTCAAGCGGCTGATGAAAACCGGTATCAGTGTGCACTTTGCCAATCAGTTTGGAAAACACACCGGAGTCGCCGCCGCGTTAAATCTCAGCCCGGAGTTACACCTGATCCAAGCCGCCAAATTAACCAACACGGAAAACCGTCTGCATTTTGCAAAAAAACTGGTCTATGCAAAAATCGAAAATCAGATTCAAGTGCTAAACCAGCGCCTACAACCGACAGAAGAGTTAAAGCAAACACAACATAGCTTGAAAAACGCAACGACCTTGAAGCAGTGTCTGGGCTACGAAGGCTGCGCCAGTAAAGCCTACTATCAGGCTCTGGCTCATTGCCTTCCTGAAGGCTTCCTGTTTAATGGCCGGATCAAGCGCAATCCTCCTGATCCAGTCAACAGCATGCTTTCTTACGGTTACAGCATGCTATACAGTCATATTGATTCCTTGCTTCGCGCCGCAGGCTTATACCCTACATTAGGAGGATACCACCAGGGCCGCGGACAGCACGCAGCATTGGCAAGTGATTTGATGGAGCCGTTTCGCTTTATTGTTGAACGAACCATGCTCACCGCGCTAAACCGCCATCAATTAAAACCAGATCATTTTATGACCAAAGAAGGACAATGCCGCTTAACAGATGCTGCTCGTAAAACATGGAGCAAACTATTGCTGGATGGGCTTCAACGACCGAATTACCACGAAGGCGGAAAAAGCTACAGCGTACTGGATGCCGCTAATCAGCAGAACAGCCACTTCATCCGTTGGCTTCGTAGTGAGTCCACCACTTTTGAACCATGGTCATTAAAACAGGTAAGGAGATAACATGGCCCTGATCTACGTCGTTTGTTTTGACATCGAAGATGATAAGCTGCGCCGACAGGTAGGTGATGAACTACTTGGCTATGGTGAACGGGTACAGTACTCTGTATTCGAAATTAAACTCAGCAATTCAAGCACACTGAAAAAGCTAAAAGCAGAGCTGAAAGCACTGGCTGAACACTATGAAGGAAGTGTTGATATCCGGTTTTACTACCTGAATGAAATAACGCTGGAAAAAAGTACAACGCTGGATAACAAGCCAGTAGCCCGCTTTCCCAGCGCAATAATTCTTTAAGGAAGAACATAAAGGCCCAGGCTGAACCTAGTTCATACTTTCACCGACATAGCTTTTTTATGGGAAATCAAACGGTTACAATAAATCAATGCATGGAGATTCAGCCGTTCTTTAAAATCATAGACTTAATGCTTTTTTTGAGGGCTATATCCCATAAATCACCAGCATTGATTGTTAACCTCAAAGGGTTCAGCCAAATCGCCGCTACAGGCATTGAAATATAAGGGCTAAAAAAGATACAGTTGCAGCATCATTTGCCGTTAAGGCAGTAGAAACCTAGCGCTTCATAAAGATCGCTTGATGGATAGAAGTTGCAGCATCATTTGCCGTTAAGGCAGTAGAAACGTTGCAACCAGCCATGAACTCCTCTTTTGACATTTTGTTGCAGCATCATTTGCCGTTAAGGCAGTAGAAACTATTTTGATAAACCGTAAAATCTCGTTTTTACTTTGTTGCAGCATCATTTGCCGTTAAGGCAGTAGAAACATGTGTTCTGTATCTAAACTTTTTTCTCCATTAGTTGCAGCATCATTTGCCGTTAAGGCAGTAGAAACAATAACGCAAATATTTAACCTAAAAACAAATCAACGTTGCAGCATCATTTGCCGTTAAGGCAGTAGAAACGTTTGAACAAAGGCTGGGTAACCAACATGCCAGCGGTTGCAGCATCATTTGCCGTTAAGGCAGTAGAAACAACTTATTGCAGTAACAACTCCCATATCTTGCATGAGTTGCAGCATCATTTGCCGTTAAGGCAGTAGAAACAATATTTGCATATAATAATCGCTCTGTTATGAAAGTTGCAGCATCATTTGCCGTTAAGGCAGTAGAAACTTAGCCTAATTTTATTTATTTCGTTGTACACATCAGGTTGCAGCATCATTTGCCGTTAAGGCAGTAGAAACTAAAGGCTAAACCCTGCATGTCCGTGAGGAGCTGTTGCAGCATCATTTGCCGTTAAGGCAGTAGAAACCATTTGCAATAAAGTTTACATTTCCGATATGTGCGTTGCAGCATCATTTGCCGTTAAGGCAGTAGAAACTTTGCATTTAGTGCATTTACTAAGATAGATGTATTTTGTTGCAGCATCATTTGCCGTTAAGGCAGTAGAAACTAATGCACTGTTTGTAGCACTATCCCTGGCTTTGGTTGCAGCATCATTTGCCGTTAAAGCTTTTAGCTGAAAGCTAAAAAACAATTAATTGCCAGATTTTAAGTTTGCTTTGAACAAAAAAAGGGACGATTACGTCCCCTTTTTGCATCTCATGTTTGTTATACCAAACTATTGATCCACATAATTCCAGCTTCTATCCGAAGCCACACCATATTAGTAGATAAAACAGACAGTAAAATACCTACCGCTATACCCGCCTTTGTAATAACTGGAAAAGGTTTTGAATTACTATATGCCCGTCCTATATACCAAGACGTAATAGCAAACACAAGACCAATAACCGTCCAGTGCCAATCACGACTAAAAAAGCTGATCGGCATTCCATCATATAGCATGGTCATCTCAAGAAAGTTTGTGCCAAAAACCCCGGTCAAAAAGATAAATGCAGTCCCAAATGTGGCAATAATCTGCATTTTCCTGTTATGTTCTTTCTGAGCTGCCAACTGCTGTTCTTGTTGTTCCTGCTGTTCTTGCTGATATTTTGCCGCCTTTTGCGCATTCAGCATGATAATATAGTTTTTATAGTCAGCTAAATCTTCAGCTAATAGCCTATGATATTCAGCCAGCCTGAAAACGTCACTCCAGCCACGATATGACTCGTTATGTCGGCTCACTACACTAATATCAACAACTCTATGATTTATCCTATATTTAAGAAGTTTTGCCTGCTGAGCTTCCAATCTGCTAAGTAGCATTTCATCTTCGCCACCTTCACGTACCGTAAAACGATTTTGTACCTCATATAAAAAATAATACTCGGAGTAGGCAAACATCATAACGGCAAAATACAATTGGCCTTCTTTGTTAATAAAGTTTTGATGAAACCCCCTATCATTATCAACGGCATTATTCGGATTCACCAACAAGCATCCCCCTTCACGGCTTGCACAGTGATAAATATCATGATCTCCAAAATAACTTACCATCGGTTTATCTGACAGGTAATTCACGGATTCCCTGCGACAGACAAGGGCCTGCAGGCGATTAATATAATCTTGTTTAAGTTGGCTCCAGCAGGGGTCTTCAGCAATTGATAACTGGCTATATACTAATGGGCGCGTATCGGTATGCCACTGTTTATCCAATAATTCTAAGCCCAAAAAACTTCTAACAATGTCGAGCCAGGTGGTCAATATACGGGAATCACCGTTTTTTAAGGCAGAGAGAGTAATCAGTTTTGCCTGCTTATTTCTATACTGCATACGATATAGTTGGTGATTAATCAGCGCGATATCTTCAACTGTTAGTGAATAATAGGCTACCACTTTACGGTTTACAGCATCCCAAGCAACAATTTGATGGAACTTAAATGTCACTACCAGCATTGATACACCGGTTTCAAAGTGTAACACCTCTAATTGATGGATCGACAACTTCAGGTAATATTCCCAATTAAGGAGTTCTTGATATGGAAAATAATCCTGTGGACTTTTCAATTTCATCATGAGTTCAACATTGCGCAACATTGTGGCTGCCGAGTCTGCCAATTGTAATATTGGCTTAACCGGGCCATCGTCTTTAGCCATTTCCAGTTGCTCAAAAATGGCTGGGTGTATCCCTTCACTTCCCTTCAGTAATTTACCCGTTTGCCAAATCCTATCCGGTATATTTTTTACACAAGCTTTTATACAATCAGGTAAATGCTGGGCAACATCTATAGCACTGACTGATTGTATTTTATTATAGCTTGCAACGGTATTTTCTTTTGTATGACCATCGTTATAGGCGAGCTTAATATCAAAATGAGAATTTAATACCATCCGTACTAAATTAGCATGCTTGTTTCCATCATATTGTGCCAAAGGCACTTGTAATCCCCTGGGTCTCTTTAAAGCAAGGAATCTCTGCCTGATTAACAGTTTATCTGGCTCGGGTAATGAATATAGCCAAGGTTCAATATCCTCAATACTCTGCGGTAAATCTGGTAACCCCTTTTTTTGATTTACCGTCAATGTACCCAAATAACGTTCAAGTTGTTCATCCATGTCTACACCTCGCTGTTTTTCCTTTTATAACAGCAAGTATCCTGGCAAACTAAACACTGGCTAGCATTTCTTGTTTTATTATTTAATTACAATATGGTTATTTACATCATGATAAGTATTCCTCACTGACTTGTATTGTGTATTTCAAATTAAATAACACAGAAGGTTGCTTGGAAAACCAACAAAAGCAAGAAAGACTATTACTGTTTAATCAATCACCATCGTGAGTTGTAAGAAACGTTTTGTTGGTGCCTCAACATTGCAATCTTAAACACTAAGCTAATTGCGAATCACTCCTAAACACCTTACAAGGTATTTAAAGACATCACCACACAACCAGGCCATCATCGAATAAAATGCATGGCAAGTTTACTTGACCTAAAAAACAGGATGATAAAGCTCTCCAAATCAGAAGTACTACATGCTAATTCAATTAGCTCATTAATGTTGAAAGCTCCCCTATGGCTATGTAGGGCTCTACTGTATAAGCTATCGATCTACTAAAGTGATTTATGTCTCACTCTCAGTACGTTAAACTCAACTCCAAATTCTTAATCTAACTATTCGTAATCAGTGGTGACATGGTGCCTTATACAGCACGCACAATATGCCTTAATCCGTCACCGGTGATTAACCCTGTTTCGTTAGCCTGCGCTTTCAATGCCCCAAGGGGTATCTCATATAGCGAGGCTTTGACAAAGAAAGAGTTATAAATCAGATGAGTAACACAATTCAGTGGTTCCCGGGCCACATGCATAAAGCTCGTAAAGAGATCGAAGAAGTACTGCCAAAGATCGATGTGATTATTGAGGTACTTGATGCACGTATTCCTTTCAGTAGTGAAAATCCGCTGATCAAAACCTTCCGTGAAAAAAATGATAAGCCGGTTGTTAAAGTACTGAACAAACGCGATCTGGCCGATCCGGAAATGACACAAATGTGGATTGAACACCTTGAAAAAGAGCAAGGTGTTAAAGCAATTGCGATCACCACTGAAAATGTTAATGAAGTTCATAAGATCATGGATCTTTGTCGTAAGCTTGCCCCTCACCGTGAAGAAATGGGCAAAAACATTCGTACCATGATCATGGGCATCCCAAACGTAGGTAAATCTACCATCATTAATACCCTTGCTGGTCGTACTGTTGCGGTAACTGGCAACCAGCCTGCGGTAACCCGTCAACAGCAACGTATTAACCTGCAAAACGGTATTGTGCTGTCTGATACCCCGGGGATCCTATGGCCGAAAGTTGAAAACCCGCACAGTGGTTTCCGTCTGGCCGCTACCGGTGCAGTTAAAGATACTGCGATGGATTACATAGATGTGGCCTTCTTTACTGTCGAATACCTGAAAGAGGCTTATCCGGAACTGATCAAAGCCCGTTACAACCTGGACAACGAACTACCGGAAACTGAAATTGAGCTGATGGAAGAGATTGGCCGCAAGCGTGGCTGTCTGAAAGCCGGTGGCCGTGTAGACATGCATAAAGCGTCTGAAATTCTGATCAACGAGCTTCGTAACGGTACTCTGGGCCACATCACGATGGAACGTCCAGAAATGATCACTCAGGAACTAATCGACGTTGCTATTGAAGCAGAGCGAAAAGCTGAAGAAAAAGCGCGTAACAAAGAAGAGCGTCGTAAGCGTTATCTACGTAATAAGCGCTAATCGCAAGTCGCCTCACACAAAATAGCCGAAAGCCAGTCATTGTGACTGGCTTTTTACGTTGGGCACTACGACAAGGATGCCCTTACTTAATTTTAAGTTGTTCCATATTAAGCTTGTGGCCAAGGTACTGAACATCAACTGTTGCATAGCCCAGGTTTACCGCTTCAAACTGCTTACTCAGCTCACGAGCATGCTGGGCATCTTTCGCCAGCATAGATACCAAATAAATCGGACGAACCTGACCATCACTGAATCTCTGAGTATTAAGGTATGAAGAAGTCACTACACCGCCCTGGTTCAAGCTAATGACCCGCTGTAAATCGATCCCCAGTACACGATCCATCTCAAGGCTGCTGACATTCTGGTTCCAGGTGAAGGTCACACCATAATTATTATTGATTGGTGTGTTATCCAGCCACTTGGCACCCAATGGTTTGATATTGGATATTTTCACCAATTCTTTTTTATACATTGGTAAATCGGCGAGTTTCTCTTTAACAGCTTTCTCGCTTTCTGCTTCGATAACAAAGCGTAATATCTGAATTGGCTTTCCATCTAACTGACTCTCAACCAAGTACATATCCTTTACTTCGCCCTTTTGAATCAGTACACCAAACGCAGCACGCTGCTCAGCCATGGTATCCAATACTTCCTCTGCATTGTTGGTGTTCCACTCCAAAGCAACGCCAAAATCTGCCGCTGATACGGATGCACTGAAAAAGCCCAATGCTGCCGCAATTACCATCGAAGTTCTCTGGTTTACTTTCATTATCTTTTCCTTCTCTTATTGAGTTCGGCTAATAGTTATATTCGAGTTGTGTAATACGATTTTGTTGAGCAACTAAACCGCGATTGAATATTTACCAACGTGAACGGTAGCTTCGGTGACAGCTCCTGCAGGTGTCCGAAGCCATCTCCAAACCGGCTTCAGCATCTGATTTATTCAGTGAAGTGCTTGCCTTGTATAAAGCCTTGAAACCCTGTTCCATTTGCTTCAGCAAACGCTGGAATTTATCCGGGTTATCCCATATTGCAGGCTTTGCTTTACTGCCCTCTTCACTCCCTTCAGGAAACGAAGACATCAAAATCTGGCTATGTTCCATTAACTCAGCTCCAATCAATTTGATGCTCAGCCAGTCTTTCTGATTACTATCCAGTTTCTCTTCTGCCTGCTCGAGTTTTGTTTCTATAGCTGAAAACGCCTGCTGTCTGGCCTGAATTTCATTGGCGAAATCCTGAGCCATACTGGTAAGCGGCATGATCAACAAGATTGTCGTAGCTAGTCTTTTCACTTGTTCTCCAATCATTCCTTATTGACTTCTACCCAACAAATTTACACAGCAATAGTT
>NZ_AMZO01000035.1 GCF_000331515.1 Photobacterium marinum
AACTTATCTCAGGACGGGACAGTAACAAGTAAAAAGCCCCGCTATATCAAGCGGGGCTTTTTTGCTCAAAACTATCAGCGTGTTGTATTAATTCAACTTAACCCATCCACGCGATGACAATGTTTTCGATTCTCAACTATCGATATAGAAAACGTTCTGTACTTAATCCTTTGATCAGGCTGACGCACATCAACAACAAAACAAAAGTAAATGGCAGAGCCGTCGCTACAACGCCGGATTGCAATGCCTGAAGCGCTTCTTTACCACCCACCCAAAGCAAAGTAGCGGCGATTGCCCCTTCGACTGTTGCCCAGAAGATCCGCTGCGGAACCGGAGCTTCGACCTTACCACCAGCAGTGATACTGTCGATAACCAATGAGCCAGAATCTGACGAAGTGATAAAGAAGATCAATATCAAAACAATTGAAATAATTGAAATGGCAGAACCGAATGGCAGAGCATCATAAACATGAAACAAGGTAAGTGAGATATCAGTTAAGCCTTGAGTTCCCAATTCTCCTACTTTATTTATCACCTGATCGATCGCAATTCCTCCGAATACAGACATCCAGACAATGGTCATCAGCGTTGGAATAAACACAACGGCAAACAAAAATTCGCGTACGGTACGACCTTTAGATACACGGGCAATAAACATACCTACAAATGGTGACCATGAAATCCACCATGCCCAATAGAATACCGTCCAACCATGCATCCATGTTGTATCTTCACGACCATGAGGGTTGCTTAGACCAATAATATTTTCCGCATAAGCCATGAATGTTTCAGGCAGTGAAAGCTTTGCAACATCAAAGCTGACATAAGTTACAAATAGAAGTAAGGCGAAAGCAAACAGCATATTGACGTTGCTCAGTAACTTCACACCACCATCAATACCGCGCACCACAGAAAAAATGGCAATCAAAGTAACAAATGCAATAACCACGAGCTGCATACCAATACCACCATCGGTACCAAACACATGATTAATACCACTTGTAGCCTGCTGCGCCCCCAAACCAAGGGATGTAGCCAAACCAAACAAGGTGGCCAATACAGCCATAATATCAATTACATGACCAAGCCAACCCCAGGCACGATCACCAAAAACCGGGTAGAAAACGGAACGAATAGAGAGCGGCAGTCCCTTGTTAAAAGCAAAAAAAGCCAATGCAAGCGCCACAATCGCATAGATTGACCAACCATGAACTCCCCAGTGGAATATCGTCGCACCCATTGCGAGTGATTTAGCTTCTGGCGTGTTCGGCTCTACGTTAAACGGCGTTCCCCACCAGTCAGTAAAATAAGCCGTTGGCTCTGCTACTCCCCAAAATAGTAGACCTATCCCCATGCCGGCAGCAAACAGCATTGCCATCCATGAAACTGTAGAGTGCTCTGGTTTAGCTTCTTTTCCGCCAATGCGGATTTTACCAAAAGGTGACAACATCAAGGCCAGAGTGAAAAAAAGGAAAAAGTTAGTTGCCCACATGAAGAAGACATCAAAATCTTCAATGATACCGTTCTTTAAGCTATTTAGTGCCGCTTTGGCGGTGCCAGGTTCAACAATCAGCAATGCCGAAATGAAGAGAAAAATAAGCCCTGCGCTAATGCCAAATACGGGGTTATGAATGTCAAAACCCCACTTTTGAATGTTGTCCTGACCAACCTGATAGTCGGTTGTTTCGATACTGTATTTTTTTAAAATGCTATCCATAAATAATACTCAAATGCCCATTCCTTATCGCTTTTTTATGAAAAAACTAAAAGCGGATTAACCTACAAACACAGATATAATTAGAGTTCTAAATAATAAATCACGAAAAATGTTAACAGGAACTGCATTTTCATTCAAATCTAATCGCAAATACAGCATTTAAGTACTCCGATAACTGTGAAATTACAACCCTAATGTTATGCACTCTAAACGTTTTCCCGTTACTGGAATTCCTGGTGTAAAAGTGGCTTATATACCAGCAAAAAACATGCAAAATATAAGTTGCTCTGATTGCAAAAATGGCCGTGCGATATGAGCACAATTGATTAGCGTAAACTAAAAATGAAATTCGATAAGAACAGTGCTAAATGTTTTATTTAAGGAGAAAGCCGCCAGATGCAAAAAGCGACTTGATATTATAATTAAATCAATACGTTAAATTAAAATTCATAGAGTTCATCGGGGAGCCATATTCAAAATCCCTTGAATAACTCTGCCCGATGATGAGCCAGGTATTTTTTATGTTCTTGTCGAACATGAAAAGCCATCTCCTCTTGTAAACCGAGCACTTCAGGTGCTTCAAGTTGACCAGAGATCATGACTTTTCCAGCATCATTAAATGAAATAAAACCGAGATCAAACGCTTTATCGAGATTTGCCAACAGAAGTAATCCATTGAATTTATCTAACCGCTCATGGTTATCAGCATCTCGCCAGGGCTTAATGTGTGAGGCCACCAGCAATTGGGTATTCTTATAACCGGTTATAGCGCAACCTCGCCACATATCAACCAACTGTTTTCTGAATGTTCCCTGCCCCATTCGGGTGCTGACCAGGATCGATTTTTCAGTCTCATTCAACTGAGTATCTTGCAATATTTGCTGTACGTCAGCCCGAAGATCGATCTGGGACAAATCAGCAAGAAAACGCTGATAAGCATTCAAAGCGGCACTGTACATACCTTTTCCACGAGAGTCGCGAATTTTAAACTCATCGACTTGTTTTATTTTTTCAACTAACCGGTGAAACTGACTAAATGACTTAACTTCAACTAAAGGCTGATCAACGAGCTGATTTTCATACATCCAATTTGAAATTGAACCACGTATAGCCTGCAAATAATTCTTGGCTGTTTTCTCTGATTTGCCGATATCTAACAACCACTGCTGGAACAAGCTTGCTAAATCAGACAAATTATTGGTCAACGCCTCTTTAAGTACATTAACCGTGATTGAGCTATTGATATAATCAAACAGCTCATCATCCAAAAAAGCATGAGAGACGTTCTTTGCTGAATAGCGTTTGACGGTGTCCGGGTCTACACCATCATGATAAACAAGGTGCCAAAACCCTTCACTTTTTAAGTGATAAAACGGATTTTCGGGTGTATTTCGATCATTACCCAGACTCATTTGCCCGAAAAAGTGACTAAAGCGTTCCTTTAATGTTGAATCAAACAATATCTTGTTTTGATGAATACGTCCGGCCTGAATCAAATCCATAACTGCCAGCAACATACAAACCTTATGAGGGCTTTTACGCCCGTTCTGACTGTTGGTATTCAAGTTTTGGAATTTGTCTACATACCACTCAAGAGACATACATCATTCCTGTTTGCCTATTACTACAGTCTGCCATTGAACATCATTCCGCCCCATTGAATCTGAGGTCAATTCAGTTTTCAGGCAGACATTCAATCCATAACCTTTAGCTAACTCATTCAGCTCATCAGCAGAAACACCATGATGAACCCTGCCGTCGCTAAAGGTGCCATGCCGCAGTGTAATCACCAGCTTGCCATCATCAGCCAGCAAACCCGTCAGTCTGCGAAATGCCAGCCCACGTAGTGAAGATGGCAAATGCATCCACACCGCTGAAACAAGGATCAGGTCATAACCAGCATCATCACGACTTACCGTTTCTAAATCAGGAAGCGTGTCATCAAGCCAACAGACATTAAGTGAACGGGTTAACTCAATACCTATTTTTCTGAATGATTCAGCCGGCTCGACAGCCACAACGGTACAACCACTCTGAGCGAACCATTTGGAATCGCGTCCGCAACCGGCACCTATATCCAACACCCGATAAGACGGCTTTTCCTCACATAGTTTCGGCCAGTAAATTTGCCAACCTGCATGAACATCTTCAAAGGAGACATTGAGATAATCTTCAGCAAGACGCTGAGCATTTTTTTGATAGAAAGGAATATTTGGATTCACAGCAGACACACTCAAGCTATGCAACTACTGACAGTTTACGCTTGATAATCTCTACTTTCATCAATTAGATAGTGAAATGTGAACCTTCATTGGCAGAACTCTAATTGAATTAGATTGTGTTCACTTCAGTAAAAAAGGGATTTCAGCAACATCTTCAATTATCGAGAGGCATACAGCCTCTCGATATTCAGTTTTGTGGCACTTCTATTTTTACTTCGGAATATTGAAGTTTTTATCATCCATACAAGTGAATGTGTAGTAACTGCTTCGCTCATTGAAGGTGCGGAAACCCTTGCCATGGCAATATGCGCCATTTAGTTCATGCATGTAAGCTAGAGTTTCTTCATTCTTGACCAGGAAGTAACTTTCGTTATCGCATACAACGCGAATTTTACCGTCATCCCCTTGAGAGAAAGCTTTCACCTTGGCACCACAAAGAGTAAAGCTGACATCAACGTATTCATCTGCTCGCTGATCAACCGATTTGGAACAGGCACCGAGAAGCATCGACAAAATAATTACACTAAAAATCCGTTTCAAAACACACCTCATGTAAAAAACCGTTTACTAGCAGTGTAGTAGCAGCTGATCATTCTAAGCAGAAATGTGCATATAAAAACAGCAATTTTATCCTTGGATGTGTTTTTTCTTGCCCCGCTTCTCATCTATACGACGACGATGCCATATTGAGTAGTGTCGAAGACCCGCCGGCCCATGAGCAATAATCACTGACATCAGTAATACAATAATGAACAAAGCAGGCTTATGCTGCGGAATAAGCACAAAAGAGCCAATCAACGCCAGCTTCACAAAGGTCAGTATCCCCTTCAACTGAATCAACCATAATTTCGACTGGATGATTTCCAGGCTCATCATGATCACACCGGTTGTCATCGCCAGCACCCACCAATGAAGCCAGAGCTCCCGCTCAACCCCATACAAAATGCCACCAGCAGAACCTGCAATACCTAAGATATGTAATGCTCTGATGGCCGTTTTGCTAAGACGTTGGATCCAAAAACGGGTTTCTGAAATAGAGAACTGTTCTGTTGAACCAGAAGATGATGAGGGCTTACGCGAGTGGGTTGAATCTGAGATTGTGTGTTCTGAAGTTGCTTTTTTCATTGTGTCTACAGGGTATTCTTTCATTTAGCTGAAGAATACCCTTTCTTGAAACACGTGTAATCTAATTTAAAGATTAAAGACCAGTCTGTTTATTACCGAGCCGCTTTCGTCAACGACGTGATGGCACCATCAACAACCATGATACAGTCCATACCGGCAGCCAAAGCGGCCTGTTTGCCAAGTTCAGTATCTTCAAACACCACACACTCTTCCGGTTGCAGGCCAATTCGTCTGGCTGCTTCAATAAACGTATCCGGAAAAGGTTTATGACGTTCAACATTATCGGCCGTTACCAATGCATCCAGCATAGCTAATATACCGGTTGACTCAAGCAACGGAACCGCATTCAGGCTCGCACTACCCGTTCCTACTGCGACCTTTTTGCTCTCTCTGTGCTCCTGCAACAAATCGTAAGTACTTCTGATCACATCACCTTTAAACTCGATTTGATCGAAGAAGTGATACTTGGTATTAGCCAGTCGTTGAGTATCAAAGTTCTGGCGATATCGATGATTGATCTGCTGTGCCGTTTTGATCGAAGGCATCCCACCGAGGCTGTAGATCCATTCTTCATCAAACGGAATTTCATACATTTCACAAGTCTGTCTCCAGGCTTGTATATGGGCTGGCATTGAGTCAATCAATGTACCATCCATATCAAAAATTAATCCTTTATATGCTGATAAATCCATAATGCTCCTGATTTATACTTTCCTGATAGCGAAAACCCTACCAACACTCCGTTTCAGTAATATTTCACTGTTTCAACCATACGATGCATTATGAACATTTATCAAGTAAAACAATCACATATTGCAGAAAAACGAGGTCTGCACCTATGTAATCGTTCACATTGCTATTAAACAATCACTTAGTTATATATCCAGCCTCACCAATCCCCATTTTTCGGCAATACGGTCAAAGAAACCCTGGGCTTTTTTCAGCTCTATCCAGCTGTTGATGTAATTAATCCAGACCTGATCATCTCTTGGCAATAACATTGCTATTGGAGTCGGACGACGCATCCCTTCTACCCGTGCCACGGTTAATTGCGGAAATCTATTGGTCAGCTTTGCCGCTTCGATATTTGAAGTCACGATTGCAGTTGCTTTATTGGCAAGTAACTGCTGGTAGTCACGAACAGGAGACTGAACTACGACATGTCTTGCCTTAGGAAAGAACTCTTTTACCAGGCTTTCCTGCAAAGTGCCTTTTGTTGAAGAAATGACAACCGACGATGAATTGAAATCACTCCATTTACGGTAGCGTTTAAAATTCAGCTTCTGAATCAATGGAACAAAAGCAAGATTGAAATAAGGCTGGCTGTAACCGGCTATTTTGGCCCGACTCATATTCAGTGAAGCACTGCCAGTCATGTCATATTTATTGGTAACCACACCTTTAACCAGTGATTTCCAGTCGGTAGCGACATACTCCACCGTCACACCGAGATCTTTTGCTAACTCAGTGGTTATATCGATATCAAATCCTTTATAAAAGTTTGTAGCCGGATCCCGGATAGTCATCGGATTCCAGTCCCCAGTTGTGCCGACTCTGAGCACCCCACGATCAAGGATTTCTTTCAGTCGACTGGATGCGGCATAAGCGGAACCTGAGAAACTCGGCAATAGAAGAATTACCACCAGCATTACACTTTGTACGACGTGCAACATCCTCATACCTACCTCTCACTGAAAACCAGAAACTGCAAGCAAGTAGGATAAAGATAGCAATATCGCTGTTTTTCAATTCGCAGAAAAGTGACCATTGTTCAGGCAAATATACATTTTCGAACAAATAAACATACAGAGAGAAAAAACAAAGCCTCCCTTATTTAAAGGGAGGCTAGTATTCACCAGAGCTTATACCCTTGGAATTTGTTGGGTAATACAGTGAATGTTACCGCCGCCAAGCAAAATTTCTCTCGCATCGACACCGGTCACCTTATAGCCCGGATACAATGCTGACAGCAAAGTCGCTACTTCATCATCATGAGCCGGATCGAGCAATGGATAGATAATATGCTGATTCGAAATCAGGTAGTTGGCATAAGAACCGGCAAGTCGCTCGCCCGCTTCGCGCTCCATACCATCAGATGCATCAACACCAAATGCTTCATCTTCAGAAATATACAATGGACCAGGCATAGGCATTTTGTGCACTTTTATCGTACGTCCTTTCGCATCTTTCTGCGTCTGCAATACATCCAATGCCCTACGGGAAATATCATACTGAGGATCCTGCTCATCATCGCACCAAGTCAGCACCACTTCACCAGGGCGGACAACATGGATCAGGTTATCGACATGCCCATTGGTTTCATCGTTATAAAGTCCTTGCGGGATCCAAACAACTTTCTCAACAGACAGGTAGTCACCCAGTACTTGCTCTAATTGCTCACGGGAAAGATCAGGGTTACGGCTTGGATGAAGCAAGCACTCTTCAGTTGTATAGAGCGTACCTTCACCATCAACATGAATAGAGCCGCCTTCCAGTACGATTGGCGCACGGTAGCTGTTATCTCCCAGAACTTCACACACTTTACGGGCAACAGCATCATCTTTATCCCACGGGAAATAAAGACCATCTATCAATCCGCCCCAGGCGTTAAAGTGCCAGTCGACACCACGCCTTTCACCGTTGTCATTAACAACGTATGAAGGACCAATATCACGCATCCAGGAGTCATCGGTACTCATTTCCAGCAGCTGAATATGATTGGGTAACATGTTACGAGCATTTTCAAACTGGGCTGCACTGACCACCATAGTGACAGGCGTTGTTTCTGCAATAGCTTCAGCCACTTTAGCAAAAGTCACCTGCGCAGGTTTGCCACCAAAACGCCAGTTATCAGTTCGCTCAGGCCACGCCATCCAAACACTGGCCTGAGGTTCATGTTCGCCCGGCATACGAAATCCGTCTTGTTTCGGTGTAGTAGTTAATTGTTTAGTCATTTTGTCCACCTAATTTTTTACGTGATACTGCTACGCGTTTTGATGTTGTAATGCGGCCTGCTCTGCTTTTTCTTTTCTGGCAATAGCCTGTTTCAGAAGGTATTCACCCATTGCAACGGTAAGAATCACTCCGATAAAGACAGGTGCGCTATAAGTCCAGTTAATGCTGAGTGTCAGTAAGTCAGGGAAGATGAACAGCACAACAGCCTGGGCAATAACGAAGAAGCAGATAATGCTCAGTACCCATTGCACACCCATGCTGCCAGGAACCCGGAAAGGACGAGGCGTTTTAGGATCGCTGATACGCAACTTCAGGTATGAAGGGAACATAAACAGATATGGCAGCAGGAAAATGCAGCTTGAGAATGCGAATACCGACCAGAACAGCTCATCACTGGACTGAGCAAACAAGGCATAAGCAAGAATAACAACGGTTGAAAGCATACCTGTGATGTTGTTAGCACCAACCGGGGTTTGGTATTTCTCGGATACTTTAGCCACCATTTCCGGCAGCTCTCCCTCACCGGCAGCTTCCGCTGCTGCACGGCTGGCACCCATTGTCCAGGTCACCATGTTGCCGATGAAGGTCAGAAGAGCCATTACACCGATGGCATACACCATGAACTGACCGAATGCGCCATCACCAAACAGCTTGCGCAAGGTATCAACAATACCGGCAACCAAGCCGATATCTTCTACCGGCAGTGCCATCAGAATGCCCACTGTACCGAAGACATACAGGAACGCGGTGATACCGGCAGCAAGGAATACCGATTTCGGCATGTCGCGGACATCTTTCATTTCCTTGGTCATAGTACCGACCAGCTCAAACCCCATCAGGTTGAAGACCAGTGCAGGCAGGAAAGCAACACCAGTATCCAGGCTTGGCATCATTGCAGACAATGTAAATTCATTCGCCACACCATGCTTAGCCGCGTAGATGAAGCCACCGAAGCCCAATACGGCAATCACGGTTATTTTCAGCACTGCACCGATATTAATAACCCAGACACCGACATCTACAGATACATTACAAATCCAGATAGTTAACCAGGTTAAGCCAATACAAATAGCGATTTGCCAGAATAAAGACAAATCAGGGAAGAACAACTCGGAAAACATACCCGCAAACATAATATAAACTGCAGGCATCCATAGTCCGACATTAATCCAATAGAACCATGTTGTTCTTACCGCCCATTTATAACCAAAAGCTTGTTTAACCCAGTCATAAATACCGCCTTCACCGGGATAGGTTGTACTTAATTCAGATGTTATTAATCCGTAAGGAATAACAAACACAATTAATGTCACCAGCCACCAGCCAATTGCACTTACACCAATTGAAGCCGATGCTGTTAATGTATCAACAACAATAACGGCACAGAGGCTAAATAAGGCTAGGCTGCCTACCCCCATTTTTCCCGTTGAGTTTTGAGTTTCCATAACAACTCTCCATTTAATTTTATTTCGGGTGCTTTTGTTCAACGTTTCGATACTTAATATCTAAGCAAAGCAATTAAGTGGCTGTCGTTATGAGAATCACTTATCGATAATTCGAACAGAAATCATTGCCAGGCCGTGACGATCGATTCAAAAAATGGGGTTAATTATTCAAAGGTTGAGAAAGTTGATTCTGATCAAGTCTGAGTTATGCCTGCAGACGATAAGTTTTATGCAAGCCGAGAGGCAAAATCCATAACGTGACAGGAATAATCAGATGAAAAACGACAAACCGATTTTGGTCGTCGCTGTCGGCGGAAACGCCCTGTTACAGCGAGGCGAAACCATGAGCCACGGCAATCAGGCTAAGAACATTGCCATTGCAGCAGATGCCCTGGCAAAACTGAATCAGGACTACCGTGTAGTGATTGTCCACGGTAATGGTCCGCAGGTCGGGCTGCTGGCTTTGCAAAACCTGGCTTATACCGATACTCCGCCCTACCCACTTGATATTCTCGGTGCCGAAACCCAGGGCATGATCGGTTACATGATGACGCAATCCCTTCGTCGCTCACTGCCAAATACTGAAATCAGCACCATACTCACTCAGGTTGCTGTTGACAGCAATGATCCGGCTTTCAATGACCCGAATAAGTTCATCGGCCCGGTTTACGACAAAGCTACAGCAGAGCTGATGGCCGATAAATACAACTGGTCTATCAAGCCAGACGGTGAATACTGGCGCCGGGTTGTACCATCACCTCAGCCTCAGGCTATTCTGGAAATTAACAGCATCAAAACCCTGCTGGAACAGGATCATATGGTAATTTGCTGCGGTGGCGGCGGATGCCCTGTTGTTGATGGAGAAAATGGCTGTCAGGGCGTTGAAGCTGTCATAGACAAAGACTTATCTGCGGCGGTTCTGGCAACTCAACTGGGCGCAGAACACTTCCTCATCCTTACTGACGGTGACTATGTTTGTGTTGACTGGGGAACTCCCAATGAAAAGCCGTTACATGATGTCAGCGTAGATGAAATCACCCAGTATCAGTTTGCGGCCGGCTCTATGGCGCCGAAAGTGGATGCCTGCTGTACATTCGCCAAAGCCACAAACGGTACAAGTCATATCGGATCTCTACATAAAACAGCTGAAATTATGTCACACAACTCTGGTACTCACATCAGTATCGAGTAAAGTGTTAGTAAAGGAACAAAAACTGCTGGCGACCAGGAAAAAACATGAAAAAAGAATCTACTAAACAACGTCTTGAGCGAATCCACACTGCCGCAACAAACCTGGTTTCCCAGCGGGACGTCAATAGCATTTCCATCTATGATGTTGCCAAAGAGGCTGCCATCGCAGCCTCAACCGTCTACCACCACTATCCGAACATCGAAGCACTGATGTATCGATTGATGGAAGACATCTTTGAAGA
Organism: Photobacterium marinum; assembly: GCF_000331515.1. Classification (GTDB taxonomy): domain Bacteria; phylum Pseudomonadota; class Gammaproteobacteria; order Enterobacterales; family Vibrionaceae; genus Photobacterium; species Photobacterium marinum. The sequence goes on from NZ_AMZO01000035.1 coordinate 10,898, forward strand.
CTTCAAATCAGTGCTGCAAAATGCCATCGTACCGGAGAAGATCAATCACTGGTCTGATATTAACCGGATGATTGAGCAAGGATTTGTAACCTATTACAACAACAACCCGCTGGTACAACGCATTTTGCTCGGCCAGCATACTTATGCTTCTATCCGCCATGCTGATGCACAGAATGATCTGGTGCTGGCAGAATATGTTGAAGTAATTTACCGTCGACATTTTGTCCTGCCGGAGCTGCCTAAAGATGTGAATATTTTTGCAATCGCCCTGCAAGTTGCGGATAAAGTATATTCAATGAATTATCGGGAAAATGGCTCCATCCCTCCGGAGATGGCAAGAGAAGCCATTACCGTAACTGAAGCATATCTCAGTGTTTATTTACCTAAAATACTTCCTCGCCAACCATTAATTAACGCTACTCATTAATCTGTTTCTCTATTGTATCTATTCCCTGGCAACTCCGGTTACCAGGGCTTTTTGTATGTATAATTCCATTAAAACCAACAACAAAATAATTTATTACTTCCTCTCTCATCACCTTGTCTTCTATAAACACCAAAATCGAATGACACTGTCAGAGGATTAAAATCAAATATCGAATTTATAAACACCACAAAAGTTAATTCTGTGATAAAAATCAATCCGTATTATCCCCCGGCAACACTTAGATCGATTAGTGATTCTGATTTGAGAATAAATAACTCATCACTTCAATAATAAACACATCCAAACAAGAGTGATAAATAAAGCACTCATTAACCGAATCAACTTATTACCAGAAACAAGAAGGAATGAATTATGAAACTGCCATCTTCAAGCGCTACTAACCTAAATAAAAAAGGTCTGCGTCATTTCTTAAAAACTCAGGATTTCACCAAAAAAGAACTAACTGACATTCTTGACCTGATGGCAATGCTTAAACAGGCTCGCCGCGATAATGCTATTCCGCAGCTGTTTAAAGGCAAATCTGTCGCAATGATTTTTGAACAACCATCAACCCGTACCCGTATCTCATTCGAAACAGCAGCAACCCTGCTTGGCGGTCATGCCCTGTTCCTTTCACCAAAAGACATCCATCTTGGTAGCAAAGAGTCTCTTGAAGATACTGCACGCGTAATGTCGCGTATGGTTGATGTCATCATGGCTCGTGTCGACGAGCACACCACAGTTGCCGGCCTGGCAGAACAAGCAAGCGTACCTGTTATCAACGGTCTTTGTGACTGGCTGCACCCGACTCAAATAATGGCCGACCTGTTCACCATGATTGAACACCTGCCTGACGGTAAGGCTCTGGAAGATCTGACGGTTGCCTTTGTCGGCGATGCCACCAACGTTGCTTCTTCACTCATGTTCGCCTGCACAAAATTCGGCATGACATTCAAGCACATCTGTCCAGACCGTTTCAAAGCACCTCAGAAATGGGTTGATATCGCTCTTGAAAACTGCGAAACATCCGGCGGCAAACTGGTGATTACCGACAATACTGATGAAGTGGCAGGCTGTGACATTATTGTTGCTGACAGCTTCTACTGGTTCGGTCAGGAAGACGAGAAAGAAATCCGCCTGTCTACCTTCATCCCAGAGTATGTTGTGACTCAGGAAATGATGGACAAAGCTGGCCCTAACGCAATGTTCATGCACTGCCTGCCAGCAAACGATCAGCGCGAATGTACCCGTGAAGTCATGGAGTCACCAAATTCAATTATCTTTGACGAAGCAGAAAACCGCCTGACAGCGCAAATGGCACTCTTAGTATACCTGACTCACAAACATAACAAGCTACCAAGTGATGCAACTGTCGCTGAGCACAAAGCAAAAATTGAGAACTTCCTGGCGACCTTATAAGCTCAATCAGCAATACAATCACCAGAAACAGAAAAAGGCACAATATGTGCCTTTTTTACTTGAGCTTAAGTTTATAAACCGTACTGAGCTTGATTATAAAACTCAGTAAGGACAAGCCTGCTGTAACTGGTAATACGCCTCTGCGAATCCTTCGTTAGGGAAATACTCTTTGTTTATCAACAAGCTTTTGCTTTCCGACCAGTTCGCCGCAAAGGAACCATTTCCATATGGAATGTTGTAGATCATAAAGTGGCGATCCTGCCGGTCAAAAATCAGGTTTGCCGACAAACGTCCGGATCTCAAGTTCGAGTTCCGGTAATACTGAAATCCAGTATTACAGCTTTTAACCACATACGAGCCCTTCTCACTCCTGACGCTGATATAGGGCATTCTGTTATTCTCAAAGAAACGCAGTTGCCACAAACCGGAAAGACTCTCAAGTTTAATGCGTGGCTTAGGTTTAGGCTTGACCGGAGCCACATTCAATACCTGCTTCTCCGATAATGCGGCTGATGCGGTGGCATCTACCGGATTGGTATCGAGTATCGTCACCACAGCCTCAGGCTTTTCCTTTGGCTCTTCAAACATCGCCAGCAAAGCTAACCAGGGCTCTTTACCAAGCGTAAAGAGCAAACCGGCAATAATGGCCGGCATCATCAATACCAACCCGTAACGGCGGATATTAAAACCACCCAACGCCTTTAGCTGGTTTTGAACTTTTGGTGCAAGGTCATCCATTGAGACAGATGCCCCCAATGAGGACGCAGAGCCGGAAGATGGCACAATGGCTCGGGTATTTTCACTGACTTTTCGGCGTGCCTCTTCAAGCTGACTATTCAGCCTGCGATTTTCACGTCTCAACCACTTCAGCTCATCTTCAACGGCATTGGTATAACGCTCGCTTTCTTCATTGCTGCTTCGATTCTTTTCCTGCTCTTCTTTAAGTTGCTGATTAAGCTGTTCATTCAGCTTCTTCAATGCCACAAATTCTCGCTCAAGATGCTTGAGCTTCGCATTGTTACTTTCAGCAGAGGGATCTTTGAGTTGAATGGTACGAACGGCTTCATCATGCCCTTTTCCTGCGCTTACTTTTTCGTAAGCTTGGACAATCATCTGCATTAACGCCTTAGAACCGCCTTTATCCGGGTGAAGGCGGCTTGAAAGCAGTTTGTATCGGCGCTTAACATCTGCACTGCCTGTTTTGTCGTCAGTGCCTAAAATATCGTGAAAGGAGGTCATTCTTTTTCTGCAGTTACCGTTAACTACGATTATTGTGCGTTCCCCTTCATCAGGAACGCAATAAAACAGCATGCCTTACTAACCAATAAATTATATGCATATCAATTTATTGGCTAATACAGGCACGCTGACTGTATTTCATATATTATCGGCAAATTTCCGGTAACTTTATACTTTGTAAACATAAAATCACCAGAGAATCAGAAATAAATGCTGACTCAATCACAATTCAGGAATTCAAATTGTGCTTACGCATCCTGAACTCACCCGGTGAACACCCCATATGCTTCTTAAAAACCCGAGAGAAATAAGAGACATCCTTAAATCCTGCCGAGTTAGCGACCTGAGAAATTTTCTCGCGGTCAGAACTCAGCAAGCCGCAGGCAAGATCAAGTCGTTTCTTGATAATGTACTGCTTTAAAGTGACCCCCATGATGCTATGGAACAGTCGCGAAAAATATGTCGGAGAATAATGACAGGCATTAGCCAGATCTTCCTCTCGCAACGGCGCACTGATATTTTCATCAATGATTTTTAACGCTGGTCTGATAGACAACTCGCGATGCTCAAAACCCGAATCAGCTTCACTTTCAACATGGTGTGTATGCAATCGACTAAAACACTCATCCAAATCCTGGCGAGTTGCCATTGCAGAAATCACATCCTCACCGCCGGCACGCAAGACATTCAATGCCAGATTGGCATCCAGTTTATGGTACACGACGACAACTTTAGCCAACGGGAAACGCCCCTTAACCGAGCGTAATAATTCAAAACCTTCCGATGATGAATCAATAACCTCAAGGAAAATCAATTCCTGCCCAGTCATTGTCGAAAGTAACTCAAAAGGCGAAACATCAACGACGTTGTGTGACAACTTCAGATTATCTCTGGCTTCTGCCGTTTTGTCATAATGACTACAACTAACCCAAATCACAAATTCACCTTACTAATAGTGTTATGGTTGCATGCAGTTCACTGCATGACGCGATTAAACACTCCTTGTCGATGAATACTAATTTTGTTTATTGTCTTATAAGAATAGTTATGAGCGTAACGTCAAAAAACTGACTACATATGAATTATTAACGTTCAGAAACCTAAATAAATCCAGTTTGACTAGTTTGTTTCAAATTTAAGCAATAATTACCGCACAATCTGCTACATCCAGCCTTTCAACGATTTACATCGAAAAAGAAGTCATTTCCACAAAGCGAGCATTCCAATTAGAAATATAAAACTAATTTCAAATTCCAAAAAAATCTATTTGGATAGCTAATTTAGCTCACTATAAAATAGTATAGCTGACGATAAAAAAATAACATTACAGTTTTTTTTGCTGGTATATGCGTAATTTTAAGTAAAACTGATTACATAACCTGTCTCAAATAGTCAACAAACAAAATCATTGTTAGGAATGTAAAGCCTCCCCCTTAGACTACTTTTTGAACTTTTTCCTTGTCAGATTGAAAAATTTCTCAGAACAATGAAAATTTTTTGCAGACAATCACATTTTTATCTATTAGTATTGTCGCTCGAAAATCGAGTTCCGATGAAGACAGCAGGAGAGTGGCTGAGTACATCAATGATTCCCAAGGATAAACTTTGGGTTAAACGTACTCTCCCGCCGAAGAAGTAAGCACCTCACCCGTTCTGATTCTCACAGATCATGATGTGTAAATCTTTCAGGCACTGTTCTGTCAGTTCAATGAATTGACAGACTGGTATGGACTGCTGTTGGAGGAGCCTCTGGAGAGATCCGTTAAATCGGACGCCGAAGGAGCAAGTTTTTGTTGCTATGCAAACAGCAACAGAAGTGAAACTCTCAGGCAAAAGGACAGAGGAGATAAGATCAACAGCTCTATATCTACGGGTCTATCCTGTAATACAACTTTTCTGTTGTTTTTTATCTCTTCCTTTGATGTTTAAGGGGAGAATGATGAATTCACTACACAATCTACTACAAACAATTGACAGCTTTATTTGGGGTCCGCCTCTACTTATTCTACTTGTTGGTACAGGTCTGTACCTGACTGTACGCCTTGGCTTTATTCAGATCCGCCATCTTCCACTGGCACTGAGCTATGTTTTTTCAAGCAAGAACAACGGTAAAGGCTCGGGGGATGTTTCCAGCTTCGCCGCGCTGTGTACTGCCCTTTCGGCAACCATCGGTACCGGTAACATTGTTGGTGTTGCAACCGCAATAAAACTGGGTGGTCCGGGTGCATTACTTTGGATGTGGATTGCCGCTCTGTTCGGCATGGCAACCAAATATGCAGAATGTCTGCTTGCAGTAAAATACCGTGAAACTGATGCCAACGGTCAGATGATCGGCGGCCCGATGTACTACCTTGAAAAAGGTGTCGGCAGCAAGTGGTTGGCTAAACTGTTTGCTATCTTTGCTCTGGGTGTTGCCTGCTTCGGTATCGGTACTTTCCCGCAAGCAAATGCAATTGTTGATGCCGCATACCTGTCATTTGAAATGCCTCGTGAATACACAGTCGTGATTCTGACAATTCTGGTTGCAACTGTAACTCTGGGTGGTATCAAGTCGATTGCCAATGTAGCAAGTAAAGTTGTGCCTCTGATGGCCGGTCTGTACATTACGGCATGTTTTACCGTGCTTTACTCTCAGGCTGATGCCCTGCCAGCAGCTATCCAGCTGGTTATCACTTCTGCCTTTACCGGCCATGCTGCAACCGGTGGTTTTGTTGGTGCAGGTATCATGCTGGCGATCCAGTCTGGTATTGCTCGCGGTGTATTCTCGAACGAATCTGGTCTGGGTAGTGCCCCTATGGCAGCAGCTGCTGCAAAAACTGACTCATGTGTTCGTCAGGGTCTGACATCGATGACTGGTACCTTCTTCGATACCATTATCATCTGTACCATGACAGGTCTGACGCTTGTAGTAACAGGCGCATGGGAAAGCGAGCACGCAGGTGCGGCAATGACTACATTTGCTTTCGCAAGTGGTCTGGATTCTTCTTTTTGGGGTCCACTAATGGTATCTGTTGGCCTGATGTTCTTTGCCTTCACAACAATCCTGGGCTGGAACTACTACGGTGAACGCTGCATTACGTACCTGTTCGGTGTTAAAGCAATCCTGCCATACAAAATCTTCTTCCTGATTCTGGTTGCCGGTGGTGCATTCCTGAAGCTGGACATGATCTGGATTATTGCTGATATCGTGAACGGTCTGATGGCAATCCCTAACCTGATTGGTCTGATCATGCTGCGTGAAGTGATTGTGGCTGAATCGAAGCAGTTCTTCGAACAACTAAAACTGTCGCAAACTGCAGACGCACAACCAGCGTAATCTGAGATATTCAGGCATAAAAAAGCGGTATCCGTTGATACCGCTTTTTTTATATGCGACAGATAAGAAAACACTGACAATTTAAATGCGAGACTAATCTAAATACTTTGTCAGTTGCTGATAAACATCAAAGCTGCTGTCTTCAAGCCAGCAATCTGAAATCATGCCATTTTTCTTTCTGAACATAACCATACCGGTCATGTGCACATCTTGCTTTCTTGCCGGAATTCGCGCCCATCCGCCGTTGTATGTAGCCGTACACTGATATAGCGCAACGGTTTTTTCCCCATCATTGATAACGTCTTTAACAGAAAATCTGACATTCTTAAACCGCTGGCACCAAATCGAAATAAAATTCAGGTACTCACTGTGGCTCAGAGTGTGGGTCCTTCCCCCCGGCAGATGAAAGTTAAAAGGATCTGCGGCATATTCAGCCAACAAACGCCCATCTGCCTTTCTCCAAATGTCAGTAAACCAATGGGTAACCCAGTCATTTTTATTATCCATGCGCGGTTTCACTCCAACTACAGCAATTTGCGCTTACTTATGAAATCCTAGACAAAAAAATGACATTTTGCAGTGACGTCCACAACGCTATCTATCTTTGAGCGCACAAATCCGCTTTATCACCTCGCTAATGAATAGCCAGTTGTGAAAAGGCCGACTGATAGTGAACGAAGTTTGGAATATGGGTATGGTGCTGGCAATCATCACCTACAGCAACAAAGTCATATCCCAGCTCGCTTGAAGCAAATTTATTCCAGTCGCCGTGACCGAAAAATACCCGACGGACAAAAGTATTGCCGGAATCCTGTTTGGCACGGAAAGCAGCCAGTGCCATGATCTCTGTGCGGCTCATCGCATCAGACGAAGAAGCAAACGTGATTCCTGATAAATCAATCCCCAGAGTACGAAGCTTGAGTTTAGCAACAGACTCCCAGCCACCAGTTGCGATAGCCAGATGGGTATCATTTCGCGTCTTCATCTGCTCAATAAATTCTTTTGCCCCTTGAATCAAACTCAATTCCGCAGGATTTTCAGCCAGAAACTCACGCATTCGCTCCAGATAACGCAACTCAACCTTACGGTGGATCTGAGAGCGACTGCCCTGCACTTCATGCTTAGCAATGATCTCATCCAGCACACCGGATTCTGTGACATTACGATACTGGCTCCAATCGGTATCAACCTTTACGCCTACAACATCTTCAATGGCCCGGCTATAGCATTCAGTATCAAGCCGGTCGCAGTCGACTAACGCACCATCAATGTCAATTAATAACAATTTCATTTTTACTACCTTTGTTTTTTTCGTGATTGGTAATGCGGGCATATCATGTGCTTGCTTAACGTCTGCGGCAAGTCAGTTACCTGTTCAATGTGTCGTTTTTTGCTCCACTTCAAACCTTTTGTTGTCAATGACTTAAAATTCGACCAACCAGAGATGATTTATTAATCAGGCAGCAATAATCTGTAATCCATTACACTAATTCCTTTAAACTTCAACACCATAGCGACCACACTTTTGCAATGACGTGACAAATCTGACTGGCAAGGATGTCAATTGCATACCACACTTGTATTGCTCTTATGGTTCAGGCAGTTACCTTAGGGTCAGCTGCCAGCCAGCATAAATAACAATTCAAACAACAATGGCTTGATCGGATCCGCTGAACTCGCCGTTAAATTACAAAGCAATGTCGTTTCGAAAAGGATGTAGCAATGAAAAATCAACCAAGTCGCAGAAGATTCTTAAAGCTCAGCCTGGCCGGTGTAATTGGGATGACGATGGGAGGCAGAGACCTGTTAAAACCAGCTCATGCCGCAGACCTACCTCAGCTGGCAGAAGATGATCCTCAGGCTGCTGCGCTGAAATATGTGCATGCCTCACCACATAGTGATAAAAAATGCTCAAACTGCGCCCTGCTTCAGGGGAATGAAGGTGACGAATGGCGTCCTTGCGCAATCTTCCCAGGTAAGGTGGTAGCGGCAGAAGGCTGGTGTTCAGCTTGGGCTAAAAAACCTTAAAGCACAGCTGCAAACTGAAAGAAAATTCAACAAACATTTCAGGCCCTTATAGGGCCTGAAATTTAGTATCGGAGAGAAATTTAATTTATAAGAAACACTGCTCTGCCCAGCGAGCCAGCCCAGCAGTTACTGAGCCAAAGAAACTACCGCTGACAACCGGTACATCCGGCAACTGCTGCTCAATACATGATCTCAAAATTGGCGAGCGAGCCGTACCACCGGTCATGTATACCACATCCGGTTTCTTGCCACTTTGTGTAATCGCCTCAGTTACAAGCTGACTGATTTTCACTCTTGGTGATTCAATCGCTGCTGCCATATCCTGCTGGCTGACATTCACTTCCAGCACCTCTGCGAAGCTGTTCAGTGCGATACGGCAATCTGGTGAATCAGACAGCGCGATTTTGCCTTCTTCTGCCTTTCGCACTAGCTGATAGCCTAATGTTTCGAAGTAAACACGCAGCAAATGATCCAGTTTTTGCGGTTCAGCCGCATCACGCTTCAGCTGATCCAGTACTTTGAGGTTGGCATTGCTATAAAAGTCGGTTTGAGCCGCAATGTTATTGATAGCAATCGGGTTCCAAAACTGACTAATTGGCATATCAATTCCCTTCTGAGTTTTACTACCCAGCCCCAGCATTGGCATCAATTGACGAAATGCAAGATGAATATCCAAATCATTACCGCCGACCCTTAAGCCACTATGAGCCAGCAAGCTTGCCTGACGATCTGCTTTGTTTCGCCACTGTGGTCCCATTTCAATGATTGAACAATCGGTTGTGCCACCGCCGATATCAACCACCAGCACCGTTTTGTTTTCCGTCAGTGTACTTTCGTATTCAAGCCCGGCTGCAACCGGCTCAAACTGAAATTCAATATTTTTAAAACCGGCGCGTATTGCAGCCTGAGTCAGGATTTTTTCTGCCTGCTGGTTTGCAGTTTCACCGCCGGAACCCTGAAAGTTAACCGGGCGACCAATCACTGTACTGGTAATATCCTGCTGCAGTGTCTGCTCGGATTGATTTTTGATGTTTTTCATCATGGCGCAAACCAAGTCTTCAAAGAAGCTGATTTGCACATCGCGTAATCCATTCGCGCCAAGGAAAGATTTTGGCGACTTTACGTAATAAACCTCTTCCGGATCTTCCAGATACAAATCCAGTGCAGCCTGACCAAGGCGTAAATCGCCCGCTTCAACAATGATGTCTTCTTCACGGTTGAAGGCAATTGCGCGACGTAACACCTGCTCTCCAACAGTATCCGAAGGTGTAACACCCATGTGACGGTACAAATATTCACTTACCGCTTCACGTGTCGGCGCACACAGTGTGGAAGGGATGTACTTCTTATCACCCTCGAGTGATAGCATCTGCGGATTGCCCTGCTCCATTACCGCTACTGAGCAGTTTGCTGTTCCGTAATCAAATCCTATGTACATACCGTACCTCCACATAGCAAAAGGTCGGCAATCATACTGAATTTCCAGAATTGTTCAATCACTTAAACATCTCAATCAGATACCAATTTAGAGTAAATAATTGTAAGTTTTGATTTATTTCCACGAATTTTCGCCAGAAGTCAGCCATAATTAGGCATTACTTATTTTCTTTTATATCTGTATCCATGCTTAAATCAATCGCTCCTTTGTTCCTCGCTCTTCTTGCTCTAACCGGCTGTAATGACATTACAGCCCCTCAGGAAGGTGAGAAATACACTGTTGTTACTGAAACTGCCAATACACCTGATGTAGTGGAAATTTTCTCTCTGGGATGTGGTCACTGCCGCAACATGGAAACCCTGTTACCTGAAATTAAAAAACAAGCAGGCGTTGAAATCAGCAAAGTTCACGTTACTTTTAACCAGAGTGCACAAGTTGCAGCTTACATTTACTACACAGCAGCAATTCAGACCGGAGGCCAACCTGACCATGCTCTGATGGAAGAAATGTTTGCCTACGTCCAGGATCGCAGTGACAACGTAACCGAAGAGCAACGCAAAGAAAAGTTGACTAAGATTTTCACAAGCCGTGAGCTATCCAGCCCATTTGACCTGTCAGAAGAACAGCAAAAGCAAGTGTATAAAAAGATGACTGACGCTGAGAAACTGGTCGCTAATGCTCAAATTGCTTCAGTGCCGGCCTTCCTGGTTAAAGGAAAATACTTGGTACAAAGCAGCGCTCATGAAAGTGTTGAAGATATGGCTGAAACTATTCGCTACCTGTCCACTATGGACAGCAAGTAAAAACGCCAACGAGCGCTTTCAAGTTAACCCCTAATACCGTACACAAAACAGCCCTTGATATGGGCTGTTTTTTTATCTCTTCCATCTATGAAACCCCACCCGACTTGCCAAGCTAAAATGCCGCTTTGCTTTTGGCCTGATTTACTCTCGCTGGACTCTCCTTAACCCAGCAAATCAAACAAACACACTTGTAGCACGTATATTATACGTTTTAGCGATAATAACGACATTTAAACACTATGAAACAATCTCATTTGCAGTATGTTTTGTATGATGAATATTGAGGTAGATCACGAGTTATAAGAAAGGGTTATGTTATGATTTAAATCATACAAATAATTCTACACAATTATACTTCTCTCCCCATTCTCCTGTCCGAATGGGGAGATTTTTTTTATTTGGGGATCTCACCCTGGATACAAAGGCCATTGATAGCAGTGACCAACCCGAGGTAATGATGCCAAAAGGGTCAAAACACATTCAAATTGTGATCTGAATTTGTTTTTTTCACGAAGTTTATTTACCAAAAAGACGGAACGAAGTTCTATCTTTTTTGTTCTCCCTACTCTTTGTCTTTCTTATAAAAATCACTTTTGAAGGCCTTTACCAATCTTCTATAGATGCTCGAATATAGAGCAGGCTTTGAGTTTATCGCGTCATCGCATTTCTCATTAAATTCGTCAAATCCGATATAGGATTTCATCTTGTTCTCAGTTTTATCTTTTGACGTGGCATTCTTATTTCTAATGTTCACGATTTCAAAGCCCTTATTTTTATTGTTATAACGAACTTAGCAATTCACTGATCTGGTTGAGTATTTGGAGGAAGCTGGCAAAACCAGCCTCCTCACTCAGGAGATTTTTACTTCAAATACTTAGGGTTTGAGCTCCCCCATAGGGTATATAAATCACAGAACAATCGGCCGGACTTCTCTTCCAATTCACCTCTAGTAATTTCCTCATGGCCTTGCTGACCATAAAGCACTACCTCATCCCCAAGGTGAACACCCTCAATGTCAGTAATATCAACCATGGTTGTGTTCATAGATGTTTTACCGACTATCTTCGCTTTCTTTCCATTGATCAGTACATAACCGATACGACTCAACGAACGCGGATAACCGTCAGAGTAACCTACAGGTAAGTTAGCCAATACTGATGGGCGTGATAGTACTTCTGTACTGTCATACCCCACTGTAGTACCAGCCGGGAAATGATGGATAGAAGCAACCTGTGTTTTGAAAGTAACTACACTCTTGTATTCAGGGAACACCGGTGTTGTATCACCGTACAAAGCGCCACCCGGTCTCACCATATCTAGGCGAGCCTCCGGTAGCATCAATGTAGTATAAGAATTGGCTGCATGAAGCGTAATATATTCCCTATTCAAGTCAGATTTTTGAATCAACCAGCTTGTTTCCTGTTTGAATCTTTCTAGTCCAGCGCGAGTTTTATCCAAATCTTCTGTCGGGAAGTGAGTCATCATACCGACAATATTTACGCGCTTAGCTTGCGTGATTTTAAGCGCTTCCTCTTTGCCTTCATCAGTTGATAGATCAATACCATTTCGGCCCATTCCACCAGAGTTGAAAGCTAGATGAACTGCAATATCTGTGTCGTATTTATTCGCCAGCTTTGAAATTGCTTCAGCTTGAGAATAAGTACCTATCAACTCTTCAACGTTAAATTGAACCGCTGCTTCAATTTCTGCAATAGTACCTGCACGGACTCTGACAATTTGTCCTTTGAAACCTTTCTTTCGAGCCATTTTAGCTTCTTCATTGCTAGCAATTGCAATACAGCTAATATCATTATTGATAACTGACGGGATCAGATTTTCAATACCGTTACCATAAGCGTCAGCCTTCATCACAGCACAAATTTTTGTTTCTGAACCAACTTCTTTTTTCAGCAATCGAATATTATTCTCGAACGTTGCTTTACTTACTTCAACCCAGGAATTCGACTGCATTGCCTGTTGCTCCTGGGGAGCAACATCTGATGACATAAGAAAAGGTGCAGCAACAGCATTTCCGCAAATAAGAGAAACAGATAATGCTAAGTATGATATTTTTAATTTCACAACAAACTCCATTTATTAAATTTTAAATTGCTCCACGACAGTGTGAAGATTCTCAGAACGTTTTTTCAATTCTTCCAGTTCAACTTCAGAATTCCTTGTCGCCAGATGGTTTTCATCCGCACTCATACTTAGCGATGAAACATTACCCGACAGATGCTGTGCCGCTTCCGATTGCTCTTTCATCGATTCAGAAATCTGCTCCATGCTATTTAGCAGGGCAATAATTTCTTCAGAGAACGTCACCAGAGAACCTCTGGCACTATTTGCATGAGATGTGCTCTCATTCACTAATTCAACAGAGGACTGCATATTCGACGTGGTTTTATTCGTGTCCGTGCGAATATTGTCCAGCATAGTTTCGATTTCAACCGTCGCTACCGAAGTGCGCTCCGACAGCTTTCTGACTTCATCAGCAACAACAGCAAAGCCACGTCCATGCTGACCTGCGCGTGCAGCTTCAATGGCTGCATTCAATGCCAACAGGTTGGTCTGATCAGCAATCTCTTTAATCACTGAAACAATTGAGTTAATTTCGTTGGTGCTCTTATCCAGATGCTCAAGGTTAGACGCCAGATTGATCACTCCAGTCTGCACATCTTCCATTCCACTTACAGCCTGATCAACCGTCGTCACTGTTTCCTGTGTCTGCTGCTCAAAGCGTTTAACCTGATCATTGATATCATTAGCAATCATTGAAACGCTCTGAATGCTGGCTGCTAATTCCTCTATTGCAGTTGCACTACTTCTTACATTTTCAGCCTGATCAACAGAGCGCTTGGAAATACCATCGAATATTGAATCCAGATTGGCTGTAACTTCTTTTATAGATTGAGAGCCATCATTAATATCGTGCATTCGACTGCGTAATGATGAGATAAAGACATTAAATGAGCGCGTGATAATACCGACTTCATCGGTGTTAGTAACTTTCAGGTTACGGGTTAAATTCCAGTCACCATCAGCAAACTCTTTCAGAACAAAATTGAGATAATTAATTGGCTTAACAGTTTTTACAGCAATGTAGTACGTCACCAGGAGCGTAATAGACAGAAGTACTGCTGCAAAGCCAATAACATGAACAATAACTTCATCCTGTAGTGCTTCAATGTCACTCAAAGCAACATCAACACCAATGACATAATACTCACCGTTTGCATTTCTGAATGGGACAAAGACAGAACGCCATAAGCCATATTCACCCTGATATTCTTCAAACTGAACCTGACGGGTAATGAATGCTTTAGTCAAACCTTTTGGAACAACTTTATATTCTTCAAGATACCAGTTTTTATAAGCCCCTGTTCTGAGCTCATCTTCTGTTTGATTAATATAGGTGTAATAAATTTTCCCGTTTTTCTGAACTGTAGAATATGCCCAGTCTATATTTGATTTTTCGACGTAAGAGCTTATGCGACGACTGATTTTATCATAGTTGTTTGTCTGTTCAGATAACACATTGTGAGTTGACTCACCGATAATCATGTTTAACGCATAAGCGGATGATATTAACTTTGAATCCAGTCCTTTGATTGCTGTCTTATATATTTCGTTGTAAGAGTAAGTAGAATATGACGTAATGATAAATAAAGCTAAACACGAAAAGCAGGCAAGAAGTTTGCCTCTTAATCCCCAATTAAAACTCATGATAATACCCTTCAAGTTAAATCAATGGTGACTTAACAAATCAACACAAATACCTAGCTTTACTGAAGCAAGCTATAAAAGTAGCAAATATAATAATTTTAATTATTGGCTATAACGTGAATGTATTTACTGAAGCATGGATAACCATTAGAGAACAACATACGTAATACAATTCACAAAGCGGAGGCGAGATTACTGATTTTAAACATTAATATCAATAACGCCTTATTAACTTATATATCAATATGTTACCGGGAATGACACTCCTATGTATTTCAACCGCATGCGCAAAGATGAATTTAACACATTGATTTTAAATAGTTATTCCAAATGGGAATATTCCCAAAAACATACAAAAAAACTCAAATAGTGAGTACATTTACAACTGGTACGAACAGTGATATTTATCCCATTTTTATGTAACGCAATGATGTTCAAAAACATAAACTATTGAATTGCGTCATAAATATGACTTCTGCGATATTTTTTTGACGTAAAATTGGCGTGGCGAATTTACCTAATAACAGGCAAAAGAAGCTATTTTTAGTATCAGTTCGCTAATAACTCAGGAAGAATATTTTAATATTCAAGAACAATGCAGGTTAAATAAAGTTTCCAACGTATGACGTGCAGATTAAGGGCAAGATTGCTAATAAAGAAAGCACATTTTATGTTAATAGAAACAACAAAAAGGAAAGAACGGAGACGTCTTTACTTCATAGATATACAATTTTAATCCAGTTCAACTAAAGCAAAATGACTGACTATATCAATGAGATAAACAGAGAAGTGTTTAAACGGTCAATGGGATGTTAAATGGAGGCGCGTCCCGGAGTCGAACCGAGGTCCACGGATTTGCAATCCGCTGCATAGCCACTCTGCCAACGCGCCTTCGATAATTTGAAGTTCTTTTGAAGTGCCTGATGTATTTTGCTCTTCGTGAAGACGAAGCGAATTATCCATATTCAGTTCTTTAGTACAAGTAATTTTCATAGAAAAAGCCACCAGAACGCATCAAAAGCTCAACTCCCCATCATCTTGTTATTTTTGCCATCAGCTTATGTAAGTGAGCCATAACTTCTTCCCGATGACTTATCACAGAGGTCGATTGAAAAATTGTGAAGTTTTTCTTACACCTATACTGATAGTTAATTAATGAACCAATCTTAACGAACCACGGTGTCAAGACTTGAAAACAACAAGATATAGTGGTTTGATCGCAATCCAACCACAACATAGCACATCACCTGCTCAAAGATGTGCTATTAACATAAGTTAGGAAAGTGAATTCCGACCTATCCCATATGTTGTACAAAAGACAAACATAAGGTGCACTCATAATGGCAAAAACACCCACAGCGAATGAAGGATCTCAGTCAATTGATATCGCTTACCAAGCCACTTCGACCGAAATCTGGGACAGTAAGTACCGCCTGAAGTCCAAACATGGCGACGCCATCGACGTCACGCTTGACGATACCTTCAAACGTGTTGCCCGCGCACTTGCAGATTTAGAAGAAGAAAAAGCCAGAGATCACTGGTACAACGAATTTCTCTGGGCACTTCGCAATGGAGCCATTCCTGCCGGACGTATTACATCTAACGCCGGAGCTTTCGAACATAAACCTGCAACATCAACCATTAACTGTACTGTTTCCGGTACCATCCAGGATTCGATGGACGACATTCTCGGTAAAGTACACGAAGCCGGGCTGACCCTGAAAGCCGGTTGTGGCATCGGCTATGATTTCACGACCCTGCGCCCACGTGGTGCATTCGTATCCGGAGCCGGCGCTTACACTTCCGGCCCGCTATCCTTCATGGATATCTACGACAAGATGTGCTTTACCGTTTCTTCCGCGGGTGGACGTCGAGGGGCTCAGATGGGAACAATGGATATCCGCCACCCTGACATTATCGAATTTATCCGCGCCAAGCGCGAAGATGGTCGTCTGCGTCAATTCAATTTGTCCCTTTTAATCACCGAAGATTTCATTGATGCCGTTAAAAATGATCGTCCATGGCAACTGATTTTCCCAGTAACGGCCAGAGAAGCTCATCAGGACAAACTTGATCTGCACAATGATAATTCGATCGTCTGGGCAGACTGGCCAACGAGAGAGGATCTGGTCGAAGACACTGATGGCCGGGTTGCCTGTAAGGTTTACCGAACTATTCCGGCTCGTAACCTGTGGAACATCATCATGACCTCGACTTATGACTATGCCGAACCGGGCTTTATCCTGATCGACAAAGTCAACGAAATGAATAATAACTGGTTCTGCGAAGAAATCCGCGCTACCAACCCTTGCGGTGAGCAACCTCTTCCCCCTTACGGAGCTTGTCTGCTCGGTTCTGTGAACCTAACCAAGTTTGTCCGCGAGCCTTTCACCGATAACGCCAGCTTCGACTGGGATGCTTATCGCCGCGTCGTCGCTATTTTTACTCGTATGCTGGACAACGTTGTTGAAATCAACAAATTACCGCTGAAAAAACAACGCCATGAAATTGAACACAAACGCCGACATGGCATGGGATTCCTAGGACTGGGTTCTACAACTACCATGCTTAAGCATAAATACGGTAGTGTTGCCTCAGTCGCCTTTACTGAGCAAATCGCCCAGGAGATGGCAATTACCGGCTGGAAAGAAGCACTCAGCCTGGCTAAAGAGAAAGGCACAGCTCCGGTGATGGAAGAAGAATTTGAAATCACCACAAAAATGATGCGCCAACGTCCTGAAATGAAGAAGGACAACATCAAAATCGGCGACAAAGTAAAAGGTAAAGTCCTGCATGCAAAATACAGCCGATACATGCAGCAACTTGCAGAAGTAGAACCAGTTCTTGTTGATGAACTGGCTGAATATGGCGCTCGCTTCACCCATCACAGCTCTATTGCTCCGACCGGCACAATTTCTTTATCACTGGGTAACAACGCAAGTAACGGCATTGAGCCAAGTTTTGCCCACCACTACACCCGAAACGTCATCGTGCCGGGTAAAAAAACCAAAGAAAGTGTTGATGTCTACAGCTTTGAACTGCTGGCTTACCGCGAATTGGTTAATGCCAAAGCCATGCCTTACAGCACAGATGACGATTCAAAATTGCCGGAGTATTTCATCACTGCCGATGATATTACCCCGAGCCAGCATATTGAGGTGCAAGCGGCAGCTCAGCGCTGGATAGATTCGTCGATATCTAAAACGGCTAACGTACCGACCGATTTCCCGTTCGAAGACTTTAAAGACATCTACATGGATGCCTACGACAAAGGACTTAAAGGCTGTACGACATTCCGCTTCAATCCCGAAGCTTTCCAGGGTGTACTGGTGAAAGAAAAAGATCTTGAAAACACGACTTATGTTTTCACCCTGGAAGATGGCTCAACGATCGAAGCCAAAGGTAATGAAGAGGTCGAATACGACGGCGAAACTCACACCGCAGCAAATCTGTACGATGCGCTCAAAGAAGGTTATTACGGTAAATTCTAAGCAGGCGAAATATCATGGTAAAAAAAATCGACAGTAAAATTGTTGGCTTCAAAGTAAAAAGTAAGGAGCAGGAAGCTCAGCCCGCTTCACCAGCCAAGCCGGAAGTTGAGCTTGAGCAGATGCATGAATCAATGCCCCGCCCTGAGAAACTACTGGGAACAACTTACAAACTCAAAACACCGGAACATATTTCAGAGCACTCGCTGTTCATCACTATCAATGATGTTGTTCTGAATGAAGGCACTGAATATGAAGTTCGCCGTCCTTTTGAAGTTTTCATCAACTCAAAAAGTCTGGAGCATTACCAGTGGATCGTAGCCCTTACCCGCATTATGTCGGCAGTATTTCGTAAAGGCGGCGATTGCACCTTCCTGGTTGAAGAGTTACGTTCCGTATTCGACCCTCGTGGCGGTTACTGGAACAAAGGGAAATACGTCCCTTCACTAATTGCAGAAATCGGTAATGTCATCGAACAACACCTGACTGAAATCGGCATGCTGAGTAAACCTGAACCGGATGAACATCAACAAGCATTCATCAATGCAAAAAAAGCTGAACTAACAAGCAAGCCTAACGAACAAGAAGACGATTATGGCAACTTCCCACCAAGCGCAACGCTTTGCTTTAAATGCCATGCTAAAGCAGTCATCATCAAAGATGGCTGCCAAACCTGCCTGAATTGCGGTGATTCAAAGTGTGGTTAACCATCCTTTAAATTCATGATATGAATAACGCCCTGCAATCGAATACTTTCAGGGCGTTTACCTGACATGCTCCGTTGATAAAAAAATAGTCAAGATTATGAATACATTCCCCGATTACTACCTACACGCTCATCTTTAAAACGGACAACCCGTGCCAACCAGACAACCAATGAGATTGGAACGCCACCGAGTGCAACCATGAGTATCTGTATCATAGTGCTATCACTAAGCTCTCTAATCACTAGCGTACTCAAGGCTGACAAATGCAGGCAAAATGTAAAAATAACTCCGGCCAGAAAGCTAAATCCAGGTTCATCACCACTTCTTAGTAATCTAAACAAAGAAGCACAGTGCGCATGTAAAACAAAAAGAGTGAACAGATAACCACAAACCCAAAATAACATCACAGGTCCTCAGCCTTTAATAATCCACGTTTTCTCAACTCCTCTCGAGCCTGTTTCATATCTTCATTTGTCATCGACTTCATAACGCTAGCCAAAACGACGACAATTACCGCCACGCGCGATATGTTAGAAATATTATTCTTTGATATTTTTAATCCTGTGCGTTTCGCGACCTGATTTAAAGATTCCTTCATTATAGGCGTGCCCGCAGCCTCCTCTATATAACCTTTAAATCCGACCAAAGACACGGAGAAAAGCACACCAGCAATAAAACCAACCTCCCACTTAGGCTCAACTGTAAAAAACCATTTACTAATAATTTCGTTGACTGTTTTATTTACTTCGAAATAATCACGCAGCTCCTTATCGGAGAGACACCACTTATTCCAACTAGGGTTAGCTAAGTTTTGAGCAATAAGAGATTGAAGCTTACCAAATAGGGGCTTGTTACCTAACGCCTCAGCTATTCTTAGTACTCTTTGTTGTTCGATTCTCGGCAATTGTCTATAAAGTACTACCCCCACCAATACGGGGAAGGCTTTCTCTTTATTTTTGTGAATAAATTGTAGATATTTATCTAGCCCCATGAACTTACATAAGTAAGCAACGGGCTCTTTGATTGCCCCCTCTAGCTTATACCCTCTTTCTGTCAAAATGATATTAGACACTTATATCTCCCTGATTATTTTGATTAACTTCCATTCCTTACTAGATTAATACTCTATGTCACACAGCCTTACATTCAATGTCAGATACAAAAAGCTCGACGCATCACTTATCTTTGTTAGTTGTATTTCAAAAACTCACATATATAGGTAGAGATATACCGAGAGGCAGCTCAGCATTGACATCACCGACAAGCCATTTATCACACAATTATTACCACCACTTAACATGCACTTATCGAATAAAACCTATATTCCGGTCTATAGCACACTTTTCCAAACAGCCACTTAAATCCTTGTTTCTTTTGAGGTAATAATATTAATCAAGTTAAGGCAACATCCCGACAGGGCATACTGCATCGATAACTCAGATGGTCATTTTGTGAATTTATTTGGTTTCTCAATGTGGTATGAATTATTGATAAAAGAGATATCACCAGCTGTAGACATAACTCCCTAACCACTCCTTTCGTCACCTGAACGAAATCAGTTCTTACTGAGTTCTTTCGCCTACCCCTGGCTTAGCAATGCCGTCCCGACGGTTTGTTGCCACATAACCGATGCTGATAATGACGCTTATCTCAAGTGTGCCTTCGCAGTGTTTTAACTGACATCGGTAAAAAAGGATTTTTCATTAATCAGGAGACTCACCATGAGTGACATTGCGCTCTCTATCAGCATACTCGCGCTGGTAGCGGTGCTTGGACTTTGGATTGGGAACTGGCGTGTCTATGGCGTGGGCCTGGGGATTGGCGGGGTGCTGTTCGGCGGCATTTTTGTCGGTCACTTTACTCACGACTTGGGCCTGGCTCTCGATGCTGAAACCTTGCACTTCATCCAGGAGTTCGGGCTCATACTCTTTGTCTACACCATAGGCATACAGGTAGGTCCCGGCTTTTTTGCCTCTCTCAGAAGTTCTGGTTTAAAACTCAATGGATTTGCCGCCCTGGTCGTGCTGATTGGCTGCATCGTAACCATTATTCTGCATCAACTTTTTGATGTGCCATTACCTGTGATCCTTGGTGTCTTCTCTGGGGCCGTAACAAATACCCCATCTCTGGGTGCCGGTCAGCAGATCCTATCTGAACTGGGTGCTCAGGAGGGAATGCTTGATCTAACGGGTATGGGTTATGCGGTAGCCTATCCTTTCGGGATCTGTGGCATCCTGCTCACCATGTGGATTTTACGATTGGTTTTCCGTGTCGATGTCGATGCTGAAGCAGATGACTTTGAACGCAACCACGGTCATAAAAAAGAAAGCCTGCATACCATCAACGTCGCAGTTAAAAACACCAACCTTAACGGCCTGCTGCTTAAAGATGTACCGGCGCTGACAGAGGGGGATATTGTCTGCTCTCGCCTTAAGCGTGATACACATTTATATGTACCTAAGCCGGATACACGTATCGAAACCAATGACCTTCTTCACCTGGTGGGCGATAAACGTGCATTGGAAAGGGCTCGCCTGGTTATTGGTGAGGAAGTTGACGCTTCGCTTTCTACCCGAGGTACAGAACTGCGCGTTCAGCGTCTGGTTGTAACCAATGAAATTGTACTGGGTAAAAAAATCCGCGACCTGGATTTAAAAGAAAAGTATGACGTTGTTGTTTCGCGACTCAACCGTGCCGGTGTTGAGCTGGTACCTACCAGCCAGTCTACTCTGCAGTTTGGTGACATTCTTAACCTTGTCGGTCGCCAGGAAGCGATTGAAGCTGTGAGCGGTATTGTCGGCAACGCTCATCAAAAACTGCAACAGGTTCAGATGCTGCCGGTGTTTGTCGGTATCGGCCTCGGGGTTCTGCTGGGTTCTATTCCTTTCTATCTGCCAGGCTTCCCGGCGGCAATAAAGCTTGGTTTAGCCGGTGGTCCATTGATCGTAGCTTTGATCCTGGCCCGTATCGGCAGCATTGGTAAGATGTACTGGTTCATGCCACCTAGTGCCAACCTTGCGTTACGTGAAATCGGCATTGTCCTGTTCCTGGCTGTAGTCGGCCTGAAATCAGGCGGCGGTTTTATCGATACTCTGCTTAACGGCGACGGCCTGAGCTGGATGGGATATGGCGCTCTGATTACTTCCATTCCGCTTATCAGCGTCGGCATCATTGCTCGTTTATTCGGTCAGATGAACTACCTAACGATCTGTGGAATGCTCGCTGGCTCGATGACTGATCCACCAGCCCTAGCATTTGCTAACAGTCTGCATTCAACCAGTGGCGCTTCTGCACTGTCGTACGCCACAGTTTACCCTCTTGTAATGTGTTTGAGGATCTTATCTCCTCAGCTGCTTGCCCTCCTCCTCTGGGCTATGTAGCACCTTTGCAAGTCATCTGCCAGATGATGGGCGGGTGGCTTGCTTTTTTTCCTCTCCTATTAACTTACCGCCTTCTTGTCTATCTTCATCTCTTGGCACTTTAATGCTTAAAGGCACATTAATTGTGAGCGACATATCAGTTTGAGACTTAGTGTGCCTAATTGTGCTGACACTCAATAAAGATGTAACAAACTCCGCCGATAATATTAAGACCAAAAGACGGCATGTATGCCGCGTTAACTTATTTTAGCTATCAGTAGAAGAGTCCGAGTTGTCATGAATAAACTAAAACTAAAGAGCAAGTTGCTATTACTTAGCTTATTGCCAATGTTCATTTTTATGGGCGTTTCAATAGGCATTGTTGTATCTCTGGAAAACAAAGCGTTAGACGAACAAGTCACCTATTACAAGGAGCGTTTGATACAAGAACGTAAGGAAAAACTCAAGGATGCAGTTACCGTTGCTCAACATGGCGTCGATGCAATACTTGCTGAATACAGCAACCCGACAGTCGCACTGCAAAAAGTTCGCGAGCTACTAACGCCGTTGCGCTTTTCCAGCGATCGTTCTGGTTACTTCTTTATTTATGACATGAACGGTGTGAACCAAGCCCACGCTACATCACCTAAGAATCATGGTCAGAACCGCCTGAACCTGAAAGATGCTAACGGTGTTTCTTACATCAAAGAACTTATCCAGGCAGCACGTAGCGGTGGCGGTTTTGTTGGCTACAGCTATCCGAAAAGCAGTGGCGGTCAGCCTCAGCCTAAGCTGAGCTACGCTATCACAGTAAACAACGGTAAGTGGTTCATCGGTACCGGTCTGTACATTGATGATATCGACACTGAAGTTGCGGCATACCACACTCAAGCGAAAAACAGCATGGAAGAACGCTTTGAACTGGTTCTTCTAAGCGCTCTTGTTCTGGTCGTCGTTTCTGTTATCTGCATCCTATTTGTTGCCGGCCGCATGACACGCCCGGTTCAGAACATGGCTCAAACCCTGAACGAAATTGCTGATGGTGAAGGTGATCTGACCCGACGTCTGGATGTACAAGGCCACGATGAAATTGCGGAACTAGGCGGGGCTTTCAACCGCTTTGTTGAAAAACTGCAAACCATCATCGCACAGGTCTCTCATGTAACTGAAAACGTTAATGGCGCAGCAGGCAACATCCATGATCAAACTACCCGCCTGAC
This sequence comes from Photobacterium marinum, assembly GCF_000331515.1. Lineage (GTDB taxonomy): Bacteria > Pseudomonadota > Gammaproteobacteria > Enterobacterales > Vibrionaceae > Photobacterium > Photobacterium marinum. The sequence continues at coordinate 34,068 of NZ_AMZO01000035.1, forward strand.
CCAACAGCTTCAGGAACACAACAACGAAACAGAGCAAATCGTAACAGCTGTAACAGAAATGAGCTCAGCGGCCAGCGAAGTGGCAATGAATGCTAACGAAGTTGCCAATGCCACCAGCGCAGCAAGCACGGATTCTCACTCTGCACAGCAACGTGTTGACACTTCTGTGGTCTCTATCACAGCCCTTGTTGATGAAGTGGATCAGGCTGCTCAGCACATCCACTCTCTGAACCAGCAGTCACAGAAGATCGACAATGTACTGAAAGTTATCGGTGAAATTGCAGAGCAGACTAACCTGCTGGCATTGAACGCAGCAATTGAAGCAGCACGTGCCGGTGAGCAAGGCCGAGGCTTCGCAGTGGTTGCCGACGAAGTACGCGGGCTGGCAAGCCGTACTCAGTCGAGTACTCAGGAAATCAAAGAAATGCTTGATGAATTGCATGCTCTTGTTTCTCAAGCCGTATCTTCGATGACCCACAGCCAGTCAACCTGTAACGAAGCCGTAGGTGCAGCGAACTCAATCACCGACAGCCTGTCTTCGGTTACTAACGCCGTTGAAGCTATCAATGACATGACCAGCCAGATTGCAACTGCAGCAACAGAACAAAGCTCAGTAACTGATGAAATCAACCGCAACATGGTTGCCATTCAGGATATCGTTTCTGAATTGATTGAAGCTGGCAGTACATCAGAACAGGTCGTCAACGAACTGAACCACGCAGGAACAGAACTTCAGCATCTTGTTGGTCAGTTCAAAATAAAATAAAACTCACTATCGGACTTAAACCAAAAGCCAGACATCAGTCTGGCTTTTTTATTTCAACGCCCGCTCTATCTAAAGAATGCACCTCAATTAATTTGCATAATATGCAAATTATCAAAACAGCTTCAAGGTATTCATTTTCTGCTTCTGTTAGCGTAATTCAATGTGTTACAGAGCAGACCTGTTATGAAATTAACCCAACTCAATGCATTTAAAGCCGTTGTTGAATGCCAGACTGTTACTGCCGCTGCTGAACGCCTCTGTCTTAGCCAACCTGCAGTAAGTCGACTCTTATCCGGGCTTGAACAACGCCTTGGCTTTAAGCTGTTTATCCGCAAAGGAAACCGTCTGGAACTCAGTGATGAAGGGCAAGCGTTTTATCTGGAAGTGGCGAAAGTATTCGATGCAGTTTCAGGGCTGGATAATGCTGCCGACTCAATCCGCTCCCGCCACTTCGGCAGCCTGAATATCGCAGCAATGCCCCTGCTCTCTAATGCTTTCCTACCCCGTATTCTGGCAACGTTTCTGAAACAGGCACCAAAGATGAAAGTCGGGTTCAAAACCTATCGTTCGGAAGACGTGATCCGCCGGGTTCAGAGCCAGACTACGGATATCGGCTTTGCTTTTGTCGATGAGCACCTGGCTGGTGTTAAAGCACAGAGAGTGGAATGTGAATCCGTTTGCTTACTGCCCGCAGACTCTCAATTGGCTAAGCGTTCTGTAATTGATATCTACGATATCGCCGGACAGGTACTGATCCGCCATGAGAAAGATGTAACCCAACGACGAATTGATGCTCTGTTGCGACGCTATGATCTTTCTACCATTGAGCAGATCGAAGTCTCCCTCGCCAGCACTGCCGCCGCTCTGGTACGAGAAGGCGTCGGTATTGCTATCACCGACCCTTTCACTGCCCATATGGAAAACGAACACCCTCAGGTTGTAATGCGTCCGCTGGTCTTCAGCTTACCGTTTGAATTTGACATTCTTTATCCGGCGTTAAAGCCAGTTCACCGCCATGCCGAACAGTTCATTGAGCAATTTATGCTGCTTGCTGATCAGATGGATATTTACCTCAAAATCGGCCCGATGCGCGACCTTGATGAGCGGTTAACAGCGAGAGTTCACAGTTAACCTGATAGTAAGCGACAATCAGAATCCAACCAAAAACCTTTATTTTTCATTGAATTAAAAAGGTGACGCTCGCTAAGCATTACCTTTTTGCATACTAGTCCCCGCCTTCGTCATTGGCAGCAATACGCCCATCTTCCTTAGTCTGGAAAGCAGATAAATCAAATAACAAGAAGGAAGAAGTTATGAACCCTCGTGTATCCGTGATCGGCTCTGGCAATGCAGGTTTAACAGCCGCTTACCACTTCACTATGCAAGGCGCAGATGTCTGCCTTTATGGTGCTCCGGGATTCGATCAACCACTGACTGATATCGAGCAGCAAGACGGTATCCGTGCGCTGGACAGCTTCAATGATGTCCCGCTTACCTATGACGGCTTCCAGAAGATCGACAAAATCAGCCGGGATCTGGCCGAAACTATTGCTTATGCCGATATGCTGGTACTACCCGTCCCTTCATTTGCTCAGGAACCGCTGTTTATCAACATGCTGCCCCATCTCCGTAATGGCCAGATCATTATGCTGATGCCGGGTAACTATGGCTCTCTGGTTCTGAACCGCCTAAAGAAAGAGCAAGGCTATGCAGACCTTGACCTGACATTCGTCGATGCCATCTCTATCCCTTGGGCAACCCGAATTGTCGGCCCGGCGGAAATCGCCATCCTGGGGATGAAGGAATTTTTGCCAGTTGCCGCCTTCCCGGCAAGCCGTACACAAGATGCGATTGATGCCCTTCAGCCGGTAATGCCACTACCGCTCAAGCCTCTCGATAATGTGCTTGAAGCGGGTTTGGAAAATATCAACTTCGGCGGCCACCCTCTGCTCACCACCCTCAATATGGGGCTACTGGAAAACTATGACGGCCAATTCAATTACTACAAAGACTGCTGCTCTGTATCAACCGCAAAAGCTGCGGCCGTGATGGAAACAGAACGCCAGTCAATCGGTAAAGCGTTGGGTCTGCAACTGCTTCCTGAACTGGAGGCCATGAATGCTTTGTACGATATGGAATGTAAGAGTGTTTATGAGGTAAACCGCACCTCTGAAACCCACGGCAAACTCAACAGCGCGCCAAATTCAGCCAGCAACCGTTACATCACTGAAGACGCAGCCTACCTGCTGGTTCCTTGCTATGAACTGGGTCAGCTGGTTGGTGTTGAAACTCCAATGATTACCTCCTGCCTGCATATCGATAACGCCTATAACGAAACCAACTATTTCGAAACAGGAAGGACACTGAAACAAATGGGCTTAAACAACATGTCAGCTCAAGAAATCATGGACTTCGTTAATTAGAAGGTGGGGCCACTATTGGTCACTACCCGTTTATGGGGCGAAAGCCCCATTTGAAACAAGAGGACATCCCTATGACAAAAATTAAATTTCCCTCTGCCTACACAATCCTGATGATTCTGACCGTTTTAATGGCTGTTCTGACCTGGGTTATACCAGCTGGACAGTATCAGATGGAAACCAATGAAACGCTGGGGCGCATGGTACCGTTGGTCGGCACATATCAAACCGTGGACTCCAATCCACAAGGTTTCGTCGACATCCTGATGGCTCCGATTCAGGGCTTCTATGACCCGAGCAGCTATGCGGCGCGTGCTGTTGATGTAGCACTGTTCGTTCTGGTCATCGGCGGCTTCCTTGCAGTTGTCACCCAAACCGGTGCAATCGATGCAGGTATCGCCGGCACCATGAAACGCCTGGCCGGACGTGAAAAATGGATGATCCCTATCCTAATGGGACTATTCGCCCTGGGCGGTACTGTGTATGGCATGGCAGAGGAAACCATCCCATTTTACGCCCTGCTTATCCCTGTAATGATAGCCGCAGGCTATGACAGTATTGTCGGTGTTGCCATTATCATGGTTGGTGCCGGTATCGGGTGTCTGGGCTCAACCATCAACCCGTTTGCTACAGTAATTGCTTCCAACGCAGCTGAAATCAACTTTATGGAAGGTTTCGCTCTTCGCGCGATTATCCTGGTTCTGGGCTGGGTAGCTTGCGTGATTTACGTGATGCGCTATGCCGAAAAAGTAAAACGTAATCCGGAGCTATCCATTGTTGCAAACCAGAGAGAATCTAATCTCAACCATTTCCTTCATAGCAAGCAACAAGAGACACCGGAACTGACCAATACCCGTAAAGCCGTTCTAGCTATCTTCGGCCTGACTTTTGCGGTCATGATGTGGGGTGTGTCCGTTGCCGGATGGTGGATGGCGGAACTGTCTGCCCTGTTTATCGGCTCCAGTATCCTGGTTGGCTTTGTCGGCCGTATGTCAGAAGTGGAAATCACCGACAGCTTTGTTAATGGTGCCCGAGACTTACTTGGCGTCGCACTGATCATCGCCATTGCCCGAGGCCTGGTTGTGGTGATGGATAACGGCAACATCACTCACACCATCCTTCATTATGCAGAAGGCTTACTGGGCGGACTAAACGACGTTGCCTTCATCAATGCTATCTACTGGGTTGAAGCTGTAATGTGTCTGGTAGTGCCATCATCATCCGGCCTCGCGGTACTTTCAATGCCGGTTTTGGCACCACTGGCTGACTTTGCCGGTGTTGGCCGAGAGTTGGTAGTGACAGCTTATCAATCAGCTTCCGGCCTGCCTAACCTGGTTACCCCGACATCCGGCGTCGTGATGGGTGGCCTGGCAATCGGTCGTGTTGCTTACTCATCCTGGTTGCGATTCATTGGCCCGCTGCTGGGTATACTGACAGCTATGGTAATGGTGCTGTTGAGTATCGGCGTCATGATGGGCTAGCCCGCTGATAACTAAAATATTCTAATAAACTCTCCACAACGCGATAGCTCAGTTGGCTATCAAAATAAAGCCAGACTTCGTGTCTGGCTTTCCCTTTAATAATTCCTGTCAGCATAAGTACTTGATCACACCTGCTGGTTAAATGAAATCGAGGTAATGTGACTTAAACGACTTCAAAGACGGGAATAAATCAGTCAATGCTCCCTGATAACCAAACCAGCGAGCTAGCGAGGCATTCACCTGATCTGCTGCAATTTCCGGGACAATACGACCATTCTTATAATCATACTGACTGCCCGGTACCAGTTCAGGCCATTTGCCGTAAGCTTTACCGCCTTTAACTGCACCACCGACAACAATCTGATGCCCTGCCCAGCCATGATCCGTACCGGTTTCATTGGCCATTATCCGACGACCAAAATCAGACATGGTAAACGCTGTTACTTTGTCTGCAATCTGAATGCTTTTCATATCCAGGTAGAAAGCCGCCATCGCATCAGATACCTGCTGCAACAAACCTGCATGCTTGGCCTGTTGATCTTTATGAGTATCAAAGCCACCTAAACCGACAAAATAAATCTGGCGCTGATGGCCGAGGTCAGCCCTGGATCGGATTAATTTCGCAGTAGTTTGTAGCGAGTGGCCTAAATGCGTATCAGGATATCCGGTCAGTTCACCGACATTGCCCAGTGCCTCTTTGGCTTTTTCATTGTCATAATATCTGTCAGCCATCGTTTCAGAGTAATTATCCGCATACAGGTTACTGAACTTTTCGTTGAAATGACGCAGCATAGCTTCATATCTTTCCGGAGTTTTCAAGCCGCTGTATTCACCCGCACCGTCTGTGGTCAACACCAACTGTTCATGGTTTTCACTTCTCAGCCACTTCTTCTCACCATTTAGTGAAATCAGCGGAGAAAGTGAACCCGGTAAATGCATATCCCTAACCATTCTCCCGGCCCAACCTAACTTGTCCTTCATATTTTCCGCACCGGACTGCCACATGGTTTGCTGTAAGTTATGAGCCATCAGGAATTCGGGTAATTCCGGATTAGCAACCGCACTACCAATAACAGGTTCAACAAGTTGCCCGGAATTGACAATAACCGTCGCTTTTTTATCCTCGGTAAAAACTGCCTGCAAACTTTTCATTGATGGATGTAAGGCCAAAGGCACGCCGTTATCAGTCGCAATACCTATACTAACGGCCTCTTCCCGCACAATTGCCAGTTCAGGCCTAGCATTCAAGTAATCCGAATATTCCGCATCATTATCCGGAATGACCATGTTATAAGCATCATTACCACCGAACAGAAAAATACAAACAAGGGCTTTAAAATCGCCTTCCTGCGCATGAGCAATATTGATTCCTGTCACTGCCGGAGCCAATGATGTCGCACTTAATGCAGCACTTCCTTTGAGAAAATTACGTCGTGTGATCTTCATAGCTTACTCCTGGCAACGAAATTCAGGGGAACATTGAACGGCAAACAGTGTGTCCTTTATTTTTCTGTCAGCAGATTTGTTATTCAGCTCAAGGCCTTCGAGCATCCCTTTCAGAAACAAGGAAAGCTCAGATGACATCAAACCTCCGAACAAGCGCTCATTAACCAATGCGACATATTCATCGGGCTGACTCACTGTCCGTTCATATTCACTGCGATCCCACGACCACTTTTTCTTATTTGTCGATTGCGATGAGGCGATACAAATCCACATTCGGTTCGATATTCGCCGCACAACATCCATCGACAAAATGCCAAACTCTGGTGATGATAATAGTTTGTCGTTAATTTCCCCCTTGGGAGCATAATCCGGCTCATAGAAATTAAACACACTGGGTGCCCTGAGCGGTGCCTGGCCGTAATTCTTCTGACTTGATGCGAAATCCCACCAGCGCTCCGGATCGTTGCTTTTGACATCCAGCGCCCGACATAAATTAGCCATAGCAACTATCGGTTCTTTTACCTTGCCAAAATTGCGACTGCTTTTACCCGTATTTTGATAATCAGCCATGGCTTTTCCTGCAAGGACATCTTCATCAAGCAATATGGCTTTGATTACGGCCTCCATATCGCCCCATATCCCTTTACCGTTATCCTTAAATACTTTGACCACTCGATCGATATAACTTCGCCGCGGGTTGCTGATGGTCAATCGTTTAATCAACAGAATTGAAATAAATATCGGGGTATTCGGGTGGTTAACTAACAGGTCAATGGCCTGTTCCAAATCCTGTTCTGCCGTCTGCCCCTGTGCAAAAACCTGCCCCAGGACTTTCTTTTCACCGGTGTCATGCCATCGACTAACCGAATACATTGGTTTCAAATATGTATCCTTACGCCAGCCTGTAAACACTCGAGCCAACTCCTCGACATCTTCCTGGGTATAGGTGGGAATTTTATTCCCGAACGAATCCAGTTTTGGCATTCCGTTAGAATGCAGCTGCCATAACCCGAGGCTGAACAATTGCATAACTTCACGAGCATAATTTTCATCCGGAAAAGTATTTTTCACCGAATCTGCTTTCTTACTGCCGATTAAGGTAAGGTATTTGCCCATGGCCGGACTCAACGTGACGGTTTTTAATATGTCCCTAAAATTACTGAAAGCATGTTGAACCAGTAGATCATAATATTCCGCCAAAGCCTGTGAATCCGGTCCACCAGAGCGAGACACCACGAAGATCTGACTCAACGCGTAAGCCACTCGCTGACGTAATTGGTCTTTCCCTTCAAGAGTATTGGCCCACCATGCACTTAAACGGACACCTTCTCCCAGAGAGGTCCCGCTAGCCGAAGCAAATGCTTCAGCTGATGGACGGTGTAAACTGGGAGCCAAACGAAATTGCTCACCAAACCAGGCATCAATTCCCATTGCACTTAAGGATTCAATCTCACCCGGTTTGGGGCCAAATGTTGCTCGATACAGAAATTTAGCCACCTGTACCCTGTCTTCCTTTTGAATAGCCAATGTGACGTCCTCTTTCTCTATTGGAATTGTTCTATCAAATGACTAGTAGCTGCATATCTAAGCTTATTTGAATTGAATTAAAGAAAAGAAATACCAGGAAGGAATTAATTATTTGTGGAATAAAGGTAACGAATTAAGTCTGCACTGATGCAAAACAATTAGGCCTGACTGGAAATAATGTGATGTTTTGCCCAAAGCAGTCTCTGAAAAACAAACCAATAAAACTAAAAAGCCCGGAAAATAATCCGGGCTTTGGAACTAAAATATTCAGCGAATAATTATAACTTGCTAATCAATCGCTCAAACTCATCAATTTGCTGTTTAACCATATCAACACTTTGCTGCCAGAACTCCGGCTGGCGAATATCCATGCCAAGGTGTTTCTTAACCACCTCTTCGGCTGTCATAGAACCCGTATCACGCAGCAAGGCTTTATAGTCCGAATAGAACTGCTCACCTTTCGCTTCGCGCTGGGCATAAACACCTTTACTGAACAGATAACCGAACAGATATGGATAGTTATAGAAGCTGATTTCAGGAATGCTGAAGTGCAGCTTGCTGGCCCAGAACATGCTATTGGTTTCGTCCATCACATCGCCATACCACTCACGCCAGGTCTCTGACATCAGCTGTTTTAGCTGCTCAGGTGTAAATTCACCGTTTGAGCGCTGTTCGTAGAAGGCTTTTTCGAACTCATAGCGAACTGGAATATTAACCATCAACGCCAGAGCCGACTGCGCTTCTTCCCACAGCATCATCAGCTTGTCCTGATCATTCTGGGCTTTTTCCAGCAGCGCATCACGAACGATATTCTCAGCAAAAATAGATGCTGTTTCAGCCAGTGTCATCGGGTACTCAGTTTCCACCAGAGACATATCACGCATTACCCAGTTGTGGAAAGCATGACCCAATTCATGCGCCAGAGTAAGAACATCCGACATGCTGCCACCCCAGGTCATAAAGACCAGAGGCGTTCGAGTATCAACAAACTTAGTGCAGTAAGCACCTAAACGTTTTTTCGGCTGAGGTGCAGCATCAATAAGCTTCCTTTCGACCATCATGTCGACAAAATCAGACATTTCCTGATCAACACCGGCGAACGCATCACGGATAATCGCAATACCCTGCTCAAAGCTATAGCTTTCACCTTTACTACCTTGCAGTGCAGGCATTGAAGCCAGCTCATCCCATGGTTTGAGCTTGTCTGTTCCGAACAGTTTTGCCATTTGCTGCCCGGCATTACGACCGACAAGCTGATTGTCTCTGGCAACCTGAATCATGGCATCCAGTGTTTGCTTCTCAATACGACTGGTGTGCAGGCTAGAATCAAGAAAATGTACCTGATCGGTGTGGCTGCGCTTTTCATACTCCGTTAAGCGCCCACCCGCGAGACCGTTAAGAATAGCGGCGAAGGTCTGCTCATGTACTTCCATGATGTCAGAAATCGCTCGCCATGCCGGTTCACGACGTTCACTATCCGGGCCATAAAGAATGCTGGCCGCCTGCGACAGTCCCATCGTTTCTTCACTGCCGTCAGCCAGTTGGAGCGTCACTTTTAAACTACCGGTCAGATTATCGTAAAGACGTCCCCAGGCATTTCGTCCATCCACATTCATTGCAGACAGCAACTGTTCTTCACCAACAGAAAGCAGACGATTTCGCTTCAGGCGATCGCGTTTGAGGCGAAAACGGTGATGCGCCAGACTGCCGCTTTCCTGGTTACCAGCGAGCACAGCGTCAAAATCACTGTCATCCAAATTAATCAGAGCCTGCAAATACGGATTAAGCGCCTGCTCAAACTTCGAAAATAACTGATCCAACTGACCTGACAGTTTTTTCGCACCATCATTTGCGGCATCAACTGACGTTAAACAATTGGCATAGCTTGATAAAGTACGAACTTTAACTGCAAGCTGATCCTTTAGCACAATCGCCTTCATCAGATCATCAAGGCTGTCCGGATTTAAAGACGCCAACTGGCTAGTTTTTTCTTCGATTATTTTAATGTCTTGTTGAATTTTCGGATCGGAAAGATCCTGGTAGGCAATCGACAAATCCCAGCTTGGTGCAGTCATTTATCACTCCTTTATTGAGAATAGTTTTAAGTAACTATACCCAAATGGTCTCAGGTTACCGTTTTCAGAATGAGATCACTTGGGTATGACTTAATCAGAAAAAATCAGACATGACTTTCCGTCATGTTCTACCCGCTGGACACGGGTTACAAAGGTCTGTTCCAGCCGCTCGACAGTCATTACGTCATCCGGAGCCCCCTTCGCCACACAGGAGCCGTTTTTCAACAGCATCACTTTATCGGCTTCACGAAGGCTGCGATTCAAATCGTGGTTAGCCATCACAACAGCAATGCCTTTTCCTGCCATCATACGGATCAGCTTATACATCGCGGCTTCCTGTCCTATATCCAGCGCCGCGGCAGGTTCATCGAGGAGCAACAACTTTGCTTCAGGATTCAGTGTAGGCCAGACTTGCAAACACGCCGCTGCCAAGCGAACACGTTGCCATTCACCGCCAGATAATTGCTGAATATTACGGGTCAGCTTATCGGCAATATTGAGTGCCTGACATACTTCGTCTAAGGCTTCCTGGATTTTTTCAGGCACAGCCTCTGTCAAAGCGGATAAGGCCAGCGAAAGGTAATGGTAGACACCAACTGAAAATGCCGGGCGATCCTGCTGGGCAAGATAACAACGCATTCTTGCCAGCATCTGAAGATCATAGTCAGCAATTGGCTTGCCAAGCAGATTGATCTCACCGTCTCCGTCAAACAAGCCGGAAAGCATCGACAACGCAGTACTTTTCCCGCTACCGTTGGGACCGATCAAGTGAACAATCTCTCCTGCGTCAATTGAGAAAGACACGGGTAGCAAACGCGGTGGCATTGCCAGGTTTTTAACCTCTAAGATCACCCTTTCATCCTTCTTTTGATATTTGCTTTGTGATGTCATGACGAGAAACTCAATCGATTTGGGATCTTAGCAGCATCCAGATAAATACAGGTGCACCAATACTGGTGATCACCACCCCGACAGGCAGTTCTGCAGAAGGTAAAATGATCCGGGACACAGTATCAGCAACTGCTAATAACAAACCACCTGTCATCGCAGACAGCGGCAACAAAAAACGGTTCTCTGTTCCCAATGCAAGGCGAAGCAAATGAGGCACAACCAGACCGATAAAGCCGATAACACCACCCAGCGCTACAGCGGCACCGACCAGCAGCGAAACGACTAAAATCAAACGCCAGCGAAACGCCTCAACATTCAGGCCCAGCTGCTTGGCCTGCCCTTCCCCCAACATCAGCAGATCCATTTTCTTACCCTGCAAACACAGCCAGACGAGAACAGGAATAACCAGCAACAACAGAGAAAGATGTGTCCAGCTTACCCCGCCGACACTGCCCATCAGCCAGTACAGTAACTGGCGCAGGTTAAGATCATCACTAAAGTAAAATGCCCAGGTAACAATAGCACCGGACAGAATGCCAAGAGCGACACCAATTAGCAGCAATCTGGCGGTGGAAACCTTACGTCGCCGTGATAATCCGACCAGGATCGATGTAAAACACAAGGCACCGACCATCGCAGCCAGCATCATAACGACAGGAGCAGGCTCAAAAGGTAGCGCGAAGAGCACGACAACCAAAGCCAGGCTTGAGCCACCGGAAATTCCTAACACACCAGGTTCCGCTAAAGGATTCCCCAGCAACACCTGAAGCACTGCACCTGACACAGCAAGGGAGGCACCGATAGCAACCGCGGCCAATAACCTTGGCATCCGTAGTTGCAACAATAACTGCTGTTCTAAACCGCCGTCCGGGGCCCAGGGCAGGATAAACAGCTCACCGACTGCGAGAGAAAAAACACTGACGGCCAGCAAAGCGACTGCAATCAGAATAAAGCTGAACTTCCACCTTGCCTGCTGGCGAGAAATAAGATCGTTTAAATGCATTGGTCGAACACGGTAAAAAGGAAGCTTTAACCATACCGTCTCACCGTAAGATTGGAAAGCAGACTACCTGTAATTTGAATTATATATCAGTCAATTGCCTGCTTTTCACCAGATTAGAAGCGATTTACTGACGTAACGTCACTTGTTCGCCAAGATCTACATCCGCCTGTTGAACAAGAAGGCATGCCCGGTGTCCGAGCGCAACCCGGGAATTAGGGAACACTACCGCCTCTCCGCCTGACAGGGAAAAGTACTCGACGTCCTCATCGCTTCCCAATAATTTCCCTTGTTCAAAGAATGTGAAATTGGCGAGCTCATCTGGGAAGGTAAAAGAAAATTGTTCTGAGTGTTTAATCAGTGTCCGAGTAACCTTATAGATTTTGAGCTCATCGTTTTGCCATTCAGAGGGAAGTTCCTGCTCGGTTACCAATGCAAGCAGAGCCTCATAAAATAGCTCCAGAGAAGACAAGTCGTTCTCGCCGAATTCTGCGACTTTTCCCAATTCCAACGTCAAGGCCTGAGCGGCATAATACTCCGCACTGTGCCAACTAAATGTTGGCGAAGATGCATTTGACATCAACACGGCTTCAATTCCGGCCCTCGACAAAAAGGAAAACAAACGGTTACTACGGGTCGGTTTAGCGGTAAATGGGCTAACCGCAAAGGTATAATGCTTTGAATCTCGAATAGCGCTGTGCATATCTAAATGCCAGCGGTCTTTATTCTCCGCTCTTGAACCGGCAAAAAAGTGACTGATTACCTTCTGGAGCTGATTTGCAACTTTACAGTCAACATTGCGTTCTTCATTGTGGCCTTTAAAAAGACGGTTCATATTTTCATCGATATAACGGGTCTGAGCATTGATAGCTTCCGGGTGACCGATAATCAATAAGATTCGATGAGCCGGTATAACCCGCCCCTGCAAAACCCCTTCCGTTAACCTCTGCACCAACTCGATAGGACTGGTTTCATCACCATGAATACCGGATGAAAGCACAATGTCTTTCTCTGTCCCCTTGATATTTGGCGGTGTCACCTGAAGCACACCACGCATTAATAGCTGGCATTGAACTCCGGATGAAACTGTCCATTCAGCCGTTTCAAAAGGCTGTGATAAATCCAGCGTCGCACCGAGAAAGTCTCCGTCCCTGACCTGCTGTACTAACGCCATACATAACCTCCGTGTTATTACTGTTATTCAGTGGATGTCACTACATATCAACATACCAAAAGGTTACACCTTTGTAACATTGTTATTTTAAGTTTGTGATATTCAATAACGGGAAAAAGATAGGAAAAAGAAGCTGGAAGGGAAAGATATAAGAAGCAAAAAGGGAACTGTGACAAACACAGCTCCCCTTTCTATACAACAGCTTCTATCTGACAGAAAGCTGACTAAGATTAACGGCACTCGGTAACTTTAACCGCTCTGACTTTCAACTCTTCCGCTTTACAACCTAAATCTGACGTAAGCTTATCGGTGTCACCGAAACAGCCCATATCAAAACTGGTAAAGTAATCCAGAACACCGGTCGTTGAACGTGCACTTACCGGGCAACTTACCCGATAATGAACATCCACGCATCCCACCGCTTTAGGTTCCACTTTCGGTAACTGGCCACCAATGTGAATTTCACCATAGCAGTTCATCGCCCCCAAGCGTGTACCGGAAAGCAGCTTATCAAGATAAGCCTTCTTGGCTTGCTGTTTAGCCAGTTTTTCAGCCTGCAACTGACGTTCCTTTTCCTGTTGCTGGCGTTCTTTCTCACGCTGACGGGCCAATTGTTCCGCCTCACGCTTGCGAGCCAGCTCCAGCTCTCTTCTGCGTTCTTGTTCAGCCTTTCTTTTCTGCTCAGCTAAAGCACGTTGCTGATCTTCATAACGCTGTTGCTTGCGTTGCCACTCAGCCTCTCTTTCTCTGGCCCGACGCTGCTCTTCAAGATATTCACGTCGCTGTTGCTCCTGCATCGCATTGGCCTGACGTATCGCCGAATTAATTTCGAGATTCCGCTGTGCATTCCTTTCAGCAAGATCTGATAGTCCCTGCGACAAACCTTGCATGAATGTATTCATCGCTAAGTTATCATCAGACTCCATTTCTCGTTCCATCTCAAGGCGACGTAACCGTGCGACCTCTCGCTGTCTTTCACACTCTCGACGTTCAGCTTCGCGTTTACGCTGTTTAGCCAGTGCAATTTCTTTGGCTTCCAGTTTACGTTCGGACTCAAGATCATTCCTGACTCGCGCTAACTGTGCTTTGTCTGATTCACTGTTCGCATACTCCGACGCTTCAGAAAGCCTCTCTTGCGCACATGAATAAAGACGACTTGAAATACAACTGCTTGCCTGCCGTAAAGCTTCACGAAAATCCATGCGATCCAGTTCATCCAATTGGTCAAGCATGTCCAGCATGGCTTTCATTTCCTGCTCACTAGGCTGATTCGAGTCAGCGGCCTTGGAGTATGCATAATTTGTAACCGACAAGAGGCTGAATGCAACAATAACCGGCTTGATAAATGATTTCATTTTATCTCTTTGCATTATCGCCTCGCTTTCGGCTTAAGCTGATTTAACTCGAGAATGTTGTTCATAGTGGCATTCATCTGCTGTGTGGCAGCTACAACACGCAACCACTGTGATTTTTCCTGCTCACCGATATTGATTACAGAAAGAATGCCAACCAATTGCTTACGAGCTTCATAACTCTTACATCGAGGTGTTGATGGCAACTCTGGAATGTCTGCATGCTCAGGAATACCCGGCAAACGGACTACCGGCTGGGTAAGTTGTTTCACCGGTCGTAACAGACAGGCATCAAACAGTTTGTTTTGCTCAGGGTTTAACTGACCGTGGATTTGATCGATCCTGGCCTGATCATCCAGATGCTTAAAATACCGTGTTCCTTCTGCCATCATCCGGCGCTCAGCACGAACAAAAGCCAACTCTTCCAGCAGAATCTGGCCATTAAGCAGGAACTTATCATTCTTGAGCCGGGAATAGTAACGGTAATCCCGCTTGATATTTTTCATCCTTTGCTCTGGAGAAATGCTAAGGTAGCTTTCCATATCCGAAAAAGCCGGATAACTCATCGCTTCGTTAACTAAATCGACGGCATCACTGTAAAACGACTCTGTGCTTGAGAAGTAATACCCCTGCTGTTCGGCCGTCTCTAATGAGTTGAGCTTGTCCCCCTGAGCCAGCGGTGACGTTCTGGCTGCAGCAAATAGCTTATCAGGACGGATGAAATCTTCGTTCAGCGCTTCATCGGTATTGATTTGCGGCATCAATGAGCGCAGATTTTGCTGTAACAAGGATGCGCAATTCTTACTGAAAAAGCGGTATTCCCCTGAATATCGCCAGTGGATATCAGCCAGTTCCCTGACCATTTGTTCGCTTTGATGTTTATCCAGGTTCAGCGGCAATGAATAGACTTCCCGAAATTCGCTGATAGCGTAATCACGGTAAGCATCAATAAACGGAAACGCAAAAAGGTAGGCATTATATTGCCCGGACAGTGCTTTCACAGTATCCAGTTCAAACTCATCAATGTGTGCCATATAGCCGAGAACAAGGTGCTCGAAAACGTTAGTATCACAACTTTCTTTTTCTGGAAGTCCTTTTTCAGACTCGTCTTCAGGACAAATCACCAGGCGCAGTGCAACATGCCCGAAACTAGAACTTAAGTTCTTCCCCTCTCCGGCAAAAAGCAGATGAATTTCACTGACCTGCTCCGGTGCTACCCAAGCAATCTTTCCGCCTTTATAGCGGTCAACGACAAAAAACGGAACTTTGTCCTGACATTTAAGAGCTGTCACCTGAACTTGATAACGCTGCTGAAAATAACGGGCGAAAACTGGCTGACGACAGGCAAAATCTGGCTGCAACAGATAGTCTGATAATACTTCAGCAAATGATGAAGCTCCTTGTTCACTACCGCTGACAACCTCATCTAGCTGGTAAAAAGATTCATCAGCAACCAACACAGGATTATCAGCAGACTGAATAAGCTCAACCAATAATTTCTTGCCAGACAAAGACTGTCTTTCCGGTGAAATGGTCTGAGATATACGGGTCTGAGCCTCCTGCTCAATAGCACGGTGAACATCAGCTGGGACAGCTGATAACTGTGCCTCTAGTAATTGCCAGTCGTTTGCTGAGATTGGTTTCGATACTTGCTGAACAGATTGTTGAGCACACCCTGCCAGTAGCAGGGTGATAATTATAATTAATCGTTTCATCGTGATGTCCGACTCACCGTGATGCTAATAGCGGGTCATCAGACTGTTCATTGCGGATCTGTTGCTGCTGATATGCTTTGGCCATCATTGAGTCAGGCTTGGCCCACGCTGAAGCATGCGCGGCTAATTGCTCCGAAAGATATACCTGGCGAGTCATGTTAATTGGCGTTGAAATAACATCAAGCAAGGTACTCGAAGCTGAAACCAAAGGCCCTCCAAGAGTGATAGCGAAAGGATTTTCCTCCTCTGAGATAATTTCCATCCCACCCTCCAGGAAGCGGGTGTATGAAATGCCATCAATCTCTTTACGAATTTCTTTACGCTTGGCTTGAGCTACTTTCTGTTGTTTTACTTCATTGATTTTCTCTAGCCAATACTGAGCCTGCTCAGTACTTTGCTCGAAACCTTTACCAGTCTTATATCGCTGGCTTACAGATTCCATGGCTTTTACATTGCCTGCTTTAGCCGAAGTTAATTCAGCCTGTGCATTTGCAGACTCAATATTCTTGCGCCAAAGCTGAGCCTGCTCGTCACTTTGTACGACTCCCTTACCTTCTTCATAACGCTTAATCAGTTTCGTCATAGCTGTTATGTTTCCGGCTTTAGCTGCTGCCAGATCCATTTCGGCCAGCACTGATTCGCGCTTCTGTTGCCAATAGCGGGCTTTATTCAAATTCTTTGCGATACCTTCGCCGACGGTATAACGCTGCACCATTTGAGCCATTGCGTCCAGATCACCGCTACGAGCTGCTATCAAATCAGCTTGTGCGGCTTGACGTAATTGTTTTTCAGCCGCTTGTTGTCGTGCTTTTTTAGCACTCGCAGTCAACTCAACCGCTCCCAATACAACATCAATACGCTGAGGGACACCTTGAACAACATTTAGCTGTTTAACAAAAATCTGTTCATGTTCATCATCGACCTTTTTTTGCGCACGCAATGTCGACTTTCCGGCCTTGACCGGGATGTCCAGTTTTGGGCATGTACCCTTATATTCGTTGTTAATAAAAATACGGGTTTCAGTGTCATTCTTATCGCATTTAACACGAACAATTGAATAACCGGCATTGGCTGTGCCGCTTACAATCAGCAAGCCTGACAACAAAAAAAGGCTGCGGGATAGTTTTTTAGAGTATGGTGGTTTCAGCATTATAATTATGGCTCCAGGCGTTGTTTTATCCATCGACGCCGGAATCATACGTACATTCCCACAGGCAATAATTGACTGGCATCATTATCGCCTCGCTGAATAGAGACGCAAAACACTACACAGCAATTGAATGCCATTCCTTTATGTCATCAAAGTATGTATATACAGACAAGAATATTAAACAGGGGTGATTGCAACAGAGTGAATTGACGAGATATAGCAAGCTGTCTGTTCTGCAGATTCAAGGAAGGGAAAAGCAAATAAAAGAAAACCCAAGTGAGTCTACACACCTCACTTGGGTTCTGTTGTTATCGCACTTAAAACTGCTATTTTTCGATTTCGATACTTTCTACGCGAGCTTTAAGTTTTTGGCCTGGGCGGAAAGTAACAACACGGCGGGCAGAAATTGGAATATCTTCGCCCGTTTTAGGATTTCTTCCTGGTCGCTCATTCTTGTCGCGCAGATCAAAGTTACCAAAACCTGATAGCTTCACCTGCTCGCCATTTTCCAGAGCTTTCCTGATTTCTTCAAAGAAGACTTCCACCGTATCCTTGGCGTCCCGTTTGCTCAATCCAACATTCTCAAACAGGTTCTCAGCCAAATCGGCTTTTGTGAGCGCCATAGATAATTCCCTCAAGACTATGTTGAATGGATAGCAGACATAAACTTAGTTATATCCACTGCGAATTAGTCACTGGAAATAAAGGTTTTACTGGCGACTCACTATGCACCCTACGACGCCAGTTAAGTGCTTTATTCCAACTAGAGACAAGTTTAAGCCAACTAGCTGATTTCCGCCAACTTTTTTCGTTAATCTTGGTACTAAATTATTGTTTTTTAATAGCAAGAAAAGGCAAAAATCATGCACCTGGTTGTGCTTCTGATTCAAATGATGCAAAAATAACCACTACAAAATCATTTGTATACCGCATAAGTAACTATATTCTAAGCCAGATTCAGTAAATACCCCTAAGTATCAGATTGTTATAATGTTTTAGATACAGATCAAAAAAAAGCAGCCCATAAGGGCTGCTTTCATAAAACAATGACTTAAAAAGCAATAAAGTTTTATCGATTTAAGCCGTCATTGTCCACTATTAGTCACGTAATGAAGCACCGAAACGCTCAGCAAGTACTGCAACAATGCTATCAACTGCACCAGAGATATCTGCTTCTTCAAGCGTACGCTCAGCAGATTGTAGTGTCAGGGCAATTGCAAGGCTCTTCTGACCTTCTTCGATACCTTTACCACGGTATACGTCGAACAGATTTACGTCTGTCAGCAACTCACCGCCGTTTGCGCGGCAAACTTCAACAACGTCACCAGCAGAAACTTCTTCGTTCACTACTACTGCGATATCACGACGGTTTGCAGGGAACTTAGACAACGCTACTGCTTCAGGAATCACACGGGTATCAATTGCAGACCACTCGATTTCGAATACGATAGTGCGGCCGTTAAGACCAAACTTACGCTCAAGCTCAGGGTGAACAGTACCGATAACACCAACCTCTTTACCGTCAACAACGATTGCTGCAGACTGGCCAGGGTGAAGTGCCGGGTGCTTAACGGCTTTGAAACCGTATGCTTTCTCGTTAGCAGTCAGCTCAAGAATCGCTTCCAGATCACCTTTCAGGTCGAAGAAATCAACAGTGTTAGTGTCAATATCCCAATGCTCTTCGCTGCGAGTACCGGCAATAACACCAGCCAGCATTGGCTCCTGGCGCATACCATTTTCAGCAGTTTCACATGGAATGAAACGCAGGCCGTATTCGAACAGGCGAACTCGTGGCTGTTGACGCTTCTGGTTGTGAACAACTGTGTTCAGCAGACCCTGGATCAGACCCAGACGCATTGCAGACATATCCGCAGAGATCGGGTTTGGCAGAACCAGTGGCTCAACGTCAGGCACGATTAGTTTCTGCTGATCTGGCTCAACGAAGCTATAAGTGATCGCTTCGTGGAAACCACGGTCTACAAGCAGGTCACGAACACGTTTAAGAGGCTGGTTTGCTTCTTTGTGA
The DNA here is from genome assembly GCF_000331515.1 of Photobacterium marinum. Lineage (GTDB taxonomy): Bacteria > Pseudomonadota > Gammaproteobacteria > Enterobacterales > Vibrionaceae > Photobacterium > Photobacterium marinum. Next base: position 53,091 of record NZ_AMZO01000035.1, read on the forward strand.
TCGTTCATTTTCAATGCCGCAGCAGGCGACTGATTTGGAATATTGTTGTAACCATAGATACGACCAACTTCTTCAATCAGATCCTGTTCGATAGCGATATCGAAACGCCATGTCGGAGCTGTAGCAGCCCAGCCTTCAGCTGTTGCTTCAACAGACATACCAAGGCGTTCAAGAATCTCAACAACGTCAGCATCTTCAATGTGGTGACCCAGCAAGTTATCCAGCTTAATACGACGCAGAGTTACTTTGTTCGGCTTAGGCAGATCAGCTTCAGACTCAACAGTTACAACAGGTGCAACTTCACCACCGCAGATCTCAACGATAAGCTGAGTAGCACGCTCCATTGCACTAGCCTGAAGAGCATAGTCCACACCACGCTCAAAACGCATTGAGGAGTCAGTGTGCAGACCGTAGCTACGTGCACGACCACGGATTGCGTCAGGTGCGAAGAAAGCGCATTCCAGCATGATGTCAGTTGTACCAGACATAACACCTGACAGTTCACCACCGAAGATACCAGCCATTGCCAGTGCCTTATTGTGGTCAGCAACAACCAGAGTATCTGTATTCAGCACAACTTCTGAACCGTCAAGAAGAGTCAGCTTCTCGTCCTGCTCAGCCATGCGAACAACGATACCGCCTTCAATCTTAGCTAGATCGAATGCGTGCATTGGCTGGCCCTGCTCAAGCAGTACGTAGTTAGTGATATCAACAACAGGATCGATTGAACGGATACCACAACGACGCAGTTTTTCCTGCATCCATAGTGGAGTTTCAGCTTTCACGTTTACATTCTTGATCACACGACCAAGGTAACGTGGACATGCCGCTGATTCTTTAACTTCGATAGAAACTGTATCGTCGATAGACGGTGCAACAGCGTCTACTGCTGGCTCAGTTACGTCAGTACGGTTCAGTACACCAACTTCACGAGCCATACCACGGATGCTAAAGCAGTCAGCACGGTTTGCTGTCAGGTCAACGTCTACAGTTACGTCATCAAGACCCAGGAATTCGCGGAAATCAGTACCAAGTACCGCATCTTCAGCCAGTTCCATGATGCCGTCAGACTCAACATCAATACCCAGCTCGGTGAATGAGCAAAGCATACCGTGAGAAGGCTGGCCACGCAGTTTCGCTTTTTTAATCTTGAAGTCACCAGGAAGTACTGCACCAACAGTCGCTACAGCAACTTTCAGGCCCAGACGACAGTTAGGCGCACCACAAACGATGTCCAGCAGTTCTTCTTCACCAACATCAACTTTAGTAACGCGTAGTTTGTCGGCATCCGGGTGCTGAGCACACTCAACAACCTGACCTACTTTAACGCCAGTGAAAGAGCCGGCTACAGGCAGTACGTCGTCTACCTCAAGGCCAGCCATTGTAATTTGGTGAGTAAGTTCATCAGTAGTAACAGAAGGACTTACCCACTCACGAAGCCATGATTCGCTGAATTTCATAGTGTTTAAACCTCTGGATTACTTGAACTGTTTTAGGAAACGAAGATCGTTCTCGAAGAATGCACGCAGATCGTTTACGCCGTAACGCAGCATAGTCAGACGCTCTACACCCATACCGAAAGCAAAACCAGAGTATTTCTCAGGGTCGATACCTACGCTACGTAGTACGTTCGGGTGAACCATACCGCAGCCCAGAACCTCAAGCCACTTACCATTCTTACCTTTAACGTCTACTTCCGCAGAAGGCTCAGTGAATGGGAAGTAAGAAGGACGGAAACGTACTTCCACTTCTTCTTCAAAGAAGTTACACAGGAAGTCGTGCAGAATACCTTTCAGCTGAGCAAAGTTTACGTTCTCATCCACCAGCATACCTTCCACCTGGTGGAACATTGGGGTATGAGTCTGATCGTAGTCGTTACGGTATACACGGCCCGGAGCGATGAAACGGAATGGTGGCTTACCATTTTCCATCGTACGGATCTGAACGCCAGACGTATGAGTACGAAGCATTAGATCTGGGTTAAAGAAGAAAGTATCGTGATCCGTACGCGCAGGGTGATCTGCTGCAATGTTCAGCGCATCAAAGTTGTGGAAAGCATCTTCAATTTCTGGACCAGACTCAGTGTTGAAGCCCAGCTCACCAAAGAATTTCTCAATTCGCTCAACAGTGCGTGTTACAGGGTGAAGACCGCCGTTTTCAATACGACGACCTGGCAAAGTAACATCAATCGTTTCTGCAGCCAGTTTCGCTTCCAGCTCAGCACGCTGCAGCGCATCTTTGCGAGCTGCGATAGCTTGTTGAACCGCACCTTTGGCTTTGTTGATCTCCTGACCAGCAGAGCGACGCTCTTCTGGTGGAAGCTTGCCCAAGCCTTGTAGTTGAAGGGTTAGCTCACCCTTCTTGCCCAAATATTGGACGCGGACTTCGTCCAGAGCGACTAATGAATCAGCCTGCTCAATAGCTGCCGTTGCGTTGGCAATAATCTCGTCTAGATGTTGCATCGTTTCCTCATCCACCTTCAGGTGGCGTCCTTAAGGGAGATATAAATTCGCGTAACGATACATACTAAAGAAACATGCGTCTAAATCCAAATCGAATCGCATCAAAAAGGTTGTTTTGAGCGAAAAAAAGTCGCCTTTCTACGCTTTAGTGACTTTTCAGTTAAGTAGCTGTTCAATCAATGAGAATTTCTTGACCTTGAGAGAAATAAATAATGGTCATACCGGAAAAGACCAAGGCAAAAAAGCCTTTCTTTGAAATCATTATGACAAACTAACCAAGTTTATTTTTTGCCAACTAATAGTTCCTACATAAACATCAAACAGTTGGGGTTGCGAAATTGGACAGACTCATCTAAATTAATTGCACGGTGTTTTATATTTACTCTTAAACAAGGAGATAGACGATGAGAGAACAAGATAAATATTGGCTGGTTTATGCAAAAGCAACTTTTATCATTGCTGTCATTGCCATGGTGATTAGCATCATTAAGTTACCCGGTGATCTTCTGGTTAAAGGCTACTACAGTATCTGCAGCCTGTTCCTTGTCAGCGCAACCATCACTTTAAGTAAAGCTGTTCGTGATGAAGCAGAATCTAAACGCCTGTTAAACAAGCTAGAAGAAGCTAAAGCGGCACAAATTCTGACAGACCTTGATGAGTAAGACATGTCTCTAGCGTCTCAAATTAACCTTCTAGTACAACAACTTGCCTCTCTCCGGCAAGTTGTTATATCACTTGAAAGCAACATCCAAGATGCTTACGAGCAACTTGAGTACAATCAACAGTTATTAAAGCAGAATGAAGAGCGTATTCAGTTGATCATGGATCAACCTGAGAGTCAGCGTAATAGTAAAACTTGTTTTAAAGCCAAAGTTCGAGAAAACCTCAGAATAAAACAAAAGCAACTTCAGTTAACAGAAAACATTAACAGAAAGCAAAAAGGTCTAAAACAGCTAAATAATGAAATAGCAAAGACGAAACAAGTACTGCTTCGCTGGCGAAAACAACACCAATCGGAGTTACCCCAAATCCCGGCTCTCTCTACCAAGCTGGAACTCAAACAAAAATCAGCGCAACTGGAACTGTTACTTAAAGGCTATGGAGTGAATATTTAAGAAAGGCAATAAAGGCTGATGGACGAAAAGCTATCGTCATCAATGAGCCCGTGATTACAGACAACCTACCAAACGAAAAAAGGAGAGCCGAAGCTCTCCTTTCCCATCAAAACTGACTGAAATTACAGTGCAGCTTTTGCTTTTTCAACTAGTACTGTGAAAGTAGCTTTGTCGAATACAGCGATGTCAGCAAGGATCTTACGATCGATCTCGATAGATGCTTTCTTAAGACCGTTGATGAAGCGGCTGTAAGACATACCGTTCTGACGAGCAGCAGCGTTGATACGTGCAATCCATAGTTGACGGAAAGTACGTTTCTTGTTGCGACGGTCACGGTAAGCGTACTGACCAGCTTTAGTTACTGCTTGGAAAGCTACGCGGTAAACACGTGAACGTGCACCGTAGTAACCTTTAGCTTGTTTAAGAACTTTCTTGTGACGTGCACGTGCTTGTACACCACGTTTTACGCGAGGCATAGGAGACTCCTAACTAAATTAAAATATAAAACTAAAAACGATTAAGCGAACGGAAGCATACGTGCAACAGCTGCTACTTCACATGCAGGAAGGATAGCGTTTGGACGTAGCTGACGTTTGTTCTTAGTAGTACGTTTAGTCAGGATGTGACGCTTAGTTGCGTGCTTAAACTTAAAGCCACCAGCAGTTTTCTTGAAACGCTTAGCAGCACCTTTGTTGGATTTCATCTTAGGCATGATGAGACTCCGCATTGTTGATAGTTAATAACATAGTAATCAGGCGAACAAAAAGCGCTGCAATTAAGCAGCGCTTTATGCTACTTGAATGCCGTAATTACTTCTTCTTAGGGGCAAGCATCATCGTCATTTGACGACCTTCAACCTTACTAGGGAAGCTCTCAACAACCGCTAGGTCGCCCAGGTCATCCTTAATTCGGTTTAGAAGATCGATACCAAGACTCTGGTGGGCCATTTCACGACCGCGGAAACGCAGCGTTACTTTACCCTTGTTGCCCTCTTCTAAAAAGCGAGTCAGGTTGCGCAGTTTTACCTGATAATCGCCTTCGTCTGTACCAGGACGGAATTTAACTTCCTTAACCTGGATTTGTTTCTGCTTTTTCTTTTGCTCTTTAGCAGCCTTGCTCTTTTCGAACAGGTACTTGCCATAGTCCATCACACGACAAACTGGTGGCTCGGCATTAGGGCTGATTTCAACTAGATCTACACCAGCTTCATGAGCAGCACTCATTGCTTCTTCAATAGAAACAACACCAATTGACTCACCATCAATACCAGTAAGACGCACTTCGCGTACACCACGGATTTCGCCATTCAGACGATGTGGGTTTTGCTTAACTGGTGCTTGGGTTCTTCTTCCGCCTTTAATACCTTATTCCTCCACAATATTGAGCTTACGACTGCTAACTTCTTGCTGCAGGTAAGCAACAAGATCATCAATCTTAAATTTACCCAAATCTTTACCCTTGCGAGTACGAACTGCAATCTCGCCTGCTTCGACCTCTTTGTCGCCACAAACAAGCATGTAAGGCACTCGCTTCAAAGTATGTTCGCGAATTTTAAAGCCAATCTTCTCATTTCTCAAGTCCGCATTGACCCTAATTCCACTTTTTTGCAGTTTTTCGACTACTTGTTGAACATATTCTGACTGGCTGTCAGTAATATTCATCACAACTGCTTGTTGTGGCGCCAACCAAGTAGGGAAGAAACCAGCATATTCTTCGATAAGGATACCGATAAAGCGTTCCAGAGAACCAAGAATTGCACGGTGGATCATAACAGGCGTATGACGCTCGTTATCTTCGCCAACATAAGTTGCACCCAGACGCTCAGGAAGTGCGAAGTCTAACTGAACTGTACCGCACTGCCAAGCACGATCCAGACAGTCATGCAAAGTAAATTCGATCTTAGGACCGTAAAATGCACCTTCACCCTCTTGAATTTCGTATGGGATCTCCATAGATTCTAGTGCAAGTTTCAGGTCTGACTCAGCTTTATCCCACATTTCATCAGAACCTACACGTTTCTCTGGGCGTGTAGACAGCTTAACAACGATGTTGTTGAAGCCGAAGGTCTGGTATGTGTCGTAAACCATCTTGATACAAGATGTTACTTCCTGCTGAACCTGGCTTTCAGTACAGAAGATGTGTGCATCATCCTGTGTGAAACCACGAACACGCATCAAGCCGTGCAGTGCGCCTGATGGCTCGTTACGGTGACAGCAACCAAACTCAGCCATACGCAGAGGCAGATCACGGTAAGACTTCAGACCCTGATTGAAGATCTGAACGTGACCAGGACAGTTCATTGGCTTAACTGCGTATTCACGGTTCTCAGAAGAAGTCGTGAACATGTTTTCTGCGTACTTGTCCCAGTGACCAGAACGTTCCCACAGAACGCGGTCCATCATCAGAGGACCTTTAACTTCCTGATAGCCGTACTCGTTCAGTTTATCACGTACGAATACTTCAAGCTCGCGGAATACAGTCCAGCCATTATGGTGCCAGAATACCATACCCGGTGCTTCTTGCTGCATGTGGTACAGGTCAAGCTGCTTACCAAGTTTACGGTGGTCACGCTTAGCCGCTTCTTCAAGACGGGTAAGGTGAGCTTTAAGTGCTTTCTTATCAGCAAAAGCAGTACCGTAGATACGCTGAAGCATCTTGTTATCGCTGTTACCACGCCAGTACGCACCAGCAACATTCAGCAGTTTAAAGTGCTGACAGAAGCTCATGTTCGGTACGTGCGGACCACGACACATATCGATGTATTCTTCGTGGTGGTACAGACCCGGACGATCATCACGATCTACGTTCTCATCCAGGATTTCCATCTTGTAGGTTTCGCCACGTGATTCAAATGCATCACGTGCTTCCTGCCAGCTTACTTTCTTCTTGATAACTTGGTATTTGGTCTTAGCCAGTTCTACCATGCGTTTTTCAATCACTTCCAGGTCTTCCTGGGTTAGAGATTGCTCAAGATCGATGTCGTAGTAGAAACCGTTGTCAATCGTTGGACCGATTGCCATTTTAACATCAGGGTAAAGCTGTTTGATGGCATGACCCAGAAGGTGAGCACAAGAGTGACGGATGATTTCCAGACCGTCTTCATCTTTTGCTGTGATAATTTCCAGGCTAGCGTCGCTCTCAATCAGATCGCAAGCATCTACGCGAACACCGTCAACACGACCAGCGATACAAGCTTTCGCAAGACCAGGACCGATAGACAGAGCCACATCCATAGTTGATACAGGGTTTTCGAACTGACGCTGACTGCCGTCAGGAAGTGTAATTACAGGCATGTATATATCCTTTCACAGTGGTGCCACACACCAAGTAGCACATGTTGAATTAAGTTAAGCTTAGAGAAGCTTATATGAATGAAGCGCTTCTGAATCGTCACCACAATACTGAGCAGCACACTGAAACAGAAACGAAGGCGCAACTATAACAAACGGCTACGCCTGATTGCAAAGACACGAGTAAATTAATTTCTCACCTTTGCAAATTTATTACAAAACACTCTCTATATAAAAAGCTGGCGGCTTTCGTATAAAAGCCACCAGCTTAATTGAAGGTCTATTATTCGAAATTAAGAGACCCGGAAGTGACCCATTGTTGTTTGAAGGTTTGCGGCAAGCTGACTCAGCTCTACACACGCTGTAGCCGTATGCTCAGCCCCCTGAGCAACTTCATTTGACGAAAGGCTGATATTTTCGATATTTCTTCCCAATTCTTCCGCAACAGAGTCCTGTTCACTACAAGCACTGGCAATATGCATACTCATTTCTGCAATCTTGCCAACGTTATCCTCTATTGAACTGATTTTCATACCGGTTTGCTGTCCCTGCTCGACACAGTGCGTGATCATATTGCAGCTCTGGCTGGTTGCCTCTTTAGCATCATGAGCACTCTTCTGCAGCTTATTAATAATGTTGACGATCTCTCCAGTCGAATCCTGAGTACGACCGGCAAGTGTCCGCACTTCATCAGCCACGACAGCGAATCCACGACCCTGTTCACCGGCACGAGCGGCTTCAATTGCCGCATTAAGTGCCAGCAGATTTGTTTGTTCGGCAATATCACGAATAACATCAACAACCATTGTGATGTTGGCAGACTCTTGCTCCAACTGGTGTACTAATTCACCAGCATTCTGAATTTCATCAGATACCTGCAAAATAGAATCAATGCTTTGCTGAACATCTTCACTACCCTGCTTTGCTTCTTCACTTGCTGAAGTAGCTGCTCCCGACGCATCTTCAGTATTATTAGCCACATCAGCAACAGTCGCCTTCATCTGATCCATTGCTGTCGCAACCATGGTGATTTCATCCTGCTGTAGCTTCATGCCCTGCGATGACTGCTCTGAAATAGCACTGACTTCTTCAACTGCAGTATTTAGCTGAGTTACAGCCGCAATAATTTCCTCAACTAACTGGCGAAGCTTGTCCTGCATCTGAATGCTGGAGTCTGCCAACTCGCCGAGTTCATCATTACCGATGGATTCGCGATTGATTTGGTGAGTCAGGTTACCGGAAGCAATTTCAGATGCTAACGCCATCACCTGATTAAGTGGTACGCAGATCTGTCGAGTCAGGAACAAGTTAATCATCACCATAAAGACAACAAGACCGATAATACAGCCCATTGTAATCATCTCTACACTGTTAATGCTGGTAATCATCTCTTTGCTGCTGACATCAACATATTCCACATTCATTTGTCGTAGTTTGTCGATAGCCGACTGCAGCTTTTCATACTGGTCTAGAGAGCCAACAAGAATAGGCTGAGCAACATCAATTTGGTTTTGACTTACCGCCTCGTTAAAACCGGAAAGAACATTAAGGTAATCATTCCAAGCTTTTTGAACCTTATCAAACTGTATACGATCTTCTTCTTCAGTTATGGTTTTTTCGTAACCTTTGAATGCCGTTTCAATTTTCTGGTTTATTTCTTTGGTTGTCTGAATACTTGATTGACGTTTTTCTGACGAATCATAAGTTAAAATCGCATATTGCGTCCGGCGAACTGTATTCACATCATACTGAATATCACTACTTAAAATAACACCAGGCAATGCAATTTCATCAAAAGTTGTAACCCCTCCTCTAACTACTTTTAGCTCGCTCATCAAATAAGCACCAAAGGCCATAATAACTAACGATATTACTGCAAATACTGCAGCAAACTTTTTCCCTATCGACCAGTTTTTATACATCATGAATTTATAAAACCTATTATATTTTATCTACTATGCGTCACTGCAAATAAGTAGCACTTCACTAAAAAGTGAATTAATTTAAAAAGAGACAAGCTGAAAACAAGCATCAAAATAATATCATCAGCCAGTTGAGTATCACACCAAACGAGTATCAACCAATAAAAGATATGTAAGGTTTAATTTACATTCAACCTATTAATTTATATCAAAACAAAAACGATTAAATAGAATTATATCCAACGTTATTTTTAATCGGCATATAACATACAACCACCCGTATAATAATGCAGTTCAAATGCACATTATTATCACCAAAAGCAACGCACCAACTTAACAATATGAAATAAATGCCTTTTTCACTCAGAAAGACAACTATCAATAGCTTGTATTAAACTCAGTTTCGTATCAATAGAGTGAAAAGGAAATCATATGACAAATGCAAAACTATTCATTATTGCATGTGGTTATTTCATATCATCAATTAAAAGTTTCAGTCATGTTCATATTACACTGAGATCTTGAACCCAAAGATTAAGCATCATGTTTTATAATGTTTTCTACTTTTTTAAGACAAAGACTCAGACTCAAATAAGAGTATCAATTCTCGAACAGACCAGATTAAAAAATGGTCATAGCAACTATTAATTCAACTTTAGCATTTGTAATCAATTGTAAGGCTCAACCAGACAATCCATGACAAAAGAGTGATAGTGTTATCAAACACCGTTTTGTACAGTGTTCACCACTCAAGCACGAAACAATAAAAACGGAATACAAACATGAAAAAGCTAGCGCTAATCATCACTGCATCTCTTCTTTCTACTCACGCTCTTGCAGGTGAAACTTATATTCGTAACGGTAATATCTACACCCATGAGGGAGCAGGTTTTGTTGAAGCTGGTGTAGTTACAGGTAGTGAACTGTATAAAGGCCAAGATAAAACGACTGGTGCTCTGCTTAACGGTGGCTATCATGGTGAAGACTTCAATGCAGACCTAAGCGGCATCAACTACCGTTTCTTCGGTGACAACAATGACCAAGTTAATATTAGTGCATACTTCACTGCCGGCGGCACAGGCTACGAAGCTGACGATGCAACGTCTCTAAAAGGGATGGATAAGCGTAAAATGAGCGGTGATCTTGGTTTAAACGCCGATATTCACTTAGGTTCGGGCACGATCTCTACATACCTTCAACACGATGTAACTGGTGCCTACAAAGGCTTTATCGGTGGTGCTAAGTACTTCCACGTCATGGATCTAGGGTATGGTGACTTTGTTCCTTTTGCAGGCGTTAGCTTCCTGAGCAAAGACTTCGTTAACTACTACTACGGCGTTAAAGCTTCTGAAGCAACAAAAACACGTAAAGCCTACAGCGGCAAAAATGATTTCGCATTCAATGTGGGTTACAAGTTTGTAATGCCTGTAACTAAGAACATTGATATCACTCAGACAACGGCATACACCCGTCTTGGCTCTAAAGTCTCTGATTCACCAATCGTAGACAGCGCAAACCAGTGGATGGTAGGTGCAACTGTGGCATACCACTTCTAATCTAAGCAAACTGTCCACAGCCTGAAATTTAGAGTACCCACCTATACCATCGACTTCCCCGGGTACTCTTTCCCCCGCTTCGGTTTAACTTGTACCGTGAGTGGGGTTTCCCTCATTACGCTATTATTTCCCCCTTACTGTCACTGCTCTTAATAACATCATGCAGAACCTTATTCATTTAGATGGTAGTTAACTTGAAATACCATGAAAAGATTGCTTTCATTTGTATAGGCAATTATGGAATGACGTCATGACTCAGTCTCCGCGCTATCTTCAAATCAAACAGTATCTGAATGACAAAATTCAGTCTCGCATCTGGCCTCCCGGCTTTCGGATCCCAACCGAACTTGAACTATCAGAGCAATTTTCTGTAAGCAGGATGACCGCTAATAAAGCAATTCGTGACTTAGTAAAAGAAGGGCTGCTTGAGCGAACCCCGAGATTGGGCACTTTTGTTTGCCAGAAAAAAGCCGAATCGCCGCTGATGACCATTCGCAATATCGCTACGGAAGTCAAAGACCGAGGTAATGATTACTCTTCCAAAGTGATCAGCCAGTCAACCATTGCAGCAAATGAAGATATCGCCTTACGGCTCGGAGTCCGACACGGCACAGACGTTTATTTCACCCAAATTGTTCATTACGAGAATAGCTACCCAATTCAATTGGAAGAACGCTGGGTCAATCCTGATTTTGCGCCAGATTACATTGAGCAAAACTTTACAGAACAGACACCTAATGAGTATCTGGTAAAGGCATGTCCTTTAAGCGACATTGAACATACCGTAGAAGCAATCCTCCCTGCCAGGCGCATCGCAGATCTGCTGAACATGCCTGCTAATTCCCCTTGCCTGCTACTCAACCGCCGAACCTGGAGCGATAAAAACCTGGTCAGTACTGCCCTGCTTTATCACCCCGGCAATAAATATAAACTTAGCTCTAGAAGCAGAATATAAAATTGTGGGGCACATTGCCCCACATGAAGTAACCATCGACATATAAATAATTGCTAAACTCCTATTTGTAACTCATATCACCATCTAAGTTTTTACACCTAGTCAGTCAATTACTTCCATTTTGATCACATTTGCGCTACATCTCACCTTGAGTTATGGCTGCTTCTTGTCTATTAATTTGTATATACATATAAACTTGACGGCGAACTATCATGGATAGAGTACTGACAAACCTGAACATGGTAACAATGCATCCTGAGAATGGTTACCAACTCATTAACAACGCGATGATTGGTATTCAGGACGGTAAAATTATGTTTGCGGATTGCGCAGGCATACATGATCTTCACGGTCATCCGGATGTTATTGACTGCCATGGAGCGCTGGCCACACCCGGCTTTATTGACTGTCATACTCACCTTATTTTCGCCGGCAACCGTGCTAATGAATTCGAACAACGCCTGAATGGCGTTCCTTATGAAACTATCGCCAAAGCAGGTGGCGGGATCCTGTCCACTGTCAACGCAACCCGTAATGCAAGTGAAGATGAACTGTATGAACTTGCACTTCCTCGCCTGGAAGGCCTTAAACGCGATGGTGTGACAACTGTCGAAGTCAAATCCGGATATGGCCTCACCCTAAAAGATGAGTTGAAAATGCTACGAGTTGCCAGGCAACTTGGTAATCAGCCTGATATAAAAGTTTCAGCTACTTTATTAGCTGCTCACGCCCTGCCTCCGGAATTTGCCAACAACGGTGATGGCTATATTGATCTCATCTGTCAGGAAATCATCCCGGCTGCCGCAGAGCAAAAACTGGCTGATTCTGTCGATGTCTTCTGTGAAGGGATCGGGTTCAGCCCGGAGCAATGCCAGCGTGTATTTACCGCCGCCAAAGCACATAACCTGAAGATAAAAGGCCATACCGAGCAACTTTCTAACCTCGGCGGGAGCGCGATGGCTGCACGCATGGGTGCAACATCCGTCGACCACATTGAATACCTCGACAGTGAAGGTGTCGCAGCCTTAGCGGCATGTAATACTGTCGCCACCCTGTTACCCGGCGCGTTCTACTTTTTAAGAGAGACTCAACAGCCACCTGTTGACCACCTACGTCGACTCAATGTGCCTATAGCTATCGCCTCTGACTTTAACCCCGGCACATCCCCAATCGCTTCACTACGTACCATGATGAACATGGGCTGTACCCTGCTCAGGCTGACACCGGAAGAATGTTTACGCGGCGTGACGGTGAATGCCGCTCAAGCACTTGGCCTTCAAGAAATGCGCGGACAAATCCGCGTAGGCATGGAAGCCGATTTAGCGTTGTGGAATCTGGAAACTCCGGCCGAACTTTCTTATCGCCTCGGCGTTCCTGATCTTATTGCCCGGATCGTTGATGGCCACCTGTTCCCGGCAAACGGAGGTAATCATGACCACTGATAACCCGGGAGCACAAATCGATATGAGTGTCTGGCAAGGTCGCAGCGATCCGGAAGATGGCGAAAAAGGCTTGCACTGGCACCAAAAGATTCTACCGGCAGATCAGGCCAATGAAGGTGGCATCATGCTGCTTGGTTTTGCCTGTGATGAAGGCGTATCACGCAATAAAGGGCGAACAGGCGCTTATCAGGCCCCAGTAGAAATCCGAAAAGCACTGGCAAACCTGGCTTGGCATCACAGTGAGCCGGTTTATGATGGCGGAAATATCTGCTGTAACGACGGTAACCTGGAACTGGCTCAACATCGGCTCGGTGAAGATGTGTGCCGGGCATTACGCCAACGGCATAAAGTCATCGTTTTCGGCGGTGGACATGAAGTGGCATGGGGAAGTTTTCAGGGAATTGGCAATTACCTGATACAAAAACAACATGTCATCTCATCTGAGAACAATCAGTTACCTTCGGAAACAAACACAAAATCAGCGCCAAGAATCGGCATTATCAATTTTGATGCTCATTTTGACCTTAGAAACCCACCGACAGGTCAGCAATCTGAACAAGGCAGCTCCGGCACTCCGTTCCACCAAGTAGCACGCTTTTGTGAGCTGCAAAGCTGGCCATTCAAATATGCCTGCCTTGGTTTGAACCGAGCCGGAAACACACAGGCTTTATATGAAAAAGCCGATCGCCTTGGTGTGTACTACAAAGATGACACCGAGCTCACCTATGCCAACCTCGCCAATACCATTGATGCACTGAAAACTTTTATTGAAGGCTGCGACCATCTCTACCTGACGATAGACATTGATGTATTCCCGGCAGCCGTTGCACCGGGAGTTAGCGCACCAGCTGCCCGCGGTGTGTCACCGGACATTATTGAGCAACTGCTGGCACCGGTACTGGAAGCAAAAAACAGACATGGCGCGTCAAAAATTCTGGTCGCCGATTTAGCTGAATTTAATCCACGTTTTGACATCGACAACCAAACTGCACGGCTGGCAGCAAGGCTGGCCTGGACAATAGCACGTGCTATCCGCTAATCCGGAAAAAGCACCGCAAGGAGAGCAAAATGACGCATGCAACGTCTCGACAAAACCCTCGTTTAGATGAAACCAGAATTATCATTGCCCCTACCGGAACGAAGCTGAACGCAAAGTCATGGCTAACTGAAGCCCCGCTTCGGATGTTGATGAACAACCTTCATCCTGATGTTGCCGAACATCCCCATGCATTAGTGGTATATGGTGGTATTGGCCGAGCAGCCCGTAACTGGGAATGTTACGACAAAATTGTTGAAGTGCTGAAACGTCTGGAAGACAACGAAACTTTACTGGTCCAATCCGGTAAGCCTGTCGGTGTTTTCAAGACACACGCCAATGCGCCACGCGTTCTTATTGCCAACTCCAACCTTGTTCCTCACTGGGCAAACTGGGAGCACTTCAACGAGCTCGATAAACAGGGCCTGATGATGTACGGGCAAATGACTGCTGGGAGCTGGATCTACATAGGTTCACAAGGCATTGTTCAGGGCACCTATGAAACTTTTGTCGCTATGGCCCGCAAGCACTTTAACGGTGATGCTTCAGATCGCTGGATCCTCACCGGAGGACTGGGCGGTATGGGCGGAGCCCAACCTCTGGCGGCGACAATGGCCGGCTATTCCATGATTGCCGTTGAATGCGACGAATCCCGAATCGATTATCGCCTTCGTACCGGCTACGTCGACTGCAAAGTTAACAACCTGGATGAAGCCCTCGCTATCATAGAAGAAGCAAAACAAACAGGTAAACCTGTTTCCGTTGCTCTTCTGGGTAACACAGCTGACATTTATCCTGAAATCGTCAAACGCGGCATCGTACCGGATGCGACAACCGACCAGACTTCCGCGCATGATCCACTGAACGGCTATTTACCAAAAGGCTGGACAATGGAATATGCCGCCGAAATGCGACAGAAAGATGAAGCCGCAGTAGTGAAAGCAGCCAAAGCGTCGATGGCTATTCAGGTTCAGGCCATGCTGGATCTGCAAAAAGCGGGTTCTGCTACCGTCGACTATGGCAACAACATCCGCCAGATGGCCTTTGAGGAAGGTGTCAAAAACGCATTTGATTTCCCGGGCTTCGTGCCGGCTTATATAAGACCTTTATTCTGCGAAGGCGTTGGTCCTTTCCGTTGGGCTGCACTATCCGGTGACCCTGAGGATATTTACAAGACAGATCAAAAAGTCAAAGAGCTGCTCCCGGATGATCCACACCTACACAACTGGCTCGATATGGCTCGTGAACGCATTCATTTCCAGGGACTACCGGCACGCATTTGCTGGGTCGGACTAAAAGATCGCGCCCGCCTTGGTAAGGCCTTCAACGAAATGGTCAAAAATGGCGAACTGAAAGCACCGATTGTTATTGGTCGCGACCATCTAGACTCAGGCTCCGTTGCCAGTCCGAACCGGGAAACAGAAGGCATGATAGACGGCTCGGATGCAGTTTCAGACTGGCCACTGCTTAATGCCCTTCTGAACACGGCTTCAGGTGCTACCTGGGTATCCCTTCACCATGGTGGCGGCGTAGGAATGGGCTTCTCTCAACACTCAGGCATGGTCATTGTCTGTGACGGTTCTGACGAAGCTGATATGCGAGTAGCCCGAGTATTACACAACGACCCTGCAACTGGTGTTATGCGTCATGCAGATGCCGGCTACGATATCGCCGTCAATTGCGCAAAAGAGCAAGGGCTGGATTTGCCGATGCTCGATATTCACCACGAAACTCAGTAATTAACGACAGCAAAAAGGAAGTTGTATGTACCAGTTAGAAATCAACCCGGGCAAGCTGTCTCTGAAGCAGCTCCGTGAAGTCAGCTGCAATCAGGTGACACTGTCACTAAACCCTGCTGCACTAAAAGACATGGAAGCAAGCACAAATGCTGTCGAAAAGATCATTGCTGAAGACAGAATCGTTTATGGCATCAATACGGGCTTTGGCCTGCTTGCCAACACGCGTATCGCAGTTGATGACTTGGAAACCCTTCAGAGAAGTATTGTCCTTTCCCATGCCGCAGGTATAGGCGACTTTATGGATGATGCAACCGTTCGCCTGATGATGGTGCTGAAAATCAACAGCCTGGCTCGCGGCTACTCTGGTATTAGCCCGCTGGTTGTTGATGCCCTTATACAGCTCATCAATGCAGAAGTTTATCCGTGCATCCCGAAAAAAGGTTCGGTCGGAGCCTCCGGTGATCTGGCTCCATTAGCGCACATGAGCACAGTTCTGCTAGGTGAAGGCCAGGCTCACTACAAAGAAGAAGTAATATCCGGCTCAGAAGCACTTCATATTGCCGGGCTGGAACCTATCACACTAGCCCCCAAAGAGGGCCTTGCTCTACTTAATGGCACCCAGGCATCAACGGCCTTTGCGCTGGAAGGACTGTTTGCCGCAGAAGACCTGTTTGCGTCAGGCATTGTCTGCGGCTCTATGTCGGTAGAAGCTGCACAGGGCAGCCGCCGTCCTTTCGATCCGCGTATCCACAGAGTTCGTGGACATCGCAGCCAGATTGATGCCGCTGATGCTTACCGCCATATGCTGGATAAAGAAAGTGAAATCGGCCTTTCTCACAAGAAGTGTGAAAAGGTTCAGGATCCATATTCACTTCGCTGCCAACCTCAGGTTATGGGCGCCTGCCTGCAACAAATCCGCCATGCCGCCGATATTCTGGAAATCGAAGCTAACTCGGTATCCGACAATCCGTTAGTATTTGCAGAAGATGATGACATCATTTCAGGTGGTAATTTCCATGCTGAACCGGTGGCGATGGCTGCGGATAATCTGGCTCTGGCCATTGCCGAAATTGGCAGCCTCTCAGAACGCAGGATGGCACTGCTCATCGACAGCACCCTAAGCAATCTCCCGCCTTTTTTAGTCGATAACGGCGGAGTGAATTCAGGCTTTATGATTGCGCAGGTAACTTCAGCAGCATTGGCAAGCGAAAACAAAACTCTCGCCCATCCGGCTTCTATTGACAGCCTGCCGACATCTGCCAATCAGGAAGATCATGTATCAATGGCAACATTTGCAGGACGACGCCTTGGTGATATGGCAGACAACACCCGCGGGATCCTGGCCGTTGAACTTTTGGCTGCCGCTCAGGGGATTGACTTCCGAAGCCCGAATAAAAGCTCAGAACGAATCGAACAGGCCAAATCGACCCTGCGTGATCGCGTCAGCTTTTATGACAAAGACAGGTATTTTGCACCAGATATCGACAAAGCAAATACACTGCTCAAAGAAGCAATTTACAACGGTCTTATGCCCGCCAGATTATTGCCCAGCCTTTAATCTTCTCAAAAAGCCGGAAATAATTCCGGCTTTTCATTAATTTGTCATGTTATCCATTCAACTTTTTTGTGTTCGTTTGGCTATTATTAAAACGTTATTGTCCAAATGTTCAGGCCAAAAGCTTGATTAGGGCAAAATTATTTGCTCAATTAATCAGCTAAGATGTTGACGAGACACTTATTATCTTGATCAGCCGTGGAGGGTGCTATGTGGCAAGCGATTTCTCACCAGCTTTCAGACGTCTTAGGTAGATCCTTTAAAATTACCGAGAAAGAACCTCTGGAAGGCGGTGATATCAATGAATGCTACTGTATTGGTGATGGCAATGAGCGCTTCTTTCTTAAGATGAATGATCGCGAACAGCTTGCTGTATTTGAAACAGAAGCAGAAAGCTTACGTATGCTTAACGAAGCCGACTGTGTACAGATTCCTCAATTTATTCACCTAGGCACAACTCGAGATAAATCCTTTCTTATCCTTAATTATCTGCCAACCAAAGTTATCGATAATGACTCCGCCTATACGCTGGGTCAGGATCTGGCTCACCAACACAGGTGGGGAGAACAGGCAGAATATGGCTTTGATTTCGATAATTTCATTGGCCTGACACCGCAACCGAACAAATGGCGCAGACGTTGGTGTCGGTTCTTTGCCGAACAGCGCATCGCATGGCAGTTACAACTCTGCAAAGAAAAAGGAATAGATCTCGGCAATATTGACACCATCACCAGCCAGGTAATTCAGCTACTGATGCACCACCAGCCGAAACCTTCCCTACTCCATGGCGACCTCTGGCATGGCAATACCGCGTTGACCGTAACTGGCCCCATCATATTTGACCCGGCCAGTTATTGGGGAGACCGTGAATGCGATATCGCCATGACCGAATTGTTTGGTGGTTTCCCTTCAAGTTTTTACGAAGGATATCAGTCTGTCTGGCCTTTAGATGACGGATATCAAGATCGACGTGATCTATATAATCTATACCATGTCCTTAATCACTGTAATTTGTTCGGCGGAAGCTACATCGCTCAGGCCGAACATATCATCGAGAGACTTGGCCTTCTTGGCTCAGGTTAAAAGTGAGAACTAATTTCCGAACAGGTTTCTTCTTAATTTAGAAGCCTGTTCATCCTATATGTTATGTTCCGGTGCCTCTGGCGCCTTTTTTATTGAGAATTAAAGATCCATGCTACAAGCTGCAGTTTTTGATATGGACGGCCTGTTGGTCGATTCCGAACCCTTCTGGCAACTGGCCCAAGTCGATGTGTTCTCTTCTCTTGGCGTCAAAATTGAACAAAAAGACACACTGCAAACAATGGGTTTGCGTATCGATCAGGTTGTAGAATTCTGGTTTGGTAAACAACCATGGGAAGGCGCAGACTGCGCAACAGTCACAAATATGATCGTGGCTCGTGTTGAAGAACTGATCAAAGAACACAAGCCTATGTTACCCGGAGTATGCGAAGCCATTAATGCATGCGAGCAATACGGCCTGAAAATCGCCCTTGCCTCTTCGTCACCAATGAGCCTGATACAGGCAACTTTGGAAGCGCTATCGCTTGAAGACAAATTCTCTGCTGTATTATCTGCCGAAGCTCTCCGTTACGGTAAACCTCATCCGGAAGTGTATATCAATGCGGCAGACGCACTGGGTGTTGCACCTCAGGCCTGCGTTGCCTTCGAAGACTCCGTGAATGGACTGCTGGCAGCTAAAGCAGCACAGATGAAAGGAGTTGCGGTACCTGAAAAAGCGTATGCTGATGATGCTCGTTGGGCTATTGCAGACAAAAAACTTACCTCGCTTCACGAAGTAAATCAGCAACTGTTCGCCAACCTTTAATTCGCTGATAATTTTATAAATGATGTAAAGACAACCCTATTTGTCTTTACATCAAATTTCGTTCATTTTTCCTGCCTGTTAATGTGCCTAAACTGACTTTTTATTAAGCTCGTTGAATCTTATAAAATTAAAAAAAGCCACCTTTAAATGCATTTTTTTGCACTTCCATTATTCATTTACCCAGAACTTCAAAAGATATCAAACTTTACAGTTAATTCTCGGCAAAAAGGAATAGCAAACGCTAAAGTTTAGATAGAGCAATTCATTAAGTTAATTATTACAACTGGTTCCTGCCAGATAAACGTGCATCGCACATTGAAAGGAGTTCAATATGAAAAATATCTCAGAGCAAAGTGTTGTCTGCCCGCACTGTGGACACAATATAAGAATTACACTTGATGCAAGCGCAGGTAGCCAGGAGTTTTATGATGATTGTCCAGCATGTTGTCATGCCATTCATTTAACAATGGAAGTGGATGAGTTACACAAAACAATTAATTTGTTCGTTGACGCTGATGACGAGCAAATATTTTAAATAATAATCAAATTATATATTTACGAGCGAAACATCACAAAAACAAATCCCTACAGACTGACTGTAGGGATAAAGATATTTATTCAGTCTTTACAAGAAGCATTAATACAGACAAACGCATTATAATGCTTTTTCTGCCAACACCCTTTCGACTGTATCAACTATCGCTTGTGTTTGTGGATCAATCTCGATATTTACAACATCTCCAATCTTACGTTGACCAAACAAGGTTCGATTTAAGGTTTCAGGGATCAAGTGAACACAAAAGCAATCCTCTTTAACCTCACCAATAGTCAACGAACAACCGTCAATACCGATATAGCCTTTACGAAGAACATATTTGGAAAAATCGGCTGGTAACTTAAACCATACTGTACAGTTATTTGGTGTCGTAATAATGTCGCAGATTTCCGTCGCCACATTAATATGTCCAGACATTGAATGGCCGCCAATTTCATCACCAAACCTAGCCGCACGTTCTACGTTGACATGATCACCAACCGCTAAGAGCCCGAGGTTAGTTACTCTTAATGTCTCTTGCATCAGATCGAATGCAACTAGGTCATCTTGAATGTCTGTAACTGTTAAACAACAACCGTTGTGTGCCACAGACGCCCCGGTTTCAAGGCCAGATAATAATTCAGATGGCATACGAATCACATGCGTTTGAAAGCGGTCTTTTTTCTTAATATCCACCACTTCAGCTGTACCCTGGACAATACCGGTAAACATAATCTCTCCTCTGAATCTTTATACTGGCATGGCTGTAAATATTACCTGACAGGATATTTAACAACCACACAAACCATTTTTGCACTGTGCCGCAAATTACACGTGTGACATTTGTAACATCACCCAGAACAATATATCCTTCAATCAAATACCGCGAAGAAATGATATTCCCTTCAGGCCCAAGGATTACGAATGTTAAGCAGACTACCCAAAAACCTTGGCCTTCGTATTCAACTCATCCTGACATTGTTTGTCCTGCTGACAGCAACGCCAATTGGCCTGTTATGGTACCACAGCTCAGAGCAGGTTCGTTTGCAAACGGTTGAAAAGTTATATCGTTATTCCAGCCAGACAATTCAAGCACAACTCGATGATTTTTTCGCAGAAGCCCGACTCGTGTACCAGCATCAGCAGAGGATCATCGATCAACTCCCTGACATAATAAAAGACAGAGATCAGCTGTTGTCACATCTCGAAAATGTCCTCAACCATCATTTCAACATTGATTATTACTATTTTGGTAATAATCAAGGTGGATTGCTGTCTCTGGGGCAAGGTGATGACAGAAGCTTCATTATGTTCGAGTCTGATAACAACCAGGCAGGCCCTCTCACCAGCTATAAGAATAAGCTTGATGGTGAAGCCATTAAAGTTATAGGTAAAACAAAACATTATGACGCCAGGGAACGAGACTGGTACCAACGCGCATTACAAACAGATCAAGCAATCTGGAGTGATATCTATCCCGGTGCCATTGACAGAAATATGCTGGGTATCACCCTATCTAAAGTATTACGTGATAAAAATGGCGTGGTACTCGGTGTCTGGGGAGTAGACCTTACACTTTCGAGAGTAATACGTGAGCTTCAGTTGGCTAAACCGAGTCCGAACAGCACTGTAGCTCTACTTAATTCCAACGGAGACATTCTCGCCAGCAGTAATCCCAAACATGGTCCACGACAAGGCAAACTCATTAATGTGCTCTCTGAGCGCGCTCCGATTTTGAACCAGATCTGGCCTTCTGTCAGAACAAAGAAGCCAAATCAGGAAAGTGTGATAGAGTCCTTCGACTTCGATGGTGAACCCTGGCTGAATTTTCATTCCAGCTATCCTTTGGGGAAAAATCGCTCGGTCAGTATTGTCTTTTACTCGCCTGAATCAGATCTCACCAAAGACATTTTAGAAGCAAAAGATTATGCCATTATCATCACGATACTGATGACCACTTTAGCGATCTATTTCGGATCCGCAGCAACAAAATACATTCTCACTCCAATAAGAAAGCTGACCCGGGCTACAGAGCAAATCAGCCAGGGAAAATGGACCCATAAGATTCAACTTGATCGTGATGATGAAGTGGGACAACTTGCCCGCTCTTTTAACCATATGACCACGAATCTCGAGGCGACTATCACTCAGCTTGATACTCAGAAACAAGAAACAGAACGGCTGAATGTCTTGCTTGAAAAACAAAACCTCAAGCTTGAAGAGCGTGTCCGAGCAAGAACTGAAGAACTAAGTGCCCTCAATGCCCGCCTGCGTCAGCTAGCCAACTTTGATCCATTGACAGGTATAGCAAACCGTCGCCATTTCTGGGAAATGTTTGCCAACCGGGTAGAGAGCAAACACGGCTGGCTGCTTATTCTGGATATTGATGACTTTAAGCAGCTAAACGATGCATACGGACACATGACGGGTGATTTAGCCTTACAGCATTTCACTCAATGTTGTACAGCCTGCCTGGGTGAAAATGATTTTATGGGCCGTATTGGTGGCGAAGAATTCGCAATCTGGTCTGAAGCACAAACCATAGAAGCAATACAGGAATTAACTGAGATCATTTTTGACAACATGAATTCGTCACCGCTTCACTCAGTCGGCAACCAAATACATCTGACCGCCAGTATCGGAGGTACCGACTGTTTTCCTGGAAAAGTAAACGCCTACGCTATTGCAGACAAAATGCTCTACCAAGCCAAACAGACAGGGAAAAACCGGGCTGTTATTGACTGCAGTTCGATTCCGGACAAGCCAGCCTGATATATTAGATATGTTGCATCAGAGCATACTTTTCTGCCTCCCTTCCCTTACTCTGTAAGGGAACTCATCATACATAAGTACCGTTCAATCACACACAACAGAACAAAAGATACACAAATACAACCTTCTGTGAATAATTTAAGAGCAAAGAACTTTCTTTAGTTTGTAACCCCCCACTGAACCATATATTCTCCGCATGCTCTACATACAATACATAAATAAAACATCTATAAGACTCAACACACTTCAATGCTTAGCCCATTTTCCAATAATCTGGTTCTGAGAATTCAGCTAACCTTAACACTGTTTATTTTGCTAACAGCACTGTCTGTTAGCCTCTTGTGGTACCACAGCTATGAGCAGGATCACCGCCTAACCGTCGAAAAGCTCTATCGCCACTCCAGTGAAACTATATACAACAAGCTCGATTCCTTCTTCTCGAAAGCACATGACGTCTATCTGCATCAGGAAGTTATACAAAATCAACTTATTGATATAGTTAAAGACAAACCTCAGCTTTTGGTATACCTGACCAATGCCCTTAACCACCATGAAAACATTGATTACTTCTACTTTGCCAATACTAAGGGCGGCCTGATTTCTGTCGGCCAGAAGCTAAAACAACACTTTGTTCGTTTTGAATCCGAAAATGATGGAGCAGGCCCGTTACTCAGCTATCGCACATCATATTCAGATGAGTCCGATGCATTCATCAACCGCATTAAGCATTTTGATGCCCGCCAAAGAAGTTGGTATCAAAATGCCTTAAACACAAACTTGCCTATATGGAGTGATGTTTACCCGGGGGTAGTCAATAACGAACTGCTTGGCATTACACTCTCGAAGTCGATACACGATCAAAATGGAGCGCTGATCGGTGTCTGGGGAGTAGACTTAACTCTTGCCAGTATCGAAGAAGCCCTGCTAAACGCCAAACCCAGCAAAAACAGCACAGTCGCTCTGATCGATACAAATGGTGATATCTTAGCAAGCAGTGACAGCACCCACGCGGCCAAAAACGGCAAGCTCATGAATATCGCCTCTGACCCAACATCACTATTGGGCCAACTTTGGCCTACTCTGAATAAGAATGGGCAGGACCATACGTCTATTCAAACATTAGATTTCATGAGCGAAACCTGGCTCAACTTTCATACTCACTTCCCATTGAGCAAAAATCGTTCTGTCGCCATTGTCATTTATTCACCACAATCAGAATTTACTCAGGATCTAATTCAAACTAAGCACTACACATTCATCATTGCAGCACTCATTATTATGATTGCCGTGTACTACGGTACCCGCAGAACTGAGAAGCTACTGACACCGATTCGACAATTAACAAAAGCGACAATAGAGATCAGCCTGGGTAACTGGTTACAACAAATTCCCGTTATACATCATGACGAAGTAGGCAAACTAGCGGCTTCATTTAATAAAATGGCTATTCATCTGGAGTCCACTATTACCCAGTTGGATAAACAAAAACAGGAAACCGAACGTCTGAACCAAAGGCTGGAAGAGCGCGTTCGCGAAAGAACACGAGAGCTGATCGCTGTCAATCAACAACTTCGTGAACTGGCAAACACAGACCCACTTACCGGCATTGCCAATCAACGGTTCTTCTGGGAAACATTCTCACACCACTCAGAAAAAAAGAATGGATGGCTGCTGATCCTGGATATTGATGACTTTAAGAAGCTGAATGACACCTTTGGTCATGTTACCGGTGATCTTGCACTCAAACACTTTACCCGAGTATGTGAAACCTGCCTGTCCACCAGCGACATCATTGGCAGGATTGGCGGCGAAGAGTTCGCAATCTGGTCTGAATCCGATGAAGTTGAAACCCTCACTAAACGCATTCTACTAAAACTGAAACACAGTCCACTTTATGTCGATGGCTGTCAACTCAAGCTCAGTGCGAGTATTGGTGGTACTAACTCTTACCCAGGAAAAATGAACTGCTATGCCATTGCAGATAACATGCTGTACAAAGCGAAGCTTGCCGGTAAAAAACAGGCTGTGATTGATAACGATATGAATAAATAAGACGCATTCAATACAGGCGAGCTATAAGAAAAAGACCCCATACGCTTTCTGGTCTGATAAAAGCCAATCTGGCAATTGTATCAATACTGGGTGGCGGTATAATTTACCGCTCATCTCAAATGTATTACTAATCACGCATCAGGAGCATTCTGTGCACAATTACAGGCGCGAGACCCGCCACCTATTAAAGCTTGCTATCCCCGTTCTTATTGCGTCTGTCGCTCAAACCTCTATGGGTTTTGTCGATACCGTTATGGCCGGTGGTGTCAGCGCAACAGATATGGCAGCTGTATCTGTAGCAGCCAGCATCTGGCTACCCTCTATTCTTTTCGGTGTCGGTTTGCTGCTTGCCTTAGTACCTATTGTTGCTCAGCTGAATGGCTCCGGAAAAAAAGAGCGTGTCGCGTTCGAAGTCCAGCATGGCTTTGTTCTGGCATCAATCATCTCTGTTCCAATCATGCTGGTGCTCTACAACGCTGGTGTACTGATTAAATTCATGGATGTCGAAACAGCGTTGGCAGTAAAAACTGTCGGCTACATGCATGCGGTCCTGTTTGCCGTTCCGGCATTCCTGTTTTTCCAAACCCTGAAAAGCTTTGCTGAAGGCCTGTCGATGACAGTGCCGGCTATGGTGATCGGCTTTATCGGCCTGGGCGCGAATATTCCGCTGAACTGGATTTTTGTGTACGGAAAATTCGGTGCGCCTGAACTCGGCGGTGTCGGTTGTGGTGTTGCAACAGCGATTGTTTACTGGCTGATGTTTATCTCTATGTTGATTTATGTATTAGTCAACAAACGCCTGCAAAAAGCGAACCTGTTCACCTCCTGGCACAAACCTCAGTTCAAGGCGATTTCCCGACTTTTCAAACTAGGCTTTCCGATTGCGGCATCCATTTTCTTTGAGATTTCACTTTTTGCCGCCATTGCACTTTTGATCTCACCTCTGGGTTCCATTACTGTCGCTTCGCACCAGGTCGCGATTAACTTCTCTTCCCTGGTTTTCATGTTACCAATGAGCTTGGGGGCGGCACTGAGTATCCGTGTCGGTCATCTGCTGGGTGAGCAAAACCTTCAAGAAGCAAAAATTGCCAGCCACTGTGGCCTGCTGATCGCCCTATTGATGTCAATGACAACAGCTATCCTGACAGTCCTTTTCCGAGAAGAGATCGCCCTGCTCTATACAGACAACCCAGACGTAATTGCCCTTGCTGGTCAATTACTTTTCCTTGCGGCTGTTTACCAGTGTACTGATGCGATTCAGGTGGTATCAGCCGGTGCATTACGCGGATATAAAGATATGCGCGCTATTTTTGTTCGCACCTTCATTGCTTACTGGATTCTGGGATTACCTATTGGCTACACCTTAGGCATGACTGACTGGGTTGTTCAGGCCATGGGGCCTCACGGATTCTGGATTGGTAATATTATCGGCCTGAGTTCTGCAGCAGTCATGCTGGGTTCGAGGCTTCACTGGGTACAGAAGCAAGACAATGATTTCCAAATCGCAATGTCACTCCGATAACAATCAGGCTCTCAACTCGATAAGTTGAAAGCGATAAAATCATTGAATTAACAAAGGCGGCCTGAGGTCGCCTTTCCTTTTTCCCCTCTCCTTCACCATACTTATATCAGCATAAGTATTTGAACGTTCAATGGCGTTAAATCATCAATGGGTAATCCATTACCTATTCGCGTACGTATTCCGATTGCTGTTCTGAAAAATCATAAAGGTAGCGAATGCTGAGCCGCCAGACTCTATACCCACTGTTTCTCACACTCTCTTTACTCACTCTACCCGGTTGTGAGCGAAACACAGCGGAAGAAAGCTTTGAAACTTATCATTCCAGGCTGGCTAACGTACTGGATGTCTCACCCTCCCCGGCTCCGGAAACTCAAATCATTCAGTTGGCAGATATTCGAGACTTGCTTATACCGATTGAAGATATTCGAATGGGGTTGCTTGATGCTTATGAGTTGAGAAAGTGCGGGCTGTTCCATTTAATAGCGGAAAGGAACTCCGTACTGGGGAAGGTACAAGACAGAACTCATCAGCTCCGTTATGAGTTACTGTTTATGGGCGGACTGGAACATTGCATCGACACATTGCCACAGGACTCAGAACTACAACCGGAACTTGTTAACTTCCGCCAGCTAAAACGAAAGCAACTCCCGGTCTACTTCTGGAACATGCTGACTTCAGGTAAAGAGTGGCGACAACAACTGAGGATCACCAGCCTTCCTTTTGCACTTAACAACTTCCCCGGCAAAGCAGAAAATCAGGAAGCAATACGATATTTAGATTTCGTTTATCAAGCGATTCAAGGCAATCAAACCGTACAGCAAAAACAAGCCGAACGCTTACTTTTTCATCAGGAGCAAATTCATACCCATCGATACTTCGGACAATTGGTTTATTCGATTACGCGTTCAAAGGACTGGCTGAATACTACCACTCGGCTTCTTGAGGAAAACGAATCCATCGTCATTTGCGGAAAGAATCGAAATCAACAGAAAGCCGAATATCTGAACAATGTGTTCTACCGATTCTTTGTCACTGAGATCCAACCCTATCTGGCAGAACTCGATTCTCAGTTCAACGAGATCCGAGAACCACTACAAACAATCTTGCAACCACCGAATTCAGCCACGGAACAATATACCTCCTACTACAATCATTACGTTGCCGGGGAATTACATGACAGTTTCAGAGAAGCAACAATGGCACACGTTCAATTTTGGCAACGCACCTTCAAACGCTGTCAGATAAAAATCGGGATTTGATACGGTAGCGAATAACAGTCTTAGCGACTATTCTTGAAAAATCAGGCTTTTAATTCATTCTGATTGGCTCTAAGATGTCGGCAGGACGATACCCATTCGCTCAGTTTATCCGAGTGGATGAACTCAGCAAATCAGTATTGCAAGGAGCAGGCAATGAAGAAACACAAGAACGAAGCCAAGTTGCTAAAGAAAGCCCTTGAATTGGGTATGGCCCTAGCGAAAAAGCAAGGATATGGCGATCTAGACAAAACCGTCTCTTCCAAGGACAAGGTGGAGTGCATCTATCGACTGTTAGTTGAAGTCAAACAAATCACCCCGCTCGCAACCGATCAGGAAGATGGTCCGAATATGAAACACAAACTCGTATTATGGATCTCGCGTTTGTTACCGCCGGAGCACGAACTATTACAGTAACCTCAACCAATTCAATTACCTGTCAATTCACACACGTTTAAGGTAGGAAACATGCGGCGCGTTGTATTCAATCAAAAAGGTGGCGTTGGTAAATCAAGTATTGCAGCTAATCTGGCCGCGCTCAGTGCAGCCCAAGGATATAAAACATTACTTGTCGATCTCGATGTTCAGGGCAACAGCAGTCATTACCTTGGCCACGACATCAATCAGGAAAGTAAAACCACAATAGCCGATTTACTTAATCAAAGCGTTGGCTGGTTTACTGTCTCCACTCCGATTAATGAATTTCCCCAACCGACAGCCTTCGAAAACTTAGACATCATTCCATCAAGCCCTAAACTGGAAAAACTCGAATCCGAATTGGAACGCCGCTACAAAATCTACAAACTCCGCGACGCACTTGATACTCTGGAAAAAAATTACGATCGCATTTACCTGGATACACCGCCTAACCTTAACTTCTTCAGTAAAGCCGCGCTTATCGCAGCTCAACGACTTCTGATCCCCTTTGATTGCGACAGTTTCTCCCAACAGGCATTGCTGACACTGCTTAATAATCTGGCTGAACTAAGGGAAGATCATAACCCGAAGCTTGAAGTGGAAGGTGTTATCGTCAACATGTTTAATGCTCAGGCAAACTTTCCTTCGCAAATCATTGCCGATTTAAAGGAACTTGGATTACCAATCCTGGAGCCATACCTGCCGCAATCAATCAAAATGAAGGAATCTCACTACCACCAGAAGCCGCTGGTGCACCTGTTCCCAAGCCATAAGCTCACCACTCACTTTGAGCAGCTTTATAATGAACTGGAGAAAAATGAGGTTAAATTAACCGCAACAGAGAGTTAGTTTTGTTCAATGATTGCGTTACTGTACAAATAGTTAGCGCAATCTGTGACACCAGTTGCTCAACCGGCTGTCTTTTTGGATAAACAGTAATCAAGCGGTTGTTTTTTTCTGATTTTATCGAACCTTGCACTTGAACAGGTGGAATGAAGTGTTTAATATCCCCCTTGTTCTAAGGGAACACCGGATAATGCGACTGTAGCTCAGCTGGTTAGAGTACTACCTTGACATGGTAGGGGTCGGTGGTTCGAGTCCACTCAGTCGCACCAATTCTCTTACATGAACTAAAAATTTGCGTCTGTAGCTCAGCTGGTT
>NZ_AMZO01000036.1 GCF_000331515.1 Photobacterium marinum
CTGCGACTGCAGAAGCCACTGAGCCAACTGAAGCTAAAACAGAAGATCCAAAAAAAGCCGCTGTTGCCGCAGCAATTGCCCGTGCCAAAGCGCGCAAAGCAGCCAAAGAAGCGATACAGAAGCAACCTGAGACAGCTGACATCACTGCTGAATCTATTGCTGAGACGATTGAAGAAGTTGACCCGAAAAAAGCGGCGGTCGCTGCTGCCGTTGCGCGAGCTAAAGCCAGAAAAGCGGCGAAAGAGTCACTTAAAAATCAGTCGGAAAAAGCTGAAAGCTCAACGGATACAGTTGTCGACACTATTGATGAAGTCGATCCGAAAAAGGCAGCCGTCGCCGCAGCTATTGCTCGCGCTAAAGCACGCAAAGCAGCTCAACAAGCTGCAAAAGAAGCACAACAGAATAACGAGGAAAATTAATCGTGGCTTTTAATATTGCCAGTTCACCCCACACTCACAGCCGTCGCAGCACCAGCGATATCATGCGCACTGTGATCCTCTGTACGGCACTTGGTGTTGCCGCTCAGTGGTATTTCTTTGGCTGGGGTGTACTCATTCAGATCCTGCTGGCATCTTCCACTGCTCTTATCTCCGAAGCTGCAGTCATGAAACTGCGTAAACGCCCGGTATTACCGTACCTGCGTGATAACAGTGCTCTGCTGACCGGTGTATTACTTGGGATTGCTATTCCGCCGCTGGCGCCATGGTGGATTACGGTTATTGGCGTCGTCTTCGCCATCGTAATTGCAAAACACCTTTACGGTGGCTTAGGCCAAAACCTGTTCAATCCAGCAATGGTCGCCTACGTTGTTCTACTGATTTCCTTCCCGGTTCAGATGACAACCTGGCTGCCACCATCATCACTGGCAGCTTCACCGGTTTCGCTGATTGACAGCCTGTATGCCGTTTTCACCGGTTTTACTCAGGATGGTTACAGCGTACACCAGCTGAAAACCTCCTTTGACGGTGTCACCATGGCAACCCCGCTGGATACATTGAAAACGTCTCTGACCACTGGTCATACAACAACTGAGATCCTTGCAAACCCGGTATTCAGTGTTATTGCCGGCATCGGTTGGGAATGGGTGAACATCGGCTTCCTGCTTGGTGGTCTGGTTATGCTGAAAATGCGCATTATCCAGTGGCACATCCCGGCAGGCATGCTTGGTTCCCTGTTCGTAATCAGCACTGTGGCCTTTATGATTCACCCGGATGCGACAGCTTCTCCACTGATCCATCTGTTCTCAGGCGCAACCATGCTGGGTGCATTCTTTATTGCTACTGATCCGGTTTCGGCTTCAACAACGGTAAAAGGACGCCTGATCTTCGGCGCTCTGATTGGTTTGCTGGTTTACCTGATCCGCACCTGGGGCGGCTTCCCTGACGGTGTCGCCTTCGGTGTTCTGCTGGCAAACATGTGTGTGCCACTGATTGATTACTACACTCGTCCACGAACTTACGGTCACTAACAGGAGCTAGCATGCTAAATGCAATGAAGAAAAACGGCGGTGTGCTGGCTGTATTTGCTCTGCTGTCGACATCTCTGGTATCAGTTACCCACTTACTAACAGAAGGCCGAATCCAGGAGCAGCAGCAAAAAGAACTGCTTAAGGTGCTAAACCAAGTTATTCCGGCAGAAAGCCATGACAACGAGCTTTATAAAAGCTGTACTCTGGTAGCCAGTGAACAGTTTCTAGGTACACCGGAAGCCATGCCTGCTTATCTAGCGAAAAAAGAAGGCCAAGTCTCAGGCGTTGCTATTGAAGCCATTGCACCGGACGGTTACAACGGAGCCATTAAACTGATTGTAGGTCTTGATATTGAAGGCGTAGTAACTGGCGTTCGTATACTCAGCCACAATGAAACACCGGGACTTGGCGACAAAATCGATACCCGCATCACCGACTGGATTTACAGCTTTACCGGAAAAAAGCTAGAAGGTGAAAAAGATTCCCGTTGGGCAGTTCGCAAAGATGGCGGTGACTTTGACCAGTTTACCGGTGCCACTATCACACCGCGTGCTGTTGTCGGTGCAGTAAAGAATGTGTCGCTTTACTATCAGCGCCACCAGCAGGAACTGTTTAACCAACCTCTGAACTGTCAGGGTGAATCATGAGTATGAATAAAGAACTGATGAAAAATGGCCTGTGGAACAACAACCCGGCCATCGTTCAACTGCTGGGGCTGTGTCCCCTGCTTGCAGTCTCAGCGACTGTCACTAACGCACTCGGTCTGGGCATCGCTACCACACTAGTACTGGTCAGCTCAAACCTTATCGTTTCACTAGTTCGTAAATGGGTACCATCTGAAGTCCGTATTCCGGTTTTCGTAATGATTATTGCAGCGCTGGTAACCTGTGTTCAGCTGCTGATGAATGCCTTCACTTATGGCCTTTACCAGTCTTTGGGTATCTTTATCCCATTGATTGTAACCAACTGTATCATCATTGGCCGTGCTGAGTCTTTTGCCTCTAAGAATGACCCAGTTCCTGCGGTACTTGATGGTTTATGGATGGGCCTAGGTATGACTTCTGCGCTGGTTGTGCTGGGAGCAATGCGAGAGGTTCTGGGCAACGGCACCCTGTTTGACGGCGCTGATCGTTTATTAGGCGAATGGGCTGCATCACTACGTATCGAAGTATTCAGCTTTGACAGCAGCTTCCTGCTAGCAATGCTGCCACCGGGTGCCTTTATCGGCGTCGGCTTTATGATCGCCCTGAAAAACGTCATTGATAAGAAACGTGAACAGAAAGTCGCAGATAAAAAGCCGACTATCGAACGTGCTCGCGTAACTTCAGCGAACTAAAAACGAATAAAATCCGCAGCAGACCACATAAAACAGGCCGCTCACCCTGTTTCTGGCCCTACACCAGAGCAATGAGACGCTGCGGAGTCAGTCAATATTCAGATCAAGAAGCAATCAGGAAGCAATAATGAATAATCAAAAACGCGTTCAGATCCTTGAACGTCTTCGAGCTGAAAACCCACATCCAGAGACGGAACTTAACTGGAGTACTCCGTTCGAACTATTGATTGCCGTTCTGCTGTCAGCTCAGGCAACAGACGTTAGTGTCAACAAGGCAACAGATAAACTTTATCCGGTTGCTAACACGCCTCAGGCTATGCTGGATCTGGGCGTTGACGGTGTTAAGGAATATATCAAAACTATCGGGTTGTTTAATTCCAAAGCCGAGAATGTCATTAAGACTTGTAAAATCCTGTTAGAGAAACATGGCGGTGAAGTACCGGAAAGCCGTGAAGCACTGGAAGCTCTACCGGGTGTAGGACGCAAAACAGCAAATGTTGTGCTGAACACCGCTTTTGGCTGGCCGACTATTGCCGTCGACACCCATATCTTCCGCGTTTCTAACCGCACAAAATTCGCTATTGGTAAGAATGTCGATCAAGTTGAGCAGAAGCTGCTGAAAGTCGTTCCTAAAGAGTTCAAAGTTGATGTTCACCACTGGCTCATCCTGCACGGCCGCTACACCTGTGTAGCCAGAAAGCCACGTTGCGGCAGCTGCATCATTGAAGACCTCTGTGAATTTAAAGATAAAGTCTACCCGGATGAATAATCTCGAAAGGCCATTACGATTGTGTAATGGCCTTTTTCTTATCACATAAGATTATCAAAAATATTACCAATGATAATTTTTCATTGTTACAGACAGACGTTAATCTAACCCATATCAATATCAGCACATTACCGGAGTAATTATGGCAAACGGACGCATTCTTCATACCATGCTGCGCGTGGGCGATCTCGACCGCTCTATTGAGTTCTATACCGATGTCATGGGCATGAAACTGCTGCGCAAACACGACAACGAAGCATATAAATACACGCTGGCTTTTGTCGGTTATGGTGATGAGTCAGAAGGAGCCGTCATCGAGCTGACCTACAACTGGGGAACCACAGAATACGATATGGGTAATGCCTTCGGCCATATTGCTATCGGCGTTGAAGACATTTATGCCACCTGTGATGTTATTAAAACAGCTGGTGGTGATATCACGCGCGAACCAGGTCCAGTTAAAGGCGGCACGACGCACATTGCATTCGTTACCGATCCTGACGGCTATAAAATCGAACTGATTCAACGCAAATAATGACAAACTGACACTGATTTCCAAACAAAACAGGCAAAGTTCGGTAAACTTTGCCTGTCTATCTTTATTCTGATTTCTATTCTACTTTGCCAAAATACTCTGTGATAGTGGCTCTGAATTCGTTGTCCTTCGTCGGGTCATTAAACTCAATTGAGTAGTAAGGCATGATACTTTCCTTGAGCTGCTCACCAATCAGCAGCTCAAGATTTTCAACGCTGACAGTACTGGTGACTTCATAAGTATCAGCCATATTCAGTTCCATCTGCTCAGCTTCTTCAACAGTGATTTGCTTTGCCTTAATTTTGCTTGCCAGTTCACTTTCAACTTTATAGGCATCACTTCCAACTATTGTGTCATCGGCAAAGACAGAACCGACACCGAACATAAGAAGTACGAGTAATTTCTTCATTGCCACAGCCCTTTTGCTTAGTTTTGTCGATATATCGTTCTCAATGTAGTTCTTTTAACGACACCTTCAGCTCCAAAAATAAGAATGAGTAAAAGTGGCACAAACTTTATGGTTGATAATGAGAATAATTATCACTAACATAGTTAAAAAACCAAGAGAGTACGATCATGTCATTCACATTCCCGGAGCTCCCTTACGCCTATGATGCGCTGGAGCCATATATCGACACAAAGACCATGAAAATACATCATGGCAAACACCATAAAACCTATTTCGATAAATTCATGACGGCAATTGCCAACACTGAACTGGAACACCAGTCTTTCCACGATATATTTGCATCCATTTCTGAACACTCCCCCGCAGTCCGCAACCATGGTGGCGGCTTTTTCAACCACAATCTTTACTGGCAATGCATGTCACCAAACGGTGGAGGTCAACCCGGCGGCCTGCTGGCCGAAGCAATCAACTGCCATTTCGGCAGTTTCGAACATTTCAAAGAAGAGTTCTCAGAAGCAGCTGCCAATCATTTCGGTTCTGGATTCATCTGGCTCTGCGTTTGTGAAGGCCGGCTGGAAATCGTCACCACCAGCAACCAGGACAACCCGCTGATGGATATTTCCACTCATCGCGGCGAACCGATTCTGGCTCTTGATGTTTGGGAACACGCCTATTACCTGAGCTATCAAAACAAACGTCCGGAGTATATTGATGCATGGTGGCACGTAGTTGACTGGCCTCAAATAGAACAAAATTTTCTCGACTCTTTATACATATAACCGTTACAGGCATAACAAATTCAAAGGAGCCGAATCATGGATGTATCATGCTGGGAACGCCACACACTGCTGGCAACCAAAGCCGAAAAAGACAATCTGCCAATGATGTCTGTGATGCATTACCAGCTGGCGCTGGCAGAATCTCAACAGTTAGAACCTGTACACGGTACTGAAGATGAGCTTGAAGATTTACTGACTATCAAGGTAATTTCCTGCCATAACCTCGCCTCTTTCTGGCGAAAAGCCGGAGATAAAGAATATGAGCTGAAATATCTGCAGCTAGCCTCAGAACAAATCATGACCATGCTGCCGCAATGCCCGCACAAAGCTTGCAATGCCTTTGTTGATTCTCTTGGCTGCTGTAAATCGGCATTAATTGAGTTTCTGAAAAGACACCCTAACCCAATTGTCGCCCAACAGGTCGCAAACATGAATACCAGCACCCAATGCGAACTGATCGCCAGATTCAGACTTCAATAAAAAGTATATTTCCGGGGAAAAATAACAGGAAGAAAAAAGCGAGGTATAGACCTCGCTTTTAATTTATTTAGTTATTCTTTGTATTCAGTAACCATTGCCTGATAATGATCTTTGTTCCTGCGAGGAACAAAATACACTACCGAATAATACTCTGCAGAACGGTTTTCTAGATTTTTGATTATTTGATCATCAAGGCGTGCCATATCTTCAGTGTTATAAACCAAATAATAGGCCGATTTATTCAACCCCATAGCAGCGGCTTCAGCACGAGTTACCCTCTGTGCATCACCATTACCCAGAGCTGCATAAGCACCTGACGCAGATACTGCACCTAACGCAAACAACATAACAGCAAGAAGCTTTTTCATTCCGAAGCACTCCTTCCATTGAAGTCTCATTTTCAATGTAGCCGATAAATTCCAAACTGAACAATAAACTAATTAGCAAAGCGCAGGAGTTTAATCATCCAGTTTAAAATTTACACAGTGCTTGTTTCGTTCCGGTTAGATTATTGTTCTACCCAGAGAAATCACTACGCGACGGTTTTTATTGCGTCCAATTGGCGTTGAATTATCAGCGATAGGACGTCGCTTACCATATGCTTCGACCTGAATGCGATCTTTTGGCAGCCCCATTGCCATAAAATACTCTTCCAATTTTTTGGCTCGGCGTTCAGAAAGCGCCTGATTCACATTTTTACCACCAGTAGAGTCGGTATAAGTCGCCACCAGCACCAAATCAACATCATCGCTATAACGAACGAAATCAGCAATCTGTGACAATCGTTGACGCGAAGGTTTATTCAGCTCATCACTGTTCTTATCGTAATGCAGAACTGTAAAGGCAATATCTTCAAAACTGTATGGTAATAAATTATCAAGGCACTGGCTGAACTGCTGATATGGCTCCTGGAAAGACACAGCAGACAAAGCCACCTCAATACGTTTATCCCTGTGCTGCCAGTCCTGATAACCCAGTGTCGGATAACGCCCGCTTTCCAGCTCCGTAAGCATAGTCCAGGCCATCTGGCCGCCAATATAGCCATCAAACTGTTTAAAAAAAGTAATTCGGGTGATCGGCTCGGCCGCTTCTCCCGGCATCCAGCGAGGTGGCATAGATACCAGGCTGACATCACGGGTCTCCCCCATCGGACGTCGCATCTTCAATTCAAAATCGAGATTAATTTTCTTACTAGCACGAGAAATAAACTGGGCTTCACCGTAGTTCGGAATGTTATGCAGCATCCGGCACTCAAGAGGGGTATCTACCGCCACTTTCCAGTCTGACTGAGCTGGTGTAGCTACGTATTGCTTACTTGCCATCACCGGGCCACTTGCCGTTGCCGCCATCAGCACTGATGCCGACAAGCATAATGATATTGTTCTTTTGCCCATAATCTGATTTACCAGCTCAACCAAAATAACTGTTTATTGTATCGGATCCTGACAAAAAATCTTTAGGGTCACAATGGATACATTCAACCAAATACTAATGAAGAGACATTGGCTCCAACGACGTAAATACAATCCTGTCGGGTTCCCGATAAAGATTATAGGTTTAGCTCCCTTAATGAATCTGACATAATGCCCCCCTCATTTTTATCAACCGCAGTGCTATGAGCCAAGATAACGAACTAAACACGCTAAAAAGTCGCTTTCGCGGCTATTTCCCTGTCGTCATTGATGTTGAAACAGCCGGTTTTAACGCCAAGACCGATGCTCTGCTGGAAATTTGTGCCGTCACACTAAAAATGGATGAAGACGGCTGGCTGAAGCCTGCATCAACCCTTCATTTTCACGTAACACCATTCGAAGGGGCAGTCATCCATAAAGAAGCGCTGGAATTTAACGGTATCCGAGACCCATTCAGCCCGCTTCGTGGTGCAGTAGCAGAAGAAACGGCACTGAAAGAGATTTACAAACAAATCCGCAAAGAACAAAAGGCTGCTGGTTGCTCACGTGCAATCATGGTGGCTCACAATGCAAACTTCGACCACAGCTTTGTGATGGCTGCATCTGAACGTGCAAAGCTTAAACGCAACCCTTTCCATCCTTTTGCGACCTTCGACACAGCAGCCCTAAGTGGCTTGGCGTTCGGCCAGACTGTGCTTGCCAAAGCCTGCCGCACAGCCGGCATTCCATTTGATAATAAAGAAGCTCACTCCGCACTCTATGACACTGAGCGAACAGCCGAATTATTTTGTGAGATCGTTAACAAATGGAAGAAATTAGGTGGTTGGCCTGTTTTCGAATCTCAAACAGAAGAAAACCAAGAGTCTTAAAAGTTAAACACCTCAAACTCATCAGACCTGCTACCAGCCCGGTCCAGCCGGGCTTTTAGAATCCTCTTTCTAAACACGTGTTATAATTTAAACGCCCGTTTTAAACGTCATTTAATGAAATACCATTCAATTGGCGTTTTCTCACGAAAACAGTGTGTTACAGCGACTTAACATTCCCCATATGAATCCTTATACTGCTTAGCACTGTTTCATATCGTTTCAATTTGATTCGATGTAAGACTGCTGGCATCGGCATATTCGTTTTATGTCCTACCGATATAAATCTCAATGTCTGAGCAACATGGCTCGCTCTGGGTGCTACGCAATGAACCGATATGACCAGAAACGATGAAACTATAAATAGTCGTTTTCCTTCATGGAACGAAGAACAAGAAGCAAATCAAAGAGGCAAAAATAATAATGTCTAAGAAATTAAAACTTACCGCCGTTGCCGTAACGGCAGCATTAATGTCCATTAATGCCCATGCCGCTGGCTATCAGGTAAACGAACATTCCGCGTCTGGCTTAGGTAGAGCGTTCGCAGGTGAAGCAGCTGTTGCTGATAACGCATCAGTACTGGCTCGTAACCCGGCGGCAATGACTCTTTTCAAAACCGCAGAACTTTCCGGTGCCTTCACCGTCATCGATCCAAGCATTGATGTTGAAGACCAGACATTTAATCAAACAGCTAAAGATGTTGCTCCTTTAGCTGTAGTGCCTGCCGGTTACTATATCCATCCACTCAACGATAGTGTTGCCTTGGGTCTTGCACTGTTCTCCAGCTATGGCGTATCAACCGACTATCCTGACAGCTTTAACAATGGCACTGCAGCCGGTATGACATCACTAATAACCTTTAATGTTAACCCGAACGTTGCTTATCGCATTAATGAGCACTTCAGTATCGGTGCTGGTGTTAGCCTGGTTTATGGCGATGCCAAACTGGAACGCCATAAAGGAACAAAATTGGCTCTCTTACTTGGCGGCAAAGCAAGCGATAAAAGCATCGAAATGGAAGGGGATACCTTTGGCTGGGGCTGGAACATCGGCACACTCTATGAAGTCAATGACGACCACCGTTTTGGTCTAAGTTACCGTTCACAGGTAGATCTGGACTTTGAAGGTGATTTTACTGATTCTACCGGCCTTATTACCGATGCTAATAACAATGTTGTTACAGGTAAACTTGATGTTGTATTGCCAGCAATTGCTGAATTCTCCGGCTACCATGCAGTAAATGAACAATGGGCAATGCATTACAGCGTACAATGGATCCAATACAGTAAATTTGAAGAGCTACGAGCAACCAGCGATCAATGTAGTAATGGGCTTTGTATGCTAAAAGATGAAGACTACGACGATAACTTCCGGTACTCAGTTGGTGCAACGTATACAGTTAATCCGGACTGGACACTTCGCGCAGGTTTTGCTTTCGACGAACAAGCAGGTCGTTCAACCCTAAGTATTCCTGATACCGACCGCTATTGGTATTCCGCGGGCTTAACCTATAACGTCAACCCTGATATGTCATTCGACTTTGCATTTACCTATCTGGATGGCAAAGAGACCACCTTCCAAGAAGATGACAGTACTTTCACATCTTCAGGTGGTGCAATTCTCGCTGCCGCACAAATCAATTACAAATTTTAATTAATTCAGCAAAACCACCTGGTTTGCATAATGATTTGAATGATAGGAATAAACTATGAAAAAGAATTTATTAGCCGTATTGATTGCATCAAGCGTTGGCTTATATGGTTGTGGTAACGAAAGTGAACTTAGCGGTAACCCATCGATTGATCCAGTGATCGAAAAAAGCTTACAAGCCAAGACCCAAATCATCTTTGATATACTCAGTGAAGAAAAGAAAGTAGATTTCCCATCCTTTTTTGGTGTTGATACTTTCGATGGAACACTAGCGTCGGATAACTTTATTCTTGAGGACGGGAAGAAAAACGATAAATACTCTGAAAACTTCATCGGTGATCCCAGAACAGCCATGGGTAAAACCGATGGCTGGGGTATTCTTGAGCCAATCATCATTGATTTTGACGGCAGAGATCTGAAAGCCGAAACCGCAAATGCCGGCTTCGCGATAATTAAGTCATTTAATCCGCTATTAGAGTCAGATAGTACAAAACCGGAAGCATTAACCCCTGGTAAAGATTATTTTGTATCAACATCCGAAACAAAATTAATTGTTTCGTTGCTACGCCCACTTGAACCATCAGCGAACTATATGTTTGCAATAACAAATCACCTGAAAGACGCAGATAACAATTCTGTAGGAATGAGTCAAAGTTATGCCATCTTAAAAGACAAAAATAAGCCTATTTCTGAGCAGCTAAATAAACCTCAAGAGCTTGTTCACCTGACTGAAAACACTATCGCAGCGACGGCTGGCGTTAATAAAGATAATATTATCTTCTCAACCTGGTTCCCTACAGCCTCTGCTGGTAACTCACTGTTCGCAACAAAAGCAGCAATCGCTCTTTCAGCAAATTCTGTAAAAGAAACAACAAACCTATTACCCCCGACTCCAGGCAATGCCAATACTGTTTGGAACAATGGCGTTGAAACAACAGGAATGTTTTCCTTCTCGATACCAAGTAAAGATACAAGTTATGCATCATCAGATGTGACGAAATACACAGGTACAGTCAAACTGCCATACTTCTTAAGTGATACTAAAGATACAAGCCTAAAACCATACATGACTACAGCTTGGAGTAGTGCAACACCTAGCCTTCTTAAGATTTTAAATGTTCTTAAGAAAAATGATGCAACCAGTCAACTACTCTTAGGTCAACTGACAGGACCGGAGATTGGTATTACGAGTGAAGAGATTAATACGCTAATTTCTAACCCTAAAAACAAGTCAGTACTAATGTCCGTCATTCAAAAACTGGTGAATAAGAAACTATATCTTGACAGCGGTCATACCGTTCAGCTGGATAAAGAAAGACTGATTACTCAATATAGTCCAATTCCTCAGTTACGCTCGGTCGCTGATGTACCGTATAACCTATACATGCCAAAAGCTGGCCTGTGTTCAGATGATAGTAATATCCCAGTGAGTATCTTTACTCATGGATTTGGCGGTAATAAAGACAGCGCTGATTACTATGCACAGGAAACCTTATCGACAACCTGTCAGGCATTAATTGCCATTGATCAACCATTACACGGCGCTCGCTGGCCTGAAAAACCGTACAATGAAAGTGCTCAAATGCTGGGTTACATGAACCTTAAGTCTTTACCGGTTGCAAGGGACAATATTCGTCAGTCTGTTGCTGATCTCGTTAGCTTGAGAACATCGCTGGGGCTTCTTTTCGGTGCCAAAAAGTTACATGGTGCTGCTATTAACCCTATTTATGGTGAGCTTAGTAAGCTATCTCTAGATACCAATGACGGTAGCAAAGGCGTCGGTTATGTCGGTGTCTCTTTAGGGGGGATCGTTGGTATTGGTTATACAGCTACCATTGATAAGCCAGTCATAATTGATCAAAACACCGGTAACGTTGATATCGAAAAAGAGACAACACTATTTGGTGTTAGCCGCGCCCACTTTGATGTTCCAGGAGGCGGCCTTGCATACTTCTTATTTAATTCCGGAGCCTACGGCAACACTATTAAGGCGGCGTTAAAACAAGAAGGATATAGTGCATTTAAATCAGAAAGTTGTACTGGATTATCTGATTCAATGTGTGAAGTTTTATTCTTCAACTCATTCGCTATGGCAGCCCAAACAGTATTGGACACTGTGGATCCGGCTAATTTAATTAATCAAATCCAAACCCCGATTTACCTGTCAGTGGCTGAAGGTGATACGGTAATACCAAATGGTCCAATAACCAATTCCATTGTCAAGTCAATGGTAGCGGGTACTTTGCCATTAATTAAAAATAGCAATATTGATTTTAATGTGGTTCAAGGCCCTGTGAATGCAAATAGTGAAAAGCGTAATGCTGCGATTTACAAGCAAGACAATAGCTTCCATGCTGCTCTTATAAAAGAGCCATCAGGACCTCTTGCCCCATATGCTCCAGCTATTACTGATATGCAAACCAACTCTATCAACTTCTTGAGTAAAGGTGAGCTAACAGCTGATACAAACTACGTACACACCGAAATGCCATACTAAGCAGTGTAATTGCACCAAAAAGGCTAGCCTCCGGCTAGCCTTTATTTTAACTAAAATCTGTAACTTAATTACAAATCATCAGTATGCTCAGACAGGTATTTCGCCACACCTTCTGGTGAAGCATCCATCCCTTCTTTACCTTTTTCCCATTGTGCCGGGCAAACTTCACCGTGTGACTCGTGGAACTGAAGCGCATCAACCATGCGTAGCATTTCATCAATGTTACGACCTAGCGGCAGATCATTCACCACCTGATGGCGAACAACACCTTCTTTATCGATCAAGAAAGAACCACGGAATGCCACACCGGCTTCAGGGTGCTCAACATCATAAGCCTGACAGATTTCATGCTTGGTGTCGGCAATCAATGGATACTGAACCGGACCGATTCCGCCATCTTCAACCGCAGTGTTACGCCATGCGTTATGACTGAACTGGGAGTCAATTGACACACCAATCACTTCAACCCCTTTGTTCTGGAAATCAGCAAAGCGCTTATCAAACGCGATTAGCTCAGACGGACAAACAAAAGTGAAGTCGAGCGGATAGAAAAATACAACAGCAGCTTTACCTTTAATGTGCTCCTTCAGGTTAAACTGCTCAACAATCTCGCCATTTCCAAGTACTGCCGCAGCGGTAAAATCCGGAGCCGGACGGCCAACAAGTACACTCATTAACTAACTCCTTTTATCGATTACCGCCAAGGCAACCAGCCAACGCGGTAATATAGATGAAATGTAGCAGTAACATATTGTTCTGCTTGTGATTACACTTAACATCAATTGCTCACAAAGTATAAGCATTGGCACCTGACTCGGCTAAGAGATCGAACACATAACGATAAAATTCCTGCCTGACATCAAATTTTTCTCGACATGTTGCAAAATTTCAGGAAACTGGATGTTTTGAGCAAATAGCCAAAAAACATAATAAACCCAATACATATGCAAATAATGCCGTGTTGATCTTGAGAAAAATTATTCGACTAAAATGAATGATCAATTGATTCAACTTGGTATGTACAACGGATGGATCTAGTTTTATGAACCCAGTAGTCATTTCGGTATGCGTCATGCTGCTACTCGCTCTTCTGCGGGTAAATGTCGTGGTTGCGCTTACCTTCAGTGCCATCTTAGGTGGCCTAATAGGCGGGATGCCTTTAACTGAAACTGTTGCTGCTTTTGAAAGCGGCCTTGGTGGTGGTGCAACCACTGCGCTTAGCTATGCAATGCTAGGTACTTTTGCTGTTGCCATTTCTCGTTCGGGCATTACCGACGTGCTGGCCCAAAAAGTGATTAAGCGTATCAGCGGCCATGAAAATGCAGCGGCTGCAACCGGTGTTAAATATTCCGTTCTTTCCATTTTGGTGCTTCTTGCAATCTCTTCTCAGAACGCAATTCCGGTTCATATCGCGTTTATTCCAATCGTGATCCCGCCTCTTTTGCATGTCTTTGCGAAACTTAAGGTGGATCGTCGTCTGATCGCCTGTGTACTGACCTTCGGCTTGGTAACGCCTTACATGGTTCTGCCTGTTGGCTTTGGTGGTATTTTCCTAAACAACATTCTGCTGAAAAACCTTCATGAGAACGGCCTTGATGTCACTGCTAGCCAGGTTCCATATGCCATGCTTCTGCCTGCGATGGGCATGCTCTTCGGTTTGCTTGTGGCAACTTTCATCAGCTACCGTAAACCACGTGAATACTCTGAAGAGAAGATTCTGGCTACCGAACCAGAGCACAAAGAAATCAACATGCAGCATGTTTACATTGCTGTAGGCGCAATCATTGCGGCACTGGGCGCTCAACTTTACAGCGGCTCAATGATCATCGGTGGTCTGATTGGCTTTATGGTTTTCACCTTCGGCGGCGTGATCAAGTGGAAAGAAACCCACGATGTGTTCACCAAAGGTGTACACATGATGGCGATGATCGGTTTCATCATGATCGCAGCAGCAGGCTTTGCTTCTGTAATGAAAGCCACCGGTGGTGTTGAAACTCTGGTAAGTTCTCTGGCAGAAGTCATTGGTGATAACAAGCCGTTATCTGCACTTCTTATGCTGGTTGTAGGCCTGCTGGTTACCATGGGTATCGGTTCTTCATTCTCAACCATCCCTATTCTGGCAACGATTTATGTTCCGCTTTGCCTGACATTTGGCTTCTCTCCACTGGCAACGGTAGCTATCGTAGGTACTGCAGCCGCTCTGGGTGATGCGGGTTCACCGGCTTCAGACTCAACATTGGGTCCGACAGCAGGACTGAATGCTGACGGTCAGCACGAACACGTATGGGAGACGGTTGTACCAACCTTTATCCACTATAACATGCCACTGATTGCATTTGGCTGGCTGGCATCAATGATTCTGTAATCGGAATTCTTCGGATACTGCAATAAGGCCGCCTTCACGGGCGGTCTTTTCGTATTGAAATATGTAAAAAAAAGCCCCGATAAATCGGGGCTTTATTGTTTATAACAGTGGTGGCTGGGAATTATTCCTCAGCAGCTGCACCGTCACGGCGCTCTGCCGCTTCTTTAATCAATGGCTGTAGTTCGCCTTTCTGGAACATCTCGATGATGATGTCACAGCCACCAATCAGTTCGCCTTCAACCCATAGCTGTGGGAATGTCGGCCATTGTGCATAGGCAGGAAGTTCAGCACGAATATCCGGATTTTGCAGAATATCGACATAAGCAAACTTCTCACCACATGCCATCAGTGCTTGTGCTGCCTGAGATGAAAAACCGCAGCTTGGCAGTTTCGGAGAACCTTTCATGTAAAGCAGAATGGCGTTTTCTTCGATCTGCTTTTTGATCTTGTCGATAGTTTCCATAGCTTCCTCTTACGACGCTTACTTATAAGTTGAATTTCACAGACATCATTCTACTTGGTCATGCCTCTGAAAAAAATGCCTATTAATTGTATGGTTAATTTTTCCGCAGATTCACTCTGACGTTCTATTTTTTAGTATACAGGGCTTTTAATAAAGTAAAAACTTGCTAAAATACCTTCATAAAGTAAATTTTGTCGGACAGCACAAAGCTGAATCGGCAAAATAAGACTAAAATCAGTCAGTTTCAAAAAATAAGTAGGCACGAAGTCTACTGGAAGCAATGTCGCGGGGCATGACCCCGAAAACCAGAATGGAGAACCGAGCAATGGCATTTGAACTACCAGCTCTACCGTACGCAATCAACGCTCTTGAGCCACACATCTCTCAGGAAACTCTTGAGTACCATCACGGTAAGCACCACAACACTTATGTAGTTAAGCTAAACGGTCTAATCGAAGGCACTGAACTTGCTGAAAAATCTCTGGAAGAAATCATCAAGGCTTCAGAAGGCGGTGTCTTTAACAACGCAGCTCAAATCTGGAACCACACTTTCTACTGGCACTGCCTAAGCCCTAACGCAGGCGGCGAGCCAACAGGCGAAGTAGCAGACGCTATCGCTAAAGCATTTGGCTCTTTCGAAGAGTTCAAAGCGAAGTTCACGGATGCAGCTATTAACAACTTTGGTTCTTCATGGACCTGGCTGGTTAAGAAAGCTGACGGCTCTCTGGACATCGTAAACACCTCAAACGCAGGTACTCCTCTAACAGAAGAAGGCGTAACTCCGCTTCTGACTGTAGACCTGTGGGAGCACGCATACTACATCGATTACCGTAACGTGCGCCCTGACTACATGAACGCATTCTGGGCACTGGTTAACTGGGAATTCGTTGCGAAGAACCTGGCAGCTTAATCTCTCGTAGATTCAGCTCAGTGAAGCTCTATAAAAAACGCCTGCAATCGCAGGCGTTTTTTTATGACAATATATAGAAGGGAAATTTTATTGCTTTTCAGCCAAAAGAATTCGTAGAGTACGGCGAAGCGGTTCTGCGGCTCCCCATAGCAACTGGTCACCAACCGTAAAGGCATTCAGGAAATCATCCCCCATAGCCAATTTACGCAAACGGCCAACAGGAATAGAAAGCGTACCGGTTACTTTTGTCGGGCTCAGTTCCTGCATTGTGATATCGCGATCATTCGGTATCACTTTCACCCAGTCATTATGAGACGCGATGATCTCTTCAATTTCATCAAGCGGCACAT
Organism: Photobacterium marinum; assembly: GCF_000331515.1. Taxonomy (GTDB): domain Bacteria; phylum Pseudomonadota; class Gammaproteobacteria; order Enterobacterales; family Vibrionaceae; genus Photobacterium; species Photobacterium marinum. Next base: position 16,290 of record NZ_AMZO01000036.1, read on the forward strand.
TTTTCTTCAACTTCAATGTCAGTGCCTGACTGTGACAACGCATTGAGCCAATACGAACACAAGTACCATCAATCGGAATCGGGTTGTTATCCAGGCCAAGGATCTTGTTAGTCTCAACAGAGCCTTTCCATTCTTCTTTACTTTGGCCATTCTCGCGTTTCACATCAATCCACGGGATCAATGAGCCAGCAAGCGGTACACCAAATTCACTGGCCGGGAAATCAGGTGAACGCATAACATCTGCTACTTTACGGTCAATATCAAGAATAGAAGTGGCAGGATTTGCCAACTCGCTGGATACCGCATCATTAATCACGCCCATCTGGCTGATTAATTCGCGCATATTCTTAGCGCCGGCACCAGATGCCGCTTGGTAAGTCTGCGAAGTCATCCATTCAACCAAACCAGCCTGATACAGGCCACCGACAGCCATCAGCATCAAGCTGACAGTACAGTTACCGCCGACAAAAGTGTTTGTGCCAGAATGAATACCTTGCTTAATTTGCTCAAGGTTTACCGGGTCAAGAGCAATAATGGCTTCATCACTCATACGCAATGTAGAAGCGGCATCAATCCAATAGCCTTTCCAGCCAGCCTGACGTAATGCAGGATAAACTTTTTCAGTGTAACCACCACCCTGACAAGTAATAACGGCATCAAGCTGCTTCAGACTTTCAATGTCGAACGCATCCTGAAGCAAACCAGCATCTTTTCCAAAATTAGGCGCAGGAATACCGACCTGAGATGTGGAATAAAAGACAGGGTCAATAACATTGAAGTCTCCTTCTTCAACCATTCGCTGCATCAGCACCGAACCCACCATACCACGCCAACCAACCAAACCGACTTTCATCATTGTTTCCATGCTCCCTGATTATATTGCATATACGATTTGCCAGTTGGCAGAGCTATCTGGCCTGTTTATCCCCGGCAGGCGCAGATAGTTTTGCCCACTGACATCTGATTCATTCATCTATAGAGATTTAATCAGGGAAAAACAAGCATATTTTGCATGAATCGCAGAAAAAAGAAGCGAAAACCTGAATAAATTACAACATAATTACGTATTTCATTCGAATAAAACACATCGGATGAGATTAAAATTGACGCTATTAACGGGCCAGAAAGCAACCAAAAAATGAATATTTCCGCATCTAGAGCTTAAATATTCGTCTATTTTGCAGCCTATACATGATTCTTGATCGTTAACATAATAAATCTCATCAATTCACTATTTTTGAAAATCATCTCACACTCTGATAACCTATTAACCTTATCTATTTTGGGCTTTTTATCTGCACAAACCACTATTCAGTAGAGGTTAAGCCTGAGATAACAGGGATATTTAATAAAGGACTCGATAATTCAAAACAGCTAAAAAACAACCAAACCACAACAAAACACTTATTTTTAACATCTGATAAAAGAGTTAATATAAATTTTTTCCTTGTTCGCGGTGCTGGTTGGGTAAGCTCACAGAAAAACACAATATCTATCGCGGTGCTTGTTTCATTCAGATAGAGTAGCGCTGAAACAAGGCAAGTACCCTAATAAATGACATTAAGTCATAAAAACAATTAATAATTGGTCCCGAAATCACTTCGATTCAGGACCTTTACTTTTTACAGGCTCGAACTAACAAGGTTAGAAACATGGACAAACAGACAGTGAGACTACCATCACTAATGCAAGTTTTTCTTGCACTTGGTATTTTTCTTGCGCTGGCATTTTCTTTCACCGCAAAACTAGATCTACCAATCCAGCTAGCACTATATATTGGCTGGTTCGTTATCATGGCTCTGGGTGTCAAACTAGGTCACGACTACAAATCTCTTGAAAAAGCAGCAACTACCGGTATTTCAAACGGTCTTGGTGCTGTACTGATTCTGCTGGCAGTAGGTGCTTTGGTTGGTACCTGGATTGCCGGTGGTATCGTTCCGACTATCATCTACTACGGCCTTAAGGCTATCCACCCTTCTATCTTCCTGCTGGCGACTATGGTTATCTGTTCGCTGACAGCACTGGCAACCGGTACCTCTTGGGGTGCAGCAGGTACAGCTGGTATTGCGATGATGGGTATCGGTCAGGGTCTAGGCATTCCAGCTCCAATGACTGCCGGTGCTGTACTTTCAGGCTGTTACTTCGGTGACAAGATGTCTCCGCTGTCTGATTCAGTAATCCTGGCTTCTTCTATGTCTAACGTAGAAATCGTTGAGCACATCAAAGGCATGCTACCAATCGCGCTGATCAGCTACATCATTACAGGTATTCTGTTCACAGCAGTTGGCTTCCACTACTCTGGTAACGTGGACATGTCTCAGGTTGAGAGCGTAATCGCTGCAATGGATCAACAGTTTGTGATTTCACCGCTGTCTTTTGTTCCTGTGATTATCGTTCTGGCTCTGCTGGCAATGCGTCTTCCTTCATTCCCTGTAATCTCACTGGGTTCACTACTGGGTATCGCATGGGCTGTAATGGTTCAGGACATGGACCCACTGGCAGCATTCAACACAGCATGGGCTCCGTTCTCAATCAGCTCTGGTGTTGATTTCATCGACGCAATCCTGAACCGTGGTGGTATGTCATCTATGCTGGGCTCTGTAGCCGTGATCGTATTCGGTCTTGGTTTCGGTGGTCTGCTGGATAAAGTAGGTGTACTACAGACAATTGCTAAACTGTTCGAAAAACGCGTTAACTCTGCTGGTAGCCTGTCTGTATCGACTATCGCAACAGCCTTCCTGGGTAACGTATTCGGTTCAGCGATGTATGTATCACTGATCCTGACTCCGAAAATCTGTGCGAAGAACTATGACCGTCTTGGCTTCCAGCGTAAGAACCTGTCTCGTAACGCAGAATTCGGTGGTACGCTGACTTCAGGTATGGTGCCTTGGAGTGATAACGGTATCTACATGGCAAGTATCCTGGGTGTGGCGACGTTCTCTTACGCACCTTTCATGTGGTTAAGCTTCGTATGTATCATCGTAACCATCGTGTCTTCTTACATGGGCTGGTTCGTTGACCGCTGTGAACCAACAACTGTAGTTTCTGAAGAAAACGAAGAAAATGTTGCTGAGCAGCAAACGGCTTAATTACTTAGTCTCTATTAACGACAAAGGGCGCCTCAGGGCGCTCTTTTTGTTTATATGGACAGCTTTGATCAACCCGACTGATTTCGCTTCGCTTCTCTCTTCTCTCTTCTCTCTTCTCTCTTCTCTCTTCTCTCTTCTCTCTTCTCATTATTTTGTAAATATTTATTAATGAGCGCGATATTTTCATGGACACAACAAAAGCACCATTGTAAGTGATATTCCATAGCCATAATGGCAATATATATACCAACATAGCAATTGTTTAACTCAATAATAAATAAGGAAAATAAATATAAATAACTTCATTTACACACTCTTAAAGCCGCAAGAGTCGCAACCCCTCAAAAGTATCGATCTTGATCACAAATAAATAATTACACTCCACAAGCCTTGCACTTCAGTGGCACAGATTGACCCCAATCAATTACTTCACGTTGCAATTGACGAAAATAGCCTCGCTTCAACCATTAAGCGCAGGCACACATATCGCACTGTTGAATATAAAGCCTGTCAGTTTTCGCAGCAGCGATTTTTAGATTCCAACGAGGTTACACTATGAGCAATCCAGCGGAGCAAGGCCGCAAAGTAACGATTGGCAGTTATATTGCCCTCGCCTTTGCCGTCGTTTTTTTCTCAGGCCTACTTCAATCAAACCAGTGGTATGGTGTTTTCGACTTCACCACACTAAACGGCTCTTTTGGTCAGGTCGTTTATTCCGTCAATGAAACAACTGACGGCATTCAAACTGCAACTACCACGCTAAGAGGTAAAGGTGGCAGCGGTGCCCGAGATGGCTTCCTGTTCGCCCTGACACTGATCCCTACAGTTATGTTTGCTCTGGGCATGATCAATGTACTGGAACATTACGGTACATTGGATGCAACCCGAAAACTGCTGACACCTCTGCTTCGCCCATTGATGGGGATTCCGGGCAACTCTGGACTGGCACTTATCGCATCCCTACAAAGTACCGATGCCGGTGCTGCGATGACCCGCCAGCTGAAAGACGAAGGCCACCTGACTAAACGAGAGACAGATGTCTTTACCATGTTCCAATTCTCTGCCGGGGCAGCCATAGTTAACTTCTTCTCATCCGGGGCCGTGCTGTTCACCCTTACCAATATGGATGGTACACCAGCCGTCACATCATCTATCGGTTTAGCTGTTGCCATCATGTTCATCTTCAAGTTCGTCGGTGCCAATCTGTTCCGCCTCTACCTGAACATTACAGAAGGCAAAGAAGAGAAAACCAAGCAGCAACCTGAAATGAAGAAGGAAACAGCATAATGACCACTACAAAGAAACCTATGGTGACCGACATCTTCGTCGAAGGTGCTAAGAAAGGCTGGACAATCGCCACCACTTCCACACTTCCAAACGTTGTGATGGCTTTTGTGATCATCAAAGCGCTGCAAATCACAGGTGCATTGGATGCCATGGGCAGCCTGTTTTCCCCGGTTATGGCGATTTTCGGCCTGCCGGGTGAAGCGGCAGCGGTCCTGATTGGAGCCTGGATGTCGATGGGTGGTGCTGTTGGTGTTGTTATCACGCTATTCGATCAGGGAATACTGAACGGCCAACACATCGCGATACTGGCTCCGGCTATTTACCTGATGGGCTCACAGGTTCAGTACATAGGGCGTGTTATGGGACCTATCGGTACTGAAGGTCGCTACATCCCGGTAATGATCGCCATTTCTGTGCTGAATGCCTTCGCCGCCATGTTCGTCATGAACATTCTCGTTTAACTACTCCGGTTTAATACAGAGGGGAGAAAGGAGAGCCTCCCCTCTTATCTCTGTAGCAATTCACCCGGAAAATCCGGGGGGCTCTCTCAGGAGTTACTATGAATCACTCACTACAAGACTTTTCACTTCAGGAATACCTGAAAGAATTACGCCCGCTCATCGATGTAGACTGCGGAACCTTAACCAAGGACGGTATCGAAACTATCGTAAACCAGATGGCACAGAAATATCTGGATATGGGATGGTATGTAAAGCGGGTCAACTGTGGTGTTGCCGGAACCGGCCTTGAAATCCGCAATAAACCGGATCGTAAAGAAATTGATGTGATGCTGATTGGCCATATGGATACCGTATTCCCGATCGGTACTGCCGCGGCACGCCCGATGACCTTTGACGACAAGCGAGCCTATGGTCCTGGCGTTTCAGACATGAAGTCCGGTTTGCTCAATATCGTTTATGCCCTTCGAGGAATGGATAAAGAGATCCTGGATAAGCTTTCTGTTTGCATTTGCATGAACCCGGATGAAGAAATCGGCTCCCTCTATTCAGAAGACTGGCTGAAGACAGTTGCTGCCAACGCTAAAAATGTTCTCGTTGCGGAAGCGGCTCGTGCTGACGGCTCTTTGGTAAAAGCCCGTAAAGGTATGGCCCGCTACCGCCTGACGTTCTCAGGTAAAGCCGCTCATGCCGGAAATGACCCGCAAAACGGCCGCAGTGCGATCACCGAAATGGCAAACTGGATTCTGGGCATCAATAGCCTGACCAATTTCGAGTCCGGTACAACCCTGAATGTAGGTGTAGTTAATGGCGGTGCCGGGGCAAACATTGTTCCTGAGCGAGCCGAAGCCATTGTGGATATTCGCTTCTGGGATAATGATGAATACGCTGAAGCTGACGCTAAAATCCGTCAGATGGCAGAGACACCTTTTGTGGATGGTGTGACGGTGACGATCGATCGCGAAGCGCATAAACCGTCAATGGTCCCTTCAGAGAAAACACAAGCCTTGATGGCACTAGTCGAAGAAGCAGGCAGAGAGTTAGATATCAACATTAAATGGCAGGAGGTCGGTGGCGGCTCAGATGCTAACCTAACAGCAGTCATGGGGATACCGACCCTGGATGGCCTTGGTCCGGCCGGTGCCGGATTCCACAGTGCTGATGAGTATCTTGAGTTAGATTCGATTGAACCACGAATTCTGCTACTGCAAAAAGTACTAACTAAATTAGCCGGTTAAACAGTGCTATAACGACAAAGGGCGCCAGTTAGCGCCCTTTGTATAAAATCAATAGAAGTTAGCCGGAGCATTTCGCTCTGGTGTTTGTTTCGAATTATCATGTTTACTACTGTGGTAGCGCCTCATAAACTTTTCCCGCACAGTACACAGGTGTCTTTGGGATTCTTCGACTGTAGCTCTGCGAAGCTTCTGGTCCATTTTACACGCTTTCATCAACCACCTCGATGTTACATATTACGAATACACCAGTATTCATTACTTATCCCTAAGTGAACTAAGAATAAAGCCAAACATCATGCTTTATTCTGACCAAGAGTCCCCCTTAGAAAGGGCTATTGATATCCCCCTCAATAAAATAATATACCTTTTCCGGCAAGCTCAACCACTTTTACAAGATCCTGACAAAGCCTTACAGAAGTGCGATTTCCGGTGCAAAACCTAAAGTTTTATTTAAAATACACCTTATGATTTGGAAAGATGATCTGGATCAAAGACCTGGCAGCCGTACACCCGATATTCTCGCCACCTTAAAGATGCAATATAAATACACCTTTAAGGAAAGCATAATGTCGAACCTAGCAATGTTTTGCCACCAGTGCTCTATGGCCCAATCCGGCGGCTGCGGCAGCACCGGAAAAACCCAAGGTACCTGTGGTAAAGACGAAACTCTGTCCCGCCTGCAGGATATTATGATCTTCGGCCTGAAAGGCCTTTCAGCCTACCGTACCCACGCCGATGATCTGGGTGCTGATACCAAGTCAGTAGATGATGTTATTGCTGAAACCCTTTACTTCACACTGACAAACGTAAACTTCAGCTTTGAACAACATATCGCTCAGTTGATGAAAGTCGGCGGTGCCGGCAGCGAAATCATGTCTCGTTTAGGTGAAGCTCACCACGGTCGCTTAGGGATCCCTACTCCTGTTTGCGTACCGCAGAACAAAGCCGAAGGTAAAGGCATCCTGGTAACCGGCCATGATCTGGATCTGTTGGAACGCCTGCTGATAGCCACCGAAGGCAAAGGCATTAACATCTACACTCATTCAGAAATGCTACCGGCTCACGGTTACCCGGAGCTGCGTAAATACAGCCACCTGAAAGGCAACATTGGTAAAGCCTGGTTTGACCAAAAGAAACTGTTCCAACAGTGGAATGGCACAATCATCGTAACCACTAACTGTATCGTACCTCCGACAGGCCGAGCAGACTACGCCGACCGCCTATACAGCTATGGCATCGTCGGTATCGATAACTGCCGCACCCTGGAAGGCGATTTCGCGCCAATCATCGAACACACATTGAGTCTGCCGGATATTGAAGGCTTCGACAGCGAAGATACGCTGATGACAGGCCATAACTACAAAACTATTCTAGGCCTGGCACCACAAATTCTGGAAGCCGTAAACGAAGGTAAGATCAAACAATTCTTTGTTGTAGCTGGTTGTGACAAGCCAGGCAAACCGAACGATTACTTCCGCGACCTGGCCCTGTCGATTCCGGATGACTGCATTATCCTGACGTCATCCTGTGGCAAATTCCGTTTCAACGATCACGACTTCGGTACAGTTCCAGGGACTGAAATCCCGCGTTATCTGGATTTGGGTCAGTGTAACGACAGCTACGGTGCAGTAATGATTGCCCTAGCTCTTAGCGATGCGATGGGCGTACCGGTTAACGAACTGCCAGTAAACATTGTGCTGTCATGGATGGAACAAAAAGCCGTTCTGATCCTGCTGGCACTATTCAACCTGGGTATTCAGAACATTTACCTGGGCCCTAACCCGCCAGAGTTCGTTAACGAAGCCATTTTTGAATTCCTGCAAGCACAGTTCAACCTGCAACTGACAAGCAACGCTCAGGAAGATCTGGCGAAGATGCTGAACCCTCAGCCACAAATTGAGGTAGTGGAAGCGTAATTCGCCTTCCTGATTAATCTCACGGGCCGGCTTTACCCTACCCACTCAGAGGTCGGCCCTTCTCAAAAATAACGATAAACGCTGACGTCTACGGTACCTGTCTTACCGGACGCTACCGTCTCAGCCGGATATACAGTGCCTGTTCGCTGGAGTTAGTTATGTCTGAACATCCACGCATTAATAGCAAAACAAATACCTACAGTACGATGGATGGCAATGAAGCTGCCGCATCTATCGCTTACCGCTGTAATGAAGTCATCGGTATCTACCCGATTACGCCGTCCTCCCCAATGTCTGAAGCCTGTGAAGTTTGGGAAAGTCAGGGGAAAACCAACCTGTGGGGACAAGTTCCGCGCGTAATTGAAATGCAGTCAGAAGGCGGAGCAGCCGGCGCGGTTCATGGGGCTCTGATGGCTGGCTCAATGGCAACAACGTTTACTTCATCTCAGGGGTTATTACTGAAAATCCCGAACATGTACAAAATTGCCGGAGAGCTGACACCTTTTGTGATGCATGTTGCCGCCCGCACTATCGCGACCCATGCGCTATCTATCTTCGGTGATCACTCTGACGTCATGGCAGTTCGCCAAACCGGATTTGCGATGCTGTCAGCAAACTCTGTTCAGCAGGCCCACGATTTTGCACTTATCAGCCAGGCAGCCACGCTTGAAAGTCGAGTACCGTTTGTTCACTTCTTTGATGGATTCCGCACATCGCATGAGATCAATAAGATCGTCACGATCGACGATGACACGATCCGCCAAATGATCTCGCAAGAAGATGTCGATGCATTCCATCAGCGCGGGCTCACACCAGATGCACCAAGCATTCGCGGTACAGCTCAAAACCCGGATACCTTCTTCCAGGCTCGCGAAGCCGCCAACGGCTTCTATCAGGCATGTCCGGATATTGTGGCTGGAAAAATGGCCGAGTTTGCCCGCTTAACCGGCAGGGAATACAAGCTGTTTGATTATTATGGTCATCCGGAAGCAACGGATGTCATCGTGATTATGGGTTCGGCATCTTCAGCTGTACAGCAGGCTGTCGATCACCAGCTCACACTTGGCAAAAAAGTCGGTGTCGTGGCCGTTCACCTGTATCGTCCGTTTTCTCTGCAACACTTCGTGTCGGTTCTGCCAACCAGCGCGAAGCAAATCGCTGTGCTGGATCGCACCAAAGAACCAGGCGCAACCGGTGAACCGCTATACCTGGATGTTATCGCCACCATTCAGCAGGCTCATGCTGATGGTCAGTATCCGCATATGCCTGCCATTATGGGTGGCCGATACGGCTTATCATCAAAAGAATTCAATCCGAGCCATGTTGTCAGTATCTTTGATGCAATGGCAGAGCAAGCGCTGAGCCATAACTTCACAGTGGGTATCAATGACGATATTACCCATCTGTCACTGCCTTCAAAAATCACGCTAGATGCAGAACCGAAAGAGCGCCTGCGCGCACTCTTTTATGGCTTGGGTGCAGACGGTACAGTCAGTGCCAATAAAAACACCATTAAAATCATTGGTGAGAATACCAAATTACATGCCCAGGGCTATTTTGTTTATGACTCGAAGAAGTCCGGCGGTACAACTGTTTCTCATCTGCGATTTGATGCAAATCCGATCGAAGCGCCCTATTTGATTGATCAGGCTGAATTTATTGCCTGCCACCAGTTCCAGTTTATCGACAAACTGGAGATGTTCGAGCATGCAGCACATCAAGGTACCGTACTGCTAAACAGCCCGCATCCGGCAGAAACAGTATGGGAATACCTACCGCATGAAGTCCAGCAAGTCATCATCGAGAAGCAGCTTAATCTCTACGTCATTGATGCAGTAAAGCTTGCGCGTGAACTTGGGCTGAAAAACCGCCTCAACACCATCATGCAAACAGCCTTCTTTGCTCTGAGTGAACTAATGCCGCTGGAACAGGCCATCAGCCAGCTGAAGCAGGCGATAGAGAAAAGCTACGGCAAACGCGGCCCTGCAATTGTCGAAGCAAACCACAATGCTGTCGATGCGACCGTAGCCCGTTTACAGCAAGTCGTTATTCCGCAGCAGGCCACCAGCCTGTTCCGCCGCCCGCCAGTTGTGAGCGAAAATGCACCGGATTTGGTTAAGCGTGTCAGCGCCATAATGATGGCAAACAAAGGTGACATGCTGCCAGTCAGTGCTTTCCCAGTCGACGGACGTTGGCCGACCGCCACCAGCCAGTGGGAAAAACGCAACATAGCCCAAGAAATCCCTGTCTGGGAACAAGACCTGTGTACCCAATGTAATATCTGTACCCTGGTCTGTCCGCATGCGGCAATTCGTGCTAAAGCGGCTACTCAGGAAGCCCTGCAGGGCGCACCTGAAGGGTTCAAATATACCGAGTACAAACAGCGCGACTTCAAAGGGCAGCAGTATACTCTGCAGGTGTCCCCTCAGGACTGTACCGGCTGTAACCTGTGCACAATGGCCTGTCCGGCCAATGACAAAAACGATCCGTCGCGCAAAGCCATCAATTTAGCACCGAAGCAACCACAGCTTGAACAACAAAGCGAAAACTACCGCTTCTTCCTTGATCTGCCGGAACTGAAGCGTATCGACATCAAACGTATTGATGCCCGCACCAGCCAGTTATTACAGCCGTTGTTTGAATACTCCGGAGCCTGCTCCGGTTGTGGTGAAACGTCATACATCAAGCTGCTGACCCAACTGTTCGGCGATCGTCTGCTCATTGCTAATGCAACCGGCTGCTCGTCCATCTATGGCGGTAACCTACCGACCACACCATATGCGGTGGATAAACACGGCCGCGGCCCGGCTTGGGCTAACTCCCTATTTGAAGACAATGCCGAATTTGGCTTGGGCATGCGCTTGGCACTCAACAGCAAACGAGACTCAGCTCTTAGCCTGTTAGACACAGCCGCTGATTTCCTGCCTGCAGAACTTATGGAGCAAATTCATCAGGATGCGTTTGACAGCAGCGAAACCGCAGTAAACCGTCAACGCCAGAACATCGCCAGACTCCGGGCTGAACTGCCATACAGCCACAACCGGCTAAATAACCAGGCAGATGATCTGGTCGCCAAGAGCAACTGGATTGTCGGCGGTGACGGCTGGGCTTACGACATTGGTTTCGGCGGCTTGGATCATGTACTGGCCGGCAGTGATAACGTGAATGTTCTGGTCATGGATACCCAAGGTTACTCCAACACCGGCGGCCAACAATCGAAAGCGACACCGACCGGTGCCGTCGCCAAGTTTGCAACTCAGGGCAAGAGCAGCAACGGAAAGGATCTGGCACTGAATATGATGATGCACGGCAATGTGTACGTCGCCAAAATCGCCCTGGGTGCCAACATGAACCAGACCATTAAAGCACTTCAGGAAGCAGAAACTTATCCGGGGCCATCACTGGTTATCGCCTATTCGCCATGTATAACCCATGGCTTTGATATGGCAGAAGGTGTCGAACACCAGCAGCTGTTGGTTGAAACCGGACTATGGCCGCTGTTCCGCTTTGATCCGCGCCGAACAGAAAAAGGCCGGGCAGCTCTGCAAATGGACTCCAAGCCACCAAAGAAAGATGTCGAAGATCTGGTCAGCCGAGAAGCCCGCTTCACCCAAATCCTGCGCCGTAATCCGGAACAGTATCAGGCTAACCTTGAACGACTTCGCCAACAAGTCGCACACAAACACTTACTGCTGGCTCAACTTGGCCTGTGGAAAACTGAAAAATAACAACCATGTCCTGCACGGCTGTATCCACTGATTATGCGGGACAAGAATCAACTGAATTTAAGCGTAAAGCTGGAGATGAACATGACAAACATTGGTATCTTTTTTGGCAGTGACACTGGTAATACTGAAAAAGTGGCAGAGAAAATTGCCGCCAACCTTAACCTGGAAGCACAAGACATTGCCGGTAGCAGCAACGACATCTTTGATGACTATGATTTGCTGATTTTAGGCACCCCAACGGCTAACTACGGTGAAATGCAGCCGGACTGGGATTACTTTGTCCCGGAGCTGGAAGATGCAGATCTGAGTGGAAAGAAAGTTGCCTTATTCGGACTGGGTGATCAGGTAGATTATCCAGACAGCTTCCTGGACGCCATGGGCGATCTGGCTGAACTCATTACAGAAGCTGGCGGCGAGTTGATTGGTGACTGGGCAACCGAAGGCTACGAGTTCAACGACTCACGCGCGGTGAACGATGGGCGTTTTGTCGGCCTAGCACTGGATGAAGATCGTCAACCGGAATTGACCGATGATCGTATCGCGACATGGCTGAATTCACTTGGGCTGACCGCCTGATTCAAACCGAAAGATACAAAAAACAAAGGCTGCATCATGCAGCCTTTGTTTTATCTCTTCCTTATCAACAAGTTTTAAATTGCGAACCTGTACGGCTAAAAGAAAACTATCTTGATGATACTGGTTGTGTATTTACTGTTTCTACTGAACGGAAACAACTTAGCTTAAATTGCAGAGCCTGCCATGGACGTCGCCATGCAAATTTTGGCATAGACCAGCGCAACACATGAGTTAACTGAAGCCGCTTGGCCGGGTGATAACATTGGCTCTTACAATTTAGACAGTTAGGCTTATCCTCACCTAAGCGACATGCAGCCACTCGTGATTCAACATATTCGATTAGCCCTTCACATTCAGGACAAATAACTGCCCCACGGTGCAACGTTTTACAATACAAGCGAATCATCGCTTTTGCTGTGTCCAGTTCACGCTGCTGACGAACTGAATGTTTGCTTTGAACTATCATAGTGGCGGTATTATCCAGAGCCGCCATAAACTAAAATTGATAAAGATCAATTTTGCACCAAGATCAAATTTTTCCACTACAATTCAACAAATCTTATAGTATAAACCTCTGCGTTTTTCCCGTTATACAATCACCCTTTCCATTTCAGGCCATCTCTGTTGACTGTTCAGACAAATATTGAGCAGCTTCTTCCACGGTCCTGTCCAATAAACACTCCAGCCTTTTATATTCGGCATCTTCTACCCATTGACGGCGTTTATACCGAAATTCAATCAACTCCGCCTGCTGCTTCAAAGCATCTGCACTAATATTACCGGCGACCCCTTTGAGGCTGTGCACCAAACGTAGCGCATGTTCGCAAATATTATCCGGCTCACTGTTTCCGACTAACACAGCCAGCTTACTGACGTCATCAGCATGCTCATTGATAAAAATCTCCAAAAGGATTCTTGCAGACTCTGCATCGTCATCCATTGAGTGCAAAAAACAATCAACATTCAGAACAGGTGAAATCGATTCCTGCCCAGGTTCAACTTGAATATCAGGCACCTCATATGAATCAACCACCATAACCTCTTCTATCGCATTCATCTTATTAGAAGCTAAAATTACTGGCTCTTCATCTACTTCACTCACCTCTTCGATCTCGTACTCAGAAGCCACTTCAGATTCAAGATAAATCACCATCTGAGCATGTAACACAGTTATCGCCTCATCAAGCAAACCTATATCTTCAATATTTACCGGCTGTCCCTGCTTAATCGTACGTTCTATCTGCTCTGTAATTTCACGTAATTGCAGAGCTTCAAGGCTGCTGGCAACCCCTTTCAGGCTATGAGCGATTCGACATGCATCTTCTGTCTGCCCTTTTAACAAAGACTCAGAAAGCAAACTGGCATCATCATTATGTTCATCAACAAAAATCTCCAGCAGCATTCTCACTGCTTCCTGATCACCATCCATATTTTCAAGCAGCAGGTCATAATCCAGAATAGCTTTGGCATTCTGAACGTCTGAACTCTTAACCGATATATGGCTCTCAGCACTTTGCTCATCTGAAATTGCAGCCTGCTCTAGTGCTGGTTCAGTAGAGCTCAGATCATTTGATGTTTCTTGCTGGCTGAGCCGCTGCTTAAGCCAGTAATACCCGACAGCCAGCATCACTATGACTGCCACCATTACACCCAGCAAGACCGAAAATGAAACTGCACCCGCATCAAACCAGAACAATTTTAATGGCATCGAGTCTGGAAATAGCGACGTCAGTGCTGCAAAGCAAACAACAAGCAACAGACATCCGACAAAAAAGAAGGTTATCGACATCAATAAAGATAAAGAAATACGCCTCGAAGCTCCGACGTCAAACGAAGGCTTATCCGGAGTCCTGGCTTTTGAAAAGCCCTCAGCCATATCTCCTGTTTGTTTATCTCCCATGTCAGCTCCTGTTATCTCTGCGGAATGAGGCTATGGGCTACGCTGTAGATTAAAAAATGCTGATAAACCATTATAGAGCCCCAAAAAAGCACAACCAGTCCCATATAGTGTCTAGTAAAACTAACCTTAGTTAACTACCGCATTCCGTTCCACCATCATTATGCAAACAAGAGCACGGCATCACACAAATATAAAAAAACCACCTTATCGGGCAGACAAGGTGGTTTATTCACAAGACTGATGCTTAATTCAATGCTTAGTTCTCAGTATTCAAGCGGCGTTGCAACTGGTCTTTAAGGTTAGGTGGTGTACCTTTAATTGTCAGGGTGTCAGTATCTGCATCATAGAAAATACGCTCACCCAACAGCATACTGTCGAAGTTGATAGAGATACCACCGCCAGAACCAACAAATTTGGTCAGCTTACGCATAGTTGTACGATCTGCCGGGAAGCTCTCTTCCAGTTCATAGCCCTGGTTCGAGGTAAACTGGTAGAAATCTGAGCCATCATCAGAAGCAGGCAGCTCTTGTGCCAGTTCTTTAACCGTAACTTCTTCACCAGCTTGCAACTGACCATTACAGTATTCATAAACCTGCTTGCGATATTCCTGCTTTTCTTCTTTATCCATTCTCGAATCAGCACAGAAGTCTTCTACCGCCTGCATCAGAACCTGGTTCTGTTCTTTCACATCAAGACCAACTTCCGCCTGAAGGAAATCCAAGAAGAAATCGGCAATCTTACGGCCAACACGCCCTTTCAGGAACGTCAGATAGCGATTAGAGTCGGCATCAGTTTCCCATGACGAAAGATCAATTCGAGCAACGATATCCATTTTGCTCACATCAAGATAATCAGTCGCACTGATATCCAGCTGCTCTGTCACTTTCATACTGTGACAGGTTGGCAGCAAACCGATGAAAAGATAATCTGTCGCCAGTGACTGATATTCAGCCAGAACCAGGGTGCCCGCTTCTGCAAACGGATATTTCGCCAACTCTGCCTGCAGTCGCTGCGCCGACTGGCTGGAAAATGTCAGGAAATCCATTTCACCGGAGCGAACCTGCTTCAGCCAGTGGCAAAACTCACTGTCATCAGCAAAATGGGCGAAACCTTTGGCTCCCTTGCTACTGTAAATTCGGTGTAGTTCTGCAACCAGGTCCTCGGTCGCCTGATCATTTTCAAGCATTTGGTTTCTAAGATGAACTTCAAGCTCATCTTGCTCATTTTTTGTCAGCTGATGAAGAATGACGTTCGAAAGAGTAAGGCTCATAATGGAAAAGTTTCAGTTAATCTAAAGTGTAGGTTATTATAAGTCGCTTTCTTTAACATTAAACAAGACTTCTTATGCCAATTATTTCAAAATACCCAAATAAAAAAGTTGAACAAATCATTGAAGATGTGTTCGATGTACTAGAGAAGCATGATGCTTCAGCAGAACTTGCACTGATGATCATGGGCAACATTGCTACCAACATCATCAATGCAGATGTACCTGCATCGCAAAGGAAAGCAATCGCAGAGAAATTCGCCCAAGCTCTGCAGACCTCTATCAAAGAAGATTAAGCTTGTTTATAAGCGTCTCATATAAGACCGGGAATTACTGACATCTATGGTCACCAGCGGTAACAATTATAAAGACAAAGTGTCCCAGCTGATCAGCTGGGGGCACTGGTTCAGCTTTTTCAATATCATCGCAGCCATGCTTTTGGGCACGCGATATATTGTGCATTCTGAATGGCCTGAAACCATCATGGGACAGCTCTACCTTGGGTTCAGCTGGATCGGGCATTTTGGCTTCCTTGTCTTTGGCTTTTATATCCTCATTCTTTTTCCTGCCAGCTTCCTGATCCCGTCACAGCGCCTGATGCGCCTGTTTGCGGTTTTGGTCGGTACTGTAGGGCTGACAGCACTGCTGCTGGACACCCATGCCTACGAATCGCTGGAATTGCACCTGAGCCCCTTAGTTTGGGACCTGCTGCTAAGCGGAGAGAAAACGGATCTGAACGCCCGCTGGCAATACCTGTTTATTACCGTTCCGGTAATTTTCCTGATGCAGTTAATTCTGTCGGAATGGCTGTGGCGCAAACTCAGGAAGCTAACCCGCAAACATGTCGGTGTTCCGATTGCCGCTGTTTTCGGCCTATGCTTCCTGAGTAGTCATCTGATTTATATCTGGGCGGATGCCAACCTCTACCGCCCGGTAACCATGCAGCGTTCAAACTTCCCGTTGTCATACCCAATGACAGCAAAAACCTTTATGGAAAAACACGGGTTACTTGATCGCCAGGAATACAGCAAACGCCTGGATGCCCAAGGCGTTGAGGAAAGCGAACAGATTCGTTATCCGATTGAAAAAATAACCTTTAATGACCAAGGTACAAGACAAAACGTTCTTCTAGTGGTAGTTGACGGCCTACGTAGCGATATGGTCAACACTGAAACCATGCCATACCTTGCTGCATTTGCGCAGCAAAACCAAAGTTTCAGCAACCATTTCAGTGCCAGCAATGAAAATGCCGGCAGCCTGTTCGGCCTTTTCTACGGTCTGCCTGGCGGTTATATGAACAGTATTCGCTCTACAGGCAATACTCCGGTTCTACTGAATACCCTAAGCAAACGTGGCTATGAATTCGGCCTGTTTAGCGGAAACGGTTTTGGTACACCGATTTATGAAGAAGCCATTTTCAACGGCAGAAAACTGCATAAAAATAGTGAAAGTGCAGATACAAGATACAGTGATAAGCAAGCAATTACTGATTGGAAAGCTTGGCTGGATGAACAAAAGGTTGATAAACCATGGTTCAGTTATATTGAGCTGGCCACTGTGGAAAACTTTGAAGAAGGCGGTAACTACATTCCGCGATTCAAGCCTTCACTGGGCACAACCAATCTTACCGCCGGCCATGCCGATACCAGCCAGCTTCTGAAAAACAGCTACAAGAATGCAGCCTATCATACTGATGAACTGCTGATTGATATCTTTGAAAAACTGGTTGCAACCGACAACTTGGCTAATACCATCGTTATTGTTACAGCCAACCATGGCACTGAGTTTAATGAAACCGGTACTAACAGTTGGGGAGCTAACAGTAACTACAGTAAATACCAGCTTCAGGTTCCGCTGGTTATCAGCTGGCCGGACACAGTTCCAGCCGTAACAGAGCGGGTCACCAGCCATCTGGATATTGTTCCTACCCTGATGGAATCACTGCTGAACACAACTACGCCGACAACGGCATACTCCAGCGGGATCAATCTTTTTGAGCCAAACCCGGAACGTCGCTGGGTTCTTGCTGGTAGTAAAAAAGATATTGTGGTGTTGCAGAAAAATACTGTCACCGTTGTCGACAAATACGGCAATTACCGTGTGTATGATCAAAACTACCAGTTGAAAGATGAAGGCAAACCGAAGCTTTCAACCTTGATGCAGGTAATGCACGAGCTCAAGCGTTTTTACCCAGTTAACTAAGTACGCAAACAAGCACAAAGGCAGCCCCATGGCTGCCTTTTGTTTTTCGGACACATAACAATTATGCTCAATAGTAATCAATATTACCGGCATAGCATTGATCGTAGCCGTCATCCCAGCCATTAGCATATTTTTTGTCCCTTTCTGCTCGCTCTGGATCACGACGAAATCCATCCTTAAAAGTCTGTGCTTCTTCCTTCCTACTGCTACAACCATCCTGGTAACCATCAAGGTAGTTACGGGTAAAACCCAGCTCCATTAATCTGTCATGCCGGGTATCCGCGCAGCTGATCAGAACCAGCGAAAGGCCGATGATCCAACCTTTCCGTAATAAAACAAGCATGCAACACTCCCTGAAAATAAGCATTACATATCATAATATGTAAGCCGTTCTCAGCAGACTGTCTTAGTTTCGACACTTCTGCTACTTTTAGTGCAACGTCTACTCCATGAGCTAAACAATGGCTCCAATGAGTTCAGAAGAAACAGAGAGTAATAATGAAGAAAAATGTCCTGATCACCGGTGCAAACCGTGGTGTCGGCCTGGCGCTGGTTAATGCTTATCTGAATGCCGGGTGGCATGTCTTTGCCTGTTGCCGCCAACCAGACTTGGCTACAGAATTACAACAACGCCAAAATGAAACTGAAGCCCTGACTCTACTTGCGCTGGATGTTACCGATCATCAGGCCATTTTATCGCTTAGCCAACAAATGGCTGATATCCCTTTGGATTTGCTGATAAATAACGCTGGCTACTACGGACCTAAAGGTTATGGTTTTGGAAACACTGATGCCGATGAGTGGAGAAAAGTCTTTGAGATCAACACTATTGCGCCGTTAAAACTAGCTGAAGCGTTTTATCCGCAGTTGAAATCAGAAAATCCGGGCATCATTGCCTGCATGTCATCAAAGGTCGGCAGCATGACGGAAAATACCAGCGGCGGCGGCTATATTTACCGTTCGTCAAAAGCAGCACTCAATTCGGTGGTTAAAAGTCTCTCCAACGACCTGCTACCTGAAGGTATTATCTCCGTTGCCCTTCACCCTGGGTGGGTCCAAACAGAAATGGGCGGGCCTAATGCTTTAATCGCCCCCCAAACTTCTGCGAAAGGCCTGATGCATGTAATCAATAACCTTTCAAAAATAGATTCCGGCACTTTCCTTGATTATCAGGGTAAAGCTGTTGCCTGGTAACAATTAGTTGTTCACATTCACGATCTGTTCACTCTTACGCCGGAAGTATTTTTCTTCCGGCAACATTGCTTTTTCAGATATCTTTCCAACATAACGCTTGTCTAACAACGGGCAAATTCGATCTGCCAACAAACCTAAAATTAAACAGTCTAAGTTGTGCAATGACTCGCAATTTACAAAAATGCAATTATTTTCACATCAATATGTGTGATTAGCACGAACAATAATTTCACTGATCGTTAAAAATACTGCCATCAACAAATAGTAATATCCAAAATGGACAGCTGACGTTGGCAGAAAATGAGCGATTGAATACGTTTTACCACCACCTGATGAGTGTCTGGGGAAAAACACACGGCCTACGGACAATTTGTGAGCTCACTTGCAGGCACTTAGCCGAAGATTTCGCTGCCACTCAGGTACAACTTATTGTTGCCTATCAGGCCCGCTGGAATACCTTGCTGAGAATGGATGAATCAGGGATCCACTACCAATTTCCACCAACAAAGATCAAAGAAAACAATCGAATCCCTTTTTCTCAAATCACACACACTATCCGGATAAACAACGCCCGTCTAGACAACATAGAAAATGGTTGTCGGTTGTGGTTGCCGCTGGAAAGGCGCTCAGTCATTATCGGCCTTCTGATCATCGACTTGCCAAAAGATCCCCATTTGCAATGCTCTGATTTCAACTACTTGGCTACATTGCTCGCTTCTGAACTGGATGCGGGTTTGCTCAGTGAAAGTATCGAACATGAGCACCATGGCCGCCGAACAGCTGAACGTGAACTGCAAATCAGCCAGCATGAACAACAGGCTTTACAGGAGCAACTACAGGCCCTGCATGACATCTCATTCAAGCTTTGGCGTGCGCGCTCCATTGATGACATGCTTTTTACTGCTGTTGACGAAGCCAAGAAAGTACTCCATGTCGACCGGATGGCAATCTTTTTGTGCAAAGGGAACAACCTAATGCAGGGTACTTATGGTACCGACCTGTTTGGTAACACCATTGATGAGCAATACTTTGAATCAAAGATTCCAGATGACTATTGGTACACTAACAACAAACAAGTACTGAAAGAGTACCTTTCAGTCAATGAAAACACCCCGCTCTATCATGATTTCAAGCAAGTGGGATTTGGATGGAATGCCTATATCTCCCTATGGGACGAAGATAGTCCTGTAGGTTGGATAGCCTGTGACAACCTACTGACAGGAATGCCGTTTCTCAGTTATCACCGCCAGCTGTTAAAGCAGTTCGGCTTCATAGTTTCTCAACACCTGGTACGCAGGCAAGCAGAAGAAAAGCTGATAAAACTGAACAAAGAGCTGGAGCAACGAGTTCTGGACAGAACTGCTGAACTGGAGCGAGTGAACGGGCAGCTTGAAAAAATATCCCGCCTTGATCCCCTGACCTCTGTGTCCAACCGCAGGGTGTTTGATCAAAGGTTTAGGGAAGAATGGTTACATGCAAGTCGCCACCAGCAACCATTGTCACTTCTGCTGATCGATGTGGATCATTTTAAGTCTTATAACGATAATTATGGTCACGCCGCCGGAGACCGATGCCTGAAGATGATTGCCAGCACCCTGGAATCACTTGAGCGGCGCTCAGGCGCTTTGTTTGCCCGTTATGGCGGTGAAGAATTTGTCCTACTGCTGCCTAATCAGGATCAGTTCAGCGCTGGTTATATCGCCCAGCGTGCGTTACATGCCATCCAAATGCTGGAAATCCCGAGAATCAATGGTGCAGACAGTGCTGCGACCATTGTCTCGATCAGTATCGGGGTCAACACTATTATCCCGACAGAAAATAATTCTCCGGATATATTCTTCAAAAAAACTGATAAAGCGCTTTATCAAGCAAAGGATAATGGTAGAAACCAATTCTGCGTCAGCAGTTAACCAGCTTTCTTCTTCGTGGCTTTTCTGGTTCCTGCACTAGCTGTCGATTTCGAGCCGGACTTAGCAGTGCCTTTACGATATCGACGCTTCTTCCCACCTTTAAACGGTTCCGGCGATTTCAGCTCGCGAAGGCTTGGCGGCACCTCGCTTTGTCTGACGTTATCCATCATCAGCAACAGCCTTGACTGGAGGGCATCCATAAAAGGCTGATAAGCACATTTCTTTTCCGCCATATCCTGCAACTGATGCTCCCAATGTGCCGTCATATCGGGATAGGTTGCCTCATCCGGCAGCGCATAAACCAGACCACGACCAGCTTCAGTTGCATGAATACTCTTTCCCTGACGCATCAGTAACTGACGTTTAAACAAGGTATCCAAAATGCCGGCCCGGGTGGCTTCGGTGCCGAGACCATCTGTTTCCCGCAATATCTTCTTCAGCGATGAATCAGAAACAAAACGAGCAATACCTGTCATCGCCTGCAAAAGTGTTGCTTCAGTAAACGGCTTTGGCGGCTCTGTCATCTTGTCTTTGATTTCACCATCCTGACAAGTCAGCACTGTTCCCTTTTCCAAAGGTGGCACCTTATCCGCCAAATCTTTGTCCTCGGTTGAATCATTACGTCCCAGCAGTTCGCGCCACCCAGGACTCATCAACTGACGCCCCTTGGCAATAAAGAGTCCACCAGCAATCGTAAAAGCCAGTTTCGCCTCGCTATAAACCGCTGGCGGATAAAACTGCATCAGATACTGGCGGGCAATCAGCTGATAAACTTTATTTTCGCTGCTGCTCAAAGCCGCAGCGTTCACTGCCTTAGGGGTAGGAATAATCGCATGGTGAGCGTCTACTTTCTTATCGTTCCAAGCTTTGGATTTCAAAGAAGTATCAGCACCGTTTACCGCGTTGCTCAGCTCACCAGCATTATTGGCGATAGCCTGGCAGACATCATTTGCCTGCCTGAAATGATCCACCGGTAAATAGCGACAGTCAGAGCGAGGGTAAGTGATCACTTTATGCTTTTCATAAAGCGACTGACAGTTTGCCAGTACATCGGCAGCACTCATACCGTAACGCTTGGCAGCGTCGATCTGCAATGCTGAAAGTGAATAAGGTAAAGGCGGAGCCTGCCGGGTTTCTTTTCGTTCAGACTCTGTAACCTCCGCAGGTTGCCCCTTAATTCGACCAACAACATTTTCACACAACTGTCGGTTGAGAATCCGCCCATCTTCATCCTGCCAGGGTTTGCAGGCATCACTTGGTTTCCAGCGCGCACGGATCATGATGTCCTGATACGGAATCAGGGCAAACACTTCATAAAATGGCTTAGGAACAAAATTGGCAATTTCGTCATCACGGCGTGTCACCAGTCCCAGAACCGGAGTCTGCACCCGTCCAACAGACAACACGCCACGATAGCCGCCCTTCTGACCCAGCAGGGTATAAGCCCGTGTCATGTTCATACCATAAAGCCAGTCCGCACGAGAACGGGCCAAAGCTGAGACAGATAGCGGGATAAAGTCCCGGTTGCTGCGCATCTTACCTAATGCACGCTTCACTGCCGCCGGGTTCAAATCTGAAATCAGCAACCGTTGCATATTGGCTTTCTTGCTTTGTGCCAGTTTAACGTAGTCGATCACTTCATCAACCAACAACTGCCCTTCCCGATCCGGGTCTCCGGCATGAACAACTTCCGATGCTTTTTTTGCCAGCTTTCTGACCACAGAAAGCTGCTTACTGGCCGACTTTCTCGGTGCCAGTTGCCATTGCAGAGGAATAATCGGCAAATCACCCATATTCCATTTTTTATATTTCTCATCATAGGCATCAGGCTCAACCTGCTCAAGCAAATGCCCTATACACCAGGTCACGATGTCTCCATTGCCTACCTCGATATAACCGTCATGGTTTTTATGGGGACGAGGTAATACAGCCGCAATGGCGCGACCTAGGCTTGGTTTTTCAGCAATATACAAACGGGTCATGGAAGTTGTTCACTCATTCTTTTGAGCTGAACTATAAGAAAAAAGAACGATGAGGACAAGAAATACTGGATATAGATACAGGAGAAACAAATTCGAGATGCGACAAATACTAAAGGGAAGAGAAACGAAGTAAACAGTAACTTCGCTTCTCTTTACCATTAGGACTTAATTTCGATCCGGTGGCTTAAAATAAAGCCCCTGATACCGGATATTGAAACCAGAACCCCAACCTACTTCGTTTTTTCAACCAGCCAGTCTTTAACTTCATCGTACTCGCCACGGAATACGATTCGGTCAGCTTTCTTACTCAGCTGATAGGTGTACATAGGATCATAATATTCAACCAGCAAAGGTCTTAGCCAGTCGTCATGGCCATCAAGAGAGCCGTTAATCTGCATCGCTTTAACAGCCTGCTGCTGAACATTAAGCAGCGCTTCATAACGCTCCAGACCAAGACGCTTGCGAATACCGAACATCCCGCGAGCCAGGTACTCAGCAAAATTAATCCAGCCTAGCTCTTCGCCGTCACGGGCAACGAAATCACGCTGCATCCGCACTACATAATCATCGATAAGTCGGCCAATACGGACATCAACCGGATCATTAACCACGGCAATCTTTGCATGCTGCATCGCTTCATTCAGCGCCAGCGGAACATTGGCAGAGCCGATAATTCGACCTTCGTCTTCATAAACGAAATGAGTAAAACCGCGCTCCTGCTTTTTCAGCATTTCAACAGCCAGCACGTTCTCGAAGTTAATCTGTGTACGTTGCTCTGTGACATAGCGACCGAATGATGAACCGCGATGATTTGCTGCCCCCTCAAGATCAATACCGTTTCCCAGTTCATTGACCATGATAGTTTTACCGCAACCTGTGTTACCACCGATTAGCGTCATCGGCTGTGCTGCAACCTGTTCGATAGTATCGATCAGAAAACGTCGCAGTGCTTTATAGCCGCCAACGATCTTTGGGTACTCAATACCGGCTTCTTTCAGCCACTGCTGAGTGATTTCCGAGCGCAGACCGCCACGGAAACAGTAAAGGTAACCATTCGGGTTCGCTTCACAGAATGCCTTCCACTGAGCAACACGCTCAGCTTTGATGTCACCATGAACCAGCTCATGCCCCAAAGCAAGTGCTGCTTCCTGCCCTTGCTCTTTATAACAGGTACCGACAGCTTCCCGTTCAGAATCCAGCATCAAAGGACGGTTTACCGAGGTCGGAAACGCGCCTTGAGCAAACTCAACCGGAGCTCGCATATCCATCAGCGGCGTGTCGTTGACAAAAAGTTGTCGGAAATCTTCACAATTAGGGCGTGACATTAGCAAATCTCAATCAGGGTTTTCTCGCCATTCGCTGGCATCAGTTCACCAATTGCATTCAGCTCAATACCATGGCGCTCAGCCACAGCTTGCACTTCCTGCTCCGCTTCCGGCGTAACAGCCAGCAGCAAACCACCTGATGTCTGAGGGTCACACAGCAATGCCATCTGCTGATCGCTCATTTCACCGATACGGTGACCATAGCTGGCAAAGTTACGACCAGTACCGCCAGGAACACAGCCCTGACCGATATAGTCAAACACACCCGGCAGGTGCGGAACCTGATTAAACCAAACTTTGGCTTTCAGCTCACTGCCTTCACAGATCTCGTTCAGGTGACCCATCAGGCCAAAACCGGTTACATCCGTCATAGCCTTCACACCAGCGATATCGGCAAAATCTGCACCAGGCTTGTTCAGCTTGCACATCCAGTCACGAGCAAGGCCAACATGCTCATCTGCCAGCTTGGATTTTTTCTCAGCCGTGGTCAGAACACCGATACCTAGTGGTTTGGTCAGGTATAGTTTACAGCCAGCTTCTGCCTGGTTGTTTCGTTTCACACGGTCTGTATCAACGATACCGGTTACCGCCAGGCCGAAAATCGGCTCAGGTGCATCAATAGAGTGACCACCAGCAAGAGAAATACCAGCCTCACGACAAACAGAACGACCACCTTCAATAACTTGCTGGGCAATTTCAGGTGCCAGCACATTGACGGGCCAGCCCAGGATCGCAATCGCCATGATTGGCTTACCGCCCATCGCGTAAATATCGCTGATAGCGTTAGTTGCTGCAATTCGGCCGAAATCAAACGGGTCATCAACAATAGGCATGAAGAAGTCAGTGGTGCTGATCACTGCACTGCCGTTGCCCAGATCATAGACAGCAGCATCGTCTTTACTTTCATTACCTACCAGCAGGTTAGGATCTGCAAATGGGGTGAGTTGAGTTCGGAGAATAGTATCAAGAACTTGGGGAGAAATTTTACAACCACAGCCTGCACCGTGGCTATATTGAGTTAGGCGAACATTTTCCATGACACGCTCCGGGATAATGACAAGAGCGAAGAATTCTACTCCTGCGGCTATACCCTGTCACCATTCTGGATCAAAAAGGAGCCACTGAACGCTGTCAGCGGCTCCTTTTAAGTGATTATTCAATCAATTTCGTCTCAGAGATACTCGACAAACTGCTTCAGGTCACGCTCCTGCACTTTAGCTTCCCGGCAACCCGGTGTACCCAAATACAAGAAACCGGCGATCAAATCCTCTCCCTGAACACCTAAAGCCTCACGGACAACGGGATGATAAGCCCATTTACCGGTTCGCCAGTATCCGGAAAAGCCCTGAGCAACCGCAGCCATTTGCATCGCCTGGACCGCACAACCGGCAGAAAGGTGTTGTTCAATCACTGGCACCTTTTCATGTTCAGTCACTTTCGCTACCACGGTAATAACCATAGGTGCACGAAACGGCGCTTTGCCTGCTCTCTCAATGGTTGCGTCATCTGCACCGTCTGCCTTAGCCGCTTCGACTAGAATATCAGCCAGCTTTTGCAAACCTTCACCATGAGACACAATGAACCGCCATGGTGCCAGTGCCGCATGGTCCGGAGCCCTCAGCCCTGCACGTAAAATATTATCCAACGCATCATCCTGAGGTGCAGGCTCCATTAGCTTCGGTAGTGAGCGACGACTTAACAATAACGAGAGTGCTTCCATAACAACCTCATAATGAAAATGATTATTGTTTTTACAATATCATACTTAACGAATTGTTAAACCCTTGAGAATATAAGGATTAGGAGCAAAAAAGAGGGGCTTAGAAATGAAAAAGAGTTACGAGGAAAAGCATACCTTACCCTGGCTAAGTAAAACGGCTCACCTCGTAACTCGTAGCTGAAACGTGTTGCTACACTTACACGCTGCCTTAAATTAGTTGTTACATCTTGGCGACAAGCTCAACACCTTGGCGAATCACTCGCTTGGCATCAACCTCGCCCGCCACATCTGCCCCACCAATGACGTGAACATTCACATTCATTTCACGTAACTTATCTGAGATATATTCAACGGATGTCTGCCCGGCACACAGTACGACATTATCGACATCCAGTACCCGAGACTGACCTTCTACGGTAATATGCAGACCCTGATCGTCAATCTTGTCGTAGGAAACACCACTGAGCATCTCAACACCACGCTTTTCCAGTACCTTGCGGTGAATCCAGCCAGTGGTCTTACCCGGCCCTTTACCCATCTTTCCCGAACGTCGCTGCAACAACCAGACCTGACGCTGACTGACATACTCGTCAAACGGATACAATCCTCCCGGATGCTCTAGGGTTTTATCAACGCCCCAATCCTTAAGCCAATCATCAAGCTCCTGATTTTCCGGTTCAGTCAGCATGGTTGAAACATCCACCCCGATACCGCCAGCACCAATAACAGCAACCTTTGAGCCCATCGGCACCTTGTCGCGGATCAAGGTCTGATAATCAATAACTTTCTCATGATCAACGCCGGGAATATTCGGCTTACGAGGCTGAACACCGGTGGCAACAATCACTTCGTCGTAATCTTTCAGTTCATCAGCCTGTACCGCATGACCCAGTTTAACGTTGACGTTTGTCTGCTCCATGCGGCGAACGAAGTAGCGAATAGTCTCTTTGAACTCTTCTTTGCCGGGGATCTGCATCGCCAGATTAAACTGGCCACCGACATGATCGTTCTTTTCAAACAAATCGACCTCAAAACCTCGTTCTGCAGCAGCAACCGCACTGGCCATACCGGCCGGTCCGGCCCCGACTATCGCAATACGACGCTTGGTTGCAGCCGGAGTCAACACCAACTCTGTCTCATAACAGGCCAGCGGGTTGACAAGACAGCTGGCCCGTTTACCGACAAACACATGATCAAGACAAGCCTGATTACAGCCAATACAGGTATTAATGTCATCAGCGCGGTTCTGTTCAGCCTTAACAACAAAGTCAGGGTCAGCAAGGAATGGACGCGCCATCGACACCATATCGGCCTGATTCGAGGCCAGAATATCTTCGGCAACCTGTGGGGTGTTGATCCGGTTACAGGTCACCAGTGGAATGTTCACTTCATCTCTCAACCTTTCGGTTACCCAGCTAAACGCGGCACGCGGCACCTGAGTGGCAATCGTCGGAATACGAGCCTCATGCCAGCCAATACCGGTATTAATGATGGTAGCCCCGGCAGCTTCAAGCTCTTTTGCCAACTGAACCACCTCTTCGTGAGTACTACCCTGTTCAACCAAATCCAGCATAGAGAGGCGGAAAATAATGATGAAATCACGCCCGACACGCGCACGAACGGCTTTGACAAGCTCTATCGGGAAACGCATACGGTTTTCATAGCAGCCACCCCATTCGTCATGACGATGATTAGAACGTTTACAGATAAACTGATTGATCAGGTATCCCTCTGATCCCATTAACTCAACACCGTCATAACCAGCTTCGCGCGCCAGCTCTGAACTGCGGGCAAAAGCATCGATGGTTTTGAGGATTTGACGGTTACTCATTTTACTCGGTGTGAATTTCGAGATAGGAGAACGAATAGCCGATGCACTCACAGCAAAAGGATGCATCGCATATCGCCCGGCATGTAACAACTGCAAGGCGATCTTACCGCCGGCACCATGAACCGCATCAGTAATTACCCGATGCGCCCTGGCCGCCCGAGCCGAACTGAACTCTGCGCTTAACGGATGTAACCGTCCACGGAAGTTCGGAGAAAAACCGCCTGTAACAATTAAACCAACACCGCCACGCGCACGGGCAGCATAGAATGCAGCAAGTTTTTTAAAACCGTCACGAGCCTCTTCAAGGCCTGTGTGCATAGATCCCATTAACACACGGTTACGCAACTGAGTGAAACCAAGATCTAACGGCGCTAACAAATGAGGGTAAGATTTATCGTCCATGGCTTCCAATCTTTCGTTGTTATGGTCTGACCAGTATATAAATCAAACAAACAATTTTCAAACACTTGTTTACATTACTGCAACATTATTTTCTCATGGCAGTTCATAAAATTACTGAACTCCATGATATTTCCTGTCGACAATTCGCAGCAGCCGCAATACTTAATAGAGGGGGACATGTGTACATACAGATTATTACTGTAATTACTTGTTTACTAAGTTAGGATAAAAGCAATACCTATCACATCATCAGGAATGTTAATGAAAGTGATATTCAAAGGAATTGGAAAAATATTCCGAGCTATATGGAAACTAATCAGTTTTACGCGACAACTGATTTTAAACCTGTTCTTTTTATTCTTTATCGGCATTATTTTCTTTGCGTTCAGCCAAAGTGGTGAAAAGCCTAGCTTGCCAGAAAAAGCCGCTCTGGTTCTGGATTTATCCGGACCAATAGTTGAGCAACGCACTTATATCAATCCGGTAGATCAGCTGACGAGCAGTGCCTTGGGCCAGCCACCGGTTCAGGAAAACGTTCTGTTCGATATCGTTGACACCATTCGTGCTGCATCTACTGATAACAGGATCACTGGCCTGGTGCTGAACCTGAAAGGCATGGCAGAAACCAATCTGACCAAGCTGCGTTATATCGCTAAAGCGATCGAAGAGTTCAAGCAAGCAGGCAAACCAGTTTACGCTGTTGGTGACAACTACAAACAAAGCCAGTACTACCTGTCTAGCTATGCTGACAAAGTGTTTATGTCACCTGACGGTGGCGTTCTGCTTACAGGCTACGGAAGTTACACGCTTTACTATAAGAGCCTGCTGGAAAAGCTGGATATCAATACCCATGTATTCCGTGTCGGCACTTACAAGTCGTTTGTCGAACCTTACACCCGCGACAGCATGTCTGATGCAGCCCGTGAAGCAAACACAACCTGGCTGAACCAGTTATGGGCAGCCTATACCACAGATGTCGCCAAGAACCGTCATATTGATGTGGCTTCCCTGACTCCAGAGCTGAGCAGCTTCGTAGAGCAACTGAAGAGCGTTAAAGGTGATTTTGCCAAACTGAGCCTGAAAATGGGTCTGATCGATGAGCTAATCACCCGCCCCGCGCTTAGCCAGAAACTGATTGAGGAATTCGGCAGTGACGGCGAAAACAGCTTTAACCAAATCAGTTACTACGATTACCTACCAACAGTCTTCAATACTGATCTGCCAAGCCCTAACCAGGTGGCAGTTGTCGTTGCCAGCGGCGCAATTGTTGATGGTATACAACGTCAGGGCACCGTAGGTGGTGATTCAACTGCCGCCCTGCTGCGTGAAGCTCGCCTTGACGACAATGTAAAAGCGGTCATTCTGCGTGTAGACAGCCCGGGAGGCAGTGCCTTTGCATCAGAAGTGATCCGCAATGAAGTTGATGCATTGAAGCTGGCAGGCAAACCTGTTGTAGTCTCCATGTCCAGCCTGGCAGCATCCGGCGGTTACTGGATCTCATCTAGCGCCGATAAAATCCTGGCACAACCTACAACCATCACCGGCTCTATCGGTATCTTCGCCATCATGACCACATTCGAAAAAGGCCTTGAGAACATGGGGATCTATAACGACGGTGTCGGAACTACCCCATTCTCAGGCGTCGGCGTTACCCGCAAGCTTCCTGATGGCGTTGCGGAAGTGTTCCAGCTTGGCATTGAGCATGGTTACCAACGCTTTATCGGCCTGGTAAGCCAATACCGCAATATGTCCTTAGAAGAGGCGGATAAGATTGCTCAGGGTCGCGTATGGACAGGTCAGGACGCACTGAAACTTGGC
Source organism: Photobacterium marinum (assembly GCF_000331515.1). Lineage (GTDB taxonomy): Bacteria > Pseudomonadota > Gammaproteobacteria > Enterobacterales > Vibrionaceae > Photobacterium > Photobacterium marinum. Next base: position 46,133 of record NZ_AMZO01000036.1, read on the forward strand.
CTTGTCGATCAGCTGGGTGATTTTGATGATGCTATTGCAACCGCGGTCGAACTGGCCAAACTGGACAGCTACGAGCTGCGCTGGATGGAAGAGCCGCTAAGTCCTGCTGAAATGCTTCTACAGGAGTTTGCTTCTGAAGCTCGTACTCAGTTAATGAGTATGGTCTTTGGTGAATTGCCGGCAGCAATTCAACCGATTACACAACAAGTTGTAACAGACCTGACCACACTCAGTAACTTTAACGATCCAAAAGGCCAATATGCATTCTGCCTGAACTGCAGCAATATTGAAAAGTGAGACCAGCCCGGCACATGCCGGGCTTTTTTTACTGCGCACAGGTCGTATAATGCGACCACCGAATCGTATGTCTGTACCAGATTATGGAAAGAAAACACATTTACATTGCTTACACCGGCGGCACCATTGGGATGCAGAAGTCTGATCACGGCTATGTGCCGGTAGCGGGCTTTATGCAGAAGCAGCTGGAAAGCATGCCGGAGTTCCAACGTCCAGAGATGCCGAAATTCACCATCCATGAGTACGAGCCACTGATCGACTCATCGGATATGTCGCCAGCGGATTGGCAGCGCATCGCAGACGATATCAAAGAAAACTACGACGAATATGACGGTTTTGTCATTCTACATGGTACGGACACCATGGCTTATACCGCTTCAGCACTGTCGTTTATGTTTGAAAACCTAGATAAGCCAGTTATTGTTACAGGCTCGCAAATTCCTCTGGCAGAACTTCGTTCTGACGGCCAGAGTAACTTGCTGAACTCACTTCATATTGCGGCTAACTACCCAATCAATGAAGTGACCGTGTTTTTCAACAACCAGCTAATTCGTGGTAACCGTAGTACCAAAGCCCACGCAGATGGCTTTGGCGCCTTCATTTCTCCGAATATGCCACCGCTGCTGGAAGCAGGTATCAATATTCAGCTTAATAACGTTGAGCTGGATAAGAAGCCGGAAGGCAAGTTCAAGGTTCATAACATTACACCACAGCCAATTGGTGTAATTACTATGTACCCGGGAATCTCGCCTGAAGTGATCCGTAACACACTTCGCCAGCCAGTAAATGCGATGATCCTGCTAACCTTCGGTGTTGGTAACGCACCTCAGAACCCTGAGCTGCTGGCCCAATTGAAAGAAGCAGCGGATCGTGGCGTCATCGTGATGAACCTGACCCAATGTCTGTCAGGAAAAGTCAACATGGGTGGCTATGCGACCGGCTGTGCACTAGCTGATGCAGGTGTTCTGAGTGGATACGATATGACTCCGGAAGCCACGCTTGCCAAACTGCACTTCCTGCTAAGTCAGGATCTGCCACTTGAAACCATCCGCAGCCTGATGCAGCAAAATCTGCGGGGTGAGTTAACTCACTAAGTTCGACAGTTACCGAGAAAACGGGAGCCAATTACGGCTCCCGTTTTTTGTTTTGTGATCCCAGCCAGATTCCTTCTCTTATCTTACTGTTTTCACATACTCAATTCGCACATTCGCTATTGCACCAATTTATCTTGGCTACACTTTATACCAATTAATCAACTTCTTCTGTTGGTTGTAATTACGTTCAACTAGCCCGGGATAATAATATGATTTTACACGGTGCTGCGATTTCCCCTTTTGTCAGAAAAATCATGCTCGCCCTTTCTTACAAAGGGATCGCCTACGACCTGCAACCACTCAACCCTTACCTTGAAAAAGAGCTGGCTCAAAAACGACACCCAATGGGAAAGATCCCTGTGCTGGAACATGACGGCAGCAACATTATAGATTCGACAGTCATCGCGCACTACCTTGATGATATCTGTCCGATACCACCGCTTTACCCGGGCAACGCCGCATCGAGAGCCCAAATACGCTGGCTTGAAGAATATGCTGATACCCGCCTGACATCGCTTATTGGTGGCGTGCTGTTCTACCAGAAAATCATGCGGGGAAAAATGCTCGGCAAGGAAGTGGATCACGATGCCATAGCTCAGTGCCTTGAGCATCATCTGCCACAAGTTCTCCAATACCTCGAAGAACAACTACCGAAGGAAGGATATGTAGGCGACCACTTTTCTATGGCTGAGATCAGCCTCTGGAGTATTTTCCGTTCAGGCTGGATGGCGGGACTAAGACTAACCCGATACCCGAAATTACAAACCTATCTGGCGAATATCGAAAAAGAGCCCTGGATTGCGAATCTGATCAGTCAGGAAGACCATGAGCTGGGCAGTTTTTATTGTGAGCCAATGATTTTCGACAACCATCAAGGCAGTAACGACGCTTAAGGCGGGGAATAACACCAGGCTCATTCCTGTTGATGAGCCTGATGTTACTGTTCTTAAAGTTACATCAGGCTAAATTTGATTGTGCTTGAAACGGGCAATGTCATCTTGCTCAGACTCCTCAACCCCAAAATCACGTTTAAGCTCAGCCTTGGATTTAAATTTCATCTCACCACCGGCAGCTACAGACATGTGTTCAGGGTTAATATTATGGCGTGACTGATACAGCATTACCGCCTGCATAGCAGAATCCCGTTGCTCTTGCGTTAATGGCGTTCCATCAGTCCATTTGCCTAATTCAACCGCAGTAACAATTCGCTGATATACATCCGGGGTCATTGAGTTGAGCAGTTGTTCTAACTCCATTTGAAACTTCCTTTCTAATCCGCTGTAGATCTGATTATCATTTTTCTCAGTTCAGACACTATGCCAAACATCAAGTCTCTTCACCTAACAATTTTGTATATTCCTAACAGATCACAAGTTTTTTTGCTCCCATGATCACAATGCTTAAATAATCGGTCAGGTGGACGTTTTTAATTTATGTATAGGTTAAAATAACTTTGCTCAAAAATCGCACTTTATGGATCCCTTGCCGCCAACTATGGCTGGCACTGATAATTATGCTCATGGCCCGAACAATACTAACCAATTATAAATTATGGCTTCCGGCACTTTGTCTGACGCTACTCAGCGGCTGTTACGAACGACACCGTTCAACGGACAGCCTTTGCGAAAGCTACCCGCAAATTTGTGCCGATACCAACCTCAATGACGGGCAATGCCGACTTCAGCGAACCAAGCTTATCTGGCAACGTTATGATGTGCTGAAGGATCCGACAGATATTGAAAAGTTCAAAGAACTCAAATTCACTTACGAATACCAGAAATGTTTAGAATTCGCGGCTAGGATTGAGCCGACTGAACTGAAAGAACGCAAAACCAACCGTACCAATGCGCTGCTGGCCAGTTACAAGAACATCGATCGACTTAATACAGAGCTGGCGTACTCAACCGATCCGGAGATTATTTACTACCGCCTGACACAAGGTGATAAAAGCGCACTGCGTCAATTTTTACTTCTGGAAGGCAAACCGGAAATGGAAACACCAGAGCTACAACTGGCACTGGCGACCTTCTATACCGATAAAGACAAAGAAAAAACCATCAGGTTGCTTAAACACGCTCTGGAGTTATATCAGAAAGGACAGACCATCAAGCCGGAAATCATTCAATCATTGGCCACCTTATCTCACCAGAACAAATCAACTGATAAAGCGTACCTATGGGCAAAAGTGGGTAGTGAGCTTGGCATGCCGGTCGCCAGCCAGAAAAAACTGATCTCCTTCTACCCTATGCCGGAAGAACAGCGCCAACAACTCGATACACAAGCTAAAAAGATTTCGGAAGCGATTCAGGACGGTCGATTCAAAGCACGAATGGCTAACTGAACATATACATTATTAAGCTTCAACTAAAAGAAGGGCTCTAGAGGCCCTTCTAAAAATCTCTTGTATTACTTCCCCTCACTTTCTTCCGAAGAAAATATCAGCGAAACCGAGTTAACACAGTAACGCTCCCCGGTCGTTTGTGGTCCATCCGGGAAAACATGACCAAGATGACTGTCGCAATTGGCACAGCGGATTTCGATCCGACTCATACCATGACTATGATCCTCAAGGTAACGAATCGTCTCCGGGCTAATCGGCGCATCAAAACTCGGCCAGCCACAACCAGAGTCATATTTGTTGTCGGATTTAAACAACGCATTGTTACAACAAGTGCAGTGATAAACACCCGACTCACGATTGTGAAGCAGTGTTCCAGAAAACGGAGGCTCTGTTCCCCGCTCCCGACATACGTGATATTGCTCTGTAGTTAAAGTTTCACGCCAATAAGAATCTGATTTTTCTGACATTACTTACCCTATTATTATTAATTCCCTTTCCGAGCCGAGAAATAATGTTGCCAATTTACCGCACTGTGGCACATACTTTCTGCTCGTATGGTTCTTTCATTTACTCTGCTCATTTAAGCATAATTTAATTGAGCTGAGAGTGGATATTAAAAGTTAACAACAGCAACGATGGATATTCATACAGTTTCCGTTTAAATTTGCATCGTTGTAGTGGGAATGTAAAAAAAATCCGAACTTTTTTTTGACCTCACGCAATTTAAGTTCGTTTTTGACTTGCAGCGTCACGTTAGATTCTGTAATTTTACTACCAGTTATCTTTCATTAGAAATTAAGTTGTGGAGCAACTGTAATGACTATCAAAGTAGGTATTAACGGTTTTGGCCGTATTGGACGTTTTGTTTTCCGTGCTTCTGTAGAGCGTAACGACATCGAAGTTGTTGGTATCAACGACCTAATCGACGTTGAATACATGGCTTACATGCTGAAGTACGACTCAACTCACGGTCGTTTCAACGGTACTGTAGAAGTTAAAGACGGTAACCTAATCGTTAACGGTAAAACAGTTCGCGTAACTGCAGAACGCAACCCAGCTGACCTTAAGTGGGGCGAAATCGGTGTTGACGTTGTTGCAGAAGCAACAGGTATCTTCCTGACTGACGAAACTGCTCGTCAGCACATCACTGCTGGTGCGAAGAAAGTTGTTCTAACTGGTCCTTCTAAAGACGCTACTCCAATGATCGTAATGGGTGTTAACCAAGACACTTACGCAGGTCAGGATATCGTTTCTAACGCGTCTTGTACTACTAACTGCCTAGCGCCAATCGCTAAAGTTCTTAACGACAAGTTCGGTATCGAATCTGGTCTTATGACTACAGTTCACGCGACTACAGCTACTCAGAAGACTGTTGACGGTCCTTCTGCTAAAGACTGGCGTGGCGGTCGTGGTGCTTCTCAGAACATCATCCCATCTTCAACTGGTGCAGCTAAAGCTGTAGGCGTTGTTCTTCCAGAACTAAACGGCAAACTAACTGGTATGGCTTTCCGCGTACCAACTGCTAACGTTTCTGTTGTTGACCTAACAGTTAACCTGAAGACTGGCGCATCTTACGAAGCTATCTGTGCAGCAATGAAAGAAGCTTCTGAAGGCGAGCTGAAAGGTGTTCTAGGTTACACTGAAGACGCAGTAGTTTCTCAGGACTTCATCGGTGAAGTACAGACTTCTGTATTCGATGCTAAAGCTGGTATCGCTCTAACTGATAACTTCGTTAAAGTTGTATCTTGGTACGACAACGAAATCGGTTACTCAAACAAAGTTCTAGACCTAATCGCTCACATCTCTAAGTAATGTAAGCTTTTAGCTAGGATTCAAAAGGCGGCGCTACGGCGGCGCCTTTTTTGTATCTGGTTTTTGTGGAATGGCAAAAAACCACCAGCTCATAAGCAGCGATGGGTACACATAAGAAGATAAAAAGGCTAATACAAACAGCCTCAGCGCTGATCAACTGACCTTCTAATTGCGTGTTTTTGTTCCAATAACCTATCATAATCTCATTTCACAACGGCAAAATACCGTGAAGTAGGTTCAACTTTAATTACAAATTTAACAAATAAATTTTAATCTTTGCAGATATTTTTTATATAAAAATAAGTTTTTATTAGAATGGTTTTTTCTTTCGGTTTAGTAAAAACCAACCAAATGAGAATTTAGATACTGTTGAGGAATACAATCTGATGGATATACGTAACCTTCCAGCAATTGCGGTTCTGTCTGATGCTGTAACTGTGTGTGAGTTTCAGGGCATCAAAATTATCCGAGTAATCCACGAGACGGCTGAAGCAGGGATTTCTCTTCATGGCGGACATCTGATCTGGTACAAGCCAGCCGATGAGGATGATGTGATCTGGCTGAGTGAGAAAGCTGAGTTTGATACCAGCAAAGCTATCCGTGGGGGCGTTCCTGTTTGCTGGCCGTGGTTTGGCAAAGCAGGTACTCCATCACATGGCTTTGCCCGTAACAGCCAATGGTCATTGAAGGAACACAGAGAAAATGAATATGGTGTGATTGTAGCTCTGGAACTGGAAGACAGCGAAGCCACCCGCGAAATCTGGCCGCACAAATTCCATAATCAACTGACGTTTGAATTCGGCCCGCAACTAAAAGTTAGCCTGACTTCAACCAATACCGATGACGCTGACTGGTCTTTCTCCGGTGCCCTGCACTCTTACTTCCATGTAGGCGATATCAAAGATGTGGTTATCACAGATATGGGTCAGTCTTACCTGGATAATATTCAAAACGGCAAAGCATGCCAGGGTGATGAAAAGCTGACATTTACCCAGGAAACTGACCGCGTCTACACCCAACCTCAAGATACGGTAACAATTAGTGACAGTAAGCTGTCACGCAAAATCCTTGTGACCAACGAAGGTCATAATGCTGCTGTGATCTGGAATCCATGGCAGGAATTGTCAATCAGCATGGCTGATATGGCAGACAACAGCTTTGAAACGATGGTTTGCGTGGAATCAACAATCCACGGCGAAGGGGTAACTTTGGTGCCGGGTGAATCTCATACCCTGACTACACATATTGCAGTAAGCAAATAAGACAAAAGTCTGACTAATACTTGCCGCATAACTGAAAGCTACCAGTCATGCGGCATTTATATTCTTAGCCTCTCAAGCCATCATATGCGTATTTGCCTCAATTAAAACCCAGCCGTTCCCGTCCGGATCGGCAAAAGTAGCAAATCGACCGCCAATGATAGTCACGATTTCAGATAGAGGCACTCCTCTTTCACTCAGTTCACTATGGGTTAAGTGAATATCATCGGTCTGCACTACCAGGCCCTGAACTGATCCCGCCTTCATTCCCCCAAATGGTGTCACCAGACTAATCGTTGTCTCTGCCCCTTTAGGCGCAAGCTGAATCCAACGTTTATGGTTATCTGCCTGATGATCGCGAATTAACTGAAAACCCAGTGCATCACGATAAAACAATAAAGCCTGATTCTGATCAGAAACAGGAATTGAAACCGTATCAACGCGAGAAATCCCCATCAATTTTCTCCCTAACTGTTCTCTGCTTTTCTAGCTTAAGTCAGGGTCTTTGATTTAGCTCACAAAATAAGCACCTGGCATAATTACTCTGTATCAGCAAATATAAAACCAGTTACTTATCACATCAAAATACGCTTCTCTCAATTTCTTACAAAATGCGATATTGAACCATTCGATTAAGCAAATCATCTATTTTTCCGCATAAAAACACCTTTCGATTAGTTGATATAACTAGCATGGGAATAATATCCGCCATTTGTGACTATTCACCCACCAAATCGCCAAGATCACATCTTTGCAACATTGTCACGCGGATTTTTTAAATAAATACCCTTGCACATAACAATTTATAGGAGGATAGTAAGTTTATGTATGAGCTAGCAAGGCCAACGTAAAAAGGAAATTTAGTTTATAAACCAACAACTCAGTGGAGCAATTTGATCAGTTAGGTCTAGTCTTAAGATATGAGGGACTTGAAAGATTTTATCTTCATCCTCTCTAACTGATTGAAGAACGATTCAGGGGGCATACCATGAGTATTTTTGACCACTATCGTCAACGCTATGAAGAAGCCAAGGATGAAGAGCTTTCATTGCAAGAATTCCTTGAGATCTGTCGTAACGACCGCAGTGCTTACGCCAACGCAGCTGAACGCTTGCTGATGGCAATCGGTGAACCAGAAATGATCGATACCGCTCAGGATCCACGTTTGAGCCGTCTTTTCTCTAACCGCGTCATTTCCCGATACAAAACGTTCCAGGATTTCTATGGCATGGAAGAAGCCATTGAACAAATTGTTTCTTATCTCAAACATGCTGCGCAGGGTCTGGAAGAACGTAAACAGATTCTGTATCTGCTAGGTCCGGTTGGTGGTGGTAAATCATCACTGGCAGAAAAACTTAAGAGCCTGATGCAGAAAGTGCCTGTCTATGTACTGACAGCTAACGGCGAACGCAGCCCTGTTAACGACCACCCATTCTGCCTATTCGATAAAAACGAAGACGGAGATCTTCTTAATAAAGAATTTGGTATTCCGGAGCGCTACCTGAACACCATTATGTCGCCATGGGCAGCGAAACGTCTTCATGAGTTTGGTGGTGATATCACCAAGTTCAAAGTTGTTAAAGTTCGCCCTTCTATCCTGGATCAGGTTGGTATCGCCAAAACTGAACCAGGCGACGAAAACAACCAGGATATCTCATCACTGGTCGGTAAAGTTGATATCCGTCAGCTAGAGCACTTTGCCCAGGATGATCCGGATGCCTACAGCTACTCCGGAGCCCTTTGTAAAGCTAACCAGGGCTTGATGGAATTCGTTGAGATGTTCAAGGCTCCGCTGAAAGTACTACACCCGTTACTGACTGCAACTCAGGAAGGTAACTATAACGGTACTGAAGGCCTGTCTGCCCTGCCATTCGACGGTATTATTCTGGCTCACTCCAACGAATCAGAATGGCAAACCTTCCGAAACAACAAGAATAACGAAGCATTCCTTGACCGTGTATTCATCGTCAAAGTGCCTTACTGTCTACGAGTTTCGGAAGAAATCAAAATTTACGAAAAACTGTTGCAGAACAGTGAATTGTCTGCGGCACCATGTTCACCTAGTACCTTAGGGATTCTGGCCCGTTTCTCTGTTCTGTCACGACTGAAAGAGCCGGAAAACTCCAGTCTCTACTCGAAGATGCGGGTTTATGACGGTGAAACCCTGAAAGATACGGATCCAAAAGCCAAGTCTTACCAGGAATACCGTGACTACGCTGGTGTGGATGAAGGTATGGCAGGCCTTTCGACCCGTTTCGCCTTCAAGATCTTGTCGCGCGTATTCAACTTCGATCACTCTGAAGTTGCTGCAAACCCGGTTCACCTGTTCTATGTTCTTGAGCAGCAAATCGAGCGTGAGCAGTTCCCGCAAGACCTGGCTGAACGCTACCTTGAACACCTGAAAGGCTATCTGATTCCGAAATATGTCGAGTTTATCGGCAAAGAAATTCAGACCGCTTATCTGGAATCTTACTCCGAATACGGCCAGAACATCTTCGACCGTTACGTCAGCTACGCTGACTTCTGGATTCAGGATCAGGAATACCGAGATCCGGAAACCGGCCAGCTGTTCGACCGTTCAGCACTGAATAATGAGCTGGAGAAAATCGAGAAACCGGCAGGTATCAGTAACCCTAAAGACTTCCGTAACGAAATCGTCAACTTCGTACTTCGTGCCCGTGCCAATAATGCAGGCAAGAACCCGAACTGGACCAGTTACGAAAAGTTGCGCACAGTGATTGAGAAGAAAATGTTCTCGAATACTGAAGAACTGCTTCCTGTTATCTCCTTCAACGCCAAGACCTCCACAGAAGAGCAGAAGAAACACGATGATTTCGTCGCTCGTATGATGGAGAAAGGCTATACACGTAAGCAAGTACGCCTGCTATCCGAATGGTACCTGCGCGTACGTAAGTCTTCGTAAACAGCCGTGGATGATTGGGATGAATAAGGGGGGAGCTTATGGCGCATTTTATAGACCGCAGGCTCAACGGTAAGAACAAAAGCACAGTAAACCGCCAGCGTTTTCTGCGCCGACATAAGCAACAGATCAAAGAATCAATTGCTGATGCGGTAAACAAACGCTCGATTACTGATGTGGAAAGCGGTGAAGATATTGCAATTCCTTCCCGTGATATCCGCGAGCCAAGCTTTCACCAAGGCCGTGGTGGACAACGTGAAGTTGTCCACCCGGGCAACGACCAGTTCAGCCCCGGCGATCGCATTGAACGCCCCCAAGGAGGGGCGGGTCAAGGCGGTGCTGGAGAAGGACAGGCCAGCCCTGATGGTGAAGGTCAGGATGACTTCGTATTCCAGATTTCAAAAGACGAGTACCTGGACCTCTTGTTTGAGGACCTGGAACTGCCGAATCTGGAGAAAAACCAGCTAAACAAAATTGTCGAATGGAAGACTTTCCGCTCCGGCTACAAGTCTTCGGGTGTGCCGGCCAATATTGCCATTGTTAAATCTTTGCAGAATTCTCTGGCTCGCCGTACAGCAATGACAGCGGCCAAACGACGCCAGCTACGCGAGCTGGAACAAGCGCTTGATGACCTGATGAACACCGAACCCGCGAAGCCGCTTGAAGAAGAACGTGTAAAACAGGAAATCAAAACGCTGCGTGAAAAGATCAGCAGTGTACCGTTTATTGATACCTTTGATTTACGTTACAAAAACTATGAACGTCGACCTCAGCCCACCAGCCAGGCAGTTATGTTCTGTCTGATGGACGTATCCGGTTCAATGGATCAGGCCACCAAAGATATGGCAAAACGTTTTTACATCCTGCTGTATCTATTCCTAAACCGAACCTATAAAAACGTCGATGTCGTGTTTATTCGCCACCATACTCAGGCCAAAGAAGTAGACGAGCATGAGTTCTTCTACTCCCAGGAAACCGGCGGCACCATTGTCTCCAGTGCTCTAAGAATGATGGATGACATTATCAAGAAGCGGTACTCACCGGCTGAGTGGAACATCTATGCTGCTCAAGCTTCGGACGGTGATAACTGGGCTGATGATTCACCCGGCTGTCGAGAGCTGTTGGACAAACAGCTTCTGCCTGTATGCCGTTATTATTCTTATATTGAAATTACCCGTCGGGCCCACCAGACACTATGGCGGGAATATGAAGCGCTACTGGGAGGCCACGGCAACTTTGCGATGCAGAACATAAGGAGTGTGGAGGACATCTTCCCTGTCTTCAGGGAGCTTTTCAAAAAGCAAGTCCACTAGGTGTCAGCTATCGCTTTAGGGGAGCGTGTTATGGTAACAGCCACTAAATCCAAAACACTCAGTGATGGTCCGGACTGGACATTTGATCTGCTGGAGCAGTATCACAAGGAAATTAAGCGTGTAGCCGATTTTTATCGGCTGGACGCCTATCCTAACCAGATTGAGATCATTACTGCAGAACAAATGATGGATGCCTACTCAAGTATCGGTATGCCCATCAACTACCACCACTGGTCATTCGGTAAGCGTTTTATCGAAACAGAGCGTGGCTACAAGCATGGTCAAATGGGGTTAGCTTACGAGATCGTTATCAACTCCAACCCTTGTATTGCCTATCTCATGGAAGAAAACACCATTACCATGCAGGCATTGGTAATGGCGCACGCCTGCTATGGCCATAACTCTTTTTTCAAAAACAACTACCTGTTCAAAACCTGGACCGATGCCAGCTCAATCATCGACTACCTGCTATTTGCCCGTAAGTACATCACGGAGTGTGAAGAGAAATACGGTGTCGACGAGGTCGAAAAACTGCTCGATTCCTGCCATGCCCTGATGAATTACGGTGTGGACCGTTACAAACGCCCACAAAAAATTTCAATGGTCGAGGAAAAAGCCCGGCAGAAAGCCAGGGAAGACTACCTGCAAACTCAGGTCAACGCACTTTGGCGAACAATTCCAGTTCTTGAAGAAAAAGAAGAAAAAGCGGAAGAGATCCGTTTCCCGGAAGAGCCACAGGAAAATATCCTGTATTTTATCGAGAAACATGCGCCGCTTCTGGAACCATGGCAACGTGAAGTTGTGCGTGTTGTCCGTAAGGTAAGCCAATACTTCTATCCGCAAAAACAGACTCAGGTCATGAATGAGGGCTGGGCCACCTTCTGGCATTACACCATCCTCAATCATCTTTATGATGAAGGTCTGGTAACGGACAGATTCATTATCGAGTTCCTTCACAGCCACACCAATGTCGTGGCACAACCGGATTACAACAGCCCGTATTACAGTGGAATCAATCCATATGCATTGGGCTTTGCCATGTTCCAGGACATTCGCCGGATCTGTGAAAACCCAACTGAAGAAGACAAACACTGGTTCCCGGACATTGCAGGAAAAGACTGGTTGGAAACGGTTCACTTCGCAATGGCAAACTTCAAAGATGAGAGTTTCATCAGTCAATATCTGTCACCTAAGGTGATGAGAGACTTCAAGTTGTTTGCGGTAGATGATGATGACCGTCATAACTATGTCGAAGTCTGTGCGATCCATAATGAAGAAGGCTATCGGGCTATCCGTGAAAAGCTTTCATCACAGTACAACCTGAGTAACAACGAACCGAATATCCAAGTATGGAATGTTGCCCTCAAAGGTGACCGTTCGCTGACACTAAAGTACGTACCGCACAACCGTATTCCACTTGCGGATGGCTATCAGGAAGTACTCAAGCACCTTTACCGCCTGTGGGGATTTGATGTGACGCTGGAAGAGGAACTGCCGGACGGACGTACTCAGATCATCGGTACCTGCCCGGTTAGAAATCAATACAACTCAGAGATGTAGGTCCCGGACCTTATTAGATAAGGAAAGTTAAACATCTTTCAAAAAGATAAGTAAGTCAAATAAAGGTATAAATAAAAAAGGAGATGCCACCGGCATCTCCTTTTTAAATTCCGAAATACTGTTGTAAATACCCTCTTTTTTACAACAGAAAACAGTTATTACTGCTCTTCTTCATACAGGTAACGAGCTATCTCTTCACGATTGCTGTACCAGATTGCACCGCTCTCACGACCATATTTCTTGATGCGATCAGCAACCAGTTCAGGCTGGTTATTGTCACATAAAGTCTTCATATCACGGTAGAACTCAAGCGCCAGTTCACACGCTTCTTTAGACATGAAATAATAACCGCCAACACGGGTATATATCTTACGCAGACCGTTAATGGTCAATACATAAAGTGTATTACCGGACTTCGCCGCCATACCCTGAAACATGCGGTAATCGTAGTAGTTAAATGCACGTGCACGACAGATAGCTTCACAAAGCTCAGGCTGATCTTTACCGTACTTGTCAGTGATTTTCTTCACTTCCTGCTGAAGCTCAACTTTCACTTCACTCTGCTCTACAAACTCTTCAAAACTATCAATTTTCAATAGTTCTTCACAAGAATTAATAATGCTTTCAAGCAACTGGCTGGACTCTTCGCGGTTACCTTTAATCGCATAACGCATGTATACGCTACTGATATCGGTACGTGCAGAAAGCAGGTCTTCAAGAACACCCTGAACGTCCTGACCATCAAGGGTGATCAACGTATCCAGAATACTCAGACCAGAGGTATCCATGTAGTTATTTACACGGGTTGGTTTACCATGCTGGATTGTCAGCCAGCCATCACGGGCGAGACGCTGAAGTACTTCGCGCAATGTAGTTCGGGTTACCCCAATAAGTTCGGATAACTCTCGCTCCGCCGGAAGAATAGAGCCTTGTGGAAAATGATTATTCCAGATGCTCTCAATAATGTATTTCTCAGCAAATGTTGCTGGGCTATCAGCCTTTATAACCATCAGATTAGTTTTCCAATCGCTTCTTGCTTATATGTTATTGAACTCATCATACCACTAGTTATGCGTTCGAAGAAACTTTGCTGACTATGTAAATGAATTGTTTTAATTTGTATTACTAAATTTGATAATGCTCAACGTTTCATGAGAATTGTAAGAAAATATTTCAGAGCATGGTAATCTTATCGCCTTGATCTCCCGTTACGGGGTGAAAATACACCTAATTGACTTAATACTCATCCCACTACTTGACGGTTAAAGATCACACTGTAGAGTTAGCACAACAAAAAATTGGGAGCTGAATGGGTGCTGCTGCCTGCTTTAGTTAAAGACCATCAAGGACGTGATTTTTATCTTAAAGGGCTGACAAGAAAACTTACCATTTAGGTATTTATTCGCAGGCAAAAAGGTATGTGAGCAAGCAGCTCGTAGAATTATCCGCGTATTATAAGAGATCCAAGAACATGGCTATTTCGCTAGGGAACGCCTTTATAAAGAATTTTTTAGGCAAGGCGCCTGATTGGTACAAGGTTGCTATCATTTCCTTCCTTGTCATTAACCCAATCGTATTTTTTCTGATTGACCCTTTCGTTGCTGGCTGGTTGCTGGTTGTTGAGTTTATCTTCACGCTTGCAATGGCCCTGAAATGTTACCCGCTTCAGCCTGGTGGCCTATTGGCTATCGAAGCCGTTGCTATCGGGATGACCAGTCCAGAACAGGTAAAACACGAGTTGGTTGCTAACATTGAAGTACTGTTACTGTTGATCTTCATGGTTGCCGGTATCTACTTCATGAAACAGCTGCTGCTGTTTATCTTCACCAAGATACTGATCAACATTCGTTCAAAGACACTGCTTTCATTGTCATTCGTTATTTCAGCGGCTTTCCTGTCAGCATTCCTTGATGCCCTGACAGTTATTGCTGTTGTGATCAGTGTAACCGTAGGCTTCTACAGCATTTACCACAAGGTTGCATCAGGCCAGGAGCCCCATGCCGCCCACGACCATACTTCCGACAAACACATTCGTGAAGTAAGCCGTGACGACCTGGAAAACTACCGTGCCTTCCTGCGCAGCCTGCTAATGCATGCCGGTATCGGTACTGCTTTAGGTGGTGTAATGACCATGGTTGGTGAACCACAGAACCTGATCATTGCCGACCAGGCCGGTTGGATGTTTGGCGAATTTATTCTTCGCATGGCACCGGTAACTGTTCCTGTGTTTATCTGCGGTATCCTAACCTGTATTCTGGTTGAGAAATTCCAAATCTGCGGCTATGGCACAAAACTGCCAGAAAACGTACGTAAAATTCTAGTGGACTTCGATGACGAAGAACGCAGAACCTGGACTAACATCGACTACGCGAAACTTTTCGTTCAGGTAATCATCGCAGTCTGGCTGATCCTAGGTCTTGCCCTTCACTTGGCAGCAGTAGGTATTATCGGCCTGACCGTTATCATCCTGGCAACCTCGTTCACTGGTGTAACGGAAGAACATGCGCTGGGTAAAGCATTTGAAGAAGCCCTGCCATTCACCGCTCTATTGGCTGTTTTCTTCTCAATTGTTGCGGTAATTATCGACCAGCACCTGTTTGCGCCAATCATCAACATGGTGCTAGAGCTGGAAGGCAGTGCACAGATGACGATGTTCTACATCGCCAACGGCCTGCTGTCGATGGTATCGGATAACGTATTCGTTGGTACGGTTTACATCAACGAAGTGAAGACGGCACTGATGAACGGCATCATCACCCGTGACCAGTTCGACATGCTTGCGGTAGCAATCAACACAGGTACAAACCTGCCGTCTGTTGCTACACCAAATGGTCAGGCAGCCTTCCTGTTCGCGCTAACGTCGGCACTTGCTCCGTTAATCCGTCTGTCTTACGGCCGCATGGTTTACATGGCTCTGCCTTACACCATCGTCCTGACGTTCGTTGGCCTTGCAGGTATCGAGTTTATGCTGGTTCCGATGACAGAATGGTTCCATGACATGGGATGGCTTTCTCACCATGTTGCGGAAGCTGTATCACATATTGCTCCTGCAACTGGACATTAATTGAATCTTCCTTGAAGATAAGTGTCAGAAATGATGACATTAAAGCCCTGATTCGTCAGGGCTTTATTATAATACCAAGTCATATACATTGGGTTTGGTATAACTTGAAGTGAGATCAATCCATGCAATTTTTGTATACATTTTCTAAAAGCCGGCTGTCGTGGCTGCTTCTGTTTGGCTTCATCGTTTTCTTTGAGCTGTGCGCACTGTTTTTCCAGCACGTCATGAAGCTGGATCCGTGCGTAATGTGTATCTATGAACGAGTGGCGATGATGGGTGTTGGCTTTGCAGCCCTGATTGGCATGATTGCCCCTCAGAATGCAATTATCCGCTGGGCAGGCCTTGCCGCATGGGGTTACAGTGCTTACCGTGGTCTTGAGCTGGCTAAGGAACACGTCGGTTACCAGTTCAACCCGTCGCCGTTTGCAACTTGCGATCTGTTCGTGAAGTTTCCGGAGTGGGCACCGCTGAATAAATGGGTACCATGGATGTTTGAAGCAACTGGGGACTGCAGCAAAGTTGTCTGGTCTTTCCTTGGCCAGTCAATGCCTCAATGGCTGGTTATCATCTTCACCGCTAACCTTGTCGCTTTGGCTATCATTGCTGTAGCGCAGTTTTTGGGAAGTGTAGATAAGAAACAAAGCTAACGTTCAAAGCTTCAAATACACAAAAAAGATAAAGGCGGAAAACCTAAGTTTGCCGCCTTTTTTATTCTTATACCAAACTGACCAATGGGATGCTTAGTCCTTAGTCTGATTTTTCACACCCAGCGCATCCACTATCGGGTAATCCGCCGGGCAAAGCTGGTAGGTCGTCATCTGCGAATCTTCAACCCACACGGCATCCTGATGGCTGTGCAACGCCAACTCACCAGAACGCCAGTGGCTGACAAAACCTCGCAGGCGTATCACCTTGTCGCCATAATCAAAGACGCTGTCAGCGAGCCAGTCACCGGTTTCAGTTTCAATCGCCAGCTCTTCCTGCAGCTCGCGCTCAAGCGCTTGCTCCGGTGTTTCACCCGCTTCAACCTTTCCGCCGGGAAATTCCCACAAGCCGCCTTGGCTGGCATGTTCAAACCGCTGAGCAAGCAGGTACTTACCTTCTTTCTCAATCACTCCGGCAACCACCAGAATTTCTGGCTTATCTTGGGAAGCTGAGCTCAAGTCAGTCATTAATTACCACAGCATTGTTTGAATTTTTTACCGCTACCACAAGGGCAGGCATCATTACGACCGGTTTCTTTATACGGATTTACTGCCTGTGCACCGGCACCTTGCTGAAGTTCGTCGGCAGCCATCACCACTTCCGTCAACATCAACGGCAACTGAGCATAAAGCGACTCTGGTTGTGGCATACCTGTTACACCCGCTTCTTCCATCTGAGCCAGAGTTGAACTCTCATCGACCAGCAACATGCAGGTTGTCAGCAGTGCCGATAGCATACGCATCGTACCATCAGAAATCGGCTGTTCTTCCCAGTTAGGTTCAATGAAAGACCACACAGCTAAGAAACCTTCGGCAAAATGACTCAGGTCGTCAGTGATACCCGTTTCTTCTTCCCAGTTCACCTGTGAAGGAAGCACATACTCACCAGCTTTAATGTGACGGTATTGCATCTCAAAGTGATTCAGGATCGCCATTTTCTGCTCTTCGGCCACAGCTACCGGTTCGTCTTCATCAACGCCACCTGTTACCAGCACCGGCAACCATGTTTCCGGTTCCATCGGTTTCGGGTTGGCATTCGCAGCAAGTAAAGCACCTTCAATAAAAGCAGCTGGCATGCCATCCCAGTCGGCTGGCAGGGTCATTAATTCTGTCATCATATATTCCGGTTATCGAGCAAATCAGAAATAAGCCGCAGATTATATACCCAATAGACCTTTACCAAGAAGTAAAGTTACGCTGATGCCAAATAGCCCCAATGAAAGTAAACAGTGACGTTTTGCCATCATTTAACTATCAAACCAACAGAACCGAACTATTTTCGTTGAATTTTTCCTCGGATACTGGCAAAAAAGAATGTCGTAGCGACAAAACTCAGGAAGAAATTAATGTCTCAGGGAACAGCAAATGCAATTATTGCCGGAGCCAGTGGCTTAGTAGGAGATGAGCTCCTTCACCAGCTTCTTGGTCATCCGCATTTCCAGACTGTCTATTCTCTTTCTCGTCACGAACTCCCTTTTCACAGCAATAAGCTGGTTCAGATAATTCATCCTGAGCTAAGGATCACTTCCTGGGAAGACTCTGATTTAACCCCGACCATCGGTTTTATCTGTCTCGGCACCACCAAAAAACAAGCCGGTAGTAACAAAGCTCTGGAATCCGTCGACCTCCACCTTGTCAAAGAGGTGGCAACAACCATGCACCTGCTTGGCGTGAAGCATATCGTAGTAATTTCCAGCCTGTTCGCCAGCCGCTACTCCCCTTCCCACTATCTTCGCTGCAAAGGAAAAATGGAGCGGGCGCTGAAAAAGATAGGCTTTGACCATTGCGTATTTGTTCGCCCTGGCCCGCTCAAAGGTGAGCGCGTCAAACCACGCAAAGACGAACTGCTGGTTCAGAGTATTTTCAAACTGCTTCGCCCTATAGCGATTGGTCCACTGGCCCACCTTAACCCCATCCCGGCTGAAGATGTTGCCAGAGCGATGCTGGAGCTTGCTCTGTTGGCTGAAGATAACGTCCTGAGCAAAGTAACCATTATCTCCGGCAAGGCGTTATTTCCTGATCCGTTGGAACATCAAACTGACTAGAACTGATTAGAACTAACCAGTACTGACTAGGTGACAAGCCAGCCTTTCCGAACTAGAATCTCGCCTCTTAAACAGTCAATAGTGCATTACGAGACAGGCTATGCGAGTTATTTTAGGCCCGATGGAAGGCGTCCTTGATCACCTGATGCGGGAGATGCTCACCGAAATCAATGATTACGATCTGTGTGTGACCGAATTTGTTCGCATTGTCGACCAACTGTTACCTAACAGTGTCTTCTATCGCCTGTGCCCAGAGCTGCACAACGGAGGTAAAACCTCATCCGGAACTCCGGTCCGTATACAGCTACTCGGTCAGGATCCTCACTGGATGGCAGAAAATGCCTATAGAGCAATTGAGCTCGGCTCTCCCGGCGTAGATATCAACTTTGGCTGTCCGGCTAAATCGGTAAATAAAAACCGCGGCGGAGCATCTCTGCTCAAAGAGCCTGAACTTATCTACCAAATCGTCAAAACTGTACGTGAGGCTGTTGATCCTGCTAAGCCAGTTTCGGCAAAAATCCGTCTGGGCTGGGATGACCCGTCACATGGCCTTGAAATCACAGATGCGGTCGCTCAGGCTGGAGCAACAGAAGTCACCATTCATGCCCGCACCAAAGAAGATGGCTACAAGGCCGAAACCATTAAGTGGGAATACATTCGCGAAATCAAAGACAGGGTTGCCATTCCAATCATCGCCAACGGCGAAGTCTGGAACCACCAGAACGGCGAGGATTGCCTGAATGCTACCGGCGTTGACTCTCTGATGGTCTGCCGTGGCGCACTCAACCTGCCAAACCTGGGGAATGTGGTTAAACACAATCACCAACATATGAGCTGGGCTGATGTACTGACTCTGCTACTCCGCTATTCAGAATACGAAATCAAGGGTGACAAGGGCCTGTACTACCCTAACCGAGTCAAGCAATGGTTAGCCTACCTGCGTCATGAATACCCGCAGGCAAAAGAACTGTTTGCTGATATCCGCCGACTTAATAAAGCGGCACCAATTGTAGAAATTCTGCAAAGCGCTCAACAGAATCTGGCGGCATAGTAAAACCTTAGCCCTCTATTAAATGCAAAATTAAAAGCAAAAATCCCGGCGCAAGGCCGGGATTTTTCTGTCTTTTAGCGGGGTTATTACCCTTATCAGCAGCGATCAGGATGATTCAGGATGTGGTCTTCCCAATCAATCACATTGATTTCATAAACCACTTTATCGCGTACCGATTCATCAGCTTTATGCATCGCTTCTTTCGTGCCAGTTAGCAGCGGGTGCCATTCCGGCAGATCTTTACCTTCGGCCAGTAAACGATAAGCACAGGTTTCCGGCAACCAGACAAATTCATCAATGCGATCACGGGTCAGCTTCAGGCACTCTTCACCAGATTTAAAGCGGTTCGGGTAATCTTTACAGGAACAGGTTTGGTCATCCAGCAGACTGCACGCAACATTGGTATAGTAAATTTCGTCGGTATCATCATCGATCAATTTATGCAGGCAACATTTACCACAACCGTCACAGAGTGATTCCCACTCCTGCTCAGTCATTACCTCTAAACTCTTTTCTTGCCAAAAATGTACCATATACCCAGCCTTTTCTGTGTCACGTCTTACCTTTGTAAGGAGGCGGTTTTATAGCCCTCTGAACGGTAAAGTGCAAGCATTTAAGCGGGATCCGGGCCGAAAAGGCGCTGTAATAATAGTCATTATTATTTAGCGCAGTGATAACCAATATTTTTTGATTCGTCAGCTTATGAATGATAACTTTCGCAGCCGATTTAAGTGACAGATAAAGTATAGGTGAGTTATGGAATGTAGATTAGGCTGTGGTGCCTGTTGTATTGCCCCGAGTATCTCGTCTGCCATTCCGGGAATGCCCAACGGAAAGCCAGCGGGAGTACGCTGTGTCCAACTCAACGACGACAATCTGTGTAAGCTGTTTGGTAAACCGGAACGCCCGGCGGTATGCCACAAGTTCAAAGCCTGTCCGGATGTCTGTGGGAAAACGTCCCAACAGGCACTGGATAATATTACCGAACTGGAAAACATGACCTGAAGTCATGTTTTCCGAAAGCCTGTTTATTTTAACGATTATTGTCGTTATTCAGTCACTTCTCCGGTAAGAATACGTAATACCGATTTAGCGTGCTCAACAGCCTGATGACCTGAGTAAGTCAGGTAACCACCATCCTCCTGAGTAACTAATCCTTTCGAATACAGACGCTTTGCTGCTGCTACCATGTCCGGTGCAGCTGAACTATGCACCTTAATCCCTTCCATATTGCTGTGCATTGGAAATTTCACCAGCAGATTCATTTCTTCAACAAGTTCTGGCGTATACGGCATAGTAAACCTCTTTCTTTTTCTGTGATGAGTTAATACTAGCGGCTTGCCGGAAGAAAAGTAGGTGCCAAGATCATATCTGGTCGTGGTTACAGCAGCGAAAAAGCGACGTGCTTCAAAGAAATGCACATTTGTGAAAACAAAAAGGCCGCTGTTCTAAGCGGCCTTTGAGTTAATTTTTCTTATTGTTCAATAATTAAGCTTGGATACCAACAATCAGCCAAGGCGCATTCGGCGTCAGCAAATCACGCTCCAGGTGCCAGATATCAGTGATCTCTTCTTCAACGTCTTCATGACGATCTTTGTATCGACCAGAGAACTTCACACTCAACTGAGCAATGCTCACATCATAATCAGCACGAACCAGTTCAGCATCAACATACATTACTTCTGTATGCTGCTCACCTTCAAGTTTTGCGCGCTCAGCTACCAGATCATCAAACAATGCCGGGCTGACATACTCGCGAATTGTCTCCAGCTCGTTATGGTTCCATGCGCCCTGAAGAATACGGTAATGTTCACGGGAACCGTTCAGGAAGGCATTCATATTAAAGCCCGGAACCAGATTAAACGGCACATCGCTGTCTGAAGAAGCAAAGCCCTGTGATTCAGACGAAGTTGAATTCATTTCCGGTGCTGACTGGCGATATTGCTGATGCGGCGAATTTCCGGCATAAGCTTCACGGTGCCCCATTGGCGTTGATTTCGCTCCGCGCATGGATTTGAACAGCTTAAAGATCACAAATGCAATCAGGCCAATAATCAGAATATCCATGAACTGGATACCTTCAAAAGCGCCACCGAAGAATGCAGCCAACAGACCACCAGCCAGTAAGCCGCCCAGCAGGCCGCCCATCAGGCCTTTCTTACTAGAATTCTTAGCCGGATTAGCCGTCGGGTTCTGTTGTTTCAGTGTATCGGTCTGTTGTGGTTTCTGTTGTTTTACCGGCGCAGTTTTAAAGCTTTTGCCGAACGATTTACCACCACCAAATTTCTTTGCTTCCGCATGCGGTGTCATAAATGACACCGTCAGAATCAAAGCAAATACTGTGAAGAAGCGTTTCATGGATATGGATACCTTTGCCAAATTTATGCCCTTGAATCCTAGCGGGCAACAACTGAATGTCAACTAAACAGCATGAGCAAATTGTTACTAATATTTATCGCTTGAAAATTAGCTAATAAAACAGGTGGTAAATTATCTGTTTACATTCATATTAAACAGGCTCAAACTATCAATAATTCCATTATCCAATTGGTATTACAGCACTAATTGCTAATAATATCGGTAACAAGGATATCACCGATAACAACAGGACGTATTGGTCATGCAAGACACCCACAGCAAATTCATCGGTTACCTTCTTTGGATTTTTGGTTTCACTGGCGCTCATCGTTTTTATTACGGCAAGCCTGTTACCGGAACAATCTGGTTCTTAACTCTGGGACTTTGCGGTATCGGCTGGCTGATTGACCTTTTCCTGATCCCTTCAATGGACCGAGAGGCCGACCTTCGTTTTCAAAGCGGAGAAACCGATTATAACATTGCATGGCTGTTGCTTACTTTTCTTGGTGTATTCGGCGTTCATCGAATGTACATGGGCAAATGGCTGACTGGGATCCTCTATTTGCTCACCTTTGGTTTTTTCCTGATCGGTGTGCTTATCGATTTCTGGACATTAAATGATCAGATTTCCATTCGGAATGCAGAGCGAAGAAAATAAAGTGCACTGCCTCTGGTTTCAACAGAAGCCAATATTCAGCTTTAATCTAGTCGGAATTGTGCTCGCTTGTGTTTGATATAAATCACAAGTGACCGAGTAATCAGCAAAGTGACTTCCTTTAAGCTTGACCCTAAAGACGGATAACAACTAAAATATCGAACATCGTTCTATATTATATCCGTTCGGCTTAAGCTATCGGTATACATTATTACTTTGCAAACACCTGGCTGTGTTTATCCATATTACAATTAGCAAAGTAAAACTATTTTCAATTGAGAGTAAAATTCAATGGCAAGACGAAATGACCATACTCGTGAAGAGTTGGTAAATATGACA
This sequence comes from Photobacterium marinum, assembly GCF_000331515.1. Taxonomy (GTDB): domain Bacteria; phylum Pseudomonadota; class Gammaproteobacteria; order Enterobacterales; family Vibrionaceae; genus Photobacterium; species Photobacterium marinum. The sequence goes on from NZ_AMZO01000036.1 coordinate 68,945, forward strand.
CTGGAGCAAGTCAAAAACTTTCTCAATGAACACCCGCATCACGAGCTTAGCCTTCGCAAAGTTGCCGGCATGATCGGCTACGTGCCAAGCACCCTTGTTAACGTATTCGGCAACTACAACCTGCTGCTTCTTCACGCTGTCGCCCAAACTCTGGATGAACTTTTTGCTGAAGCTGAAGAGCAGATGAAAGATGTAACATCTCCTGAAGATGCTCTGCGTAAGCTAGCATACTGCTACCTTAATTTTGCAGCTGCACACCCTTATCGCTGGCAGCTGATTTTCCAACACACTATGCAGGGCGAAGAGCTACCGGAATGGCAGTCTGATCGTATCGACAATATGACGGGTATGCTGGAAGCACTGATCCGCGACATTACCCCAGAAAAAACAGATGCAGAAGTACTGGAAGCCAGCCGCGTATTGTGGGCAGGTGTTCACGGTATCACCCTGCTTTCTGTAGATGACAAGCTCTTTACCTCGACGCCGGTTGATGGCAAAGCACTGATCGACAACCTTATCGATACCTACCTCAACGCTTGGAAAGCTTAAGCGGAGTGTAGATTAGAATGAGTGTCCAGCCCCAGTCGCGCCTGTTAACAAAACGACGTTTTTTACCCTACTTTCTCACCCAGGCGTTTGGGGCTTTTAATGACAATGTCTATAAGAATGTTCTGCTCATTCTTATTGCCTTTGCCGCCCCTGGCACCTTGCCGATTGATTCCGATCTTATTATCAATCTTGCTGCAGGCCTGTTTATACTGCCGTTTTTCCTGTTCTCAGCATCTGCCGGCGTTCTTGCTGATAAGTATGACAAAGCGCTGATTATGCGCGTTGTAAAAATGGCTGAAATAGTCATTATGTCGCTGGCAGCCATGGCTTTTGTTACTGAAAGCTACATGGCCCTGCTGGTATTACTGTTTCTTATGGGATCTCAGTCGGCTTTCTTTGGCCCAGCCAAGTATGCCCTACTGCCACAGCACTTGGATAAATCAGAACTGGTATCTGGTAACGCCTTGGTTGGAACCGGTACGTTTCTAGCCATTCTGCTTGGCACTCTGCTTGCTGGTTTCATTGCCAACCAGCCGAATGCACCTGTAGTTGCGGCAATCAGTGTGATCAGTTTTGCTGTTATCGGTTACCTGAGTTCACGCTGGATCCCGGAAGCCAAACCGAGTGATCCTGACAAAGTATTCCGCTGGCGTCCCTACCGCCAAACACGCCATACCCTGTCAATTGCACACCGTGATAAAACCATTTTCCAGTGTGTTCTGGGCATCAGCTGGTTCTGGTTCCTTGGAGCCTGTTACCTGACCCAATTCCCGAACTTCGCCAAATTGCACCTGGGCGGCGATGCTGCATCAGTTTCCTTCCTACTGACTCTATTTTCGGTTGGTATCGCTATCGGCTCCCTGTTGTGTGATCGCTTATCCGGCCACCGAATTGAACCGGGTATCGTGCCGCTGGGCAGCTTGGGGATCACGTTATTTGGTGCCGACCTGATGTTTGCATCGCCTGATATCGTACCGGCAACCCAGTCGATTGTTGATTTTATTACCAACCCTGAACTGTTCAGGGTCTTTGTCTCGCTGACCATGCTTGGTGTCTCCGGCGGTATTTTCATTATTCCCCTCTATGCCGTAATGCAAAGCAGAGCAAAAGAAGAAGAGCGGGCACAGATCATTGCAGCCAATAATATCTGGAATGCCTTTTTTATGGTCTTCAGTGCCATTACCGCGATTGTCTTTTTGTCAGTTATCGAAGGAACAATTCCTCAGTTCTTCCTATTCTTGTCACTGCTGAATCTGTGTGTCGTGGTTTATATCTATACTCAGGTACCGGACTTTTTCTGGCGTTTTATGGTATGGCTGATCAGCCACACCATGTACCGGGTTAAGCACAAAGATATTTCCAATATACCGACTGAAGGCGGCGCGTTAATCGTCTGTAACCACGTCAGTTATATGGATGCCCTGTTGCTGGCCGGGGCCTGCCCGCGTCCGATCCGTTTTCTGATGGACAGAGATATCTATAACCTTCCGTTTATCAGGGCATTCTGCAAAGCCTGTAAGGTGATCCCGATAGATGCCACCGATCGCCGCTCAGTCCTGAAAGCCTTCACCAGAGTGAGCGGCTACCTGGAGCAAGGCGATGTGGTATGTGTGTTCCCCGAAGGCCAACTGACCTATGACGGCGAAATAGGCCCTTTCATGCGTGGGATTGATCTCATTATTAAACGCAGCCCGGTACCGGTAATTCCGGTTGCACTACAGGGATTGTGGGGTAGCTTTTTTAGCCGTGAAGGTGGATGTGCTCTACTCAAGTGTCCGAAACGCTTCTGGTCACGGGTCAACATTGTGGTTGGTAAGCCAATCAACGCCAGAGAAGCCAGCAGCGACCAACTCAGAGAAGAAGTGCTCGCGCTGCGGGGCGACTATAAATAAGGTCCTGAGAACTAGACACCCAATAAAAAAGCGGAAGCCAGTGGCTTCCGCTTTTTATTGAGTTGCTGAAAACGCCCTGATTAGCTAATTTCTGCTAACCATTCCGCCAGCTGCTTACGTGAGATTTTAATCCCCGTACTGCCCAGTGATTCAGGCAACGCCAAATAGTCAACAGGTCGACAGAGGCCGTTTACCTTCGACTGCATATAACCGCTAAGTTGCTCTTTAAGCAACTCATCAAGCCGTTGACAGGTTTCCACAATAGCAACAGGACGCTGGCCATATTCCGCATCTTCAATCGGCAGAATGAACGCCTGCTTCACTTCGGGATGTCCCAGCAGCACCTTTTCAATCGCTTCCGGCTGGATGTTCTCACCACCGGAGATAAACATGTTGTCGGCCCGACCAAGAATATGCAGCTCTTCATCATGCCAGCAGCCAAGATCTTTGGTTGCAAACCACTCATCTTCACCGACAGGAAAGATAGTCTTGTTGCGGTAATAGCCAATACACAAGGTTTTACCGCGAACCAAGATTTCGCCGTCGTGCAGCATCAGCTCCCTGTTTGGCAACGGGTTACCGACTCCGGCACTGGCATTAGCGCGCTTGGCTGTGACTGTCGAACCCATCTCAGTCATACCGTAACCACACCAGCAGTGGATTCCCGCCTCTTCTGCCTGTTCGGTCAGGCTCACTGGGATAACCGCGCCGCCAAGCAGTACCTCTTTTAATACCACAGGCTGTTTGTTGGCAGGCCGGGACGCCAGCAACCTATGTAGCTGAGTCGGTACTAAGGATGCGTGCGTGACTTCTGACAAGGCTTTATCAAACTGCGTCGGCTCCGCAACAACTAATTGGGCGCCCCGGTAAAGCCAGCGCCAGACAATCGCCAGTCCGGATATATGAAACAACGGCAGTGACAACAACCAGCTGTCCAGCTCACCAAAATCCATCCACGCTAGCAAACCTTCAGCACTTGCCAGTTGAGTTTGCGCCGAGTGAACAACCGCTTTCGGTGTACCCGTTGATCCTGAAGTCAGAGTCAGAGTTGCGGCACGGGTCGGCTGCCAGGTTACCGGTACAAGACGAGGACTGGGCGGCGGCAGCAACATCAATCGGGGATAGTCATCGAAAATATAGCTAGCTTTTGGCGGGTACCATAGAAAATCACATTGCAGCTGGTTTAATTGCTGCTCCAGCTCAGCCTGGGTATTTTTCGGATTCAAACCGACATAACGGGCTCCAACCCGAATAGTTGCCAGAATCAGCCACAGAACCTGAAGTGAATTCGGCGCAATCACACCAACCAGCTGGTCTCGTTTGACGCCCTGTTCAGCCAGCCCCTGGGCATATTCATCAACCCGGGCCGAGACTTCTGCCCAACTGAATGTTTGCTCACCAAAACGCAAAGCGGCCGCTGACGGCCGCTCTGTTGCCCAATGTTGCCAGGGCCAGGTAGCAAAGTAAGGAGTTACTCCTGCCATACCACCTCAAGATCTGACAACGGGGTCACCGCCAGCCCGCATTCAGGCCACGGTGTTTCAAGCTGTGCTTTAAATAACTGCATGGTGTCCAGCCCCGGAATAACATCCGGCGTCTGCCACGCAGCAAAACGAGCTAGCTGGTTCAGGCCCAGGCTTGATTCCATGCTTGAGCTAATCACAGCAGTCAGGCCAGCTTCGTGTGCCTGCTTCACCAGTTCCATACAACGCTGCACCGAGCCTACCATGGTTGGCTTGATAACAATCGCGGATACGCCCGGCTCAACCTTAACCTCAAAACCTTCATCACGCACAGTTTCATCCCAGGCAATGTTGATCCCGGTTTCCTGCGCAAACGCCAAACTGTCTTCCGGCGTCATACACGGCTCTTCAAGGAAAGCGATACCGCTGCGGTGTTCCGGTTTCACATACTTGGCAAACTGACGTGCTTTCACCGGCGTCCACTGACGGTTGGCATCCAGACGTAAGCGAAGGCCGGGAATGGCTTCAATGAACATATTCGCCACCATGCCATCACGAACAGCTTCGTACATGCCAACTTTGATTTTTGCCACCTTGTCACCCGGCATCTTGCTCAGGGCAACAACCAGGGCATCCGGATCACCGGCACACAGTGGAGCAGTCAGGTAATTACCTTCAACAGGCAGGCCTCCGGTAAGTTCCAGCTCAGCCATGCTCAAGCCGAAAGCGACAGACGGCAAGGCGTCAGCAAGCGCGAAAGCTTCACCTTTTACCCACAGCTCAAGCAGTGCCTGGGCCTTCTCTCCGGCTTCCGCCGCCGTTTCCTTACTGAATTCCGGCAATGGTGCAATTTCACCATAGCCGACAGCATCACCGTCACGCAGTTCCACAATCCAGCCTTCGCGAGAATCCAAACGCTGAGTGCGCAGGATCACGCCGGAATCCATCGGCAGAGAGTATCTGTATAGTTTTGCACTACGCATAGTCAAAGCCTCCCCTTACGGGTTGCGCTTGAACTTGGTGAAGTCCGGACGACGCTTCTCGTTGAATGAGTTACGACCTTCCTGACCCTCTTCTGTCATGTAGAACAGCATAGTGGCATTGCCGGCCAGCTCCTGAAGACCTGCCTGACCGTCACAGTCAGCGTTCAGGGCCGCTTTCAGGCAACGCAGCGCCATCGGGCTATGCTGAAGGGTTTCACGACACCAGCGAATAGTTTCACGCTCTAGCTCTGCATACGGTACAACGTGGTTTACCAGACCCATGTCCAGAGCTTCCTGCGCATCATAGAAACGACACAGGAACCAGATCTCACGAGCTTTCTTCTGACCAACGATACGGGCCATGTAAGAAGCCCCCCAACCGCCATCAAATGAACCCACTTTCGGGCCAGTCTGACCGAATTGAGCATTCTCAGCCGCAATAGTCAGATCACACATCATATGTAAGACATGGCCGCCACCAACCGCGTAGCCGGCAACAGAGGCGATAACAGGCTTAGGACAAGTACGGATCTGACGCTGGAAATCCAGCACGTTCAGGTGGTGCGTGCCTTCGTCGTCCTGGTAACCGCCGTAGTCGCCACGGATCTTCTGGTCACCACCGGAGCAGAACGCGTGCTCGCCCTGACCGGTCAGGATAATCACGCCCACATTCTCGTCATAGCGAGCATCTGCCAGAGCATTAATCATCTCTTTTACCGTCTGAGGACGGAATGCATTGCGCACTTCTGGACGGTTAATGGTGATTCGAGCAATACCATCAGCTGATTTTTCAAAAAGAATATCCTGATAACCTTCTGAACAATCAGTCCAATCTACCGGTGCGTACAGTTCTTCTTCAGTCAGACCTACGGTTCTAGCCATGATTTATTCCAATCTATCTAAAAAATGAGTGACAGCCATACCGAACTCATGAGGCAGTTCGACATGGACGTTATGCCCCGCTGACGGAATAATATTGATCTCTAATCCCGAGTCTTCAGCCAGGCTTTTGAATTTATTGTCGTTCTCTCCGCACAGGTAGAGAACAGGTAACGCCAGTTGTGCAACCTGCTGTTTCAGCTCAGGCTGCCTGGCCAGTGATGTAGCCAGTAGCATACGTGCTATACCGGCACCAAGGTTATCACTGCGTTTCTTAACTAAACCTTGTCTTTGGTCATGATTTAGTGACGAAAATACAGGTTGCTGATACCACTCGCCCAGAACATCAGCAAGCGGTTCTGCGGCAAAACGACGGGCCCAACGCTGATCATTTACCAGCCTTGCAGCCCTTTCGCTTTCCGGCAGACCCAAATGACCGCCTTCTACAATCAGACCGACCAGCTCAGCGTGACTATTTCTCTCTGAATCAGAGACCGGAACCTGATGGCACGCATGGTACATTGCCAGCCGCGCCCCCATCGAATAGCCTATCAGCACATAAGCACCGACATGACGATGCTCCAGCGTTTCTGTGATTTGCCGGTTTACCGACTCAAAGCCTTCCGGTGACACCATGCTGCTTTGCCCGTGGCCCGGTAAATCAATGGTCAGGCAAAAATGAGAACGCGACAACCGGTCTACTACATGACGCCAGTCTCGACCGGAACCCAGCAAACCATGCAGGAAAACCAATGTCGGGCGACTGTCATCATTTGCAGGACGACATCCGAATGTTTCAGAGTAAAGCGGCATGCTTAACCTCGGCAAACAGAGACTTCAACATCTGCCCACTCTGACCCGGCGGAGTCTGAACTTCAATCAGTGTCGCTCCCGGCTGAATCAGCCCTTGACGGCATGCCTGTTCGGCTTCAGGTAATGTTTCCGGCTTATGATAGTCCATCCCGAACATGGCAGCCGCATGGCTGAACTCCAGTCCGTGCGGCATCCGATACAAGGCATCTTTCTTTGCATCCGGAACCGGAAGCATATCAAAAATTGCCCCACCGTCATTGTTGGTAACCAGCACCACTATCGGACGGGGGCTGCTTTTCAACAGTGCTAACGAGTTAAGATCATAAAGCAGTGAAGTATCACCCAGCAGGCAAAGCAACGGAGCCTGACGAGCCCGCTGCACGCCGGCAGCAGTGGCAATCAGGCCGTCAATACCGGACGCCCCGCGGTTAGCGAAAGTGGCAGTTTGTGGCAACTGTCCACACATATCGAGCAAACGTACAATCAAGCTGTTACCCAAAAAGAGCTCGGTTTGTTCCGGCAACCATTTAGGCAGGTTCGCAGCCAGACTGATTTCGGTAAGCTGGTCATTCTGCTCTGCCAGCAAATGAAAGTAAGCGGAAGAGGCACGTTTCAAGCCTTCGGCCCAACCCACTGACGGAGATGTAAACACCTCACCCAATAACTCACAGGCCTGCTCGGCCCAGTTACCGATAGCAGCCTGAACTCTGTGGCTACGGCGATGAGCCGGATCCAGCCTTCCATCCAGCGGATCAACCAACCAATATTGCTGCCATTGATGAGAGCCGATGAACTGCAACAAACGCTTGGATACCAAACGTCCGCCAAACTGCAACACGACTTCAGCCTGTTCAATATGCTGGCGGCATAGTTCATTTTGCATCCAGACATCAAAACCGGCCCAGTCACTACTGCCACCGGCCTGAGGATCAGCCAGCAACGGCCAGCCCATTTTCTCGGCAAGTGCAGCAACAAGAGTCAGCTCTCCCGGAGCCATCCGGCCTGCAATCACCACGCCTTTACTGCAAGCAAACTCGGCCAGTGACTCCGGATTTATGACAGCCTGTTCCGACATTGCCTGGTGATAATGAGTGTAAGGCTTTCCGTCTGCCCACCAATCCTGAACCGGGGTTAGATAAGATGAAAAGTCTTGCTCTTCACCGTACAACGGCTCGGGATAATGACAGTTAAAATGAACAGACCCGCCACGCACCTTTTGCTGATACATGGCAGAATCAATCGTCGTCAGCAACCAACCAGGAGAGATATCCTGGGTAGGCGACGGCAAATCATGAAATTCAGTAACGTGATCAGAAAAAATACCGTGCTGGCGAATAGCCTGATTGGCACCACACTGGATTAGTTCATGAGGGCGATCTGAGGTCAGCAAAACCAACTTTTCGCCGGTCAACCCAGACTCAGCAACCGCTGGAAGCAAGTTGGCCACAGCAGTACCGGATGTTACCACCACGGCAACCGGCTCTCCGGAGGCCTTGGCAAGCCCAAGCGCCATAAAGCCAAGTCCGCGCTCATCAAAGTGAGTATGCAGTGTCAGCCTGTCATTATCAGACGCAGCCAGCGTAAGAGGCGTAGAGCGGGAGCCCGGCGCGATACACACATGCTTCACACCAAGACGGGCCAGCTCTTCGAGCATCAGGCCTGCCCACAACTTATTCAGAGCAGCACGGGCTGGCAGTGGCGATCCGGTGACCGACATCATTCCTGATTTGCTCATGCGCTTCTCCGCTCCAGCTCCGGTTCTTCCGAACTCAGCAGGCTACACAGTGTCGACGTTTTTCTGTCCAGCTCTTTCCACTCACTGTCTGCTGTCGAGCCCGGTACAATCCCGGCTCCTGCAAACAAGTGAAGCTCCTCGCCCATAATCAGGGCACTGCGGATAGCCACGCAGAACTCACTGCGCTGACGACTTAAAAAGCCGACGGCTCCGCTGTACCAACCTCGGGCAAACGGTTCATGCTCAGAAATAAAGTCCAGCGCCTTATCACGCGGCAAACCGGCAATTGCAGCTGTTGGCTGTAAACTATCGAGCAAGTCAGCGCTATACACCTGATCATTAAGCTGGGCATCAATACTGCGTTTAAGGTGCTGTACCTTGCGCAAGCGCACTAACTCTGGGGTCTGCGCGACATTCATCGATTCACAGCAGGTATTGAGACGACTGACGATATCATCAACCACCAGCCGGTTCTCATAACGGTTTTTGTTATCATCCAGCAACCATTGCGCCAGGCGATTATCCTCAGAAGGATCGTGGCTACGTCCTATTGTTCCGGCCAAGGCTTCCGTCAACAAATCGCGATTGTGGCGTAAAAACAGGCGCTCCGGCGTTGAACCGACAAAGCAGTGCTTTTCATCCATTGCCATCATGAAATGAAAGCTGTTCATGTTACTACCGCGGCTGGCTTTAAGAAGCTGGGCCGGAGACACAGGCGTATCGAGCTTCAGGGTTGTCCTGCGTGCCAATACCACTTTTTCAAATACTTTTTGCGAAATCGCTTCAAGGGCATTGCTGATCATCGTCGACCAGCCGGAAAAATCAGGTGCGTAAGTACGGCCCAAAATCTTGCTCTTGATAGCTGAGATTTCAGATGCTTCAGGTTTTACCTGTGCCAGAGTCTGTAATATTTTCTCTTTGTCATCAGACATATTGACAGCTAACTGCCAGCAGCCATCAAAACGGATGATTTCCAGCACAGGAAGGAAGAAAAAAGAAGAAAGGCAGCGACGGTTTCGGCTCGAACGACCATCAAAAGAGCGTCCGCCCCAAATTCGCTGATCATCCGACAACACCTTTTCCGCTGCCATCGGATCGGTAAATGTTTTTAGCTGGCCTAGTGCCACAACCTCTTCACGGCTATCGCGAGACTGCCAGTAAAATTTCGGGAAAAGAGGCTGAGACTCAATCCAGTCAATCAGGTCAGTGTTAGCCGGCAGATCCAGCTTCACCACTAATCTTTGAGTTGTTTTTGTTGCTGTTTGAATCTGTTCAATCAAAGACTCAACTGCTTGTTGTAACGCGGTCAAGGTAACCTCACTCAGCTCTAAGCACTGTAACGGCTCATCCCTGGCTGATTTTTAATATGCCTGTCACTTGGCACATAGTTCTACCTTTATGTCAGCTAACCTACCTGATTAGCTGCATAGTGAATCTGCCATTCTACCTCACTAAATCGATTCTGACTAATAAAGACATGACTCAACACTAATCTTCATATCTCAACATATTCCTTAATCAACCTTGTCTACAGGGTATATATTTCTCATCAAATAATACGTAACACTCTACTAACAGGAGAGCCTCCGAAAACAACGCTCCTACAGAGGATCTCACTTAGCAAATCAGAATTTAATTATACGAAATACTCTTCTTCATGATTTTTTTCTGTAGGGTATTTATTTTGTACAGATTTATAGTGTAATTTGTTGCCATAAGAGACAATTTTTGCGCAGGAACACAGCAATGCACAACATCGGGATGTCATCCAAATTAAATAACGTCTGTTACGACATACGCGGGCCGGTCCTGAAACATGCCAAACGCATGGAAGAGGAAGGCCATAAGATTATGAAACTGAATATCGGCAACCCTGCGCCGTTCGGTTTCGATGCCCCGGATGAAATCCTGGTAGACGTGATCCGTAATTTGCCTACCTCACAGGGCTACTGTGACTCCAAAGGCATTTACCCGGCACGTAAGGCCGTTGTGCAGCATTACCAAAAGCGCGGTATGCTGGATCTGGATGTTGAAGACGTCTACATCGGTAACGGTGTTTCAGAGTTGATCATGATGTCGATGCAGGCATTGATTAACAATAGCGACGAAATTCTGGTTCCGGCACCGGACTACCCGCTGTGGACCGCTGCGGTTTCCCTGTCTGGCGGTAAAGCGGTTCACTACATCTGTGACGAAGAAGCCGACTGGTATCCAGACCTCGACGATATCCGCAAAAAGATCACACCGAATACACGCGGTATCGTACTGATTAACCCGAACAACCCGACCGGAGCCGTATACAGCCGGGATTTTCTGCTGGAAGTGGTCGAAATCGCCCGTCAGCACAAGCTGATTATTTTTGCCGATGAGATTTATGACAAAATCCTTTACGAAGGAGCCCAGCATACATCTATAGCGGCCCTGGCACCGGATGTATTCTGCGTCACTTTCAACGGCCTATCGAAATCATACCGAGTCTGTGGTTTCCGCTCCGGCTGGATGATCCTATCCGGACCAAGGCACCTGGCAAAAGGCTACATTGAGGGACTGGAAATGCTCTCTTCAATGCGACTGTGTGCCAACGTACCAATGCAGCACGCAATTCAGACAGCCCTTGGCGGTTATCAGAGCATCAATGAACTGATCCTGCCCGGCGGTCGCCTGCTGGAACAACGCAATAAAGCCTATGAGATGCTGACGGCGATTCCAGGAGTGAGCTGTGTCAAACCGAAAGGTGCGCTGTACCTTTTCCCTAAACTGGATCAGAAGAAATTCAATATCATTAATGATGAAAGAATGGCGCTGGACTTCTTACACCAGGAAAAAGTCCTGATCGTGCACGGCACCGGCTTTAACTGGAAAAAACCGGATCATTTCCGCATCGTTACCCTGCCGCGAGTGGACGATCTGGAGGTGGCAATTGGTCGACTGGAACGCTTCCTGCACAACTACCGTCAGTAACTGTATTTCAGCTCTCATCATAAGCCTCAGTTTTACTGAGGCTTTTTTACCTCCACGATATTTCTGTTACCTTTATAGCTAGCTATAAGAAAAATGTTTAACCGATAACAGCAAGTTACCCGGGAAAACAATTGAAATGGGTCAAACGGAAACCACTATCGACCCGAGAATTATCGCTCCTGACTGCCAAGAAGTACCGATATGGAAAAAAGTCACTTTTTTGCCCACCTGGCACGGATGAAACTCATTCAGCGCTGGCCGCTGATGCGATGCGTTTCGTCTGAAAATATCTCAGAACACAGCCTGCAGGTAGCATTCGTTGCCCATGCCCTTGCTCTGATCAAAAACCGTAAATTCGGTGGCAACACTAACCCTGAGCGCGTTGCCCTGCTGGCAATGTTTCACGACAGCAGCGAAGTGTTAACCGGTGATTAGTTCGGTTTCTTATTTTTGCGTCGCACCTTGACTTAGTTCGCATTTACACAAACAGTTACGCGCTATAATACCAAGTGACTAACAGGAGGTTTAATTATGCAACAACAAAGTACATTCATGGCTTGGGTTACTCGGATGCCACTGATCAAACGTTGGGCGTTAATGCACTGCTTTCAGGAAGAAAATGTCTCTGAACACTGTCATCAAGTTTCAGTAATCGCACACTTACTCACCGTTATTAAAAATAAGCGGTATGGCGGTAATCTCAGCCCTGAGCGAGCAGCAGTTGTTGCGATCTATCATGAAATCTCAGAAACGAAACTTCAGGATATCAATTCTAAAACTAAATATCACAGCCCAGAGTTCACTACTGCATTTAAAAAACTAGAAGACTTGGCTGAGCGAGAATGCCTGGATACCCTGCCCGACGACTTACGCGAAGATTTTGCGGATTTGCTTATTCAGAAAAACGTCGATGCCGAGTACAAGGCCATTGTGAAGGCTGCTGATATTCTCTCTGCATACATCAAAACGATGAATGAGCTGAGGTTTCATAATGATGAATTCCACCACGTAAAAAAAGGCCTGGACTCTCGTATTAAAGAGCTGAAAGAGAAGATGCCTGAAGTTAAGGACTTCATGGACATATTCTGCGATAGCTGCACAACCACCCTTGATAAAATTTCCGGATAAAACAAACTGCACAGGTAAGCATGACAACCTTAAAGCAAGTGGCTGACAAGATATTTGATAGCACAAAACCTTCTTCAGGTGACAGAAGAGCTGCAATAGCTTTTCAAGATTACCTGTCACTAACGGGAAAAAATGATGTGTTGGCATCAGAGTTTGGTGAATTTCAATTTATTGAATTCATTCAACACTTAACTTCTCAAAAGTCAACAAAAGCCAAATACGCCATCAGTGTTGCTGTAAGGCGATTGCTTGGAAAAGAGCATAAAAATGAGGTGGTCTTTCCAACAAATCCTAGCAAATGGCCAACTCCGCAGAAGCCCGATGCAGAACACTTCGAACCTCTTTCTACTGAAGAGCTTGAGATACTCAATTCATTTATAAAAAAGCATATCGATTTGGCTTATCATAAAGAGGAAGTATTTAAGGAATCGCTAACCAAGGGCGTTGTTAACAAAAAAATTGGAACTGATTTCTGGCGTCGTGAGAATCCAGACCCTAGTTTAAAGCGCTTTAGTAAGTGGAAAGGAAATCTGCGGGATACTATTGCTACTCTATATTCAGGACACCCCGAGTTTCCTAATAATACTACCGATGATATGCAAAAAGTCGGCGGTAAGTACCACATCCCAAGAAATCTTGCATATACAGCGTTAAAGAACCCAATCACCACCGTCATGAAAAGATTGTCGGTACAGAACATTAATACATTTACACCGTTCATGACTGACGCCCCAAATCTAATTTTAGCCGACGTCCTAACATACATCTACCCAGATATACTGGAACTTGCGGCAATAAAAATTGCCATATGCCTAGAAACAGCTTGGTCTCCGGATATTGTAGAAAGAATTGATCCTAACGATTTCATCTATGATCCCATACCAATAGATGGCAACTGGGTATTCATAAAAGCCCCCAAAGAAAAGGGAGCTGCTATAAACACAAATACAAACATCCGCGAACAGCGCATCATGATTCACCCGAGCTCCAAGAGCAACACTCACAGCGCCTATAACTTAATTAAGCTTCTAGTTAAAAGAACATCTAGGTTACGCCATGGCTCTTTATATGATAAAGCAGTCAAAGAAATTAATGGGTATCCGTCATTCGTTAGTCTAACTACTAATGCTGGAATCAAAATTGTAGCTCAACATCCTGAACGAGGGGATATTAACAGAGGCGCACAAAATAAACAGGTTCAAAAAGAATTAGGATACAAGCTTGACCTTCGTCAACTTAGACCAACTCGATTATACCTTAATGAAAAAGAACATAAGCTTCCTCTACTATTACAAGTGGCCTTATTTGGACATTCATCATCTGCTATAACAGATGAAGTGTACAAAGGAAATGCACATTTCCAACAAATTAGAAAAGATAAACTAGCCGTTGAACTAAATGCTATTTGTGAAAGCATTGGCGACGGCTCTTTCAAAGGGAAACTCATCCCATTAAGAAGAAAAACAAGCATAAAGAAAAAGATATTAAATATTTTTACAAATCAAAATGGAGAATCACCGCTGGCTATCTGTAATGACCCTTTCTCCCCAGATTGGCAATTATCAGACGAAATAGGAGCTCGACCATCCCCAATGCCTTGTAAACAATTCAATAAATGTCTTATATGCTCTCAATCCTCAGTAACAAATGACAACATTCCGTTTGTAGTAGATAGATATCTTTACCTGGATCAAATTCGGCGCTCAATTCGAGCCGCCCAGTTTGATTCAATATACCGTGACGAGTACGAAGCAGCAAAAGAGGTTGTCGAATCATGGCCATACCAAGAAGAAATCAGCGAAGCTGAATTAAGAAATGCCATTGATGGATACTTGCTTCCACCCGTTATCTCGGAGTGTAACTAATGAAACTAGCGAATTTAATTAACTTTAGCGAAGCAGATTTAGAACAAGATATTGAAATCATGGATGGACTTTCCTTTCATGAAAATTTATGGAAAATTCAATATGCGCAATCAGAGCACATCACTATCAACTTCAAAAGGATTGTTGGGAATGGTGATTTATCTGATTGTCGAGATTTGACCATCTTGATAAAGATACTCACATATTATAATTTCCCAAAACTAGTCAATTTAAACTTAACAAGTTGGTCTACTACAGAGGGCCGTTTTTCCCATTTTGTAAACACCGCCAAACATTTCTTGTTGGAAAGTGGTTTTACATCAAGAGTGATGTTGTCAAACATAACGCTTGAACAATGCCAGAATTATATTGAAAAGTGCAAAACCCTTTGTGAGAGTAATGTTAAGGGAGCTGTTTTTAAATTTGATAGTGCAATTACGTTCTTTGACCAATGGGCTGAACTAACTGAACGAGGGCTATTGCCTGTCGGATTTAGACTTGAATATGACAAACATTCAATTCTGAGCAAGGACAAACGCTCAGAACTCTATAACTTTAGGGAAAGTTTGATTGATTCATGGTCACCGCTTGAAGCAGAGGTAATCAAACCAGTCTTCGATGAATCAGTCCGATATATCAGAGAGTTTGCTCCAACAATCATCAGTTGCTCCGACCTACTAAATGCTAGGGATAGAAATAGTGGTAAAGAACAAACACCAGTTCAAGTCCGAAAAGATGGGCGAACAAAAGAGTTGTTTAAAACGTTACGTAACATGTCTATTCCTGAACTCTCTGATGGAATAAAGCTTTTTAACTTTACCCCAATTACCCAAAGAGTTAAATCTGGAGGATATGCTTGCGGCTGGCAAGATCGCACAACGATTGAAATCGGTGAGGTACGGCCGGCAGTTATCAAACTTAAACGCTGTTGTGTATTTATCATTGGTCTATTCACCGGATTAAGACGCCGTGAAATTGCAGCACTATTAGCAAAGCCAGCTCACAAGAGAAACGATTCCATGTACCTGGATATTGTGCGCTTTAAAACTGCTTCAGACTCTGACGAAGAGGGTGAAGCCGACACTATCCCTGTTCCTGACATTGTTGCCGAGGCTATCGATGTATTAATTAAACTCTTTGCTGACAACCGTAAAGAGCTAAATAGCGAATACTTGCTAGTTACCGATATCATCACCAGAAAACGTTTTGAAAAGGTGAAAATAAGTACAATTTCCAAAGATATCCAAGGTCTTGTAGAAGAAGTTACTGGTAAAAGTGATGCCTCACCGCACCAGTTGAGGAAGTCTATCGCGTGGTTGCTGATTTCAAGAAGCGAATCAAATGTAGACTTGATTCGCCAACTGTTCGGTCACAAAAGTTATGGCATGACCTTGCGTTACATCATGCGAAACGATCTAATGGTTGCAAGTGTAATTGAGCTAATAGAGCACAATTATACCGAGGAGCTAAAGGATATTTTTGAAGCAATCAGTAACAACAAAACCTCCGGCGAGCTTTCAGATAAAATCAAAAAAAGAATGGAAGTGCAGCAATACAAAGGCCAGGTTTTGGCGACTGATATTGAAACATATGTCCGTGAATCCTTGCAGGCTGGAGTTCCCCTATTTGTGTCAAGGGTTCCAATTGGTGGTTTCTGCATGAAGTCTGGGGAGGAAGATACTCCCCCACCTTGTATGGCGAAAACAGGTTCGGGTATGCCGAAGGTAGAGTTCTGTGATTATAAGCGCTGCAAGCACTTGATTTATAATGAAGAATCAGTATCCAACATTCAATCTCAAATTCGTTACTACCAGCAAAAGTTGAGCTACCTAGATGAAAGTAGCAACGAAAGTGTTGTGGCTCATTATGAGAACGAAATCCTAGAGCACCAAGAGCTTCTTAAACGACTTGGCTCTCAGAAACCAGTGTTTGATGATGCAGAGCTAACTGTAGGAGCAGTGTAATGGATGTTCAAGAGCAGGATGTTGTAAGGGCGATTGATTTACTTAAATCCTTAGACACTTTCACTGTATCCAAACTTGCAGAACACCTTGGTGTGTCTCGATCTACTCTATACAAAGAATTCCGCCACCTGCTACCTGAGCGGTCTAATGTTACTGAGAACAAGGTGAAGAAGGCGGTGTTGACCCTGCAAGGACGAACGGGACGCACATCATTGACGATCTCAGAAGTCGCAAAGGAGGCAGGGGTTGCACGACAGAGTATCTCCAGAGACTATAAGCATCTTATCCCAATGATTCAGGGGAAAAGTCCCGTTGATGTTATTCCTGATCATAGTGTCAAACTAGAGGAAAAGGTGCGGAAGCTTGAGGGTGAGCTCCTTTCCGTAAAAGAACAGGGGGAGGAAGCTTTTGCTGACTTTCAACTAAAAGTCTATTCAGACCTAATGAAGCAAGATATTACCACTTTTAATGCCCAAAAGGACAAGGCAAGTGTCATTAAACTACAGAATCAGAACGATGAAATAACTCGCATTAATCGTGAACAATTAAGTGAGTTAGCTGAATTACGCTCTCAACTGTTGGAGTACAAAAGAAAGTCTCAACAAAACATATCAGGGTGCCATGTACTTGCTCATGTGAAAGCCGACTATAGCGCCATTTCTGCGCATATGGATACAGCGAGCACAATGAAACTGTTCTTTGAGGCTGAAGAACAAAATATACAAAAAGCCATCGATGCGTGCTTTGCGTCTAAACCTGATGCAATTGTCTTCTTTCAGCCGTTCCTGAGCTGTAGTTTTGACAGTCTGGGGATAGCTCTTACTGAAGGAGATGTAATTATTGTCGAAAGTAATTTCCCAAAAGCAAAGCACTTCCAGGCCCTTCTAAAGAACATTACCGATATACCTGTTCATGCCATCTCTGCAAAAGGGCATGAAACCAACTTAGCGAAATTTTATTGCCGTCAGCATTACCAAAACATGTTCAATGACGAATTTATTGATCGGTTATATCAGCTTCTTGCTTACCCAGAACAAGAGGATGGCTTTAGATCTGTCACTAAAGTGAAACCAAAACCTCAACTGACAGTGGTGGCTTAAAATGAATATTGAGCGCCCATTAATCACATATCAGCACGAACGCAAAGAAGTAACTCATCACATCCTGACATTGCACAGCGATAACACCATCATCTTAATGAGTGCTGTAAATCTTTTTCTCAAAGAGAAAGCATATAAAAGCGTTAAAACCAGTGAAAGATATTCATCTGCAATCAAACGATTTTTTGAGTTCATCATCAATAACAATGAACAAGCATCACTCAACTTTTGGAGAGAAGTTCAAGAAGGTGACATTCGAGAGTGGCAAGGTTCCATAGTACAGAACAGAGACAAAAGCCATAAACAAAAGCCAAGTGATAAAACAATATACGCAGATGCATGCATTGTGTTTGACTTTTATTGTTGGGTACGGAGGAACGGATTCCCCACCCTTATTAATGAATCAGAAACCGAATGGAAGTATAACTACAGAGATGAGAGCAGGCTTTTATCGAGCAAAAACATCTTGTCTGGAAATAACCCAGGCTATGCAAATATCGACACTGGTAATAAGCGAAGCCGCAATTCTGACAGTAACAAAAAAGTAACCATTATGAGCACGGAGAATATAAAACAATTATCATTAGCATATAACGATCCAGTTTACTCTGTAATGTTTCTTTTAGCTCTGGCAACCGGAATGCGCGAACAAGGCGTTTGTTCTTTTCCATACATTGGATACGGAATCAATGGACACATTCGACCATATCCAGATATTACAAAGACAATCCCAAAAGATCCAAAAGGCAAGCATCCCAAAACTTTCGATTTCACTGTCATTGAAAAAGGAAGCAAGATTAGAACATTAAAAGTCAATATGGCTGCATGGAAAGTAATTTGCAAAACTTACATGCCTTTATATTACGAAAGAAGAAAATTGTTCGAGAAAAAACATCCAGACAAAAATGCGAATGCTTTTTTCTTCCTCAATAAGGCTGGAAATCCAGTAACACCAAAAATGGTCGCTGATAGGACTTATACTGCGAAGCAAAAACTTGAACATTTCGACTGGTCATTTCATAGCTCTAGAGACTGGTACGCAACCATGTTTATTATCAAACATCTGACTAGGGATAAAATTGACGCATCACACTATGATGCTGCTATCGAAGACGCTTTAAGAAGGCAATTGGGTCACAGCGATATCAGGACGACGTATATGAATTATGTACGAACCGCCTCTATATTATTAGCTACGCAAAATGGTGATCTCGATTTTTCATTGGGCAAAGGTGATGATTTCTGGGGAGATATTACTAAAGGGGCGACCAATGGCTAACGGACAAGAGCTAGCAAAAGAAAACGTCGACAAATTCAATGATTGGCTTAAGAGCATGACCGACGATGATTTCCGTGTGATGGAGCATCGTGGGAGCCTCAAGCGAAAGCTTGTGGCAAAAGGTTGCGGTTTTGCAGTTTCTGTTTTGCGTCAGAACCCTAAAGTCAGGGCGCTTTTCGTAGATCTAGAAGATGACCTTCGCAAGCGCAGCATCCTTCCTCCCCTCAAAGAAAAAGAGTCTCCCAACAAAGATGAGTCTCAAGAATTAGATCAAGATGAAGCCAAGCGTGGGACGCAAGCAGCTCATGCAAACCGCCTGGAGCAAGACAATATTGAGCTAAAAGCGAAGGTTGCTAAGCTAACAGCGGAAAAAGAAAAGTTAGAGCAAGAGTTGGAAAAAACAGGGCGAAAATTGAATAGGCTTGATGCATTCAATACAGCGCTTGCCGAAGTCGGGAGGTTGCCACGATGAGCACCTCTAGTCGCTTTCATCTTCGAGTAAGAAAGGTTTGGAGCACTAAAGGCAAGAAAGTGGTTTTTAGTGCCATGCCGTTAAAAGGCGCTCTAAAGGCTTCTGCAAAGAAATACTTTGTAGTGCATGCGAACCTTGACGATTTGCCTGTAATGCCCGTGAAGGGCCAGGAGTGGCGTATTTCAGGCACAAAAACGGAAACAGCTGACAATTCAAAAGAGTACAAGCAAACTCGTATAGATATTCAGGCAAAACGCCTGAGAGTCACAATGCCAAATAACGGTGACAATTTTGTTGAGTTTGTAGCTGAAGATAAAGAGTTCGTCGGTATCGGCCCTGTCTTTGCCCGTAAGCTATGGGACAAGTTCCAAGAGTTACAATTGGACATCTACCAAACCCTCAATGACGGCAAAACCGAAATGCTTGAACTGGTCTTGACGCCTAAAACTGCTCAAACCATGGTTGATGCCTGGAAAAAATACTCAAACTTAAAACACTTACATTGGTTTGCAGAGCATTCGGTACCGCCTTACATCAGCTCGAAAATCATGAAGCATCATAGCGAGGAAGCTGTTGAGCAAGTCAAAGCTAACCCATTCATCCTGCAAGCCTTTGGTATGAGCTTTGATGATATAACTGTGCTAGCAAGAGAGCATTTTGATATTGAGCGGGACGACCCGCGACGTCTTACTGCAGCTGTTGCAGAGGCACTTTACAAGTTCACCTCAAAACGAGGCCACACTGTTGCCACTCATCGCGACCTAAAACGCTTACTATACAAGGTCTTAAACTGCGACGTTCTAGCAAAGCAAGCACTGATGACGTCGCATGAAAACAGTGACTTTATTATCGATGACGACGGTAATTATCACCCAACCGGCCCGTTGGTGATGGAAAAGGTTGTGGCACAACGCTTTCTCCATTTAGCTAATCACAAAGACACTTGGGATGGTCGCTTTGATGAAGCTCTAGCCCATGGTCTAAAGGACTTAGCCTTTCCACTGATGGAGCGCCAAGCTGAAGCCGTTTGCTCAAGCTTGATAAATCCAATTTCAGTACTCACAGGCGGGGCAGGAACAGGTAAAACCACGGTACTACGGGTAATCCTGCGGGCCTACGAAAAGTTGGGATACAAGACTTACCCAATGGCGCTGGCTGGCCGTGCTGCCAAGCGCATTAAAGAAGGTACGGGTTATCATGCAAGCACCATTGCTGGCTTCTTGAAGAACGTTGAAATCAAAGACGATGAGCAGGCCGTTATCGTTATTGATGAAGCATCTATGGTTGATCTTAAGACAATGTTCCAATTGGTGATGGCTCTACATGATAACGTTCGAATCTTGTTAGTTGGTGACCCAGCCCAGCTATCACCTATCGGCTACGGACTTATCCTACACGATGTCGTTAAAACGAACTCTATTGCTAACACAGAGCTTAATATTGTTAAGCGGCAAAAGGGGTCAACAGGTATACCTGAGTTCACCCTGGCGGTTCGGAACGGTCAAATCCCGGAAATTAATACTCCAAACATTCGATTTCATTACACTGATAAGCATCAAATCAATGACAAAGTCGCGAGCCTATATGCTCAAGACCCGCTGAATTCTCAAATTGTCGGTGCAAAATACAGTATTAAAGACGGCGGCATTAATCATATCAACCATATCTGCCAAAAGGACTGCAACCCTGAAGGTCAGCGCCTTGAATTCGAAATGTTTGGAGAGTCAAGGCACCTAAACATTCGTGTGAACGACCCTATAATCTTCACTGAGAACTCCTGGGATGACGATATTCAAAACGGGACGATGGGACGTTTGATTAGTGTTGGTGGCAAATCAGAATTTGGTGCAGTTGAACTGGATGATGGTCGTGTAATTGAGCTTAACGAATCATTAATCCTCATTGTTCAACCAGCATATGCAGTAAGCTTACACAAAGCTCAGGGAAGCCAGTTCCCAAGAGTAATTATTACATTGATAGATGATCCAATGCTTGACCGGTCTTGGATTTACACCGCTCTGACCCGAGCAGAACAGCAAATTGAAATTGTTGGAACGCCTGAGCAATTTGAAGTAGCTATACGACGTCCAAGTGCTGCAAGCCTAAGAAAAACGACGTTACATAAGTTGTTAGCTGCATAGCCTTATCGCGAAGCGATGTTAGGGCGGAAAGAACGCTTGAGAGAAAGTCGAAACCAATTCCGCCCGAAGCCCTGCATTGTATAAAAGGCAAAGTTAGATGCGCAGCATGCGCCTCCTGCAAGACCAAAACAAAACAACAGCGCTCTCCTTTGTCACTGTTATATTAGCTTTATGTTATATCTAACTCGCAATTATTGCTCACTCTTTTATCAGCGGCTTTCTTATAGAATACACTAAAAGAATGCAGGCTAGAGTACAAGGAGAATACATGTGAACTACATAACAACGCAGATGTGTAACTATCAGAAAAAACGTGTTGATTTTATCGCTGAGCACAAATTCAAAAGCGCTAACGAACTTCCATTTTCTCATGACGTTCTTACCGACCTTATTGAACTAAAAAAAATCATCTACATGGATTTTGGCGGGAAAAAGCAATTCCCAACATTTCAATTCAATAAGTCAGGGCAAGTTTACCCAGTCCTCCAGACTCACCTTCCACAGTTGCTGAATTCAGACTGGAACGTTTGGGAAGTATGTTTCTGGCTCTATCAAGAACGTACTGTTACTCTGAAACGACTAAAGCCTGACGCTCGCCTACTCAAAAAAGTTTCGCTCCACCATATGTTGAAAATAGCAAAAAAAGCTAGAGAGTTAACGGAGACATGCGTAGCAAAGCCAATCGACATTGTAACTACAGGTGACAATAGGATGTTTAAAGCGTTTGTTGAAGATTGGCTTACACCAGACCATCGAACAATACCAGAGCCTGACGTATCGATTGAACCCTGAATAGCTTCTTTGCTGTTACAACGTTCAAGAAGTACTAACTGATGAACAAAAGTTAGAGACATAGATTTCATCAGTGTATTCCTCCCCATAATGTACAACCTTTATGGCATATCTGTACAAAAAGGTATGCTATGATGTCTTGTTTTCTACACATTGAGGGCTGGTTATGTCTGACGACAAATTAAACAAAAGAAAATGTCGAATGGTACTTTTTGAGCTAGAAGAAGCTCTTGGTAACTATGTTCAAAAACATGCTAAAGGTGATGTACTAAACCTATCTACAAATAAAGTTAACACAGATCTTGTTAGCGTCACTGACGCGGTCGAGTCTGCTTATCTTGATGATATATTTAAGTTCAGTCTCGCTGTATCAAAAGATACAGCGGATTATAGTCACATTGTAAACTTATATAATAAATTCAAGGTGTTAGATTTATTCCAAGTTCGCAATGCCTCGGCACATCCAACGCGACCATTCAATGTTCACTATTGGTATAAATTAGCAACAGTTGCTAGTGATCCATCGATACATGCACTTGAATTAACAGAGGTGACCAACGCACTTGTTAGCGCTGAAAGTGGACAACTTATAGATCCTCCTGAAGATTGGTTAGAAAAGTATAATTTCAAAATAACAAACAATTTACCCGAACGCGTTGAGCACTCAATTACAGGTCTTGTTGGAAGAAATAAAGAAATACAAGTCCTCAAAAAAAATCTTAAAAATGAAAGGCTAAAAGTCAATGCCATTGTTGCACCGGGTGGTATGGGTAAAACGGCACTTGCATTAGAGTTACTTTCAGACATAGTAAGAGATCCATGTAACAGCGAATGGTGCGATGGAGTCTTCTTTTCAAGTATGAAGACTGAAAAGCTGACTAGTGAAGGCGTAATCAGTTTAACTGCTGCAGAAACTATTGATGAACTTAAAGAAGAACTAACTCATATATTCAGCGAATACTATGATGCAGACTACTCTAACTTTGAGGAAGTAATAGATAGTTTAAAAAATCAGAAAATCCTTCTATTTTTAGATAACTTAGAAACTCTATTAAGAGATAGTATTGATGCTTTCGAGGAACTAAATGAAAGTCTACCTGTATCTTGGCAAGTACTAATTACAAGTAGAATCACTGTTCCTCATAAAGTTATTCCACTAGAAGAATTGTCAGAAACATCTTCTGTTGATCTAGCCAAGCGATATATAGCTTCTCGTGACATTATTGAACTATCTTATCAAGATATAAAACATATCTGTAGCCAATGTTTCTACAATCCTCTCGCAATAAGATTAACGCTTGACTTGATAATGAATGGTGGAGAAATACCAAATTCAATATCAGTTGCTAAACGAGATATCTCTGAATTTTCATTCTCGAACCTTATTGATTGTTTGGATAGAAATGAACTAAAAGTTCTAGAATGTATATTCGTCGAGCATAGTTCAACAAGACAATCTATTCACTCAATATTGAAATTAGGCTTTGATGATATCGCTGCATCAATATCAAAACTATCTAAAACAAGTTTAATCGATAGAAATATTGATGGCGATAATGAAAACTATAACCTTATTTCTTCTGTTAGAGAGTTGCTACTTCGAACCCCTAAAGACTTATCCCTTCGTTCTGAAATTAATGAAAGGTATACAGATATAATTGGGAAAGCAAAAGAAGTTGATTTAAATCAGATGAAATCAAACACCAGAAGCTTTCATATTACATATATACCTGATGGTGTTAGTAATGACCTAAAAGTTCTTTGTACTGAATTATTTAAACTATTAAAGCTTCGCTTTAATAGTGTTGATGTTATGTTGGGTCGCAAAGGTCTTTCATCAGAAAAACTTACAAAGATGTATAAAACCTTCATTGATTCAAAGAGTGCGTATGAAAA
This sequence comes from Photobacterium marinum, assembly GCF_000331515.1. Lineage (GTDB taxonomy): Bacteria > Pseudomonadota > Gammaproteobacteria > Enterobacterales > Vibrionaceae > Photobacterium > Photobacterium marinum. The sequence goes on from NZ_AMZO01000036.1 coordinate 92,857, forward strand.
TTATGCCTTGTATCATAGAAGTATGGCAATGTTATTATCACAACTACGAGACAGTAAAGAAGCAAAGAATTACCTTGAAAAGGCAATTAAGGTTGATCCTAAAGATTACGCGTCATACTTACTTCTTGGTCGTCTGTTGATGAATAACAGTGAATATCTGGATGCTTATAATCTTTATAATGATCTGCTTAATCTTTTACATCCAGATGAAGCGGATGATGAAATGTATGCTAGATCTTTATATAATGGGTTATATCTTTCTCTGCTTTATCAAAATGATTATCAAAAAATCATCGACGTTTCAACAAAATGGAAAGAGCTTAAAGTTGGGAAGTCAACGATTGGCCTTCTAAGAGCAACAGCTTACAAAAGAATATCTGAAAAATATGCAACAAACGAATTATCACTTGATGAATTTTTAAGCAAGATGATTAGTGCTGTAGGAATTATTAGTGAAGTGTATAGAGATTTCGGTCACTTCAAAGGAGCTTCTGATGTTGGCGCAAAAATAATTGATGAATTTTGTTATCATTTAGACAGGCTTAAACATGTTGACGATAAGCGAATCGATCAGCTACTTAATTTCTGCGAAATAAATATAAGGGAGATAAGCTCTTCTGTAAATGATGATGTATCATCAGAAGTTAAGTCTTGCCTTAATAAACTTATAGATTTTGACCATAAAAACAACCCATTTAATGAAAGAAGCTGGCGTTTATACTTAAATCAAACCGATCCAGGAAAAATTAACAAAGAAGAAGCTATAGATATCGGTTTAACAATAGCCACAGTTGATAAAAATGTTAAACGTAAGGATATTCTGTTCTCATATGACCAATCTGGAAATAGATATTTCTCACACTTGAAATGCTATAAAGGTACAAATACAGACAACTGGTACAACCTCGAAAGAGACGATGAAATTGCAATTCGAATCGACTACTCAATTAAAGGTGAACTACCTGTATCATCTGAGCTATATATTATAGAATAACTATTAGGGCGATTGGAAACAATCGCCCCCCTTCCGGCACATCATAACATATAAATTAAAATAATATTTTTACCATAATGCATGGCATTAGACTGACTTGTGTAATACTTCCTTTAACTTAATTTATAAGGCCCTCTAGTGATGCTTTGCATCATTAAATGTTTGAGTACTCATCTTAGAAGGGAAGTGTATAAAATACGATAAGTAGCAGTGTATTAAACTTCAACTATCCAATAGCGAAAGAACTATCCTCTCAATAGCTAATAAACTCAAACCATCACCGATGCTTTATACGATGCATTGATTATGGTTTAATCTCCAATTACAACTATCACACAAGTGCCACCCCAACCAACAAATGTTGCAAAAGAGGCGTCAATGACTACAACCCGAGTGAAACATTTGTCCTCCGAGTACAGTTGTTGCCGTGTCTATATTTGTCTTCATTGGACAATGGAAAACACTGTAAACAACCAACTATACTCCTTAGAGCGCCTATCTTTCACTCACTCACTCACTCACTCATAAAAGACTTATTTTGGTACGAACTAACGGTGATATGCCAACCCCGATTAAGTACTACAACCCGGCCATTGCCGAGGAATATAAGAAAATTGAACTGGCTGCCGAACAAAAACTGATTTCCATGCTGCCGGAAGAGTTTCAGGATGATTACGCCCCGCTGCTCGACAGTCACAAAATCAACCAGGAAGACTATGCAATAGTGAAGCAGGCTGACAGCCTGTGCGCTTATCTCAAATGCCTGGAAGAACTCAATGTCGGTAACCACGAATTTGCCCAAGCGAAGAAACGGCTCGAGCAAACGCTCTCCGAACGCTCCACGCAGGAAATGGAATATTTCCTTACGACCTTTGCCGACAGTTTTAACTTAACGCTGGATGATATCAGCTAATGACAGAATTCAATCTTGCTCCCGGCTGGGAAAGCCGCCAAAGCAATGAACAGAAAATGCGCCGTAACGACCACCGTTCGGCTTATCAACGCGACCGTGCCAGAATCCTCCACTCTGCTGCATTTCGACGACTTCAGGCTAAAACCCAGGTCCACGGTGCCGGGCACCACGATTTCTACCGTACCCGCCTGACCCACTCGCTTGAAGCATCCCAAATCGGTACCGGTATTGTCGCTCAGTTAAAACTGAAACATCCCAATTTCAGAGAATTACTATCATCCACCAGCCTGATGGAAAGCCTGTGCCTGGCTCACGACATAGGCCATCCACCTTTTGGTCATGGTGGTGAAGTCGCCCTGAACTATATGATGCGCGAGCATGGCGGCTTTGAAGGTAATGCCCAGACATTCCGCATCGTTACACTGCTGGAACCATATACCGAACATTTTGGTATGAACCTATCACGTCGCACCCTGCTCGGATTGCTGAAATACCCTGCGCTGATCAGCAATACCCGGGCAACAGAGCTGCCGGCAGATGTTGTCAACTTCCGTCATCTGAAGGCCAAAGACTGGCATCCGGCTAAAGGCGTCTATAACGACGATACAGAAACTTTCGAGTGGGTTCTGGCTTTGCTCTCAGAGCATGACCGGGAACTGTTCAGCCAGATGCGTCACGAACGGGAAAATCCAACCCAGCATTTGAAGACGCGCTTTAAATCGCTGGATTGCTCAATCATGGAACTGGCTGACGATATCGCCTATGGAGTCCATGATCTAGAAGATGCGATCGTCATGGGGATTATCACCCGAGAGCAATGGCAAGAAGCCGTAGCCAGTAAGCTAGCTGACTGTGGTGAGCCCTGGTTTGAAGAGAAAGTCGATAAAATCAGCCAGCAACTGTTCGGCAATCACCATGAGCGTAAAGATGCCATCGGTGCCATGGTTAATGCCCTGCTGACCTCGATTCACATTGCTCCTGCAATCCAAAACGGTATAGACAGCTTTGACGAGCCTTTGCTGCAATGGAATGCCTTCCTGTCGGAGCCAATGGAAAAAGTCCTTGAAGTCCTCAAACAGTTTGTCAGCGAATACGTGGTAAAAAAGCCGGAAATACAGCTGCTGGAATACAAAGGACAACAGTTGGTTATGGAACTGTTTGAGGCTTTCGCCTCCGACCCTGAGCGCCTGCTACCAGCCAATACCTGCGATCGCTGGCGACAAGCAACCAGCAACGGAGAAAACGCACATCGCATCATTGCCGATTACATTTCCGGAATGACCGATGGTTTTGCCCAACGACTCTATAGCACCCTATTCCAGCCGACTACTGCGGTAGGTGTGGGTAATGAGGGGCATGGATTCTAGGAACAAATAGGGGTTAGTATCGAGATACGAGGTGAACGAAGCGAAAAACTTACGTCTCGTATCTCTAATCTTATATATTCACACTCTCACCTACTACTTATAGTTTCTCTCAAACACCCCTTCAGGCATCTGACGGATCTGGTATTCAATCATCCGACTAAAAACATTGAGCAAAGGTTCAAATTTATTACTGTCGCCTTCTAATGCGCTCAGAGCAAGATATCCGGCTTCAACGGTCGAAACACCCTGCTCTTTCGGTGATTTGCGGATCCGATAGTTTCCCTGCTCAGCATTATCGAGCGACACCGTTGGCAATTGGTGAAGATTACCCGACAGCTGCCACATTTTGTAAGCCTTCTTCCAGGTACCGTCGAGCAGGATTAGAGTGCGAATTTTCTCTTTGGTTACAACAGAATCAGTCAGCTCTGAAACCGGAATCGCACCTTCGCCAGGATAGATCAGGTAAACATCTCGCATTGGATCATTGAGCAAGACATTAAGCTCATAATGCTCAGAAAAATCTTCTCCAACAAAAAGTTTTGCATTGGGCAGCGACAATGTCAGGATTCGCGCTGTACCAATTGCCCGTTTTACCTCCGACGGGTGTTGTAAAATCAACAATTCAGTTTTAGCATCAATAACTTCAATCCAACTACAGATGCAGGCCTTTTTCGCCTTACCACACTGTTCGCAATATCTGCTCATTGAGGTGACCTTGTCTTTTCGTACCTATTTAATTTTCGCCATCAGTCTGTTGTTCATTACCCAATGGCCAACAGTGCAAAACTGGTTAGCATGGGATCGTAGCGCAATTTTCAACCATGGCGAAGTATGGCGGCTCCTTACCGGTAACCTGACTCACACTAATTGGCCGCATATGATAATGAATAGTCTGGCGCTGGCAATCATCACTTTCATCTTCCGCTGGCATTTTTCCGCCCGTCAGTTCACTTTCCTGCTGCTGACACTCTCCGTCGCAGTCGGACTTGCAATTATTATTACCGACATTCAGTGGTACGCAGGCCTGTCCGGTGTTCTGCACGGCTTGTTTGGCTGGGGAGCAATAAAAGATATTGAAGGGAAACACAAAGGGGGATGGCTGTTACTGTTTGGGCTAGCAGGAAAAATTAGCTGGGAGCAGATTTTTGGCGGTTCCGTAAGTTCTGCAGCCCTGATAGGTGCGAGAGTCGCGACAGAAGCTCACCTTGCCGGTGGTATTGCAGGTATCACAATAGCGTTACTCCCTCTGCTATACCGTAAATGGAAGCAGAGTAATCCGGTGAAAAACTGAGATAAACGAAGGAGAACTACTCACCTCTCTCCTTCAATTTACTGTCTGTCAAACTATGGTTATGATCCTGTTTAGAGCTTAATCCGTTCCCGGTTTTTATCGACTGTCGCTGGACCGATTCCCTTCACATTCACCAAATCGTCCGCCGCAGCAAACTTTCCGTTAATATCACGGTAATCCACAATTCTAGCGGCTTTTTCAGGGCCGACACCAACAAGCAGTTTATCCAACTCTTCTACATTAGCCGTATTGATGTTAACGGTGATCTCTATACCTTCATATTGGTCTGTTTCTGCGAAGCTGACCGGAACAGCCCCCAGCATCGCCACCATAAACAACACACGCACAACGAATTTCATCTCGTATCTCCTATAACTGTTTAATCTTGCATTATTCCACAGCAGTGTGGTCAGCATAACGGAGCAAAAGCGGAGGTAAATACAAAACAAATTCGGGAAAGTAAAAAAACAACGGGCCGCACAATGGCGGCCCGCTAATTCACTAATCAATTACAATTAGTTTTCTGATTCGTCCAGCAATGGATAGCTTACTTCAGCAGTATTACGCAGCACTTCCAGCGTAGCCATTACATCTTGCTGAGCATTCATCTGTTCAACCTGGCCAGCCAGTTGGCGGTTTACTGATACTGCATCTACGTCAGCTTCAATCACCTTGTCCAGAGCAATAATCAACACATTGCCCACCATGTCACGGGTCATACCGTAAACAGGCTTTTCATCAGCAGGCTTCGCCAAGCCAAAAGCAACATCAGCAATCATGCGATCAGCACCGATACGACCGATGGTTTCAGCGTCAGAGAAGTTCACAGATTCTTTTTCCAGAATCTCAGTATTGCCTTCACGCAGTGCCGCGATGATTTCGTCAGCTTTCGCCTTGGCATTCTGCTCACCCTGACGGGCCGCCAGCTGCTGCTTAGCTGATGCAGATACTTCATCGAATGGCAGTACCATTTCTTCACGAGAGTCTTCTACACGAACAACCACAACATGCTCTGGACCAACTTCAATCAGGTCAGAGTTCAGGCCGTCTTCACGAACTTCAGGGCTGAATACCGCCTGAAGTACAGCAGGGTTTGCCAGTACGCCAGGTGCATCGTTACGAGAGAAGAACTCTGTCAGCTCAACTTTAGCGTTAACTGCATTCGCCGCATCATCCAGAGAGTCCGGCATTTCAAACGCAGTTTCAGCCAGCTTAGTCTGCAGATCATAGAAAGCTTCTGCTGCACGCTGTTCGCGAACCTCAGCCAGAATGTCATCTTGAACTTCAGCAAAAGGCTTAACCTGAGATGCTTTCACGTCATCAAGCTTGATGATGTGGTAACCGAAAGAAGACTGAACAACCGCAGAAGTTTCGCCTTTCTCCAGCGCAAATGCCGCATCTTCAAATGCAGGATCCATTACACCACGCTCAAACCAATCAAGCTGGCCGCCGTCCTTCGCACTGAAAGTATCGTTAGAAGATTCTTTCGCAAGCTGTGCAAAATCAGCACCGCCATTCAGTTGTGCCAGCAGCTCTTCAGCTTTTGCTTTCGCTTCATCACTGTCGCCTTCAATCAGGATATGGCTGACTTTGCGCTGTTCAGCCGTAGAGTACTTCGCCTGATGCTCATCATAGTAAGCCTTCGCGTCTTCTTCAGACACTTCAAGCGAGGTCTTCAGGCCTTCACCTGAAAGTTCAACATAAGCCACTTTCACTTGATCGGGACGAGTGAACATCTGTGGGTTTTCATCGTAAAACTTCTGAACTTCTTCATCAGAAATTTCAGCTTTCTTAGTGAACTCAGCTACATCAAGTGTCAGGCTACGAATCACACGCTGCTGCTTTTCCAACTTAGTCAACGCTGCCAGCTCATTGTTCAGAGTGAAGTCACTGCCCTGAAGAGCAACAAGCAACTGCTGGCGAAGCAGGTCTGTACGCATAGATTCAGCAAACATATCTGGCGTGAAACCAGAACGGCGTAGAAGCGTGTTGTAGATTTCGTTATCAAATTTACCGTCACGCTGGAACTGAGGCATAGTCAGAATTGCATTACGGATCTGCTCATCGCTGATTCGCATCCCAAGCTCATTGGCACGCTGCTCAATCAGCACATCGTTCACCATGCGATCAAGCACGCTACGACGGAATTGCTGCACATAAGCAGGATCACCCATCAGCGTTGAGAAATAATCGCCCAGCTGAGCCTGCATGCGATTACGCTCATTCTGGTAAGCCTGCTCAAACTCACGCTGACTGATTTCTCGATCATCAATCTTTGCGGCTGGCTGCTGACTGCTTCCAGCCAGGTAGCTGCCTACTCCGGCAAAGACAAAAGAAAAAATAATTAAGCCAAGAATAACCTTAACCCAAATGCTGCTTGCGCCTTCGCGCATTCGCTCCATCATAATTTGCCGTATCTCCTACTTATTCGATCTGGCATGGTGTTTTGAAGAATGCCTTCGTATACCGATCCAAGGGATGTTTGGTTGCGAAAAATATCACACAGTTACAAAGTAAAAAAAGCGCATCACCTGATGCGCCCTTATTTCATGCCAGGTTGCCAGTAACTCTGACAACCCGCATCGATGTTTGTTCAATACAAACAACGGGCTAATGCCCATCAATTAGTTTACAGAATCCTTAAGCGCTTTACCCGCTTTGAAGCCTGGTACTTTTGCTGCAGCAATCTGGATCTCTTCGCCAGTCTGAGGATTACGGCCTGTACGAGCAGAACGCTCACGTACAGAGAATGTGCCGAAACCAACAAGTGATACCTGATCACCTTCTTTCAATGTTTCAGAAACTGCGTCGATGAATGCATCTAGCGCACGACCAGCTGACGCTTTAGAAATATCTGCATTTTCAGCAATTTTATCAACTAACTGAGTTTTGTTCACGATTTCATCCCCTCTATGAACATCATCCGTATGCAAGCTCATCAATTGAGCAGTTACTTTTACGGATAATCAAGTTGTATCAGGCTTTAATTATATAAGCACCGAACGCCTTAAAAACGTGTAAGCCTTGATATTATTGAGCTTACGGCGAATTAGACCTATCTTATAGCTATACAAAAAAACGCTGACAAGGCTTTTCGCACTTGAAAGCGTTTTTTCTTTAATTAACTTTGCTGCATGTCACTGTTTTGAGCGTTAACCAACTCAATTCCAGTCGGATTGTTCTGTAGCGCTATTGTCAGCACCTCGTCAATCCAGCGAACCGGACACACTTCCAAATCAGCAATAACGTTATCTGGGATCTCTTCCAAATCACGCTCATTCTCTTTCGGAATCAGTACCGTCTTGATACCGCCACGATGCGCAGCAAGAAGTTTTTCCTTCAAGCCGCCTATCGGCAGAACTTCACCTCGCAGGGTAATTTCACCTGTCATTGCGACATCAGCTCGAACCGGGTTACCCGTCAGGCTGGATACCAAAGCGGTACACATCGCGATACCAGCACTTGGACCGTCCTTCGGTGTTGCACCTTCAGGTACGTGAACGTGAATATCACGCTTCTCGTAGAAATCTGCTGCGATACCCAGACGCTCAGCACGAGTACGAACTACAGTCATTGCCGCCTGAATTGATTCCTGCATCACATCGCCCAGAGAACCGGTAAACGACAACTTACCTTTACCCGGCATAGATTCAGTTTCAATGGTCAACAAATCGCCGCCAACTTCAGTCCATGCCAGACCGGTAACCTGACCGATACGGTTGCTCTCTTCCGCCTTGCCGTAATCATAGCGCTGAACACCCAAGTAATCCTTCAAGTTATCCATCGTGATGGACACTTTCTTGGTTTCAGTATTTAGCAGGATCTCTTTTACTGCCTTACGGCACAATTTAGAGATTTCACGCTCAAGGCCACGAACACCCGCTTCGCGTGTGTAGTAGCGGATAATGCCAGTCAGAGCAGAATCATCCACTTCGATCTCATCCAGCTTCAAACCATTACGCTTGATCTGTTTTTCCAGCAGGTGACGCTTGGCAATATTCAGTTTTTCGTCTTCTGTGTAACCTGAAAGACGAATTACTTCCATACGGTCAAGCAGCGGCCCCGGAATATTCATTGAGTTCGAGGTTGCCACAAACATCACGTCAGACAGATCGTAATCAACTTCCATGTAATGGTCGTTAAAGGCATTGTTCTGCTCAGGGTCAAGAACCTCCAGCAATGCTGATGAAGGATCGCCACGCATGTCAGATGACATTTTGTCGATTTCATCCAGCAGGAACAGCGGGTTCTTAACACCAACCTTAGACATCTTCTGAATCAGCTTGCCTGGCATCGAACCGATGTAGGTACGACGGTGACCACGGATTTCAGCTTCATCACGGACACCACCCAGCGCCATACGGACATACTTACGACCAGTTGCCGCAGCAATCGACTGACCCAGAGAGGTTTTACCAACACCAGGAGGACCAACAAGGCAAAGGATCGGACCTTTGATCTTGTTAGTACGGCTCTGAACTGCGAGATATTCCAGAATACGCTCTTTCACACGCTCCAGACCATAGTGGTCAGAGTTAAGCACTTCTTCAGCTTTTGCCAAGTTTTTCTTAACTTTAGAGCGCTTGTACCAAGGTACACTCAGCATCCAATCGATGTAGCCACGAACAACCGTTGCCTCAGCAGACATAGGCGACATCATTTTCAGCTTTTGCAGTTCCTGCTCGGTTTTCTCACGAGCTTCAGCCGGCATTTTGGACTCTTCGATCTTCTTCTTCAAAGACTCGAACTCATCCGGCGCTTCATCCAGCTCACCCAGTTCTTTCTGGATAGCCTTCATCTGCTCATTGAGGTAATACTCGCGCTGGCTCTTTTCCATCTGCTTTTTGACGCGACCGCGAATGCGTTTCTCAACCTGAAGCAGATCGATTTCCGATTCCATCATCGCCATCAGGAACTCAAGACGCTCCGTCACGTCAATAATTTCCAGCACTTTCTGCTTGTCAGCCAGTTTCAGCGGCATGTGAGCAGCAATGGTATCAGCCAGGCGTGCAGCTTCATCAATACCATTCAGCGACGTCAGTACTTCCGGCGGGATCTTCTTGTTCAGTTTGATGAAACCTTCAAACTGGTTGATCGCCGTACGAACCAAAACTTCCTGCTCGCGCTCATCCATATCCTGAGTCATCAGGAACTCTGCTTCTGCGCTGAAAAACTCATCATCACGCAGCTTCTGGACCTTAGCTCGCTGCTGGCCTTCAACCAATACTTTTACCGTACCGTCCGGCAGCTTCAGCAACTGAAGAATAGTTGCAACCGTACCGACATCGTAAAGATCATCGATTGAAGGCTCATCGGTAGCCGCTTCTTTCTGGGCTACCAATAAAATTTGCTTGTTGTCATCCATTGCCGATTCCAGACAACGGATGGATTTATCCCGGCCTACAAACAATGGAATAACCATATGCGGGTAGACCACCACATCTCGCAGTGGCAGAACGGGGATCTCAAGGCGTTCCGAACGCTCCAAGTTCATATTCTTCTCTCTTCCGTTCAATCTCTTTAATGAGTATATGGGGGTAAAGCAGAAAGATTCAACGGGATAACCAACAGAAAATAAAAAAGGAGGCAAAAGCCTCCTTTTTTCATGCTTTATGAGCACTTATTAAACAATCATTCAGCACCAGCTGCCTGATTTTCGGTATTTTCGTAGATCAGTAATGGGTCAGATTCACCCTTAATTACCGATTCATCAATAACGACCTTGCTCACACCTTCGGTAGAAGGCAGCTCATACATCGTATTCAGCAATACTGCTTCAACGATTGAGCGCAGGCCTCGAGCACCAGTTTTACGCTCCATTGCCTTACGGGCAATCGCAACCAGAGCATCATCGCGGAACTCAAGCTCAACATTTTCAAGCTCAAGCAACGCAGCATACTGCTTGGTCAGTGCGTTCTTCGGTTCACGAAGGATCTGCACCAGTGCGTCTTCATCCAGCTCATTCAGAATCGCTGTCACAGGCAAACGACCGATGAATTCTGGGATCAGGCCATATTTAACCAGATCTTCCGGCTCTACCTGTTCGAACAAGTCGCTCAGAGTACGAGACTGATCTTTGGAGCGAACGTCAGCGCCAAAACCAATACCGGTACCAGTAGAAACTCGCTGGTCAACAACTTTATCCAAGCCAGCAAATGCACCACCACAAATAAACAGGATCTTAGAGGTATCAACCTGTAGGAACTCCTGCTGTGGGTGCTTGCGACCGCCTTGAGGCGGCACTGATGCCACTGTACCTTCAATCAGTTTCAGCAGCGCCTGCTGAACACCCTCACCCGATACATCACGAGTGATTGACGGGTTGTCTGATTTACGTGAAATCTTGTCGATTTCATCAATGTAAACAATACCACGTTCCGCTTTTGCTACATCGTAATCACACTTCTGCAGCAGCTTCTGGATGATATTTTCCACATCTTCACCAACGTAACCCGCTTCAGTAAGCGTTGTTGCATCAGCCATTGTAAATGGCACATCCAGCATGCGAGCCAGTGTTTCAGCCAGCAAAGTTTTACCGCTACCGGTCGGACCGATCAGCAGAATGTTACTCTTGCCAAGCTCAACACCTTCACTGTTGGTGTCGCCATTACGAAGACGTTTATAATGGTTATATACCGCTACCGCCAGCACCTTTTTAGCATGGCCCTGACCAATAACGTAATCATCCAGGTTTGAACGAATTTCCTGTGGCGTCGGAAGCTCACTGCCGTCACGCTTAGGCATCACTTCTTTTATTTCTTCACGAATGATGTCGTTACACAGATCGACACACTCATCACAAATATATACAGAAGGGCCTGCAATCAGCTTGCGAACTTCATGTTGACTTTTGCCGCAGAAAGAGCAGTACAGCAGTTTTCCACTACCACTCTCTTTTCGCTTATCTGTCATTCGCTAACCTCTTTATCGGGTCTCACCCCATCATTGCCTTGTTTTGAGTGTATAACAACTCTTGTCTTTTTGCTCCGCGGCACCGCAAAGCTGTGTCGCGGAGTCAAAAAACAATGTTAGTCACGGTGTCTCAAAACAGCATCTACCAAGCCGTATTCTACTGCCTGCTCTGCTGACATGAAGTTATCACGATCAGTATCACGCTCAACCACTTCAAGAGGCTGACCGGTATGCTCAGCAAGCAAATTATTTAGCTTCTGCTTGATAGTTAAAATTTCTTGCGCATGGATCTGAATATCAGAAGCCTGTCCCTGGAAACCACCCAGCGGCTGGTGAATCATCACGCGTGAGTTAGGCAGACAGTAACGTTTGCCCTGCGCGCCACCTGCCAGCAGGAATGCACCCATTGAACATGCCTGACCCATACATACAGTGCTCACGTTTGGCTTAATGAACTGCATGGTGTCGTAGATTGACATACCAGCTGTTACCGAACCACCCGGTGAATTGATGTATAGGAAGATGTCTTTATCCGGATTTTCAGACTCCAGGAATAAAAGCTGTGCAACTACTAGGTTGGCCATATGATCTTCAACCTGGCCAGTCAAGAAAATCACACGCTCTTTTAGTAGTCGGGAATAGATGTCGTAGGAACGTTCACCACGAGAAGTCTGCTCGACCACCATAGGAACCAGTGCATCCATGATCGGTGACATGGCGTTTTTATCTTGGTAGTTCATAACGTTATTTCCCTAAAATAAATGGCCCGAATGAAATTACTCTCACACGGACCATTGTTAGCAGAAGATTTGAAGCAAAGTCAAATCCCTACAGTAATTTCAGCAAATTAAGCTACTGGCTGCTGTTGGTTCATCAGCTCGTTAAAGCCAACTTCTTTCTCAGAAACCTGTGCTTTAGCAAGAAGCGCATCGATAGCCTGCTCTTCAAGAGCAACATTGCGCATGTTGTTCATCATCTGCTCGTTCTTTTCGTAGTAAGCAACTACTTCTGTTGGATCTTCGTATGCAGAAGCCATTTCAGTGATGATTGCTTTAACGCGCTCGTCATCTGCTTTCAGCTCTTCAGACTTGATCACTTCACCCAGAAGCAGACCAACAACTACGCGACGCTTAGCTTGTTCTTCGAACAGTTCACGTGGCAGCTCTGGAGCGTTCTGAGCATCACCGCCGAAACGCTGAGTCGCCTGCTGGCGAAGAACGTTGATTTCCTGGTCGATAAGTGCAGCAGGAACAGTGATGTCGTTCTGTTCGATCAGACCGTTAAGAACCTGGTCTTTGATGCGACCTTTAACAGCTTGCTTCAGTTCACGCTCCATGTTCTTGCGAACTTCAGCTTTAAGAGCGTCAACAGAACCATCTTCGATGCCGAACTTAGCAACAAACTCTTCAGTCAGCTCAGGTAGTTCCTGTGCTTCAACTTTATGTAGTTTGATAGCAAAAGATGCTGCTTTACCTTTCAGGTTTTCAGCGTGGTATTCTTCTGGGAAAGTCACTTCGACAGTGAACTCTTCGCCAGCTTTCTTACCAACGATACCGTCTTCGAAACCTGGGATCATGCGGCCCTGGCCCATTGCCAGTGCGAAGCCTTCAGCTTTACCGCCTTCGAATTCTTCACCGTCTACAGAACCAGTGAAATCGATAGTTACGCGGCTGTCTGCAACTGCTGCTTCTTCAACTTCTTTCCAAGTAGCCTGCTGCTTGCGCAGAGTTTCCAGCATAGTTTCAACGTCTTCGTCTTTAACTTCTGCTACTGGTTTTTCAACTGCGATCTTGTCCAGACCTGCAAGTTCGATTTCAGGGAATACTTCGAAAGTAGCCTTGAATACCAGGTCTTTACCTTCAGCCATTTCGACTGGAGTGAAAGTAGGTGCGCCAGCTGGGTTAATTTTTTCTTTAACGATCGCTTCGATGTAGTGACGCTGCATCACTTCACCCAGGATATCCTGACGTACAGATGCGCCAAACATACGAGCAACCATTTTCAGCGGAGCTTTACCTGGACGGAAACCATCGAAACGACGATTCTTAGCAATTTTCTTCAGTTCAGCTGTAACTGCATCTTCGATGTTTGCAGCTGGAACTGTGATAGTTAGATGGCGTTCTAGACCTTCAGTGGTTTCAACGGTAACTTGCATTTTATTTAACCTCAAAACTTACTCAGTGCTATCTGAGTGGTGTTGCCGATCAGCCCTTGCTGACGGTGGCATCCTTTCGTGTTATGGCCGGTCTATGCCGATACCATAACGCCTTAATTCTGATAATTTCTGTTTCTACTGGCCAATAAAGCCACTGAACCAAAAATTAAAAACGCGGTATTATAGCGGCCCTGCACGCTGTCGTCGAGACAGATAAACCGCACCGCAATCAAACCTTTCACACAAAATAGGGGCAAAAAATCCATTTACAAGGGTAAACGGCAAAATTTTCCGTCCTTTTTGTGTTTTTTTGACAATGAACTGAAATTATCAACGTGATTTGAACCCATGGTGATTCTTTTCTGTTCAATTCATTTTCAACTCAGCGACTATATTTTAGACGAGAACTTCTACGAGAGCTCCCAACTCAAACCCGGCCTGTTACATCCATGCATACGGAGGAAATGATGAATTTTTTAATTTTTGGTGCTTCCGGTGGAATAGGGCTAGCTCTAGTCGAAAAGTGTATTCAAGCCGGGGACTCTGTTACCGCAATAACCAGGAAGCAATCTGATAAGCTGCAACAACTAAAACAAGCAAACCCGGCACAAATTACGATTATCCAAGCTGAAGTTTCGGACTGGCAAGCCAGTCTGACTCACCAACTAGATACTCTGTTTCAGGCCCATGGCCTTCCGGATATTGTTATCAATACAATAGGTCTTCTTCATGACAAAACTGCGATTGCAGAACTGATGCCTGAAAAACGGCTGCAAGAAGTCAGGTTTGATTTCTTCCAACAAAATATGACTGTTAACTGTTTTACCTGTTTATTAATCACACAATATCTGTCACGACTTTATCGAAATCAGGATAAATTCTGCTTTACTGCACTTTCCGCCCTGGTCGGTTCAATATCAGAAAATACATCCGGTGGATGGTATAGCTATCGTATGAGCAAAGCAGCACTACATATGTTCATCAAAACACTGAGCATTGAATGGAAAAGGCTCTATCCCAACGCAACAGTACTGGCGGTGCACCCGGGGACTACTGACACCCCGCTATCTCAACCATTTCAGGCAAACATAGATAAAGACAAACTTTATTCTCCGGCAGAGACAGCAAAACGGATAATCAACATAGTCAAAAATGCAGAGCCTTCACAAAGCGGCTGTTTTTTGTTCTGGGATGGCACACCAAAGGACTGGTAGGGGTAACTTCGATTATGTCTGTAAAAAACAAATATCTAGGACTATTATCTATAGCCTAAGAGGCATTTAAAGGAAAGGAGATGAGAAAGAAGTAGAAGGAGGAAATGGCACGCCCTGCAGGATTCGAACCTGCGACCACATGCTTAGAAGGCACGTGCTCTATCCAACTGAGCTAAGGGCGCATCATTAAGTGCGTAACGTTAAGTTACGGGACGGGATTATACGTGGTCAGAAAGTGACGTCAACGCTTTTCCCCTCATTTTTCAACAAGTACGGCTCAAATGCTCAAAGTAGCAACAATTTGCATTAAATTCAGTAGGTAATGCCCTAAATCGCAACCTGAACGCCGACACTCATAATTACAATACTTCAAGCTAACATCACAACATTAGCTGCCGATCACAACACCTCCTTAACATCCTTATATAAAATATATACAGAACCACAAAGCAAACGTTTGCGCTATAGATCTTAATCACATTCTTTGCGACAATGTCGTCGCTCATCACAACAAGTCCAAAGGAAAAACATGGCCGCTCAAATTATTGATGGAAAACTTATATCTCAGACAGTCCGACAAGAAGTTGCTGCCCGTGTAAAAGCACGCGTTGAAGCGGGATTAAGAGCACCGGGCCTTGCCGTCATTCTGGTTGGCCAGGATCCGGCATCTCAAATATATGTAGGCAGTAAGCGCAAGGCTTGTGACGAAGTCGGCTTTATATCTAAATCTTTCGACCTACCGGCAACCACTGACGAGACAGAACTGCTTGCCCTAATAGATGAGCTTAATAACGATAACACTATCGATGGCATTCTGGTTCAACTCCCCCTGCCTGCCGGTATTGATACAACAAAAGTGATTGAGCAAATCGATCCGGAAAAAGATGTTGATGGCTTCCACCCCTATAATGTGGGCCGTTTATGCCAGCGAATTCCTAAACTTCGAGCCTGCACACCGAAAGGCGTAATGACGCTGCTGGAACGCTATAACATTTCAGTCCGTGGTCAACATGCTGTGATTGTCGGCGCATCCAATATTGTCGGCCGCCCGATGACATTAGAGTTGCTGTTAGCTGGAGCGACTACCTCAACCTGTCACCGCTTTACCCAAGATCTCGAATCCCATGTTCGTCAGGCTGATATTTTGGTTGTAGCTGTAGGTAAACCCAACTTTATTCCTGGTGAGTGGATAAAAGAAGGCGCAACGGTCATCGATGTAGGGATCAACCGCTTAGACAGTGGCAAACTTGTTGGTGACGTTGAATACGACTCAGCCAGAGGAAATGCTCGCCATATAACACCGGTACCTGGCGGCGTCGGCCCAATGACTGTGGCAACACTGATTGAGAACACGCTTCATGCTTGCGAGCAATATCATTCGAAGTAAGAAACGAAGAGTTTGAATTTCATCATTGAACAATTACAAAAGCGAGAGGCTACCCCCCTCGCTATTCTATTCGCTGATCTCAAAACTCACCTCTAGGGCAAGTTCCTATAAAAGTTATAGCGATGTCACTACATCTTTTAGATAAGCCCTAAAATCATCACCCAGCGTTTCATGGCGCATACCATACTCAACAAACGCCTGCATATAACCTAGCTTACTACCGCAGTCATGACTCTTACCTGACATGTGGAACGCATTAACCTGCTGCTTTTCCATCAGCATATCGATGGCATCCGTCAACTGGATTTCATCACCGGCACCAACAGGTGTTTTCTCAAGCAAATTCCAGATTTCAGCTGGTAAAACATATCGACCAACAATCGCCAGATTTGAAGGAGCTTCTTCAACAACAGGCTTTTCAACAACCTTAGTCATTGGTGCCGTTTCACCAGGTTTCAACTCAGCGCCATTAATATCCGCCACGCCGTAGCTGGAAACTTCTGACATAGGAACAGGCTCCACCATTACTTGGCTGATCCCTGTTTCATCAAATGCCTTAACCATCGCAGCCATATTATCCTTACGAAGATCACTAGCAGCGTCATCAAGGATGACATCAGGCAGAACCACAGCAAAAGGCGCATCACCCACCAGCGGGTGCGCACAAAGCACTGCATGGCCAAGACCTTTTGCCTGCCCCTGACGGACATGCATAATAGTCACGTCTTTCGGACAAATATGCTGAACTTCATCCAGCAACTGACGTTTAACACGCTTTTCCAAAGTTGCTTCCAGTTCAAATGATGTGTCGAAATGGTTTTCAATTGAATTTTTCGACGAATGTGTAACCAGAACAATTTCTTTAATACCCGCAGCGACACATTCATTAACTACATGCTGAATTAAAGGCTTATCAACAATTGGCAGCATTTCCTTTGGAATGGCCTTCGTTGCAGGCAACATACGAGTACCCAGACCAGCAACAGGGATGACAGCTTTACGAACAGATGACAAAGGGGAAGTTGTAGTCATTTTATATTCCATTAATCTCAATTCAGACGGACTATATCAAACAGGTCAAAACGTCGCGACCTGTAACCCCATAACTTGCTTATTTCTTGACGATATCTTCATTTTGTACACTAACCTTAACTGGCTTACCAAGCAGGTTAATCAACATGAATGAGCGTTTTTCACCATCCGGTTCCTGGTAAATCGCATCCAGACCCTTGAACTGTCCCTGCTCCAATTTAAGGCTTTCACCCGGCAAAGGCAGATTTGACAGCTTTGACTGATACTCTTCACAGTCTTCATTCATCATCAGGCCATAAATCAAATCCGGCTGAACCATCTGTGGCTTCGCTCCCTGACGAATAAAATCTGCAACCCCTCGGGTCGAGCGTATTGTTGTGTAGCTGATATCCTCAGGATCGAAGTACACAAACATATAATTTGGAAACAAAGGCTCATAACTCTCCACCCTTTTCCCACGAACAATTTTTTGTACTGTCACTTGCGGGTAGTAACATTCCACCCCCTGGCGATCAAGATTGATCACTGCTCGCTCTTGCTCACTTCGCTTGCAATAAAGAAGATACCAATCTTTCATAAGAATCTCTGTTTAACTATCGCCCAAAAATACTGGCTCCAATTATAAGTACTGGAAAACAAAGAACAACTTTTCCCGAAGAGATGAAAATTAACTACCATTCCACCTCTCCGCCAATCACATTTTGTAACATTCATTAAAAAACAATAATCTTGGTTATTGAAGCCAAAATATAACCAATAAAAAAGATGATAGCCCAAAATTGAATTGATTTTTAGAGTTTTTAACTGACACCCATAATAAAAAATGAGATTCCACTCTTGCACAACAAAAGCACAACCCCTTATTAATCAACAACTTGTGTTGTTTTCATTTTGTTCTGCAAATGTGAATATTTGCAGTTTAAAAATTTGTCCTTTATAAAAAGAACAAAATTAGCAAACACACATACATTCGAATACAGAGTATAATTATGAGCAATCTCAATAGTGGCACTCTTCTGGGCCACCCTAAAGGTTTGTTCTTACTGTTTGGTACTGAACTGTGGGAACGATTCTCTTATTACGCTATGCGCGCCATTCTGGTGCTTTACCTTACAGATAAAACAATTAACGGCGGCCTTGGCTGGTCAACCCAAGACGCGCTAAACCTTTACGGCATCTACACCGGTCTCGTTTACATCACTCCTCTTATTGGTGGTTGGATTGCCGATAACTTCCTAGGCCAGCGTCGTTCGATCATCATCGGTGGTATTCTGATGGCCCTGGGTCAATTCACTCTGGCTCTGCCTAACAGTATGGTTGATCCACACGCAGTTACTGCATTCTACCTGGGTCTAGGCCTGCTTATTGTTGGTAACGGTATGTTTAAGCCAAACATTTCTACCATGGTTGGCGACCTGTACGAAGAAGGTGATAACCGTCGTGACGGCGCATTCACTATTTTCTACATGGGTATCAACCTGGGTTCCCTACTTGCTGGTATTATTGCCGGTACAGCATCTGCAACATACGGCTGGAAAGCAGGCTTCCTAACTGCTGGTATCGGTATGCTTCTTAGCCTGGTAGTCCAACTATTCTTCGCTGAGCGCCTGCTGGGAGATATCGGTAAAGTTCCTGCAGCTAAGCGTGCTGCTGAGATGAATAAGTCAGGTAAGAAAGAACCTCTTACTAAAGAAGAACGTGATCGCATGAAAGTGATCATGATCATGGGTACATTCGTTGTAATCTTCTGGGCTGGTTTCGAACAGGCCGGTGGCCTGATGAATATCTTCTCTCAGGAATACACTGATCGTATGATTGGTAGCTTTGAAGTACCAGCTGCATGGTTCCAGTCTCTGAACCCGTTCTTCGTTATCACACTGGCACCGGTTATCGCTTCCATCTGGGTGAAACTAGGTCCTAAAGAGCCAAGCTCTCCAATTAAGTTTGCCTTCGGTCTGTTCTTCCTGGCAGCTGGCTTCCTTTGCATGATTGGTGCAGTTCTACAGCAGGGCGGCGACGTTACTGTTAAAACATCTATGATGTGGCTGGTAGGCGCATACTTCTTCCACACACTTGGTGAGCTATGTCTGTCTCCTATCGGCCTGTCTATGGTTACCAAGCTTGCTCCTCTTCGCCTGGCATCTCTGATGATGGGTGTTTGGTTCGGCTTCAATGCTGTTGCTAACTACGTTGCCGGTATCATCGGTGCACAGGTTGGTGAAGCGGGCCCAATGGCTATCTTCAGCGGTATTGCAGTTGCAGCTACCATCGCAGGTGTACTGCTTGTTCTTTGCTCAAACCAGCTAATTCGTTGGATGCACGGTGCCGAAGGCCACGTTGCTGAAGAAGAAACAGCAGAAGCTCAGCCAGTTGAAGCATAAGCATCAAGCGCAAATTTAAAGAGGCAAGTTTCTAAATTAGAAACAAGTATCAACGAAAAACGGGAGCCTCTGGCTCCCGTTTTTGTTGGATTCTACAAGATAACGCCTACGCTACTTATCTAGTGAAGCTCACAAGCTAAAACCCGCAACGCTTCAATGTCAGACTAAAACTCCCCGCCCTCATCTCGCTCAATGACAAACGGCCTCCCGATTCAGAAAGCTGCAGCCGCGCAACATCGTTATGCTTAGCATTTTCGCCCAGCCAAGATTGCACCGGAATATTGTGGTTACCATCACTGGTTTGCAGCATAGCTCCCAATCCGGATGAAACCACAGATAGACTTTTATCACACGCATCAAAAATACCAAACAAGGCTTTGATGGGTGATGCATAACCTGAATGCTTCATCCCTTTTTCTATCAGCTGAACCAGGCTGGAAATATTGTTCTCATCTGCCATACGAGTTCGCAGATAATCATTGAAAAAGGCGCGAACCAGTAAGGTAGTTGCAGTGCCATTATCAGGATCAGAAGACGAGTCGATCAGATAAAATGCTAACCGCCCATCCATTAGCCAGGTGTAATCAAGCAATACAGGAGGCACATCAGCAGCCTGCAACACACAATAATTCAATTGCCAATCACCCTGACTTGATTCCGTCTCTGGCATCAATCCCATCAAGAGTTCTTGAGCTGCCCGAGGATTGGCTTTGAGCTCCTCGATGTGCCATTCAAGCTCTTCGTCGATCCCACTTTCATCTTCACTGACGCCAAACCACTGGCTTGAGAAATCACGATTCTCATTCACCGTGTCCTGCGACTTGAGTACCTGTAGAATGGCTGATTTCAGAACCATGATGTTATCAAGAGGCTTGATCAAAAAGTCTTTCACGCCATGACGTAAAGCAGCAGCAACATCGCCCATATTACCGGTTCCTGAAATAACAATGACCGGCACCATTGGGTACTGCACCGCGATCTCTTCAACAAATTCCATCCCAGTCAAAATTGGCATTTCTAAATCGCACAGTAACACATCAGGAATCCCATCTCTGAGCGCCTGCAAACCAGCCAAACCATCCTCTGCTTCACGCACCTGACATCCTTGGCTTGTTAAGAAACCAGAGATCATAGTGCGAAAAACCGGATCATCTTCAACGATGAGAACGTCTTTATCCTCAAGCAAAGGTTGAGTCCTCCAGGAATGATGGGTTGCTATACCCTGCTTTTCATTAGGGGAATTGACTGGTTTATCTGAATAAGTGCGCATGAAAGCCCAACAGCTAATCAACCTCTCAAAAGCATAGGTCGGAAATTGTGTTCCGTCATTGCAAGAGTCACTTTCCAGGATATAGATAGTCTGATAATGCAACCAGGTTCAAAGAATTGTCTTTTCAGGACAAAATAGTGTGCTTATTAAAATTTAATGCAAGGAAATATTGATTTACAGCAAAACCTGTTAGGATAGTGACATCTTTTAACACATTTTGTTATACAATTCCCAATTATAAGTTTTCAGTTATTGTGTATCTATGAAGCTTGACGATTTAAATTTGTTTCGTATGGTTGTCGACAACGGCAGCTATACCGCCGCCTCGCGCAAAACTCAGGTTCCTGTCGCAACCCTAACCCGACGTATCCAGGCTCTGGAAGAATGCCTGAGTATTCGACTGTTAAACCGTCACGCCCGCAAGCTGTCACTTACGGAAGCCGGACAAAAATTCTATGATGAATGCAGCCCTATGCTCCAGCAGCTGGTTGATACGACCGAGCACATTAGCGAAGAATGCAAAGGAGCCGCGGGTAAACTAAAAATTGCCGCACCATCCAACCTGACGAAAGTGATGCTGCAACCAATGCTGAACGCTTTTATGTCGGAACACCCGGCCATAAACATTGAACTGCACATGAGCAGCGAACCAGAACAGCTTGACCCTACAGACTGGGATGTCATTTTCCGTGTCGGGCCGCAGCGTGACTCAACCCTGATAGCACGAAAAATCAGCGCTGTTAAAGATATTCTGGTCGCCAGCCCGGAATATCTAAAAAATAACGCAGAACCGAAACATGCTCAGGATCTCCACCAGCATTCATTGCTAAAAGGAAAGCCACTACTACGTTGGCGTCTGACCGACAGTAACGGTGAAACCATTACTGTAAATGAACGAGGCCGCTTTGAAGCAAACCAGCTAAATGTTGTTCGTAAAGCCTGTGTTAGCGGATTAGGTATTACTCTGATGCCGGACGTTATGTTGGAGAAATACATCGAATCGGGCGAACTGGTTCGAATTCTGGAAAACTGGTCAGCAAACCTACGAGAAGTTTACCTGCTATATAATCACCGAGACTATCAGCCAGAAAAGCTACGCTTATTCATTGAGTTTGCCAGCGAATACTTCAAGTTATAACACTCTCCCTCCCGTTTTTAGACCAGTCGGCCCTACCGGCTGGTCTTGCCAATTTCTTGCCAAGCCAGGTAACCCCGACTAAATGTTAATGTATTGAATAAGGGAATTATCTGTGCTTGTGTGTCTACTCTAGCCTGAAAATCAACACAAAATCCAGACATTAAAGAGCAGCCATCTAAGCTAAGTAAATACCTGTAATTTATCGCATGCGAACACCGATCGTGTCGTCGTCTGTTTTCAGGCACATAATCTGTTCGTGAAAACTAACGCACCTGATAACGAGGTAATGCTATGATTCTGGGACATTTATTTGGGCTGTACACCCACCCTAAACAAGAGTGGCGTACCATTGACAAGGAACACGAAGGTATTCAAAGCAGTCTATCTCACATCATGTTGATTGCACTGCTCCCTCCAACTTTTGCCTTTATCTCCAGTGTGTTTATTGGCTGGCGGATAGGAGCTGGAGAACCGATATTCCTGACTCAGAGTAGCGCCCTAGGAATGTCAGTTGCCATGTACTTTGCACTGATTGCAGGCGTCTTTGCTCTTGCCTACCTGGCCCACTGGATGAGCCATACTTTTGGTTCAACGCCAACCTTTACTCAGGCGCTAGAATTAGCCGCTTATACAGCAACCCCTTTATTCATGGTCAGCATTGCAGCTATTTACCCTCAAGTATGGTTCCTTATGATTGCCGGGTTAATTGGTGTTGCCTATTCCGTTTATCTACTCTACACAGGTGTGCCGATTCTTATGCATATCCCCGAAGAGCGTGGCTTTATTTATGCTAGTTCCATCGTGACCTGTGGCTTGGTTTTACTGGTATCCATCATTGCCGGTTCAGTTATTCTCTGGAACCTGGGTCTTGGACCGCAGTTTAGTCACTAATGCTTAAGGGAACGAAGTAGTATTAGAGGCGAGAGATAAGAAGCGAAATAAATAGAGGTTAGAGAGGCGAGTTTGAGTCAACCCGACCTCTCGCCTCATAAATCTAAACCCCTTCGTTATGTAACTCGAGATTTGCCAAATCCTGCTGAATTTCACGAGCTTTAGAATCTTCACTTCGCAGACTTTCAAGGTAATCAAGATATTGCTGGTTAACATCACCGGTAACATAAGTCCCGCTAAAGACAGAGGTTTCAAACTCTTTAATATCTGGATTACCGTCAGCCACCGCAGCCACCAAGTCATCAAGGTCCTGGAAAATAAGGCCATCAGCACCAATCATTTTACAAATTTCATCAACTTCACGACCATGGGCAATCAGCTCATTAGCACTTGGCATATCAATACCATAAACGTTAGGAAAACGTACTTCCGGCGCTGCTGATGCCAGATACACTTTACGGGCTCCGGCTTCACGGGCCATTTCAATGATCTGCTCAGATGTCGTACCACGCACAATGGAGTCATCCACCAACAGGACATTCTTATCCTTAAATTCAGAGCGAATGGCATTAAGTTTACGGCGTACTGACTTACGGCGCATATGCTGACCAGGCATAATAAAGGTACGACCAACATAGCGGTTTTTCACGAACCCCTGACGGTATGGCTTATCCAGTGTACGGGCAATTTCTAGCGCGCTGTCACAGGAGGTTTCCGGGATAGGAATGACAACATCAATGTCATGGTCATACCATTCTCGCTTAATTTTCTCCCCCAACTTCTGTCCCATACAAACACGAGCACTGTAGACTGATACTTTATCGATAAAGGAATCCGGGCGGGCAAAGTACACAAACTCAAAGATACACGGGTGAAGCGCCGGGTTTTCTGCACATTGCTCAGTATATAACTCACTATTGAAATCTATATATACCGCTTCACCGGGCGCAACATCGCGAACAAAATCAAAACCGACAGCATCAAGAGCAACAGACTCAGATGCCACCATATATTCCACTTTTCCGTCTACTTCACGACGTCCCAGACACAAGGGGCGAATACCATTAGGATCACGAAATGCAATCAAGCCATGACCAATTACCATAGCCACAACGGCATAAGCACCAGAAACTATTTTATGAACGGCTCGGACAGCAGAAAAAATATCATTCGGAGAGAGGGGGTAAGAAGCGGCTTTTTCTAACTGGTTAGCCAATATGTTAAGGAGGATTTCTGAGTCAGATGAGGTGTTAACATGACGCCGGGCCTCTTTAAACAAACTCTCCTCAATATCTGCGGCATTGGTCAAATTACCGTTATGCGCCAGAGAGATGCCGAAAGGAGAGTTAACATAAAACGGCTGAGCCTCTGAGGCGCTTGAACTCCCTGCGGTCGGGTATCTGACGTGACCAATTCCCACACTTCCCTGTAGCCGCTGCATGTGCCGGGCCTCAAACACATCCCGCACCAAACCGTTAGCCTTACGAAGACGAAAACGATTGCTTTCCAAGGTAACAATACCAGCGGCATCCTGTCCGCGATGCTGCAGCACGGTCAGTGCATCATAGATAGACTGGTTTACCGGGGTAGATCCCACGATTCCGACAATACCACACATGTCCTAAATCCTCGTCACGCATTAAGTAGCAGTTAAAGCTGCTTCAACAATTACTCATTATTCCGCGGGTTCCGGTTAACCTGATTTAACCGAATCCCGCGGAAAGGTATCCCAAAAAGCAGCTTGTACACCGGCACTATAATGCGCCGGGCAAGAAGCTTGACGTGTCTTTGAGATAAGTGAAAAACCATTCAATCACCACGCCGAACTGCGGAATCAACTGTGACTGCTGCCACCAATCTGCCTTGGCAAATCCCGTAAAGGCGTCGATGAAGAACAGTATGGCAGATACAATTAGTACCCCCCTCACTCCACCAAAGACAACACCCAGAACCCGGTCCGTTCCTGATAACCCGGTCTTCTGGACCAACTGTCCAATCACATAGTTCACTACCGCACCGACAATCAGTGTCGCAATGAACAAGGCAGCTATTGCGCTACCATTACGCAACATCTCATCATGAATGTTCGTAAAATATGCTGCCAGCTCAGTATAAAAATTACTGGCGATGAAAAAAGCAGCAAACCATATAACCAGTGACAATGCTTCTTTAACAAAACCACGGATCAAACTGACCAGTGCAGAGAAGCCTATTACGCCTAAAATTACGTAATCAATCCAAATCATCATTTGTTGTTTTCGTCTTGTTGGTGCGTATTCTAACAGAAAAAATGAGAACGCAAACGTTTACCTAAGGGTTTAGTGGGTTAAATCTGAGCAATCGGCCCTTCAATCCGGTTAATTTTTCCAAATCTTTGAGCTGTGCCGACAGCTTCGATTTAGAGACATCCGGACCGACAACAACCCGAGCCAAGTCTCCTGGTTTTGGCTGCTTGGGAAAAACATGCGCCTGATAACCGGCATCTCGTAATTTTGCAACCAGCTGGTTTGCGTTATCGATATTGCGGAAAACACCTAACTGAACCACCCAGCCACTGTCATGATTACCGACTTTCGGTTTTTCAACCGGGTACGGTGCCACTTTCAACGGTTTGACGTTTAAAGGCTCGGAAACACCTTCCAGCTCCTGAGGTTCCTCTATAACCACGGTAACAGGCTCAGGAGGCAAATCAATTTCGGCGAACTGAGGTTCAGGGATAGTTGCAAACTCATCTTCAATGCCAATTTGAGGCTGAAGGGGAATACTGGCGAACTGCTCCTGGTAATGCTGCTTCTTCCCATCGAATAAATCAGGCAGGAAGATAACGCCGATAGCGACCAGAATAATGGTTCCGACCAGTCGGCTTTGGAATTTACTTGCCACGTTTACTCCTGTGTTGATGAAATATGGCTGGAAACTTGACCGACAGTGTAAAACGAGCCAAACACGATTACCATATCATCGCTTTCAGCCTGAGCTAGTGCCGCATCATAAGCTTGTTCCGGAGAATCAAAAGCAGCCTGCTCTCCTTCTAAATGCGAAATAATCTCTTCCGCTTTCGCAGCACGGGGACCTTCTAATGAAGCCGGATACCAAACGTCTACAATGTCTTTCATCTCAGCCATTGTTGCTGCGATATCTTTATCATGGAGCATGGCAACCACAGCGTGGATACGCTGTCTGTTTTCGCGCTGTCGGATCTTCGTCAATTGCTCAGCAAAATACTGCGCCGAGTGCGGGTTATGGGCAACATCCAGGATAGTCAGCGGAGATTCCGAAATTCTCTCCATACGTCCCGGCAGGGATGCTGTGGCAAGACCTGCGGCAATGTGCTCATCACTGATATCCAGCTCGGCAACGCCCAGCGCCATCAATGCTGTTGCCGCATTTGGCAGCGGTAGAGACGGCATCGGCAGATCCTGCAAATCAAATGCACCGCAATGCCAACTCCAGCTATTACCATTCTGCTGGTAATCGAACTGATAACCAACCTGATAGAGCTGCGCACCAATATCATCAGCGTGGGCCGGCACACTGGCTGGAGGATTCGGCTGACCACACACGGCTGGTTTTTCTGCCCTGAAGATGCCCGCCTTTTCATAACCGATAACTTCAATGTCATCACCCAGCCAATCAACATGATCAACCGCCAGGCTGGTGATCACCGCCACATCATGGTCAACAATATTGGTTGCATCCAGGCGTCCGCCCAAACCGACTTCTAAAATAGCCACATCGACCTGATGTTGCTTAAATAGTTGCAGCGCAGCCAGGGTACCAAATTCAAACAAGCTCAAGCTGCTATCTGACCGATTTTGTTCGATAGCGGCAAAAGCATGAGTATGTTCGCTATCGGCCAGTTCTTGGCCATTAATACGTACCCGCTCGTTGTAGCGCACTAGATGAGGAGAGCTGTAAACACCAACCTTGTAACCGGCTTCAAGCAAGATGGCTTCAAGGATCGCGCAGGTTGAACCCTTGCCATTGGTACCAGCAACAGTAATCACGCGAGGTGCAGGTTTAGTTAACTGGGCGCGCTTTGCAACAGCAAACGCACGATCTAGGCCAAGGTCGATAGCACTGGTGTGGAGGTTTTCTAAATAAGTCAGCCAGGAGGAAAGAGGTGCCGTGGCTTGTGGGGCTGTCAGTCCGGACATTGTCTTCATTCTAATTAGTACCAATAATAGGTACTAATTTAACACTGAAACGAGTCTGAATTCATGTAATCACAACAATAAATTCAATCAACAGATTGTTCTATAGCTGAGATAGCCACTCAAACCCGCTTCAGTTTCATCAGTAGCGATTATTCCTGTTCGCTATCTATTTTAGGCTCATCAGCAGGCTTTTGCACTGGCACGACCATTGGTGATGTCGCATGCGTCATCTTAGCCACCAGACCACCAATACGCTGACGCATTTCACGGCGATCTACGATCATATCAATCGCACCGTGCTCAAGCAGAAACTCACTGCGCTGGAAGCCTTCCGGTAGCTTCTCACGTACAGTCTGCTCAATTACACGCTGACCGGCAAAACCAATCAGGGCCTTCGGCTCACCAATATTGATATCACCCAGCATTGCCAAACTTGCAGATACACCACCCATCGTCGGATCTGTCAGAACCGAGATAAATGGCAGGCCTTTGGCAGACAGACGCTCAAGAGCAGCACTGGTTTTTGCCATCTGCATCAAAGACATCAGAGCTTCCTGCATGCGGGCACCACCACTGGCAGAGAAACATACCAAAGCACAGTTGTTAGCAATCGCTTCGTCAACAGCGCGAACAAATTTAGCACCGACAACAGAACCCATTGAACCGCCCATGAAAGAAAACTCAAAGGCGCAGGCAACCAAAGGCTGCTCCAACAGGGTACCTTTCATTACTACCAGAGCATCTTTCTCGCCGCTCGCTTTTTGCGCCGACGACAGACGATCTTTATATTTTTTCGAATCGCGGAACTTCAGTTTATCCTGTGGCTCCATCTCACCTGCGATCTCTACCTGGCCTTCTGCATCCAGGAAAGTTTCCAGGCGACGACGCGCCTTCATGCGCATGTGATGATCACACTTAGGGCAGACTTCCAGATTACGTTCTAGCTCTGCATGATAAAGCACTTGTTCACATGACGTACATTTGGTCCATACCCCCTCAGGGATAGACGCTTTTCGAGAAGAAACAATGTTGCTTTTCGTAAGGATCTTTTCAAGCCAGCTCATGAATGACCTTTAATCTTCTTATTTCCCTGCTACATAGCAGAGAATTACAAATTCGTTAAATTACCGACGTGGAATTAAAGCACAAAGTTGTCGATCTGTAGATAAAAAACTGGTTGTACTAGTTAGTTAACAAGGCCCGAATTCGGGATCTTAGTTCAAATAATTCCGATTATGCGTGATGTGGAACCGATAAGTAGTCCCAACATCACCTATTAATCCGGCAGAAACAGCGGGCCAATAGATGCCTTTGGCAATTCAAACTCTTCCGGATAATCCACGTCAACCAGATACAGACCTTCAGCTTTCGCCGTTGCCCCTGCAAGGGTTCTGTCTTTTTGCTCCAACAACCATTGAATCCATTCTGGTTTTTCTTCACCGCGACCAACCTTAATCAGGCTACCAGTGATATTCCTAACCATATGGTGAACGAAAGCGTTCGCCTTAATATCAATAATGACGAAGTTACCCTGGCGAGACACATTCAAGTGCATTAGGTTACGCCAAGGGCTAAGTGATTGACAATGCACAGCACGGAATGATGTGAAGTCATTCTCACCCAACAGGTACTGACCGGCCTCATGCATCTTTTCGGTATCAAGTTCACCATGGTAATGGCTTACACCTGTACTCAGAATTGCAGGTCTTAGTGCATGATTATAGATGATATAGCGATAGCGGCGAGCAGTTGCTGAAAAGCGGGCATGGAAATCCTCACTGACTTCTTTCGCCCAGCGAACAGCAATGTCTTTTGGCAGTTGAGCATTCACGCCCATTGTCCAGGCCGCCATTTTACGATTTACATCAACGTCAAAATGAACAACCTGGCCGGTACCGTGAACACCGGAATCAGTTCGGCCTGCACATTGCACTTCTACAGGCTTGTTCGCAATCTTAGTTAATGCTTTTTCAAGTCGCTCCTGCACACTGTCAACTTCACGCTGACGCTGCCAGCCATAATACTTGGCACCGTCGTACTCGACACCTAAAGCTATTCGCATAATTTACTTCGTTCTTACTGTCGGCGCAGATGGCCTGTTTTCTCTAAGGGATGGGGGATTATAGGGAAAAAAGGAATGAGTTGCGAGGACGTAAAAAACGACCCTCGAACTTATAACGTTTCGAGGGTCGTGTTGATTGTGACAGCGATATTTTTCTTAACGCCTAATCTTCTGCAGCAGATCCTGTGCCTGTCGCTGGCTCTGTGCATCGCCGTTCTTAGCAATGTCTTCCAGCAAATCCTGTGCACCTTCTCTGTCATTCATCTCAAGGTAAGCTTTAGCCAGATCTAACTTGCTGGCATATTCCCCCTGACTGTCAACATCAAAGGCAGATACATCAGATAACACATCTGGGAACTCATCCAAGCCAACTTCCAGATTCAGCGGTTTATCTTCCTCTTCTGCCAGCTCATCTGCATCCATTTCCTTTAACAGCTCATCTATGCTGATGTAGTCCGTCGGTGATATTTGCTTATCAACCAACTCACTGTCAGGCTGCGCCGAGAAATTACCCTGCTCATCCAGTTCAGCCAACAACGATTCCGTATCAAAAGCATCAACATCTTCAAGCTGCATCTGAGGCTGTTCAGCCCAGTCTTCTGTAGCAATTTCAGGCTCCGGACTCGATGCAGCCCATATTTCGGAATCTTCTTCCGACATTTCTAACTCAGCCGTAGCAAGACTGTCCTCAGCAAATGAGCTGGAAAGCAACTGCTCACGCTCTGCATCCAGTTCATCATGCAACGCCCAGTCAGCCGGTTCAAAATTAAAGCTTGAATGTCCAGTATATGTATTATCGGCAACCTGTTCTTCATCAAGCACTTCAGGCTCGACAATAACCTCTCCGGCCTCCTCAAGTCCGGTACCCGAAACAACAGCGTTATCATCAACCATTGTCTCCGGAGACTCGACAACATCGCTTTCAGAATCCTGAGCGAATGGCTGGGTCGGCTCTGATCGCTCATCTTCACTGACCAAGTTTGATTCAGTGAAATCCGGTACAGTTTCAACATTATCAAATACAGCTTCGGAACTGTCAGTCGGCAAATTTTCTTCTGCCGGAGCAGAGACTACTTCCGGTTCTGTCGATACCGGATTCTGAACATCAAAAGCAGACGGCTTTTCATCAGCAATAGCATCACCCAGCACCGACTCTGGCTCTGCATCCGGCTCACTTAGCAGTGCTGCCATATCCAAGCCAGCAGTGTCCACCAGCTCATCATCAAAGATGTTTTCCGGCTCTTCAACGTGTACCTGAGATTGTGCCGGAGCAGGAGCAGACTGACGGTTATCCTTCAGCCCGTGTTCCAGCTCATATTGCTCAAGCTCATGCTGCTCATCAAACGATGCCTGCAACGCTTCGTCTTCACTGAATTCTGGCAGTGAATTGGGATCCAATGTCTCAAATTCAATGTGCTGTTCGCCATGAATCGAAACAGGCTTGTCCTCTGCAGATTCCGCCGCAACAGCCTCTTGCGAAGCAACATTTTCAAGCGGTGTAACTTCATCTGTCTGACGTGCTAGCTCTTCCTGCTGCGGCTCAGCAACTGAATGAACATCCGCCGGAGCAGCTTCTGCCGCTTGCTGCAGCTGTTTAACGATCTGGTCAAGTGCAGCCTGCTCATCATCGTCAGAAATGGCTGTAAACTCATTCTCAAGCTCTTCTGCTTCAGGATCATTGAAGGCCGCTTCTTCATCAAACTCAGGCAAATCATCAAGATTCAGCGGATCAATTTCACTTGCATCTAATGATGCCTGCTCAAATACTGCCGAAGGCTCATCTGGCTCAGACTCGGCCAGCGCCACCTCTTCATCAAATGTCGGGAACTCATCATCAGCAATAGCTGACAACAGCCCCTCCTCCAGGTCGCCTTCAAAAGGCTCGG
Organism: Photobacterium marinum; assembly: GCF_000331515.1. Classification (GTDB taxonomy): domain Bacteria; phylum Pseudomonadota; class Gammaproteobacteria; order Enterobacterales; family Vibrionaceae; genus Photobacterium; species Photobacterium marinum. Next base: position 123,907 of record NZ_AMZO01000036.1, read on the forward strand.
GTAGTTCTGAAGTAATTTCGGCTTCGGCTTCGGCTTCGGCTTCGGCTTCGGCTTCGGCTTCGGCTTCGGCTTCGGCAGGTCCAGTATTCCCTAGAAGCTCATTTAAATCTTCTGATGCCGCTTCATCCTGTACGGGTTCTTCTGCTAAAAGCTCTTCCTGCTTTTCCTGAATATCCAGGCTTTCAAGCAACTCATCGACACTTTGTTCAATATTTTGAACGTCATCAACCTGCTGCTGTTCTGCAACTGAATCAACTGCCGGTATCTCATCAATACCATCAAGCAGAGCATTAATCTCATCGACACTGTCACGAGCTTCATCTATCGCATCTACACTGTCATCACCAACATCAGGCTCTTCAACAGTTTCAACAGTTTCAGCAGTGAAAGCTGACAGCTCTTCAGCAAAATCGGTTCTCTCAGCTTCTGGCTCTGGCTCTGGCTCTGGCTCTGGCTCTGGCTCTGGCTCTGGCTCTGGCTCTGGCTCTGGCTCTGGCTCTGGCTCTGCAACATCCTGAGCTACTTGCTCATTCAACGCATCATTTAAAATTGCATCAAATGCACTGCTTCCCGCTTCCGGAAAATCAGCATCTTCAGGTTCTTCATCAGCTAAATCCGATGAAGAGTCTTCCGATTGTCGCGACACAGGTTCAGCAACAGCAGGCTCAGATTCAAATTCAGGATCAGAGAACAGATCATTATGTTCATCCAGCTCACTTGTTTCCAACTGAGCTGACACGTCATTCAGTTCCGGCTCTTCAGACGGAATATCAAATTCCGCATCAGCCAACAGCTCTGCGTCACCTTCGCTGTCAGCTGCCGCCACATCTGGCTGAACACTGTGATGTTCAAGAATGTCATCCAGTAAATCTGTGCTGGTTTCATCAATAACGACATCAGTAGCATCAGTAGCATCAGTAGCATCAGTAGCAGGCTCTTTGATGTTCAGCTCATCAAACGCCTCAGCGATATCCTGAGCATCACCAGTGTCACTATCAAGCCCATCTACAAGCTCATCAAGTAACGCAGTGCTGTTTTCGTCAATTGATATATCATTATCAAATAAAGACTTATCTGAGTCATCGCTATCCAGAAGTTCATCCAGCAGTTCTGTGCTGGTTTCATCAATTACGATTTCATCATCAACAGGCTGGTTTTCTTCAAGCAACTCATCCAACAGCTCTGTGCTGGTTTCATCAATTACAATGTCGTCATCAGCAGGCTGATTTTCTTCAAGCAGCTCATCCAGCAGCTCTGTACTGGTTTCATCAATTACGATGTCATCATCAGCAGGCTGATTTTCTTCAAGCAGCTCATCCAACAGCTCTGTGCTGGTTTCATCAATTACTATGTCATCAGTAGCAGGCTGATTTTCTTCCAGTAGCTCATCCAGCAGTTCTGTACTGGTTTCATCAAACACGCTTTCATCATCAGCGGGCTGATTTTCTTCCAGTAGCTCATCTAGCAGTTCTGCATTAGATTCATCGAAAACGCTTTCATCACCAGCGAGCTGTGTTTCGTCAATCAGCTCATTCTGTAGTTGAGCATTGTTTTCAGCAAAAAGAGAATCCAGTTCTTCTTCCGGAAGCGCATTTTCTTCAGCTGCGAAGATAGCATCAGCATCCGCAAGAGCCTGATCAACAGCAGCCTGCTGAGCAACCTCTTCAGCCTTATCTACAACGGGTTCGTCAACATCTGTGACCTGAGTCGCACTGATGTCCTCAGGTTCACTCTCACCAATGGTTGCAAATAATGAATCCAAATCATCTTGGTTAATAATCTGCTCTGATGGTTCTTCCTCTTTTTCCGGCGCCTTACTAACGTCCACTTCAGACAGCAAGTCATCAAGAATCGACTGATCCAACAACCCCTCTTCAATGCCCTGATCCGAAACCAGGTCATCATCAAGCTTGTCCATTGAGCCGTTATCAGCAAGATCGAAGTTATCGTCTTCATCAGAGTCATTCTGCAACGACTGTTCCCACATAGAAGCCAGCGCTTCATCTGAGCTCTGTTCTGAAGACTGCTCCATTTCGTCAAGTGCGCGTTCCATGTCTTCAAGGCCGATCGCCTCTTCGTCACTCTTGACGGAAATACTGCTTGGAGTCAGGCCGCTATCAATTTCGAACTCATCATTACTGTTCGCTGAAAGGTCCAACATATCCAATGAATCCGACGCCTTCGCAGCAGATGCATCCCCTTCGGCAGAGAACAGACTGGTTTCAGGATCATTAAACAGAACATCTTCATCAGCACCGAAAAGGTCATCCAAATCATCGTTACTGTCAGGACCTTTATCATCACCCGGAGGCGGAACCATCGCAGGCTCTTGTGCTTCCGGCGCATCAAGAGATTTAACCTCATCGTCTTCGTTCTTACGTCTCATCATGAAGAACGCCAGCACACCTGCAATCAGTGCGCCTGGGATAAATGCTACGGCAGCAAGAGCCAACGGGCTGGCAATCAGGTTATCAACCCATGATGATTCAGGCTCAACAGCTTCAGGTATCTGAGCCTTTTGCTGGTCAATAAAATCTTTGATCTGCTCTCGCAGAATATCATCACTACTAACCTGCTCTCTCAGAGCTGCCACTTCATGTTGCATTTCAGAAAGACGAACGCGCAACAGGTGGTTACTTTCCAGCAGTTTGGTCATTTCAACATCTGATGTATCCAGCTGTTGCTGAAGTGCAGATGGTTTTGGAGGAATCGCACCTCTGTCTGTTGCTCCAGCCTTAGCCGGGGTCGATGTCACCCTTGGTGAGTTTTTAACAACAGTTTCTTGAACCGACTCAGGTTCAGGCTGAGGTGACGAAACAACAACAGGTTCCGGCGCTACCGTAGCAGGTGTTGGCTTTGGTTTCGGAACCGGTGCTGAGCTCCGATTTGTACGCTGGCGAGGCTGCTGCTTGTCGGTCTCCAGACGACGTTTAACGCTATCAACATCTTCCTGAAGTGCTTGCCCCAGGGTAGGCATGACAAGAGTACTCCCTGGGATCAAACCGTGGATATTGTTATTCTCAAACGCATCCGGGTTAGCGCGGTGAATAGCACCGATGATCTGGTATACAGAAATACCACCACCGTCTGGCATGCTACGCGATGCAATCGACCACAAGGTTTCACTCGGCTTAGTCGGACCATAAAGAAATGAGGGGTCGACAGCTGAACTGCTTGTTGCAGGTACGGTATTCTGAGGAACGCTCTGGGTATTTGCCCTCGCCGGAGTACGCTCCACAACAGTAGTCGGCGCTTCAACCGCTGAAGGGCCAATAATGCGAACTGCATTCGCCTGAGCCGGCATATGGAAGGCTGCACTTGCGATAATTGCCGGCAATAAAATTCGTTTGATCATATTCGATAGGTCAGGCACTGCCTGTTATCCTCTCTGACAGAGATAAGTAATTCGTTTCGGGCACCGAACTGTTGGAACGAGATCGATTAATGGTGCTTAGCATAAAGAATCTATCGACCTCTCATCAAGACTCTTGAGCAGTAAAAGAGGATTGTTGCTAACCTGACGGGTATGTCAAGGTTGTCAATAGGGTTTTACAATGGAGATCATATCCAGAAATCAAGTCGTTCAGATATGAATATCAAAAAACTGGTTTTAAGTAACGAGAGACGAGGTTCTCGTGATGAGTGAACATTAGAGCTAAATGCGCTCGCCTCTCCGTTTCTCACCTCTCGCTACTTATTACCACTTACAGATACTCTTCAATCAGTTTCTCTGCAATCTGAACACTGTTAGTTGCCGCGCCCTTACGAACGTTGTCAGCCACTACCCACATATTCAGGCCACAAGGATGGCTGATATCTTCACGGATACGGGCAACCATTACGTGGTCTTTACCGGTGGCATCACCAACCTGGGTCGGATAGTCGTTGCCGTGGAAGACTTCAATACCCTCTGCGTTTTCAAGCAGGTTAATCGCTTCTTCAACATGAACTGGCTGGCAAGTTTCAACATGAACCGCTTCAGCATGACCGTAAAACACAGGTACACGCACACAGGTCGGGTTCACTCGGATATTGCCGTCACCCAGGATCTTCTGTGTTTCCCACACCATTTTCATTTCTTCTTTGGTGTAGCCGTTATCCATGAACTCGTCGATATGCGGCAGGCAGTTGAAGGCAATTTGCTTGTCGTAAACATTGTGCTCTGCAGGCAAACCGTTCAGCAGCTTCGCAGTCTGTCCTGCCAGCTCATCAATGCCCTTCTTACCTGAGCCAGATACTGACTGGTAAGTGGCAACATTAATTCGCTCAATACCGTAAGCATCCTGGATTGGCTTTAGCGCCACCAGCATCTGAATAGTTGAGCAGTTCGGGTTAGCAATAATATTGCGGTTGCGGTAATCCGCCAGTGCGTGCGGGTTAACTTCCGGCACAACCAGTGGTACATCATACTCATAGCGGAAACGAGAGGTGTTATCGATAACAACCACACCGTAATCGGCAGCAATCGGTGCCCAACGGTCAGACGCTTCTGCACCGGCAGAGAAAATAGCAATCTGTACCTGACCCCAGTCAAATTCTTCTACATCAGTTACGCGTACGCTTTTGCCTTTAAAGCGCAAGGTCTTTCCTGCACTGCGGTCAGATGCAAGCAAATGAAGATTGCGAACAGGAAAATTGCGTTCCTCCAGGACCTCTACAATAGTCTCGCCAACAGCGCCTGTTGCGCCGAGTACTGCAATGTCATATTCCTGGCTCATTGAGTTTCCTCTACTGTAAAACCTAATTTAGCCAGCGACTCTACCCCAAAACCGCCCTTCCCGGCTACTGTAATCGCACTATATTCTCGTCGATCCCAGTAATTTTTTCTCATCCCATCAAAAGCAGTTGCCATTTGGGCTTTATCACCAACGGTACGTCCCATTTCACGACGGAACAGTGCATCATCTTTACGCACATCATAAATAAGTTGAATAAGCGAAAACAGATCCGGCTCCTGCCACTGTTGACTCAACCTTACATAAGGCACAGGAGCAATCGGAAGCAGGCTTGAAGCTTCTATATGTTTATCAAGGCCAAGGAACTGACAGTAACTATTGAAAACCATCGTCGTTCCACGCGCCTTTCCTTCAAGTCCATAACCGGCAACGTGCGGAGTTGCAAATGCCAGCAGGGGCATCAACTTAGGATCGACCAGCGGCTCATGCTCAAACACGTCCAGGACGGCGGTCAATGCTTTTCCTTCACCGGATTCACTTCGTTGCAGTGCTTCTTTCAATGCCAGATTGTCCACGACTGGGCCACGAGCTGCGTTAATTAAAATCGCTCCCGGCGCTAATTTTTGAATAAACGCCTCATCGGCAAGATAATAAGTCGGATAATCACCGTCACGGGTGATTGGCGTGTGCAAGGTGATCACATCACATTGTTCCAGCAGTGTATCCAGATTGTGAAACTGACGCGCATCACCTTCTGCCTCTTTCAGAGGATCATTTAGCAAATAACGGATACCCAATGCATCCAGACACTGCGCCAAATAACTGCCGACATTACCGGCCCCAACAATACCAATGGTTTTATCAAAGATTGAAAAGCCCTGTTGCTGCCCTAGTACCATCAGGCTACTGAGTACATATTCCGCTACACCGACTTTGTTACAGCCCGGTGCCGCCGTAAAGGTGATCCCTCGCTCCGCCAGCAATGCCTGATCCACATGATCCTGACCCGCAGTTGCGGTGCCAACAAAACGTAACTTGTTTGCCTTCTCCAGTAATACCGCATTTACCTTAGTGACCGATCGGATCATAAGAGCGTCAATATCAACTAAATCATCAGCTGTCAGTGTACGTCCGGGTTTGGAGATAACGTCGCCGAGTTGGCTGAATAGTTCAGCGGCGTAAGGCATGTTTTCGTCTATGAGGATTTTCATGAAGGGATTCCTTTAGAGGCCGGGTTCTGTGAGCAGAGCCTAGCTGAGTGAACTGACAAAATAGTATTGGGGAATGTGAGGGGATTCAAGTTAAATCAAGGGAGTAGAGGAAAGAGAATAGCTTAGAGTGACGACTAAAAAGGCAACAAAAAAACCCGGCTGAGCGCCGGGTAAAAAAATCCAGGATATAAAAAAACACTAACTTCCGTGATAGACAGCTCCCGCAAAAGAAAATACTATTCAACAAAAAGTTAATGCCGCGTCTGTTTTAAACGGCACTGGCCGCAATAACCAATCTTTCGGTACCTCGCAAAAAGCCGGACAAGATTGGTTCTTTGGCCAGTGCCACCCCGGAAAATACTGAGAGAGGCGAGGTTTAAGTGTCGAGTGCCGAGAAATTCCTTCTCATGTCCCAAACCCCGCCTTTTATTACTCGGGTATTAACTAACCTTCGTACTTCTTGATAACCAGTGTGGCGTTTGTACCACCGAAGCCAAAGCTGTTTGACATAACAGTCTTCAGTTCCTTCTCACGGGTTTCAGTAACGATATCCAGACCTTCAGCAGCCGGATCCAGGTTTTCAATGTTAATGCTTGGCGCAATAAAGTCGTTGTCCAGCATCAGCGTGGAATAAATCGCCTCGTGAACACCTGCAGCACCCAGTGCGTGACCAGTCATCGCCTTGGTTGCAGAGATTGCCGGGCTGTTACCGTCAAAAATTTCTTTAATCGCCTGAAGCTCTTTCGCATCACCGACCGGAGTAGATGTACCGTGGGTGTTGATGTAGTCAACCGGCTCATCCAGATCCTGCATCGCCATCTTCATACAGCGAACCGCACCTTCACCAGACGGCGCTACCATATCGTAACCATCCGACGTTGCACCATAACCTACAATCTCACCGTAGATCTTAGCGCCACGAGCAAGAGCGTGTTCCAGCTCTTCGACAACAAGCATACCGCCACCACCGGAGATCACGAAACCGTCACGGTCTGCGTCATAAGTACGTGAAGCCTTGCTTGGATCGTCGTTGTACTTAGTCGATAGCGCGCCCATAGCGTCGAACATCATAGTCAGCGTCCAGTCCAGTTCTTCACCGCCACCGGCAAAAACAACGTCCTGCTTGCCCAACTGAATAAGTTCAAGCGCATGACCGATACAGTGTGCTGATGTTGCACACGCAGAGCTCATGGTGTAGTTCACACCACGAATTTTAAATGGTGTTGCCAGACATGCTGACACAGTTGATGACATAGTACGAGGTACCATGTAAGGACCAACTCGCTTCACGCCTTTCTCACGCAGTGTATCTACTGCTGTGCACTGATTCTGAGAAGATGCACCACCGGAACCCGCCACCAGGCCAGTTCGGTCATTAGAAACCTGATCTTCAGTCAGACCTGCGTCTTCAATTGCCTGTTCCATAGACAAATACGCAAATGCTGCCGCATCGCCCATGAAACGCATTTTCTTACGATCGATATGTTCGGACGGGACCATCTTCAAATCGCCCCAAACATTGCTTCGCAGCTTCATTTCTGCGAACTGTTCAGAGAAGTTAATACCGGATTTACCCGCTTTCAAAGATTCCAGCACTTCCTTAACGTTGTTACCGATGCTGGATACGATACCCATGCCTGTAATTACGGCTCGTTTCATGATGAATTCCTACTGTCATTTAACGCCCAAGATAATAACGGGTTTATTTACAGAAAGTGGTCAGCTTTCCCTTCAATCAGGTACAATCCCTGTCAATTTCACTTTTTCAGTTCGTTATTGCTGCTGGTTCTGTATCTTTACTGAACAGATTCAGGCACTAACGACACCCAGTTACACCGTATAATGAGGTTTCCCCTTGTCTGAGCTGTCCAACAAGCGCATTGAAAATGCCATTCTTGACTGGAATGAGTCCGGAACACCTGTTTCCAATGACTTTGACGATGTTTATTTCTCCAATGCCAACGGCCTGGAAGAAACACGTTATGTTTTTCTCAAACAAAACGGCCTTCCCGAGCGCTGGGAAACCTTTAACCGCCGCCGCTTTGTCGTCGCTGAAACCGGATTCGGCACCGGACTGAACTTCCTTGCCGTCTGGCAATGGTTCAAGGCGTTCCGCGCAGCTAATCCTGAAGCGAAAACCAAAGAGCTGCACTTCATCAGCTTCGAAAAATTCCCGGTCACCAAAGCCGATCTAGTCAAGGCCCACCAGTCATGGCCTGAGTTGGCAGAACTGGCAGAGCAACTGCACGTTCACTACCCGCCTGCCGTTGCCGACTGTCACCGCATCGTACTGGAAGACGGCATGATCACCCTCGATTTATGGTTCGGCGATATTAAAGAATGTATGCCTCAAGTATGGACCAATGATGAAGGTATCGTGGATGCCTGGTTCTTAGACGGCTTCGCCCCAAGTAAAAACCCGGAGATGTGGAACCAGGATTTGTTCAATGGCATGGCCAAGCTTGCCCGTGAAGGTTGTTCCACCGCCACCTTTACCGCCGCCGGTTTTGTCCGCCGCGGCCTGATTGAAGCCGGTTTTGAGATGAGCAAAGTCAAAGGCTTTGGCACTAAGCGTGAAATGCTGGCTGGTAAAGTTACCGAGCGCCGTTACAAAGCTAACTTCAAACCCTGGTATGCTCGAACTGCAGCTGACAGTTCACAGGATGTCGCTATCATTGGCGGCGGTGTCGGCTCGGCGACCACTGCGTTATCACTGGCACGTCGCGGTGTAAATGTCACCCTTTACTGTGCAGACCACCAGCTGGCAGAAGGTGCATCTGGCAACCGCCAGGGCGCAGTTTATCCGCTGCTGAACGGCTCCAACGATTCCCTGTCGCGCTTTTTTGCCCCAGCATTCCTTTATGCCCGCCAGTTTGTTGAGCAAGCGGCAACGAAAAAGACGTTTGCCCATGACTGGTGCGGTGTCACTCAGTTAGCCTGGGATGACAATGCAGAAAAGAAACTGGGCAAAATGCTGACCGGAGGCTTCCCAAAAGAGCTTATCCGCGCATTAAACATTGAAGAAACAGAGCAAACCATCGGCCTGCCTTCTGGTCACAGCAGTGTTAATTATCCGCAAGGAGGCTGGCTCTGTCCTCAGGAACTCACCCGAGTCCTGCTCCAGCTTGCTGAAGAAAGCGGTCTGCTGACAATCAAAACAGATACTGATATTTGCCAACTGGAACAATTGGCAGACAAAACAAGTTGGTTACTAACTGACAGCCAGAACAATCAGTATCAGCACAACAGTGTCATTGTGGCTAATGGTCACCGTTTTGCAGAGTTTGCCCAAACCAAAGAAATTCCGGCCTACTCTGTTCGCGGCCAAGTGAGCCATATTCCAACCAATACCGAACTGACAAAGCTGAAAACCGTACTTTGCTACGACGGTTATCTAACCCCGGTTAACCAGGAGACGCAAAACCACTGCATCGGTGCCAGCTATAACCGTGGCCAAACCGAACTGACGTTAAGTGAAGCTGAACAGCTTGATAATAAACAGCGCTTGGTTAACTGCCTGCCGGGTATCGACTGGCCTACGGATGTTGATGTATCTGCAAATCAGGCTCGCGTCGGTGTACGCTGTGCCAGCCGTGATCACCTGCCATTTGTCGGCAATGTCTGTGATTATACGTCGCTGCTTGAGCAATACGATGACCTGAAAGACAAACAAGATCAGGCGGAACAAGTACCAACCTACCAGAATCTTTATTCAATGATTGGCCTGGGTTCTCGCGGCCTGAGCTCCGCACCGCTACTGGGTGAGCTGCTGGCATCTGAAATTTGCGGTGATCCGCTGCCGTTACCTTTAGATGTCCTGGATGCCCTTCACCCGGGACGAATGTGGGTAAGAAAGCTGCTGAAAGGGAAGAAGCTTTAACAAATCGAGCTATCAGTCACGAGAAATTGGTAGCGAGAAACGAGGTATAAAGAGAGACAAATTTGTCTTCTCGAAACTCTGTTCTCGCTACTTTAAACTCTGACACCTATTCCACCTGCGCTGTCACCGGGGGAGCCGGATCATCACCGCCTCCTGTATCTGATACTGCGACACCGATTACGACAGCTGCTACACCAACAGCAAGCACTGTTGCCGTTAATCCTCCGGCTGATGCAGCCAATGCGGTATTTACACCGGCTGCAGTCCCGGTTGCCGAAGCTTCGGCTGCCGTTGACACTGAAGTAACAGGTGATGTTGAAGGTGTTGAACTCGCCCCTGACTGGGCAGCCGTTCCGTCGGCAGCGCATACCGACGTGCTCATCATTCCGGCACAAATGAGTGCAACTATAGACTTATCCATATCATTCCCCGAAAACACACAGCGAGCTTATTGATATGGAAGTAAGTATAGGAGAGATCCGGCGATTTTGAGGTAAGTATCCAAAAGGGATAGAAGACTCTTAGAATTGAGAATATTGCTCTGGGTAGACTAATAATAAAGAGGCGAGAGCTAGGTTGGTATAACAATTCTTATATCTCAACTCTTGCATCTAAGAATTTGTTAGCTTTTAGTCTGAACCAAACAGATCACGGGTATAAACCTTATCTGCAACATCTTCTAAATCTGGCGACATACGGTTTGATACAATCACATCCGACATCTGCTTAAATAGGCCCAGATCTCTGATAACTTTAGAGTTTAAAAAGTCATCTTCTTTAAGTATCGGCTCATAAACTACCACCTCAACACCCTTGGCTTTTATCCTTTTCATGATCCCCTGAATACTTGATGCTCGGAAATTATCGGAACCAGCTTTCATAACCAAACGATACACACCGACTACTTTCGGTTGCTTATGCAAAATGGAATCTGCAATAAAATCTTTACGAGTACAATTGGCCTCAACAATTGCGCCAATAATATTGTTTGGCACTTCCTGGTAATTCGCTAGCAGTTGTTTAGTATCTTTCGGTAAGCAGTAACCACCATAGCCAAAAGACGGATTGTTATAGTGGGAACCAATTCGAGGATCCAGGCCAACACCCTCAATAATTTGACGAGAATCCAATCCCTGAACTTCAGCATAAGAGTCCAGCTCATTAAAGTAGGCAACACGCATCGCTAGGTATGTATTTGAAAACAGCTTAACCGCTTCAGCTTCTGTTGAATCAGTATAAAGAACTGAAATATCCTCTTTACAAGCACCTTGTACTAATAGCTCTGCGAACTCTTCAGCTCGATGAGAACGTTCACCGACAATAATTCGCGACGGATAAAGATTATCGTACAGAGCTCGACCTTCCCGAAGAAACTCAGGAGAAAAGATAAGGTTTTCACAACCTAATTCTTCTTTGATACGACGTGTATAACCAACAGGCACTGTTGATTTTATCACCATAACGGCATCAGGATTAATAGACATTACATCCTTTATCACAGCTTCAACAGTTGAAGTATTGAAGTAATTAGTAATCGAATCATAGTCTGTTGGCGTAGCGATAATAACAAACTCTGCCCCCTGATAAGCTTTTTGCTTCTCTATTGTTGCAGTCAGGTTTAATGAGTGATCCTTTAAATACTCACTGATATCTTTATCTTCAATAGGTGAAACTCGTTGATTAATCAAAGTGACTTTTTCTTCAACGATATCAAGAGCAACGACCTCGTTATTTTGTGCTAACAGCACAGCATTGGACAAGCCAACATAACCTGTTCCCGCAACAGTGATTTTCATGACTCCACCTCAATAATAAGCTATCCGTAACTGATTACATTGTTACGATTGACCGGAATAATATCCCTATTAATCAGTAGCAAAACCTGTACCTTATACAAAAGATTATTAGCGAAATGCCCCCAAAATTGTATGTTTAGAGTTGCGCACCTTCAAACCAGAGTTACTTCATCTTGATAATCTATAAATAAGTTACAGTCAAAATTGTTCATTCATTTCGTCTGCAGCAACAATAACTTCACAGCTTGGTTTTACCCTAAACAATTCCCTTGCTAAAGATCTCTGAGCCTTTACATCGCCATGAACAATTCGAATAAGCTCCGGTCCCTGCTTAATACCAGCCACAAACTTCAACAAATCCGCCTGATCAGCATGAGCAGAATAACCAGACATAGCATGCACTTTAGCGGCAACCTTTACCGGCTTACTGTTAATTTCTAAGCACTCAGGCTGAGACAGCAAACGACGTCCAGGTGTTCCTTTCGACTGATACCCAGCAAAAATAACATCTGTCCGGGCATCCGGTAGCAAGGCCTCCAAATAATTCATAATTCGTCCTCCCGTGCACATGCCACTTGCAGCCACAACAATGGCAGGTTCCCCTGTCGCCTTAAGGCGATTGACCAAAGCCATATGATCAGAGTGCTGATTAATCGTAATGCACTGCTGAAATGAAAGCGGGTGACGCCCTAAATTCAAACGTAATTTGGCTTCCCGGGCCCATAACCACTGTAATGTCTGGTATTGCTGTGTTATTTCAATAGCAAGAGGTGAATCTAAAATTACCGGCAGCTGCTGCCAGTTAAAGCAAGGGTCAGCACTATTCAAACCCGAGGCTAGAGCCCGGGTGATGATATTTTCGAGATCAAACAGCAATTCTTGGGTGCGTCCGACACTAAATGCCGGGATCAAAATCGCCCCACCGTCAGTAAGTGACCGCTTTATAATCTCAGCTAACTGGTCTTCACGTTGAGAAATAGCACTATGACACCTGTCGCCATAAGTACTTTCCAGAACTAAAATATCAGCAGATTCAGGCGAAATGGGGTCAACAAGTAACGGCGTCCCTGAAGGACCGAGATCTCCAGAGAATACGACTGATTTACCATCGGGCAGTTGGAGTTCGATATAAGCTGAGCCAAGAATATGCCCGGCAGGACGAAAGATGAGACTCATCCGATCACCTTCCGGTAACACAAGCTGAACCCGGCAGTCGTAAGGTATCGGTTTGACAAGACTTTTGACAATCCCTGTGAAACGCTCACATTGGGATCTATTCAATCCGAGAAGGATTTTCAGCCCGTCTTCGAGCATCATCGGCAACAAGGCCGCCGTTGCTTCCGTGGCATAAATCGGCCCACGAAACCCAGCGGCCAACAACCATGGCAATCGTCCGACATGATCAATATGGCAGTGAGTCAGCAACAGCGCTTGGATATGGTTAATTGGAAACTCGATATCAAGAGGACCACCCGACTCTTCGCCCTGAAACAGGCCACAATCGACCAAAATTCCGTAATTTCCAATCTTTATTTCATGGCACGATCCTGTCACTCCGACACAAGCACCATGATGAATAATTTTCACGCCTTCCACTGGCACCCTCAACATCCATTGCACCCTACAACAGTGAAATAATGATGACAGAGCCAAACCAGCAGATAAGTAAAACCGATTAATAACTAGAGCAAAATCACGATAAATTCTGCAGTGTCACATCGTTATCAAGCAATAAAGCAAGGCCCATCGTATCCATTGCTCGGACCTCTTTGCTATTTTTTGACGTCATTTTTATATGTTGTTTGTGGATAGCACATCAAAATCTTACTAAGATTTGGTTAATAAAATCCGATAATAAACCGACAAGCTTTTAGTGGGAAACAACACCTACAAAACGCTACTTAGCTCAACTTAAACATAAAAAACTCTGCCAATATCAGAAGTCACTTTATCAAACATAGGCAACAGGTATAATATGTGTCAGTTTTTACTTTTTCGGCAGAAGGTATAATCAATGGACATTGAACTTGCGCTAATTTTTGCCACCTCTTTTTGCAGCCTTTTTGTTCTCAGAAAGTTTGCAAAAAGAGTTGACCTCGTAGATATCCCCTCAGCCAGAAAGCAACATCAGGGCGCCATCCCATTAGTCGGTGGAATCGGTATTTTTCTGACGGCTGCGATAGCTCTGATACAATTGCCGACACTAACCACCAAACCGACGCTTTACCTACTCTGTGCCTCGGTTTTGGTTATCATCGGTGCCATTGATGACAAGTATGATATTAGCTTTAAAACAAGGCTGCTTATTCAACTCTTAATGTCAGCTCTTATGATTTCAGTCGGAAACCTCTACCTGAGTAACCTAGGTAACCTACTTGGCTGGGGAACGATAGAGCTTGTGTTTCCCTTAGGCTGTCTTATTACTGTTCTGGCGACAATAGGTGCGATTAATGCGTTCAACATGGTAGACGGTATTGACGGACTGTTAGGCGGACTATCTACAGTAACATTTGCTTCGTTGGGATACCTTTTCTGGCTACATGGCCAAGATAGCCTATTTCAGTTTTGCCTGGTGATTGTCGTTGCCACCCTTCCTTATATTATGCTCAACCTTGGGTTCCCCTTTGGTAGACGCTATAAGATTTTCATGGGCGATGCCGGCAGTGTCTTTATCGGCTTTACTGTGGTCTGGTTGCTGATTGTCGGCTCACAAGGTGAAAATACCGCCTTCCGTCCGGTAACTGCACTCTGGATTATCGCCCTGCCTTTAATGGATATGGCAACAATTATGATCCGCCGGGTAAAGAAAGGTCATTCGCCTTTTAAGCCCGACCGAGAGCACCTGCACCATATCTGCCAACGTATCGGCTTGTCGCCCAAAATGACACTAATGGCCATTTGCACCCTGGCAACCACCTCTGCCTACATTGGCATCTTGGGTGAACAACACCAGGTCAGCGAGTCGATCATGTTCTGCGCCTTCATTACTTTGTTTGTAGCCTACTTCTCCGCCATCAACTACATCTGGCGACTCACCGCCTTCCTACGCAAAGTGAATGTGAAGGTAGTATAAAGGGAAGAGGAATAGGTTAAAGTGGCGAGTGCGAAAATTATAAGCTCAGACTTTCGAAACTCGCCCCTCGTTACTTTGCGCTCTCCTGAAGACTAAAATCCCCCCCAAGACTATCCCTCTCTTTTCAATTCTCGTCCATAAAAGCCTCATTTTTCTGCTCAGGCATTCTCTCCTCTCGGGAATTGTCACATTTTATTAACAAGACCAAATGCCAAACATTATTTTAACGCTACACTGTTTATATGCCCCATTGAGAATATAAATGTATTACTGACGATTTTTTATGAGTAGGGGCTACCGAGCATTGCTCAGCCTGAGCATGGATTGCAAGGAGGGATGTATGCAAAACCAGAAGATGATGGCGTTCAGCAAAAGCTTCACCTTGGAAACAATTATTCACCAAGGGTTTGTAATACTCTGGAAATGTCAGCTGTTTCTCGATGAACTGGAGAAATATGACAAACAGGCAAAAGCAATGCGACGGGATGATAGGTTAGGGAGTTGAGGGGGGAGTAGCGAATGATGAATGATGAAGCAAAGAACAAGAGGGAAACGAGGACCGAAAGTTTAGCCTCTTCACTCGAAACTCAACTCCCGGTTCTCGTAACTCATCCCCTCGACACTAATACGTTAGCGCCTTAATCTTTATCGTTATCTGAAACGACAACAGCTAAAATAACTATTCAGCACTTTGAGATGTTTCTGAAGCCACCGCATCAGGTATAGTCGGCTTATTTACCCCAAACAGACGATGGATAAAAGTCGTAATACGCCAAATGTAACTAATTACGAAGAAATAAACGGCAAACACAGACAAGAAACTAATGAACATCACGCATTCATTAATCTTCGCCATATCAGACCACACTCCAATACCAGCCATAATTGACGCCATCATACAAATCACAAACAATGACATGCGCGATGACAAACCAATTCGCTGGCAAATATGATGCAGGTGCTCACGGTCAGGCTTAAATGGTGACTGCCCTTTGCGAATACGGCGAATCATAATAGTAGCCATATCCATCAAAGGAATTGCAATTACCCACAGCGCGGTTACCGGACGAATATGAGTGGTGTTGGTGCCCTGGGTTGCCTCAATTAACAACCAAATCACAGTGAAGCCAATAAAAATGCTGCCGGCATCGCCCATGAAAACTTTAAAGCGGCGCCCTAGCGGAACTCCTAAGTTAAGCATAATATAAGGCACCATCGCAGTTACAATCACACCACAAACCATCGCAAGCTGCATGTTACCATCAGCAAAGAACATAAAGCCCAACGCGCCGAAAGTAACGGAAGCCAAGCCACCTAACAAGCCATCTATACCATCGACCATGTTAAAAGCATTAATTGCACCGATAACACCTAACACAGTAATCGCATAACTGGCTGCGACAGAAAGCTCAATGGCTTCACTTCCCATTAAATAGCCTAAGTTATGAAGGCTTTTGCCACCAATGATCATCATAGCAAAAGATACCCCGGCCTGAATCAACAAGCGTAACTTAAAACTAATATCAAATCTGTCGTCAACCACACCGGTAAAGACAAGAATCGTTGCACAGACAATGAATAAAAGAGAGTCTGACGTCAGCTCAGAAAATACCAAGTGGGTAATAACAAGCGTAATAAAAATAGATACACCACCAACTAAAGGAATAACACCCTGGTGTAATTTTCGAGCGTTAGGCTTATCCACTAAGCCAATACGTTTTGCTACCTTTCGAAAGATAAAAAGCGAACAAAACGACAAAATGAAGACAAAAAGAAATGCAGAAGACATAGTTATTTTCTTATTAGTGTCGAGTGTCGAAATAGTATTTAGAGATGAAGGCGAAGAAAACAAATGGGCCAGTGATCCTGTAAGAAGGTCTAATTAAGTCATCAGAATAATGCACGTTTTTCTCAAAAATCGAGACTATAGCTACTCGGAACTTTAATTCCAAAGGACCTTAGGAACATAGGAGCCAGTTTTACTAATACTATCCGACCAACTTCAACTCTGCCCCATCAAAAGCCAATGTTTTCAGATAATCAGCGAAATCAGCACCTAACGCATCATGGCGAAGGCCGTATTCAACAAATGCTTTCAGATAACCCAGCTTGTCGCCACAGTCGTGAGATTTACCTGTCATATGAAACGCTTCAACAACTTCTTCAGTCATCAGCATATCAATTGCATCAGTCAACTGGATTTCGTCGCCGGCTCCTGGAGGAGTGATTGCCAGCTTGTCCCAGATTTTTGAAGATAGGACATAACGGCCAACCACCGCCAAATTCGAAGGTGCATCCTCTACCGCAGGCTTTTCAACCATCGCGGTCATAGAAAAAGAATCACCACCTTTCAATTCAACGCCACCACAATCAACCACACCGTATTTTGACACATTTGCCAATGGAACAGGTTCGACCATGATCTGGCTAAAACTAGACTTTTCATAACGTTGAACCATCGCAGCCAAGTTATCAGAAGTTTGGTCAGCGGTATACTCGTCAAGAATGACATCAGGAAGAACAACGGCAAACGGCGCGTCGCCAACTAAAGGTTGGGCACACAATACCGCATGGCCTAAACCTTTAGCATGCCCCTGCCGCACATGCATGATGGTTACATCACTTGGACAAATTGACTGGACTTCATCAAGAAGCTGACGTTTAACACGCTTTTCAAGCGTTGCTTCCAGCTCATAAGAAATATCGAAGTGGTTTTCAATAGCGTTCTTAGACGAGTGAGTAACTAAAACAATTTCCTTTATACCGGCTACAACACACTCATTCACGATATATTGAATAAGCGGCTTATCGACAATAGGCAACATTTCTTTTGGAATTGCCTTAGTTGCCGGCAGCATGCGTGTACCTAGCCCCGCTACTGGAATGACGGCTTTTGTGATTTTTGTCATAAAAGTCCTTAATAAAAACTTTAATCGACCGCCTTAATATTATGACGGCAAAAAAGCGAAATCCAAAGAAATAGAGATAACGCTATAATCGGCTAAGCCTGCACGGCCAACCGGTTAAATAAAAATGTTGTATCTAAATGAGCCCACCAACGTGTCTCTGCTCTGGCTCAGGCAATGGACCTGTGAATGCAATACGGTGTGAAATCAGGCCCTTGCCAAGAAGGCATGGTGTCTGCCAATAGGCTAAACTATTGCCCTTTTTGCTTTAACGTTTCTAAACTTGCTGCTATATCAGCGTGGCTACTAAACACATCAAGCATATCCTTCGCCATTAAATCTCGGCTAAACCTCGGCCCAGCCTCAATACTTGCTTTTCTTATTTCATAATAAAAAGCTTGATCAGAATAAAGCTTCAAAATTGCCTCAGAAATCTGAGCAACATTTTCACTTTCAACCACAATTCCAGAGTTCGTGTCTTTAATAATTGCAGTCGCTTCCCCTTCTGGCACACTCATGATGGTCGGTATCCCCATCCCCATACATTCAAAAATCTTAGAAGGAATTACTGTTCTAAATAACTCACTATTGATAAGTGGTACTAATGACACATCACACAATGACCAAATTCTTGGCATCATTTCTTTTGGTTGCCGATCTATTAACACAACATTTGACAGTCGCTTTTCTTTAACTAAATCAACAACTTTCTGCCTTGCTGCTCCTCCGCCAGCGAACACAAAGCGAATATCATCGTTACCTTTCAGCTTTTCAGCCACAGCAACGATATGCTCCAAACCATGAGCCATACCATGGGTGCCGATATAACCCGCCACAAATTTGCCTTTTAAGCCATATTGTTCCGCTAGTTCTTCATCTTTGCTTTCGGCAGGCTCATATTTGCTTAGGTCAACACCATTTAGGACGACATCGATTTTTGAACCATCAATGCCACGCTCTATCAACTCTTTTTTAAATGCATGAGTCACAGAAATAATTGAATCCGCTCGTCGATAAAGGAACATTTCTATCTTTTCCAAGGTGCGAATTGCAAAGCTCTCTTTCATCGCACCGACGGCTGTAATAGAGGCCGGCCAAATATCCCGTAACTCAAAAACAAATGGCTTCCGGCGAACAGCAGATAATGCCCAACCAGCACAAGCACAGAAAAACTGAGGAGATGTCGCAACTATAACATCGGGCTTTTTCTGAAATAATCCAGCAAGAAAGCCAGATAACATGAACGACATATAATCGAGAATGCGTTTGACAAACCCTTCATTGGCTGTGATAAAGGTTTTTACTCGAACAACCCGAATGCCATCCAGATCAGAAACATCATAGAGCTTGTTTTGATACCCCTTGAAGACTTTCCCTTCAGGAAAATTTGGCGCACAAGTGATCACCGTGACTTCATGCCCTTGCTTTTTCCAGCGAACGGCATGTTCGTAAGTTCGCGTAGCAGGGGCATTACCTTCTGGTGGGAAGTTATCTGTTAAAAATAATATATGCATACTTAATACCTGAGGATAAATTCTAATTGAGGCTCAGTAAATGTGATAACTAATTTCTTATTAGGGATGCTAATGCCAAACTCGGGATGCCACGTAGTACGAGCAATCTCCAACTTACCGTTAGACTCAACAAATAACCTCTCTCCGGTGATTAATGTTAGCTCAACAATGTCACCGACTTGAGTTACTTCAACATCGGGATGAATATGATAATGAGCCACCGCTGAGGTAAAACTGCCATCCACCTTATCTGTAATAACTAATTGTTCATCTGTGAACAACCAATTGCGACTATGTGTCACTTTTCCAGAAAGGCGTTTATAGCCATTGTGAGAGCAAGAGACTTGTAGCTTTCCATTCTGCTCATTTATAACTGGCTGTGCCGGATAAGCTCTTCTTGCTACCCGAAAACCACTCCATACTTCAGATGAATCTTGTCCATCCACCTCTACCGTATTGTGGCTTTCGGTTTTCCTTTGACGTAAACGCTCCTCGCTTAACCCGTATATGCTGGTTCCACCATTCACAAACACACGTTGACCAAATGCGCTTAATTCAAAAGAGAGCGTATCGGCATGGGCGTGCCCGGGGATGTAATCAGGTCCTACCTTTGCAATATCTAAAATAGCCTTTATTTTGTCATTCTGTGCTACAAAATAACCACTATCTTTTAGATAATCACTAATAAGCTCGGGACCTGCAGGTATTCTTTTCTGTCTGACTTCAATACCTAAAGCAACAGCATACTCATGAAGGCAACCTTGTCTCGCCGCAATACCTTTTGCAGAATCATTAAAGAATGAAACATCACCATCAGGGTGACTCATGGCTGTGGCCCAATGCAGCATTTTTTCAATGGTTAACTTCCATTGCCCTTTACGATGATTTAGCGAAACCAAATTATAAGTATTTGCTAAATTATAAAGATCCAACATATCAGCAAGAATAATATTGTGATACATAGGGCTTAGCTCAAAGTTACCACCATCTTGCAAAATCTGCTCAGGGATCTCTTTATCAAGAATTTTTAATCCTGTATCCAACCAGCTCTCAGCGCGGTCACCGTCAAAAAAACATCCAGCAAAGACAAGTGCTTTAGCATTAGCAAATAGGTGATTACCCAGTAGATGATATTCTAAATCTTGCGCTAATACGTTAGCTTGTTGGTATATACTGGTAAGCACCTTAGATGATGGCTCACCAATTGATAAGAAGTACTTTACCCAATTAACGATTCGTAATGATTGTGGATAGGGTTCCCAACCATTTCCTGTTAACGGCGAATTTTCATCAATCCATTTATCAATTAAATTATCTAGTGAAGCTTTTCTGTTTAACGCCTGCTCGGCGTTCAGATCATCAAAGTAATGAAGGTTATAGAGCCAAAGTTTTTCCTGTCGCTCATCGTTCCAGTCGCTTACTTCACCCTCATGATTTAAGAATTTAAACTTTTTTCCACCAATAAAAGGACTTGGTAAAAGTTCATAACGAATCCATTGTTGGCTTTTTGGTCGAGGTTCTCCACCTTCATCACAAAGTTGAATCTTGTTAAATTTACGTTGGAGTCGATTGAGAATTTGGACAGGTTTTAAGTGTTTTACAGTATGAAAGAGTCGATGTACTTTATTCATAAATTGAGAGGGAGTTGAACTCCCTCTTTGACCTCTACTAGTTAACGAAAACTTTCAGCAACCTGGCAAGATACCCTTGCCACCTCAATAATCTCATCAAATGAAATTGGTGAAGGTTTACCTTGCTGAATACTCTCAATAAAGGCTTTCGAACAATTATCCTGTCCCTTATCCTGAGACATTAGCTTTTGTTTCGTAAAGCCTTTCCAGCCAAATCCGATTAACTTTCTAAAGTTATCTAATTGAAGAACTGCGTCATTTGCAAAGACTTCAATACGCTCTTTAGGAAACGCTTTACCGCCATTCGCAAAATAATGAATGGTACCAATAGAGCCATCCTCAAAAGAGAGAGTAATAGAAGCTTTATCTTCTCTAACAGCTACTCCTGGTGCATCACCCATGCACATTGCATTAAAGCCAGTGATCTTGCAACCAGCCAAATGGCGCATCAAATCAATGTAATGACAAGCCTCGCCAATGATACGGCCACCACCGACATTTGGATCTTGCGTCCAATGTTCTGCAGGAATATCACCCGCATTCATTGTCATGATGAACGTTTTTGGCCCCTTAACTGAAGAAAGCAACTCCTTCATCTTTAAAACATTCGGTGCAAAGCGGCGGTTGTAACCAACCATCACTTTTGGCAATGTTTCGCTAGAATTGTATGCAGCCTCGATTTCATCTATTTCAGACTCTTTCAACGCAAGCGGCTTTTCAACGAACACATGCTTTTCTGCCTTCAATGCTGCAATAGTCTGCTCGGCATGAAGGTTATGCTGAGTAGCAATAACAACGGTGTTAACTGCACTATCGGAAATCACCTCGTTGAAGTCAGTAGATGCCTTAGCAAAGCCTTGCTTATCTCCGTGATGAACTGCGCTTACACCTGCACTGGTTACAACGGTATCTAGTTTAGCACCCGCTGATTTGAACGCAGGCATAAGTACTCGTGAAGCATAATTACCAGCACCAACAAAAGCACATACCGCATCGGAAGCAGAATGGGAAACGCCCACATTCAGATTTACCGAACGCTGAGTGAGTGATTCAACGTTGTCGTTAGGATAATCAAGAACAATACCTAATGAAGAGCGATCATCAAGGCACTGATAAGCCTCCAGTGCATCATTGATTGAAAAACGGTGGGTAATAAGAGGCTTAACATCTAAAGCGCCCGTCGACATCATATCCAAAACGGCCTCGAAGTTGCGCTGTTCCGTCCAACGAACAAAACCGACCGGATAATCGTTTCCTTTATCTTCATACTCTGTGTCATAACGACCCGGGCCATAAGAACATGATACTTGGAAAGTCAATTCTTTTTCGAAGAAGTCAGCACGTGAAAGCTCGAGACCTACAACGCCGACCAAAACAATTCGGCCACGCTTACGACACATGGTTGCTGCTTGTGAAACTGGCTCATTACTCTTAGTGGAAGCCGTAATAATTACAGCATCGACACCACGTCCTCGAGAGAAAGCTTCTGCGGCTTTAATTGGGTCTTCGCCTTTAGATAAGTCAACAGTTTCCGCGCCCAGTTGTCTCGCTAAATCACATTTAGATGAGTCAAAATCAATACCGAGCACACGACAACCATTTGCTTTTAACAGCTGAATTGTAACAAGACCAATTAGACCAAGGCCGGTTACTACAACGCATTCACCTAGAGTTGGTTGAACTAAGCGAACACCTTGTAATGCAATCGCACCTAAAACAGTAAATGAAGCAGACTCGTCATCCACATTATCAGGCACTTTTGCACAAAGGTTTTTAGGAACACGAACAACTTCTGCATGATTACCGTTAGAAACTACTCTTGTACCTACTTCAAATTCAGAATTGCCGTTATCTAGCACAGTACCAACATTACAATAACCAAGGGGTAAAGGCTGATCTAATTTAGATCGAACAGCATCAACAGTAGGCATTAAACCATCAGTTTTGACTTTATCCAATACCATTTTTACTTTATCTGGTTGTTGTCGAGCTTTGTCTAACCAATTCGCTTTACCAAAGTCAATTAACATTCGTTCTGTTCCAGCGGAGACCAATGTTTTTGATGTACTGATAAGTAAATTATTGTTTTTCGATTGTGGACAAGGCACATCAACCAAAGAAGTTTCGCCATTAGCGATATTTTGAAGAACTTGTTTCAAAGCATATCCTTTTAAATCTTTATAAATGGATTAATTTTACCTTCACCAACAGAAACAAATCTTCCGTCAGTAACAACATAAAATGCAAAATTGTCTCCTAACCGCTTTTTAAACTCTTCATTAATTGAATTTAAATCACTTTCAGAAGGCTCTATTTTTTTTCTTATAACTAGACAAATATTGTCATTTCGTTGTTGAATTTGCCATTTACCAATAAAATTGTAATGTTCCAATACTGTATAAAAGTTTGTAACGGGTATTTTACAGCCTTTCGAAGACTCTAACACAGAATCTAAACGTCCAATAACATTAGTTAAATAAGGTAATGACATAGAACAAGATTGTTTATCGGTAACTATCGCAACATCACCTGTTGCATAGCGAATTAATGGCATTGCGTAGTTATTTAAGTTGGTCCCAATAATTTGATATTCGTTATCAGTTTCTGTTGGCTCTAACTCTAACAAACCATATTCATCATAATTGTGCATACCTTTACAATTGCAACAACTACCAAACATAACGATTTGTTCAGCCAAACCATAATGGTTAGAAACAACACAACCAAAAACATCACTAATTAACTCTGAATCAGAAGGTGAGAGATATTCGGAAGCAGTTAGTACAGCCTTAAGATTAGGCTTTGGATGCGTTGGATTTCTAATTAAAAAATCAGACAAAATTTTTACCGATGAAGGATACCCTCGAAGAAATTTCACATCATATCTAACCATCTCATTTAAGTAGTATGAAATATCATCATCAGACATATGAAAAGGACTAAAATAGATAAAATTTCTGAGTTTATCGTATTTTATACGACTCTCACCAGGCTTAGGGCAATAACTTCTGACAATGGCCATTTTATCTCTAAACCTATAACCCGCCCAATGCCAATGTCGCCAAATACAAGCTTGCTCAACAATCCAATGTTTATATGAAACCAAAGCAGTAAAAGGATTACCAGTTGAGCCAGATGTTTTAAAAACCAATGAAAAAAAACTACGTTTTTTATTAATCAAGTTTTGTGATTCTTGGCGAGCAAGACTTTTTGACAATATGGGAACCTTTTTTACATCTTCAATAGTAACTAAATCAACATTAGGATCAAAACCACAAGAGTCATAATACCCCTTATAAAAAGGGATCTCTCTATAAGATGTAATAACAAGATTTCTAAATTTTCTGAATTGCTTTTCTTTAAGCTTGCCCTTATCTTGATATGCATTCTTTGCCAGATAAAATCTGAAATACAAAAGCCCAGACAAGACTAATAAAGGATCAATAATTTTATTAAGCAATTTCATCTAAAACATCAACCAGTACATTTAAGAAGATAGTCATTTGGCTAAGCGTACCTACACTTATTCGAGAATAGGTCTCCATATCATCAACATGTGCATATGAACGAATAAAAATCTTATGGTTTTCAAGTTTCTGAATAATTTCTCTATTTTTCTCACCAAAATCGACAAACACGAAATTACCACCTTCATAACCAAGAACATTTAGCCCCATATCCTTTAGCCTATCAACAAGCCATAATTTACTCTCATTAACTTCTTGAACATATTGTCTTGTATATGAGATATCGTGAAGTGCTGCTAATGCTGCCAATTGTGAACAACTAGAAATGTTTTTTGGATTTCTAACTTTGCGCAAACCTTCAATATTATGGCGACTTGATATTGCATAACCTATTCTAAATGAAGCCAAAGCAAAAGCCTTAGAAAAAGTTCGACAGATGACAATATTGTCGAATTTCTCAACTAAATCAGAGGCAGTTATCTCTGTGAATTCGTAATAAGCTTCATCGATAACAAATAGAACATCATTATATTTTCGAAGTAACTGTTCAATCAAATTATAATTATATACATTTCCAGTAGGATTATTTGGATTACAAAGATAAACAATTTTAGGCATTTCTTTATTCATAAAATATGTAAAATTGTCTTTATTGAAAGTAAATTTGGTATCTTTACTTAGTTTAAAATGCACAATATCAGCACCAACACTTTGCGCGGCGGCACGAAAATTATCATATGTCGGGCCGATCATTGCAACCTTATCTCCCGGATAAATAAATGTCCTAATAATATATTCATGCAGCGCATCTGAACTTGCAAAATATTCCACACAGTCAATTGACTGGCCAACATATTCTGCTATCGCTAAACGTAGTTCCGTGTTATCTACATTCGGATACCAATTCAAACGACCTGTAGATAAAAATTCAGAGATATACTTTGATACAAGTGGAGTAGGCTGAATTGTTGCTTCATTCCAATCTAGCTTTAACATATGTGGATCAGACGTATAATCCCATGCTTTGTGTGAACTAACCTTATATGGATTTAGAGAACGAATAAATTTATTAAAGAACATAACATCACCATTTAAACTTATATTTTACCAACAAGCCAGAAAGAAAAAGTACTATTATTGAATACCAAAATGTAAATCCTGAAAAACCATCTCTGACAAAAAAGTAAAACAACAACAATAGAAAAGAGCAGCGAAAAAGACTTGAAATTTCATTTGTTTTAATATTAATCTTAGCCATATAGGAACACATTAACGCCCAAATCAGTGCATATACTACTGGCCCCAGATATCCAAAAAACATATAAGATTCTGATATAAACCCATATGTGGTGGTATGATATTCAACCACACTAGATTCATAACGTGGTTGCCAATATCTTCGATAAAAACCAACTAAAGGTTTATCAGACCAGAGTGAACGCGGAACAATCGCGATCATTGTGTCAGATATACCAACAGCCGTATACTCTAAATTCCAGTTAAAATCATTGATTACTCTAGCACTGAAGTATGGCTCTCTCTGATAATCTGCTAACTTTGACAAGAAACCAACTTTTGATCCCGAATCAGATGTAACGACAAAACTAAAGGAAAACCACAATAACGCAAGAAACAAGCAACCGAAACCAAAAATCTTTTTTATAACATTGAAATTTGACAGCTTAAAACTAAAAAGTTTAAAACTAATTACAGACCAATACACAATTATCCATAAATAGTTCTGCTTACCACCACCAAAAAAGACTAAAATTAGTGGTAATAATATTATACAAAATCTTATGATATAATTTAAATCTTTACGCTTCAAAAAAAAGTAACATGAAACAAACAAAAGAGCATGGAGAAAAACAGAATGAATATAGTTAATAAACCCAGTACCTTTTTTAATATAAGTATAATCTCGTGGAGACATAAATCTATCAAACACTGCTGCTGGGGAAAAGCTAAGACCAGTTGCCAAATAAATATACTTAACAATTAACGCAAGTATAAATAGAATCAGCACGTTTTTATATGTAACAGTACCATTTATAACACTCACACTCCAGTTTCTTGCACCTTTAAAAACAACAGCTGAAATAAGAAAATAAAACAGAAAAAATGAAACAGAAAATGCAAGAATAAAAAACTCAAGTTTCTTTAGCTCAGAAAAATCAAGCCCATTAATTAAAGATGGAACAATAGCGAAGTAATAAGATGAACCTAGTATGGGCAATAAATAGACAAATATTATACATGACGACAAAACAAATACTGGACTAGGAAAATAATAATTCTTTCCTAAAATTTTAGATTCTAGAAGAACAGATAAAACCAGCATTGAAAAAACAATTAAAATCATATTAAAATGCTACAAAATATCTTTTAAGACAGAATGAACACGCTTATCCCAACAGATAAAATCATCATAAGAAGTCATCTTCGATTCATCCTTATCTTTCTGATAATCCATAAAACAGTTAATCAAGCCTAAAACATCACCATATTTAACCCCAGTAAAGCCATAATTATCAATAAATATTTCAGAAGCTTTAATATCATTATTTACAATGACATTTGTTGATGTGAATAATGCGTCGTACCATTTATTTGGTTCCGCTCTCTGATGTATCTCATAGACGGGGTCATAAAATGAAAGAAGCAAATCCATAACATAGTAGATTGCCAATGCATCGGCATTTGAAACACAACCTATGTAGCTTACAGATTTAAACAATTCTAATCTATTAATTACACGATCATCGCCGGACCCAGCAACAATAAAATGTATTGGCAGTTTCATATTTTCGCACTTTTCAATGGTGTTTAATATGAAATCAATTCCTCGTCTTTCAGACATCCAACCATTAATATACACATTTAATTTATTATCACTTCTTAGATGCTGCCATTTATTAATTTTCTTTTCTGCTTCAGCTAAAGTCTCACTGTGAGGTGTATTATGAATAACTCTGATATTATCACGTTGTTCGTAGACCCTATTTTCACCTGGAACCAAATGCAAAATAGCCTGTCTTGCCACAAAGCTCTCTAATTTTAGAGCAATTGATTTAACAATTGGGTGACCACGATAACTAAATGCCAAATTATCTCTATCAAGATAGATAAATTTTATTTTTTTAAAATGGCATAATAAAGCTACAGGAAATCCACTCTCAAATTTCGAGCATATAACTACATCACCACTCTTTCTCTTAAACAAGCAATCAATAAAAACTAAAAACATCCAAATAGGATAGACCAACGCTACATATTTTGACCCATCATTACCATAATTAAGCAAAACACGGGTTTTAACACCTTTATGTTCAGAAGAGCTCGGGGTATTTTTTCTCCGCCAACAATGAAATGTTATTTTATCAGTATAACAACTTAGAACTTTTGCTAGTTTTGATAAATAAGGTTGACTGTTGATATTATATCCAACAGAGTAAATATGAACATTAGCTTTCATTTGAAATATATTCCACAGTTATAGATTGCGCATCAAATAATGGTAACATCATCGAAACATAATCATCATATGCTTCACTAAAGTCTGTTGATTCAACCATTTTAATAAAATTAAATACTTTCTGCTTTGTTTCTTTCGTATTAACTTCTAAGCTATTGAGTGACAAACAAGCTGGATGATTCTTTAACAGTTCTAAGCAAGCATCATTTTCTGACTGGTAAATATTGATAACTGGCTTACCACTAAAAATTAGGTCTGATATTTTACTTGGTAATTGATTATCTGTAGTATTTCCAAGGTTAACAATAATGGATGCAGCCGATATTTTTATATCAAGTTGATTTTTTGGAATCATCCCATTAATAGATATGTTAGCTAACAAATTAGTATCTAGTTGAAAGACACTAATAAGTGTATTGCAATCGACCCCGTAAATTGAACATTTGTAATCATCATTGTAACTATTAACTATAGATAAAAGTTGAATAACATATGATGGTTCTCTTACTTTTGAATAGAATCTTCCTGCATAAACGACTTCTCCACTTGGATTAAAAGCATATTTAAAAGGAGGATTATTTCTAATAGGAAATAACACATTCACTTTCTCATCTGATAGTTTAAACTCAGATAAATATTCACCTTTCATCATATTATTTGTCACAAATATTTTATCTGCTAGCTTCAGAACCAAGTGCTCTGCTATAAAATTAAGCTTAGAATAAAAAAATGAGTTGACCTTTATATCTTTAAGTAAAAAAAATGGGTCACCAATATCGACATGCCAATGACATTTTTCATTAGCTTTTTTTTTCGCGTAAAGACCAAGAAGATGAGAGGAGAATGGGTGCGAAACAGATATTATTAAATCGTAATCATTTTTCCCCATTAAACTTTTCAATATTGGTAAAGACTTTACTACCCAAACTATTCCATAGTCAGGCCATCGTAAAGTTATGCATAAATTTCTCAGTCGAGATTTTATCCACCCAAGGATACCATTACATTTTTCAACCTTTCCTGAATCTGATGAAGGATTCAAAGGCAGCGTATGTGTACAATAAGTATCTTGAGAAGCAATGTTCTCATTTTTCCCAGCATGAATAACTGTTAAGTTATGCCCAAATTCGGTTATTTTTTGGCCTAATGAATTCCAACGAATTGCTCGAGGGCTTGATGATTCACCATAATTAAACGATAGCAGTAGAATTTTCATGAGTCTTATTTACAATAATAACTAAAATATTAAGGATAGTCGTAGATATTAATGTCGATATAGAAAGAATATATACTGGCTTAATATTATACAATGATGGGGCTACTATTAAGGTACATGTCTTTATTATCACTGCAAAAAGAAAAATTACGATAACATCAACATGTTTACCACTTGCTAACAACTTATTAAATGAACGAATTGCAAAAAATGAAGTTATTAGCGATAAAGATAGTATCTGAAAACACAATATGCTTTCTGGATAATTATTGTTAGTTAATATAGGAAAGATAAACGGCGAAATAATAATAGCCAATAAGAGACATATTATGAAAAAAGAAATAATAAGGAAAAGCCCTCTTACAGAGTCTTCACTATCAATTTTATTTATGCTCGGCAACACAACAGTATTTATAGAAGATATAACCAAAACAAAAATAGAATAAAACCGAAGCGCTGTTGCCATGACAACGGTATCATATTCAACCATTGCAGCACTAGAATATATTATATCGATTTGCCCCCAGACAGATAAGATTAATAAATACAAAACAATTTTTAGATCTGCTTTTGAGAAATACAGCTTAAATCCAGAAAGCTTTTTAATTTCAAATGCTGAATCACCGCGATTAAAAAGCAAAAATGCCGCCATGAAGATAGATACACACAAAAATAAAACTTCTGATTTAATTTCAAAGAAATTTGATAGAAAGAAAACAGTCATACTTCCAAAAAGCACAAACAAATATCTGTATACAGTTTCTTTACTTACTTTTTCAAATACATTTAAACTTTGCCAATAAACTCTTCTATAGATAAAAGATGAAGTTAAAAATATAAATATTGCAATTGATATTTTCAACTCAATTGAGTCAAAAGCAGAATATGAAAAAACAAGGATAAATGATAATATATTACCAACAAAAAAAATATACCTAAGTACCGTTATCCTATATTTTTCTTCCAAGCCATCATTAACAATTTTTTGGATTGAAAAAGTTGCAGATGGGTCTAAGCAGATCGCAATAATTGAGTTTGCTATAACAAATAATGCTACATTTTCTTCTGATTGACTCCACGTCAATATTAAAAATGAGACAAACGAAGCAAGTTTAGCTATCAAATCGCCTGTTAAGACACGTAAA
Source organism: Photobacterium marinum (assembly GCF_000331515.1). Lineage (GTDB taxonomy): Bacteria > Pseudomonadota > Gammaproteobacteria > Enterobacterales > Vibrionaceae > Photobacterium > Photobacterium marinum. The sequence goes on from NZ_AMZO01000036.1 coordinate 153,897, forward strand.
ATGCTGCTAATCATTTTCAATCTTCAGTGTAATTATAGGCTTGTGTTTTCCTGTTTTGGGATCACGCGGTATTTCTTTTAGTTTTTCAAATTGAATTTTTGCAGAGTCACCTAAACGTTGTAATAGCTCTGATTTCAGCTTTTTCTCGAAATCAGCTGTAGCATTCGGTTTAAGAACATATTTAACAACAAAATCACTGTTTGTTACTTGCACCAACTGAAAAATTGAAATATATTCAGCGAATTTATAAAAAACCGTATATATATTAACACATGGTACACTTCGATCAGCTAATACAATGATATCTGATTCCCGACCTAGTATTTTACCAACAACTACATCTGATCCTTGTTTACAAGATGAATGCTTCATCTCTTTAAAGCTAAAGAGATCGCCAGTATCATAACGAACTAGTGGATAGCTTGAATTTAAAAAACCAGTTCCCACTATTTTCCTATTTTTACCGTCACCTATAAACTCAACAATTCCGTAATCATTATTTATATGATAACCACCACACTCTCTACATGAGGTAAGTCTAGCAGACGCCTCTACATTATTGTAAACATCTAATACTTCGCTATTTGGAAATGCTATATACGCGGTCTTATACCATAGTTCAAACATCATTTCCGAAGAAACATAAATAGCTTTTACGTCAGGCAAACATTTCCTGTTTTTTACTAGATATTCAGAAAAGATCCCTAAAGATGATGGATAAGTGAAAATGTATTTAATCTTGCGTTCTTTTAATATTTTATAATATAGATCCATATTTTCATCAGTCATATCATAGGCCGACATCATCCAATGTCGATAGTATCTCAAATACTTAATTACCTTCTCATTCACTTTTGGAACATAAGATCTTAGCCACGCAATCTCTTCTCCTGGAGTATAGCCTTTAATTGCCAAAGAACTATATGTAAAGTACTGTTCTTCATAGCGATCTTTCCACGTCCTGTATAAAACCAAGGGTTCACCAGAAGATCCGGATGTTGATAACCTTACTTCATCTTTGTGATTTACAAATTCAAAACAGGATAACAAGGTCTTTTTATTGATAACAGGATATGCATCTAAGCTTTCCGCATTAATTACATGCTTATATAATGCTTTATTACTTGCTTGATTTAATAATATTGACAATCTTTCATTTTCTATGTCGACAAGTGCATCTCTACTCAATAAGGCCCTATTAGTACACACCTGTAGACCATTAATAAATCGATTATGTACTAAATTATAAGGAAGATAAGATAAGGATAGCTTAGCAATATTTTTTATATCAGTGACCATTAATTATTCTCCAATTATTATTCTCAGCCACTTTAAGTAGTTCTTTGTTAGGACCTTCTACCACAACTACTCTATTGGAATGCTTAAGCATTGGCAGGTCAGTTATATGATCCGAGTAAGCAACGGACTCAATAATATTTAATTGATTCTCAAATTTAATAATTTCTTCTAATTTTCTTTCGGCATACATAAAGTCTAAAGATAATTTATTTCCTTTTTTTTCAATCTGTGATGTTATATAGTGATATACGTTCACATCTAACATATCAAAAAAAGGCTTGATATAATATTTTAAGGCCGCGCTTACTACTACCAACTTATATCCATTAGATGTTAAATTTCTAATTTCAGAAATTACATTTTGATTGATATGTTTTTTTATTAGCAGACTTGAATAGCTGTGACCATACTTATCCAAATTGTCGTAAACTTTATGATCTAAATTCTCTATTCTTTCAGAAACTTCTGTTCTTCTTATTTTATCGTTAAATATGGATAATAAATTTATCTCTCTTAATTGAACATACCTTATAAATGATCCAAGTGTAAATTTATTTACCGCTGTATGACAAAAATCCAAGTATATTACTTTAATATCATTACTCATAATTAACATTCTCACCATATACATTACAAGCTTGCACATCTGAACAAAATGGCTTCTTGAATAAAAAATCATCGTTATAATAATCTGCTATTATCAATTTTTTTTCGTTGCTAACCTTTATTTCACGACAAAACTTATATTTATTTAGAACAGTGACTTCAATTCTAATTTTATTTTTATCAATGCAAATATGTTCAATGTCAAAATGTGGTTTGTTTAATTTAAATGGCAAACTAAGATCAGTAAATACATCTAATTTTATAGGCGTATTATGGGCGAGGCTTGATCTGTAACGATTACGATTGGCTAGACTATATGTATAGCTTGATACCCCAGGATCTCTTCCATAAACTTTTCCATTCACCCAGATTTCGCTATGTAAAAGATCTAAATGATCATGACCTCCCTTCCCATTCTGACCAGTTCTCGTTAGACTTACACTGACATGACAGTTTCTAGAGCGCACTATCAATGAACCAAATTTTGAGAAATATTTCGACGTTTCAAACTCTACCTCTTCGTCAATGTTTATTTCTTTAATATGGTTATTTTGATATTCTTCTTTACCATTAAAACCATAATTAAAGTGATTTTTTATATTTGCTTTAGATATTTTATTATATGGATTATGAGAATGTTTTATATTTTGTTTTGCAACAAAATAACCAGAATCATCATCTCCTATTTTAGCATAAGTTCCATCTTGTCTTATATGCCAAATTGAAAAATCATTAATTTTATTTATTATTTTTTTAATTTCTTTATCTGATTTTCTTGAATCTATCTGCGCATTATATTCTTTTGGTTTATCTATTTTTATTAAATTATTTTCCTTTTCAAAAGCATATCTATCATATAATTCATGTACTATATTAACTGCATCACTCACAAAATAATGATAGCTAATTGATGATTCAAAATTACCACCATCTGATCCAAATTGATTACCTATTTCGTACTTAAATCTATTGTAATAAAAGCTTTTAAGTTCTGCTAAACCTCTAAGTGACGCTAGGGTATATAGAATTCCACATACACAAATTAAATGATGATTACCAGTATATTGAGAATTCCATTCATCATGATAAAGCATATAAGATAGATGTTTTATTAAAATATCATCATAAGCGCTTATATCAAGATCCAAAAGAATAAATATCGACGTTAAACTAACTAACCTCAATGCCACATCCATTGGACATTGCCATTGTACCCCTTTATAGTCTACTGTATTATTAATAAAACCATTGAGTGCTTCATTAATAATATTAATGTATTTATCTTCTCCAGTTTGTCTATATGCCTTTGCTAAAACTACCAGATATTGAATCCGTCCAATTTCCCATAAGTATTTTACATCCGTTTTTTCAAATGTCTTAGCCTGAAAGTAAAACTCATCCTTATTATATTTCGTAAGATACTTTGGGCATTGATTCCAAAATGCTTCAGAATTAAAGTTAGCTCTGCATCTTATATCAAAAATAGATATACCTTTTTCAATAATTTCATCTGCAGCAGTCTTACTATCATCATTAATCAGCAATTCTTTTATTTTGGAGTTTTCTTTAAACTTAAGAACTAAAGACAATTCATTGTATTTTATTTTTATTTGTCTGCTTTTTTTTACGTACCTAGTTAACATTCTTAAATGGTTTATTTTTCTATATATCTTTCTTAGCATCATAGACCAATAGTGAAAATTGTAATTTATAGAGTCAGCACAGCTCATACCAAAATAATATCGCTTATCGTTAATCAACGAGTTAATGCTCCGCTTTCTGAGGCTAATGCGGATGTTCAAATTCCTGAAAAACGCACTTATCAATATATTATGCAATATGGTTGATTTAATAGGTAACGTAATTGATTGACTAACATGTAATTTGTTATGTCCATGCTCTTGCCATTGTTCGATTTCACATAAATGTTAACTAAAAACTAATCTATGCATGTTGGGTCTTATTAATGAATTAGTCATTTTACTCCAATTGCATATCTTAATTTAATGTATAAAGAATCTTAAGACTCGCTCAATATGAATTGGGGCCTACGCCCCAATCTTTATTACCAAATACCTTTAGTATCAATAAACTGACCTGAATTTGGTTTGTTTACTTTAAATTCTTTATGATCTACCAATAATAATTGAATATCAGCTTCCGTTGATGCTATATCCCAATCAACTAACTCAACCCCTTTGAGCTTAGTTGGCAATCTATCAATATTTGGTTCGACAGCGATGACTCGACCACAGTGCATGGCTGCTACTTTCTTTGTGATCTCAAGAGCTGGACTTTCACGCAAATCATCAATGTCAGGCTTAAATGCAAGACCGTAACAGGCGATGGTTACTTCACGTGCAGTTTTTTCAGGGTTTGTCTGTAAGAAGTCAGCAATCGCTAGCTTCACTTTTTCAATTACCCAATCAGGCTTACCATCATTGACTTTGCGTGCCGTATGAATAATCTGCGCTTCTTCAGGCGTTTTAGATACAATAAACCATGGATCAACAGCAATACAATGACCGCCAACACCCGGTCCAGGCTGAAGAATATTGACGCGAGGATGGCGGTTGGCAAGAGCAATCAACTCCCACACATTAATATCCAACTTATCGCATATAATAGAAAGCTCGTTGGCAAAAGCAATTTGAACGTCGCGAGAACTATTTTCGGTGAGTTTTGCCATTTCAGCTGTACGCGCATTGGTGATCACACACTCACCCTGTACAAACGTTTTGTACAGTTCTACTGACCGCTCTGAACAACGTGATGACATACCACCAATTACACGATCATTCGCCACCAACTCACGGACAACGTGTCCAGGAAGGACTCGCTCTGGACAGTGGGCGACGTTAACATCCGCATTTTCACCTGCTGTTTGTGGGAATGTCAGGTCTGTACGTGCTTCAGCCAACCATGCAGCCATTTGCTCTGTCGTACCAACAGGTGATGTTGACTCAAGAATGACAAGATCACCTTTTTTCAAAACAGGTGCAATAGCTTTACTTGCCGCTTCAATGTAGGACAGATCTGGCGCTGGTACTTCCCCATCTTCACATGGCAAGAAAGGGGTAGGAACTGCAATTAAAAATGCATCAGCCGGTTCCGGAGTAGTGACTGCTTTCAGATATCCTTCATTCACTGCCGCACTGACAATCATATCCAGTTCAGGCTCTACGATATGAATTTTACCTTGGTTAATGGTATCCACCGCATACTGGCTGACATCCACACCAATCACTTTTTTCTTTCGTGATGCAAACATGGCGGCGGTAGGTAAGCCAATATAACCCAGGCCGATAACTGAAACCGTTTCAAATGACATCATTATTTTCCTAATTTGTTCTTAACTATTTATTTTGCTAATTCATCAATAATTCGTTCACATGCTTTGCCGTCACCATAAGGGTTATGAGCATAACTCATGGCTTGATAGGCTACTTCATCAGTAAGCAGTGTATTCAAATTACTTACGATCTTTTCAATATCGGTACCGACTAGTTTCACAGTACCTGCTGCAACTGCTTCAGGACGCTCAGTGGTATCACGCATCACCAATACCGGCTTACCCAGTGACGGTGCCTCTTCCTGAATACCACCCGAGTCAGTCAAAATGATATTTGCGCGGCTCATCAAGTAAATAAACGGCAGATATTGTTGAGGCTCAATCAAAAATACATTCTCGATACCCCCCAAGATGCGATTAACCGGTTCACGGACATTCGGGTTCAAGTGCATCGGGTACAAAATTTGAGTGTCAGGATGTAATTTGGCCGTTTCTGCCAATGCCTGACAAATACGTTCAAAGCCCCCTCCGAAGCTTTCACGACGATGGCCGGTGACCAAAATCAGCTTTTTGTTTTCATCCAAGAACGGGAACAGAGCAGCTAAGGTAGCATTTAAGTCAGCGTCACTATCTATTTTTTCTTTCACCATCAACAGCGCATCAATGACCGTATTACCGGTTACTGAAATATTCTGCTCGTCATAATTTTCTTTCAGCAAGTTTTGTTTTGAGGTTTCAGTCGGCGCGAAATGGTATTTTGTCAACGCCCCTGTCAATTTACGGTTGGCCTCTTCCGGCCAGGGCGAATAAATATTGCCGGTACGCAACCCCGCTTCCACATGACCAACTGCAATTTGCTCATAGTAAGCCGCCAGACTTGCCGCGAAGGTGGTTGCCGTATCACCGTGTACTAACACCACATCAGGGTTAAATTCTTGTAGCACCGGTTTTAGTTCAAGCAGAATTCGTGCGGTCACATCATTAAGTGTCTGGCCGGCTTTCATCAGATTTAAATCATAATCGGGGATGATCTCAAACAAATCTAACACCTGATCGAGCATTTCCCGGTGCTGCGCCGTCACACAGACTTTCGCCTCAAAGCGCGCATCGTCCGCTAACGCGTGCACCAAGGGTGCCATTTTTATTGCTTCCGGACGGGTTCCAAAAACCGTCAAAATACGTTTCTTTGCCATATTCCTTGCCAATTTAAACTAAAATTAAATATGAGATTGCCCATGTAACGTTGAATATTTTCATCATCAAAACTCAGATCTAAAAGCGGCCTGAGACAAAAACTGTTTTGGTTGAGACACAAAAAAAGTCCGCACAGGACTTGTATCATCAGGGATAACGGGGGATTGAGGTATTTCCTGCCAATAGGTTGCGCTATTAAAAAATAGTATTTGCGAATATATTGAAGCAAGGCGCAGTTCCCTCCGCCTTACTTCAATATTCAAATAATTAATGATTATTTAGACTCATAGCTATAATTGTAATAACCATAATTACCGCCGTAATAACTACTCGCCTTACGCACAACAGCATTAAGAATAAAGCCTTTAATCTCAATACCATTCTGCTCGAAGCGTTGCTTGGTTATTTCAACTTCTTTAACTGCGTTCTGACCAAAACGACCAACAAGTAATGTTGTTCCTGCATGTGCACCGACAATAGCCGGATCCGTTACCGCCAAAATAGGCGGCGTGTCGACAATTACCATATCGTAATTTTCAGACGCCCAATCCATCAATTGTTTGAATCGCGGATGCATTAGCAGTTCTGATGGGTTTGGAGGCACGTCTCCACGTGAAATATAATCCAAGTTATCAACACCGGGCTTCTTTATTAAGGACTCGATTGAAGACTGACCGCTTAGGAAATCAGAAAGACCTGGTTTATAAGAAACCGCCATCTGTTTTTCCATCCGACCTTTACGCATATCCGCATCGATCACCAATACTCTCGAGCCGGATTTTGCCACAACAGCCGCCATGTTGGCAGAAACAAATGACTTACCGATACCCGGGCTAGGGCCCGAAATCATCAAAATATTGTTTTTAGCTTCCATCATGGCAAAGTGCAGGCTGGTGCGCAGGCTACGTAACGCTTCGATAGACAGATCAGCCGGGTTTGAAACTGCCAATAGGGTCTCTCCAACGGAAAGTTTTTTCTTACTTTTCTGCTTCTTCTCCAGCTCAATTTGCCAATCTGACATGGGAACACTAGCATAAACAGGTAAACCAATCGCTTCAATTTCATCCGGATTTTCAACACCTCGGTGAAAAGCTGAACGTAATAAAGCGATAGCGACAGCCAACATACCACCTAGTAATGTAGCCACCACAACAATCAATGATTTCTTTGGTTTTACTGCTTTTGTGTATGACTGTGCACTATCCAAAATACGGACATTACCAACTGTACTGGCTTTTACAATATTTAGCTCTTGTACTTTATTCAGTAGCTGAACATAAATCTGTTGATTAACCTCAACATCACGAGTGTAACGTAGCACTTCACGCTGAGTTTTGGGTAACTTTTGGATTTGTTTATTCAGGCGTTCACGCTCAGCAAGTAAAGTTTTACGCTTATCAAGTAGTGATTGATAAGCCGGGTGCTCCTTAGTAAAACGCTGTGATATCTCACTCTCTTTAAACGTCAATTCATTAAGTTGCGCTTCAATGGTTACCATCACATCCAGTGTCGACTTTGCTTCTAATCCCAGGTCGATGGATTCATTTTCTTGGCGATATTTATTTAACTGATCTTCTGATACGGTCAGCTGAGCCTTAATATCAGGCAAGTGTTTACGCAAAAACTCCAAACTATTTTCCGCTTCAGCAGAGTTACGCTCAACATTTTGCAAAAAGTAATTCTGACTAATGTCATCTAGGATTGCTTTAATATCGGCTCTGTTCTCACCAGTAAATGAGAGCTGTAATATGCCCGTTTTCTTACCGCGCTCATTAACTGACAAATTTTTCTGTAACCACTGAATTGCATCAATTCGAGAGCGTTTTTTTACAGTAAATGCTGCCCCATTCTGTGCTGTAATTTCAGTCACAAATAGATTAAATTCACCCTGTTGTGCTAACTCACCAACGCGCCCCTGCAGTACAACACGTTCATTCTTATCAAGCAACTCATAAGTCCCTTTTCGTGCATCTGACACACTGATTGTAAATACAGGCACATCAATATCATCAGGCAACTCAAAGCGACTTATTTCAATATGGTTCTGTTGCCCCTCAATACGAGCTAAGCCTTTGCCAATCACTGGTAAATAATTAGGTGTTACTACTGTTGTTAAATTCAGCTTATCGACAGTTTTCCCCAAAATCATTCGCGACGTAATGATTTCAATCTCAGTGTTGGATGACGACTCACCAGCAAACATTTCACCCATATCACCAAGGGCAGACATACCGGAGCTTTTTTGTTCAACTTGGATTAAGGCGTCTGCTTTATAAATTGGAGTGGCTAACAGCGCATAGGCCACCCCCATAACAGCAAACAAAAAGGTAATTGCTATAATGTTCCAACGATTATCAACTAGAATACCAAATAGTTTGCCCAGATCGATTTCATCTGAGTACGTTTGTTTGGTTTGAAGGTTTTGTGTAATGCTCATTTAAAATTCCAGGAATGAGTATTTGACTAGAGGCGAGGATTAAAAGACGAGGTGCGAGTAAAATAAGCAGACTTTCCGCAGCTACTCACATCTACTAAACTCGTCCCTGGCTACAACTTCTTCGCCCAGGCTTGAGCGGCTTCGTCAATCAAGCTGTAGGCATGTTCAAAGGCTTCTCGGCTTTGGCGATATGGATCGGGAATGTCTTTCTGACCAATCCATTGCCCAAACAGCATTGTCTTGCCGCGCACTTCGGGGGCTATCTTGGTTACCGCTTCAATATGTCCTTTTTCCATCACCAGAATCAGATCATATTCCCTACAAAGGTCACTGGTTAGCTGCTGCGCAACATGCCCTTCCAAGCTGACACTGTTAGCTGCCGCAACTTCTGTTGCTATACTATCTGCAGGCTTACCCACCAGCGCACCAACACCGGCAGAAGCGATATGTTTACTCGGTAGCAATTTTTTCAATAGATATTCGCCCGACGGAGAACGGCAGATATTGCCAACGCAGACGATTAGGATTTTTTGGAACATAAGACTCTCCTGTTACGAGAGTTTAGAGTCGAGAGTCGAAAAGTAAACTTGGAGCACTTGGCAAACAACTTAACGCCCCAGGGAGTTATACAAGTCTCATAACGACTCACTTCTATACTCTGAACATTCTTCATTTATTTGGGATGTACGGTACTTGATTAAGCCACTAATCATTCGAGTAACGTCTATCAACTCTACAATCAAATCATTTGTGTTTTTTCAGATACAACATTAACCTTCCATGGCTAACTGAGGGAACTATCACTCGATACTCTCTATCTCAAATCTAGAAACTTCGTTTCTATGGCCAAGTCCGGATACGTAGTACACCTTCACTCAACTCATTGAACCCAGTGATAGTAGGTAGAAGTTGACTGATAACACGATTCCAGCGGGTAATAGGAGCCGCTGTTACGTAAATAATATCGTACGGTTGCAAGTCAAATTCGGTACCTATTACTAATGCAGATGCGTCTTTGATATTTAGCTGATAGATGTTGGCAATAACGCTGGATTCATTGGCTTTATTACGGTTACCACGAATAACAAAGATACCAGTGGCATCCGCTTCTAATTGATTTATACCACCTACCGAGCTAAGAGCTTCGGTCAGGCTCATACCAGCGCGATCAATTTTCAACAGTTTAGGATCGTTGACTTCGCCCATAACGAAAACTTTTTGCGCATCATTACGAGGCACATGAACAATGTCACCAGGACGTAATAAGCGGTTTTGAGTTAAATCACCACGCTGCATCAATGCATAAAGTGAAATACTCTCTTCCCCCCCATTACGAGTAAGCGTTACGTTGCGCCAGTCAGCATCTTCAGCTAACCCACCCGCACGGTTAATCGCATCCAATAATGTTAACGGTACATTAGTGATGGCCTGTTGACCCGGCTGATTAACCTCACCTGTGATATAGGATTTTTGAGAACGGAAAGCGGCAACATTGACATCAACCTGAGGACTTTCAATATATGCTTTCAGGCGGTTCGCCATCTCATCCCGAACTTGGGTTACCGTTTTACCACCGACTTTAATCAAACCAATATAAGGATAAAAAATAGTGCCGTCGGCATGTACCCAATTACCGGATTCACTAGAGCTTCGGTAAGAACCGGCTGGAATCGTCAGTTCAGGATGGTCCCAAATAGTGACATTAAGAATATCTCCCGGACCAATTCTGTATTGATATCCGGTAATTTCCGCATCCAAGACTGGATTACTTTTCGATACGACCCTAGGGGTTTTCATCTTACTTACTGTACCAGCTGTCAGCGGGTACACATTAACCTGTTCGGATATATCCGTTTTCTGCTCACTATCTATCGCAACAATATTCTTATTATTGACATTCAAATGTGAGCCGGGCACCGTGCACCCTACCAGCATGGTCGATGCCATTGCAGATATCAGAAGCTTCTTTGTGAAATGCATATTTGGGTTCGAAAAATTAAAGGTTACGACATCCTGGATCCTAGGTACTGGAACCAAGTAGCTAAAATTAGTCTCGGTTTCAAACGCAAACCGAAGCTGAGAAACTGTAGGGAATGAAAAGCTATAACTCTACCGAGTAAGTTATTCCAAGAGAGATATTAAAGTTACTGCGCAACTTTAAAATTTCTTCTCTTAATTCTTTAAATTTCGCGTAGCTAAGAACTTACTTAACAGCTTTACTTCATCCCTGAACAATCCGGTATTTACGGAATTTCCATGCTACCGCCCTTGGGTTATAGCTCCCAAAGCGCCTTAGCTTATACCATTTTGCTATTAAGGCCCTTGATATAACTAGCCTCAAGCATATTCTTACAAGCACCTGATGCGTTATCCACAATGCCTTTGTTGTACTTGTAGTTCAGTGGCCACTTTCTAAGTGACAAATAACAAATCACCCAACTACAGTGTAGTCAATAAATGACAAATTTCTCAATTACAGTTGTGATAATTATACTACACAATAAACTTCATATTAGGAATAAAAATTTACATACAAGAATGCCCAAAAACACAGCAAGTACTTATAACGCTTTGATTTTAAGTAACTTAAGGAGAAAGAAATGATAGGGCGGACGCGCAGGAAGTGGGAGTTACTTAAGACTCATTATTGATGGTTTTGTTATCACACCACGTATCATCAGCATTTATATATATATAAATGCCCATTTTGGCGCGATCAGAAATATTCATCTACTTCCGGTTCTTCCATTGCTAACCAAACAATAACCCAATATTATTAGTCGAGCGTACCTCTGGGTTATGTTATTTGCCCCCATCATTATCGACATGAAATTCGTGTCAAAAATAGAATGATGACGAACATAATCGTATGTCCTTCAAACCTGTCACGGTAATTAATACAGGTTTAAGACACAATGGGGCTGATATTGGTCATTATTTTGTGGGTATATTTTTTCCTGTGAATAAATATCCATGAGTAAATGGCAATTATAACTAGAGATACCCAAACTAAAGCGGGAAAAACGCCTCTACGTTAATTGTAAAAAGTAAGGGAATAGGATGAAAAAAACTGCAATTGCCCTGCTAGCAGCAATGTCTATGGCTAGCTCTGCGTTTGCTGCCACTGAAACGGCTGGTACAGCAGGCGCAACTTCATCAGCCTCAACGGCTGGGGCTACAACGGCCACAACAGCAGCCTCTACAGGCGCTGCAGCCGGTACTGCTGGAGCTACAGCAGCCGCTGCCGGTGGTATCACCGCCACAGCAGTAGCTGCCGGTGTTGCCGCTACAGTAGCTGCTGTTGCCGTTGTGGATTCAAATAACAATAGCACAACTAACTCTGTTACAACTCCAAGTGCTTAATTCTCTCAATAGAGCATTAATCCAAGGATAAAACAGAATAATCATAGCCGCTCCTTTAGGTGCGGCTATTTTCAAGTAATAGCATGCAAGTTTAAGTACTAAAAACTTATTCATTTCTATGCTTGCATTTCTAAACCAGTAAATGGAACTTGCCACTAGAATGCGGTTATTTCATCGAGCTTTTCACCTATTTCTGTTGTTTTTGATTACTGCTGTTATTTCCGGCTGTAGTCAAAAATTCAGTGACGTTAATGATACGCTTAACATCGCCTTGTTTGGTGATACCGACACCCGGCTGGATAGAGATGATATCCGCAACCTGCCCTACGCCAGCATCTATGCCCGTATCGGTGACGGGCCACAGGCGTTTATGGTGTTAGCACTAGCCGAGACACCAACAAAACTAGGCACACAAACCCAGAGCCAGTTGCAGGGCCAGCCACTACAACTAAAATGGCTATCTTCAGACAAGGGGATGCTGGTAACCGAATATGGCCGCCTAGTCAAAACCCTCAACCTGCCTCAAGGTAACTTGCTCAGCACCCTCAGCCAGCATCCCGATCCCTTACGTCTAGGTCTTCAACTGCCGAACACCCCAAAACACTGGCAACGCACGATTGACTGGCAACCGGGTTATCATTTGGGCTACCAGCTGAAATCCACCTTTTCACGCCGGCAGGATGCGGTAATCATGCTCAATGACAGGCCTGTTGAGGTCCTGTATTTTACCGAAGATGTTACGGTCAATAGCTTAGATATCGAGTATCAGAATGAATTCTGGATACATCCTGAAACAGGAAAAGTACTAAAAAGTAAGCAAAAACTGGCTCCGAGCCTGCCTTATATCGAAATCACCCTTTTGAAGCCTTATTCATAAACACGGAAAGACAATGAACACGCTCATTTCATTCATGACTCGTGCAAAATCAGTTGTGCTCCCCCCCCTGATGTTTTATGCACTATTAGCGGTTACTCCCTTAATGGCTGAGCCGATCGAAGTTCAGGTAACCGCTTCTGCACAATACAATCAACACCTAAAACTCAGCTATCCAGCACCAGTTCGCCTGCAGCAAGTATTGGCAGATAGCATAGCCAACCTACAGCAACTGCCATTGCCGCCAAAACACAATCAAAAGAAGGGCAATACAGATCAAATCTACTGGCCGGGCGCTGCACTATTAACTGCACGAAGCAACCCAGAGCAAAAAGCTGTTTTAGCCAAACTAAATACGCTCAGTACCATTTGGCAGAATGAAGGTCGTAATGCCGTATTAAACCTGAAAACCTGGCTTAAAAACGAACCCATTGGCCAGCGTGTTTTTAATTCACTTGATTATGATTTAGTGCGCATTGAAATGACACAGAACCCTTTGATCAGTGAAGATGTGGCTGTTGTTTTACCACCCCGCCCCAATTCGGTATGGCTATTGGGAGCAGTAAAACAACCGGAAAAACTTCAGTGGCGTGAACGATCGAGCGCACAGCGCTACCTTGAAAAAATCACTCCTCTCAGCAACTCAGATAACAGCTCTGTGTGGGTGATCCAACCGGATGGCATTGTTGAAAAACATCCTATTGCCTACTGGAACAAAGAACATATGGATATCGCTCCGGGCGCTATCATCTATCTGGGTTTCGCGGCATTGCCTGATGACCTTGACTCTCTGAACGAGGAACTGATCAACCTGCTAAGGAACCGGACACTGTAATGAACACCAAACTCACTACTTCGTTATCAGCCATTACTCTGGCAATGCTTCCTGTTCTTCAAGGTCATGCAGACGAATTCAGCTACCCCGCATTCAAACCATCACAAACGGATTTCGGCGGTGTCGGCTTAATTCAAATGCCATCAGCGCGTATGGCACCTGAAGGCGAGTTTAATATTGGTACGACTTATAATGATGAATACCATCATTACACAGTTTCCCTTCAGTTGTTGCCATGGCTCGAATCCACCATCCGTTACACCCTGGTGCAGGATTTGCTCTATAGTAATGACCCAAGTTTCAGCGGTGACACCAAATACACAGATAAAGGGATAGATTTTAAAATCCGGTTACTCAAAGAAAGCTACTGGCTGCCGGAAACGTCTATCGGTGTTCGTGACTTTGGTGGTACCGGCCTATTTGACGGTGAATATATTGCTGCCAACAAGCATATCGGCCCATTTGATTTTACCGTTGGTATCGGCTGGGGTTATATCGGCAACAGCGGTAACCTTACCGGTGATAAATCCCAAGGCAATGACTGTAACCGCAATACCGAGTACAAAGGCAATGGCGGCAGTATTGACTTCGATCGTTGGTTTACTGGCTGCAGCGCTGTATTTGGCGGCATGGAATATCAAACACCTTGGCAGCCACTGCGCCTGAAAGTCGAGTACGATGGTAACGACTACCGAAGTGACTTCCCGGTTACCCGTGGCGGCATCGACATGACACAAGACAGCAAAATCAATTATGGAGCGCTGTATCGACTGGGAAACTGGGGCGATGTACGCGTCAGCTATGAACGCGGCAATACCTGGACATTCGGTTTCAACCTCAATACCAACTTCAATGATATGAAGGCCATCTGGCGCGATGAACCAGCACCCGCCTATCAACGCTTATCGAGCACAAATGCCAGCAATAACATTACCGAGCTCAGTGATGATGAATGGCTGCAACTGGCTCAAGACCTGCACCAAATAGCCGGCTACGACGATCCGACAATTTACGCGACTGAGGAAACAATCACTGTGGTTGCCCCGCAAAGCAAATATCGTGATCGTGCCGAAGCCCATGAGCGAGCAGCGGCCCTAATAGCAAACCAGAGACCGGACGCGAAAGAATACCGACTAATTGAAACGGCCAACCATCAGGCGGTGACTGAAACCCGCATTGATAGCGATAAATTTGGCCAATACGCCCGTAATGAGTATTTCGGTGCCAATATTGATGATGCAACGACGACCGATAACCCTGATGCACCGAAAGGGCAGTTAATCGCTAAATCCGACAAGGCTTGGGATATCGGCGTTGCCCCTACCCTTCAACAGTCCTTCGGTGGATCTGAAAACTTCTATATGTTTAACATCGGTATTAATGCCGGTGCAAATTACTGGTTAGGCAATCATGTTGAACTGGCAGGTTCGCTGTACTTCAACCTTTATGATAACTACGACAAGTTTCTGTATGAAGTACCGCCAGATGGTACAGATCTAAAACGTGTCCGTACCTTGGTTCGCCAGTATATTAATGACAACCCGGTGAGAATGAATAACCTGCAGCTAACTTGGATGGATCGGCTGGCAGATAACTGGTATGCGCAGGCATACGGCGGTTATCTGGAGATGATGTTCGGCGGTGTGGGAAGTGAAGTGCTATACCGTCCGCTTGGCAGTAACTGGGCTTTAGGTGTTGATGCCAACTATGTTATTCAGCGCGATCCGGATTCTCAGTTTGGTTTCTTTACCGAAGAAGTGCAGTTTGATCCTTTGACCGGGCGAAACTACCGGGTTCAGACAGGCGCAATAACCGGACATGCGACAGTTTACTATCAGCCACAGTGGGAGTGGTTACCAAATACCCTGTTTAAAATCAGTGCCGGCCAATATCTGACAGAAGATAAAGGGGTCACCATTGACTTCTCGAAACAGTTTGACAGTGGCGTAATTGCCGGGGCTTTTGCCGCAATCACCAACCTTTCGGCTGATGAATTTGGTGAAGGCAGTTATAACAAAGGTTTCTATATTTCGATTCCTTTCGACATCATGACAGTGAAACCAAGTACTAACCGCGCAAACATTTCCTGGTTACCACTAAGCCGTGATGGTGGTCAGATGCTGAACCGCAAATACGAGCTATTTAGCATTACCGATGCCCGCTACCCATGGTACGGACGCAAGGCAATGAACTAATAATAGATTAAATTTCTGGCGATACTCAAATTGAAATATGCAATTTGAGTACTGTCTAGTCCTAAAATAGGTTG
>NZ_AMZO01000037.1 GCF_000331515.1 Photobacterium marinum
TTGTTAAAGAACTTGGTTATCACTTTGTTCGCTATGAACATTTGTCGTGACAACGGGAGCGAATTATAGGGCGATTTTAAAAGTGCGCAATAGTTTTTTTGCGTTTTTTTCTAAAAAACACCTCAAGCGCACAAAGTTAGAGCAAAGGAGGTATTTTTGTGCAATTGAGTAACAACTTTACTATTAAAACTTCCCGACGCTTCATTCTAAGCAATATGTCCTGACGCCAGCTTAGGCTTTTTTCGCTTTCTGTCCCTTGGATGGGTAACAGGTATTGCCGACAATAAGGTCTTAGTATAGTCAGCCTGTGGTGAATCAAAGATAGCATTCACCGCATCTAGTTCAACGAGCCGCCCCTTAAACATCACGGCAACCCGATCGGCAACATGCCTAACTACCGATAAATCATGCGAGATAAAAATGATCGCCAAGTCCATCTCGCTTTGCAGACGCAGCAACAGATTTAAAATCTGAGCCTGTACTGATACATCAAGAGCCGATACGGATTCATCACAAATTAACAGCTTCGGTTTTAATGCAATCGCCCGGGCTATACCGATACGTTGCCTCTGCCCTCCTGAAAACTCATGAGGATAACGATCCGCCGCTGATTCTTCTAAACCGACTTTAATCAATAGCGCCTTAACCCAAGCTTTACGCTCAGTATATGTTCCCATCTTGTGCACGATAAAAGGCTCTTCCAGAATCATGCCGACGGTATGGCGCTGGTTGAGTGACTCAAGCGGGTCCTGAAAGACAATCTGCATGTCTTTACGGATCGGACGCATCTGTTTTACTGACAGTTCAGTAATATCTCGCCCATCAAAAAAGATTCGTCCTTCTGTCGGTTCATACAATTTCAGAATTGTACGTCCCAGCGTGCTCTTACCACAGCCAGACTCTCCCACCAGCCCGAGAGTTTCCCCTTGAGCAACAGAAAAGGACACACCATCGACGGCTTTGACGATATAACCTCTTTTAAAGATTCCCCGCCCAGAGACGAAATGTTGCTTCAAATTTTCAATTCTGAGGATTTCTTCCATTCATCCCTCGCTATTCCTCAGGCGTTCTTCGGCTCGAATACAATCAAATCTGACTTTTGAATTCAGGAAAACAAGCCGTATCTATCGGCTTAATCTCAATCAATTGCTTTGGCTCATGACGCAACCCAGGCATCAAACCCAACAACCGCTCGGTATAGGGATGCTGCGGATTATCAAAAAGCTCGAAAACATCGGCAGTTTCAACAATCTTGCCGCCATACATCACTGCCACGTCATCGCAGACTTCAGCCACAACACCGAGATCATGGGTAATAAACAACATTGCCATACCGGTTTCTTCCTGCAACTCAATCATCAAATCCAAAATCGATGCCTGAACTGTTACATCCAGCGCCGTCGTCGGCTCATCACAAATCAGGATGTCTGGCTTACATGCCAGTGCCATCGCAATCATGACTCGCTGACGCATTCCGCCTGATAAGTTATGCGGATACTCCTTAAGTCGTTTTTCCGGCATGGGAATTTTAACTTTCGTGAGCATTTCCAAAGCGTAAGCTGAACGTTGCTTTTTATTGAGATCCGATCGGTGTAACGCCAACACTTCATTTATTTGATTTTCTACTGTCTGAACAGGATTAAGTGCCGTCATCGGATCCTGAAACACGATAGAAATATGATTACCTCGCATGGTATACATTTGGTCTGAGGGAAGGCGAAGTAAATCTTTTCCTTTATAGAGAATCTGCCCCTGTGTCACCCGTCCATAAGGTTTGGGCAGCAGCCCCATAATTGACATCGCAGTCACGCTTTTGCCGCAACCAGACTCCCCGACTAAACCCAGAGTGCGTCCTTTTTTAATATCAAGATCAACACCATGGAGAATCCTGACAACGCCGTCATCGGTGATAAATTCAGCCTCCAGATCCTTTACTTGCAGAATTACTTCATCTGTTGGCATATCTCGCCTCTCCATCAGTCGACTCACAACTTATACGTGTTATCCACCACAGTGATGGGCTCAAATGTCTTTCCTTTTTTCATTGCCGACTTAGTTTCTTTTTTAATTTCAGGATCAATCCAGTAGGTTCCAAAGTCTAAAGCCGCGCCAGAGGAAAACAGGTATTCCGTCAACTTTGTCATGGCTGGCGTCGGATATTTTACCCATCGCCAATGAGCTTCGCGGGCATAGGTTCTCATCGCCCCCGGGAGCACCACAGCAGCATCCGCAACTCTCTGCTGGATTTGACGCGAAATAGCTTTCTTCTTTTCTAAATCAAACTCGGACCGATAAGCCATGATAAGAGCATCGAGCTCATCGGAACTGTAATTCGTGAAATTATTGGTTTGGGGTTTATTGGCATTGTCGGAGTGGAAATATTGCCAATACGCCGGGATCTCCCCGGAGCTCATATCATGGAAAGACAACTCGTGTTTTTTCTCGAGGACATACTTAAATGCCGAAGAGCCATCAATCAGGTTCAGCGTCAATTCTAATCCAGCCTGCTTTGCCTGCTCCTTAAGAAAAGCAACCCGAGGACTGTAAGTAGGTCGGGAATAGGTAACTGCAAAAGTCAGGCGCTCACCTTTACTATTGATACGAATACCATCTGATCCAATCTTATCGAAACCGCCTTTTACAAAATATTCAGCCGCTAAATCAGGATCAAACTGCGGAGCCTGAATACCTGTATTGGTGTAGTCCCCCTGCCCGACTCCGACCCCGTTAGGCTTACGCTGCAAATCCCCTCTGAGCACCTTCTGAATCAAGCCGTCAAAATCGATGGCATGAAACACGCCTTTGCGAATATCTAAATTATTCAAGTAAGGTCTGGCGGTATTGAGCCATAAACCACCGGCACCAATTGGTACCTGGTTATAACCCCAGAATTTATGAATATAGCCTTTACGATAAGCTTCGGTATTGGTTTTCTCATGCCAA
Organism: Photobacterium marinum; assembly: GCF_000331515.1. Lineage (GTDB taxonomy): Bacteria > Pseudomonadota > Gammaproteobacteria > Enterobacterales > Vibrionaceae > Photobacterium > Photobacterium marinum. Next base: position 2,944 of record NZ_AMZO01000037.1, read on the forward strand.
AGCTCTGGTGTGTCGAGCCAGAAGCTATCCAGATTACCTTTTTCAAAATGCTGACGAGCGATATCTTTATCCCGAATCACCTTAAGCCGTATTTTCTCAACGTTATAACGGTGCTTATAGTAGCGATTGCTGTAACCCCACCAACTTTTCCCAACATGCTTAAAGGTGATTGATTTTCCTTTCTTTATGTCATCAACATAGTAAGGTCCGGCTGCCGGCTCAGCCTTGAAGTTATAACGACGGACAAAATTGTCATCGACACCATCCCTGTTCTTATCGTTTTTCGGCTTATAGAAATGTGCCGGACGAGGTTGCAGGTTGGCATATAACATAAGCTCATCTTTGTTTCGCCTAACGGCCGATACCACGGCAAACGTATGCTCACCAAACTTAATAATATCTTCGACCTGTTCGGTATAGTGCTTGTTGTACCAGGGAGCGACAATGTCTTTGGAGCGCATCAAAGTCAGCACAAAAACATAATCATCGGCCGTAATAGGTTTTCCATCCGACCAACGGGCTTTCGGATTGATTCGAAAGTAGACGGTTTTATCATCATCCCCATAAGCCCAGTGCGTTGCGATATCCGGTATCCATTTGTTGGTAATTGGATGGCGAGTTACCGAAGCCGGTCGGCTGTCTAATAACCAAGAACGGAAGCGCCCATTGGAATCCGGGCCGACAATCCGGAAAGTTTGAGGAAAGCTCTCGATATAAGTTCGGAAAGTGCCGCCAAAAATGGCATTCGGTGAAGCAAACAACGGTTCTTCAGAGTTAGACTCCCATTGTAGTCCTTCCGGCAGCATCACCTCTGACTGTGCCACTGCATGTGGTGACCACCCCGTACCCAGCAAGATCACAATCAGTCCGAACTTCAACATCTTCAGCATAATTACATCCTTGTCCTGCCATAAAAACTTACCGCTAATGATAAATTTAGCCTAAATCCGTCATCTCTCACTCGAAACCCTGTTGCCGTTATTTATCCGGAAACAGGCTGACTGTAATTATCAGCTCTATCACAACGTTATAGGAGATAACTCAGACATAGCGGGTAAATTTCTTGGGATCAAAAGCCGCCCGAATGGCTTCACCAATAAAGGTCACCATTACCAGCACAGCGACAATCGCGCTGACCACAGAAATCACAATCCATGGAGAATCCAGATTAGATTTCCCTTGTTGTAGCAATTCACCCCAGCTTGGGGTCGGCGGCATTAACCCGAGCCCCAGGTAATCCAACGCGGTCAGGGCTGTAATATTGGCAGCAATCGTAAAGGGAGCCAGTGTCACCACCATCACCATGGTATTAGGCAATATATGGGTAAAAACGATCCTTGCTGTTGATGCACCAATCGCCTTGGCAGCCATAACATATTCACGGGCGGATTCTTTATAGGTCATGGTTCGCATGTACCAGGTCATTCCCATCCAGCCAAACAGCACGTTAATAGCAACAAACAAGGTGAATGTCGGTTGAGTGACAGAAACCAAAATCATGATGACATAAAGAAACGGCACCATAGACCAGACTTCAATGAAGCGCTGAACCAGCAAATCAAACTTGCCGCCGAAGAATCCCATCGCACAACCCACAGCGATACCAATGGTATAAGAAGCAATCATTGTCAGCAGTGCAAAGCCCATCGCAATCCTGAACCCGTAAATCAGTCGGGCAAGAATATCCCGGCCAATCGTATCGGTTCCCAGATAGTGTTTATCTTCCCAGCTCGGCGGATTAGGCGGGTAGTCACCGCTGAAATCCTGCTCCAGCGGATTCCAGGGAACCAATGGCATGATGACAAAATCGTCCCCGCCCTCTTGCTCAAACAGAGACTGCAGCTCGCGGTAGCGAGTTTCTTGCTGGTATCCTAATCCGTATTCGCTGCCTGCGATCACGCCGCGAAAGACAGGAAAGCTGTACTGGCCGTTATATTTCACCACTAGCGCCTTGCTGTTGAGCAGGACTTCAGCACACAGCGACAATATCAGCAGGCTTATCAGCAACACAAAAGACCAATATCCCCTACGAATGGATTTGAAACGCCGGATCTTTTTGATCGTTAAGGGATTCAGCTTCAACATATCAGGCTCCGAACTTAACGCGCGGATCCACCAGCGCAACACAAATATCCGAAAGGATATTTCCCAGCATCAGTAATACCGCATTGATCGCAACGATCCCCATGACCACCGGATAATCACGCTCCATGATTGACTCGTAACCGAGTAGTCCGACTCCATCGATGTTAAAAATCACTTCAATCAGAAAAGAACCTGTCATGAAAAACAACAGGGAATTACCGAAATGGCTGGCGACCGGAATCAGGCTGTTACGCAAAGCGTGTTTTCGTACCGCTGTTTTGAATGGCAGACCTTTGGCTATTGCCGTGCGGATATAATCTGATGACAGGTTTTCCATCAGATTATTTTTCATCGTCATCGTCAGGGTGGCAAAATCACCGATGAGATAGCACACCAACGGCAGTGCGGCATGCCACATTAAATCCCTGAGCTTCTCAAAAAAGGTTTCGAGATCCTCAAAATCATCCCCGACAAAACCACCCATCGGAAACCATTCAAGGTGATAGCTGAACAAGGTGATCAGCAAGACACCGACGACATAGCCCGGCAACGCATAACCGATAAAAATCAGCACCGAGGTTGAAGAATCAAAGACACTGCCGTGCTTTAGAGCTTTATAGTAGCCGAGCGGGATGGAGATAAAATAGCTGATGAAAAACGTCATCCCTCCATAAAACAGAGAGACAGGCAATCGCTCCATGATCATATCCAGCACAGGCTCGTAATAGCGGGTTGATTCCCCCAGATCCAGCACCAGTATCTTACCCAACCATTCAAAGTAGGCTTCAAACACAGGCTTATCCAGGCCATAGAAAGCATTCAGTTCAGCAATCTGATCATCGGATAACGCATTACTTTCCGCAGAGGAAGACAACGATGAAGGCCCGCTGCTTTGCGCCTGCATCTCGGCCAGCATACGTTCAACCGGCCCACCGGGCACCAAGCGGGTAATGGCAAAAATCAGGATAGTAATACCGATAAACGTCGGCACCACCAAAGCTATCCGTCGCAGGATATAAGACAACATTTAATGACGAACTCCTTGTCAAAATTGCCGCTTACGATTTTTTAAAGATAGCAGTAAGTTATACCAAACTGAATAATAGTCTGATCCAATCAGAGCACTCTCAGCGGTTTGAGAACAACCCAAATTGATGAAGATATAGTCGTTCTACATCAAAGCAATTTGGGGCAGTTATCGAGCGGCTTAAGTGCTCCCGAAGGGCGAGTTTAAAAGGCACACCTACTGTGTTACTTGATTTTGATGGATATGAATACATCTACAATCAAGTGCCTTGTATCTGTGCCTTTTAATTCTCGCTGATAGGCCAGATTATTGTTCAGTTTGGTATTAGTGAAAATATGGTGGGATAAAAAAGTGAGAGTACAAAAAAGGCCGCCGAAGCGACCTTTTCACTGAATCTGTAAGCAATTAGCGCGAGGCCAGCCAAGCCGGCACATCTGCCACGCTGTCAAGAACAACGCTCGCCAGCGCTTCGCCTTCTTCGGTAACCGGCTTGCCGGTACGAACCAGGATCTTAGTACCGACTTCAGCCGCTTCAGCCGCTTTCATGTCGTCGGTCTTATCACCAATCATGACCGAATTCGCCATATCGATTTTCAGGAAATCTCGGGCAGAAATGAACATACCTGGTTTAGGCTTACGACAGTTACAATCTTGCAGATAATCGCCTTTACCTTCGGTTGGATGGTGAGGGCAGTAATAAATACCGTCAAACTCAACGCCGTTATCAACAAAATTCCAGTCCATCCACTCAGTCAGAGTCAGGAATTCATCTTCCGTATACATACCACGGGCAATACCCGCCTGGTTTGTTACAAGAACAAGCAAGTACCCCATATCTTTGAGCTTCTTGCACGCTTCAAAAACGCCTTCAACGTATTCAAAGTCATCAACGGTATGAACGTAACCATGATCGACATTAATCACTCCGTCACGGTCGATAAAAACTGCTGGTTTGGCCAAAAGTTAGCCCTCTGTCTATATATATTAAGGCAAATTATGGCATGGCTAAGACAGGGATTCATCTGTTTATCGCGATTAAGCACAACACAATTAACCAGACAAACAAAGCCCACAAAGACGTTTGGACGTCTGGACGTAAAAATATCTATTGACTTAGACGTCTAGACACCCTAGCATCAAGAAATCGGCTGCGAACAGAAACACTTTTCGCACATAACAATGACAATGTAAACACAACATTTAGCATTACGATATACCTTGAATGACAGAGGGTTAACTTTTCAAACTTTGTGTTTTAACAGGTATACGGTTCAGGAAGTTCGATGATAGAAATAAACAGAGTTAATAAAGTGTTCTATCAGGGTGACAGGGAGATCAACGCACTACGTGATATCAACCTGGCCATTGAACAGGGCACCATTTTCGGCGTAATCGGATCATCAGGGGCAGGTAAAAGTACCTTGATCCGCTGCGTCAACCTGCTTGAAAAGCCAACCAGCGGCCACGTTATTGTGGACGGTATTGATTTAACCCAGCTTTCTAATCAGGAACTGACGTTGGCCCGCCGTAAAATCGGCATGATTTTCCAACATTTCAACCTACTGTCTTCACGCACGGTTTTCGACAACATTGCCCTGCCGCTTGAGTTGGCAGGTAAAGGCAAAACGGAAATCAAAAACAAGGTCAGTGAACTGCTTCAGCTGGTCGGGCTGGCAGACAAAAGTCAGTCTTACCCATCCAACCTCAGTGGCGGTCAAAAACAACGAGTGGCCATTGCCCGCGCTCTGGCTTCTGATCCAAAAGTGCTGCTGTGTGATGAAGCCACCAGCGCCCTGGATCCGGCGACCACTCAGTCAATTCTGGAATTACTGAAAGAGATCAACCGCAAGCTTAACCTGACAATCTTGCTGATCACCCATGAAATGGATGTGGTGAAAAGCATCTGTTCAGAGGTAGCGATCATCGGCGGCGGTGAGCTGGTTGAGAAAGGTCCGGTAGGTGAAATTTTTGCCCATCCGAAAACCGATCTGGCGCGCAGTTTTATTCGCTCGACACTGGATCTGTCTATTCCTGAAGATTACCAGGCTCGCCTGGTTGAAGCCCGAATTAGCAACAGCTACCCACTGGTGCGGCTGGAGTTTACCGGCAACTCCGTCGATGCTCCGCTGATCAGCCAGGTTGCCCGCGAATTTAACATCGACATCAGCATTCTAAGCTCCGACATGGACTACGCCGGAGGGGTCAAATTCGGCCTCATGCTGGCCGAATTTTTCGGTACCGAGCAGGCTGCCGATCAGGCCATTGCTTTCCTTCGAGATCACAAAGTTAATGTAGAGGTGCTGGGTTATGTTGCTTGAATCTATAACTAACTGGTGGCTAACCAACGAACGCCTGATTGAGTTGTTGATCAGCGCTCTGGGTGAAACCCTGGTAATGGTGTTTGTCTCCGGCCTGATCGGTTTTGCAATTGGTATCCCGGCCGGTGTCGCCCTGCACCTGACCAAGAAAAACGGCTTACTGGAAAACAAGGCACTCAACCAGATACTGGGAACCATTACCAATATCGGCCGTTCGATCCCGTTCATTATTCTGCTGGTCGCCATTATTCCGTTTACCCGGTTTGTTGTCGGCAGCTCAATCGGTACCGCGGCTGCTATCGTTCCGCTGACAGTCGGCGCCATTCCGTTTATTGCCCGTCTGGTCGAAGGGGCTCTGCTGGAAGTACCGGGCGGACTGGTTGAAGCCGCACAGGCAATGGGCGCAACCCCGCGCCAGATCATCAGCAAGGTACTGCTGCCTGAAGCCCTGCCGGGCATCATCAACGCAGTCACCATCACCCTGGTTACCCTGGTGAGCTACTCAGCCATGGCCGGAACTGTCGGCGGCGGTGGCTTAGGTGATGTCGGTATCCGTTACGGCTACCAGCGTTTCGACGGAACCGTCATGCTTATTACCGTCATCATGCTGGTTGTACTGGTTCAGCTAATCCAGTCACTCGGCGACCACCTTGTCAAACGAGTCGACCACAGATAATCCCGTGTTTTAATTGGCACAAATAACAACCATCAATAACACTTAACATTTTAGATTTACGGAAAATCCCCAGTTCTAAGGAGAAGTATCATGGCATTTAATCTTAAGAATCTTTTTGCGGTCGCAGGACTGGCATCAGCACTCATTCTGGCCGGTTGTGGCGAGAAAGAAGCGGTGGTTGATAACAGCAAAATTAAAATTGGGGTAATGGCGGGCGCGGAAGCCCAGGTTGCAGAAGTGGCAGCCAAGGAAGCTAAAGACAAATACGGCCTGGATGTCGAACTTATCACCTTCACCGACTACGTCTCACCAAATGCGGCGCTGGAAGAAGGTTCAATCGATATCAACGCATTCCAGCACAAACCGTACCTGGATCAGCAAGTAACTGACCGCGGCTATAAGTTTGCGATTGCCGGTAATACCTTTGTTTATCCGATTGCCGCCTACTCCAGCAAAATCAAAGCAATTGACGAGCTGAAAGAAGGTGATCAGATTGCACTTCCTAACGATCCGACTAACCTTGGCCGCTCTCTGCTGCTACTTCAACAGCAAGGCTTATTGAAACTGAAAGACGGTGCAGGCCTGACTGCAACAGTTCTGGATATCGTCGAAAATCCGAAGAACCTGAAAATCGTTGAACTGGAAGCAGCACAGCTGCCTCGCTCTCTTGACGATGTTCAGCTTGCGATCATCAACACCACCTATGCCAGCAGCATCAACCTGACACCTGATCGTGACGGTGTATTCGTTGAAGACAAAGAGTCTCCTTACGTGAACCTGATTGTTGCCCGCCAGGACAACGTTGAAGCTGAAAACGTTAAAACCTTTGTTAAGGCTTACCAGTCTGAAACTGTCTATGAAGCAGCGAAAGATATCTTCCAAGGTGGCGTCGTTAAAGGCTGGTAATCACTACTTGCCTGATAGCTAAAACAATCAACTTATAACAATAAGCCCCTCAGTTGAGGGGCTTATTGTTTTTATCTGTCTTTCTTCTGCCGTTATTTTTTCTTTTTCACCCGGCCCTGCACGGCTTTAAAGCGAGGGTTCGACTTACAGATAACGTACAGGCGACCACGACGCTTAACAACCTGGCAATCACGATGACGGCTTTTAGCACTTTTCAGCGAGCTCAGAACTTGCATCTTAGTTTCCTTTCTTTTTACCAAACTGACCAAAACGGCGGGTGAAGTTAGCCATTCGGCCTTCTGTGCTGATCACTCGTTGCTTGCCGGTGTAGAACGGATGTGATTCCGACGACACATCCAGGGTAAAATACGGGTATTCCTTACCATCTTCCCAGGTGATGGTCTTGTCGGTTTTCAGGGTTGAACCAATAAGAAAGTATTTATCAACACTGGTGTCGTGGAACACAACGGTTCGATACTCGGGGTGAATACCTGGTTTCATTTTCTGATCCTCAAATAACTTTGCTTATTCTCAAAGAATAAGGCTTTCGCTCGAGATATGTTATAACATATCATTTGATAATAATTCTCATCAAGCTTTAATTTGATTTTTTATGCTATTTTCTGCGTCAAATGAATCAGGACGCTATCCAGATGAGCTATCAAATTGAACCGGTTGGGATTATCCGCTCCCCTTATAAAGAGAAGTTTGCAGTACCACGCCAGCCGGGGTTAGTACCCAGTGCCCGCTCGGAAATCGTGCTTCAGGGTGAAGCCAATGCCCTTGAAGCGGTACGTGGGCTAGAGCAATTCAGCCACCTATGGCTACTGTTCCTGTTTGATCAAAACCTTGAAGCGGGCTGGCGTCCGACCGTTCGCCCACCGCGTCTGGGCGGTAACGAACGAATCGGTGTGTTTGCCAGCCGGGCAACGTTCCGCCCTAACGGTATCGGTATGTCAGCGGTCGAACTCAAAGGTGTTCGCCAGGAAGGCAGTGATGTCATCATCGAACTGGGTGGCGTTGATCTAGTGGACGGAACACCGATTGTCGATATCAAACCTTACATTCCCTACTCGGACAGCCTGCCACACGCCCACGGCGGTTTTGCCACCGAAGAGCCAGACACTCTTGACGTCATTTTCCTGAAGGAAGCCGCAAGACAACTGACCGGACGCCGGGGAGAGCACCAGAAAGCTGTGATTTCTGAAGTGTTAGCGCAAGATCCCCGCCCGGCCTATAAAAAAGGCAAACCGGACGACAAGGAGTACGCGGTTCACTTGTTTAATTACAATGTCAGATTTACAGTAAATAACGAGCAGGTGACCGTTACCGCCCTTGAAGTCACCGAAGAATAACAATCTCCGGCTTGTTCTCTTTGGCGAATAGTCATTTGGCTGGTAGTATATGCGGTTATCGCTTCTCAAGCGGTGCGGGAAAATCCCGCCTACCAACAACTACTTCTTATCAACCAACGGATACCATCAATGCGTACCAGTAAATATCTTCTTTCAACGCTGAAGGAGACTCCAAACGACGCAGAAATCATCAGCCACCAGCTGATGCTACGTGCAGGTATGATCCGTAAGCTGGCTTCAGGTCTTTATACCTGGCTACCTACAGGTCTGCGTGTTCTGCGTAAGGTCGAAAACATTGTTCGTGAAGAAATGAACAAAGCAGGTGCAGTAGAAACGCTAATGCCCGTAGTTCAGCCCTCTGAGCTTTGGGTTGAAACCGGTCGCTGGGACAAATTCGGTCCCGAGCTGCTACGTATCGCTGATCGCCACGACCGACCGTTCGTTCTGGGTCCTACGCACGAAGAAGTGATCACAGACATGGTTCGCAACGAAGTGAAGTCGTACAAACAACTTCCACTGAACCTGTATCAGATCCAGACTAAGTTCCGTGACGAAGTTCGCCCACGTTTCGGTGTGATGCGTTCACGCGAATTTATCATGAAAGATGCGTACTCTTTCCACCTGGACAAAGAGAGCCTGGTTGAAACGTACGAAACTATGCATCAGGCATACTGCAACATCTTCAACCGTATGGGTCTGGATTTCCGTCCTGTACTAGCTGATACCGGTTCTATCGGTGGTTCTGGTTCTCACGAGTTCCACGTGCTGGCAGAAAGCGGTGAAGACCTGATTGCCTTCTCGACTGAGTCTGACTACGCAGCCAACATCGAGAAAGCTGAAGCGCTTGCACCTGCAACTGAGCGTGCTGAACCAACGATGGAAATGACGCTGGTTGATACGCCAAACGCGAAGACTATCGCCGAGCTGGTTGAACAGCACGGTATCGCGATTGAGAAAACAGTTAAGACTCTGTTTGTTAAAGCGTCTGACGAAGTTGAAGCTGATCTGATTGCACTGATCATCCGTGGTGACCACGAGCTGAACGAAATCAAGGCAGAGAACCTGTCTTGCGTTGCTTCTCCGCTGGAATTCGCAACTGAAGATGAAATTCGCGCACTAGTTAACGCGGGTCCTGGCTCTCTGGGTCCTGTTAACCTGCCTGTACCATTTATCGTTGACCGCGCTGTTGCTGTAATGAGCGACTTCGGTGCCGGTGCAAACATCGATGACAAACACTACTTCGGTATCAACTGGAGCCGCGACGTTGAGTTGGGTCAGGTTGAAGATCTGCGTAACGTAGTTGAAGGTGACCCAAGCCCATGCGGTAAAGGTACCCTGATGCTGAAACGCGGTATCGAAGTTGGCCACATCTTCCAGCTGGGTAACAACTACTCAGAGTCAATGAACGCTTCTGTTCTTGGCCCAGACGGCAAGAACGTTATCATGGAAATGGGCTGTTACGGCATTGGCTGTACCCGTGTAGTTGCTGCTGCAATCGAGCAGAACAACGACGAAAACGGCATCATCTGGCCAGATGCGATTGCACCGTTCCAGGTATCTATCGTACCGATGAACATGGCGAAGTCTGAAGAAGTTAAAGAAGCAGCTGAGAAGCTGTACGCTGATCTGACTGCAGCTGGCATCGACGTACTGTTCGACGACCGTAAAGAGCGTCCGGGCGTAATGTTTGCGGATCACGAACTGATCGGTATCCCGCACACTATCGTTATCGGTAACCGCAGCCTTGAAAATGGCGAGATGGAATACAAAGACCGTCGTGCCGGCACTAAAGAAGGCGTAGCTGTTACAGATATCGTTGAATTCATTAAGCAGAAGCTGGCTAAATAAGTCTGAGCAGATGCTGACAAAAGCCTCCCTCACGGAGGCTTTTTTATTTTCCCGGAACCAAAAAACTTCTCAACCATTCAACCCCAGCTGCAGCGCAGCCCCTTCCAACTGCTCCGATGATTACAAGCACCGCCTGTCCTGTGACCTGAGTTCTCGATTCGGTTTGGTATTACCTTGTATAGTTAGAAGAAAGAATAACAGGCAGAGAAACAGTTGAATGGCAAAGGATAAGCCGAAAATCAGCTTATTATTATCGGGAGGCGGTGCTCGGGCGGCCTACCAGGTCGGAGTGCTGAAAGCGATTTCCGAGTGGTATCCACGCGTCCACCACAGTCCGTTTACGATTTACTGCGGCACCTCGGCCGGTGCAATTAACGTGACAGCCATTGCCAGCTACGCTTCCTGTTTTCGTCTTGGCGTCAAAAAGTTAGAGTGGATCTGGGCTCGCCTACACAGCCGTCGGATATTCAGAGCCAGTACTCTAGGTATGACCGGGCACCTGATGAATCAGTGGTTCGCCCGCCTTCAGGCTGAACACCATGACAGGCCACCTTTCGGACTGCTGGATAACCGCCCGCTGCGCCAGTTACTCAATCAGGTCAACAACTACGAGCGACTGGAAAAACAGATCTTGGCTGGTAACCTTCACGGTATTTCCGTTACGGTTTCCAGCTATAAAAGTGGCCAGTCCGTCAGCTTCTTCCAAGGCCAGCAAGCACTAACCGACTGGGACCGGGCAAAATCCAAAGGCCGCCGCTCCCTGATCACCACCGAACACCTGCTGGCATCAGCCGCTATCCCGTTAGTATTCCCGGCCACCCGGATAGGACAGTCGTACTACGGCGACGGTTCAATCCACCAGCTGGCACCACTGCGCCCATCACTGAAAATGGGGGCCGATAAAATTTTAATCATCGATCTTATCAACCAGAAACTCGATGAAAAGGACTATACCAAAGCCCCTGGTCTTGCTACCTTAGGTGGTCACCTGATGGATACCATTTTCAGTGATACCCTGACCGCCGATCTCGAACACCTGTCGCGCACCAATGCCCTTCTTCATGCCCTGCCAACCAAACAACAAAAAAAACTGGGGATGAAAATCGTTGAGCATGTTCACCTATCCCCCAGCCAATCCTTCGAACCACTGGCACGCAAATACTATTGCCATATGCCACCTATGACTCGGACACTCATGCGGCTAATCGGCATCAGCCCGAGAGATGATGCTGCTATAACCAGCTATATCCTGTTTGAGCCAGCATATATTCATGCTCTAATTGAGTTGGGTTATCAAGATGCGCTGGAAAAAGAAGCGATCCTTCGCAACTTTCTAAAATAAAATCAGTAAATTATTTACAAAAAAATGCACTAAGTGTTGAAATGGCTAAATAATTGCCTATAGTTAATGCCCTTGTAATTTTTTGTCATCGATATGGATCAATCTCTCTGGAATAATATTTTCGCAGAAAATAACAAACCAAGGGCTAAACCTCTTGGGGCTGATCAGCGCTTGTTATTCCTGCAAAAGTTCCAGGGAAAACTCGACCTCGGATTATTATTTGAAATCTTCGCCCGTGAAGTGGAGAAACAAATCGATATCATCCGCCTGGTTTGGGATCTGGAAGAAACCTCTACTCTGATTCGTCGCGGCAAGGCCACTGATTATCGTCAGGCCTTTATTCTTCGCCTGGGTGAAAACGACCTTGGCAAACTCCAGTACTCGACGCCTTATCCGCTGGATAAAGACGAAATCAACCTGCTCCATACCTATCACCGCCTGTTTGCTGGCCCTTTGATGAATGCCATCGAGTACCGTCGGGTGAAAAACATGGCCCTGCGCGATTACCTGTCGGGTCTTGGCAACCGCAATAGTTTCGAACAAGATTTGCAGCAGGCAGTTGCCCTCAGTGAACGTCGTAATGTCGGCTTGGCTCTGCTGATGTTCGACCTAGATAATTTCAAGCAGGTAAATGACCGCTTCGGTCACCTCGACGGTGACAAGGTGATCCGCCGTTTTTCGTCCATCCTCAAGCAATCAGTCCGTACATCAGACCGTTGTTACCGCATCGGTGGCGACGAATTTGCGATTCTGCTTCAGCCGGCCACTGATGAGTCAGCCATTCATGTTGCAAAGCGTGTTCAACTGCTGATGAGCGAAGATCAGACTCTGCGAACTCTGCAAATAGGCTCCTCATGTGGTGTTTCCCAATACCATAAGGGCGATACCCCGACCGTGCTTATCGACCGTGCCGATCGCATGCTCTACCGCCACAAGCGTAAAAAATAACCATTCTTACCTAATCCCCTTGCTGAAATATATTCATCTGCCGAACCTCTGGTATAGTAGTTATTTTCGTTCACTCCCTATGTGCACATACACTGTGTCTATAGGGAGTTAACGAATTAAAAGGAAGACCGATGAAAGTCTACGAATGTTGTGAACTAATCCGCATGACTTATGCCCAGATTGGCGGTGGCGAGCAAGGTTATATTCCCAATGCTATCCACTGTGTCGTTAAAACTCTGAACGATATTGCGGCTAATGACGCACTGCCTCAGGACGTCCGTGAGAATGCCGCTTTTGCCGCAGCCAACCTGCTAATGAGTGATCACGAGGATTGATAATGGATTTGAAAAGCTTTGAAACCATGGATCCGGTAATGCTGATGAGCATTGTCAATATGAAGATCCGTGATGACTTCGGCGACCTGGACGGTCTGGTCAAGTACTTTGATATCGATAAGGAAAAGCTGGTTGCCCGTCTGGCTGAAGCCGGTTTTGATTATCTGCCGGAAGCAAAGCAATTCCGCTAAAGTTCACTTTTATGACGCAGCTATCTTTTCCCCCTGATAGCTGCACCAAACAAAAAACGGAAGCTCAAGCTTCCGTTTTTTATTCTCTGATACGTGATTCAGCGTTTATTTCACCATCAAACTAGCCTTTAAAAACAGGCAGTAAATTCAACATTGCCAGTAGATGGAAAGCGGCTGTCAGTACCCCGAATGCAATCACCATATAAATCGTCGCATTTCCCCCAGGAACCACAAACCCATCTTGTTCCGGTACTCGTTGACGTAATGTTTTTGCCAACGTAGCAGGAATAATACAAGTCCAAATAGTAGCTGCAGCACCAGCTAAACCAATCGCAGCAACAAAACCAAACGGTGCCACTAACGAGAACACCAATGGCGGAATAAACGTCACACCCCAGGTTTTTAGTCGCCCTTGCTTGGTATCAGCAAAACCAAATAAGTCAGCCAAGTAATCGAACACACCCAATCCAACACCGATGAAGGATGACACAATCGCAGCAATAGAAAAGACATGCAGGGCTTGTTTAATACTGTTTGAATCAATAGCTGAGGTCAGTGCCGACATCAAAGCATCCACACCACCACCAGCAGTCACAACAGGACCAAACTCCTCACGCGGCAAATTGCCAAAAATACAGATCACCCAGCCCAGATAAAATGTAAGAGCAATCAGAGTACCGCAAAGAATTGCTTTTTTGGCACGGTGCTCATCCTGATAGTAATCACGCATGGTACTCACCGAATGGTGGTAACCAAATGATGTTAACGCGACCGGCAACAGGGCTAACGCATAGGCTGAATAAGAAGTTTCACCTTCAGCTTGTGCAAACAAGACCGGCACACTGATATTCGAAGCCAGTCCTGAAATGCCCAACACAAAACTGATGATCATAAAGAGGATCAACACAATGGAAATACGATCCACAGCCCGGGTAGAGTGCAAAACAAAGGCCGAGCAGAATGCAACAAACAGAACTGAAGCCAACTCACGTGTAACACCCAGCATTTCACTGAAAATCATGCCTGATGTTGAAATATACGCATAAAGCAGAATGCCGCCCACAAAATACAGCGACAAGTTATTGATAAAATTAACCTTGTTGCTTAATACGTCTTTGGCGACAGTATTGAACGAAGCTTTAAGCTCATAATGCTTAAGTGCTTCTAACAGTAACCAGCCTGAAAGCGTCATCATGATCATAGTGAAAGAAATGGCGATCACACTCCATAACGTCCACGCACCCGCACCTGCACTTGGCAACCCAAGCATGCCTGCCCCAACACAAACACTGGCGATAATACACGCCCCCCCAAGTGTGGATGGTTTACTCATAATGACTCCTAGACAACGTTAATGTATCAGCGTGCTAGTACAATAATACCTACCGTTTTTTTAATCAACCTCAGAATCACCAACTGGACGAAATATAATCAACCAAACGAAATTTCTGCATAAGAACTATCACTAGCACAAATTTCTGGACAGACAAAAAAGCCGCCGACGGCATTTACCATCGGCGGCTTACTCAGCTTTTATCTGATCTGAAATAACGTCAGATAAAACGAATTATTTCATTTGTGAAAAATAGGCAGAAACATTGGCGATATCATTATCATTGAGCATTGCAGCCTGAGGCTGCATCATCATCGCCATAGCCCCAGTACGCTCTTTATTTTTATATGCCTTCAAAGAATTTACCAAATACTGTTCATTCTGGCCTTTCAGATTCGGGTATCCCGGGATCACGGCAATACCATCTGCACCATGACAAGCAGAACAAACTGCGGCTTTCGCTTTGCCTGCTGCGGCATCACCGGCAGCCATTGAAGGCGCTGACATCACTGTAGCTAACACTGCGAGTGCAAGAACTTTCTTCATTGTGTCCTCTTATAATTCTGATTTATTCCATATCTCTGCCAGACTCAGATGCGAGCAAAACCTGAGCAAATATCAGAGACATAAGAATTGTGCATGCTTTGACTTATCATTGCACATCAGATGTATCATTGTGCCACTCCAGGTCACAATCCCGGCCGTGAAACGCCTCGACAACAAACAGCCCGGCAACCGCAGCCAATTCTTCTCCATAATAAATCAAGGGGGTACGGCGACGATTCCAGCTCGGCACCCCATATTCCTGAAACAGCTTCTTGATCTTACGCTTACCGCTGCGACCGAATGGTTTCACTTCCAGGCCTTCTGGTTCAAAACGCACAGTCACAACCTCTCCCGGCTTCGGCTTTCGCAACTGCCCCTGGCCGATTTGCTTCAATGTCAGCACACCGAGATCCTGTGGTAAACAACACGGCTGATCCAGCTGACACTCCTGTTGCCAGTGACGAATATCCGGCCACTGCTTTATCAGGTATAAGCGTTGCTGGTAACGGCGAACCTGCACCTGATTCCAGCACAGCTGAGGATTGGCATCCGGCTTAGCATTAACCACTGAATGCCAGATCTGTTCCAGCTGAGCCTGAGAAGGCATCAACACACCACAGCGCCCCAGCCAGTGACGAATTAACTGCTTACCGATCCGCTCCGAGCCCAGCTGCGAAATGATCAGACTCTTATCGTGATGCATTGCCTGATCCAGCTTCTCACTCAGCAATTCCTCTAACAGGGCATCCTGCTCACCACATAATGACGCACTGCGGGCGACCGCCTTTCGAATCCCCGGCCAGCGCGCGATCAGCTGCGGTGCAACTTCGTGACGGAGGAAGTTACGGTCGTAACGGGTATCCTGATTGCTTTCATCTTCGACCCAGTCGAGCTGACATGCGCGACCATATTCTTCAATTTGCAGCCGAGTAACACCAAGCAATGGCCGTAGGTGGTAACCACCAGCAAAAGACGTACATTCCGCCATCGCTGCCAACCCGGCCGGGCCACTGCCGCGTTTAAGCGCCAACAGAACTGTTTCCAGCTGATCATCAGCATGCTGGGCAGTCAGCAGAATATCCTGCGGATGGAAATGTTTTTTTAATGCTTTATAACGCTCATCGCGCGCCAGTTGTTCAACACTGCGGCGGTTAGTCAGTTCAAGGTTAACCCGCTCTACAACACAATCAATTCCTTCAGCTTGTGCCCAGTCCAGGCAATGCTGACTCCAGCAGTCAGCATTGTTGCTGAGGCCATGATGCACATGAACCGCCAGACAACGATGCTGTGGATGCTGACGTAAAAACTGCCCCATCAGGTGCAGCAATACCCGGGAGTCCAACCCGCCACTGAATGCCAGGACAAAACGCCGGGGATTATCACAATATGTTTCAAGGCCGGAAGCAAAACGGGAGTAAAGCATCGAAGGTAAACTCATTACAAATTGGACTAACTGGCGGGCAGTATATCACTTCATGCACATAAACATTGGCAAGCTCAAACGCTCCAATAAAAAACGGGCCAACCTAAGTTGACCCGTTCTGTTAAATTCAGTTTCTGTGCTTTGCTGTAATTAGCAGTAACCGTAGCTCAGCAGGCGCTGGTAACGACGCTCAAGCAGCGCTTCAGTATCCAGAGCTTCAAGCTCATCAAGCGTTGCCAGCAGTTGCTTCTTCAGCGAATCAGAAATCGCAAGCACGTTTCGGTGCGCACCGCCCAAAGGCTCTTCGATGATATTGTCGATCAACTCAAGCTCTTTCAGGCGCTGAGCAGTCATGCCCATCGCTTCTGCTGCCTGAGGCGCTTTATCTGAATCACGCCACAGGATAGACGCACAACCTTCCGGTGAAATCACAGAGTACGTTGAGTACTGCAGCATGTTAACACAGTCACCCACACCGATAGCCAGAGCACCGCCAGAGCCACCTTCACCAACAACGTTACAGATAACAGGCACTGTCAGACCTGCCATTTCTTTCAGGTTAGTTGCAATCGCTTCTGACTGGCCGCGCTCTTCCGCACCAACACCCGGGTATGCACCAGCTGTGTCGATGAAAGTGATGATAGGCATCTTGAAACGCTCAGCCATTTTCATCAGGCGCAGCGCCTTACGGTAACCTTCCGGCTTTGGCATACCGAAATTACGCAATACTTTCTCTTTGGTTTCACGACCTTTCTGGTGACCGATCACCATTACCGGACGACCGTCCAGACGAGCGATACCGCCAACCAATGCCTTGTCATCAGCAAATGCACGATCACCTGCCAGCTCATCAAACTCTGTGAAAATGTGCTCAACATAATCAAGGGTGTACGGACGCTGTGGATGACGGGCTAACTGAGCAACCTGCCAAGCACCAAGATCACCGAAGATTTTCTTGGTCAGCTCAAGGCTCTTCTTTTCCAGCTGTTCAATTTCTTTTTCGAGGTCAACCGACTGTGACTCATCATGGCGCGAAACATCACGCAACGCTTCGATTTTGGCTTCTAGTTCCGCAATCGGCTGTTCAAACTCAAGGAAGTTCAGGCTCATACCACTTCAATCCTTTTGCACACAATCATTATTCTGCTTAATAACTATGGGCTAATTTAATTAAACTCAAGCTCAACTTGCTTTTCACCCAGCAAAATTTTGAGATCAGAGATTAACTGATCCGCCGGGGTAACACGCCATTCCGTCCCTAGGGTCAACTTGGCGCGCGCATTCGAGCGCTGATAATACACATTGACAGGCACTGTACCTGCGCGGTGCGGCTCCAGCACCTTGCTGAAGCGTTCAAAAAACTGTTCATCAATTTGCCTCTCTGTCAGAGAGATGGCAAGTCCTCGCAGATGCTTTTCTCGTGCATCTGAGATATCAAGCACTTCACGGGCGGACATTTTAAGACCACCGTTGAAATCATCAAAGCTGACCTGTCCGGAAACAACCAGAATTCTATCTTTTTCAATCAGATCCAGATAGCGATCCAGAGCATCCGAGTACAACATGACTTCCATTCGACCTGAGCGATCGTCCAGGGTCAATAACCCGATCCGCGTTCCCCGCTTGGTAGTCATTACCCTAGCGGCAATAACCAGACCAGCCACAGTAACAACTTTGTCTCGCCCCGTCGGATGAGCATCTTTCAGGCGCCAGGTTGTATAGTGTTTCAGCTCAGACACATAAACATTGATCGGGTGACCGGTCAGGTACAGACCCAAGGTGTCACGTTCACCTTCCAACCAAACTTTTTCAGGCCACTCAGGAATATTGGCATATGCATGTTCCACTTCTTCCGGCGCGGCAGTAAGTACGCCGAACATATCGGTCTGACCGAACGCTTCCGCCTGATGGTGCTGGCTCGCCGCTCGGATAGCATCATCTAACGATGCCATCATCGCAGCACGGTTAGGACCCAGACGGTCCAAAGCACCAGACTTGATCAATTTCTCCAGTACCCGCTTGTTCACCTTCTTGGTATCAATACGGGCACAGAAGTCAAACAAGTCTTTAAAGTGACCACCTTTCTCGCGGGCTTCGATGATATTTTCAATCGGGCCTTCACCGACACCTTTTACCGCGCCGATACCATAAACAATCGCACCTTTATCATCGACATTGAAACGATACAGGCCTTTGTTTACATCCGGCGGCAACAGTTTCAGCTTCATCCGGTGACATTCATCCACCAGACCGACGATCTTATCGGTGTTATCCATATCGGCGGTCATTACCGCTGCCATGAATTCGGCTGGATAGTGTGCCTTCAGCCACAGGGTCTGATAAGAAACCAGTGCGTAAGCAGCGGAGTGGGATTTGTTGAAGCCGTAACCTGCGAATTTCTCCACCAGGTCAAAGATCCTCATTGCCAGCTCGCCGTCAACGCCGTTCTTGATCGCCCCGTCTTCGAATATGGCACGCTGCTTGGCCATTTCTTCTGGCTTTTTCTTACCCATCGCACGGCGAAGCAAGTCCGCTCCACCCAAAGTATAGCCAGCTAATACCTGGGCGATCTGCATAACCTGTTCCTGGTACAGGATAATGCCGTAGGTCGGGTCAAGAATTTCTTTCAGCGATTCGTGCTGCCACTTTTCATCCGGATAGGATACCGCTTCACGACCATGCTTACGGTCGATGAAGTTATCTACCATGCCCGACTGCAACGGACCCGGACGGAACAGGGCCACTAGTGCGATCATATCTTCGAAGCAGTCTGGTTGCAGACGCTTGATCAAATCTTTCATGCCGCGGGATTCGAGCTGGAATACCGCCGTCGATTCTGAACGCTGCAACATCGCGAACGACTTGGTATCAGCCATCGGGATCGCCGCAATGTTTACCGGGTCTTTACCTTCCTTCTCCAGCCGCGGGTTAATCATTCCCAGCGCCCAGTCAATAATGGTCAGGGTACGCAGACCCAGGAAGTCGAACTTAACCAGACCCGCAGTTTCCACGTCGTTCTTATCGAACTGGGTAACTGGGTGATGACCTTCGGCATCGCAGTACAACGGCGAAAAATCAGTAATTGTGGTCGGGGAAATAACCACACCACCGGCGTGCTTACCGGCATTACGGGTTACCCCTTCCAGTACCCGACACATATCAATCAGGTCTTTGACTTCCTCGTCGGAGTCATAGGTTTGCTGTAACTGCGGCTCAGCATCAAAGGCTTTCGCCAGTGTCATGCCCGGCTCAGCCGGTACCAGCTTGGAAATACGATCGACAAAACCATACGGATGCCCCAGTACCCGGCCTACATCGCGGATAACCGCCTTAGCAGCCATAGTACCGAAGGTGATGATCTGAGATACCGCATCCCGGCCATACATTTCCGCGACGTGGTCAATAACCTGATCTCGTTTATCCATACAGAAATCGACATCGAAATCGGGCATGGATACACGTTCTGGGTTCAGGAATCGTTCGAACAGCAAGTCGAATTCCAGCGGGTCCAGGTCGGTGATATCCAGCGCGTAGGCCACCAAGGAACCAGCACCGGAACCTCGTCCCGGCCCTACCGGCACCCCGTTATCTTTCGACCACTGGATGAACTCCATTACGATCAGGAAGTAACCCGGGAAACCCATCTGGTTGATTACGTCCAGCTCAATCTGCAGACGTTCATCATACTCAGGGCGGCGTTGCTTACGCTCCTCCTCATCAGGGAACAGGAATGCCAGACGACGCTCCAACCCTTCCTGAGACTTAACCACCAGGAAGTCTTCGGTGCTCAGATCTCCGGTCGGGAAGTTCGGCAGGAAGTATTCGCCCAGACGAACTGTCACATTACAACGCTTGGCAATCTCGACACTGTTTTCCAGCGCTTCAGGAATGTCCGAGAACAACTCACACATTTCTTCTTCACTGCGCAGATACTGCTGATCACTGTAAAGCTTTGGACGGTTCGGATCGGCCAGCGTATAACCATCATGGATAGCCACCCGGATCTCATGGGCATCAAACTGATCCGGGGTCAGGAAGCAAACATCATTGGTTGCAACTACAGGCAACTCCGCCTGCTCGGCAAGCTCAATGGCAAAATGCAGGTAAGCTTCCTCATCGGCACGACCGGTACGAACCAGTTCAAGGTAGTAACTATCCGGGAAATGAGTCTTGTAGAACTCAACACAGCTGTTAACCATGCCCTGGTTGCCTTTCAGCAATGCCTTACCAACATCGCCGCTCTTACCACCAGACAGCAGGATCAAACCCTGCTTATGGTTTACCAGCCATTCTTTATCAATAACCGGCATATGCTGAACATGACCACGCTGGTAGGCCTCGGAGATCAGCAACGTCAGGTTCTTATAACCATCGTTATCAGCTGCCAGGATCGTCAGATCAAACAGCTCTTCGCCCATTTCCTCCGACTGAACCTTAAAGTCAGCACCAATGATCGGCTTCATCCCCGCCCCGTGGGCAGCGAAATAGAATTTCACCAGACCACACAGGTTGGTGAAATCTGTCAGTGCCATTGCTGGCATTCCCATACCGGCGACTTTTTTGACCAACGGCGGGACTTTGGACAGACCGTCCACCATAGAGAAATCACTATGGACACGAAGATGAATAAAACGAGGTTCAGCCATGACTAACCAGTTATGATGTGTTCTTGATACGAAGGGACGATTATAGCCCAAAGGCTGATAATCATCACGGTAAGTGACTTAATCATCAGTACTCTGATGATTAAGTCAACGAATTACGGCTCGACTGTAAATTCCATTAGTCCAGGCCAAGAATACGCCTTACCGGCTTGAAGCTTTTACGGTGCTGTTCAATCGCGCCGTGCTGCTCCAGAGCCTCAAAATGCGCTTTGGTCGGGTAACCTTTGTGCTTGGCGAAACCGTACTGCGGATACTGAACATCCAACTCTTCCATTTCACGGTCGCGGGTTACTTTCGCGAGGATCGAAGCCGCACTGATTTCAGCAACACGTAAATCGCCTTTCACTACCGACTGAGCAGCCATTGGCAATTCCGGCACCTTATTTCCATCTACCAGCACATAATCTGGCTGCACGGATAAACCCGCCACAGCGCGCTGCATCGCAACCATTGTTGCCTGCAGGATGTTGAGCTGATCTATTTCTTCCGGCTCACAACGGCCCAAGGACCACGCCAGCGCCTTCTCTTTGATTTCATCAAACAAGACGTTGCGCTTTTTCTCACTCAGCTTTTTTGAATCTGTCAGTCCTTCAATCGGGTTGTTCGGATCCAAAATTACCGCAGCGGTTACCACAGCACCGACTAACGGGCCACGGCCGACTTCATCCACACCGGCAATCAATTCAGCCTGCGGGTACTCAAACGGTTCAAAATCAGTTGTTGCCATTATTTTTATCTATCAGTTTCAGGACAGCTGCCGCCGCCTGTCTGTCTGCATCACACTTGATCAGTTGGTGCAAACGGGAAAATTCTGTCATCAGTTCGCTGTTGTCCGCCGTCAGGAAGCGATCGACTTCTGCGCACAACTTCTCTGGCACACAGTCGTCCTGAAGCAACTCAGGAACTAACTCACTATCGGCAAGGATGTTAGCCAACGAAACATATTTGGTTTTCAGCATCCGTTTCGCCAACCAGGCCGTCAACGGTTTTACTTTATATCCGACGACCATCGGACGCTTAACCAGCATACACTCCAGAGCCACCGTACCGGATGCCAAGAGCACCGCATCAGAGGCAATCATCGCATTGCGGGCAGTGTCATCCACCAGTACAAAATCAAGCTCAGGAGCCGTTTCCTGCCAAGCCAGCTCGAACTGCTGACGGCGCTTCTGGTTAACCAGCGTGACCACAAAACCCAAATCAGGGTGTTTCTGTTTCAACAGCTTACAGGTTTTGATGAAAGGCGGAGCCAGCATCTCCATCTCGCTGCCGCGACTGCCCGGCAATACCGCCAGCCAGCGTTTGTCATTGTCGAGATTGAGCAGCTCTCGGGCCGCCTGCTTATCGGTCTCCAGCGGAATCGCATCAGCCATGGTATGGCCGACAAACTCACAAGGGACATTGAACTTGTCGTAAAACGCTTTTTCAAACGGCAGAAAAGCCAGCACCAGGTTCGTCGCGGCTTCGATTTTGAAGATCCGCTTCTGACGCCAGGCCCATACAGACGGACTGACATAGTGAACCGTTTTGATCCCGCGTTTTTTCAGATCCAGCTCAAGTCGCAGGTTAAAATCCGGCGCATCAATGCCGACAAATACATCTGGCGGGTTCTCGGAAAAATACTTAACCAGCTCGGCTTTTACCTTGAACAGGCGTGGCAAGCGACCCAGTACTTCGACGATCCCCATCACTGCCAGCTCTTCCATATCGAAAAGTGTCTGACAGCCAGCTTCTTGCATTCGCGGGCCGGCAATACCGACAAACTCCGCATCCGGGTACTGTTCCCTGACCGCCTTCATAAAGCCGGCACCTAAAATATCGCCGGAGATTTCCCCGGCGACAATTCCTATTCGAAGTGGCTTCGTCATATTAGCGAATAATTCCGCGCGTTGATTTTTCGAAAAACTCAACGAACAGCTCCAGAGACTTATGCTCTTTCGCCATTTCTTCAATTTCCGGCTTCACTTCAGCCAGTGTCTTACCTGAACGGTACAGTGACTTATAAACAGAACGAATCGCTTTGATCTCTGCTTTTTCAAAACCACGACGCTTCAGGCCTTCAACATTAATACCGAATGGCTGACAGTGGTTACCCTGAGCCATCACATATGGAGGAACGTCCTGAACCACAATAGAGCCGCCACCCAGCATACTGTGGTCACCCACAGTACAGAACTGGTGAATAGCCGACATGCCACCCACAATCGCGAAGTTGCCCACAGTTACGTGGCCAGCCAGAGTTGCATTGTTCGCAAAGATACAGCGGTCGCCAATCACACAGTCGTGTGCCACGTGGGCGTTGATCATGAACAGGTTATCACTACCAACTTTAGTGAGGCCATTGTCCTGAACCGTACCGCGGTGCATGGTTACACTCTCACGGATAGTATTACGATCACCGATTTCCAGGCGAGTAGGCTCACCGGCGAATTTCAGGTCCTGACACTCTTCACCGATTGAAGCGAACTGGAAGATTCGGTTCTCACGGCCAATCGTTGTCGGGCCTTTAATTACCACGTGCGACATGATCTCGGTATCTTCACCGATTTCCACGTCAGCACCGATATAAGTAAACGGGCCAACTTTTACGTTCGCGCCAATGATTGCACCCTCTTCAACTACTGCTGACGGGTGGATTTGTGCCGTTTCGTGAATCATTAAAACTCTCGTCTTGCGCATTTTAGCTCAGCAGAGCAAACCACTTCGCCGTCGACTTTCGCTACGCCATTGAACATAGCAATACCACGGCGCTCTTTTAGAAATTCCACTTCAATGATCATCTGATCACCCGGGCCTACCGGCTTACGGAATTTCGCGTTATCGATACTAGCGAAGTAATACAGTTCATTTTCAGCCGGTGCACCGAAGGTCTTAAATGCCAGCAGACCTGTCGCCTGTGCCATCGCTTCCAGGATCATTACACCAGGGAAAACCGGTAGTTTCGGGAAGTGGCCGGTGAACTGAGGCTCGTTGACTGACACATTTTTAATCGCAGTCAGTGTTTTGCCTTCTTCGTAATGAGTAACACGGTCAATCATCAAAAAAGGGTAACGATGAGGCAGAAGCTCTTGAATTTCCGTGATATTCATCGTTTTAGTTTCGCTAGTCAAAACTCTATTCCTGTATCAATTAAATTTAAAAAATACGGTACAACTATAACGCAAAACGGCCTACACAGTGTGCAGGCCTACTCATTATGCAAACTGGTCCGGCACTATTCGCCTTTTTCCGCCAGTTTCTTTTCAACGGACTTAAGACGTTTGTTCATCTCGTCAATCTTCATGACTCGTGCCGCCGTCTTGCGCCATTCTCTGTTTGGCTGGAGCGGGATACCGGAAGAGAACATACCTTTCTCTTCAATACTGCGCATCACCATGCCCATACCAGTAATGGTTACACCATCTGCAATCTCAATGTGGCCATTAAGAACTGACGCACCACCGATAATACAGTACTTACCGATTTTTGTGCTGCCAGCAACAATGGTACCACCCGCCATCGCAGTACCATATCCGATCTGCACGTTGTGGGCGATTTGCATCTGGTTATCGATGATCACATTGTCTTCGATAATTGTGTCATCCAGGGCACCTCGGTCAATCGTAGTACATGCACCAATTTCCACACGGTTACCGATACGAACCGTACCCAGCTGAGGGATTTTAATCCACTCGCCTTTGTCATTGGCATAACCAAAACCATCGGCACCAATAACTGTGCTTGATTGCACCAGGCACTTCTCGCCAAGAACAACACTGTGGTAAATGGTCACATTGGCCCACAGTTTGGTTCCTGCACCGATTTCAGCATTCTTGCCAATAAAACAACCGGCACCAATCTGAACATTATCACCGATGCGGGCACCCGCTTCGATTACAGCATTATGGCCAATCGATACGTTCTCACCCAGCACAGCCGTTGGATCAACGTATGCTGATGAGGCAATTTCCGCTGCTGACGCCGGAGTCATATCCAGCAGCTGAGCCACTAATGCATAGCAAAGATACGGATCTTTAACTACCAGTGCATTACCCTGGAAATGCTCGACATCCCCTTCTCGTAGCATTACAGCCGAAGCCTTGCAGTCAGCAAGCAACTTGCGGTATTTGCTATCAGAAAGAAACGTAATCTGTCCTTCACCAGCCTTGCTCATATTGGCAAGAGAATGAACTTCAACAGAGCCTTCACCACGAAGCTCTGCACCCAGTTTGTCTGCTAGTTCAGCAAGAGTAATTCCAGCCATTATTAACCTTAATCGTTTGTATTTATTCAGCTGTTTACACCGGATTATAAAGCAAAACGAAAGTGCGGACCCGGATTACCGTTATCACGCACTTTCGATAAAGCTTCAGCCAACTCGGCTACACTGATTATTGCAGTTTATTTTACTGCAGAGATCACCTTGGTAGACAAGTCATCTTTAGGGCTGGCGAAAAGAACGGCATTAGCATCAACAATGATGTCGTAACCTTCTTTTTTCGCCACATCCTGAATCGCTTTACGGATTTTCTGTACCAGCTTCTGCTCTTCTTCAGCACCGCGACGACGCTGATCTTCCTGAAGGGCTTTCGCTTTCAGCTTGTAGTTAGATTCAAGTGATGCCATCTCACGTTTGATCTGAGTGCGTTCGCTAGCGCTCATCAGCTCACCATCACGCTTAACTTTGTCTACTTTAGCTTTGATTTTGCCTTCAATTCCACGCAGCTCGTCAATACGGTCTTTGAACTCACCACGTAGTTTCTCAGCCACATTATAACGTTTTGCAAGCTGAGCCATAGCCTGACCAGTTGATACATAGCCGATTTTTTGGGCAGCGTCAGCAGCCTGGGCGTACATAGAAGATGAAAGAATCACCAGGCTTAAACTTGCCGCCTTAATCCACTGTTTCAAAAGGGTATCTCCTTAAATAATTAGAATGTTCGTCCAATTGTGAAGGTAAAGAACTCTTCATCATCACCATCGTATTTCTTGATCGGACGGGCAATCGAGAATACTAGCGGCCCCATTGGCGACATCCACTGTAACGCGGCACCATATGACGCTCGAATCAATGACGGATCGGAATAATCATCTGAGAAGGTATCATTTATATAGCGACCGACTTCGTCAGGATTAAACTCTGTATCCCATACTGTACCCGCATCAACAAATAAACTGGTGCGGATCTGGTTACGAACTTCATCTGAAGCAAACGGTGTAGGAACAATTAGCTCCATACTAGCCAGTGCCACGGCGTTACCACCTGCTGCATCATCTGTACCGACAGCACAGTTATTGTTACCACCACCACCGATACCGCCAGACGGACAACCACTGACGTAAATCGCTTTCGGACCTACAGTATTGGAGCGGAAGCCACGCAAGGTAGAGAAACCACCAGCATAGAAGTTCTCATAGAAAGGTAGCAAATGATCACTACCGTTATCAGTTGTACCGTAACCGTTGCCGTATCCCAACCGGCCTCGCAGCAACAGGCTGAAGTCATGGCCTTCGTTCAACGGGAAGTACTGACGGACATCGTATTGCATCTTAAAGTACTGAGCATCCGAACCCGGTATCGTCATACGGAAAGACGCGCGCTGATGGTTACCCGCCGTAGGGAAGTAACCCCGGTTAAGGTTATTCCGGGTCCAAGATATCGACCAATCGAAATCATCAAGCTCAATGACATTATCGCCCCGATCAAAACCGTGAATCTCCTTAAACTTCTCAATCTGGAAATATTCCTGAGTATTCGAGATCTTGTTGTGATCGTAGCCGAGACCAAATTCAAAAAAGTTCAGCTCATCAAACGGGAAACCCCAGGTTAGGCTGGTACCGTAACTCTGGTTGGTATAGTCAGAGATGTTGGCATCGGATGCTTCGAACTCATTGTAGTAAATCTTACCGCCTAGGCTGATACCATCGAGGGTAAAGTACGGGTCACGATAATCCAGACTGATATTTTTCTGGTAATCGTTCATCATTGCATTGATGCCGAAACGGTTACCAGTACCGAGGAAATTGTCCTGCTGGATACCAGCCTGGAAACTGATCCCGGATTCAGTACCGTAACCAACACCAAAGTTGATACTACCTGCATTGGCTTCTTTAACGTTGTACTTGATATCCACCTGATCATCAGAGCCAGGGACGCGAACGGTCTGGACATCAACAGTTTCAAAGAAACCGGTACGGCTCAGACGTTCTTTACCACGCTCAACCGATTTCGAGTTCAACCAGCTGCCTTCCATCTGACGCATTTCACGGCGCAGCACCTCATCTTTAGTCGAGGTGTTACCTGAGAAAGAAATGTTGCGAACATAAACACGCTTGCCCGGATCGACATTAACAACCAGCGATACCTGCTGGTTATCTTCATCGAAGTCAGGAATGGTTGTGACCTGCGGGTAGGCATACCCCATTTCACCCAGTTTGCGCTTAACCGCCTCTTCAAGTGCCGTTACTTTGGCGCCATTGTAGGTCTCGCCGGCTTCAATCGTCACCAGTGCATTCAGCTCTGCTGCTTTACCGACCAAATCACCGCGGAAGCTGACACCCTGTACACTGTACTGCTCACCTTCATTGATTTTCAGGGTGATATACACACCTTTTTTATCCGGTGAAATCGAAACCTGAGTCGCTTCCAGCTTGTACTTCAGGTAGCCATTATTGAGGTAATGAGAACGCAAGGTTTCCAAGTCCCCGGCCAGTACCTGCTTCTGATATTTTTCATTAGCCAGAAAGTTCCACCACGGCACTTCGGCCTGCAGGTTAAACTTATCCTGCAGATCGTCATCAGCAAACACTTCATTGCCAACAAAGTTAATTTGTTGGATCTTGGCGGAAACCCCTTCAGTAAACACAAACTTCAGGTCAGCACGGTTACGCGGCAGTGGCGTTACAACCGCTTTTACTGTCGCATTGTATTTCCCTACACTGTAGTAAAAGTCCTCAAGACCTTTTTCTATCTTACTTAAGGTTGTGCGGTCGAGTGCTTCACCGACACTGATACGAGAGGCATCAAGGTTCTCTTTCAGCTGCTCTTCCTTGATAGCTTTGTTGCCAGAAAAGGTAATACTTGCGATCGTCGGACGCTCAAGAACCTTAATCAACAACGCATTTCCATCACGGAATACTTTAATATCTTCAAAATTACCGGAATCAAACAGAGCCTGAATCATCTCCGAGATATCACGCTCATCAACGTTGTCCCCCACCCGGACGGGCATCTTCAATAATGCCGCACCTAAGGTGACGCGTTGCAGGCCCTCGAAACGAATATCATTAACTACAAATTGTTCCGCGCTTTGCGCAACACTACTACCAAGTAAAAGTGATGCGACCAACAGTTTTTTCATCGCCATTACTGTTCTGATTATTCCTTGCTAAAAACGCACTTATTATTAAAGGCGGGTAAAATCATTGAATAGCGCTATGGCCATTAATACAACCAAAATGGCTGATCCCACTCTGTAGCCTATATCCTGAACTCGTTCAGAAACAGGACGGCGTGTTACCGCTTCAATAGCGAAAAACAATAAATGTCCCCCGTCTAATATCGGTAGCGGTAACAGATTAACTATTCCTAAGTTGACACTAATCAGCGCCAGGAAGCCAAGGAAATACACCATGCCGTAATCAGCGGTCATTCCGGCCCCTTTAGCTATCGAAATCGGTCCGCTCAGGTTTTTTATTGCGACATCACCTGTAACCAGTTTAGTAACCATATCGAAGGTCAGGGTCACCAGTTGCCAGGTTTTATCTGCCGCTTTTACAACAGCCTCAAACGGGCCATACTGCTGCACAATACGGTACGATTCCGGCCAAGGTTCAACCTTCGGAGCAAAACCGGCATAACCGATTACTTCGCCATCCCCTAAGGACTTAGCATTCGGCGTCAATGTTAATGCAACACGCTCGCTGTCACGCAGTACTTCTATCACCAGAGCTTGTAACGGGTGAGAGCGAACAGCATCTACAACCTGTTGCCAGTCAGTTATTGAAGTCCCATCAATAGAGATAATTTCATCATTTAACTGTAAACCAGCAGTAATAGCCGCACCATTATCAACAAGTTGTGATATCACCAAAGTAATTGGCGGTGAATAAGGTGTGATACCAAGAGTAGTTAGTACCCGCTCTTTTTCCGGGTCAAAAGACCACAATGTAAGATCCAGTGTGCGTCGAACTTCGTATTCAGTTCCCGGCGCCACCGCCGTCAACACCATTTGCTCATCACCAATATGGGAAATCATTGCCATATTGACAGATTCCCAATCTGCGGTTTTGATTCCTGAAATGGACTTTAGTTCCATTCCATCACTTAAACCTGCTTGGGCAGCAATAGAATGCGGAGCAACCTCACCAATTACCGGACGAACAGCTGGCACACCTATCAGATAGACGACCCAATAAGCAAAAATAGCAAAAAGGAAATTAGCAAGGGGCCCGGCAGCAACAATGGCACTACGCTGCCAGAGCGCTTTATTATTAAAAGCCTGATGTCTTTTCTCAGCAGGCACGGCTTCAATACGCTCGTCGAGCATTTTGACGTAGCCGCCCAACGGGATCATCGCAAGAGTGTATTCAGTTCCGCCCTTACCGACCTTACGCCAAAGTGGCTTACCGAAACCTATTGAAAAACGCTCAACAAATACGCCACAGCGACGTGCCACCCAAAAGTGGCCATATTCATGAACAGCAATCAAAATTCCCAGCGCAAGTAAAAAAGCACCCAGGTTCCACAAAATTCCCATCATACGGATACCTTACGAATCGCTTCGCGAGCCAAAATACGGGCCATTCTATCCAGCTCAATAACGCATTCCAAGTCAGTGGGTTCGGTCATTTGCGCGACCTCTAGAACTTGGCGGTTAATGGTTGCAATCTCAGTAAACCGAATTCGGTTAGCCAAAAATGCAGCAACAGCTTCTTCATTAGCGGCATTAAGCGCTGTCGTGGCTGCCTGACCGCTATAACAAGCCTCCATTGCCAATTTCAGGCAAGGGTAACGATTAAAATCAGGCTTAAGGAAGGTGAACTCACCAACTTGACTGAAATCCAAAGGTGCCACACCAGCATCCACCCTTTCAGGATAGGACATGGCACAAGCAATTGGCGTGCGCATATCCGGCAACCCCATCTGCGCCAACACTGAGCCGTCTTTATACTGCACCATAGAATGAATAACTGACTGCGGATGAATAATTACATCCATCTGCTCACGGGAAGCATTAAACAGCCAGCGAGCTTCAATATATTCCAACCCCTTGTTCATCATGGTTGCCGAGTCGACTGAAATTTTCGGCCCCATAGACCAGTTCGGGTGAGCAATTGCCATCTCAGGCGTCACCGCCTCCAACTCGGCAACATCGGTATAGCGGAACGGACCACCGGAGCCGGTCAGCAAAATCTTACTAACACCGAATTTATCTAAGTCACAGTGTCCCATCGCCCGTTGAACGTCTGCCGGCAGACTCTGGAAAATCGCATTATGCTCACTATCAACCGGCAGCAATTCCGCACCATACTCACGACAAGCATCAATAAACATCTGCCCGGACATCACCAGGGCTTCTTTATTTGCCAACAAAATTCGTTTGCCGGCCTTAACAGCAGCCATCGTCGGCAGCAAGCCAGCTGCGCCGACTATCGCCGCCATAACAGTGTCGACTTCACCCAGTGCCGCTACTTGGCACAGGCCTGCATCACCGGCCAGAACTTGAGTCGGGATATTATGCTGTTTCAGTAATACGACCAGCTCAGAAGCCGCAGATTCCGAGGCCATTGCAGCAAACTTCGGTTGCCACTGCTGGCATAGCTCAAACATCTTCTGGCAATTAGACCCGGCAGCCAGCGCAACAACTTCAAACAGATGCGGGTTTTGTGCCGCGACAGCGAGCGTACTACTACCGATAGAGCCCGTAGCACCAAGAATCGTTAACTTACGCATAAAATCACTTTTATTCAGCTATGAAAAGCAGCCAATAACGGCTGCTCAATCAAACAACTAATTGCTAAGTTTCTTTGCCTGCTGACAAAGAGTGACGGGAGCAATCACAAAAAACAACATGCAGTCTGATGCGAGTGAAGAAAAGACGGCTCCCATACAGCAAAATTGACTACATCATACTAGCCAAAGGTAGAGTAAAGCAAAAACAGGGAAGGCAGCCGTTAGGCTATCAATACGGTCAAGAATACCACCATGACCAGGCAGGATGTTACCGCTATCTTTGATGCCAGCCACACGTTTAAACATACTTTCAACCAGATCACCAAATACAGAAGCAATAACCGACAACACAGCAATCACCAGCAAGCTCCCTGTACCGGCAAAAGGAATATCCATCATCGCAGCACCACCCCAGGTAACCAAAACAGCTAGGGCCGCACCGCCAATTAAGCCTTCAACGGTTTTTTTCGGGCTAACTGCAGGTGCCATTTTATGTTTACCAAATTGCTTACCTGAAAAGTATGCGCCAGTGTCTGCCGACCAGACAAGGAAACAAACTAACAGCACCAGCTGGGCACCATGATATGGAGATTCTGCATAGTTGACAGCGCGGAGCATCAAAACACTCCAGAAGAAAGGAAGCAGGGTCAACAAGCCGAAAAGGTATTTTAAAAGTACTGACTTTGACCACGGCGTTGTACTGGAAGGATAAGTGACCGCTAATGCAGAAGCAATCAGCCACCATGCCCCACCAATTAACAACATAAACAGATGAGACGGAGCCATCTCAGCAAGTGTTGATGCATCTGTTGGCATGATTGCAATTGAAGCACCCAGTACAATAGCGGGTACTAACATCGCGCCCAAACGCGATTTGGCATCAACAAATTGGGTCCACTCCCAGAAACCAGCCAGGGTTACTGCCGCCAAAGCGTAAACAAAAGCAGGAAAAGGTAAAAAGAAAATCCCTGCAATTACTAAAGGAGCGAGGATAAGTGCGGTAATAATACGTTGCTTAAGCAAGCTGCGTCCTCTCGTTTTTCGATTTATTGTAGTAACAGCCCGGCATTTCTGTCATGCTTTCTGGCCGTTTTTATCCTGACTTAACAATAAAAAGGCATCTTGATGAATCCAGGATGCCTAATCACTGTTACCGCAAAACCGCGATAAGCCATTTAATTCATTGTAACTTTTGCATTAAAGCCTGTATCTGTTCACCGGTACAGCCAAAGCGACGCTCCCGGCTTACATACCATGCCACGGCATCTACCAGACTTTTCTCATCAAAATCTGGCCAGTGTTGTTCAGTAAAATACAGCTCAGCATAAGCAGCCTGCCATAACATGAAATTACTGATTCGGCACTCGCCGCTGGTACGGATTAGCAAATCGACATCAGGCAAACCAAACGTTGTCAGACCTGCTGTCATCATCTCTTCTGTGATTTCATCTGCGGTCAATCCCTGCTCCAGCACTTGTAGTGCCAGGCGCCTGGTTGCCTGCAAAATATCCCACTGCCCACCATAGTTGGCTGCTACATTCAGCACCATACCTGTATTATCGGCAGTCAGAGCTTCAGCGTCAGCGATTTTCTTCTGCAATCGTTGGCTAAAGCGTGAAGTATCGCCAATGATCCGTAACTGAATATTATTTTTGTGCAGACGTTTTACTTCACGACCCAATACCGTCATGAAGAGTTCCATCAACAGTGACACCTCATCTTCCGGACGACGCCAGTTTTCGCTGCTGAAAGCGAAGAGTGTCACCACCTGGATACCGAGGCGATTTGCAGTCGAGACTGTTTTACGTACGGCTTCTACTCCGGCCTTGTGGCCAAACACTCGAGGCTTACCCTGTGCCTTTGCCCATCGGCCATTGCCATCCATGATGATCGCAACATGCTTCGGCAGACTCTCAGCACAAAGAGCAGTATCGATTGTATGCTCTGCCATACATCTCCCTCAAAATAAAAAGCGCCGTGCTGCACGCACAGCGCCTTAAACCTCATAAAGCAAAATGGAAAGATTAAACTTCCATCAGCTCTTTTTCTTTCGCTTCCAGAATCACATCAATTTCTTTAACTGCTGCGTCTGTAAGCTTCTGGATGTCGTCCTGAGCGCGACGATCATCATCTTCAGAAATTTCTTTCTCTTTCAGAAGAGCTTTAACATCTGCATTAGCGTCACGACGGATGTTACGAACAGCAACACGACCCTGCTCTGCTTCAGCACGTACGATCTTAACCAGATCACGACGACGCTCTTCCGTCAGCGGTGGTAGTGGAACACGAATTACAGTACCCGCAGACATTGGGTTCAGACCCAGATCTGACATCATAATCGCTTTTTCAACTTTAGGTGCCAGCTCTTTGTCAAAAACAGTAATCGCCAGAGTACGAGCATCTTCAGCTACTACGTTAGCAAGCTGCTTAAGTGGCGTGTTTGCACCGTAGTATTCAACATAGATAGTGTCTAGCAGGCTTGGGTGTGCACGGCCGGTACGAACCTTAGCCAGCTGGTTTTTCAGCGCTTCTACGCTTTTGCCCATGCGCTCCTGCGCATCTTGTTTAATTTCTTCAATCACTATTTATACCCTTTTGATTCGGTAACAACGGAAGCAATATTCATGCTCCCGTTCAGAATGAGTTGGTCAAACTTAGTCGTTAGAGATCAGGGTGCCTTCTTGCTCACCCATCACTACGCGGCGTAGTGCACCTGGCTTATTCATGTTGAAAACACGAATTGGCATACCGTGGTCGCGAGCCAGAGTAAATGCAGCTAAGTCCATCACTTTCAGTTCTTTTTCAAGAACATCATTGTAGCTTAGCTTATCACAAAGAACAGCCTCTGGGTTTTTAACTGGATCATCTGTGAATACACCGTCAACTTTTGTTGCTTTCAGTACCACATCAGCTTCAATTTCAATACCACGCAGGCATGCCGCAGAATCTGTAGTGAAGAACGGGTTACCAGTACCGGCAGAGAAAATTACCACGCGGCCCTGACGCAGCTGGCTGATCGCATCAGCCCAGTTATAGCTGTCACACACACCGTTTAGCGGAATTGCAGACATAACTCGAGCGTTCACATAGGCACGGTGCAACGCATCACGCATCGCCAGACCGTTCATAACAGTTGCTAGCATACCCATGTGATCGCCCACAACTCGGTTCATACCAGCCTCAGCAAGGCCTGCACCACGGAACAGGTTACCACCACCAATTACAAGGCCGACTTGCACGCCCAGTTCAATAAGTTCTTTGATTTCCTGAGCCATACGGTCAAGAACTTGCGCGTCGATACCAAAACCTTCGTCGCCCTGCAGAGCTTCACCGCTAAGTTTCAGCAAGATTCGTTGATAAGTCGGTTTAGGATTTGTGGTCATTTTTACCTTCCAGGCTTACAAATAGAGATATGGAGTTGTGAAAAGACCGCAGCCTAGGCCACGGTCTTCAGAGTGCAATTCGCTAAGGATTAACCTTTCTGCGCCAGTGCAACTTCTTCTGCGAAGCTCAGGCCTTCTGCTTTCTCGATGCCTTCACCTACTTCTAGACGTACGAAGTTAGAAACTGTTGCGCCAGTTTCTTTCAGGTGGTCACCAACAGATTTCTTAGGTTCCATGATGAATGCCTGACCTGTCAGAGAGATTTCGCCTGTGAATTTCTTCATACGGCCAGTAACCATCTTCTCTGCGATTTCAGCTGGCTTGCCTTCGTTCATCGCGATTTCAACCTGAACCTGACGCTCTTTTTCAACTACGTCAGCTGGTACGTCTTCTGGGTTCACGTACTCTGGGCGAGAAGCAGCAACGTGCATTGCTACGTGCTTCAGAGTTTCTGCATCGCCGTTACCTGCAACAACAACACCGATACGGTCGCCGTGACGGTACTGAGCTACTTGCTCACCTTCGATGTAAGATACGCGACGGATAGAAACGTTCTCACCGATCTTAGCAACAAGAGCTACACGCTTCTCTTCGAACTGAGCCTGTAGTTCAGCGATGTCAGCTTTGCTAGCTGCAGCAGTTTCTGCTACTTCGTTAGCGAAAGCTAGGAAGTTGCCGTCTTTAGCAACGAAGTCAGTCTGGCAGTTCACTTCTAGAAGTGCAGCTACACCTTCACCTTCTTTGATGATGATTGCGCCTTCAGCAGCTACGTTGCCTGCTTTCTTAGCAGCTTTAGCAGCACCGCTCTTACGCATGTTTTCAATTGCCAGCTCGATGTCAGCGTTAGCTTCTACTAGCGCTTTTTTACATTCCATCATACCTGCGCCAGTACGTTCGCGCAGTTCTTTAACTAGGGCAGCTGTAACTGTTGCCATTGTTATATCCTCAGTTTGAATTCTTGGTATAAAAATCAGGGGCCAATTCGGCCCCTGGTAACCATTCTTAGTTTACACAAGGTAACTTAAGATGCTCAAAGAGCCGGCTATTACTCAGCTTCTACGAAACCGTCTTGCTCAGCTTGTGCAACGATGTCTTGGTTACGACCTTCAGTTACAGTTGCTGCTACAGCGTTAGTGTAAAGCTGGATAGAACGGATTGCGTCATCGTTACCTGGGATAACGAAGTCAACGCCGTCTGGGTTAGAGTTAGTATCTACTACTGCAAATACTGGGATACCCAGGTTGTTAGCTTCTTTGATTGCAATGTGCTCGTGATCAGCATCGATTACGAACAGAGCGTCTGGTAGGCCGCCCATGTTCTTGATACCGCCTAGAGACTTCTCAAGCTTCTCCATTTCACGAGTCAGCATTAGAGCTTCTTTCTTGGTTAGCTTGTCGAAAGTACCGTCTGTAGACTGAGTTTCAAGATCTTTTAGACGCTTGATTGACTGACGAACAGTTTTCCAGTTAGTCAGCATACCACCCAACCAACGGTTGTTTACGTAGTACTGGTCACAGTTAACTGCAGATTCTTTGATTGATTCGCTGGCTGCACGCTTAGTACCAACGAAAAGTACTTTACCCTTGCGAGCTGCAATCTTGTTGATTTCAGCCAGAGCGTCGTTGAACATTGGTACAGTCTTCTCAAGGTTGATGATGTGCACCTTGTTACGAGCACCGAAGATGAATGGCTTCATCTTAGGGTTCCAGTAACGAGTTTGGTGACCGAAGTGAACACCAGCCTTAAGCATGTCGCGCATTGATACAGTTGCCATTGAATATTCCTCTTGGGGTTAGGCGTCCACATATCCCATTCAACCGACCCGTATAACCTGCCATAAAGCAAATTAACAGCCTCGCGTAAGGCTGACGAGCACCCCGGAGAATGTGTCGATATGTGTGAGTGATAAAAAATAGTAAGTGTAATCTTACTTATTTGGTCGAAACACAAGTAAGCAAATTACGGCGCGCTTTATACCATATTTTGGCAAGCAAAATCCAGCCTAATTATAGTTGAGCGCCCTAAACCCGGTTTCCATCCGACGCCCTCACTGTTACCATGTATGCAATAGAAACAGTCAATGCAGAGAAGATTGAATGAGCATCAAGATCAAAACGGCTGATGAAATTGAAAAAATGCGCGTTGCCGGCCAACTGGCCGCAGATGTGCTGGAAATGATCGAACCACACGTAAAAGCCGGTGTAACCACCGAAGAGTTGGATCGCATCTGCCATGAATACATCACCAAAGAGCAAGGTGCCGTTCCGGCTCCGCTTAACTACCATGGTTTCCCGAAATCAATCTGTACTTCGATTAACCACGTTGTTTGTCACGGTATCCCGGCAGAGCTTGATGAGCCGGTAAATGGCAAATACAACAAACCTGCGGTACTGAAAGACGGTGACATCATCAATATCGACGTTACTGTAATCAAAGATGGCTACCACGGCGATACCTCGAAGATGTTCGAGATCGGTGAAGTTTCACTGGAAGACAAACGCCTGTGCCGCGTGGCTCAGGAAAGCCTATACCTGGCCATGAAAAA
Source organism: Photobacterium marinum (assembly GCF_000331515.1). Taxonomy (GTDB): domain Bacteria; phylum Pseudomonadota; class Gammaproteobacteria; order Enterobacterales; family Vibrionaceae; genus Photobacterium; species Photobacterium marinum. The sequence continues at coordinate 39,803 of NZ_AMZO01000037.1, forward strand.
AGTGAAGCCAGGTGCCAAACTGGGCGAAATCGGTACTGCTATCCAGAAATTCATCAAAAACGGTAACAGCCGTTTCTCTATCGTTAAAGATTTCTGTGGCCACGGTATCGGCAATGAGTTCCACGAAGAGCCTCAGGTTGTTCACTACAAAAACAACGACCGCACCGTACTAAAAGCAGGTATGTGCTTCACTATCGAGCCAATGATCAATGCCGGTAAGTTCGGTTGTGATGTTGACGACGATGATGGCTGGACGGTTTACACTGTTGACGGCAAGAAATCAGCCCAGTGGGAGCATACTTTGCTGGTAACCGACACTGGTTGTGAAGTGCTGACCCTGCGTAAGGAAGAAAGCATTCCACGCCTGATGCATAACGCATAATCCCTGAGCCGGCCTAGTGCCGGCTTTTTTGAACCTTCCTAATTTCATCGCATTACGGTTATAGTAGTAACTAATCACCGACTCAACATGGCACGGACTGCGATGACAGACACCTCTCCCGCATCTTCAGCACAACCATCATCTATCGTTCAAGAGCAACTACGCACTGAGCTCAACCAGTTTGCCGAATTACAAAAAAAGCAGTTCAGCGCCCACATTCCGGTAACTGAACTGGTGCAGGCCCGCTCAGCCTTTATTGATGAGCTGTTGCAACGGCTATGGCTGCAATTCGGGCTGAATAAAGTCAGCGAACTGTCACTGATTGCTGTCGGCGGCTACGGACGAGGCGAGCTTCATCCGCTATCTGATGTCGATATCCTTTTACTCAGCCAGAATGAACTGGATGATGCTACCGGCAAAACAGTCAGCGAATTCCTGACCCTGCTGTGGGATCTGAAGCTCGAAGTCGGCCATAGCGTCCGCACACTTGAGGACTGTATTAAGATTGGATTGGAAGATCTGACTGTTGCTACCAACCTGCAAGAATCCCGCTTGCTTTGCGGCAGCAGCGAGACTTATCAGCACCTTGATGAAACGGTTAATTCCGGTAAGTTCTGGCCCAGCGAGCAATTCTATCGTGCCAAAGTTGAAGAGCAGCGAGCCCGCCATGCCCGCTACCACGATACAACCTATAACCTTGAGCCAGACATTAAATCCAGCCCCGGCGGCCTGCGTGATATCCATACCCTGAGCTGGGTGGCCCGTCGCCATTTCGGCGCCACCAACCTGCTCGAAATGAGCCGATTTGGCTTCCTAACCGATGCCGAATACCGAGAGCTGGCCGAATGCCAGGACTCGCTGTGGCGGATCCGTTTTGCTCTGCACAGCGAACTACGCCGCTACGACAATCGCCTCACTTTCGAACATCAGGCATCGGTAGCCCATCAGCTTGGCTACACTGGTGAAGGTAACCGCCCGGTAGAAATGATGATGAAAGAGTTCTACCGCACCCTGCGCCGGGTTTCAGAGCTCAACAAAATGCTGCTGCAACTGTTCGACCAGGCCATTCTTAACAACGGACTGGAAACAGAAGCCACACCGCTTGACGATGACTTCCAGATCCGCGGTCATCTGATCGAAGCCACCAAGCCTGCGCTATTTCAGGCCCGGCCGGAAACCATCCTTGATATGTTCTTGCATGTAGCGCGCAATGCGGAAATCGAGGGTATTGCCGCACCGACCCTGCGCCAATTGCGCACGGCCCGACGCCGCCTGAACCGCTTTCTGGTCGATATTCCTGCTGCCCGCGAGAAGTTCATGGAACTGGTTCGCGAACCTAATGTACTGAGCAAAGCCTTCCGCCTGATGCATCGCCACGGCGTCCTCTCGGCCTATCTGCCGCAATGGAGTCAAATTGTCGGCCAGATGCAGTTTGACCTGTTCCACGTCTATACCGTGGATGAGCACAGCATTCGTCTGTTGAAAAACCTCAAGAAATTCAGTGATCCCGAAAACCGCCAGCGCCATCCGATTTGCTGCGAGATCTATCCACGGCTCGCAAAAAAAGAACTGTTGATCCTGGCTGCTATTTTCCATGACATTGCCAAGGGCCGCGGCGGCGACCATTCCGAACTCGGTGCTACCGAGGCTTACGATTTCTGCATTCAGCACGGACTATCCCGCCCTGAAGCCAATCTAGTTAAATGGCTGGTCAACCAGCACCTGCTGATGTCGGTAACAGCGCAGCGCCGGGATATTTATGATCCTGAAGTCGTAGCTGAATTTGCCAAAGAAGTAAGAGATGAAGAGCGACTGGATCACCTGATTTGCCTGACCGTGGCTGATATCTGCGCCACCAACCAGGAGCTTTGGAACAGCTGGAAGCGAACCCTGCTAGCCGAACTATACTACTCGACTCAAAAAGCCCTGCGCCGCGGCCTGGAAAATCCGCCTGATGTTCGCGAGCGGATCCGCCACAATCAGCAAATGGCCTCGGCGATCCTTCGCAGTCACAATTTTACCCAACGGGAAATTGATGTACTGTGGCAGCGCTTCAAGGCCGACTACTTTCTGCGTCATACCCACAAACAAATCGCCTGGCATGCCGAAGCGATCCTGACTAATGACGATCCGGAAATGCCGCTGATCCTCCTGAGCAAAAAGCCAACCCGCGGTGGTACCGAAGTCTTCGTCTACTGCCAGGATAAAACCAAACTGTTTGCGATTGTGGTATCCGAGCTCGACAAGAAAAACCTCAGTGTCCATGATGCCCAAATCATGACCAGTAAAGACGGCTATGCGCTGGATACCTTCATGGTGCTCGACCCTAGCGGCAAAGCCCTGAACGAAGGCCGACATAACAGTGTCCGCCGCGCACTAATTAAAGCCCTGACCCAAATGAAGTCTGAGCGTAAGAAAAAGCGGCCACCGCGCAAACTGCTGCATTTCAATGTCAAAACCCGGGTTGATTTCCTACCGACCAAAACTGGCAAGAAAACCATGATGGAACTGGTTGCACTAGATATGCCGGGACTGCTGGCGAGAGTCGGCTCGGTCTTTGCCCGCCAGAACATCAGCTTGCAAGCGGCCAAAATTACCACTATTGGCGAGCGGGCTGAAGACTTCTTCATCCTGGTTAACGAAGAAGGCAGCCAGCTGACCGATGAGCAGCAACAACAACTTAAAACTGCCTTAATAGAACGACTGGATGCGGCCAGATAATCAGCCTAGATAGAAGGTGAAACTTCTCTCCCTAAGCAATAAAAACAGCTCGGGGGAGAAGCTCGATCTTGCCCACAATTCAAGTGCCACAGAGGGACGTTACCATTTTGAGTTGCTACATTAATAGCAAAAGCAGCCAGCATAATGAGGTCCCTATGTACCCACACCTCACCGGTATCGGTATCGAACACCCGGAAACCATTGATCGTTACAGCCTGCGTCAAGAAGCAGCTAATGACATCCTCAAGATCTACTTTGCCCGCCAGAAAGGCGAACTCTTTGCCAAAAGCGTCAAATTCAAATTCCCTCGCCACCACAAATCCGTGGTTGTTAACAGCGGCAACCGGGAATACAAAGAGATCACAGAGATCAACCGCAACCTTACCTTTATCATCGACGAACTTGATCAGTTAACTCAAAGAAAACACACCGAAGTCGATGTGAAGAAAAAAATCCTCAATGATCTGCGCCATCTGGAACAGGTCGTCACCCATAAGATTGCCGAAATCGAAGCTGATTTGGAAAAACTGAAATAGCGGGTGTTAGAAGAAAACAACTGACAGAGAACTGACGTTACTAAATATAAATCGCACTCCTGAAAACCACCACAGTGGACCAGGAGTGCGAGATAGTCGAGGGAGCAAGCAAGTTATCCCAGTCGGCTGACAAATTCGTCCAGCCAAGGCATAGCGACTTCCAGCGCATCAAAATTCACACAGGCATCAACCCGCAAAATAGGAATCAATGGCTTGGCCTGAAGCTGTTGCAACAGTTCATCGACCTGACGCCCCCCACCGCAAAAGCGTTCTTCGCCGTAACTCAAATCGCCCAATGCAATCACACCATAATTGAGTTCGGGCATCAGAGGAAACTGCTCATTCAGGGCCAGATAAAGCGGCATAAGATTATCCGGGATCTCCCCTTCTCCGGTGGTTGATGTCACCACCAGCACCACATCTTCCCAATACCGGATAAAATCATCAAACTGCGGTTCAGGGTAAAGTTGGGCATCATGCCCGCTCGCCACCAACTTCTCTACTGCGGCTTCAGCCACTTCCTCTGCGCCGCCGTACACAGTACCGACAAAAACACCTATCTTTTTCCCTGCTGCCATAGCTTCCTGCCTCGCAATTACTGATAACCGTTTCTTCTTACTGTGGTCGCATACCTGGCAAGATGCAAATAAAACAAACGCCTAGCGAGATCGCTATTATGCTGTAGCCATAGGAAGAACCAGACCGACGAACAGAACTAGTCTTGCGGAGCCATCATAGACAGAGGCCAATCAAAAGCAGTCATAACCCGATTCCATGCCTCATCCGTACCAGCCCGGATATCCAGCTGTTCACCAGTGATAGGATGCTCCAGCTCTAAGCGGGAAGCATGCAACATCAGACGGCGACAATCATAATTATCCCTGAAGCTGCGGTTATGACGACCGTCGCCATGGTTCACGTCACCGATAATATGGTGGCTGAGATGGTGCATATGACGACGCAACTGGTGCTTGCGACCCGTTTCCGGCTTCATTTCCACCAGGGTGTAACGGCTGGTTGCGTAGCGGCCAACGGCAATATCAGTCTCTACTTTCGCCAAAGGTGCATACGCCGTCACTGCCGGCTGGGCTTCTTTATCCTGATCGGCATGTTTATCTGCGATCTTATCCAGCTCTTCTTTCAGCGGATAATCAAGCACTGCAGCTTCTTTAATCCAGCCACGTACCACGGCGTGGTAGGTTTTCTTCACGTCACGACCGGCAAATTTCGGCATCATTTGTGAAGCCACTTCGCTCGACAGCGCAAACAGCAAAACACCGGATGTCGGGCGATCCAGACGGTGAAGCGGAAAAACATGCTGGCCGATCTGATCACGCAGCGTCTGCATTACAAACTGAGTTTCGTGGCGATCCAGCCATGAACGGTGCACCAACATACCCGCCGGCTTATTAACAGCAACCAGGTACTGGTCTTGATAAAGGATTTCTAATTCCATGGCTTATTCGGCTCTAAACAGATCATCTAACTTAAGGGTAACGGCCAGCACTGACGCCCTGCCCGGTAGCTCTTTCATCGCTTCTTCAACATAAGGAGAAATCGCAAACTGCACTGGTAGCGGAGCCTGCATCAGCACCAACTGAGTCATACGTGGGATAAAGATCCACTGCAACCACTGGGCACACGTCAGGGTATCGACCGCAAACGGCTCGGTACTGGCCAACGCAGCTGGCTCCGGAGAGGTGTTTTCCCACAAACCGGCTTCACGCATGGTTGCTTCTAGCTGCTCCAGCAGTTGTTGGGTCTGATGGTATTTGTCCATCGTTTTTCTCCCTACAAGGTTTATCAATACCAGCAATAAAGCGCGCAAGGATACCATCTTAAGCACGGAGTCCATATAATCAGGGGAATCATTTAAGAGTAAGCATCATGTCCATGGATAAATTTCATACCCTGACCGAACTGCTGGATAACGCTGGTTGCCAGTATAAAATTTTTGATCTTGGCCGCCGCGTGTGCGAAATCGACATCAACCAATTCAAAGCGGTTGAAGATAACCGTCAACCCTATCCATGGCCGCTACAGCAGCACGCCCACTTGTCGATTTCCTTCTGGCAACAAGGTAATGCACCATGGATCTGGTTCCTGCGCTTACCACTGGACGAGCGGGGGCTGCTGAAACAGGCCGCTGTCGGTGACTTTATCAAGTATGTCATAGAAGCGATGGGTGCCACCCTCAATAGTGCCCCGACCGAAGAAGAGCAGGAGAAGCTTGCCGCTAACCCTTATACCTTCAAGCCAAACGACGACAAAATGGCGATTTTCCACGCCCAGCTTCGCCAGCAATTATCCCTCCCTGCCAGCCAATACTATGAACATGCACAGCATTACCTGACCGGTGCTCTCGGCTGGGACAAATGGCAAAGCATTGGCCTGCAAGGCCTGGCTGATGTTTGTGCCCGAATGAAGCAGGAAAATAACACAACCCTGCTGCGTAAGTCGTTGAGCAATCTGCCGATGACTCCGCTCTACGCCCTGCTGGGCTGCCTGGAACATTGTGAACTGCCTGAAACGCTTGGTGAACGCATCGCCGAAATCCTTGAGCAAGAATGCCAAAAAGCAGAACCGGATCTGTTTTTGATTTCCGCACTGATCCGTGCCCTTTCAGGCAGCGACAATCAGCTACTGAACCGACAACTGAAAAAACTGCTGTCAGAACCGGCACTGTGCCACCCTGAAATTCTGGTTGCGATCGCCGGGCGCTGCTGGAATGGCCTGACCGACATTGAGAACGCCAGCCTATTCCTGCTACGCCTGGCAGAAACAGAAGATCAGAGCCTGTTCAATCAACTGTTTGCCGACCTGGTGATGCTACCAGTTCTGCGTGGCATCATGCTGCAAATCCTGCACAGTGAAGCCAATCCAGCACTGGTTACCGCCATTGCCAAACTGCAGCAACACGCCCGTGGGCAGGCTTAACTCCTGCTGAAAAGAGGTAAGAGATGGATAACTTACTGGGCATTCTAGCCCTTGCGTTACTGGGCTACTTGTTCTGGCAACAACGCCGTCAAACTGAGTTTGCCCAGAAGTTCATAGAACAACGCTGTGACACCCTGAACCTGCAATTACTGGCGATTGCCAGAGGCGAACACAAGCTCAAAGACCGTGAAGGTCGATGGCAGTGGCACACTGTGTACCTGTTTGAGTTTTCCGCTGATGGTCATGACTCTTATCAGGGGCATGTGGTGATGAAAGGATTTAGGCCAATGCAGTTTTATGTTCCGCCGCATCATATGCCGGATTGATGTATTTTGGGGATATAGAAAAAGAACGGGCGCGACTTTC
>NZ_AMZO01000038.1 GCF_000331515.1 Photobacterium marinum
TGAAGTGCATGAAAAAGCCAGCTGGGATTTCCTACTGGCTTCATAAAAAAAGCGTCAACCTATTTTAGGACTAGACATACAAGCTTCTAATATTAGCTTCAATTTGGTCAGTATTTGTCGAGGTGATAATGAGATGGACATCTAAGTTTATTATCTATTGCCTAACTAAAGTTGTACTAGGGTAATGGTAAAGGTTGTTGATCTGAAACTAATTTAGGTTGGCAACGTTCGTTGAGTTTATGAAATAGATTTTAAGGATGAATATTATGGAGAACAAGATCGGCCTTGCAGTGTCTGGAGGTGGGTATAGAGCAACACTTTACTCATTAGGGGCTATTTGGCGTTTAAATCAGTTTGGGCTCCTACCTAAATTGAAAACAGTCACAAGTGTATCGGGAGGAAGTATTACGACTGCCTATCTAGCGATAAAATGGGACCAATTGCATTTTAATAGTGATGATGTGGCAACTAACTTTGATGAAGTTGTAGCTTTACCTATTCAGCGATTTTGCTCTCGAACAATTGATGTTGAATCCGTATTATCTGGTCTATTCTCTCTTAAAGATACCGTTGGTGATAAAGTTGCTAAGGCTTATGATAAGCATCTTTTTAAGGAAGCAAATATTCAGGACATCCCGAATCATGCTCCGGAGTTTATTTTTTATGGGACTAATTACCAAACTGGTTCAAGTATTCGTATACAAAAATCAGGGATTACAGATTACAAGATAGGAAAATATCCAGTTCCTGATTTGCCTATAGCCAAAGTTGTGGGAATATCCAGTGCCTTTCCACCAGTTCTATCGCCAGTTACACTTAAAACGAATCCCAATTTATGGGAGAAGACGCAATATGCAGATTACTTCGAAAATCCATCATTAAGAACGAAGTTGCAACTTACTGATGGTGGTCTTTATGACAATCTTGGACTGGAAGCTCTCACTAAAGGTAACGGCGATTTTACTCATGTGATTGCCTGTGATGCGGGTGCACCGTTTAAAGTGCAGACGAACATAAAAACTAATCATGTAAGTCAATTATTACGAATGACGGATTTGATGACAGATCAACAGCGAGCTCTCAGAAAGCGCAAGCTAATAAGTGATTACAAAAAATTGGATGGTCAGGGACAGCATCAAGTATATGGTGGGACTTATTTTGGTATTAGCACTAAGATTAATAACTATGATTTTACTGATTCAATGACAACAGATTCAGATTTAACTGCAAATCTGAAAAATTTCCGGACTCGACTTAATGCTTTTAGTGCTGAAGAGCAGGGACGTTTAATTAATTGGGGATACGCGCTGTCTGATACGGCTATAAGAAAATGGGTAAGAGAACTACCGGCTGAAAAATTGTTAGTACGCGGCCAGTGGCCGATCATGAAGTATGCTCTTTAAGTGGTGAATAACAGGCTAAAGTGTTCTGTATGTTATTTTGCTGCTTGTTATAAATTAGAGGGCAATCAGTTGATATTTGGAGAGAATAGCAAGAGTTGATGCCAATGGCGTCTGACCGGAGTTGTTTGGACAAGTGCTCCTTGGGAATAGGTCTCACAGACGCCACGGGGAGAGTGAAGCAGGTTATTTAGCTGGCTTCAGCATTTCTTCCAGATATCGAACCACGAAAGCTGCATCCTGAGCCGTTGTGTTGATCTTTTCGATAATTGCTTTGGCACGCGCATCATCAGCATTCAGGCTGGCTGTTACTTTTTCGTTCATTGCGATAGCCATTTCACATTTCTGCTTACAATCAGCAAGCAGCGCATTCAGAAACTGCAGCTCAACTTCTCCACCTTCGATGAACAGCTTTGAGGCAATGGTATATACAGTGTGGAACTTGTTGGCCATGTCTTTCTGACCAGATTGACTTTCTTTTTCCCAGTCAGCAGCCCAGCTTTTGAAAATAGTTGCAAGATGCGGGTTGGCAATGATGTTCACTTGTTGCATTAACACAGAGTCCTTAGGTTCGGGTTAAGCGTGAATAGTAAAATAGCGTGAATCATGATGAAAGGGTTTATCGAGGGGATTTCTTTACCTGGATGAAAAGTGATCATTTTAAGAGTGTATGGCGTATCGAATTAAAGTGATTCGCAAACTGAACTTATCTGCCTCATTATGATTTAAATGAGAAAAGAGAAGGTAGCGCAACATATCCACGGAGAAGAAAATGATCGGGAAAACATTCGCCATTGCCATACTGATGATGTCAGCTTCAATGGTTGTTCATGCTAATGATGAACCACCAGCTGAGTGTGCTGATGTTTTGAATCATACTTTCAACAAGTTAAATTCGTCGGAAGCACTGTCGATGTGCCAGCAGTTCAATGGGAAGGTGTTATTGATTGTTAATACAGCCAGTCAATGTGGGTTTACTTCTCAGTTTGAGCAACTTGAGAATATTTATCAACAATACAAAGGTCGTGGATTTACTGTCATTGGATTTCCGTCAAATGACTTTCGGCAAGACAGAGGAAGTGAAGCCGACACTGCGAAGGTTTGTTATTTAGACTACGGTGTCACATTTCCTATGATGGAGCGTACTCAGATTCGAGGGGTGAGTGCTAATCCAGTGTTTAAAGTATTGGCAGAAAAGAGTGGTATTACGCCGAAGTGGAATTTTTATAAGTACTTAGTCGATAGAGACGGTGAAGTAGTAAGTGTGTTTGCGAGTAGTACTTTGCCGACGGATGACGCCATCACTGAAATGATTGACAATTTGCTTTAATCATTAATCATTAATCATTTAAAATTTATGTGACACAGGTACAACTCACTGCTCTTACCAGATAGTAAACTTGTTGCTTAATGTTTGTGAGAGTATGCCTATGTCCCTTAAACATGCCGGCTTGAAAACTCGTCACCGCAAAGAGCGTTCAGGCTACCCCAAATCATTATCAATGCGGGTACATCGAGCTTTGAGTTGGCTTGAGAAATCTGAGTTGTGCGAAGACTTGGATTCCCAGTACATTTTTTTGTGGATAGCATTTAATGCTGCTTATGCAAACGATCTTGATCTTGTTAACCGTCCGAGTGAGCGGGAATTGTTCCGGCATTTTCTAGCTCGTCTGGAAAAGATAGATACTAAAAGCAGGCTCTATAATTTGGTTTGGCAGTCATACTCGAATACGATTCGGGTACTGCTTGATAACCCTTACATCTTTGAACCGTTCTGGGACTATCAGCGGGGCAACATTACTAAACGCGCCTGGCAGGAGAAACAAAATAAAGTAAGTGATAAGGCAAACTGGGCTCTCGCCAATAAAGACACCGTATCCCTCCTTTCAATAATCCTCTGTCGTTGTTATACCCTTCGAAACCAATTAGTCCATGGTGGCGCAATGTGGCAAAGCGATATCAACCGTGAGCAGGTTCGGGATTGTACCCGCATGTTGGCGGACTTGGTGCCGTTGATTATTGATTTGATGATGGATGGTAAAGATTTAGGGTGGGGTGATTCAGTCTATCCCAACCTTAAAGCAAGTTAGTGATTATATTCTCGTAATTTCCAACGTTTTGGCTGCCAACTGGCAGCCTTTTTTCTATTCAGATCAGACTATGCGGAATTAAGGTGTATTAAAGTTGTTGCATATATGGTCGATACCTATAACAGATGGAATTGCTTAAGTGTTTCTGCTTTAGGGATACTTCAGATGATGGGGATGAAAGGCATGGAAAGGCTTATTCAGATGATTAACAGAAAATCTACTGTATTGTTTATCATCTTGTTTTCTTTAATAACTGCGCCATTTGTCAGTGCAAATCCTTTAGTCGGTAAAATGTATGACTATGAAAGTATTGGCGAGTCATTTTGTGATCAGCTTGATCAGGTTTTATCTTTTGAAGGTCGTCTCCAGGCAATTAAAAGCAATAAGCTGGCTTTCTTATCAGATAAGCAAATAGATGAAGTAAATAGAACTCTGACTAAGTTACGCCATATCAAGCAAATTCATGGTTCCAGAGATCAAGCTAATTTCTATGTGTTGGGTCGAGATATTGTTGATTCATCTTTGATGGATAATCACTGCTCAGTTCGAAATGTATTGCTAACGACAACCCAGACAATTCAAATCAGTTGTAAGGGACTGGGTTATGAACTGGATGGTGAGAACCTGTTTTCTGAATATGAGTACTCAAACTTCTTTCTGACCACCAAACAAAATAATGGTGAAGTTGTCATTAGTGCATATGTTGACGGAAGGCTGTCTCGTCTGAAACAACAGATAACAGTGGTTGATGATGATATCTCCCGTGTTTATGCCCCGATCCTGCAAGAAAATCAGCGAGTATTTAAAACTCCCAAGTCGTAATGACTGAATTTATTTGATCAATACGGTGTTTTTATTCACTTGTATTGTAAGTACTCAAATAAAGGTCTACTGTTAATATATACAGTGGGTTTGGAGGTGCTTATGATACAAGTAAACTTCGAGCTGGCGAAAAAGTCCTATGCGAAGGTACTCAAGTTTCCTTTGGGTGGCGAAATTGAGGAATATGAATACCTTGCTCTCAGGGTCTTTCGCTGGGATTTATGCCGGGCCGGGATGCCGATTGATCGGTCATTTGATTTACGCCTGAAAGCATCCGGTTACCGGATGATTGCAACTAAGCCGCCAAGTGCACATCGGCCGCTGCCTGCCTGTATCCTTGAAAAAATGAGTGATGATTGGAAACGGGAACATGGTTATCAATAACACGAATACAGAAGCGTTATAAAAAAGGGCCTTCTGAGTCAGAAAGCCCTTAGCTTGCTTGTTATGCGGTTTTTTGCATAGTGGTGTTATTGCGCGCGGTTGAACGTCACAACTTCATAGCTAAGCGGTGCCAGTGCTGGCTGTTCGTCAGCGACATAATCGATAACCGCTTGAGCATCTGTATTACAACGTGTGTTAGCTGCTTTACAGTTCGGGCCGCTCACTTCGTAGTGAACTTTATATTTTCCGCTCACTTCTTCAATGTTCTTTACTTTAAAGCCGGTTAGTTTGCCATCAACATAAGCAAGGTCCACGCGACCAGAATCTTTCTGCTGAGCTTTAAACAGCGGTGTCCAGCCATCGTTACCGGTTGCGTTGTAGTTGTTGATAGCAACGTTATAGATCTTGCTGTCAACGATTGGTGTCCAGCTTGGATCCGCTTTTGTACCCGTCATTACTTCCACGTAATCCAGCTTACCTTTCTGGTGAGTGGTTGTTTCAGTGTACTGGTAACGGATGTGACCGCCGTAAGGGAATTTACCTGCGTGGGCACCTTCCGGAAGCGTTGCGGTTACTGCCCCTGTAATCAGCGCTTTGATGTCGGCACCTTTCACCGGCAGGACTGACATAAAGTTTGAGAAAGGCAGCAGTTCAAGTGATACGTTACCTTCACGGTATTCGCCTGCTTCCATGTTGGTACGGATACCACCGGCACCGATCAGGGCGAAGTCCACTTTCATGCCTGTAACTTTTTGTACTTCTGTGCTGTTTGTCCAGTAGTACTGGCCTTCGGCAACCAGAGGTGCAACGTCTGAACCATGCTTGTCTGTACCGCGGTCGCCAGGACGACGCTCGTGGTTGATTTCATCAGCGACTTGGGAAATCACGCTACCATATGCTTTATCAACAGCTGGCTTGTATTTGCTGTCGATGTGAGAGCGCATTGCTACATCTTCGTCAGTGATGGTGATGTTTTCTTCTTCATCAATAAAGTTCACAACTTTGGTTGTTTCATCTTTATCGAATTTGCTGCCTGCTTCGCGCATTGGTGAGTGGTAGTACTCATCGTTGCTCAGCATAGTATTCAAACCGTTACAGGCTGCTACGTCACCATTTTCATCAAAGCTGACTTTCAGCTGGCCGATAGCCTGAGCATATTGGCCGGCCTGAACAACACAGGTCTGGCTTTCACCGTCAGGGTTATTGACCATCTGTGCGTAAATACCGTTATTGGCGTGACCAAGGTTGGTGAAATCGCCCAGCAGGGTGTGGGAGTGGCCGCCGACGATCAGGTCGATACCGTTAACTTTTGATGCGATATCCAGATCAACAGAGTTACCGATGTGAGTCAGAGCGATGATGTTGTGAATACCTTTGGCTTCCAGCATATCAACGGTTGCCTGAGCTGATTCCACCATATTGTGGAATTGAACCTTACCTGTGTTTGGTGCCAGGTTAGGCATGTCATCCAGAGCGATACCGAATACGGCTACCAAATCTTTATCTTTGGGCAGATTTTCCAGATCAGCTACCGGCGTTTTCTGGTTACCGTCAAACGCAAACACGACGTAAGGCTTCAGGTTGGTTTGATCTTTAAGGTCCGGGTCTTTGCTGGTATCAACGTTCGCGGCAACAATCGGGAAGTTGATGTCGTTCATAAACTGGTTCAGTTTAGCATTGTTCAGGTCGAATTCGTGGTTACCCAGAGCCATTGCATCCAGACCCATCTGACTCAGCAGGTCAGCATTCATAGCACCTTCATTCAGTTTGAAGTAGGCACTGCCTTGCCAAGCGTCGCCACCGTGAAGGAACAGGAAGCTGTTATTTTTCTCTTTAGCGGCTTCTTTGTACTCATTGGCCATCGTTTTCAGACGAGGGTAGCCGCCAAACTCGTTGTAAACCAGAGTGTCATTAGCCTTGAAGCTGGATTTAACCGGATCAAAATTGGAATGCGTGTCGTTAATATGAGCGACAGTCAGAGTAAATGCGTGTTCCGGTTGTGAAGGAGTCTGTGCGCAGCCAGCCAGTGCGGCTGTGACAGAAAGTGCGATGAGAGGCTTTGAAAGGTTCATTCAATTACCTGTATATCATTTTCTGGGGGTAGATAAATAAATGCCCCGCAATAGCGGGGCGAGCGCACTATAGCCAGAAACATATGCATGAGCAAACATATTTATTGATAACTAAGTATTTGATTTTATCGTTTGGCGTAAACGTTTACTTGTTAAGGCTTATAGCATACTGAAAATAAAGGTTTTTCAGGATAGAGGTTGGTTTTGTTAATATTTTGCTCAATAAGTTTGTTTGCTGACAAATCAAACGGTTGGCCGGATGAAAATCATACGATTGATCTTTGAGTGTTAAAGCAAGGAGAGAAGTGAATTTAGGCTATAACAACTCTAGCCATTCTAAACCAGAATCCTTGTCACAATCTGTGACTTTGATTTGCTTTTATTTGCACATTTAGTGACGAGTGTTATACAAACAAACTATTGATAATAATCGCTTTTAAGTTAATTTCCCCCGACGTATATTCCCGTTAATTATATCGAGACAGGCTAGTTCGTACTGTCAGCCATTCTTCTTGTTATTCAACTACGTTACTTTGGGTTACGTACGTTGTTTCGAACAGTTCACAGCTGACGTCAACTAGTACCATTTGAAGGGAATAACCATGACGGAAAAAACGCCACTACGACATTTGATGTTGGGGATCGCCGTGCCTGGCTTATTGGCAGCAAGCTGCTCAGCTTATGCCGATATCGGTCACTTTCGTTATCAGAATGAACCGAGCTATCGCCTTGAGCCTGCTCAGGTGTTTCGGATGCGCAAAGCCGTACCTGAAGTTAATTTGCGTAAGCAGCTAAAACCGCTGTTGAAAAAAACTTACTACAGTGAGCAGGCATATATTGATTCGTTGGAGGAGCAATTGGGCAAGGACGTGGTTGCACAGCACAAGGATTTATTCCTTGAAAAAGCAGTCCAACCGCAGCGAAGCCTGGCTATTGATGTGTTAGCTGATGATGTCATTCATATGGCTTTTAAAGATCAGCCTAAAGGTGAAGCATTACCTACAACTGAGCTTATTGATATCACCAAGTACAACGGCCCGTCAGCACTGCAAAGAAAGAACAATGGCTTTTCAACAGCAGACTTGCAAGTAACGGTTAACCCGCAAAACCTGTGTGTAGCTATGGTTTCCGAGTCAAAAGGACAGCTCAGTGAAATCTGTCCAGACAAGATGAACAGTTTCACTGTGAAGTCTGAGGGTGATTATCAGTTGAATGGTCTGGGGCAGGAATTCCACGATCCGGGCAAGCTAAATACCAACTGGTTGGGCTTCAAGCGCCAGGGCGGTAATAAGATGGAAGGCTATCAGGGTGGTGGTACTGGTAATACTCAGTTCCCAATTCTGTATGCCATGAGTCAGCAGCAACGCAATTATGCGATTTACTTAGATACCGTATATTCCGCAACCTGGGATTTCACAGGCACTCCATGGAAAATTTCTCAGCTTGAAGGCTCACCGAGCTTCCTGTTTATGGCTGGTAACGATCTTCCTGAATTGCGCCAGAAGTACATGTCTATGGTCGGTACTCCGCTTGTTCCGCCGCGTAAGATGTTTGGTATGTGGCTGTCAGAGTACGGTTTTGACAACTGGCAGGAGCTGGATGACAAGCTGGATACTTTGAAGAAAAACCATTTCCCGCTTGATGGCGTGGTAATGGATTTGCAGTGGTTTGGTAATGTTGATGCCTTCAGTCCGAACAGTCAGATGGGCACTCTGACCTGGGATCGTGAGAATTTCCCGGCTCCGGAACAGAAGATCAAATCGCTGAAAGAGCAGGGCGTCGGCATGATGCTTATTGAGGAATCTTATGTCAGCGACGGACTTGAAGAGTTCGGCAAAATGGCAGAACACGGGTATCTCGTGAAAGACCCTGAAACCGGCAAAGCGATTGATTCAGACCAGAACAACTATGGTTACTGGTGGGGTAAAGGCGGCATGATCGACTGGACCAGCGCCGATGCCGGTAAAGAATGGCATGACTGGAAACGTAAGCCGCTTATTGATATGGGCGTGATTGGTCACTGGACCGATTTGGGTGAGCCGGAAATGTATAACCCGAAAGGTGTTTATACCGATGGTCGCACGCAGAATGATGTCCATAATATTTTCAACTATAAATGGCTTGAAAGTATCTACGACGGTTATCAGCGTAATGAAACCGCAACCCGTCCGTTCATGATGTCGCGCTCCGGTGCACCGGGTATCCAGCGTTTTGGTGCGACCATGTGGTCGGCAGATATCGGTACTAACCTGGAAAGTCTGGCGAGCCAGTTCAGTATGCAGCCAAACATGGTTCTGTCGGGTATTGATTACTACAGTTCAGACATCGGCGGTTTCCATCGCAGTGCATTAAGCGCTGTACCGGAAAAACGAGAAGCAGCCCTGAACGAAACCTACACCCAGTGGTTTGCTTATAGCTCTTTGTTCGAAGTGCCGGTTCGCCCGCATACCGAGAATCTGTGTAACTGTAAGGAAACAGCGCCGGATCGTGTCGGTGATATGGCAAGCAACCAAGCTAATATCAAACTTCGTTACCAGTTGATCCCATATCTGTACTCTCTGGCGCATCGTGCCAACATTGCTGCTGAGCCGGTATATCCGCCGATGGATTATTACTTTGCTGATGATGCCAAAGCGCATAACCTCGCTGGCCAGAAGATGATGGGTAAAGATCTGATGGGGGCGGCGATTGCGAAAATGGGTCAGCAAGCTGTGGATGTCTACCTGCCTCGTGGTAAATGGTATGACTACCGCACAGGTAAAGCCGTTGACAGTAAAGGTGAATGGCTGAAGCAGTTGCCTGTTTATGATCAGAATCTTCTGACGCTACCGCTGTTTGCTCGTGATGGTGCGATCATTCCGATGAACCCAGAGCAAACAATGCCTCTAAGCAGTGAAGTGCCGCTGACATTAGCCGCTCGTATTTTCGGTAGTGACGGTGAATTCACCCTGTATGAAGATGATGGTGCAACCAATGCGTACTTGAATGGTGGGTTGCGTAAAACCACTTTCAACACTCAGCACAAAGGTTCTGAATTCAAGCTGACTATTGTTGCTGAAGGGAACTATGCAAATGCGCCTCAGGCTCGTCCGCTTCATATTGAATGGCTGGGTCTGCAAGGAAAAGTGAAAGCAGTTGAGCTTAACGGTAAGAAAGTACAAGGCTGGAAACAGCAAGGAGAAGAGTTAGTGATTGAGCACTCAGCATTACCAGTCAATAAGACAATTCAGTTGTCTGTAGTGATGTAGAAAGTACCAATCTACAAATCCTAGTAATTTAGAACTCCATAAATTACGCGGTTTTGATTGAAACAAAGAAAAGCGCCAGTAAAATGCTGGCGTTTTGTTGTTTTAGGTAAAAGCGCTATGCGTATTCACGCGGTACATAATTTATACGAAGAACGTTTGGCACGTTCGACACGTCCGTTCAGGGCAAGAGGCTGTAAGGTTGAACGTTGTAGCTACTGTATGCTGCGTGAGCACCTTTGTATTTGTTCAGAAAAGCCGGTTATTAAATCCGATGCGGCTTTTTTGTTGGTGATGTATGACGATGAGATTCTCAAACCAAGTAATACCGGCCGTCTGATTGCTGATCTGTTTGAAGATACTTTCGCTTATATCTGGTCGCGTACAGAACCAAATCAGGAAATGCTGGATCTTCTGAATGATCCTCAGTGGCAGCCTTACGTTGTTTTCCCGGCCGAATATGCTGAACCTGAGCGTGTGGCCGAAAAAGTTGAAATCAATACGGGCAAGCGCCCGCTGTTTATCATGTTGGACGGTAGCTGGGCTGAAGCGAAGAAGATGTTCCGTAAAAGCCCGTACCTGAATCAGTTCCCGGTTTTATCGATAAACCCGGAAAAGCCGTCTCGCTATAAGGTACGTGAAGCATCGAAAGAAAATCAGTTGGGGACAGCTGAAGTGGCGGCACGTATTATTGATTTGTACGGTGAGCAGCGAAATGCTGATGTATTGGATCTATGGTTCGACGTGTTCAGGGAAAATTACATTGCCGGAAAGATGAATCGTATGTTGCCGGAAGAGTCGGCTGTTAAGCAATTAAAGGCATACTTGACGACATAGAAATACCTCTGCTTGAGCGGAATAGTTTCAGCGAGAAAAGTAATTTTATAACAGTGAGTTGAAAATTTATGCAACGACTTGCTGTTTCTTTCAGCAAACGCGAGCTGTAACCATCTTCTGGCCCACTAAATTTGTGATACGTCACAGTCTGCGGGTGTAGATGTGTGGATAATTTTTTCAGTTTTGTTGTTTTATAAATTTGCGGAGAGTGCAGGATGTACTACGGCTTTGATGTGGGCGGCACCAAGATTGAATTTGGTGCATTTAATGAGAAACTGGAACGCGTTGCGACGGAACGTGTGCCTACTCCGGGTGATGACTACGACAAACTGGTCGAGACACTGGTCAGCATTATCAAGAAAGCCGATGAAGAGTTTGCCTGCGAAGGTATGGTGGGTATCGGTATTCCGGGAATGGAAGATGCAGAAGATGGTAAGCTGCTGACTTCTAATGTTCCTGCTGCGAAAGGTCGTACTCTTCGCAAAGATCTTGAAGAGCGTCTGGGGCGTTCAGTCAGCATTGATAACGATGCTAACTGTTTTGCGCTTTCTGAAGCATGGGATGAAGAGTTACAGGGCGAGAAGTCTGTTCTTGGTCTTATCCTTGGTACTGGTTTCGGTGGCGGCCTGGTATTTGACGGTCATGTATTCTCCGGCATGAACCACGTAGCAGGCGAGCTTGGCCATACCCGTATGCCGATTGATGCCTGGTTCCACCTTGGTGAAAATGCACCGCTGTTTAGCTGTGGTTGTGATAACAAAGGCTGTATCGACAACTACCTTTCAGGTCGTGGCTTCGAGCAGCTTTATACTCACTACTATGGTGAGGAAGTGAAAGCGATTGATATCATCAAACGCCATGCCGAAGGTGATGAGAAAGCCGTTGAGCACGTTGATCGTTTCATGGAGTTGCTGGCTATTTGCCTCGCTAACCTGTTCACAGCACTGGATCCGCACGTTGTTGTGCTTGGTGGTGGTCTTTCTAACTTCGAACTGCTTTACACTGAGCTGCCTAAACGTTTGCCGAAACACCTGCTTTCTGTTGCTCGTGTACCGAAAATCGTTAAAGCGAAATACGGTGATGCTGGTGGCGTTCGTGGTGCTGCATTCCTGAATATCAAGTAAGTATTATTCATCGGCGTTTTATAAACGGTTTTGTAAACGCCGCTGCTTACTGAATAAAAAGCACTGCCTTATTGGCGGTGCTTTTGTATATTTCCCTTCATTTTTTGCTAGAATCCGCGCTCTTGATTTTTACAGAACCGGAAAGCAGCATGCCATTTCAAGCCTTGGGACTTCAAAGTCCGCTAGTCGATACCGTTAACGCCTTGGGTTTCACCGAACCGACCCCGGTTCAGAAGCAGGCGATACCTCAAGTATTAGCCGGTCATGACATTATGGCAGGCGCGCAAACCGGTACAGGTAAAACCGCAGCTTTTGCTCTGCCTGTATTGCAGTGTTTGTTGGCACAGCCAAAGCCGGAAGTGAGTGTCGAAGCTCAGAGCGAAGAAAGTCGTGACGATCGCGCGAATATTCAAATCCGCGCACTGATCCTGACGCCGACCCGAGAGCTGGCTCAGCAGGTTTATGACAGCGTTACTGAATATAGTAAGGCGACGCCTGTAAAAACAGCTGTGGCTTACGGTGGAACCAGCATGAAAGTGCAGGTGAATGCCATCCGTTCTGGGGCTGACATTCTGGTGGCAACACCGGGGCGTCTGTTGGATCATGCTTATGTAGGTACAGTTGATTTGTCGAAAGTCGAATACTTCGTTCTTGATGAAGCTGATCGTATGCTGGATATGGGCTTTATCGATGATATCAAGCGAGTTATGAAGCGCATGAAATCATCAAAGCAAACGCTGTTCTTCTCAGCTACGTTTTCCAAGCAAGTGAAAAAACTGGCTTACGATATTCTCGATGATCCAAAAGTAATTGAAGTTACACCGTCAAATAGCGCGGCAGTGACAGTCGAGCAAATGGTTTATCCTGTTGATAAGCACCGTAAACGTGAGCTGCTTTCTTATTTGATTGGTTCCCGAAACTGGCAGCAAGTGCTGGTATTTACAAAAACTAAGCAAGGTTCTGACGCACTGGCCAAAGAGCTTGGTCTTGATGGTATTAAAGCGGCATCAATCAACGGTGATAAAAGCCAAGGAGCGCGACAGCGTGCGCTGAATGATTTTAAAGACGGCAAAGTTCGCGCTTTAATTGCCACTGACGTTGCTGCTCGCGGTTTGGATATTGAACAGCTGGAGTATGTCGTTAACTTTGATATGCCGTTCAAGGCTGAAGACTATGTTCACCGAATTGGTCGCACCGGAAGGGCGGGTCAGGCTGGCAATGCAATTTCATTAATGAGCCTGGATGAAGAATGGGCGTTGAAAGCGATCGAAGAGCTGCTAGACACCCGTTTGCCGCAACAGTGGCTAGAAGGCTATGAACCGGACCCGACAATTGAACCTCCGGAAAACCGTCGTCGAGGTCGCTCGGCGGATAAGCGAAGAGCAAAAGCCAAGCATAAGATCCATAAGAACCGCGGTCGAAATGTACGCCGTTAACTAGTTTCTGTTAATCAGAAATCACCCATTTATATAAAGAGCCGTCAGTGTAACTTTTAGATGCATTGGCGGCTTAAATATATCATTTGCGCATATCATTTTGCGCTTTTGGGTTAAAAGTGACGGTTTTTGGCTTTGGTTTGATGTGGGGGTGTGAAGTTGGCTCAATTATCCTAATCAATAGAATTATAAATTGTTGAACCTGAAGCTTTTTGTTAGTGTTCGCCCGTTTTCCATAAATTACGATTTGCAATACAAGTATCGGGGGAATATGGCAAAGCTAAGCCAGCATTTTCGACTGGCCCTTTACTTCCTTATTTTTGTTACAGTCTCATCCTACATCTGCTACCTCAACGGTTTGTTTGATACAGAATTAGTGATCTCTTCGAAGTTGGCATCTTTTAAAAACATTGATGACAGCAATTATGGAGGTTCCAGCATGTCATGGCTGAATAATGACGGCCGTTCGTTGTCGCTCGGGTGCAGACTGACTGATTCTTCGAAGTGGCCATTCTGTGGTGTATCAATGGTGCTGACGAATGGCATAAAAGGCATAGATTTAAGCAAGTATCACTCAATTGGCCTTGAGTTGGATTATAAGAGTCCGGTCAATGCAGAGCGGGTTCGTGTTTATCTTCGCAATTTTGATCCGAGTTATTCTGATATTAACGATCCGCTTTCTTTAAAATACAACATGATTGAATTTGAACCTGAAAGTAAAGAAGGCTTACTGATTGTGCCTATGAGGGCATTTCAGGTGCTTTCATGGTGGATTGCTGATTATGAAATTCCTATTGAATATGCCGGCCCGCAATTTGATAACGTCACCGAGATCCAAATTTCCACGTCAGGTAACGTTGCGCCTGCTGATTATGAGCTAAAAATCAAATCGTTGGTGTTCTACGGAGAACGGATCTCTGAGGCTGCACTGCTGAAGTTTAATATTATGCTTTGGCTGACTGCTGCTGGTTTATTGTTGGTATTTGAACACTTTAAGTTACGGCGTAACCTACGGGTCATTGAAGCCAAAGGTAACGAGCTAAGCTCAACGAATAAGGCTCTGCATGAAAAGACCCTGCATTTTGAACAACTGGCATTTATTGATGCTTTAACCGGAACTAAAAATCGTAATGCCGTCACAATCTGGCTTGATAAAGCAATGGAAGACGTCAGAGCGAATGGTCAGGCGTTCTCATTGATTTATATCGATATCGATCACTTCAAATCAATTAATGACACGTTCGGTCATCTCAAGGGTGATGAGATCCTGAAAGAATTTGCCACTGTTCTGAAGACTCAGATCCGAGGCAATGACGTGTTTGTGCGCTGGGGCGGCGAAGAATTTATTCTTTTTTGTCCTGGTGTCAGCCTTTCATGTGCAGAAGCTTTTGCTTTGCATCTGCGAACGGTGGTGGAATCGTACCAATGGGGTGATGATTTACCGATTACTTGTAGTATCGGCGTTGCTGAGTTGACTGGAAATGAAAGTTTTGAGTCTTTACTAAACAGGGCGGATAGTGCGCTTTATGCCGCAAAGCATGGTGGAAGAAACCAGGTTGAAGTGAGAAAAGTGTAAGAGCAAAAAATGGATATTAATAAGCTGCTCAGTAGTTTGATATGATGAGCCATCACTTTCATGGAATAGTAATAAGGAAGCAGAGACGATTATGATCCGCTTTGGTGTTATTGGTACAAACTGGATTACAGACAGCTTTATTGAAGCTGCATTAAAAACGGGTAAATACCAGCTGGTGGCTGTCTATTCCCGCCAGATTGAGAAAGCTGAAGAGTTTGCATCAAAATATGGTATCTGCCTGTGTTTCGATAACCTTGAAGAAATGGCCGCCAGTGATGAGCTGGATGCTGTCTATATTGCGAGCCCGAACTCTCTTCATGGACCACAGGCCAAACTGTTTATCGAAGAGGGTAAGCACGTTATTGGTGAAAAGCCGTTGGCATCGAATATTGCTGAAGTTGATGCTTTGATTGCAATGGCACAGGAAAAGGGCGTTGTGTTGTTTGAAGCTATGAAAACGACATATACCCCAAACTTTGTGCAAATCCGTCAGGCGTTGCCGAAGTTAGGTAAGCTTCGTAAGGTTTACTTTTCCTACTGCCAGCTGTCTTCCCGCTATGCTAAGTATCTGAACGGTGAAAACCCGAATACCTTTAATCCGGCGTTTTCAAATGGCTCGCTAATGGACATCGGTATTTATCCGCTCAGTGCTGCAATCGGCTTGTTTGGTGAACCGAACAGCTTTACTGCTCAGGGCGTGTTACTAGATTCCGGCGTTGATGCTCACGGTACGCTTGTTCTTCATTATAGCCAGTTTGACGTGGTTATCAGTCATTCTAAAGTCAGTGACGGTTTGATCCCAAGTGAACTGCAGGGGGAGTTGGGTACTATGCTGGTTGATTTCATCTCCGAATGTAAATCAGTAACTCTTCACCGTTCGGGAGAGCCTGCATTGGAGCTGACCTGCCCACAGGAAGATAACGCCATGTATTACGAAGCCGCTGAGTTTGCCCGTCTGGTTGAAACAAACCAGATTGTTCACTCAGGTCTAGCGCGTACTCAGATTGTCAGCAGTATTATCACGCAGGCACGTGAGGTTGTTGGCGTTCGCTTCCCTGCTGATGAAGAGATGCGAGTTTAGGGCCGTTGTTAAGATAAAGCTTTTATTTCCCTGAAAGCAGATAAAAAAAGGTGGCCGTTAAGGCCACCTAAGAGGGAACGATTATTTATTGTTAGTAGTGCAGGGCTTCATTTCATGAAGTTAGTTTATCTTACCGGGATTACCAGAACATCCAGGCGAAGACTGATAGTGCGCCGATACAAGCAACGTTTAGGTAGATACCGGCTTTCATCATCTCTGATTGCTTGATATGGCCAGAGCCGAATACAATGGCATTTGGTGGTGTGGCAACTGGCAGCATAAAGGCACAAGATGCAGATACAGCAATCAGTGCAGACAGGATGACCGGTGAAACACCCAGAGCTTCAGCAACAGTTGCGAATACAGGGACAAGCAATGCCGCACTGGCTGTGTTACTGGCAAATTCTGTCAGGAATACGACGAAGCCGGCAACAACTAAGATGGTGAAGAACAGACCTGCCTGCTCCAGGAATCCGCTCAGAGAGTGAGCCAGGAATACGCTGGCACCGGTTGCTTTCAGCACATTACTCAGACAAATACCACCACCGAACAGTAGCAATACACCCCAGTCAGTCGACTTCTCGATATCTTTCCATTCAACTACGCGGGATGCACCCAGCAAAACGATAGCGCCAAGAGCAATCATTGTGTCGAACTTACTGAAGCCACCAAGGAATGCATTAATTGGTTTGCTGAAAATCCACATCAGAACTGTCAGGGTGAAGATAGCCAGCGTGATTAGCTTACCGTTGCTCCATTGAACCGGCTTGTGATCCAGTTCGAAGGTATGGTTCAGGTCCGGCTTAAGCAGGAAGTAGAGCAGGGTAACAGCAATTGGTAGCAGCATCAGTGAGATTGGAAGGCCAAATACCATCCACTCAGTAAAGCTTAGGCCGACTTCAGCAGCAGCAATTGCGTTTGGCGGGCTGCCAACCACAGTCGCGATACCGCCGATACTTGCACAGTAAGCAATACCCAGCAGAACGAATACGTAGGTGCTGCGGTGGCTCTTTTCATTCACTTTATTCAATACACCCAATACCAGCGGCAGCATCATCGCAGTTGTTGCTGTATTACTGATCCACATAGACAAGGCGGCGGTAACACCAAACAGCAGGAATACTGCAACTGACATGCGTCCTTTGGCGATCAACAGGACTTTATCTGCGATAGCTTTGTCCAGCTCTTGTTTATGGAGGGCTGCTGCCAGGGCAAAACCACCCAGGAACAGGAAGATGATTGGGTTGGCGAAGTTACCTAATGCCTGAGGCGTTTTGAATATACC
Organism: Photobacterium marinum; assembly: GCF_000331515.1. Classification (GTDB taxonomy): domain Bacteria; phylum Pseudomonadota; class Gammaproteobacteria; order Enterobacterales; family Vibrionaceae; genus Photobacterium; species Photobacterium marinum. The sequence continues at coordinate 17,353 of NZ_AMZO01000038.1, forward strand.
AAAGGCAATGGCCAGGATGGGAACCAATATGGCAGTGATACTGACATGCAGGGCTTCGGTCAGCCACAGTACGGCGACGAAGACCAGAATGCTTAAGCCGACAACAACGTCTTTTTCAAACGGTAAAGTGTTGAGCAAGAGGGTAAAAAGAGCGATGTTTGCCAGCAGAATGATGCTATTCCGATCGAACAGCCACTTTTTCAGTGTCAAGGTTAAGGCTGTCATATGCTTTCCTTTTCGATGGTCTTTAATGATGGTTGTACGGGTGTCACAACATTTTTGTTACGACGGATGTTACATGTTATTTGGTAATTGTTAATCACTTGGTGGCGGTTTGTTGGTCAATCTGTCTGGCAATTATATTTTTTGTGAGCTTGCTATTCTGGGATGTGTGGAAGTGCACCCATTAAAACTCTGAGTAGATGATCATTCTGCAATTTAACAGGAATCGTCATAATGATGGTTATATCAACTGTCACAAGATGGCAACATTAGAGAAAAGAGGGATAAGGTAGGTCAGGTTGTCTTGTTTTTGACTCGATTTTTGCCTGTTATCGAAATAAGTATTGATTGGTATTGAAATTATTAAAAAAAGTTAGCGTTCCGTGCTGGTTTTTTGACTGTTGTGGCGTCAATTATCCGAGATTTTTGTGTCGTCAGTCACAAAAGCGATTGCACTCAATGAATAGCAATAACAGCGTCCCTATGCCTCGTGTATCATAATCGCAGAAAATGATAGTTAATTATAAGATTAAATAAAGTTGAGGTTAGGTTGATATGAGTGCAAAAGCACAGACGTTGCGTAAGCGCGTTCACAGTGAGGCACAAGCGCATATGCGGGGAGTGAGGATGAAGTTTATGAAGTCGTTTATAGCGAAGACTGAAAAGCAGAAAGCGCGTTAACTTGAGCTCTTTGTTATAGCTGGATTAAAAAAGCCGCTGTTTTTACAGCGGCTTTTAACTTCTATTGTTCTGGTTTTACCGGGCCTTCAATTTCTACGGCTTGGGTGCTTATCGGTTCTTTAGGACCAGGGAATTTGGGTTGGATATCCAGTAGGTAGATATCAATCACAGCTTTGACTCTGGCCAGCACTTCGCGAACTCGTATTTTTAATCCGGCCAGGCCTCCAGGTTCAGGAACCGCGAGGCAGATGGCATCAATGTCGTTGTTTTTGGCAATAAACAGAGCTCGTTCGCAATGAAATTTCTGGGTAATGATAACGAAGTGGTTTGCTTCAAAAACGTTTTTAGCCCTTACAACGGAATCTAAAGTTCGAAAGCCTGCGTAATCAAGGACAATATCTTGCTCGGGAATGCCTGCTTTTAACAGGTCGCGCTTCATTGTCCAGGGTTCATTGTAAGAGCGGTGAGCGTTATCACCGCTCAGCAACAAAATGTTGACTTTATCAAGCTGATATAAAGAAAGTGCAGCTGACATGCGGTAGTCGTAATAGGGATTAAGGTTTTTTGCAATATATTTACTGGTTCCCAACACCAGCCCGACTGAGCGCTCAGGGATAAGTGAGGCGTCAGTAAAAATACGACCTGATGTAGATGATGAGACCCAGCGGTCAATGAGCAGGCTTGCGCTCACAAATACGATTAGCATCACTGCTGAAATACGAAATAAAGAAAGCAGCTTCATATGGTTCCGAATGTAAAAACTAAAACAAGCTCTTGTATTTATGCGCAAGGCACCGAGTACTTTTATTTCTATGAGCTATGAAAACAAATAACCAAAGCTGTTATCCGACATAGCCAAAGTCAGTCGCCAGGCAGGGTAATGCTGTGGTTTGTTACAAGTATAATACCCTAATACATTGATAATGTTATGCAAAAAGCATGTCAAATCTTCACCTGGCAGATTAGTCGCTTAAGATAAAAGCGAATCATCGAAGTGTTTACCTAATAGACATAAAAAAAGCCCGCATTGTGCGGGCTTTATAACAGAGTATTCTGGATTAGAAAGATGTGCGCTTGTAACGGCGGTACTCAGACTTCCAGAAGTTCGCATCAATTTTCTCTTGGATACGCTCATCTGTGCTAGCTGGTGCTTTGCCTTGCTCAACAGCTTTCTTCGCAACGGCAATAGCGATGCGGCGAGAAACTTTCTGGATATCTTCCAGAGGTGGCAGAAGGGCACCTTCACCATTGATTGCCAGTGGAGAGCATTCAGCCAGTGCACGGCTACTTTCCATCAGCATTTCATTAGTTACACGGTTTGCACCTACAGCTAGTACACCCAGGCCGATACCAGGGAAGATGTAGCTGTTGTTACATTGAGCAATCGGGTAAGTCTTACCGTTGTGTACAACTGGTTCGAACGGAGAACCTGTTGCAACCAGTGCGTTACCGTCAGTCCAGCGGATCAGGTCAGCAGGCGTTGCTTCAACACGGCTTGTCGGGTTAGACAGCGGGAAGATGATCGGACGTTCACAGTGCTTGTGCATTTCACGGATCACATCTTCGCTGAACAGACCTGGTACGCCAGATACACCGATCAGGATAGTCGGTTTAGCGTGCTGCATTACATCCAGAAGAGAGATGTTGTTGTCAGCTGTTTTCCACTTGTTGATCTTAGAGCGAGGCTGAACAAGCTTCTTCTGGAAGTTGATCAGGTTTGGCATGTCGTCAACCAGCAGACCCCAACGGTCAACCATGAATACCTGGCTGCGAGCCTGTTTCTCAGAGATACCTTCAGAAACCATCTGAGCGATGATTGCCTCTGCGATACCACAACCAGCAGAGCCAGCACCCAGGAAGGTTACGCGTTGCTGAGAAAGCTTGCTGCCTGCTGCTTTACATGCTGCCAGCAGAGAACCAACTGTTACTGCAGCAGTGCCCTGGATGTCATCGTTGAAGCAACATACTTCGTCTTTGTAACGCTCAAGCAGTGGCATTGCGTTTTTCTGAGCGAAATCTTCGAACTGGATCAGTGCATCAGGCCAACGGCGCTTAACAGCCTGAATGAATTCGTCAACGAAGTTGTCGTATTCCTGACCTGTGATACGAGGATGACGCCAGCCCATGTACATTGGGTCAGACAGACGTTGAGGGTTGTTTGTACCCACATCCAGAACGACAGGAAGTGTGTAAGCCGGGCTGATACCACCACATGCGGTGTACAGAGCAAGCTTACCGATTGGAATACCCATACCGCCGATACCCTGGTCACCAAGACCAAGAATACGCTCACCATCAGTTACAACGATAACTTTAACGTTGTGACGTGAAGCGTTGTTCAGCATCTCTTCAATGCGGTCGCGGTTCGGGTAAGAGATAAACAGGCCACGGCCACGACGGTAGATATTAGAGAAGTTTTCACATGCCGCACCTACAGTCGGAGTGTAGATGATAGGCATCATTTCAGAAATATGATTTTCTACCAGTCGATAGAACAGAGTCTCGTTCGTATCTTGGATGTTACGCAGGTAGATGTGCTTGTCCATGTCGTTGTCAAACTTCATGTACTGCTGATAAGCACGTTCAGCCTGTTCCTCGATTGTTTCAATCGCTTCAGGAAGCAGACCTTCCAGGTTAAAGAACATACGTTCTTCGACAGAGAATGCACTACCTTTGTTTAGCAGGGGTGTTTCAAGTAACGCTGGGCCAGCGTAGGGGATATATAGAGGTCTTTTATCGTTTTTCATGGAATAGACTCTGGTTATGGTTCGGTAGTTATTAATGAAATCGGCATTTCATCTTGGCCGTAATCCTATTCCTATAATCGGTTTATTTCAAAGGGAGATGCGAATATTTTTCAATAAAGTGATCGCCTTATCTGACCAGGTGGGGATTTTTCCCACTATTGTGGCGCAAGCGTAAAATCAATGTTTCGCATAAATTGAAAGCTTGAGTATTTATTCGCTTTTTGTACCTTTTGTAGCTTTTGTAACTACTAAAAGTTTTGTGCTTTTTGTGGCTTTTTTATGCTTGGTTTAGAGGGCTATTAAACAATTTCGAAGTAATTTGAGTATTCAAACATGGCTATGAAACGGGTTGGTCTCAGCACACCATATCGCAACCAGAGCTTATGCGCCATAGTTAACTACTATGTAGGTATAACTCTTATAAATCTGTACAGAGAAATACATGAAAATAGTATTTTTAGGTGGTTGTGAAACTGTTACCGGCTCAAAGTTTCTGGTTGAAACCCAAACAACCAAAGTGTTGATTGATTGCGGTTTATACCAGGGCTATAAATGGCTCAGACGTCGTAACTGGCAGCCGTTGGTTTGGATTGATATTGAACAGTTAGACGCTGTGTTATTAACTCATGCTCACCTTGATCACTCCGGTTATATCCCTGTCATATACAAAAAAGGCTATCGCGGACCTGTCTATACACATGTTGCGACCAAAGAGTTGTGCAGTATTTTGCTGGCCGATAGCGGTAATTTACAGGAAGAGGATGCGCGTTTTTATTCAAAGCATAAGATAAGCAAGCATGAAAAGCCGGAACCTTTGTATGACCGCTATACCGCGGAGCAATCTATGGAGTTGTTTCGGACGGTCGATTACGGTGAGCTCTTTTCTGTTGGCGATATTAAAGTCTGTTTTCAAAATGCCGGACATATCCTGGGAGCTGCCAGTATTATCATCGAAGCAGAAGGAAAAAAAATTGGCTTTTCCGGAGATGTCGGTCGGCCAGACGATATTATGATGCAGCCGCCGGATCCGCTGCCTGAGCTTGATTTGTTGCTATTGGAATCCACATATGGAAATCGCAGGCATAAGAAATTTGATCCGTTGCAGCAGCTTGCTGACATCGTCAATGAAACCGCGCAGAAGGGCGGAGTGTTATTAATTCCGTGTTTTGCTGTCGGTCGTTCTCAGGCTCTCATGCACATGTTATCTGTATTGATGGCAGACGGACGAATTCCCCGAATTCCCACTTATCTTGACAGTCCTATGGCGATTAATGTCTCGGATATTTACACCCGTTACTCGTCTGAACACAGGCTAACTCATTCACAGTGCTATGCTATGTGTAATGCGGCAATTTATACACGCAGTGTTGAAGAGTCGAAAGCGTTGGCAGAAATGCGTTATCCCCACATCATCATTGCTGGAAGCGGAATGGTGACAGGAGGCCGGATTTTGCATCACATAAAACACCTGCTATCAGACCATAGAACGACCTTGCTCCTGACCGGCTATCAGGCCGGAGGTACTCGCGGAGCTAAATTGATTGAAGGTGCTGATATGGTAAAAATCCATGGCAAATGGGTCTTGAATCGGGCTCGGATTGAAGTAATGCACGGAGTATCGGGTCATGGTGATTACCTGGAGATAGAGCAATGGCTGAAGCAATCTGATTTGCGGAAGGGAACGCCAATCCAGCTGATTCATGGCGACCCTGATGCTTTAGAGGGAATGCGTGACCATCTGCGGCGAAATACCGATTTTGATGTCGAAATTGCTGGTTATCAAAGTATTCTGACGATATGAGGTAATTGAGTATGCAAGTGGAAACATTAAAAGATGTCCTTCATTGGACAGAAGAATTTCATAAGTGCCTGGCAAACTGCATGGAGAGCTGTGTTGAACAGAGTGATAGTGAACGAGTGAAGTTGTTGTTGAAATACCTTGCTGAACATGAAGATAAACTGGTGAAGGTGATTGAAGGTTTCGAGAGAGGTGCCAGCGAAAATGTACTCAACACCTGGTGCTATGAATATTTTGATCAGCACCCGATAATCCGCCATAAACTGACAGATTGTCCGTTCTCAGAATTAGAACCGGATGACATTATTTCTGAAGTGACCCATCTTCACTCTCAGGTCATTGAACTCTATAAATACCTGAGTGACAGAGCAGAACCGGAATCTAGTAAAGAGCTACTTGCTGAACTTACCGAGTTGGAAAAACACGAAGCAATGAGAATGGTGCACGGCGCCAACCGATTGCAGGATATGTAACCGCCTTGCAAGCATTTTAGTTTGACGTTGTTACAAGATGAATGTCGTCAGAGAAAATACCGCAGAGCAATTTGAGGTTGTTCTGCGGTAGTTTGATATTGGGATGAGATCTTTTTGTAAAATAGAAGAGAAATAGTGGAATTACACATTGGGAGTGTTCTGTTAACTCGATTAGTTTTTTCTGATTCTGCTATTCAACCATTGGAAGAATAGTAGCAAGGTATAGAAAGGGTTAGTTGCCAAGTTATACTGCTCTAGCGCATACAGATAGTTTGAATCAAATTTCTTAACAGCCTCAGTGGCGTTTTCAGCGTAAATTACATCGTCTTCAACTATAAAACCTTGAGCCAGTAGGGCTTTCTTTTCAATCAGGAATGTATCAGAGGACATATCTAGGTAAGTAAATTCTTTTCTGTGAGTGCCCGGAATAGAGAAAAATTGATACTTCTTGGTCATATAACGCCTTTCATTTTAAATATGATAAAACTAATGAATTGTCGCCGATTGTTTGTGTCAGAGTGGTTTATTTAATAGTGAACTTTTGTTCCACATACTCTTTATTTAGAGTTTGTTGTGTTTTTAATAAAGAAGCAGGGCTGAGCATATGTCCGAATACTAAAATGGTGGTTATCGCGATGGCCGACTTTAAATTCAATTAAACCTCCGATGTTTAATCATCAACTCTATATGCCAACATGAAACACGAGCTATTTCTTACTATTCGATATATGTAATACAAATGCAAGTGGGTATGAATGGGAATGTTGTCTGGATTGAACTTTTGTAACCTCATTGTGAACAGCCCCACGTCCTCAATGACTTTCACCTTAATTGCTGACAAAATAAGGGATTAATTGGATTTTCCGCAGAAGTTGTTCATGTCACACACGTTACCGATTGATTCGTTAAAAGATACTTTCTTTTCTCTCCTTGAAAGTCAGCATTTGGTTGTCGAAGCAGAAACCGGGTCGGGTAAATCGATCCGATTACCTGTATGGGCAGCTGAAAAGGGAAGGGTACTAGTTATCGAGCCTCGTCGGGTCGCGTGTACGTCACTGGCTGAATATGTTGCCGAGCTGTCTGGTGAGAAATTGGGGCATGGGGTAGGTTATTCCATCCGCTTTGATAATCATTTTGAAGAAAACAGCCGGATTGTATTTGTCACCCCGGGTGTTGCTCTGCGTTGGCTGAGTGAAGATCAACTGACATCTTTTGATACCGTTATCATTGACGAATTTCATGAACGCCGTTGGGATACGGATCTGTTACTGGCGCTGCTGAAAAAGCTGAATAAACATCGGCTGGTGGCAACGTCTGCAACAATGGACGGGCTGCGCCTCGCCGACTATCTTGGTGCTCATCGTCTGCAGGCTGAAGGGCGAAATTTCAATGTTGAAGTTGTACATGTTGCCAGTGACAGTCGCAATATGCCGGATATCCGCGGAATTGAAAACAAGGTCCGTCAGGTTATTGCAGACAACTATCAGCAGCATGAAGATATTCTTATATTCCTGCCTGGGCGTAAAGAAATTGCGCAATGCCAGTCTCAGCTCAAGCAACTGTTTGATGAGCAAATCACGTTGGGATTGATCGATGTGATTCCTCTTCATGCATCCGTGACTGATAATGAAAGGCGAAGGGCGCTGACGGAAAGTGATAAACAGCGAATTATTCTGGCTACCAATGTGGCGGAAACCTCGCTGACTATTCCCGGTGTGACCTTGATTGTTGATACAGGTTTAGAACGTCGTACTCACCAGCGCAATGGCCGAACTGTGCTTGGTCTTCATGCTATATCCCGAGCTAGTGCTGAGCAGCGAAAAGGGCGGGCTGGTCGAGTCAGTGAAGGTAGCTGTATTCGCTTATATGGCAAGGCTGCACCATTGGAGTTGTTAACGCCGCCAGAGTTGCACCGTGAAGAGCTGGTGGAGCCTATGCTGGCTGCTGCCTGCTGTGGATATCAGTTTGAAGAGCTTGAGTTTATTGATGCGTTGCCATCACAGACGGTTGAGCAGGCAAAAGAGAAGCTGAAGCAAATGGCGGCTATAGATGGCAATGGTCAGGTAACAGAACATGGTAAGCGTCTGTATCCGTTGCCTATTGATACCTTGTTTGCACACCTGATTACTGTTATGCCAGATAAGGCCTGTCGCGAAGCTATGGTTGATCTCTCGGCAGCGCTGAGTACGCCACAGAAGATATGGCAATTGCCGTCGGGTGAAGAAAAGCGAGAGCAACTGGCAAAGTGGCAGCCTGTGGCTTGTGATGTCATGACCTTGATTAAACTGCTGCGAGAACCGACACCGGAATTCCTCAATGTGGATATAAATGTACTCAAGGAAGCTCGCCAGCTTGCAGATCAGATCCGCGAAGCCTTGGAGTTACCTAAACTCGAAGTGGCTACATCTGTTAAACGAGAACCATGGTTGCAGGCAGTTATGAAAGCGATGCCTGAGCTGGTGTTTGTTCGTCGCGAAAGGCGCAGGCAGGCTCTGGGTAACGGTTATTGTGAAGTTAGTATTGGCCGTGACAGCCGTTTTGCTGATGATGCAGAGGCGGCTATTGTGTTTGATCAGTTCTCGCTTCCGGGTAAAGGCGTAAAACAAAACCTGACTCTGGCAACCTGTATGTCTCCGATCTCTTTTGAGCAAATGCTTTCACTGGAAATGGGTGAAGACCAAATCGGTGATAGCCAAGTGAATGAAGAGGGCTGTCAGGTTGAAGTTCAGCGGGTTTATGCTGGACGGGTTATTCAGACTCGCTGGCAGCAACCAGAGGGAGAAGCGGGGCGTCAGGCGCTGGTGACTATGATCATGGAAGGCGCAGTACTGGAAGGGCTGGCAGAGAAAATTACTGCTGATGTTCACCAATGGAACCTGTATCTTGCGCTTGGCCGCTATCAGACGGATGTATGTACCCGAGCTGATGAGCCGGTTGATGCTACGGTGTGGGTTGCTGAGCAACTGGATGCCTTAGGTGTGGAGTCTGCTGAAGATCTAGAACTCTTTACCATTGATGATTTTGAGTTTGACGGTATACCGACATGGGAGCGGGAAGATTTTGACCAGCAATTTCCGTATCAGGTGGTGCTTACAGATTTAACCATGAAGATTGAGTACCATATCGCCCGTAAACTGGTGGTTGCTGTTCATGCTTCAGGTAACCGTAAGCAGGATCCTAAACGTTGGGAACTGCCCTGTTGGCAAGGGTGGAAGGTGCAATACCGTAAAGCAAGCCGGACGATAGATGTTCGTTGATTGTTTGAACCACCGCCAGCAGCGGTGGTTTTTTCTTTTTGCTTGTGCGATTAAGGTTTGTTGATTATTTGTCAGTATGTGCTTAATGATTTAGTTGCTGAGCTGAAAGCTTGGCACGAATGAACTCTGAGTGGTCGACATAAATCAGTTCGGAAACTTGGCGGATAACGGCTTCTTCCAGTGGATCTATCACGCCGTCCGCATAAGCGACTTGCCACATTGCCTCAATAAGTTGATAGCGCTGTTCTGGCATCAGTGAACGCAGCTTTGTTGTGAATTCATACAGCGACACAGATTCTTTACTGTGGATGTGGGCCTGCTTTAGTAAATCCGAAGCTTGTTGTTCACTAATTTGCAGCAGATTAACCAGCAGGTGCACTTTGGCTGCTTCTTCGCGTGGGTCAATCTCGTGGTCGGCGTTAGAAACTTCGCAGAGCAGGGAGGCCATGGCAAGATTCATTGATGGGGTATCGACCGCACCTCCGTCAGTGCCTTCGTTCATTAGTTGGCGAAACAGGGTACGTAATTGTCTGAACATGTGATGCCTCTTGTAATACAACGTCTTTATTCTGATTTGTGGTTCCGACACGCTAAATTCAAGAGCGGTGTTGATAATCCACATTATTGAGACTGCAGATAATACCGTTCAGTTCCGTAAACCTTAACGCGCAAGATAGCGTCAACCTTGTCAGAAATGTGATAGAATCCCGCAAGTTTTACTTAATACCAAGCTGAAATATCAGGAATTCCTTTGACTCAGTTGAATACTCCTCAGTCAGACGTTTTGAATAACGAGAAAACGTTAAAAGCCGCGATTAAAGATTGCATGATTCGCGATCGTTTTCGTTTGCACAAGCGTGTGCAAGGTGCGGCAAAGATTAAGAACGAAAAGGCTAAGCATGCCGTTTTCGATGAAATTGCAATGGACATTGCTAAGTCCATGCAAACAGTCCAGTTGCGTGCAACGCAGCGACCGAAAATCACTTATCCGGAACAGTTGCCGGTAAGTCAGAAAAAAGACGATATCGCTGAAGCGATTAAAAACAACCAGGTTGTGATTGTTGCCGGTGAAACCGGTTCAGGTAAGACAACCCAGCTACCTAAAATCTGTATGGAACTGGGCCTGGGTACTACCGGTATGATCGGCCATACTCAGCCACGTCGTCTGGCTGCCCGCTCGGTAGCCAGCCGAATTGCCGAAGAGCTGCAATGTGAACTTGGCTCTTACGTCGGTTATAAGGTTCGTTTTAACGACAAGGTATCGGATCGCAGTCAGGTCAAACTGATGACCGACGGTATTCTGTTGGCTGAAATTCAGAGCGATCGCTACCTGAATCAGTACGACACCATCATTATCGATGAGGCTCACGAACGCAGCCTGAACATCGACTTTATCCTTGGCTATCTGCGCGAGTTGTTGCCGAAGCGTCCTGATCTGAAAGTGATCATTACCTCAGCAACTATCGACCCGGAACGTTTCTCGAAACATTTCAGAAATGCGCCAATTATTGAAGTTTCCGGTCGAACCTATCCGGTTGAAGTACGCTACCGTCCGGTTAATGAAGATGGCGACGATCCTGATCGTGATCAGCTACAGGCGATTTTTGAAGCGGTTGATGAGCTGTGCGATGAAGGTTTGGGTGACATCCTGATCTTCATGAACGGTGAACGTGAAATCCGTGATACCGCCGATGCGCTGGAAAAACGTAATCTTCGCGACACGGAAATTCTGCCGCTGTATGCGCGTTTGTCTGCCGGTGAGCAGAACCGGGTATTCCAGTCACATAGCGGTCGCCGTATTGTTCTGTCGACGAACGTGGCGGAAACCTCGCTGACTGTTCCTGGCATCAAGTATGTTATTGACCCGGGTACGGCGCGTATCAGTCGATACAGTTACCGTACTAAAGTACAGCGACTGCCTATCGAACGCATTTCACAGGCGAGTGCTAACCAGCGTAAAGGTCGATGTGGTCGTGTTCAGGAAGGTATCTGTATCCGTCTGTATTCGGAAGAAGACTTCCTGTCTCGTCCTGAATTTACTGATCCGGAAATTCTGCGTACCAACCTGGCATCTGTAATTTTGCAGATGACAGCGATCGGGCTGGGTGATATCCAGGCATTCCCGTTCGTGGAAGCGCCGGATAACCGTAATATTCAGGACGGTGTCCGTCTGCTGGAAGAGCTGGGTGCGATTAATTCGAAAGCGAAAGATCCGCGTAAACGCCTGACTGCTGTTGGCCGCCAGTTGGCTCGTCTGCCGATTGATCCGCGTTTGGCCCGTATGGTGCTGGAAGCGCCGAAGCAGGGTGCGCTACGTGACGTAATGATTATCGCGAGTGCCTTGTCTATCCAGGATCCGCGCGAGCGTCCGATGGAAAAACAACAGGCATCGGATGAAAAGCACCGTCGCTTTTACGACAAAGAATCTGACTTTATTACTTTTGTGAACCTCTGGGACTATGTTCAGGAGCAGCAAAAAGCGATGTCGGGCAACCAGTTCCGCAAGCTGTGTAAGAAAGAATACCTGAACTACCTGCGCATTCGTGAATGGCAGGATATCTACTTTCAGGTTCATCAGGTTGTGCGTGAACTTGATCTGCGTGTTAATGAGCAGGAAGCAAGCTATCAGGGTATTCACACGGCATTGCTTTCCGGCATGCTGTCACACATCGGCCTGAAAGATCAGGAGAAGAACGAATATCAGGGCGCACGCAATGCCCGATTCAATATCTTCCCGGGGTCTGGCATTTTCAAGAAGCAGCCGAAGTGGGTAATGGTTGCCGAGCTGGTGGAAACCTCCAGACTATGGGGTCGCATTGCTGCCAAAATTCAGCCTGAGTGGGTAGAGCCTTTGGCCGAGCACTTGATGAAGCGCAGCTACAGCGAACCGCATTGGGAGAAGAAGCAGGCTTCTGTTGCCGCATTTGAAAGAGTGACTCTGTACGGAATTCCGGTTATTGCTAAGCGTAAAGTCAATTACGGCAAGATTGATGCAGTAGTTTCCCGTGAAATCTTTATTCGTTCTGCGCTGGTGGAAGGTGACTGGGATACTAAGCACAAGTTCTATCATCAGAACCGTAAGCTGTTGCGTGAAGTTGAAGAGCTGGAGCATAAGTCCCGTCGTCGAGATATTCTGATTGATGACGATGCGTTGTTTGATTTTTACGATCAGCGAATTGAACACACCGTAGTTTCCGGTCGTCACTTCGATACCTGGTGGAAGAAAGCATCTCGTGAAAACGCGGATCTACTGAACTTTGAGCGTGAAATGCTGCTTAAAGGCGATGCCAGCCATGTTACCGATTTGGATTACCCGAACTTTTGGCATCAGGGTAACCTGAAGCTTAAGCTGAGTTATCAGTTTGAGCCGGGAGAAGACAGTGACGGTGTAACAGTTCATATTCCGCTGCCGATCCTTAACCAGGTTGAACCTGATGGCTTCGACTGGCAGATCCCGGGTCTTCGACATGAACTGGTTGTGGCTCTGATTAAATCACTGCCTAAACCGGTACGTCGCAATTTTGTGCCGGCGCCGAACTATGCTGATGCCTTTATGGCGCGTACTGAAGTGATGGCAATGCCTCTGCTGGATTCTCTGGAGAAAGAGCTTAAGCGTATTTCAGGTGTTACCGTTCTTCGTGAAGACTGGAATCTGGAACAGGTTCCTGAACACCTCAAAATTACCTTCCGCGTTGTGGATCACCGTAATCGCAAGCTTCGTGAGAGCAAGGATCTTTACAGCCTGAAAGATGGACTGAAAGAGAAGGTTCAGGAAACGCTGTCTAAAGTTGCAGATGATGATATCGAGCAGGATGGTCTGAAAACCTGGAGTTTCGGTAAGCTACCTGAGCGTTACCAGCAAAAGCGTGGCGGCTTTGAAGTGAAAGCCTATCCGGCGATTGTTGATAACAAAGACTCGGTAGGCATTAAGCTGTTTGAAACAGAAGAAGAGCAGCATACTGCAATGCAGCAGGGCCAGCGTCGTCTGGTTCTTCTGAATGTACCGTCACCGATAAAATATTTGCACACCAATCTGCCGAACAAGTCGAAGCTGGGCCTTTACTTCAACCCTTACGGTCGGGTGATGGATCTGATTGATGACTGTATTGCCTGTGGTGTCGACAAGTTGATCGAAGAGAAGGGTGGCTTGGTATGGGAGGCGGAAGCCTTTGACGCGCTGAAAGAGCATGTTCGCGCCGAGTTGGGTGATACGGTTGTTGATATTGCTAAACAGGTTGAAGAGATCCTGACGACAGCATTCAACATCAACAAACGCCTGAAAGGCCGCGTTGATTTGACAATGGCATTTGCTCTTTCTGATATCAAAGCTCAGATTGAAGGTTTGATCTTCAAAGGTTTTGCCACAGAATGCGGCTGGCGCAAGCTGCCGGATATTCTTCGTTACATGAAGGCGATTGAGCGCCGAATGGAGAAACTGCCGATTGATCCAAACAAAGACCGCATGCACATCTTGAAGATTGAGTCTGTGGTTTCGGATTATAAAGAGTTGCTGAACAAGATTCCGAAAGGCCAGCCTGTTCCTAAGAAGGTGAGAGATATCCGCTGGATGATTGAAGAGCTGCGTGTAAGCTATTTTGCTCAGCAGTTGGGTACGCCATATCCGGTATCGGACAAGCGTGTTCGCAATGCTATCAACGAGTGCTGATTTAGTTTAGTTCGATGAAATAATGAAAGCCGAAGCATCAGCTTCGGCTTTTTTACGTCCAGAGAGCGGGAGGGGTCAGCACTAGTCATATTCCTCTGTTGCGCTCGCTTAAGGTATAAAAAACGGAGCGCGATGCTCCGTTTTTCAAATCAGAAACTGTGGGGATTAACGTTCCCAGTATGCTTCTTCCAGACAGTCTTCACGCTCAGGCAGGCCACGGGACAAGCGAGGCGCATGCTGAGTCAGTACCTGGTAGCTAACGCGGTTCGAGTACTGACAGATCTGAGAGAAAGATGAGTAAGTCAGGAACTTAGCAACGTGCTTGGCAGAATTCGGCACATTAACTTTGTGATAGCAGTTAGCAGACATGTCATGCAGAAGCGCAGACAGAGCTGCATCACCAGCACCGTTAGTGTTCTTAATTTCTACCGGACCACCCAGGTATGGCGCGATGTGTGAGTAAACGCGGATTGGGTTCTCACAGTCGGCTTTAGCCATCGGACGGCTGAATTCGTACTTGTTAAATTCAGCAATACGACCAGGCAGCAGCGGTAGGGTAGATTCACGTTTCAGGTGATCGTCAGTGTAACCTGCCATATACAGGCCAACAGGGCCAGCAGTACAAAGAACCAGGTCAACCCAATCAAGTGCTTTATCAGCAGCAATCAGCGGATCTTTTTCACCAGTCAGTGCTTCAGCTTCTTCTTCGTTCATCGCAACACAAGTTACGTGTTCTTTCAGAAACTCAATCCACCATTCTTGTTTGTCTTCAATAACGTACTTAGTACCCAAAGTCAGAACAACAGGAACGTTATGTTTTTTTGCGAACTCAATGGCTTTAAGCGCCGACTCTTTCATCGGTGCGCCAGGTTTGCCGCGGACAAGGTAAGAAGAAAGAACCAGTGCGGATGCGTTTTTGAATGCTTTTTCCGGAATATGCTCCGGGGTTAGCTGGTTCATTTCACCTTCGTTGATAGCGAAAGTACGTTCACCATCTTCAGTGATCAGGGTGTAGCAGCGGCCAATTGGACCATCAACAGGCTGAAGGTAGTCCAGATCCATACGGCAAGAAGTATTGCAAAGGTAACGGTACGCGTAGGAGCCGATCTTCAGGTCTTTACTCATTACGCCCAGCAGAATCGATTTATCGTCTGCCAGTACAGAGTAGTTATGAAGAGTATTACCAATGGTATCACCAGGGTATTCGTGGCTGATCAGGTTGCGTTCCTTTAGTTCCTGATAAAGCAGTTCTGCTTTGTCTTCGTCAAGTACTAGAGAATGACCTTTACTCAGAGAATGGCGTTGCAGGAAGTCATCATCAACTCGAGCTTCGATGTCGACGATAGTTTGACCAACACCAACAAGGTGTGTTCGAGATAGCGGATTTTCTTGCTGGATTTGAGCAACTAATGGATCGCGGGCATCAACTGGAAAGTAATGCTTTGACTTACGCTGACCAGGGAATTTCATGTGTGAAAGCTATCGGTTTTTTAGGGAATTTTGTTTCATCATATCACAAAAATGGGATTTACATCCCACTTTATTGCGGTTTGGTGACGAAAACGGTTTTTTTGGCTTTTTTTTAAACAAATTAAAGCTAGCCAATATTACTTTGTGAGCATAAGTGCCTGAATAATTGAGGAATAATCACTCAATTATAAATGCAGCTGCGTATGGTGGCAGCTGTATATTTAAGCTTACAGAGTATCGTTCTTTAATTTGGGAGGAAGTTTAGCTCAGTAATTTAGGCTCATGGGCTCTTGTTCCGCCAACAGGGCGGTTTACATTAATTGAGCGACCTTTCTTCATGCCTCTTTCATAGTCGTCGGTCATCGCCTTCATTGCTTCCTGAAGCTGTTTTTTGAAGGTTTCGCGATCAACGTTCTTAAACTCACGGTCGATGTAATTCGTCATGCGTTTGTCATGATCATCATCGGTAGTAAGCTCTGGCAGCTTTTCCAGCGCGCCTTCAATCCAGCCCGCAAGGAATGAATTGACACGGCGGGTCACTTCAGAGTTACTGGTACCAGTGCCCTGAAAGCTGTTACGGAACTGGCCAGTTTGCTGGTTCATTTCGCGGTAAACAACGTCAAAAGCAAAGGCGGCAAAAATAGCGCGTTCAGCGGTGCCGATAAATTCGGCTTGCTTCAGCCCTTTGTAATTAGTCAGAACACACTCAACACCAAAACGGCGGTTAATGCCACGAATGATTTTGAGGATCTGCTGACTGATATCAGTCGGTAACAGAGTCGATGCCTTGGTTTTGCCCATCTGAATGAATTCAATATCATCTTTTTCCAGACCATATTTGAGCATCAGGCGGTGGGCCATCTTAATCGCTTGAGCGGCTTCATTGACGTTCGCTGAGTTGCCCAGTTCAAGGCATTTTGCAATCTTCTTAAGCGCCTTTCGCTTCTGTTCAGACATTCAATCACACTCATTCACAAAATGGTCGCGTATTTTAGCTTTTTATGCCATTAAGTACAAATTTCGCAGCCTGATCTTGCGTGTTTTGGCCTCTTTGAAAATACGGTCAAACTTGTGAAAGCTGATCTTCAAACGCATAATTGGTAAGTGGTTTCCGACATAATAGTGCCGATATGACAACTTCTTACCAATCCATCGATGTTCCTTATGAGTTTCGCCATACCTGCTGGTTTTGTGGTGAACCCTATTTTGAGTCTTATTCCTTCATGCCGTCCCCGAATTATGAGCATCAGGAGTTGCCAGTTATGGTGCCATGCTGCCAAGAATGCTATTCCTTTTGTCACTCAATAAAAGCAAGTGGGCTGGACTTGCTGCGTGATAAGGTGAAGGAAAAGCTTCATAAAAAATATGAAAAGCATCTTCAGATTGGGGTGAACTGGACCAAAGAAGAACTGGAACAATCTGAGTTTGAAGGCAAGGCCCTTGAAGGGTTTCGTGAAAGTGGCTGGAAGATGTTCGAGATTGCCAAGGCGCGGGTGAATTACACTGGGTGGCCGTTAACTATTGATGGTTTGCCAGTAACCGGAATGAGTACCAGTTTCCATGTCGAATATAATGGGATTACTTATACCAGCCTGGTACAGGCTGTTGAGCAATTAGCGAAGGCTTATAATATTCCGCAACCTTATCTTGAAGAGGTCGTAGAGTTGGTTGGCCGGAATAGGCTGACATATGCGATACGTTTTGCAAAAAGCACTTATGGCTACTCGGCAGAAGACAGGGAAGCCAGTATTGGCAGCCTGAAGGCAATGCTGGCTGAAGAGGAAGCGCTTTCTATAAGCCAACAGGTTAATGAGAAAGGAATTGATGTTGGAATTGGTGAAATTAAGGAGCTGATCCTGTATCGAACCATGGTTTCTGCTCATGCGATTCAATGGATTTTGAAGCAGGGGATTTCGACATTAAACCAGCTGGCTGAGCAGGAAGAGGCGTTTTTCGAGCATTTCAGCAAGGACTCAGAAATAGCAGCATTTACCTACTTTAATGGTGTGCAAATCTATTTGGAGAAACGGGAGACTGAACCTGACTGGGCTGAAAATGAAGATCCGAATCGCGCTTTGTTTGGACGATTAGCCGGTTCGAAAATTTAATATTTATAAAAGATTAATGCGGGCTGCGAAGTTGATATTACTTCGCAGCCTCCTTGGTTTTATCTGTATTAGTTTTGTCTCTACTGGTTATGACGAGCCCAAACCATCGTTTTGCCATTTTCGTCAAAAGCCAGCACTTCATACGGATGTTTTGTTTCGTTGTAATCCATTCCAGGTGATCCCATTGGCATGCCGGCAACAGCAAGGCCGATCATGCGTTTCGGCTTAGCTTCCAGAAAACGCTTGATATCTTCTGCCGGGATATGGCCCTCAAAGGTATAGCCTTGAATTTGGGCTGTATGGCAGGAAGCATATTCAGGTCGGATCCCGAGCTTTATTTTGATTGGCGTCATGTTCTTTTCATAAGCCTGTTCAAGCTCAAAGCCGTTCTCTTCCATATGCTTTACCCACTCTTTACAGCAGCCGCAGTAAGGAGAAAGGTAGTTAACGCCCTTGATGGTGTTAGCCATAGCGAAAGAGCTGGATGCCAGCAGAGATAGTGCAATGAGAGTTTTGAATTTCATTTTTCGACCCTTTGTCTAGTAACTGATTGAATAACAATATTTTCAGTCGTGACTTTGATGCTGCGCAATGAGTTGCTTTATACAGGTTGACCCAGAGCAGCGGTCAAAATCACTCACGCAGACATCGGTGGTCGAAGGATCAATTCATGGAAGTGGTATTGCTCACCGTCAGGTTCAGTGAATAGCGGAGTAGAAGACGGAGTCAATAAAGTGTTGTTATCACTAAGGATGGCAAAAGGAACACTACTTATGTTGTGGCAGTCTGAATTATCACAACAGTGATCGCTGTGATTCATGGCTTTTATAGCAGAATCAGAGGTACTACAGTCTGATGAATAGTGATTATTGTTATTGTGACAACAGTGGTTTTCACTGACTTTATGAGAGTAGGTCAGGCAGTGAGAGGGATGTGAGTTGGCTTCTACAGATACAGCACCTACAGATGACATTGTCACTGTAAACAGCATTGCGAGCATGACAAATTTAGCAATGATGCGCTGTAAGAGCATTGATGACCTGATAGGTGAGAGTTTCTGATAAAACAGATTATAGATCCTCGTAATTTCAGGCAATAGCTTTTGTCATAAAATCATAAAAAGGTAAGCGAATGCCTAAAAAAGAGACAAAAGAGTTAATGCCTTGAATTTCAATTAACTCTGCATAAAAAACATTACATGCTTGACAAAAAAATGACAGTCCGGTTTAGAGGGAGCCTATACCTTACATATTTCTGACATTTTGCTGAGAGTTCTGGGGTTTAATCTCAATGAACAATCAAGATGGCGTTAAGGTATTTGGGTATGCAATATACAGAACAAGACCGTCAGGTTTTACACGATACGTGGATGAGCTACAAAGCAAAAATGCGTATTACTCAGATTGAGATGGCTAAAAAGCTGGGTTTGAGTCAGTTGGCTTTTTCTGACATCTTACGAGGGCAGGTTCCTCTTGAGCATAGCTTTGTCAATAAACTTTGTAACCTCATTGGCGTTGACCCGCTATTGACACTACCTTCGCTCAGGGAGCAGATTGGTGGCTCTTTACCTAACTCAGTGATATTGACGAATACCTATATCGTAGACGGCAACATAAAAAATGTACGATATAGTGGCAATCAGATTATTGTTGAGTATGAGCATAGTGTTCAAACTCACTAAGAGTGAGTCATATAAGCAACTGGGCTTGTATCTGGTTTATATGAATCAGCCGAATTTTCCACAAGTTCAAATATAAAAGCCTTGCAAATTAGCAAGGCTTTTGTTTTTCATAAAATTTTACTAAGGTAGTATTTTTTTATTAAAACCATTGTTAAAATTTTATTAAATCTCATTCGAGTAAAAAGTCACTATTGTCTTAATACTAAGACCCGCAATAATCCTTATCTTTCAGTAACATAATGTCATTAGTCAACAGGCTGAGAATTTTGTCTTGATGTCCTGACATTATCATCTACCTTTAATAAAGTCTTAGTAATAAGATATTAAATAACAAGGGAATATGATGAGTGGAATAAAATGTAATGAATTGATATTCATCTGTGACTCCAGCTTGCAATCATCATTTTTTAGAGGGTTTCTAGAAAAATCAGTCGGCATCACGATCAAAAATGTCACAATTGACGGTTTAGAACAATTAAAATTCGGCAGTAAACAGCCTGTGCTATTTATCATGGATTATTCGCATATAGATGACAAATCGCTGGATTCATTCGTTAAATATGTTGTTGATAATCATATAACTTCCTATCAGGTAATGATTAATACACCGATATCTTTTGATGCTGCAATGGTATCAAAGTGGCCAAATATAGTTGGACTTTTTTATGTTGGTGATGGACTTGATGTTGTTTCCAAAGGAATGCAAAAAATAATTAGTGGGGAGTTATGGTTAAGTCGCCCCCTGACACAGGAAATAATTGCTCTATACAGAAAGAGTAATTCACTAACAGTGCAACCTACAGTTAAATTAACTACACGTGAAAAAGAGATTCTTCAGTTACTTGTTATGGGAGCTTCTAATAACGAGATAGCAGAAAGCTTATTTGTTAGTGAAAACACAGTAAAAACACACCTATATAATGTATTCAAAAAAATAAATGTTAAGAATCGAATGCAAGCATTTATGTGGGCGAAAAACAATCAAACTAATAGCTTGCCGTTATGAATATATTCAAGGTTGGCCTGTGTTCAGTCATTTTAGTTTCTACCGGAATTAATGCGGGAGAACAAAAGCCTTTAGAAAACGGACCGCCGTTAGAAAATGGCAAATCCCTTGACGACTTAAATGAAATTAGTGGTGTCGTTATTGATCGAACAATGACTCGTTTTGGCGGAGAGTTTTATTCAGTGTTTTCGCAATTGCTGAATGATAAATATGAAGACCTAGAAGAGAATTTAACTGTAAAAGAAAGAGCAACAGCTCTTTCTGGAAGTATTATTACGATATTTCATCGGCAGACTATTATTTATCGAACAGCTCTTTCACCAGGTATACAGCAGATAGAGTCTAAAGCAAATGATGCTGTTAAAGCTGTAGGATCTTACATGGTGAAATGGCGGCTTGAGCGATACTTAAAAGATACCTTCGATGTGGATTATGATGAAATCTGAGAGGATTTAAGATGAAACGGTATGGACGCATAATTGCTGGCTCAATTCTGGTTTCAGCCAGTGTGTCAGCAACAGAATTGGTATATACACCAATTAATCCGAGTTTTGGTGGTAATCCATTAAATAGTAATCATTTATTGGGTATTGCCAATGCTATAAATGATCATAAAGCACCACAGGATGATTTATTAACGGAACAAACAGATCTGGAGCGACTAGCCGCAAGTTTAGAGTCAAGGTTGATAAGTCAATTGTTATCAGATGTCGGAGAAGGTAATACAGGACAGTTAGCGACAGATGATTTTTTGCTTAATGTACTGGATGACAATGGCAGCCTGACTATTCAGATTACGGATAAATTAACTGGCGAATCATCAACGATACAGGTAAGCGGGCTGGTGCCTGATTTATAAGGAGATATTTTTGATGAAAGCTTTAGCTTGGGGATGCTTGCTCTTTTTATCTGGTTGTTCAACGTCAATGGATATACCAGAGACAAGTAAAGAACCTACATTAATGGCCAGAGGGACGGCCTATCAGGATTTGGTTTCTTTACCGTTACCGAAAGGAAAGGTTTATGTTTCTGTTTATGATTTTCGAGATCAAACTGGGCAATATAAGCCGCAGCCCAATAGTAACTTTTCCACAGCTGTTCCGCAGGGGGGAGCCGCTTTGTTAACAACAGCTTTACTCGATTCACGGTGGTTTATGCCATTAGAACGGGAAGGCTTACAAAATTTGTTAACAGAAAGGAAGATAATAAGAGCTGCACAGAAAAAAGATGAGATACCAACTAATCATGGTGTCCATTTACCCTCACTGGCTTCTGCAAATATCATGGTAGAAGGAGGTATTGTTGCGTATGACACAAATATTCAGACGGGAGGCGCTGGAGCCAGGTACCTAGGTGTGGGGGCTTCTGGGCAGTACCGAACGGATCAGGTAACAGTTAATATCAGAGCTGTCGATGTTCGAACTGGTAGAATATTATTAAGTGTTACAACAAGTAAAACGATTTTATCGAAAGAACTTCAGACAGGCGTATTTAAATTTGTTGATTATAAGGATCTGTTAGAAGCCGAACTTGGTTACACGACAAATGAGCCTGTTAACCTGGCTGTTATGTCTGCTATTGATGCAGCAGTTGTTCATGTCATTGTTGACGGTATAAAGACTGGTTTATGGGAGCCATTACGTGGAGAGGATCTACAGCATCCAATAATCCAAGAATATATGAATAGATCAAAACCGATTATTTAACACCAGATGAATGGTTAAAACTAAACCCTCTTTTAGAGGGTTTTTTTATGTCATTTTTTTATCATGGTTATGTTGATAATGAGAGGGTGTGAAAAACTCAGGGTTCTAATTTAAGTTGTTGATTATATGTGTTTATTTAACATTAAATTATTATTAATGAGAGGGGAGTAGTACTTTTTTATAGGTGAATTAACTTATGATTCGTTTGTTTTTACTAGGATTTAATTGTCAGATTCATACACCAGTTTACGGATTAAATTAACAGATGGGTAATAATATAATCACAAGTTGAATATATTTGACCTGTAGGAAATGAAAAAAATAACTATTGCACAAATTTGCGTCTCAACAGTTACTTTTATTTGTTGTAATGCGCAAGCTAGTGATCTTGCGTTAAATGAGTTGAGTCATCTTTCTGAACTTCAGTATGGTTATGATAACTATGCGTCAGTTGAATTGAATAATGCATATAATGGCAGGGTTGATATTATCCAGGATGATTATAATCAAGGATATGGTAACTCAGCTAAAGTTTTGCAAAAAGGCGAGAACAATGATGCCTATATTGCACAATATGGCAGTGGGAATATCGCTTATATAAACCAATATGGAAATCGGAATACCGCACATATCACTGAATATGGCTCAGGTAATGCCGGGTTAATTAAGCAATATGGAAATGATAATGAAGCCGCCATTTTACAAAAAGGAGATGGTAATCAAGGACAGATAACACAATATAATGATGATAATAAAGCTCTGATTGTACAAAAAAGTAATGTTCAATATTTTAAAACTGATATAACCCAGAATGGTGGTCAAACTCATGTGATCATTAATGGGATGAACAAAGGTATCACCATCCGGTAAATTTACTTTAAGGAAAATACAATGAAAAATCTAGCTCTATTAATTTCAGCAGCATTAGCATCTGCCTCTGCAGTGGCATCATATGATAACGAGTCAATTGTTAAAATTAAATATGACTCTGATTATAATGATGTTTATGTTGATCAGTATGGCGATGATAATTTTTCAAAAGTGAAGATCGCGTATGACTCTGATTATAACTATGTAGATGTTGATCAGGGTGGTGATTACAATAGTTCATATGTGAAAATCAAGGGTGGCTCTGATTATAACGATGTATATATTTATCAAGGTGGATATGGCAATTACTCTAACGTAGAGATCAAACATAACTCAGATGATAATTACGTCGGTGTTGCTCAGTATGGTTCATATAATAGTTCAGATGTGATTATTGACAACTATTCAGGATATAACAGTGTCTATGTTTATCAAGATGGCTACTATAACGATTCAGATGTAACAATTGATTATAACTCAAACGGCAACTATGTAGATGTTTATCAATATGGGTATTCAAATGACTCAGACGTACTGATTTCTGGTGGTTCTGATTATAATGGGGTTTATGTTAGTCAATATGGTTCTTACAATGTTTCTGCAGTCGATATCAATTACGATTCAGATTATAACTATGTAGGTGTTTCACAAGATGGTGACTACCATTATTCAGATGTTGATATTACTAATTACTCTGACTATAACACTGTATACGTTAGCCAGTATGGTTATGCACAGTACTCTCTTGTTCATATCTCAGATTATTCATCAGGTAACTACGTAGGTGTTACTCAGAACTAAGATATGAAATTGATAACCACAATTGCTTTACTGTTTGCTGCATTCCTGGTGAATGCAGCAAATTTCAATCCCCTGAATATTGGCTGTGACGTTAAAGGCGATACAATCAAATTAGTTATCGCCAATAACACAAGCCATCATGTGAAGCTTAATGTTGTGACTGGATCAAACAACAGAGTATCTTCAGGTTCGAGCGGAAATTCAGTTAGTTCCTTGTCATTTAGCAAGTCTGATTTTCCAGTTGAACTGAGCAGTACTGTATCCAGTACGTTTGTTATAGACAATAACTGTTTCATAGCAGAAAAAAACGCTTCGTAAGAAGCGTTTTGTGTTTTAGCCTTTTTTATTCCCTCTCGGGCAGCAAACAATACAGTACTGCGGCGCAACCAATAGAGCCAAGCACATCGGTTGGCCAATGCATTCCCAGCCAGATTCGACTTACGCCAACACCAATTGCCCAAAGAATAAGGATTCCTGCCGGAATGAAGTTTTTTCTGCGACAGAAGAAACCGCCCCAGAAAACGACACAAATTGCTGCAAAAATCGTATGGCCAGAAGGGAAGGAGTAGTTAGTTTCTCCCTGCCAGTGTGATGTCCGCCAATAACTGACACTGTTCGTTGCTGCCTCAATTGCTGCATCTTTCTCTGCGTTAGTCAATTGGTAGAAGCCTGTTGCTGATTCAACAATGCCCAGGCTTTGTAACTGATAAGAGTACGGGCGGGGGACTTCGGTGAACTGCTTTAATGCCGTTTTGGCGGCGAAACTTAAAACCAGCAAAACAGCAAATTGAGTAATCAGTATGAATACTTTTTTTCTCGGTAATTTCAATAGAAATGGGATAAGAGAGAGTATTGCCACAGTGACCAGAAAACCAGGGTTACCGGCAGAGCCTGTCAGCAGAGAAAAAACAGCTCCTGTCACATCACTGACTTCGCCGATCAGTGTCGGTTTTGAGAAGAACATCAGAATGCCTGACATGGTGGTGGCATAAATCAACAGCGCAATAAATCCCGGTATTTTTTTTGTTATGAATGAGGAAGTTAGCATTTTGAACTTTGAAAGAAGAAATATGAGAATGAATTCTAACAGAGCCTAGAGATGTTCATGTGAAATTAATGTCATTTCACATGGATTTGCTGTGTGCTTGTTGATTTTTTGCACATTGGCATGAAAACAGTAGAGTCATTAGTGATGGCTAATTATTTCGTGCTCTAACTATTTAACGATACTCTTAACTCGTTAACATCACGCATAATTTCCCGTTCGTAATGTGTCAGGCACTGCTTTGGCTCACGTTTTTTGAGATAAATCAAAGTTTTTTTTTGGGGAATAAAATCATTTTTTGCTGGTTATATAGGCTCTAAGCTGCTAATGTGCTGCCCCTCACATTAATAGTGAGAATATTATGCACAGTTCTACACATAAGGTTGGTGATAAATTAGTTCCAACTCTAACGATTGGGTTTATTAGTTTATTCCTCCTTTCCTCGCTCATTGACTTGTCGCTTGTATCGAGTGTCATTCAGTCAATGTTCTCCTTTGTCACTGCACAGTTCGGCGCCTTCTGGCAATGGCTGATGGTGGTAAATTTCGCTCTTGCTCTCATCATTGCGGTATCCCGGTACGGAAAAATCCGAATGGGAGCTCAGCCAAAACCAACCATCGGTACTTTTCGCTGGCTTGCGATGATTATGTGTACTCTGTTGGCAGGGGGCGGGGTTTTCTGGTCTGCAGCTGAGCCTATCTACCATTTCATAACACCGCCACCAAGTTTTCCACTGGCGACTGGCTCAACAGTTGACGCAGTTACGCCTGCGCTGAGTCAGAGCTTTTTGCACTGGGGCTTTCTGGCCTGGTCTGTGCTTGGTACGCTAGCGACAATTGTGCTGATGTATGCGCATTACCAAGCCGGTGTTAAGTTGCGTCCACGAGCGCTGCTTTACCCATTACTTGGCACCAAGCTTGAAAATCATTGGTTTGGTTCTGTTGTCGATACTTGCTCTGTGATTGCGGTAGCTGCTGGTACTATTGGGCCAATCGGATTTCTTGCATCACAGTTGGGTTACAGCCTTGAATCTGTTGTCGGGCTAGAGAATAGCGTTAATAACCAGTTGGCGATTCTTGCTGCTGTTGTGGCAGCTTATGCAATGTCGGCTTTCTCCGGCATGGATAAAGGCCTTCAGTGGTTGAGTCGTGTTAACGTTATCGGTGCATTTGCCTTGTTGATGGCGATGTTGGTTTTTGGACCGACACAATTTATTTTCGAGCAATTTGGCGCAGCATTCGGAGAATACCTGCATCAATTGCCAACAATGAGCCTGAATACATCAGCGCCGGCGTGGAACGCGTGGTGGACTTGGTTCTTCTGGGGATGGTTTATTGGCTTTGCTCCGATGATGGCCATTTTCATCGCACGAATTTCAGAAGGACGTACCATTCGCGAGTTAATCATTACTGTCGCAATTGGTGCGCCGATCGTGACAAACTTCTGGTTTACCGTACTTGGCGGCACAGGTATCTTTTTTGAGCTTCAAATGCCGGGAAGTATCTCCGGACCACTTGAAGCGGCAGGTTTGCCTGCTGTGTTACTGGCGTCATTGTCGCAACTGCCTTTCAGCAGTGTATTAGTACCGGCGTTTCTGGTATTAACAACGACCTTTGTTGTTACAACCGGTGACTCAATGGCCTATGCCATTTCTATGGTTGTATCCGGTGACAGTGAGCCAAGTAAGTATCAGCGACTGTTCTGGGCGATTGTGATGGGATGTGTGGCCGCAGTGTTGTTGGTGGCCGGTGATGGTGGCCTAAACGCATTGCAGTCATTCATTGTGATTACAGCAGTGCCGGTATCTTTGCTTGTTGCAGCGACACTGATAACTGGACCGATGGCCGTTCTGCGAATGAATCAACAGAAAAATCAGCAGACTTGGGAAGAACCGCAGGTCGTGAACTCTAATTACTGAGCCGGATTACTTCTGCTTTGTTGAACCGATTAAAGCCGGTAGTTGATATCATCAGCTACCGGCTTTGCGCTTAAGCTAGTGACGAGTCAACCTTTTCTCATCATATTTCTTCGACTTATAGGGTTTTGGTTCTTGAACAATCGTTGTGTCTGACAATGTTTTCAGATAGGCGACAATGGCTGCTTCATCTTCAGGGGTTAATCCCAGATTGCCGATAAAGCCTAATGCTGAAGTATCACCGAATTCCGGCAGAGGCCAACAATCGTTTGCTAGAGCTTGTTTCTCCGTTGCTTCTGGTATTCCCTTGCTCTCACAAGATGGCTTGGCAATCGCTGTATTGTAGAAGTGAACAATACTTTCAAGGCTCTTAAAGTAACCGTTATGAGCATAAGCTTTTGTTGTACCCTTACCTAATCGCAAATCTACATTGCGTAATGTTGGCGTTTTATGGCTGCCAAGGTGGAACGGATTGGACAATTCTTCCATTGACTCTGTTGTAGCATGTAGCCCTTTATCTGGTTCTGGTCGACCAGGGATCTCATAGTTTCTCGGGGTACCTATGTTGTGGTAACTGTCATCTGTATACCGTTCGAATTTTGATGTTCCGTCTCGGTTTCCTCCACGGTGGCAGAAGCCGCAGCGACCTTGACCAAACTGAAGATCATCTCGGTTTTCAGCTACACCATAAAACAGGTCATGCCCCATGTTTTCCTGGTCTGTGAAATCATCCAGAGGAAACTTTCCGTCAGCATCTTTTTTTAAAGCAAAGTCTCGCTTAGAGTCGTATGGGTTATTTTCGTAAGACATTTGCCATGCGCCGAGAGAAACAGCAAAGCGGGCGAATACCTCATCAATACCTTTTTCCTTACAATCTAGCTCTAACCCCCATGTATATTTATAAAGCTCAGCACCCCATTTCGTGTCAGCCACAAGCTTACAAGTGTCAATTTTCCCTTGCGTGCCTTCACCGACTCCTTGCTCTACGGGGTTGATAAAGGGACTGGCATGAGCTTGGTCTGTCATTGGCCCTTTGTATTTGCTATATAACTCTTTGTAGTGATCATTAATGAAGATGTTCAGCCCGTCTGTTGAATCGCCTTTTGCCCGTCCGTTCCAGAAAGCGCCACCACATACACCGGTAGGGAATCGCCCACAGCTTGTTAAGTTTGGTAGTCCGTTTACCTGACCATCTAAGGTTAAGAATTGGACATACTTATTTGTTGGTGGTTTGAGGTTACCAACGGTGTGTGGATCTGCGCCCGTTACTGCGACCTGTTTTTTGTTCACGCCTGAGACACCATTCACACCTCCGGCCGCAGGAAGATGACAAGAAGAGCATGACTGTCTTGTCGGATCTGAAATATTTGCAAAGAATAAGCGTTTACCAAATTCTTCAATATAGGTGAGATCCGATTCATCAGCCTGAACATTTGTCGTGATTAAAGTGATTCCAATGAAAAGACCTAGTGAGGTAAAGAGTGTTCGTTTGGTTGTTGCAACCTTAATAGGTTGACTATTCCTGAGAGTTAATTGAGTCATTATTTTGCACCTTATGCATAAGATGATTCTATAAATTGACCAGCCATAATGAGATGATGTTTTATCCACCATTTTCTGTTATTAAATTGCGTTGCACTATTCAAGGAAAAATTAGTCCTTCCAAAACAGAGACAATTCTCAGAGTTAATAACAATAAGAAAATAGTGTCATTATTTTGCCTGAGTTTATAAAGTGAAAGATATGAGAGGTTTGTGGCTTGCTTTTGATAGGGGGAGTCGTGTTAACGTAATTAAATTGTGTCAGGAAGGTAAATTGGTTTTCTAATCAGTATGAAGTGAGATGTTAAATATCTATCTATGTTGTTTTTTTATGAAAGGTAATTCTATGATTATTTTATTCGGTCTTAATTTGTTTGTGTAAATTATCTAGTCCGGTTAATTTTGAATTAAGTGAGGCTCAGTTGCTAATTCATTTATTAGCACTGATGGCCTCACTTTAAATGGTCTTTCTTATTTCAGTCGGGATTCATCAAAGTCACCTGACTTATATGGATGAAGTTCTTCAACAACACTGTTGTCGGTTAGTGTTTTGAGATAGGCAACAATAGCCGCTTCGTCGGATGCTGACAAACCAAGATTTCCAATAAATCCCAGGGCAGAGGTATCTCGAAATTCTGGTTCAGGCCAGCAATCACTCGCCAGCGCTTGTTTTTCTGTTGCTTGTAAAATACCTTTACTCTCGCAGGTTGGCTTGATAATAGCCGTGTTATAAAAGTGTACAATGCTCTCTATGCTTTTGAACCAGCCATTGTGTCCGTAGGCTTTTGTAAAGCCGCCACCGGGACGTTGATCCAGATTACGCAATGTTGGTGTTTTATGGGAACCCTTATGAGCCGGATTTCCTGTTGTTGCCTCAAGGCCGATGTCAGGTGCAGGGCTACCCGGGATTTCATAGTTTCTCGGAACACCAATGTTGTGATAGCTATCATCAGTGTAACGTTCAAATTCACCTGTTCCGTCGGCAATACTGCTCAGGTGACAGAATACGCATCTGGCTTGACCAAAGCCAAGGTCATCACGGTTCTCTGCTACACCATAAAACAGATCATGACCGAGGTTTTCCTCATCGGTAAAATCATCTAACGGGAATGAACCATCGGCATCATTTTTCAGAGCTATATCGCGTTTTGAGTCGAAGGTATTATTTTCATAGGACATCTGCCATGCGCCTAACGACACCGCTAGTCTTGCAAAAACTTCATCTATGGATTGCTCATTGCAGCTGAGTTCAAGTCCCCAGGCAAAGTTATACAGCTCTGATCCCCATTTGGTTGCAGCTACTTGTTCACATACTGCAATTTTGTCTGTCTTACCTTGCTCTACCGGATTAACGAAAGGGCTGGCGTGAGCCTGATCTGTAACAGGACCTAAATATTTACTGTACATTTCCTTGTATTTGTCACTAACGAAAATATCGATGTTATCGATTGAGTCACCTTTGGCTCTACCATTCCAAAAAGCACCACCACATGTAAAAGTAGGGAATGAACCACAATTACTAAAACGGGGCAGACCCTGAACGTTACGACTTTGATCAAGGAATTGAACGTATTTATTTGTAGGCGGTTTTAGCGTGCCGACAGTATGTGGGTCAGCGCCGGTGACGGCGACTTGATGTTTATTTACTCCTGATACGCCATTGGTACCACCAGCTTCAGGTAAATGGCATGAAGAGCATGACATTCTTTCAGGGTCTGAAATGTTTTCAAAGAATAATCTTTTTCCTAATTCTTCAATATATGTCAGCTCTGATTCATGTGATTTAGCTAAAGATTGAAATGAGTAAAAAAAAGTACCATATATAAATACTAAAAATGCATTTTTAAAAAAAGAACTCTTATTTTGTTTTCTTATAGTTGTTGACATTGAAATGGGGATTGATTGAGTCATTCTATTGCACCTTATTTCGGAAGTTATTTTGTTAGGTTGTTACATGCAATAAGCTCATCGCAGAACTCAAATGAAAGTACCTAGCCAACTTTCGTGAGCTCTAATTGGGAATATAGGGCTGGCGGAAGAAATCATTTCTCATTTTTGAGAAAGGAGCGGGTAAATATGGTTTTCTTTTATGTTGTTGAATAAATGGTGATTTGTTGTTTTTGTCTTATTGGCAAGAATGAGTGTAGAAAATATCGTGCAATATTGATGGTAATTTGAATGACTATTCATGCAAAAAAAGTTTTTAACATTACACTCTCTGTTGTTTTTGTCTTTGTGCTCAGGCAGGGTTGTAAGTTGATATGTGGAAATTAAATTTTCCATTTGGTTTTAAAAGGCCTCGTGCTGAGGCCTTTTCGATTAATTTAAATCCGAATGGCTATATATCCGGCTTAGCTGTAAATACTTTTTTGACTAATTTTACAGTCATCGTTATCCATTTTTTTGTCTCCTTTTTTCCTTTTGGTAGGCTTTGCATAATTTGCCGAATGCTCGATCATTCGCGCGCCTTTCAGCAAGTGTTGCGCCGTTAAATGCCTGCTCACGATTCAGCTTGTGGTAGTTATTCAGCCGTCTTTCGTCTAAATCGCCATTTGCTATTGCCAACTGAACAGCACAGCCAGGTTCATTGTTGTGCTGACAGTCCGAGAATCGACATTGTTCCGCTAGCAGGCTGATATCAGCAAAGGTTGTGTCCAGCCCTTGTTCACAATCAGCGAGTTGAAGCTCTCGCATTCCCGGAGTGTCCAGTAACAGCCCTCCAGCCGGAGTCAGATGAAGAGACCTGGAGGTTGTGGTGTGACGTCCCTTGCTGTCATCTTCTCGAATACCGCCGGTTTGTTGGATTTCAGAGCCCTGAAGGGTATTGATCAGGGTTGATTTCCCTGCGCCAGATGAGCCCAGAAAGGCAACTGTTTTACCATGTCGACACCATGAGCTGAGAACAGAAGCACTGTCCGGCTCAAGGCCGTTAACAGCTTCGACCATCAGCATGGGATCAAGTTGTTGTACCTGCTGAACATATTGTGCTGGGTCATCACACAGATCAGCTTTGGTCAGTACGATGACAGGTTCGACACCGGCTTCGTTAGCGAGAGTCAGATAGCGTTCGATACGATTGAGGTTAAAGTCATTATTCATTGAACAAACGATGAATACCGTATCAATATTGGCTGCAATTAACTGTGAATCCACTTTACTGCCAGCTGCTTTTCGACTGAATAAAGAGCTTCGCTCAAGTTGTCGAACAAACTGATTCGTTTGAGATAGCAGAATCCAGTCACCTACAGTAAGGGGAGGCATGTTGGCGGTGACAGGCAGGTTTTGTTCACCAGACTCAGTCATGAGAGCAAGCTGACTACGATGCTGAGCCATCACTCTTGCTGTATGAACGGTTTCCCACTCATCAAGAGAGAGTTGTTGTTGAAAAAAAGGTTTCCATCCAAGTTCAGACAAGAAAATAGATTTACACATTACAGATTTACCCCTGACGCGTTATGCGTCATAAAAGAATTTTGATGTTCAGGGGCAAGATTGGCCCCGGTATAAGACCGGGCAAGAGGGAGAGGGTTAGATTTGGTTGTCTCGCTCAGCCCGGTTAGTTTTTACTACAATCATCAAAATTTCCTCCGTTAGTTGATATAAGGGTTGTATTAGTTAATAAATAGCTAATACAACCGTCAGAACTTAACAAAAGTTTGGCTCTAATACCATAGGTGTTCTGACGGTTGCTCGTTTTTATCAGGCTGTAACGCCGTTAAGTTGAATTGCACCTTGGCGATATAATAGCCCGTTCACACGATCTTTCTTCAGCAGCAGCGGGCCGTCGAGGTCAACAAGATCTGCTTTGGATGCAATAGGAAGTGCTGTTTCCATGGCCAGAGAGCTTCCGACCATACAACCTACCATCACTTTAAACCCAAGTTGATGAGCTTTGGCTTCAAGTTTCAGGGCTTCAGTTAATCCGCCCGCCTTATCGAGCTTAATGTTAATCATCTCGTAGCAACCGATCAGTTCGTCGAGATCATCAGTGGTATGGCAGCTTTCATCGGCGCACAATGTGATTGGGTGCTTGATACTGAGTAGTTGAGCATCCTGTCCTTTTGGTACTGGTTGTTCAATCATTCTAATGTGGAAAGGAGATAACTGGTTAAATATATTTTCCAGGTCAATTTCTCCCCATGCCTCATTGGCATCAATGATCAGTTCTGCTCCCGGAGCAACAGTTCGTACTGCGTTTACTCGTTCAATGATTTGTTCATTATTAAGCTTTATCTTCAGTAACCTTGCCCCTTGTTTACATAACTCTTTTGCTTGCTGGGCCATTTTTTCAGGGCTGTCCAGAGAAACAGTCATTGCGGTGACGATTTCAGGTTCGATATCGAAGGCTTGGTAAGGAAACTCCTGTTGTAACTCCAGTCGCCAAAGTGCGCAATCGACAGCATTTCGTGCCGCTCCGGCAGGAAGTAGTTGTTGAAGAGTCTCGCGGTTGAGCTCAACACCGTCCGGCAGCGAGTTTAATGAGTGAACCTGTTTGATGACAGACTCAATGCTCTCGCCATATCTGGGGTAGGGGGTGCATTCACCTTTGGCCGACGTTTTACCGTCGTTGATGGTAACCGTGACGACATCCTGGTGAGTCCGGGTGCCTCGAGAGATAGTAAATGGACGGGCAAGCGGGAATTGCTCTTGGACGGCATTGATTTTCATTCTATTTCCCCCGTTATATTGAGAGGAGGTTGTTAACAATAGTCGCAACCCCAAAGCGAACCGGATCGGTTACCGGCATTTGATATTGTTGCTCCATTTTCTTACATAGTGCAAGGGCATCGTCTTGATTTAGTGAGGAAGAATTCAGACAAATACCGATGAATCTTGCATTTTTGTTAGTCAGCCGAGCAGCATTCAGGTTGACATCAATTGTTTCTTGAATTGAAGGGAGCGACATGTGAGGGAAGTGGCGTATATGTTGGCGTCCGACTTCGTGACATAAAACCATAGCGTCAGGTTGAGAACCATGTAAAAGCCCAAGGCTGACTCCGGCATAAGCCGGATTTAATAGAGAACCCTGGCCTTCAATAACATCCCAGTCATGATCGGTAAAAGCCGGACTGATGGCTTCCGCTGCACCTGCGATGAAATCAGCGATGACGGCATCAACAGAAATACCTCGTCCGGCAATCAGAATTCCTGTTTGTCCGGTTGCCCGGAATTGTGCTCTGAGACCCTGAGCTTTCATTTCTCGCTCAATTGCGAGAGAGGTATACATTTTGCCGACTGAGCAGTCAGTTCCTACAGTCAGTAATCTTTTTCCCTGGCGTTTTTTACCGTTGCCCACTTCCAGCGGTTGATCATAATGGCGAACATCAAATAGTTGGCAATGGTTCTCTTTTGCGGTTTGGTTGAGAGAAGGGATATCAGCAAGGCGCTGGTGCAAACCAGAGGCTATGTTATAGCCGAGTTCAAGTGCGTGCTTTAGCGTCTCCAACCACGTTTGAGGGAGAAACCCTCCGGCATTAGCTGTGCCTATTATCAGGGTCTTAGCACCTTGTTGTTTTGCTTCTTGTAAGGATAGATCAGTAAGTCCGACTGATACTGTATCGCTATTTAGTCTGTATTGCCCGACGCATAGCTCCGGGCGCCAGCTCAAAATTCCTCTGGCTGTTTTGGCCGCCAGTGGGTCAGTGACATCACCGAGAAACAGAAGATAAGGTTGTGGAATTTGCATACAACGTCCTTGAGTATGTGAAAACCAAAGAATACCACTAAAAAATGTCAGTAATTCGAT
Source organism: Photobacterium marinum (assembly GCF_000331515.1). Taxonomy (GTDB): domain Bacteria; phylum Pseudomonadota; class Gammaproteobacteria; order Enterobacterales; family Vibrionaceae; genus Photobacterium; species Photobacterium marinum. The sequence continues at coordinate 51,086 of NZ_AMZO01000038.1, forward strand.
GCCGAATAAAATTTGTTAGCAGGGTATAACTTGAGTTTATAGCAATTGGCTAAGCGAAGAAACATAACAGCATTCTGCTATCATTTGTTTGAAGGAAATAAATTTATGGAAATGATGTTGTGGAAAAGGTTTTGTGAAAATATTGGCTGCTAAATAGCTCGGATAGATCTATTAGGGCGAAGTATGTAAAGCGCGGTTTTAGATTCCGTCCCGGTCAGGAGAGCTGCGTTTTGCAGCCTTCTCCTAAAAAACAGTCTAATCAGTGAATTAACCGATTATTTCTTCTTTGGTGTGTTTTGTTGCTGCATACGTTTTGTAGTCAGATAACGCATTGCAAATAGGCTTTCAACGTTCATTGTTTTCTCCTTATTTAAACAAACTGTAATTAGCGTTTTGCTGAGTTTTGTTTCTGCTGTTGTTTGCTGGCCTGTTTCACCATGTACTGAGCTACAAGAAACTGATTCAAATCAAACATACTGTCACCTTTGTAATTTACTTACAATTTAAGTCTGCGTTGTGATTTATTTGTCATCACATTGATTATGTTAGTGTGACTTACATCACTATGCAAGAGCTTTGTGTAATTTAATTACAATTTTACCTGAAAGCTAATTACATTGATGTATTGAGTTGTCCTGCAGTAAAAATGGTTATGAATTAGGGGGAAACTTGAGGAAAGGAACCCGCCATAAAGGCGGGTAAGTCGCTAGCAGATAGCCATCATTTCTTGTCGGCTACTGGCACCATGATGTGAACATATGGGGTATCTTTCCACATTACATATGGGCCGCCGGTACTAGGATCATCAGTTAATCCTTCAAGCATTGCTTTTGGCACGATAATCATCAGGTGAGGGCCGGTTTCAACATAGTCATCGGCTTTCTTAGGATTCGGATGATAGGGATCTGAGTTACTGACACCCGCCCCCAGATCACCTTGTAACATATAAGAAATTCCGATTTTGTCTGCTTTGAAATCCTTTTTGTTGACCATTGCATCCAGCATTTCCATCCAAACGGCATCGTTACACATTGGCATGCCGTCATCGGGGAAAGTATCCGGTAGGCAAGTCCAGCCGTTGTTGCCTTTGATAACTTCCTTACCTTTTACAATAACTGTTGCGTTGTCACTGATTGCGGCAGGTGCTGCAGATTTTGCTCTGGTGATAAGTGCATCAAGATCGTCACTTGCGAATGCAGTGTTGATAAAGCTCACTGAACACAGGAGTGCAGCTACGCCTATTTTAGGCACTAAGTAGTTAGCCATGATTATTACTCCACTACTTTATTAATTGGCATTGTACCAACCTGTAAAGTATAGGGGGGATGTATCGTGGCTGAGCGAATGTTCAAAACTTAAAAAGCCGACAATAAAGTCGGCTTTTTAATGACTGTTTTTTCAGAACTTATGCTGCTGCAAGAAGGGCTGAAAAGTCTACTTTGCGCTGATTGAAGCGGTTAACCAGATCGTCGATATCATCCTGGCAGTATGGTTTCAGACCACTCATTACCATACGTTTGCGGCCGGTACCGACTACTTCACCGTTTTCTTTAAAGCAGAATTTCAGGGTTACGCTACCGCGCTTGCCGTCTACATCGATATCAGAACCTGTTAGTTCAACGGTGGGTGCAGTGATGTCTAGACGTTCGAAATCAAGCTCCATGCTTTCATAAATTACCAGCGGGCGAGCCGGGTTAATCATGATCTGCTTTGACTCCATCAGCGGAACCATGATGTGTGGGAAATTCATGCCAGAGAACTGAACATAGCTCTTAGTCACTTGTTCAATCAGAGCCTGGTTGTTAGTTACATCACCTTCACGAGTAATGTGCAGGTACTCTTTTCCTTTTTCATCAACCATTGACAGTTCGCTGTCAGATTTCTGCTCAAGGCCCAGAGCGACACCGTCATTGATCATACCGGCGAAATCGAAACGCATCTTTTGGCTCAAGCCTGCTTTGGAGAGAACAACAGAGAAAAGCAGATCACCAGGAACACAGAAACGTTTGTTATCTTCGTCATGAATAGGATTGAAATCACCGGCGATTTTTTTCGCAAAGTGACTTGCTTGCTCACGTGTAAAAGAAAATTCACCGTTCTGTTCTGAGTAATACGATTCTAAAAACATGCCTAACTTATGAATACCTTCGTTAATCGAACTATCAAATATTCTACATGAGATGTTCACAATAATTGGTCTAGCCAGTGAGACAGCTAAAAAGCTTGATTCTCTTGGCAGAAAAATGTAGGCAACAGTTTGCACTTAACTCTCTGAATAACAAGAAAATTAAAATCGACAGTGTTCGTAAATTATATTTCAGGTTATTCAGTAGTTTAACTATGCACTGTTTCCTGCTGTTTGATTATAGCTTGTGGCCCTGATAAATGGTGGAAAAATCCCGGTTCTGAAACACGGACACAAGCTCTTTGGGGAAGAAAAGAATGTTGTCGAGTTTATCTAAATGAACCCACTCATAACCAATTTGCGCAGGATCCAGATTGCTGGCCTGAGCGATAAAGTTGGGTTTAATACCTTCAACGAAGACTTCAAGCTGGTGGAAATGGTCCGGTAGGTAAGGTGTAGGGGAGCGGTCGGTGATTAAATCTCTGATGCATAAAACGTCACCCATTTCTGCTTGTATACCCAATTCTTCCATTAGTTCTCGATGAAATGCTTCTTCGAGTGTTTCGCCGTGCTCAACGCCACCGCCGGGCGTGATATACCAAAAACCACGGTCATCCTGATGTTTACACAGCAAAATGTGATTTTGACAGTAAAAAACTGCGCGTACTGAGAGTCGTGGGTTCATATTTCTTTCCGAATCAGAAGCATGATCATTAATTTTAGAAATGAATCAGAAAAAGTATGATTTTTTTGATGCAACTACGGGCATAATTATGTAATATGCCCCCCTGAAAAACATCGGCTATGCTTATAAAGCATTGTTTTATAAATTAAAAAAGAACGGTTTCATGGCTAGGGTTACTTTATCTGAGCGAAATAAGAAGTACAAAAAAGTACGCATAACCATCTTCTAGACGTGTAGAAGCTCAGGAAAATAAAGTAGCACGGAAGCTGCAAAAAAAAGCCCCCAGAAGTAGTGACCAATCACTGTTTCTGGGGGCTAAATAATATCTGTTAGTTAAGACGGCAGGTAAATAGGGTTACACTCGTCCTTGTAGCGGAATTACCCGTACTCTCTCACCAATTTCAACACCAGGTTGTTCAGGCACAATTTCAATCAGGCAGTTTGCTTCACTCATCGAACGAAGAATACCTGAACCTTGCTGACCAGTTGTTCTTACCGCCAGGCGTCCGTTTGCATCGATACTGAAAACACCACGGCTGTATTCAGTTCGTCCCGGACGTGAGCGAAGTTTCTCTGTCGCAACAGCTTTAAATACCTGTGGTTGCCAGTTATCTATCCCCTGAAGTTTACGAATTGCAGGCTCTACAAATTGCAGGAAGGCGACCATGACTGCCACCGGGTTACCCGGCAGGCCAAAGAACGGCTTCTGGCGAATTTGACCAAAGGCAAGCGGACGACCTGGACGCATGTTGATACGCCAGAAGTTGATCTGGCCCAGTTTGTCGAGGATGGTTTTGATGTAATCCGCATCACCGACAGAAACGCCACCGGAAGAGAGAATCACATCAGCTTGCTTGCTGGCTTTCTCTAAGGTTGCTTCTAACGCAGCTTCACTGTCTTCAATAATACCAAGATCGATGACTTCACAGCCGACTTTAGTCAGCATGGCGCGCAGGGTGTATCTGTTTGAATCATAAATGCAGTTTTGCTTTTGTTCTTCTCCCGGTGCTTGAACTTCATCACCTGTTGAGAAGATCGCGACTTTAATCTGCTTGTTGATACACACTGAATTCAGGCCAAGAGAGGCGATCATCCCCAGCTCAGGCGCTGTGATTTGGGTACCAGCTGAAACAGCAGTCTGACCGATAGCCAAGTCTTCACCGGCTTGGCGTACATTCTGCCCTGCACGAATTGGGCCTTTGGTCGTATCGAAGGTGACGGTGTCACCATTCTGTTGTGCTTGTTCACGCATAATTACGGTATCAGCATTGGCCGGAACCGGTGCGCCGGTCATGATTCGAACCGCTTCACCTTGTTGCAGCGGTTGATCATAGCTATGGCCAGCCATTACTTCTGCAACCACGCGGTAGCTTTCATGTTCCAGATCATCGCCTCGGATCGCATAACCATCCATTGCCGAATTGGTGTGCTGCGGAACATTGACCGGGGACAGAATGTCCCGTGCGACAATTTGTCCCAGAGCCTGCTCAAGTGATACTTCAAGCTCGTTGTTTGGTGGGACGATTTGTTTCAGAATGCGCTGTCGGCCCTCATCTACAGACAACATGCCTGACTGTTCAAGATCGCTACAGCTGAATCCTGCTTCTGTTGGCTCCTGATCTTTTTTAGTAAAAGCGACAACAAAATCTGTTAGCTGATTAAGATCATTGATATCAAGCTGAGGAAGTTCGGTTTTCGCCGGTACGTTAGCTGCAACCGCAATGATGTTTTTATCGTCCGGATGTAGCCAGGGTTTGCCGATTTCTTCACGGTGAAGCTCGATTTTCGGGAAATCCAGCTTTTTGAAACCTTCAACCAGGATTAGGTCAAGTTCAGTCTGATCCAGTTGCGTGATTAGGTGGGGAAGGTTCGCTTCTTCATCTGGTGTTTCCGTTACCAGTGCGCGGCGGTAGCGGGATGAAATCAGCATTTGTGCGGCACCGGCTTTACGCAGGCGATAGCTGTCTTTACCTTCTTTATCAACGTCGAAATTATGGTGAGCGTGTTTGATAACTCCGACTCTGATGCCACGCTCAACAAGCTTAGGCAGCATGGCTTCCAGCAAGGTGGTTTTACCTGTACCGCTCCAGGCCGCGAAGCCTAACAGGGGCAGGGATGCATTAATCTGACTCATAGTTCCTGTCCAAATTTTTGTAGTTCTTCTGGCGTGTTAAGGTTCACAAACGCGTTTGGTTGATCACTGAAATCAACAGTAGTCATATTGCATTGTTTGTAAAGAAGAATGATTTTCCGATCGCCGTTTTCAAGAAATTTTTCGAGTTTAGGCAGGATCCTGCGGTTCAACAGTGTAACCACAGGCTGAATATGTTCGCCGTCATGGGCGACAGCAATGTCAGTATTTTTACTGCATGCTGCGCTCATACGCGCTACCAAATCATGTGGCAGCTGAGGGCAGTCACAGGGAACAAAGCCAATCCACTCATCGTCAAGGTGGTGCAGGGCAGCATGCATTCCGCCTAAAGGACCCGGATAGTTCTGAATGTGGTCACCGAAAACTTTGCCGTAGCTACGGTAACGCTCCTGGTTGCGGTTGGCATTGATGGTGATGGTGTCAGTTTGTGGCTTCAGCGTTTCCATCACATGCTCAATCATTGCCCGTCCAGCCAGTTCGACTAGTCCCTTGTCGTTTCCACCCATACGGCTGGCTTGTCCGCCAGCCAGGATCACCCAGCTTGTGTTCTCAGGCGTAGGCATAGTCATTCTTGTCCTCATCGACGAGCTGCAGATCTGCCCGTTCTACTAATTGTGTTTTTGTTATTGTCCACTGGCGGCGGCAAAGGGCCGTCAGGGCATTTTTCTGGTGGCTGGTTATAACAAGGCTGGTGCCGCGCTCAAGCAGGTCTTTGGCGAGGACAACTTGTCTCTCAATCGATTCTTGATCGAGGCTGGCGCTGGATTCATCCATCAGCAATACGCCGGGTTTCAGCACCCATGCTCTCGCCATGGCCACGCGCTGGCGTTCACCACCTGAAAGTACGGAAATATGTTCGTCCGCCAGCGTTTCCAACCCTACCATACGAAGGGCATGGATGGCTTCATTTCGACGCTGCTGGCGGTTGCTGATGGTGAATTTCAGACCATAACAGACGTTATCGAACACAGTGCCGTCAAACATATAAGGCGTCTGGTGCATATAGATCACGCCGCCCTGAGTCTGACCGCAGAAAAAACGGTTTAGCCAGGACTGCTTATGCAGGTTTACCTGGCCGGTAGTCGGTTTTTGCAGGCCGGAAAGAATTTTTAAAAGAGTGGTTTTGCCTACACCGTTGTCGCCGCTTAGATAGATAGCATCTTTAGGGCCAAGGCTAAGCTGAGGAATATGAAAAAGCAGGCGATCCTTGAAACGGATCGATAGGTTTTCTGCCTGGATAGAAATTTGAGACATTACCTGTTCCCCGGCTTAGTTAGTGCGCAGGTGGCCTTTACCACGAGCGACAGACAAAAAGAAGTTTAACACCAGTGCCAGAATTAATAGCACCATACCCAGGGCAACACCTTGAGCGAATGCGCCTTTTGAGCTTTCTAGCGCAATGGCGGTCGGGATGTTGCGGGTTGAATTCATAATATTGCCGCCAACCATCATGGAACAGCCGACTTCGGTAATGATGCGGCTGAATGATGCAATGACTGCGGCAAGCAGTGAGAAACGGCTTTCCCACATCAGGCTGCCGAATGCTCTCGGATAGCTTGCGCCCAGTGTGATGGAAGTTTCCCAGGCACGTCGGTCACTGTGCTGAAAGGCCGCGTGCATCATGGAGACGAGGATAGGGAAGCAGATCAGCATCTGGCCCAGGATCATCGCTTGTTGAGTAAAGAGCATTTTCCAGTCGCCAAGTGGCCCTGATCGTGAGAGCAGCATATAAAGCAGCAGGCCGATAACCACTGTTGGGATTGACTGAAAAGTATTAAATAGAGACAGAAGCAGCCAGCGCCCAGGAAATCTGCCGTAGGCGAGGGCGAATGCAATAAGCAAAGCCGGCAGCAGCACAATACTGATTGCCAGCAGAGATACAGAGAATGAAACACCAACGATCCCCCAGAGAGCGGGATCGCCGCTCAGCAAAAGCTGAACGGCTTGTTGGCTGGTTTGCCAGATAGTCATTTATTATCAGATAGCATCTGCGACAAACAGCTGTTCACCGTGTCGCTTGTAGTTATTGATCATTTTTTGTGCTTTCGGATTTACCAACCAGTCGCTGAAAGTTTTCGCGCCCTGGTAGTTGATGTCCGGGTAGCGGCTTGGGTTTACCAGAATAACCTGGTACGGGTTGAACAGACGCTCGTCGCCCTGAACCATGATGGCAAGGTCTAGCTTGTTTTGGTATGCCAGCCAAGTACCACGGTCTGTCATAGTGTAGCCCTGAAGCTCAGAAGCCATGTTCAGTGTCGGACCCATGCCCTGGCCAACTGCTTTGTAGCCGCCGAAGTTTGGTTCCATCTTAGTTTGAGCCCACAGGTTCAGTTCTTTCTTGTGAGTACCGGAGTCATCACCACGAGAAACGAAAGTCGCGCTGTAAGATGCAATTTTCGTCATTGCATCAGCAACATCTTTGTCGCCTTCGATTTTAGCCGGGTCGCTCTTAGGACCAACGATCACAAAGTCGTTGTGCATCAGTTTACGAGGAAGCACGCCGTAGCCGTTCTCAACGAACTTGGCTTCAGCCTTAGGTGCGTGAGTCATCACCAGGTCAACATCGCCGTTTTGACCCATGCGCAGGGATTTACCTGTGCCAGCAGCCAGAACGTCAACACTGTAGCCAGTGTCTTTCTTGAACTCAGGCAGCAAGTAGTCAAGCAGACCTGAATGATAGGTACTGGTTGTTGTTGCCAGACGGATGGTCATGTTTTCAGCGGCTTGAACTGCGCTCGCAGAAGCAAGGGCCAGAATCACAAAAGTTGTTTTTAGAAATTTCATTGGTCTTCCTGACTTAACCGTTAATGAATTAGTTCAGCGGGTAACTAGCGTAAAGTTTGAGGCTTATCGCTGAGGAGTCTTACCCGTCCGTTATAAGCGGTTCCCTTAGCAAATCGAATGCCAGGTTGCTTGTGTGACAATATTTTATCGCGAGAGCTATCAGTAACCTAATGATTTAAAACAAATTTGAGTGGGTTGTCATGATGTCAGCCCGGAATCGATGATAAACGGCTTTGACATTAATCTATGCGGTGAGACAAAATGTCGCACTCACTCCCTTAATTAAAATAATGTTATGTCTGAAACTGCAGCCTCTACCTGGTCTGCGATGTCGGTTCTCGTTGTTGATGACGAACCGGGCATGCGCGCAATTCTTAAAAAAGCCCTTGGAAAGAAGTTTGCCCAGGTCGATACCGCTGGTAGCGTGGAAGAAGCCGAAGAGCTTCGCAAGCGCTGCCATTTTGACTTATTGATCGTAGATATCAACCTGCCTGGCCGCTCAGGTATTGAGTGGCATGAAGCTTTTGATCCGTCGACACGCCGTAGTGATGTGATTTTCATGACCGGATACGCTGATCTTGAGACGGCAATCAAGGCACTGCGTGCGGGTGCTTCAGACTTCATTCTAAAACCTTTCAACCTCGATCAAATGATGCAGTCGGTAAACCGTTGCATGGAAAGGCGGTTAGTTGAACGTCAGAAATTTGCATTGCAGCGTGATGTTGAGCGTAGTCATCCGGTAGATATTATCGGCGATGCGCCGCGTACCCTGATGATGAAGAAGATGATTTCTCAGGTGGCACCATCGCTGGCTGCGGTTTTGGTTGAAGGCGAATCCGGTACGGGTAAAGAATTGGTTGCCCGTGCGCTTCACCAGTTAAGTAAACGAAATGGCCCGTTTGTGCCGTTGAACTGTGGTGCAATTGCACCGGATCTGCTGGAAAGCGAACTGTTCGGTCATGTTTCAGGGGCTTTTACCGGCGCTAAGAAAGGGCGTGAAGGTCTGTTTCGGGTAGCAAACAATGGCACGCTGTTTCTGGATGAAATCGGTGAAATGCCGTTGTCTATGCAGTCATCGCTGTTGCGGGCACTGGAGCAGAAGGCGATTCGTCCGGTTGGTGCAGAGCGCGAAGTTCCTGTTGATGTACGGATTGTGGCTGCAACTAACCGAAACCTGAAGCAGGAAGTCGAAGAAGGCCGTTTCCGTCGCGATTTATATTACCGCTTAAACGTATTGACTATAGAACTGCCTGCATTGCGTGATCGCCAGGAAGATATTCCGGCACTGGCTCACCACTTTACTCAGCAGCTGGCAAAAGATTTGGGTGTGAAGCCGGTCAGTTGGACACATGAAGATATCAGTTCCATGCAAGCCTATGACTGGCCGGGTAATATCCGTGAACTGCGAAATATGATGGAGCGCTGCTTGTTACTGGGTAAGCCACCAGCTGAATACTGGCGTGAACTGGCGGGGGATATTCCGGCATATTCGGTTGCGGATATTGAAGCAGAACCTGTTCTTGAGGATGAGAATGCTGCCGCGAACGAAAGTGCAGATGATAAACGTCCTTGTACTTGTACCAGCTTCGAAGGGAATGAAACCTTCTGTTATCCGAGCGACTGGACGCTGAAAGAGGTTGAGAAAGCCCACATCATGCAGGTTGTCGACAGCAACGAGGGCAATAAATCAGCGGCAGCACGCCAGCTTGGTGTAGCCCGTAAAACGCTTGAGCGTAAGTTTAAAGAGTGGTCAGAAGAAGACGCCTGATTAGGAAACACAGACGATGAAAACATTTTTGGCGATGTGGATTAGGCGGTTTCGCACTATGGTGCGATATCGACTTTTGCTTCTGACCTCTACCCCTATTTTTATTACGCTGTTGGTGCTGATAGCACTAACAATGTACTGGACATTTATGTACACCTGGCAGAATGCACTGAAGAATGTGCGTGCTGACCTTGCCGTTTCTCATCACAGTATGGTGCTGTTGCAAAAGCAGCAACGTATGCGCCTGACATCGCTGACAGAGTCATATGATTTTCAGTATTTAATGAGAAATGATGAAGCCGCACTTATAGACTGGGTAAGTCGCCAGGCTCGTCGTTATGATCTTGACTTTGTTGTGCTTCATCCGGCATCGGCTCTGGGGGAGTTCCCGAAATCAAATCGCCATTTATTACTGCAAGGTGAAGAGCAAACTTTTTTCCAGCGACTGAGTACTCCTGAGCTGGAAGATTTACATGCAGATTTACCTGCACGGGCGCAAATACCTTTGTTGCAAGAAGGCGCAATCGAGACTAAAGGACTGGTTAGCCGTAGTCTGATCCCGATTTTCAATGAAGATAATAATCTGCAATGGATTATCGACGGCGGTATGTTGCTGAACAACAGTACCTCCTTGGTGGATAGAATCCGTGATTTGGTTTATGCGGCTGATACGTTGCCAGAAGGTAGCATAGGTACTGTTACTCTGTTTATGGACGACGTTCGTGTCAGTACCAACGTTCCGCTCGATAGTGAAAAGCTGAATGGTCGTGCGATTGGTACCAGGGTTTCAGAGGAAGTAAGACAGGCCGTTCTGGATAAGGGAGAAACTTGGTTCGGCCGGGCATTTGTTTATGATGCTTGGTATGTTTCCGGTTATGAGCCGCTCAAAGATCACAACGACGATATTATCGGAATGTTGTATACCGGTTATTTGGAGTGGCCGTTGATTCGGATCTACCTGACCAATCTGGTTGAGCTGGGCTTCGGCATTGTATTTGTTTTGTTGGTTTCCGGTATTGTGGTTTACCGTGGTGCCCGTGATTTGTTTTTGCCGATTGAAAAGATTCACCATGTCGTCAAATCCGTCCAGGTGGGTAAAGATTGTCGAATTGGTGAGCTGGATTTGGTCGAAGACCATGAGTTGGAAATCCTTGGCCGGCAGTTTGATAGCATGCTCGATTTGTTGCAATTGCGAAATGAAGAGATCAAACAGGCTTCACTGGAGTTGGAAGATAAAGTGAAGGAGCGCACTCAGAGCCTTCACGAAAAAACCGAGGAACTTGAGCAGCATATTAAGCTGCTGAATCAGGCTCGCAGCAAGCTGGTAACCAGTGAAAAACTGGCTGCGCTTGGAGAACTGACTGCAGGTATTGCTCATGAAATTAACAACCCGACAGCAGTCATTCTGGGTAATGTCGAGTTGTTGCAGTTCGAACTTGAAGACGATGCTGAAAGGGTTAAGGAAGAGCTGGAAGCTATCCACCAGCAAATTGACCGTATTCGGAATATTACCCGCAGTCTGTTGCAATATAGCCGCCAGGGTGGGGTACAGGATGAAGTGACATGGCAGCATTTAAACCCGATTGTTGAAGAGAGTCTGACTTTGGTTCGTCCTGGTATTAAGAAGAAGGCGATTGAGATCGAAGTCAGCCTGAATGCAAGGTGCTGTGTTGAAGTAAACCGTCACCAGCTTTTACAGGTTCTGGTGAACCTTCAGATGAATGGTGTCCATGCTATGGACGGTCAGGGATTGCTCGAAGTGAAGTCAGAAGACTGGCTGGGTGAGCAAGGTGAACCGATTGGTGCTGTGGTACATATCAAAGATCACGGTTGTGGTATCAGCAAGGAAAATATCGACAGGATTTTTGACCCTTTCTATACCACGCGGCGTAGCGGTACAGGACTTGGGTTGTCAGTCAGTCAGAGCATAATCAGCCAGATTGGCGGAGAAATATGTGTTGAGTCTGAGCCGGGTGAAGGAGCAACATTTTCTGTTTATTTGCCAGAAAAGGCAATAACAGATGATAAACTTGAACTGGCTGTAGAATTATGAACTGCTGACAGTTGAAGATTTACAATCTAATAAATAATAAAGGCATGACTGGATCATGCCTTTATTATTTCTGCTAGCAGAATATTATTTTATGCGTAATTTTTTTTGCATTATGTACCCATGAAAATTAAACCGACAAACATACAAGTTAAAGAAAATAGTGCTGTCCGCCGTATAATACCCATGCGATTCGGGAATATCATTTCATCGTGTTGCATACAATTCTCCTTTATGAGCAGAATAGGTCGTTTTTATTATCTACCTCAGTATAGAACAGGATTTTCACTACTGAGAAAAGGGCTCGAACCAGCTGAGAGTTCGGAACTTGTTAATATCCATAATAAAATCGTACCTATTAAAAACTGATGTCTATAATTATGAAAAAAGGAGAGTGGTGACATTTATGAAATTGATGGTTCTGGCTATAGGTGTTTTGCTGCAATTTATAGCATTGTATATTGCTTTTTATCTGGATATGCCGGGGAATATCTATCTCGCAACTTTAATATCTGTCTTGTCAATTTGTAGTCTAATAACAATTCGGGGACTAATGGCACCGGTTTGTTTGCTCGCAGGGATTTTGATTGGTCTTTCACTTTCACATAATGAATCCGATCTTGAATTTTTGGCTAAATTAGAAAATTCAGTACAAAGCCTTTTTGTTAATGGTTCACATGCTCTCAAAAATATCGAAACAGACGCTATTACCGATTATCTACCTGGAGAGTTGGAATCAACAGCTCTTGCCCGGCAAAAATGATTGAATCGGATAAATTATTCACGCTTTTAATCATAGAAACGGAAGTATTGTTTAAGGAAGCAAGTTCACTAAGAGATTCACCAATCCGAATGTGGTGAATCGTGAATTTTTGTTTAACGTAGACACTGCTCTCCTTATTTTTGTAGAACATGTCTTTGGTTTTACTTGGAATTAATATTCGGTTATCCCTTTGGGCAAAAGTATAGCCATTAGTATAAGCAGGATTGAGAGCATATAGTTCGACACTGTTGATACCAGCATGTTGTGCGATGATATCAAGATTTACCTTTTCGTTAATAATGACTTCGGTAACAACAGGCTCTGCTGAAATCGGTGTCAGATCCAGCTTATATTTGTTTCTGTACTTAACCAGGTTAGTCATTGCCAGAAGTTTAGGTACGTATAATTGTGTTTCTGTTGGAAGTTTTAGTGCCCAAAAATCAGTTGGTTCACCTTGAGAACGGTTTTCTTTAATGGCATTTCTGACTCTTGCCTCACCTGTGTTGTAAGCAGCCAGAGCATGTAACCAGTTTTCGTCAAATCGTTCGTACAGATATTCAAGTAGATCTAAAGCGGCTTCAGTTGAAGATATGATATCCCTGCGTCCATCATAGCCGGCTAAAAATTCCAAACCAAATGTTTTAGCTGTTGGTTCAGTAATTTGCCACAGCCCGGCAGCTCCGCGGTGAGAATAAGCGAATTGATCAAATGAGCTTTCAACAAAGGGCAGTAATGCTATTTCAATAGGCATATCGCGCTTCTTCACCTGCTCATAGATATAGAACAGGAATGGCCGGGCACGTTCAGTAACAGTATCAATATGGTATTGGTTGCTTAAGTACCAGTTCTTATAGTACATAACCTGTTTATTGGGCGGGACTCTTAACGAAAAAGAATGGCCTAAAACCTTCCAAAGGTCTGTCTCAATATTTTTTGCTACTTTCCTGCTTTTTTCTTCGGTTGTCTGAAGTGGGCCTCCGGTAGCAACATAGCTGCCTTCCTGCATTTTTTTGCTGATAATACATTGACTGACAATGTTTTCCGGGAAATTATCAATGTTCATTATCAGTTCTGACTCAATTGTCGGAGGGATAATGACATCATTGAGTCCCTGGCAACCAGCCATTAAGAAAGAGGTAAGCAGGATTAACTTTAACTTCATAGTAGCAACTCGAGGATAAATTCTTGTTATTAGTCACGACACCACTGGAAAAATGCGTTAATCAAAAAAATTAAAGCCATCTTATATTTATAGCAGCATAAAAATACAACGAAGTGTTTTTATCTAAATTTTGCTTCTCGATCCAAATGATGAGAAAGGTTAAATCTAAAGATTGAGACAGGGTTAATTTACTGATTTGGCCAAGTGTTTCCTGTGCTTGTATTAGACTTAAGCTTACTGTTGTGAAGGTTATTAATAAGCGTTCTCGCGGTTGTCGTTTGATATACAAGCAGGAGCAGTAATGATGTCTGATTCTATTTATCCGGTGGGTATAGTATTGAAAATTCGCTGTAGTACTTACTGGCATTACGGCATCTCTGATGGTGAAGGCGGTGTTATTCATAATTCGAAGAAAAGACTTCGAGTTCAAATTGATTCTCTGGATGATTTTACTGAAGGAAGGGAGATAGTGGTCAGTTCTATAACCAGTGAGAATCCAAGGCGGGCCTTTCATTATGCAAAAAAACATATTGGACGGCCTTATAACCTGTTTAACCAGAATTGCGAGCAGTTTGTTCGCGAAGCTCACGGCCTTGATGTTGAGTGTACCCAGTTTCAGAAGCTTCTGGTGACGTTGACAGGCAGCTATATGGTCGTTAGAGGTGAACAACCAACAATGAAAATGGCAGGGATAGGGATGTTACTGGGCGCGTTGATGTCTCCGTCTGAGCGTTCTCCTTACGGAGGGGCGGCAACAGGAGCCAGGGCTGTAGTGAAAAGCTCCATGTATGTTTCTCAGATGCTGAGAAAATTGAATATGTTATGACTTAATGAATTGTGAACAATTGGATCTTCGGCACAGAAAAATTCATATTATGCAAGTATGTTAATAATAAGTAATTGAGTAAATGCACTAATTCGAGCGAGTTTTTCTGTGACTATTTTAATTGAACGTAATCATGACTTTCCTATGGATAAGATCACCACGCTGTCAGAGCAGATCGCCGGAGAGCTTGAACAGGAATATGGACTGACCTGGGCATGGCAGGAAAACAAACTGATGATTAATCATGCTTCAGCAAAAGGTTTTTTGCAGTCAGATGAAGGAAAGATCACCATTGAGCTCAGGTTATTGGGCTTTGCTGCAAGTTTGTTCGCACCCACGATAGAAAGCCACATATCAGAACGGTTGGATCAGCTGTTATTACCCAACTGATTCATTTAGATTGGCCGCTTCGGCCTCAATAGATCCGATTTGAATTAAAAAGAGCCTTGAAAGAGGCTCTTTTTATATCCTCTTGTGACCTTCCTTCCAGCCCGCCTGCTAAATCGAAAATATTTGATCAAGTCCACGATAAATCCTTGTTTTAGGGAGAACATTCTAATTGAAATTCTTAATCTTAAGTCAAGCAGTCAGGCAATACCCACTGGCTGACAAGTTGTCTCAGATATTAGGAGGACACACTCATGGGCATCTTTAAACAGACTGCGGAAGAATCTAAAAAAGAGCAGATTCGTGACGCTATGGTCTACAACATCTGGTTAGCTGGTTTGGGCGCTTATGCAAAGAGTGCAGATGAAGTTAATCAATTGTCTGATAAAGGCAAGAGCTTATTTGACGAGTTGATCGAGCGTGGTCGTGCGGTTGAGTCAAAAACTAAAGAACGTGTACATACTGCGCGTAGCCACACTTCAGTTGCTATTGAAGAACGCGTACACAACATGGTTCAGAAGTTGATCGGTATTGATAACGAACGTTTGGATCGTGTCGATGACAAGATTGATCACCTGACTGCAAGCATTGAAGCTCTTGTTGAACGTCAGCAAGTAGCTAAACCAGCTGAAAAGAAAGCTGAAAAACCAGCACCTCGTGCCAGAAAAGCAAATGTTGCTCGCCGTAAGCCGGCACCAAAAGCAGCAACACCAGCTGAAAAGAAAGAGCCAGCAGCTAAGGCAGCAACTGTAGCGGCAAAACCAGTTCCAAAAATTGAGCCTGCAGTAGCAAAGCCAGTAACTGAAAAGGCTGATCAAAAAAGCCAGTAGTTGATGCAAGCTACTGATTGAACTTAGCCGGTAACGGCATAACGGTCAGGTATCAGATGAATAAGACCTGATACCTATCAATAGACTTTATGTAATCCAGCGTATTAACGCGGGGGGATAAAATTATGAGCGATAACACAGTAGTTAAAGCGGCTAAAAACGTCGTAGAAAGCGGTGAAGGTATTGCACGCAACATCTGGCTTGCTGGTTTGGGTCTGTACAGCCGCAGCCTTGATGAAGCACAGCAAATTAACGAGAAAACTAATCAAATGTTCGACGAACTTGTTGAACGTGGTAAAGAAGTCGAAATTCAGGCTAAAGAATGCATTGGCAAGAATGCAGAGAAAGCAACAGATGAAGTTGAGGCAGGCATGAATGATTTGTTCTACCGTCTCAGCGGAGTTGACCGTGAGAAGCTTGAGCGTATGGACGAGAAAATCGACAAGCTCACTGCTGCGGTAGAGAAATTGGCAGAAGCAGAGTAACTGCCAGTTCGGGGTTACGTTCATAAAGCCAGCCAGACGATAAAGTAACCCTGTTTTAGGTCTAACTGCCTTTCCCAGTCTGTAGGTGGTTAACCTTTTAGGTTGCGCGTGGGCCATGCACGCGCACCTTTTTTCATTGCTATGTTGCAATTTTGTTATATACACTCGCCAAGAAAATACCAAACTGCATAAAAAACCGTTGAACTAGGCGTAATATTTCGGAAATTTTGTGATGTTTTACCGCCATGTATTGACCAAACGGGCTTTTTAATCCTACATTTGTTACTGAATTGTAATAAAGGTGGCGTTTATGGATAGTTGGCGCAATAGGGCTTTTAACAAGGTTTTGTTTCGAATCATGCGACAGCGACTCGCCGGTTGTAACACTACTGACGAGATGCGTGATTTGATTTTAAGTATTGATAGCTATGGCGCCTTAATCAGTGCTCCACGGGGAATGGAAGTAACCCCGACTAAGTTTGCTGACACCCCTTGTGACTGGATTGATATGCCACATAGTAGTGGTAATAAGATTATTGTTTATTTTCACGGTGGCGGCTTTTGTTTCAGTAGTCCCCGTATTCATAATGCCTTTCTGGCCCGCCTGGCGAATGCTACCAAATCACGCGGTTTGATGGTTAATTACAGCTTGGCCCCTGAACATCCTTATCCGGCGGCACCAAACGAATGTTTTGCCGTGTACCGGGCATTGTTGATGCACGGTTATCATCCCAACCAAATTATTCTTGCCGGTGACTCTGCTGGTGGAAACCTTACCCTTACAACCTTACTTAGGTTACGCGATGCAAATCTTCCTATGCCAGCGGCTGCAATTATGATTTCGCCTGTTACGGATATGGCCGTAACGGGTGAGTCCGCTTTCAAGAAGTGTAAGGATGATCCATTTTTCGATTTGAGTACGCTGTTGCTGATGCGTAATAACTACATTGGTACGCAGAATCCCTGTGATCCTGATATTTCGCCTTATTACGCACAACTTCATGATCTTCCCCCCATGTTTCTTACCGCTGGGACAGAAGAACTGTTGATGGATGATTCCATTCGATTAGCTGAAAAGATAGGTGAGGCTGACGGAGATATCACGCTTCATGTGGTAAAAGGGGTACCGCATGTGTACCCGTTGTTTTATCAGTTAAGCGAAGCCAGAGATGCGATAAAGCTGATGGCGAGTTTTGTTCAGGAAAAATACAAAGAAGCAAAAGCAGAAGTAAAACCTGAACATAAAGAAGCTAGCTGATTTTTATTTTTTTAGGGAAAGCTCCACTTGCGATACGGATTTTTAATTACTGGTTATTTTGTATTTGTAAGTTCAGAGAGCTTCTGTCGCTGGTAATGCCAGGCAGAATCTGACACTTTTCCGCTTTTGCCGGTCTGAATCCATTTTTTGATTCGGCCGGCATCGCCGATTGGGGTTAGTTTGCCATACGCGTCCAGCATCACCATGACTAGTTTTTTACCATCGACGTTAGCGATCATTGCCAGACAGCGTCCGGCAACATCCAGATAACCAGTTTTGCTTAAGCCAACTTTCCACTTTTTACCCCGAACCAGAGCGTTAGTATTGGTGTAGGCAAGCTTATACCTTGGCTTTTTGAAATAAGCTGTGTGTACAGAGGTTGTGCTGTATTTGCGAATCTGAGGGTATTTGTAAGCGGCTTTGACCATTTGGGCGATATCAGCCGCGGTAGAGACGTTATCCGGGCTCAGTCCCGAGCTGTCAACAAAGCGTGTGTTCTTCATGCCTAAAGACCGGGCTTTTTGGTTCATTGCCTTAATGAAGGCATCGTAGCCTCCCGGATAGCTTCTGGCCAGAGCAGCAGATGCCAGGTTCTCAGATGACATGAGTGCAATTTGAATGGTTTCTCCTCGGCTTAACTGTGAATCCATTCTGATTCGGGAATAGCCGTTATAGATACGCTCTTTGTCTCTGGGCTCAAAGGTGATCTTTTCTTTTAGCGATAGTTTCGAATCCAATACCACCATAGCTGTCATCAGTTTAGTCAGAGAAGCAATTGGCATAATCAGGTCGGCATTTTTTTTGAAAAGAGTCTTGCCGGATTTCAGATCAGTGACATAGGTGCTGACTGATGCTGTTTCAATTTTCTTTGGATCGAGCGTCGAGGTCTTTGCCGATACAAAGTTCGATGTTCCGGCCAAAATTATATAAAAAATCAGCAAGATGGCTTTGCCCACAGTGACTCCTTGGCATTTTATGATGAACACTAACTATTGAGTAGTTAATCATTCCCTCAATTCTTAAACAGTGCAAGTTATGATTGTGTAAAGATGACAGTAAAAATATGTATTAAGCTACAAATGCTGATGTTAGCTTGCTTTGACGGTGGGATTGTCTGAGCGATGAGAATGAGCCAGCACATTCGCAGGTTAGTTTAGGATATGCCCCATAATTGCTTTGGTTTTTAGCATAGTTAAGGGGCACGTCTAGTATTGTTAGAAATTATATGTCAGTCGGACAGGGGTCGAGATATCCTGAATGGTTGATTCTTGGTGGCCATCAAATCTTGCCAGAATCGCGTATTTGCCTTTGGCTAATTTGACGCTGATATCGCTGCCGGTTCCAACGGGCAGCCCGTCGACATAAAAGCTGGCAGCTTTGTTACTCAATAGATGAATACTGAATGATTCGACTCCAATCTCTTTGATGATCTGTGCTTCTATATTTTCATTGTATTGAACAAATAAGTTGAAGTTAGCACGATAGTCAACGTTACCGTCATAATCCATCAAAGCAGACTTAACCTGGAAATTGTTATTGCTGCTGGTGATAGAAAGCTGTCCGAAGTGATCTTCAATGGCTTTATTGATCAGTTTGGATGTCGTCTGTTTGTTTTCGAAACAGGCGCGAATTGACTGATAAGGTGAGCACTTGATCTTACCTGCTATCGTCATAGGAAGTGGATTAGAGAACTCTTTTTTAAGGCGGTTGACGACGTTGTCTTTAAGAGAGGATAACTTATTGTTGTAGATTTCTTTCGATTCACGCAGAGCTTCGTTCAATAGCGCTATTTTCTCGTTGTGGTGCTTAAGTTGTTTCTGGTTATGTTGAATCTGTTTTTGGCTCTGCTTGATGCGTTTCGACGCTTTTTTCATCGCATCAAAGTAGAAGTCTGTCTTTTCTTCAGTACCAGAGAGCATTTCGTTGCTGAGTTTTTGTTGGTATTCCTGATAAAGCTGCTTTTCTCGCAAAATGGTCGATTTGAGTTTTTCAGTTTGTGAGCTGAGAGTGAAAATACTGCTATTTACTTTAGCAAGCTCCTTAAGTTCAGTGGTGTTACTGTATTGGGCTCTGACTTGCTTCACTTGCTTGGCTTCAGCCTCTGTTAACAATGAAGTTGCATGGCTGGTAAAGGGAGCAAGTATCGAAGCAATAAGAAAAGCGTGTTTGAACATGAGACGGTTAACCTTTGACAAGTGATTCATATGAATCTCAGATATGGCTAATTTGTTGTTATTTATAATCGACACATCTGTAAATAGGCAGGTAGTTTAATGACCATACCGGATAAATGTCATGCTTTTTGTTTTTTTAGACTTAAAAAATTATACATTTATCAAACTTTTGAGCTTCAACATGGGGTTGAAATCAAAGAAAAAGGCCTCGTGCACAGGTCTGGTGTTATAGGAATGAATGCTAGTCGAACTGAGCATGGGCGAATTAACGAGTTTATTTATTCAATGCTGTGTCTGTTTGATGACCTCCTCAAATATTTTATATGCAACAGATTTGTCTCTCTTCTACACTGGATTTAAAGAGTAAGTAAACAATGTGATAACAACTATCGTCATGTCGGATTGATGATGTTTAATTTTGTAGAGGGATATAAATTATGAAAAGGATGCTGCTGATATCTATCTCATTGGTGACGATTTTTTTTACCTCGTTTTTTACCGCGATGGCTTTTAGCCAGCAGTTGATCATTGGCGCAGTTAGCAGTGAACCCAGCGAAGAAATTGAAACGTTTCTACCTTTCAGCCAATACTTAGCTGAACATTTGGAATCCGCTAACATCGAAAGTAGCAAAGTAGTGATAGCTAGCAGCCCCTCTGATATGGCGAACTTATTTTCTGAAGCTAAAGTGGATATCTATATCGATAGCCCTTTGAGCGCATATAGCGTTGTTCAAAATGCTGGTGGAAAGTTTTTGCTCAGGCGTTGGAAAAAAGGAACATCAGAATACAATAGTACTATTTTTGTCAGAGCAGACAGCGATATTAAGACGCTGTCTGATTTGAAGGGGGAAGTGCTGGCGTTTGAACGTCCTCATTCGGCTTCAGGATATTTGTTACCCAAGTTAGATTTGATGCAGTTAAATTATGATCTTGATGAGATTAAGCGTATTAACCAGCATTCTTCACAGGAACAAATTTCCTATATTTTCAGCAATGATGACGAAAATACTTTCTTTTGGGTTCAAAAGGGATTGGTAAATGCTGGGGCGATGAGTACTGCAAAATTTAATGAAATGAATCGTGATAACTCACAAAATATGCGAGCACTGCACATTTCATTTAATATTCCTCGTCATGTAGTGGTTTATCGTAGCGACCTTGACCCTGAACTTGTTGATAAAATCCGTCTGGTTTTGCTCGAGTTTGATAAGTCAGACTTGGGGAAAAAAGTACTTAAGCAGTTCGAAAAAACAACAAAATTTGATGAGATTCCATCCCAGTTTACTGAGATGTGGCCAAGATTATTACCTTTGTTGGAAGCTGAGTTGGTTACACAATGAAGATAACGGTAAGAAGTCAGTTAATTATTTTTGCCACTTTAATTACCTGTGTGGTTGTTACAGGGGTTATAGTCTATACATTATACTTTGGAAAAATACATAAACTCTCTGCTTATACCAATAACAGCTTGCATACGAATAATGTATTGGCTCATTCAATCGTAAATCCTCTTTATTTTTCAGATCTTAAGTCTCTAAAAAATCAGATGAGTTACGCATTATTTAATCCTAATATGATGTGTGCAGTGATTCGTGATGCATCATATTCTATTATTGCAGAGGCTAGTCAGTCTGGTTTTGCTGACTGCCCTGAAGATGTCTATCAACTTAGTGGTGAGTTTCAAACTAAGGTACCGGCTATTGTACGTAACGATGACGGTTTGTTTATTTGGCAGGTGATTATGATGCCGAATAATGAACTGGTTGGTTACCTCCTTGTGGGATTCACCCTTGAGCATATTGAACAATCTATTAGCAATGATTTGAGAGCATATTTGTTACTCACTGTGTTATCGCTGATTATTGCCTTATTGTTTGCCTATATGTTTTCACGGTTCTTTAGCCAACCGCTGACGCACATGGTTCAAGTTTCTCAGGATATTGGACGAGGGGTGTTAAACAGCAGGGTTACAGCAATGAGGAATGATGAAATTGGTGATCTTTGCAATGCCATTAACACCATGGCAGAGAATTTAAAAAAGGTCACTGTTTCAAAGGATTACCTCAATACTGTGATCAATTCACTGGGAGAAATGCTGTTTGTCATCGATAACAAACTGAACGTTCGACAGGTGAATGCTCAGGTAATTGATGTGCTGGGCTACAGTCAAGAAGAGTTACAGGTGAAGTCGTTACCGTCACTTTTTGCCTCAGCTGACTTTGCCATGATAGCTGATAATGAGATTTTAGATTATCTTGAATCAGATGTAATTGAAATTACGCTTCAGAGCAAACTTAATAAAGTTGTTCCCATTTTATTATCGACATGTCAATTAAGCTCAGAAAAAGAAGGTTTACATGGTTATGTGTGTATCGCCAGGGATATTACTGAACGAAAGTTAGCTGAAGAGCAACTACAGCAATATAACACTGAGCTGACATTAAGTAATCAGGCGTTAAAGATAGCGCAAGATCAGTTGATTCATTCTGCAAAAATGGCTTCTATGGGGGAAATTACAGCGGGTTTGGCTCATGAAATTAATCAACCACTTGGAGCTATTCAGTTAAATGCAGAGCTAATACAGGTTATTGCAACAGAAGAAGAAAATATTAATCCTGAAGAGCTTGCCGAAATTTACAATAAAATACACCGGCAAATAAATAGAATAAAAAGGATAGTACAACATCTTAAAACATTTAGCCGTGATGATAAGGTCGTTGAGTTTAATGAAACAGATGTTGTTGGTTTAATAGAGGACTCACTGGTTTTGTTCTTACAGCGATTTAGATTAAATAAAATAAAGCTGATTAAGGACATTTCGTTGGATATGCCAAAAGTGGAATGTAATAGAATTCAGATTGAACAGGTATTAACTAACTTATTAACAAATGCTGAGCATGCAGTAGCAAATTCAGTGGAAAAAGTCATTCAATTAAGAGCTTATAGTAAGGATGGTTATATCGCTATTGATGTTGAAGATAATGGTTGCGGCATTCCTGATGAGCACTTGAACAAGATCTTTGATCCTTTCTTTACCACAAAGCAAGTTGGTGAAGGGACAGGACTTGGGATGTCAATTAGCTACGGTATTGTTCAGTCTCATAAGGGTAAGTTGACTGTAAGAAGTAAATTGAATAAAGGAACAATTTTCACATTGCTGTTACCAATTAAACAGAATCATCAAATTCAGTCGGATGAAGTAGTTCGCTTACAGGGAGAAAGCCGATGAAAGTATTATTGATAGATGATGACCAGGATTTTAATGACGCAATTTATCAACACCTAAATCGAAAAGGTTTTGAGGTTCACACCGCTTATGATGGAATACAGGGTTTACAAAAATTTAAATCATTGCAACCTGATCTCGTCATCACAGATATCGTTATGCCAGACCAGGATGGTCTTGGTTTTTTGATTTCTATCCGAGATAGTAATAATAATTTCCCGTGTAAGGTGATAGCAATATCAGGCGGTGGCCGTATAGCCGGGAAGACATACCTTGAAATGCTAAATCATTTGGTGTTGATGCTATCTTAAGTAAGCCTTTTTCCTTTAAAGAACTATATTGTGTTTTAGGGCAGTTAGGGCTTGCTACTGCAAACTGAATTTGAGGTATCAACCTTAATGAAATAGTGCCATGCGTAGGCATGGCGCTATGAGTATGATATCTATCAATAAGATGGATATCAGTTAACTAATTCATCTAGCAAATCCTGATGCGTATAGAAAGGTGATTCTGCTGATTCGGTCAGGTACGGCTCGACCATAGAAATCAGGCGCAATACACCGGCACGGATCAAGTCTGTCTCACTGTACTTGTCATCAAGCAGAGTCTGATAGTTAAGCCAGTTTAGGCTAACCAGCAGTAAATTATCAGCTAGCAGAGGCAAGCTTTTATCGTCACACTTAAGTTTGCCGAGGCTAATAAGGTGCGCCAGCATATCATTACTCAGTGTACGAAGCTTGAGGATCAAAGTACGGATTTTCCGTTTGATCTGAGGGCTTTGACCGTTGAGCGTATCAAGGTTTCTGAACAAGAAACGGTAATGGGTAAACAGCGCCATTATGGTGTGCATAAATGGCCAGTAATCATCAAAATCCTGGACCTGTTTCGGGTATTCATTGCTGATTGTCGTCAACGAGTTTTGAAGCTCGGAGATAAGCGTAGCAACGATTTCGTCTTTCCCCCTGAAATGGTAGTAAAGATTACCCGGGCTGATCCCCATTTCTGTTGCAATGATCAGGGTGCTGACCTGCGCGATTCCGTCGCGGTTAAACAGGTCTAGGCTGACTCTTAAAATCCTGTCACGGGTTTTCATTGTCTCTTCCTTGTGTTCCGGAAAGGTAGCTGAACACGCTGTTTTAAATGCAAGTGGCCATAAAAGGCGTTGCTTAGGTGAACAGCTACTTCTCCCGTTAACTTGTTAGACGATTACTCTGTAACAAGGTGCGGCAGTTTTTCGCGAAGGAAATCGTATTCTGCCTGCATCTGGCTCTTGATATCGTCACAGATGAAAGATACAAGTGTGCTACCGATCAGAGGTACAGATGACTTAACGGTAACAGACACATTATTCTGAGTGCGGATACCGGTTTCATTAGGTTCGCTAAACATCATCTGGCCGGAGATAGTGGCCGGTACACCGATGATTTCCACCTTCATGTGACACAGCAGTTGTTCATTTTCCTGCCAGTGCCAGGTTTCTTTTTGCTTCACGGTGTTATAGCTACCCAGCAGGCTTTTCAGCATAGCAGGTACATTCGCCGGTACTTCACGCTGAGTTTCGATAGTGAAACCATCGTCAGTTTCTTCAATACTATTGACACGAATGTTTCTGGCACCGAGCGCTTTGTACTTATCTACAATCAGGTCATCTTCGCTGAAATAGCGCAGGATGGTATCCAGATCTTCCTTATAATCGTGAATTGCGGTTATTTGCATAGTGTTACCTTACATATGAATTTCGCGCATGATGCTGGTTAACGCCTTGGCTTCGGCAGAACCTTGTTTGCTAGGATCCGTTTTGTGTTCCTGGCCATCGGTTTCTGGCGAAATGCTGAAGCCGGCATTCATGATTAGTTCGCCCAGTTTCGGGTAAGCGCCATGAATGAAGGCGGCAAATAGGCCTAGGCGGTTTGCGATACGTTTTGGCTTCTCGATAATCGCTTTCACGATTAGGTCAGCAGCTTCATCGGAAGTCAGAAGCGGAATACCACCTTCAGCATTGCGGTAGTGGTCGGCAATCATAGGTGTTTCAACCAGCGGCATGTTGATAGTGGTGAAGTTAATGCCCTGGGTGCAAAGCTCAGTAGCTGCAGTGCGGGTAAATGAATCAAGGGCAGACTTAGACGCTGCGTAAGCAGAGAAACGAGGCTGGTTGGTCAATACTGCAATAGAGGAAATATTGATGATATGGCCGGAGTGATCTTCAACCATATTAGGTAGCAAGCCCAGAATCATTCGCAGTGAGCCAAAGTAGTTCAGCTGCATAGTACGTTCATAGTCGTGCAGGCGCTCAACAGAGTGCATGACGGAACGACGGATAGAGCGACCAGCGTTGTTGATTAGGATATCGACCTTACCATGGCGCTGCTTGATCTCTTCCAGCGTCTGCTGAGCTTCTTCATCTTTGCTCAGGTCGCATTGGTAAATAAATGCGTTACCGCCGCGACGTTCAACTTCATTACGAACTTCTTGCAGACGGTCAAGGTTACGGGCGATAAGAACCAGAGTTGCGCCGGTTTCTGCCAGTTTAAGAGCAGTGGTATAACCGATACCGGAAGAAGCACCAGTAAGTGCGATCACTTTACCTTTTACGGTACCTTTCAGAGTGCGCTCAACGTGCAGGGATGGATCCAGGTTACGCTCCCAGTAGTCCCAGATATTGTTAACGTAATCCGGAAGGCGAGGGCAGCTGATGTTACTGTCAGACAACGCGTTCAGCGTATTCGAGCAATCGAACTGAGTCGGATAGTTAAACATCTTCACTGCATCTTTAGGGATGCGCATTTCCTGGCTCAGAGCATCAATAACATTGCGCAGAACCGGTAGGTGGCCAAGCTGTTGCCAGAAGTTGTTCGGGATCATGCGGAACAGGCGCATGTCTAAGCGCATCGCCATGCGTGGCGCGTGGCCTGCTTCGGCAATCATGTTGATAACTTCACCGGCACGGTATGGATCCGGGTCAACGATGTGGAAGCATTTGTTGTCCAGCTCACCTTTATGAGCAATGTGGTCGATGGTGTCAACCACGTAATCAACCGGAACCAGGTTCAGGCGGCCACCTTCAAGGCCAAGAAGCGGAGTCCACTCAGGCAGTGAGCGACGCAGGCGCTGAATAATCTTGAAGAAATAGTAAGGACCGTCGATACGATCGGCTGCACCGGTTTGGGAATCACCGATAACAATACCAGGACGGTAAGCACGCCATGGAATGGTTGCTGTTTCCTGCACCAGCTTTTCAGCGTTGTGTTTGGTAGCGAAGTAGGCGTTTTCAAGACCTGTTGCTTCGTTGAGCATGTCCTCGCGGAACCAGCCTCGGTACTGGCCTGCAACCGCAATAGAACTGATGTAGTGGAAGCAACCGGCGTTAATCCGTTCAGCCAGTCGTAGTGTGTGTTCTGTGCCATCAATATTGGCACGCATCATCGCTTCTTCGTCAGCTTCCAGATCATAGATAGCAGCAAAGTGGAAGAAGTTAGTGATTTTGCCTGTCAGTGACTTGATGTCGTCAGCAGACAGGTTGAGGTTTGCTTCCGTGATGGAGCCACGGAACGTGTGGAACTTGTTGCGTGGAAGTTCGTATTTTTCAATCAGCTCTAGGAGTCTCTGATCGTCCGCTTCACTGAACGAAAGAACATAGATATCCCCAGGTCGTTTTGCCAGACGTCTGATAAAATTGGAACCGATAAATCCTGTTGCGCCGGTAATGAAAGAATTCATGACCACTCCTTACGCGATTTATAATTTATTTGAAGACAGAGTAATGTAGTTATACTGGTCGGATGACCGAGCCTCAGTGTGCACCTAGTGGCACAAAACCTCAAAGTAAATCACGTAAAAATCTGGACTAGATCAAGATTCCTAAAGGGAATTGCAAAAATTAGAGCATTTGCTCACATTTTGGCTTATTAGATTTGTAATTGACGTTTATATCGACATATCTAAATTCAAACTCTGAAGCACCAACTATTTGTATTACTTATGTTTTTTTGTCTGACATTTACTGTTATGGCTGAAGCTTTTTATATGTTTTCTATCAATAGAAAAACGGCATTAATAATATTGCTTCAGTGAATATAGAGACTGGAACTAAAACATGGTGAATTGGCCGACAATGTTCGCTGTCTGTTATTTATGGCAGCAGAAGCGGTTTCTGTTTTTGTGTGAGTTATGGCTATTCAGTGCAGTGTGTCTGTGAGCAGATGATGCTCCTGAAATTCAAAATGATAGCATTGTTGGTTTTTTCTGAGCTTTATTACATGAAATGATGGATTTGATCCGAGGCGACATCAAGGTGGTTTGTTGTTTTTGCTATCAGTTTGTGGTGAGTTCTTAAAAATACGGGACAAGAGAAATAAAAAAGCGAGAAGGTGTGATGTGACCTTCTCGCTTGAGTGTTTTGATTACTTACCTTGCCTGTAGCTAGGTGACGTATGTTTTTAGCAAGGATTAAGAGACGTCAGAAACGTTTAGTTCGCGCTCCAGACCTGAGTTCCAGTTCGCTCGAAGTTGTAACCGCCGAGCTGATCACCTTTGGCCTGAACTTCAGGATCGGCAAGCGCCTGTAGCAATTGCTGCTGCAGGGTGCGGAAGTAGATATTCTTCGGAATAACCAGTTCAAATGCTTCGCGACAAATCGGAATAAAGCCCAGGCCGAATTCACCTGCGGTACTCTGGCTGGCACAACCGACATCAGCCTGACCGCGGGCGATACAAGACGCAAGCTCTCGCTCACTGTTACACACATCGGCCTTAGTCAGCATATCGATGTTGAAAGCATGACCATGAAGCCATTCCTCAAGCGCACGCATACTGCCAGCACCTTCCTGACGAAGTGCCCAGCGCCAGCGGGAAGCCAGTAATTCATGCGGGCTCAGCGAACGGTTGTTAACGCATTCGGCGATCTCATGGCTCACTACCAAACCCTGTTGGCGCTCAAAGGCATGGATCAGTACCCAGTTTTTATGTCCAGGATACTGTTGAATCAGAGCCGGGTGACGTAATGGCGCTTCATCGGCATGGCCCCAGTGAATCGCACACACATCTACATGGCCTTTGCTCAGCATTGATAAGCCTTGTCGTGTACCGGTAGAGGTATAGCCGACAAGTGCAGTGCTACCCAACTGGTTAGCCATCTTGCCGACAATCATTTGCAGCAACGGGTCATCGGAACCTGCAATTAACAGACGATCGTTCAGTACGCCGTTATGACAGGACTCTAGAAGCCATTGATCTAACATTGCTTTAGGGAACAGCCATTTGCCTGTGACTTTGGTTGCTGGTAACACACCGTCGTTAGCAAGGGCATAGACTTTCTTTTCGTTAAGATCGAGGTATTCCGCCACCAGTTTGGCGTTCATGAATTCAGGAAAGCTGGTGGACATTATTCATTACCTCCGGCGTTTTCGCCTTTTACATCTAGGGTCAGATTGTCCTGGCCGTTATATACCTGGAATCGATGGCCTTTGGCGCGGGCAATCATGGTAATGCCCAGCTTTTGCGCCAGTTCATAACCCATCTGAGTTGCACCTGAACGTGACAGCAGCACAGGGATCCCCATCTGGGCGACTTTAATTACCATCTCTGAAGTCAGGCGACCTGTGGTATAGAAAATCTTGTCTTCACCTTTTTCGTCTTGTAGCCACATTTCACCGGCCAGCGTGTCGACAGCATTGTGGCGACCTACATCTTCAACAAAAGAGAGGATTTTGGTTCCGCGGCAAACGGCACAGCCGTGAATCGCACCGGCGGCTTTATAGGTCGCGTTATGATGTGTCAGCGCTTCAAGAAGGCCGTATAAACTGGATTGCGTGACACGAGGCTGGGGCAGGGTAACGCCTTCAAGTTTTTTCATTACATTGCCGTACATGGTTCCCTGACCACAACCGGACGTAACGGTTTTCTTGCTGAGTTTCTTTTCTAGCCCGTCTGTATTTTCCCGCGTAACAACGGCGGCGGAATTGGTATCCCAATCAATGATCAGTGATTCGATGGCATCAAGATCTTCGATAAAGCCCTGGTTCTTTAAATAGCCAAGTACTAATGCGGCAGGGCGCTCACCCAGTGTCATCAGAGTGACAACTTCTACCCAGTTCAGGTAGACAGTCAGAGGATGCTCGCAGGCGATTTCTTTTTCCATCATATCGCCGTACTCATCCATCACCTGAACGGTCATGGTCTGATCGACGGAAGATTTGGTTTTAATGATTTTTGGCAATTGGGTCATCAGAGATTCCTGCTGAATCTGTTCATGAGTCTATGCTCGAGAATGCGTATCGCATGAAACTATGTTTGTAACATGGCATATAAGCAAACATCGTTCCAGTTCTTATTAAGTTCTTATTAAATTTGTAGGGATATTTTGTCGTAAACAGCAAAAATTCCAGAGTGGAATTAAGTTGGTCTGATATTTGCTTTAACCGCCTTATTCGAGGGTAAACGAGCTAAGAGTAAGGAGTGAGTGTGCCAGAACTACGTAAAGACGAATCCGTATGGCCGATAGCATTTCGACTGGTCTCTGAAGAGAAACAAATTGGTCGTTGGACGACACTTGCCTGGTCTGTAGAGGATGTATGCCTGTATGACGAAGACAAGAAAGACGATGTTGTTCAGTCTGACGACGGATACCTGCTCCCGCTTGAGCTTTACCGTGACGAGCGAACTGAATACCGCTTTAACCTGAGCTCTCAGGACCCGCATTTATTCTTTGTTTGTGAAGAAGACAACGAACAGCTCTCTCCTTTACTGGTAACGGCTGCGCAGAGTGTCGCAAGTAGTTATATGGACGGAGATTATCAGGTTCTGCATATCCAGATCCCGCTTCAGGTTCAGGCCTGGATGGAAGCTTTCATTGGTCGACATGGTGAGCTGATTGAATGTCGTCGTAAACGCGGCGGTAAAGGAAAGAAAGGGCG
Organism: Photobacterium marinum; assembly: GCF_000331515.1. Taxonomy (GTDB): domain Bacteria; phylum Pseudomonadota; class Gammaproteobacteria; order Enterobacterales; family Vibrionaceae; genus Photobacterium; species Photobacterium marinum. Next base: position 80,672 of record NZ_AMZO01000038.1, read on the forward strand.
ATCCAGTGGCAACTAATTTTTTCCAGCGTTGGTCCAGCAGAAAGTTAGCTGCTCGAGAGGAACCTAAACAGGAGCCTCTGCAAGACAAGGAGGCGGCTCAACACCTGAATGCTGAAGCTTCAAATGAAGCTGCTAATTCAAAGGAAGTGGCTGATTTTTCTGAGCAGGCAGCAGTTCAAACACCAGCAGCAGTTAACCAAATTCCTGCTGATTCTGCCCCGGATGATGAAAGTGGGCATACCGCTCCGACGTTGGAAGACGTCGATGAGGTAAGTTACGAAACCGGCGTTGCTTCTTTCATGAAGTCTGATGTTGAAAAGTCAGTAAAAAAAGCTGCATTACGTAAGTTATTTCAATCAGAAGAATTTAATTATATCAGTGACATGGATGATTGTACGGGAGATTACTCCAATCTGACCCCGTTAGATTCCAGTGTTACCAAACAGCTTCGTAACTGGATGGATGAAGTTGTTAACGATCTTGAACAAGAAGGTGAGGAAACGGAATCAGTGGAGTCAGCAGAACAGACTGAACTTGATTCTATTGATATCCATTTTGACCCTAACCAATTGATAGAAAAAGAAGCTTTTGCTTCAAAGACGCAGGAATCTTTCCCTACCTCGGCTGAGGGTGAAACATCGGAAAAAACACAGGAAGAGCAACCTGTGAAAGATGTTTAGATTGCCGAGCAAGATGAATGTGTAAACCGAAGCTAAGCACTCTGTACCAGAGCAAATCCTAAAAAAAAGCAGTCAGCCGGAGCAGATAACCCATCAAAAATCGGGTTGGGACAAAAAGGGAAAAATAACCTTATTAAAGCCCGGGACATTTTGGCGCAGTGGGAATATTTGTTTGAGACAAAATGTCCCGCTGGTAAGAGGTCAAACTGTCTCCTTCCGATTTTGGTTCCTTTTGGGTCATTTTATTCCGTGAAAAGTTGGTTCGGTTATTGCTCTTATAAAGAGTAAGAAGATACCTGTTCGGAATTTTTCCATATAAAAGCAGGACTTCGATCGGCACTGACTGACGGTGACGAGTAGACAGGAATAATAATGTTAAAAAGTACACTAGAAGCGTTTTCTGACAACCTGTTTTCAGACAAGAACGGACAAGCTCGCCAGGCCGCGATTAACGGTACGGTTGAGTTGTCTAACTTGATCCCGCCTACGGTTTCTTACGAAAGCCGTGGCAACCTACTGATCATTGGTGAGCAGGAAACAATTACAACGGCGGCAAGCCAGTTTTCAGAACTGAATTCAGTCACGCTTTTGGCTACAGAAAAAGCAGAGACAGAAAAGGCTGAAAATCTGTACTTCAGCAAAGAGGTGGCTGTGAAAGGTTACCTTGGTGCTTTTGAAGTAACTTGTCGTGTTGAAGGCGCACTTACTGATACCACCGCAAATTTGGCAAAAGTGGCTATTGGCCGTAATTGCTTTGATCTGATTGTTGATATGACAGCAGATGGCGTGGTTGCAACAGAAATTCCGGCTCCCGGTTATTACCGTGTAGGTGCAGGCAAAGGGAAACTGGCTCGTGTTATTGAAGAACTTCCGGCTATGCTGGGAACATTCGATAAGCCTAAATATTTCCGCCTGAATCCGGACAAATGTGCGCACTCATCACGTGGTGTAAGTGGTTGTGACCGTTGTGTTGATGCATGTCCTGCCGGAGCTTTGTCCAGTAATGGTCATGCAATTGAAATCAATCCATACCTTTGTCAGGGCGTTGGTACTTGTGCGATGGCATGCCCTACAGAAGCCATTACATACGCATTGCCGGATCCTGACAATACTCAGCACTTTGTTCATCGTTTACTGACTCGTTATCAGGAAGAGGGCGGAGAGACTCCGACACTTCTGTTTTACGGTAACCGTGACGAGAAAACCCTGGCCGATACGCTGACTAAACTTCCGACAACAGTCATTCCTGTTGCATTGGAAGAATTGGCAACGGTAGGTGTTGATACCTGGTTTAGTGCACTTGCTTATGGTGCCCATCAGGTGCTTCTGGCAACAAATACGGCATATATTCCTGCCACGATTGATCGTGTTCTATCTGAAGAACTGACTATTGCCCAAACTTTCCTGAGCGAACTGGGTTATGAAGCTGACCGCATTACGTTATTTAACTTTGCTGATGCTGAATCTTTCCAGGCATTTGATGCGCCTCTACTTTCTGAAGCTAAGCGTATTGAAGGTGCTAAGCGCGAAAAGCTTTTTGCTGTTCTGGAAATGCTTTATGACGCAGCCAGTCAAAAGCCTGCGTGTTCTGAACTGCCTGCTGATGCACCTTATGGTTCAGTTGAATGCCAGTCATCTGATTGTACGTTATGCATGAGCTGTGTTGCGGTTTGTCCGACTCGTGCTCTGCATGCGGTAGGTGATCGTCCGGGACTTTTGTTCATTGAACAGGATTGTGTTCAGTGCGGTATGTGTGAAAAGGCATGTCCTGAAAAAGTCATTGCCATGAAACCTGGCCTTAACTGGGATAAGGCAACACGTCAGGAAGTTCGCGTTATTCATGAAGAAGAGGCGGCTTGCTGTACAAGTTGCGGAAAACCATTTGCCCCTGCATCTATGGTGAAAATGCTGACTGAGAAGTTACAAGGTCACTCTCATTTCCAGGGCGATGCTATTCGTCGTCTGGCTATGTGTGAAGACTGCCGTGTACGAGATGTGTTTTCGAAAATCGAAAACGATCCAGAAAGCCAGCTAAGAGTGTAAGGAGCAGAAAATGGAACAGGTAACGGTGAATCAGCAACACGAACAATCACAACTTCGCGTCGAGATCTACTCCATGCTGGCACATCTGCTGCGTAAAGCACCGGATGAGAATGCCATCAACTGGCTGGCAGAACTGGATGTCGAAGACACTCAGCATCAAACCAACGAGATGGCTGCTGCCTGGCCGCTGCTTAAGCTGGCTGCGCAGAAGGCAAATCTTATCGCCCTTGAAGAAGAATATCAGGATCTGTTTATCGGTATTGGTCGTGGCGATGTGGTGCCATTTGGCTCCTGGTATCTGACAGGGTCTCTGATGGAAATGCCTCTGGCTCATCTACGACGCGATCTGGCTGTGCTTGGTTTCCAGCGGGATGAATCGGTGAAAGAGCCGGAAGATCATATTGCTGCACTGCTTGAGGTGATGGCAATGCTGGTGGAAGAGGGACAAGAGCACTTCCAGAAGACATTCTTCAACCGCCATATCGCCCCTTGGTTTGAGAAGTTCTTTGCCGATGTGAAAGCGGCTGAAAGTGCAGTGTTCTACTGTGCAGTCGGCGAGCTGGCACTGCAATTTTTAACCGTAGAGAAAACGCGTTTCCTTGAAGCAAAGTAATCTTTGTTTTCAATCGCTTTTTATTACGACGTAACTATAGAAAAACAAAATAATCGATTTCTTGCTGGTGGCTGTTGTAGCCACTTACAGAATAACGATAACGGAGCAAGCTTTAATGAGTGAGCAAAAGAAACCCAATGAAGGCCGTCGCCAACTGTTGAAAAACATTGGTCTGACTATGGCTGCTGGTGCTGTTGCTGCTGGCACAACGACTGTTGCCAATGCGGCAGGTGATAAGCCAGAAAATAAAAAAGAAACTAAAACAACCGGCTATCGCGAAACTCAGCATATTCGTGATTACTACGAAACCTTGTAAGGCGGAGCAATAAATGAAACTGACTAAACGTTCCGACAAAGTGAGCAAGGACGAAAACCAGCTAGGTATTTCTCGTCGTTCCTTCATCCGTAACTCTTCACTGGCTGCGGCTGGTGGTATTGCTGGTGCAGGCATGTTTGCACCGGGCATGATGAAAAAAGCAGAAGCAAAAACTGTTGACCCTGAAGCGCCTGTAGAAATCAAGCGTACTATCTGTTCTCACTGTTCTGTGGGCTGTGGTATTTACGCTGAAGTACAGGAAGGTGTCTGGACCGGACAAGAACCCGCTTTTGACCACCCTATTAATGCCGGTGGACACTGTGCTAAAGGTGCTGCGCTGCGTGAACACGGCCATGGTGAGCGCCGTGTGAAATACCCGATGAAGCTTGTTAACGGCAAGTGGAAGAAACTGAGCTGGGAACAGGCTCTGGACGAAATCAGTAAGAAAGCACTGAAAATCCGTGAAGAGTCCGGCCCGGATTCCGTTTACTGGCTGGGTTCAGCAAAACACAACAACGAGCAGGCTTACCTGTTCCGTAAAATGGTATCTATGTGGGGTACCAACAACGTTGACCATCAGGCGCGTATCTGTCACTCAACGACGGTTGCCGGTGTAGCAAACACCTGGGGTTACGGTGCGATGACGAACTCGCTGAACGACATGCACAACTGTAAGTCGATGCTGTTCATCGGTTCGAACGCCGCTGAAGCACACCCGGTAGCAATGCAGCACATCCTGATCGCGAAAGAGAAAAACAACTGTAAGATCGTTGTTGCTGACCCGCGTCGTACCCGTACTGCGGCGAAATCTGATCACTATGTATCTCTGCGCCCGGGCTCTGACGTTGCTTTCATCTGGGGTGTGTTGTACCACATCTTCAAAAACGGCTGGGAAGACAAAGAGTTTATCCGTCAACGCGTTTGGGGTATGGATGAAGTTCGCGCTGAAGTGGCGAAATGGACTCCTGCAGAAGTTGAGCGCGTAACCGGTGTGCCTGAAGCAGAGGTTTACCAGACTGCGAAACTGCTGTCTGAAAACCGTCCGGGCTGTGTTGTTTGGTGTATGGGTGGTACTCAGCACACCACTGGTAACAACAACACTCGTGCTTACTGTATTCTTGAGCTTGCTCTGGGCAACATGGGTAAAGCGGGCGGTGGTGCAAACATCTTCCGTGGTCACGATAACGTACAGGGTGCAACAGACTTCGGCGTTCTTTCTGACAACCTGCCTGGCTACTACGGCTTGTCTGAAGGTGCATGGAAACACTGGTCTCGCGTATGGGATGTTGATTACGAATGGTTGAAAGGTCGTTTTGACCAGGCAGATTACCGCGGTAAGAAGCCGATGAACAACGCTGGTATTCCTGTTTCTCGCTGGATCGACGGCGTATTGGAAGACAAGGCTAACATCGAGCAGAACGATAACATTCGTGCCATGTTCTACTGGGGTCACGCGGTTAACTCGCAGACTCGTGGTCCAGAAATGCGCAAAGCAATGGGCAAACTGGACATGATGGTTATCGTTGACCCATACCCAGGCGTAGCGTCTGTAATGAACGGCCGTACCGATGACGTGTACCTGCTGCCTGCATCAACTCAGTTTGAAACTACCGGTTCTGTAACGGCAACTAACCGTTCGATCCAGTGGCGTGACCAGGTTATCGAGCCTCTGTTCGAATCTAAACCTGACCACGAAATCATGTACCTGCTGACTAAGCGTCTGGGTTTTGCTGATAAGCTGTTTAAGCACATCAACGTTGAAAACAATCAGCCAGTAATCGAAGACATCACCCGTGAATTCAACAAGGGTATGTGGACTATCGGTTACACAGGTCAGAGCCCTGAGCGTATCAAAGCGCACCAGCGTAACTGGCACACTTTCAACCGCACAACGCTAGAAGCGGAAGGCGGTGAAGTAAGCGGTGAAACTTATGGTCTGCCTTGGCCATGTTGGGGTACACCTGAGATGAAACACCCGGGTACCCACATTCTTTACGATACATCGAAGCCTGTTGCTCAGGGCGGCGGTAACTTCCGTGCGCGTTTCGGTGTTCAGTACCAAGGTGAAAGCCTGCTGGCAGAAGATAGCTACTCACTTGGTTGTGAGCTGGAAGACGGCTATCCGGAATTTTCTGACAAGCTGCTGAAGCAGCTTGGTTGGTGGGATGACCTGACTGAAGAAGAAAAAGCAGCGGCTGAAGGTAAGAACTGGAAGACCGACCTTTCTGGCGGTATCCAGCGTGTTGCAATCAAGCATGGCTGTATTCCTTACGGTAACGCAAAAGCTCGTGCCAAAGTATGGACATTCCCGGATGCCGTACCTCTGCACCGTGAACCACTTTACACACCACGACGTGACCTTGTAACAGATTACCCGACATGGGATGACAGCGAATCTAAATTCCGTCTGCCAACGCTGTACAAGTCTATCCAGGAGAAAGATGTATCCGGCGAATACCCGATCATCCTGACTTCAGGCCGACTGGTTGAGTACGAAGGTGGTGGTGAAGAAACCCGTTCGAACCCGTGGCTGGCAGAACTTCAGCAGGAAATGTTTGTTGAGGTGAACCCGAAAGATGCTAACGATCTTGGATTCAAAGACGGCGACATGGTGTGGGTTGAAGGTGCCGAGAAGGGTCGCATCCACGTTAAGGCGATGGTAACTCGCCGCGTTAAGCCTGGCCTGGCATTCATTCCGTTCCACTTCGGCGGTAAGTTCCAGGGTGAAGACCTACGCGAAAGATATCCAGAAGGTTGTGATCCGTACGTAACCGGCGAATCTGCAAACATCGCAACCACGTACGGCTACGATCCTGTAACTCAGATGCAGGAAACTAAAGTAACCCTTTGTAAGATCTCTAAAGCGTAAGGAGTCATTCTGATGGCACGTATGAAATTTCTTTGTGACTCTAAACGTTGTATCGAGTGCAACGGTTGTGTTACCGCCTGTAAAAACGAAAACGATGATGCTCTTGAGTGGGGCATCCAGCGCCGCCGCGTTGTAACCCTGAACGATGGCGAGCCGGGTGAAACGTCAATCTCAGTTGCTTGTATGCACTGTACAGATGCTCCGTGTATGGCGGTTTGTCCTGCAGACTGTTTCGAGCAGACTGAAGACGGCATTGTTCGCCATAACAAAGACCTGTGTATCGGTTGTGGTTACTGCCTGTTTGCCTGTCCGTTTGGTGCACCTCAGTTCCCTAAACATGGTGCGTTCGCTGAGCGCGGTAAGATGGACAAATGTACTTTCTGTTCCGGTGGTCCGGGTGTTGAGCCTGGTTCTCTGGAAGAGAAGCAGAAATACGGTGCTAACCGTATTGCTGAAGGCAAGCTGCCGATGTGTGCATCTTTGTGTTCGACTAAAGCACTGCTGGCAGGTGATGCAGAAAAAATCTCTGCTATCTACCGCGAGCGTGTGGTAACCCGTGGTGCTAAAGAAGCTGGTTGGGCTATGTCTGAAGCACTGGATGCAGGCAAAGTACGCAAAGCGTAACTGTCTCACTTAACCAGTACCTTGGGTACTGAACGGCTTCAGCCTGATTTTAGGCTGAAGCCATGATTCATCAATACTGTTTTAAAACAGTCGGGAGTTTTAATGACTAAGCGAATTCAACGCTGGTTTACCATGCTGGTTACTGCATTCATGCTGACATTTTCGCTGTCGGCGTTAGCCAGCGATGAGACCGGTCAAAATACTGGTATTGAGCGCTTGGGTGAAACTGTGGTTCAGAAAGAAATCATTGGTTTTGCCGGTGCTGACTATTGGCGCATGGTCAAGGATGGTCAGGAAGGTTACACCACATCTCGCTCGCCGGAGCACGGTGTGCTGATTTCCGTTCCGGGACAGACATGGTTCATTCTTAAAGAGAAGTGGATGTCTCCGCTGGGCGCGCTGGCAATTTTCGGCAGCCTTGCAATGGTGGCGCTGGCTTATTTTGTTATTGGCCCACTGAAACTGAGCAAGCCGAAAACGGGCCGCAAGATCAAACGCTGGAGCCGTCTGGATCGTGCACTTCACTGGAGCATGGCATTCACTTTCCTTACGCTGGCTTTCAGTGGCCTGACACTGGTTTACGGCAAACACTTTATTAAACCTGTTGTGCCGACTGAGCTTTGGAGCTGGATCATCTATGCAGCAAAGCAGTACCACAACTACATTGGTCCTATTTTCGCCGTTCTGCTAACTGTTGTTCTGCTTAAGTGGTGGCGTAAGAGTACCTTCACCATGGTAGACGTGAAGTGGTTCATGAAAATGGGCGGCATGGTAGGTAAGTACAAAGGTACGCATCCGTCGGCAGGTTTCTCTAACGGTGGTGAAAAAGCAATCTTCTGGCTGCTGATTTTCTTCGGTGCATTTATCACTGTGAGTGGTTTTGTTCTGGACTTCCCGCTGTTCGGTCAGACTCGTCGTGATATGGAGCTGTCTAACCTTGTTCACATGCTGTCAGCACTGATCCTGATCTGTGGTTTCATCTTCCACATCTACATCGGCCTGTTCGGTATGGAAGCTGCACTGGATGGCATGATCACCGGTGAAGTAGATGAGACTTGGGCGAAAGAGCACCATGACCTGTGGTATGAAGAAGTGAAAGATCTTCCGGAAAACCAGCCGGGTTATAACGCAAAAGCTGAAGCTGAGCTAAAAGCCGAGGCCGCTAAGCAAAGCGCCTGATAACAGCTGTTGTTATTTATTGGTTTCAACGTTTGATAAAAAAGCCGGTGATTTGATTCACCGGCTTTTTAGTTTGAGCTCAGAGTCTATGCTGATTTATATTAAAGCTTAACCAGCATTTTTCCTTTATTCTTTCCCTCAAACAGACCGATAAATGCATCGGGAGCCTGCTCCAGGCCTTTGTAAACCGTTTCTTCCCATTTGATCTTGTCTTCGGCAATCCAACTTCCCATCTGTTTTGCGAATTCACCGTAGTGATCCCAGTGGTCAAATACAATAAAGCCCTGCATCTTCAATCGCTTGATAATGATTAATGACAGGTTGGAAGGACCGGGCTGAGGTTCGGTAGCATTGTACTGAGAAATCAGGCCACAGACGGCAATACGGCCGTTTTGGTTCATGTTATTCAGCGCAGCTTCCAAATGTTCGCCACCGACGTTCTCAAAATATACGTCAATGCCTTCCGGTGCGACTTCAGCCAGTGCCTGGCTCAGGTTTTCAGTCGTTTTGTAGTTAATCACGGCATCCACACCAAGCTCTTTCAGCAATGAAGCTTTTTCATCAGAACCGACAGAGCCAATAACCTTGCAGCCATGCATTTTGGCGATTTGACATGCAACACTGCCAACGGCACCTGAGGCGGCGGAGACAAAGACAGTGTCAGTCGGTTTCAGCTCAGCAACACGGAATAGTCCGGCCCATGCTGTCATGCCCGGCATTCCCATAATGCCCAGAAAACTTTGCAGTGGCAGCTCAGTGCGGGGCAGGAGAGTCAGGCCTTCGCCATTACTTACAAAGTGGCTGCGCCAGCCCATCATGCTGCTGACATGGCTCCCAACAGGGAAGGCCGGGTTTTTAGATTCAATGACTTCACCGATAGCGCCACCTTCTAACGCTTTGCCAACCTGGAATGGTGGAATATAGCTTTCACGATCAATCATGCGCCCACGCATGTAGGGGTCAACGGACATCCAAAGGTTTTTTACCAATATGTCTCCTTCACTGATTTCGTTCAGTGAAATGGTTACGGTTTCGAAATCATCTGTAGTCGGAATACCCGCTGGGCGTGATTTGAGCTGAATCTCTGTGCTGTTCATGAGGTTATTTTCTCCTGCCAATTCGTTTGTTTGTTGAGCATTATTGAAAACAGGTTTGCGCAAAACATTTGTGCGCAAACTAATTTGTTTTTTTACTTTATCGGGGGCAAAGGAGAGATGCAATAACTTTGTGAGAAAACATTTTGTGCGCAAGGTATTTTTTGTGATCGGATTTCAAGTTAGACTAGAGGGGTTTTTCAATTAAGCTGCTAAAAATATGACTCAGAAGTTATCAGATAATGTGTGTTTCGCTCTGTATACGGCAACCAATGCGCTTGTTCGGGCATACAGACCACTACTGGATGAGTTTGACCTGACTTACCCTCAATACCTGGTGATGCAGTCGCTTTGGTATAATAATGACGTTAGTTTGAAAGAAGTTTCCCATGATACCCGGCTGGACTCTGGTACTTTAACGCCGATAGTGAAGCGACTGGAGCAGAAGGGTTTTTTAACGCGTAGGGTGTCAGAAGTTGATGAACGCAAGAAAGTCATTTCGCTGACAGAAGAGGGGGCCGAGCTGCGCGAAAAAGCCAAGTCCCTGCGTGACAAGTTAGAAGCCAAATCGAATATGGCTGCGGAAGATGTTGAGTTACTGCGTCGTTTGTGTCTGGAACTTGCCGCAAACTTGCAGTAAGTGGTTATAAATCTGCAATAAAGATACACAATCTATATTGGTGGTGAACTAAGGCTTTAGAAGCTAAATTTTAATGCACTATAACTTTTATATTTAAAACAAAAAAACATTACAAATACATATAAAAATAAGAAAAGCCGGAACTCAAATAGACCGGCTTTATCAGGGCTGTATTCTGGCAGAGGTGATCGTTTTTTAGCTGAACACTCTCTGAAGAATTAGTCTTCCTCAGTGTTTGTTTGAGCTGTCAGGCTGTTGTCTCTTTCTTGCAAAATACGAGCGACATTTTCTGCATCTGGCATTCGGTATAAGCCCTGGTTGTAAGCCATCGAGCCCCATAGCGCATTGGCCTTAGCAACTTTCTTTTGCATATCAGTCGCTTCTTCCGGGGTGATTTCTTTGGTATCAAAATCATAGTGGTAGCCACGTGGTTGCTTTTCAGGAGAAAGGACTACCAGCTTGTCTCGGGTTAGGTAACCGAAGTTTTTATCAAACTGCATCATGGCCCGTTCAAACTCTGGAGCCAGAGGTTTTGTCATGTCATGTCCGAGCATGGGCGATACACTTCGAATACCAATTAGCGACATCAAAGTGGCTGGCATGTCAGTGTTGCTGACGATGCGGTTGTCTTGACGTGGTTGAATATCTTTACCCAAAATAATTGCAGGAATATGGAAATGTTTTACCGGTACTAGTTTTGTTCCGTATACGCGTGCGTCATGGTCTGCAATAACAATGAAGACAGTGTTATCCCAGTAATCGGATTGTTTTGCTTTTTTAAAGAACTCACCGAGAGCATAGTCCGCATACTTTACTGCATTATTACGGGTTTGCTTGTCAGCATCGTATTGTTCTATGCGGCCGTCAGGGTATTCAAACGGACTGTGATTTGATGAGGTAAATACCAGGCTGAAGAAAGGCTTGTCGCTTCTACTTAGTTGAGTGAATTGCTTATGAGCCATGTTATACAGGTCTTCATCTGACGCTCCCCATGAACCTTTGAACACTGGGTTCTCATAGTCATTTTCATCAATAATGCTCTGGAAGCCATTACCCAAGAAGAAGCTCTTCATATTATCGAAGTGGCTTTCACCTCCGTAGATAAATTGGGTGTGGTAGTTTTGTTGTCCAAGTAGCTCGGCGATAGTGAAGAAGTTCGTCTGGCTCTTACTCAGCTTAACAACCGCACGGGATGGTGTTGGCGAGAAACCCGTTGTGATCGCTTCGATACCACGTACAGAGCGCGTACCCGTGGCGTACATTTGGGTGAAGTTCCAACCTTCCTTCATCAGCTCATCGAGATTTGGAGTAAGGGGAAGTCCGCCTAAGCTACCGACAAAACGGGCACCCAGGCTTTCTTGAAGCAGAATAACCAGGTTTTTCTTTTTGCCGGTATAGCTTGGTTCATTGACGTTCAGAGTCGGATACTCTTCTGAGATAAATTCTCCGGTTTTACCTGAAGACTGACGCACAAGGTCAATGATCTCTTGTTTAGGCATAGTTCCGTAGAATTTGGTTGCGCTCTTCTCTGAAGACATGTTTTTAATGGCAAAGAACAGCGAATAAGAAGAGTTGAGGGTAAGGTCATTAACCAGTGGATCGCTAGAAAAAGCAACCATAGAAGGGTTGAGTGGGCGGTGACCAAGAGACGAACGGGCTCCCATAATGCCGACAACAACAACTAGCAGGGCCATTAGCGGGCGCCAGTACCATTTTGTGACAGACATTTGCTTAACGGCATAATCGCCAAACTTCCAGCCAAGAAACAGGGTAAGAAGAGAACCAATCAATCCGATTGCCAATTCAAGCTTATAACCGACCCAAAGCATGCTGAAAACTTCTTTCGGATAAATCAGATATTCAACAAAAAGGCGATTTGGTCGTAAGTCATATTCCATGATGAAAGACGGTGTTGCTAGTTCCATATACACCATCAACCATAGACCACCGACTAACCATACACGAAGTACAAACCGCCAAATTTTGCCGAAGATACCGGCCTGAGGTAGCAGAGTCGCCAGCATTGCAGGCAATATAAGTAACCAGCAAAGTGTTGCAATATCTACCCGCAACCCCTGAAGCAGTATTGTTAGCCAGCCATCAGCATCAGATACTCGATCAGCATGCCATATTGCCAGGGATAGGCGGGATAGCGTCAGGAGAGACAGCGCAAGAAGGCTGAAAATCAAGAACGGGAAAAGGGGTCCTTTCCTATTATTAGTCATAATGAAGTTTAATTATTTATTGATTTATAAGGGCATGTGATTTTATGCATGCAATAAGCGGTATAAAACACCGTTTCTGTATGCGGAATGTATGGCTATGTCCGTTGCACAAGACATTTGTTGAATAAGTTTTGGGAGAGCGGTGTCAAAAGAAAGTTATAGTTATGCTTTACGACTAAGGTATGATCCTTAGTGCTTTATAACCATCTAAAATCAATGGTATAACTAAGGGATTCACCCTATATAACAGGGACTATGTGTATGCTTTTTCCTTACAAAAATATTGTCGTTCTGACCGGTGCGGGCATTTCTGCCGAATCCGGTATCAGTACTTTTCGTGATCAAGATGGGCTTTGGGAAAATCACCGCATCGAGGATGTTGCGACCCCTGAAGGATATCGACGCAACCCGGCTTTAGTTCAGAATTTCTATAACCAGCGCCGACAGCAGCTTGAAGGAGGTACTGTTGACCCTAATGCCGCTCATTTGGCGTTAGCCCGACTGGAGAAGGAGCTTGATGGCAAGGTGACGATTGTTACTCAAAACATTGATAACCTCCACGAAAAAGCCGGCAGTCAGAATGTCATTCACATGCATGGTGAGTTGCTGAAAGCTCAGTGCAGTCATTCCGGGCAGGCGGTTGAATGGAGTGGGGATATTTCACTGGAAGACCATTGCCATTGTTGTCAGATTCCGGCGCCGTTGCGTCCGAATGTTGTCTGGTTCGGCGAAATGCCGATTGGCATGGATCGTATTCATGATGCATTGGTGAAGGCGGACTTGTTTGTTTCTATCGGTACATCCGGTGCTGTTTATCCGGCAGCAGGATTTGTTCATGAAGCTGCGATGCACGGTGCTCACACGATTGAGTTGAACCTGGAACCGAGTGAAGTTGAAAATGAGTTTGCTGAAAAGCGTTACGGCATGGCGTCGGTCATTGTGCCTCAGTTTGTTGAAGAAATTCTTGAGTAACAACCCTGATGCTCGGTATTAGGTTGGATTTAAATCGTATTCACATCTGAACTGTAAAAAAGCCTCGCAGTTGCGAGGCTTTTGTCATTTCATTGGTTACTTTTACTGATTACTGACCAGCTTTCAGCTTCTGGTAGTACTCTTCGTAAATAGTGTTCGCAGAGCCTACGCTGTCTTGCCATTCACCTGCATCCATCACATCTTGTGGCGGGTAGATGTTTGGATCGTTTACAAACTCAGCAGGAAGTAGCTTCTTAGCAGAACCAACTGGAGTTGGGTAGCCGATTTCCATCGCAATCTTAGCGGCGTTTTCCGGACGAAGCAGGAAATCGATCATCTTGTGTGCAGCGTCGACGTTTTTAGCCGTTGCTGGGATAGAGATGCTGTCCATCCAGAAGATAGCGCCTTCTTTTGGCCACACGATTTCAATTGGAGCGCCTTCCTGACGAGCCATGTACGCAGAACCATTCCAAAGCATACCCAGTGAAGTTTCACCTGCCATGTATGGGTTAGCAGGGTAGTCTGAGTTGAATACCAGTACGTTTGGCATCAGTTTCTTCAGTTCTTCGTAAGCTGCTTTTAGTTCAGCAGGATTTTTAGTGTTTGCTGAGTAGCCAAGTTTACGCAGAGCGATGTGGAAAAACTCACGAGCGTCATCCATCATCATCAGCTGGCCTTCCCACTTAGAATCCCAAAGGTCAGCCCAAGAGTTGATTTCAGCTTTGTCCATCATCTCGGTGTTTACACCGATACCGGTTGCACCCCAGATGTATGGGATAGAGTAGTCGTTCTTAGGATCGAATGACTTGTGCAGGAAGTTAGGATCCAGATCTTTGTAGTGAGATAGTTTGGAGTGATCAATCTTCTGCAGCATGCCTTCATCACGCATCTTAGATACGTAATAAGTTGAAGGAACTACCAGGTCGTAACCAGAACCATGTGTTTTAAGCTTGGCATACATGGTTTCGTTAGACTCGTAAGTAGAGTAGATAACCTTGATACCGGTTTCTTTAGTAAACTGCTCTAAAACTTCGTTAGGAATGTATTCAGACCAGTTGTAGAAATACAGCTCTTCATCTGCAGCAGTTGCCATGTTTGAGAACATTGCCATTGCGCAAACACCACCGGCCACCAAAGAAGACCATTTTTTCATTTTTATGTGCTCCAAAAAATCAGGATAAATTGAGATTTATCTCCAGCAATCGTACTCAATACGTTGCGTATCAAGTATTTTCGCTGCTCCTACACTAAAAAAGCAATATAGACGTTAAAAATTCGTCTTATTGCTTTTATATATGATTATAAAATATAAAAATTAAGTCAGAATTATAGCAGAGAGGGATATAAGAAAGGCAACCAAAAGTGATTTGATTGCCTTAAATGGAGGTTTACTGAACAATTGTATAAGTAAACTTACTTAATTTTTTCTCTGGCCAGTAACTGAGAGCAGATTACCAGGAACAGGGAAACGATCAGCATAATTGTTGCTAGCGCATTCACTTCCGGTGAAATACCTACTTTAACCATTGAGTAAATCTTAAGTGGCAGGATTTCATAAGCCGGGCCTGTTACGAATGAACTAACAATTACGTCATCCAGAGACAGAGTAAAGCTTAACAGCCAACCTGCAGCCACAGCTGGTTTTGCCAGTGGCAGGATAATTTGTTTCAGAATTACCCATTCACTTGCACCCAAATCGCGGGCAGCTTCCAGCATCTTCACATCAAACCCTTTCAGGCGGCTGTATACAGTTACAACCACAAAAGGCAGACAGAAAGTGATGTGGGAAAGAAGCAGGGTTAAAAAGCCCAGCTCAGCACCCAGTAGAATGAACAGCGCCAGCAGTGAGATTGCCATTACGATATCTGGCGACATCATTACGACAAACAGCATGCCATTAACAAAGCTCTTTCCACGGAATTGGTAACGGAACAGGGCAACAGCTGTCAGGCTGCCGATAATCGCAGCAGCAGTTGCAGAGAACACAGCAATATTAAGTGAGTGCCATGCTGCCTGCATCAGACTGTCGTTGTTTACCAGCTGCTCATACCATTTCGTTGTGAAGCCACCCCATTTCATACCAAATTTGCTGGCATTAAATGAGTTCACAATCAGAATAATAATCGGCGTATACAGGAAGGCATACACCACAGTCATCAGACTGAACTTAAATACGCGTCCCATTATTCCAGCTCCACCTTACGGTTAAGTAACTTACCGGCACGGTAGTAAGCAAACAGCATGATCGCCATAGCAACAGTCAGTGCAATACTAGTTGCGGCACCAAACGGCCAGTCTCGTGCATTCAGCACCTGGCTCTTGATTACGTTACCAATCAGCAGGTTCTTCGCACCACCCAGCAGGTCGGACACATAGAACATACCTAACGCAGGAAGCAGTACAAGAAGGCTGCCTGCGATAATGCCTGGCATTGTCAGTGGCAGAATCACTTTAACAAACGTCTGGAATTTGCTGGCGCCAAGGTCTCGAGCTGCTTCAATGTATGTGTGATCCAGCTTTTCAATTGCTGAGTACAATGGCAGCACCATAAATGGCAACAGAATGTATACCAGACCAACCATTACCGCGTACTCGGTGTACATAATGCGTATTGGCTTATCTATGATGTCCAGGTACAGAAGGGCATTATTGAAAACACCACGGGTACCCAGCATGATTTTCAGGCCGTATGTACGGATCAGTGAGTTAGTCCAGAACGGAACAATAACCAGAAACAACATAAACGGACGCCATTTCTCCGGCATTTTGGCAATGCCGTAAGCAAACGGGTAACCGATCAACAGGCAAAGTAGGGTAGCCACCATCGCCATATAGAACGAGTGGCCCATGACCTTTGCGTATAGAGGATCAAACAACCGGACATAGTTATCCAGTGTGAATGTCATTTCGATCAGGTTTGCATCATCCCGGGTCAGGAAACTGGTGCCGATGATCATCAGGTTAGGCATAAATACAAACAGCACCAGCCAGCTGACAATTACCGTGATGATGATGTTCTGAAGATTAAGCTTCTTGTTCATCTGCAAGTACCACTTCCCAACTTTCAACCCAGGTAACGGCAACTTTCTGATCCAGAGAGTGGTCTACATCAGGATCATCTTCGTTGAAGAATTCGCTAACCATTACAGAAGTACCTGATTCCAGCTCAACAACGGAATCCAGAGTCATACCTTTATAGGTACGTTCACGGACATAGCCGATAATACCGTTGGCACTTTCACCATTGTTGATCTCTTCCAGACGGATATCTTCAGGACGAAGCAGTACTTTAACTTTATCGCCTTGCTTCACTGGTAGTTTACAGTGAATCAGAGAAGAACGGCCTTCAACGTCAGCCAGAACACGGCTTTCATCCAGACGCTCTTTAACAACGGCATCAAAGACATTGATTTCACCGATGAAGCGAGCAACAAACAGATTAGATGGCTCTTCGTAGATTTCACGAGGTGAACCGTCTTGTTCAACGTAACCGTCACGCATAACGATAATGCGGTCAGACATTGATAGGGCTTCTTCCTGATCGTGAGTAACGAAAATAAAAGTAATGCCAAGTTTTCGTTGCAGCTGTTTTAGTTCAATCTGCATCTGCTTACGCAGCTTGTAATCAAGGGCAGACAGAGATTCGTCCAGCAGCAGAACTTTAGGCTTGTTTACTACAGCACGGGCAATGGCAACGCGCTGTTGCTGACCGCCAGAAAGCTGGTGAGGCTTACGTGATGCGTACGAGTCAAGCTGAACCATGCGAAGGGCTTCCATAACGCGTGGTTCAATTTCGCTGTCTGCGACTTTTTGCATCCGTAAACCGAACGCTACGTTGTCGAACACCGTCATATGAGGGAAAAGCGCGTAACTTTGGAATACTGTATTCACGTTACGTTGTTCGGCAGGAATGTCAGTTACGTTGTCACTGGCAATAATTACCTGACCTGAGTCAGCATTTTCAAAACCTGCAATCAAGCGTAGTACTGTGGTTTTTCCGCAACCAGATGGGCCCAGGATGGTAAGGAATTCACCATCATTTACATCCAAGTCCAGACCAGTGATGATTTGTTTGCCGTCAAAGCTTTTGTTCAGCCCTTTCAGCTGAATCACTGGTGTTTTAGTTGTTTCTGTAGCGTTCAATTCTACGTTATCTCCACCTTGGGGGGCATGATTTCATCCCCACTTCTTGGGTAAATTCAGGAGGCGCATAATAGACGCCAAACCATGTAAATTAAAGCGGTTTTCGTGGTTTTTTTCGTTCTCGTGTTCCCTTTGGTTATTTTGCACCTAACAAATGGTAATCGTAACCTCTGTACTACTGTTTTTTGCTCAGGGTTACAGAGAAAAATCCGTTTTTGCTATCTATGTAAAAGTCAGGTCAATGACAACCAAAAATCATAGGTTTGATGGCA
The DNA here is from genome assembly GCF_000331515.1 of Photobacterium marinum. Taxonomy (GTDB): domain Bacteria; phylum Pseudomonadota; class Gammaproteobacteria; order Enterobacterales; family Vibrionaceae; genus Photobacterium; species Photobacterium marinum. The sequence continues at coordinate 98,342 of NZ_AMZO01000038.1, forward strand.
TTTTGAACACTTTATTCTGACAGGATTTTTATCTGGCCTTCAGCTGACGTACAATCACGCTACTGTGACTATGAATAATTGATGAAATCAGAATGAACAATAAAACATTCCATGTCGGTGGCTCGATAGATAAGGCTATGAAAGGTGCTTGTGAACTACAGGCTGTGGCTGTGCTTCAGGAAGCCTGGAAAATAACAGCGAAGAACTTTCTGTCTTTCTTCCCTGCGATTTTCGGTTTATTTCTGGCTCAGGTTGCTTTGTTGCTGGTTGGGTTGCAGGTTCAGCTCGGTGACGCTTCTGTCTTTTTTGATGCCATTATTAACGGTGGGGAAATCTCTGCGGAAATCGTTGAGGCCGGGTATATGGCAAACTTCTGGTCAGATGTATTGAGTGCGCCGCTGTATGTTGGTGTAAGTCTCATGGCGCTGAACCATGCTGTTGGTCTTCCAACCAGGCCAAGTCACTTGGTTAAAGGATTCCCGTTCACTCTGGTATCTATCATTACTATGCTTTTGACATCGTCAATTCAGGGGGTTGGTAACGCGATTTTCCCACTGATTGGCTTGTTCCTTTCTATGGCATTCAGTTTTGCCATTATTCTGGTTTGTGAAAAGCGAACCACACCACTAAAAGCTATTCAGTATTCATTGATCGCCACAGTTAAGAAGTTGATGCCGATGACGGCTATTTATCTTGTTGTGATGATCATGTTCTTTTTCTCTTTTGCAATGGCCGGGATCGGCCTGATCTGGACAATTCCATTCTTTTTCAATGTTAAAGGGATTATTTACCGAAACCTGTTCGGTATCACTCTTCAGGTAACAACGATGAAGAAGGGTAGCGACGACCATCAAAATAAGAAAGACGACAAGGTTTTTGACGCGTGATAAAAACAACAAAAAAATTTGCTTTTCTATTATTGCTTAGTGGACTAACGGCGTGTGGTGAAACGCCAGTAGAAGACAAAACACACAACGGTGACGAAGGAGTAACACAACAGGCAGAAAAACGACCGGACTTTCGGGCGATCAAGGATGTGGCTCAGAAGAAAGCGGCTTTTTTTGATTTTCTGCGGCCAGCAGTTGAACATGAAAACCAGCGAGTTGAGCGTGAGCGTCAGTTCCTGCTTGAACTGGAGGGTAAGTTCAAATCCGGTGCAAATATTGACAGCGAGTCTTTGGCTTATGCGTCAAAACTGGGAAGAGTGTATCAGGTGACCCTGAATGGTGACGCTGTCACACCAGGGTGGTTTGATGAAATGTTAAAGCGTGTGGATGTGCTGCCGGAAGAACTGGTTCTAAGTCAGGCCGCCAATGAATCTGGCTGGGGTACGTCACGCTTTGCTGTTGAAGGTAATAACTATTTTGGTCAGTGGTGTTATCGTAAGGGATGCGGTTTGGTTCCTTCTGCCAGAACATCGGGCGCAACACATGAAGTTGCTGTTTTTGATTCTGCTTATTTGTCGGTTCAAGCATATTTTATGAATGTAAACCGAAACCGTGCTTATACAGATCTTCGTGATATTCGCGCTGCGCAACGAGCGGCCGGTGAGCTGATTGATGGTGCGAAGTTAGCAGAAGGACTGAGTCGTTATTCGGAGCGTGGTCATGCTTATGTTGATGAGATTCAGGCGATGATCATGCATAACAATAAGTATTGGCGCCAAGGATAAAGGATGAAGTTAGCCCATTGGCTGTTAGCCGGCTTGTTCGCAACGGCTTCTGTTTGTGCTCAGGATGTAAACGCACAAAATATTCAGATGCGATACAGCACTCTTTACGGAAAGCTGAAACAAAATGTGAAACAAGGCCATGACGATGTACGTATAGCTTTCTATCTTTTGAATCAAAAAGATGGCGAAGTATGTACAGTTCACAAAGGATGGATGCAGAAAGAAGAGCATTACGAAGAGCTGGTTATTCCTGCTGATGACGAGTTGGCAGTGCCGATCGACAGTAATCTTCGTCAGGCGAATCCGGACGTGACCTTTGTGATTGATGACGGTATAACTTGTGATGTCTCGATGCAGGTGATTGCCAATAAGCAATATGGTCAGTCTGTCAGCCAATCGGATGTCGCTTCTCTTGTTCCGCAAATGGACAACTTACTGTCTGATTTGGGCGGAATGTTTTCAAGTTGGTTTATGCCTGAAGTCGGTGGCGTGGTTGTCCATTTTGCTGATGGGGTGACAAAACCACTTCAAATTTCAAGCGGTAAGGCAATCAACGTAGAAAATAGAAAAGCGATAATCAAGCTGGTTGAACTTAGTCAGGGGGATGTGGTGACATTTCCTGCTGAGGCTTTGAAAGTCACGCCATGGATTCAGCGTTAATTGCGCTAAGGCTTTTCTTGGTCAATGAAGAACAAATAAAACCCGAGCAATCGCTCGGGTTTTTTCTTATCGCCAGATACATCAAAGTAACTGGTCTGTGGGGGAATCGAGTTTACTTCATGGTACAGAAGTCAGAAGAACACAGTTGATGTGTTTTTAAATCGGCGTAAGTAGACATATCCCACTTGTATATATTCTCAAAATCAGCGCTTTCCAGCGGTGGGATATAGCCGACATCATATTGGCTTAGGTAATACTTTTTAAACATCTCAAGCTTATATTGTTTGTTAAACCAGTAGGAGATCTTGGTGATTGCATTGTTAGGCAATCTGGCTTTGATACTGTCTAGCTCATTCATTGCTTTATCCGGATTAGCACCAGTGTAAGGTTGATCCTCTCCGAAGTAGATTTGACATTTGGCCTGACTACCTAAGTCGTGTGCAGCCTTCATGATTGCTTCACGTACGGTGAAGTGATCGATGTGTGAGCCGTTAGCCAGAAGAACAAACGCGGCGCAGTTGTCTTGCTTAAGTACTGGAGTAACATCAGCAGCAATGCGCTCATAAACGTCAATCTCAGCTTGTCTGAAGTCAGGGAAGGAGCCTGCGGGGCCTCCACCTGCGGTCGCTGACCCTTTATATAGACGCAGCGGAGCATCATAAAAACCTGCGGTTTTATATCGGAAGTTATCCCAACTTCCAAACATTTCAGTATGTGCACTGAAATCTTCGTTGTAGCGCATCTTCGTGACATCAAGAACTCGTTTGTTCGTTAAAACATCCAAATGGTTCGTTGTGTAGTTCGACAAGCTAAAGAACACTTCCGTCACGTTGGTTTTTTGTTTGATACTTCCCTCATTAGCTAATTTGCTGATTAAGCCGCCAAATGTCAGCAAAATATCATCGGGATGAGGGCTCAAAAAGTACAGGTTTTGCTCAGGAATAGTTGAGTAATTCTGAGCGGTGGCCAAACTTGGAGCCATGGCCAGTGAGAGCACAACTAACGATGTTTGTAATTTATTCATTATTCACAACCCCTTTATTAATTGGTTGCTACCAGCACTTCATTAATTTCTGTTTTGATATTGTCTGAATTAGTACCAAAGATTGCCTGTAAGTTATCGCCGATAACCAGAACTTCACGGGCACCTAATTTCTTGATGGTATTCACATCAGCCTGCTTGATATCGTGAAGGCTCACACGAAGGCGAGTGATACAAGCATCAACATTTTTGATATTCGTTTTACCGCCAAGTGCAGTGATCAGCTTCTCAGCAAGTTCAGAACCAATTTCTGCTACCTGAGTGATGTCGCTTTCGTCGGCTTCGCGTCCCGGAGTCATCAGATTCATCTTAGTGATCATCAGACGGAATACGGTGTAGTACATCAGAGCCCAGATTGGACCGATAACAATAAACAGCCATGCATTGCTGGACAGTGGGTAGTAGATCAGGAAGTCAATGGCACCGTGAGCAAAGGTGACGCTGTGGTGAATATCAAGTGCACTGACAAGAGCAAAGCCAAGACCGGTAAAAATACAGTGGATGACATATAGCACAGGTGCTACGAACAGGAATGAGAACTCCATAGGTTCTGTAATACCGGTTAGCCATGAAGTTAGTGCGGCAGAAGCCATAATACCACCGACAAGCGCACGCTTTTCAGGGCGGGCAGAGCGGTAGATAGCCAGACCAATCGCAGGTAGGGCCCACATAGAATACATATAACCACCAGCAAGGTTACCGGCAGTCGGGTCACCAGCCAGATAACGTTGAATTTCACCTCGGATCACATCACCGGTTTCAGGGTTAATATATTCACCGACTTCAAAGAAGAAAGGAACGTTCCATATATGGTGAAGACCGAATGGAATGAGCGAACGTTCAACAAAACCATAGATACCAAAAGCAAGTGTTGGACTCTGGTAGGCAGCCCAGTGTGAGAAGCTGTCGATCATTCCACCGATTGGTGGCCATACGTAGCTCATCACAATACCCAGAGCTATGGCGCTCAGGCCGGTAACAATAGGCACAAAGCGTTTACCGGCAAAGAACCCGAGGTATTCAGGAAGCTTAATATTATAGAAACGGCCATAAAGGACTGCGGCTATTGCACCAATAATGATACCGCCAAAAACACCGGTATTGATGGTAGGTATACCAATGACAGTAGCAGTTTCTATGCCGTGCAATTTGGCCATAACCCCCATAGTGGCGGTGAGAATTGCAAAACCGACGGTTGCAGCCAGTCCGGCAACACCATCATTATCACTCAGGCCTAACGCCACACCAATTGCAAAAATAAGCGCCAGGTTACTGAAAACCGCATCACCGGACATTGCCATAATGTTGGAAACCAAATCCGGTAGCCATGAGAAGTTGGCAGAACCAATACCTAGTAACAGACCGGCTATTGGTAATACAGCGACAGGTAGCATCAGCGACCGCCCGATTCTTTGTAGAATACCAAAGGTAGAACTGAACATAGAGATAATCCTTATATTGTTAACGATTGTTCAGTTTCAACATTAAAGGAATAAATACTCGGTAAGGTAAATTATGGTTATTCGTTTGTAATAGAATGCTTACAAAGTAAATAAAAATAGTAACTACATCTAAATACCAATAAAAAATGTTGCGATATACAAGTGAAGACCTTATAAGTTAAATCGCTCATGTTAAGAAAGGATTCGGCATGGAACAGAAAACAATATTGGTTGTGGATGACAGCGAAGAAATCAGGGATGCTTTAAGTGAGTATTTAAGTCGTTCCGGATTTAATGTTATTACTGCATCTGATGGTGATGAGATGTGGCAACATTTCAATCATCAGGAACCACACTTAATTGTGTTGGATATCATGCTTCCTGGTGATGATGGCTTAACGCTTTGCAGCAAAATAAGGTTAAGGTCACACGTTCCAATTATTATGTTAACTGCCGTTTGTGATGAGGTTGATCGTGTCGCTGGATTAGAAATTGGTGCAGATGACTATATAACGAAAACATTTAGTCCAAGGGAATTATTGGCGAGAATAAAAGCTTTGTTGCGTCGGAGTCAGTTTAGCAACAACACACCGTTTAATCGCAGGATAGGCTTTCTGAACTGGACTTTTGATACCGTCAAAAGGCAGTTAATTCATGAAACTGGCGACGCGGTTCAGCTATCTGGTGCTGATTTTTCATTGTTAAGCCTGCTATTACAGCATCCGAACAAGGTGTTCAGCCGGGATGAGATTGCTCAGTGTGTATGGGGGCGAGATGTTGAACCGATGGAGCGGGGCATCGATGTTCAGATGAGCCGTTTACGTAAACATCTTCATGATGATTCACGTTCAATAATTATTACAGTCAGAAATAAAGGCTATATGCTGGCAGTTGATTCTATTTATGAAGCATAAGTGATATAGGCGTTATGAGAAAACTTAAACCTGTTTATTTTAAGTCAATTTCATTTCGTGTCGGTGTGACATTGTTGGTTGTTATTGTTATCGCTGAATTAATTGCCGGAGCAATATGGTTTCAGGCAAATGAAGAATCAAAAAAAGAAAATATAACCAGTACAATGTTGAATATATCAAGCGCAGCATCAGAAACGTATAATTATTTTAAGTCATTACCAGTTAATTATCGACATCTTATTCTTAATCAGTTGAGAGAGGCCGGTGGTACACGCTTTTTTATTTCAATCAATAATACATATGTGCCTAATGAAAACATTGCTGGTTATAATTTCACTCACTGGTTATCAGAACTGACAGAAAAAGAACTAAAGAATAAAATGGCTTCAGCAAAAAATATCAGAGTTTCCATCACCAGAAGAGAAGACATCCGTGTATTTAATTCGGGAATTAAACTGGATGAGTTGCCTGAAATATGGACAAAATACAGCCTGGTTCTGGGTGAACTGAATTTACCGATACTGGTGATGCAAATTGAAATGTCAGACCAGGAATGGTTTTACATTGCTTCGGTTCTTCCTGTGCCTTTTTCATCTCTGTCGACACAGTTTTTGGATCAACGGCAGCTAATCTTTCTCGGTATTACATCTATTTTGCTTATGCTCGGTACCGCCTGGATCTTACAAAGAGAAATCCGGCCGGTTAAATCATTGGCTAAAGCAGCAACTTTGATGGGGTCTCAGTTGGTTGTGACTGAAATAAAGGAAGAAGGCAGCAAGGAAACTCGGGCCGCAGTGCATGCTTTTAATAAAATGAATCGTCGAGTAAGGGCGTATATCCGTGATCGTGAAATGTTGTTCAGTGCGATATCTCATGATTTAAAAACACCGCTGGCTTGCCTCAAGCTGCGAACGGAGATGCTGGATGATGACAATACAAAGAAGCGGTTTGAGAAACTGCTTAATGAAGTCGATCTTATGCTCAAAGGCGCTTTGCAGTGTATTCGCGAAACGGACATACATGAAGAATCTGAGTGGATAGATATCAGTCAGTTAATCGGAACATGTGTTGAATATTACAACCGGGAATCTCTGCGCATCACACTTAATTCTCCGCCTGAAGTTCGTTATGTAGGAAAGCCCGTCGCGATTAAGCGGTGTGTTTATAACTTGGTTGATAACGCAGTTTTATATGGTGGCAAGGTAGATATCTCAGTATCCGACTCTGACGATTGTCTGGAAATTACAATCCGTGACTATGGACCCGGTATCGAGAACAAATTACTTGAAAAGGTATTTGAACCTTATTTTAGAGCCGAACAGCTGGATGTTCACGGTTCCGGACTTGGTTTAACGATATCCCGAAGCATCGCTCGTTCTCATGGCGGCGATCTGAAACTGAATAATCATCCCTGTCAGGGGCTTGAAGCTCATTTAATTTTATCGAGAGAAGTATGAGATATGCTTTAATTGCTTTGCTTGTCGGCTGTTTATTGACAACCTATGCCGATACAACGCTGGCAAGTCAGGATGTTCATTTCCTTCATTGGTGGACATCTCAGGGGGAAGTTAAATCAGCTGAGGTGGTGAATGATGCGCTCAGTGAAGCAGATCTAAATGTTATCAATGTGCCTGTTCAGGGCGGCGGAGGTAAAACAGCCAAATCTATTTTGCAGGCAAGAGCCATCGCGGGAAATCCACCGGATATGGCTCAATTGGAAGGTCCCGCGATCAAATCATGGGCGGCTTTGGGTTTTTTGCATAACCTCGATGATGCAGCTAAACAGCAAAACTGGGATGAAAAACTATTTTCACTGGCTCGTGGAATTCATCAGCATAATGGTAACTATGTCGCAGTGCCGGTGACGCTTCACCGACTTAACTGGATGTGGGTGAATATGGACATCCTGAACCGACATAAGTTAAAAATGCCTGAAAGCTGGGAGCAGTTGATTGATGTTTTCTCTCAGTTAAAGCAAAAGGGCGTTTCGCCGTTGGCGATTGGCAATGAACCCTGGCAGATTGTTCAGTTGTTTGAAAATATCGCTTTCGGGATAGGTGGGCCGCATTATTACAGAAAGGCTTTCATTGAACTGGACCCTGATATTTTGGCCAGCTCAACAACCCATGAAGCATTAAGAAAATTCCGTCAGATCAGTACTATTGTTCTACCTGACTTATCAAAGCAAAGGTGGGAGGAAGCAACAAAGGATTTGTTAGAGGGAAGACGGGCATTTCAGATCACCGGAGACTGGGTTGCCGGTGAGTTGATGGCAATGAACGGGGAATTTCCTGACAATATTCTTTGTTCTCCGACACCATTCCAACAGTCAGGCTTTATCTACAACATGGATAGTTTTGCTTTATTCAAAAAGCCGTTGCTGACAAATGAACAGGCAAATCGGATAGCAAAGATTGTCTCTGAGCCAGATTTTCTTTATGAATTCAACCGAAGGAAAGGTTCAATTCCTGCCTACGAGAATGTTTCCCTGAAAGGTTTTAATCCTTGTGCGCTAAAAGCAAAGCTAGACTTTAAACAAGCAGAAGAATTGGGAACCCTGGTTCCAAGTATTATTGATTCGATGGCGGTCAGCCCGGTTATAGAGAAAGCAGCATCCAGCGAGTTGTACCGTTTCTTCAACGACCCGACCATGCAGCCAGATGATGTTATCGTTCATATGCAGAATATGGGGTCAAGTAATCTGAATCTTTAGGAAATCTTAGAATTGTTGTGCAAGATCTAACTCAAAAGCAGCAAATGCTGCTACATGGCTAGCAAAATGGGAATTTAAATCGTTCAATTTACGAAAACCTGATTCATCGCAAGTCATTTTAGTTTTGTGTCCCTGATACTTGGTACGCATTATCTGAGGCGAGCCTTGTACGTTATAAAGCCTCTAATTCAAAAGGGTCATCTTGATTCTCCAGACAACTGATTCACCAGATAATTAAGAGTGGGACATGGATAAATTAATTGAGAGATTTTTGCGTTACGTTAGCTTTGAAACTCAATCTAACTCATCAGTTGACCACTGCCCGAGTACTGAAGGGCAGCGCGTGCTTGCAGAACAGATCAAAAAAGAGCTTGTCGAGCTTGGGCTTAGCAGTGTAGAGCTGGATGAAAACGGCTATTTGACTGCTCGTCTGCCATCTAACATTGACTATGAAGTTCCGACAATCGGCTTCATCGCTCACATGGATACAGCGCCGGATGCATCCGGTAAAGATGTAAAACCTCAAATCGTTGAAAACTACCAGGGTGGCGATATTGCTCTTGGTGTTGGCGATGAGGTGCTATCTCCGATTCAGTATCCTGATCTGAACAAACTGCATGGTCATAACCTGATCACAACTGATGGTACAACACTGCTGGGTGCAGATAACAAAGCTGGTATCGCGGAAATTATCACAGCCATTGCTTACCTGAAAGATCACCCGGAAATTAAACACGGTGAAATTTGCATCGGTTTTACACCGGACGAAGAAATCGGTCGTGGTGCTGATTTGTTTAATGTTGAGAAATTTGGCGCTAAATGGGCATACACCATTGATGGCGGCCCGGTTGGTGAACTGGAATATGAAAACTTCAACGCATCTTCCGCTGATATTATCTGCCACGGTGTGAACGTACACCCAGGCACAGCAAAAGATAAGATGATCAACGCCATGAACATCGCAGCACAATTCCAGCTGATGATGCCTACGGAAGAAACACCTGAGTGCACAGAAGGCTATGAAGGCTTCTACCACCTTGTTGCAATGGAAGGCGGTGTTGCTAAGACTGTTCTGAACTACATCTTGCGTGATTTTGATGGCGATAGCCTAGAGCGCCGTAAAGTCTTCATGCAAGAAAAAGTAGATGAGTTGAACAGCAAGCTTGTAAAAGGCCGCGTTGAACTGAAGATCACTGACAGCTACCGCAATATGCGTGAAATGGTTGAGCCTCATCCACACATTATTGAACTGGCAAAAGAAGCAATGATTGAGTGTGATGTACAGCCAATCATCAAGCCAATCCGTGGTGGTACTGACGGTGCTCGTTTGTCATTCATGAACCTGCCTTGTCCAAACATCTTCACAGGTGGTTACAACTTCCATGGTATCCATGAGTTCATCACTGTCGAAGGTATGCAGCAGGCTGTGAAAGTGATTGTAAAAGTCGCTGAAAACACAGCGAAAAAATATCAGTAATTTCTGATTAACTGCGTAATACTTCCCATAAAGAGCCGCATTTATGCGGCTCTTTTTTATCTGTGTTGTTTACAGAAGAACAGGTAGAAGATGTAGCGATGGTATAGAATATAACAAGGATGGTTATTTATAATCATCAGTGCTAATCTTGTTCATAAATAGACAATGAAAAATGGTTGAGAGGTGCTTATGAACGCATCCCAGGCTAAACAGAATCAGCCCCAGGCCGACGCAGGTAATGTTGTGTTGCCAGTGGTGTTTAATATTCTCGATAAATGGTCATGTACACAGGCCCAACAAATGGCGGTATTGGGCTTAACCAGTCGATCGACTTTGAACAAATACCGAAGCCATCCGGAATCTGCCAAGGTGTCTAAAGATCTGTTGGAGCGAATGAGTTATATCCTGAATATCCACAAGTGCTTGCGGATATTGTTTACTTCCGACGAAAGTGTTTACAGCTGGGTTCAGAAGCCGAATTCTCATCCGTTTTTTGCCGGACGTTCAGCGATGGATGTGATGATGCAGGGTAAAGTTGTTGATTTATATCAGGTTGTTTCACGCCTTAACGCATGGCGGGGTGGGCAGTCCTGATGTCATATCCGACTCGTAAATTTGATGATCAACATTGCTATCGCCTGATCCCGTCAAAGTATCCGCCAATCAATTTATATGAAGATGTGGCGGATGCATCCCAGTTAGATGCCGTTTTTGCGATTGAAGCCCTGACCAATCCGTGACTGACTGAAGAGGTCGGTAACTTTGCCAGCGTACCGGTGGAAGAGTGTTTGGTTGGTATTCCTCATTGTAGCTATGTGATGGCTGCTTTTACCCATGTTAATCCAGATGGCGCGAGGTTTAATACTGCCGATTTTGGTGCTTATTATGCGGCGCCGGATGTACATACTGCGATTAAAGAAACGGTACATCATATGGAGCGAGTGATGGGATATACGCAAGAGCCTGCTCAGGACATCCAGATGCGGTGTATTGATGCGTGGTTCAATGCTGAGCTAACCGATATCACTGATCAAACTTATCTTGATTCAGAACTTTACCATCCAACAAATTACAGCCATTCACAGGCACTTGCCTGTTCGCTCAAGTCAGAGAAGCAGGATGGGGTGGTTTATCAATCGGTTCGCCATCAGGGCTACAATTGTTACGCATTATTCAAGCCAAATTTGGTAACCAAGGTTTGCCAATCAAAACACTATAGTTATAAATGGAACGGCAAGTCTGTGAATGCAGTATTTGAAATGCAGTTGGTATAAGTAGAAGCGAGCAAATAAAAAAACACCCTATGCCAGCTTGGTAGCATAGGGTGACTGCTAAAATAGAGGGGCTATTTTAGTTCTTTTTCAGCTTCTTTAGCTGCTTCTTCAAATTCTGGGGTGTTATCGATACGTTTGACAATGGCATTGTTCAGATGCTTCAAAATCGCTGTCACAGCATGTTCTTTAGTAACATTATCTCCTTTATCTATGGATAACTCATGCTTACCACGTAGGCCGGTTTCATCTTCTGCAATATGAAGCCAGTCTGGGTGCCAGTAAAATGATTTACCTTGTTCTGTCATCCAGTTATGGACACCACAGTTGTTACCTTTGTAGTTCAAGTCTTGAGCTTTGTACTTCATTTAGTTCCCTTTTCAAAGTCATGTATCGAATGAACTTGAACAGTATAAAAAATAGAGAAGGCTAAACTGTGACCAATCATACATAATTACAGAAAGCTGCTTTTGTGTGACATGAAAATTTGTGATGAATACAATTTTTTAATTTACGGTAATGATGAAAATATATTAAATGTCGCTATTGATTATGTCTGCTGTAATAAATGCTTGAGATTCTTGATAATAGATTTATATGGTGTCGAACTTATTGAGTATTAATGATAGGTTAGCTTACAAATAGATTATCGGATAGCGAGTGGCAGCACTCTAAAAATTGGTGGGAGATATGAACGAAAAAGCAAGGACAGATTTAGGTCTACTTTTGACCGATCAAGAAAAGTTGCTTGATGTTTTGTCGCATAACGTTCAGTGTCTGGAACAGTTTCCGGATCTTCAGACTTACTTACTGAGAGAAAAACCCGAATCAAAAGCGTTTAATAAAGCATTGAAAGAAGATAAGTTTACGAAGGATGAGGTGCTCGATCTTATCTTTGAACGATTAGACTGGATCGGTTGGGAGATCAGGTTAGAACTTAACTGTGATTTTCTGCTAAATCGTGTCGCTTCTATTGTCGGGGATGATATAAGTAAGATTGATAAATTAGGCATTAAAGATTTCGGAGCCAACAATTTATATAAACTCCTTAATATGGTTTCAGATGCGGTTCTAACCCATGAAGAAATTAAGCCTTCTTTTCCTTTCTTATCAGAAAAAGGGCATGCTAATCCATTGTTTTGGAAAAAAGCTGATATAGCTTACAGTGCATGGGTATCAGGTTATTCATCACACTGGAAATTAAATCAATACTTTAAGGACAAGTTTGATGTTGCTGTCCCACAAAGTGCTATTCGTTTTTTTAAGCAGTATGGAAACCCAATAGATTGGCTCGAATGGCGTGAATATGCCGATTATAAATCAGATTAATGATTTTTTACCAATCTAGCTGTTTTGCGTTTCTTCTAACATGACCTATAACAGAGGCTCTTTTCAGAGCCTCTGTATATTCGTATTAAAAAGAGTAAGAAAGACCTACTTTAAATTCATTTTCATTGGCCAAATTCAGTCGGCCCATATCGCTCTTGAGGTGATCAGAGTTTTTGATTGTATATTGAGCATATGGAGTAAAATCACCAATACTGTATGCGGCTTTGAATTCCCAATCGCCGTTATGTCCTTTAATTTCGTTGTCGCTATTTTTTTCGTCGAATCGATAGATGCGGCCAATATACTTAACTGACAGTTCAAGATCATCAACAATTTCATAACCAGTTCCCAACTCAAGCCGATGAGTATTTTGGCGGATATCTCCGGATGAATCTTTAAAGCCACCAAAATCATAATCGGTAAATCCACCATGCTTCGCGGTTTCGAAGCGATATCTGAACATAACATTCCATCTCGAAGTGATTTCAAGATCTGTTTGTATACCGAATTTCCATGTGTTACCTAAATCGAAAGGCTTTACGGAGTCTTTTACGTAACCGTCTGGATGAGTAAATTCGACTTGAGGGGTAATAGAAAAACCCGGCTTGATTTCAGCAGGGTAACCCACTTCGATATTGAGTTCTTTACCGAGGCCATCTCTAAATACACGCTCCAGGCTTGCATCAACGCCCCAAAAGCTTTGATTCAACTTTAGAGAAGTTTCTTTACGATTAGAATGGCTGGCTTCAACAACCGTGTTAAAGTCATCGGCAGCAAAAGCACTACTTGCCACAGCAGAGATTAAAGTAGCAATCACGACTTTATTAATTTTCATGTTTAACTCCAATAAATGAAGCGTTCCTTGCAATATTATCCGTATTGAATTACGCAGTCCTTAAGGCTCCTAAGGCTGTAAGAGCCTGTTTCTTTGTATAAAAAGGCATGCGTTCTGATGGATGTGCTTAGTGATGCACTCCAGAAGACGAGGGCATAGTATGAGGTGTGTTATTTCAGGTCGTTTCTAATGTGTTTGGAAGTCTTTGGAAATCATTAAAAATGATTTGATGGCATGATAAATTGGAGTATCAACAGTGAATAAAAAAACAGCAAAAGCTGGTTTTTCTTGGAATATGTAGAACCGCTTATAGCTAGCGTTCAACAAGGTGTTTTTTAAAATACTCTGGGTTCAACTTTTTACCGGTTGCTCTAACGAGTAACTGAGCTGTAGAAACTGTCGATGCTTTTTCCAGATGTGCCAGTCTAAATAACCGTCCATAATTGTTGGTCATTACACTGTACGCATTGTCCTGTAATGCATCCTTTAAAATATCAGCTTGAAGTTTTGCGCAGTAAATAATCAACAGGGTGAATGGTGTATGGAAAATGACCTAAATGCCTTCGCATATAGTATTCTCAGTACCAGTAATTCCATCTGGGCATAATCTGTATCAATACATTTCATGACAGAAATAATTTTATATATCTTTTAAACTCCCGCAATAATTATACGGTGTTCACTAATGGCGCACCCTCCTTGCATCACAATATTATTCCGGTTGAGTTGAATCATGACAAAAAAACTGTTGTTACCTTTATGTATTGCTGTTGGGCTCTCGGCATGTGGCGGGGGCGGAAGCTCTACTTCTTCATCGCCAGCAGTTCAGGATAAAGGGAATTATCTTGCAGTTACTCCTACGATAAAGCAGGGGGTTGGCGTGACTCTTGATTGGAACCAGGTTCGTGGTGCCGATTACTATAAATTGTTGCGTTATCGAGGAACCAGTTTACGTTTGACCAGTGAAGAAGTGGCTTCGCACCTTACAGGAACTTCGATGAAGTTGGATCTTGACCTGGTCGATATGGATGCTGCGACGGCTGATTATGAGCTGCTTGCATGTGATCGCTCTAATTATTGTTTTGTTCAGTCGGCAAAATTCCGTCTGAAAAATCTGGAGCAAACTGTTGGCCGGGTAAAAACTCACATTAGTCGTTATGACTCGGACAATGTACGGTTTGGTAAAGCTGTTGCATGGCAGCAAGATTACCTAGTTATCAATACCGTTGATGATTCTAAAGGGATTGCTGAGATTTATTCTGCTCAAGCAGATGGTCAATACCAAGTAGATAAAAGCTTATGGCAGAAAACATATCTAAGAACAGCTGATGCTCATACAACACGAGCCAATCAAATTGTGACAGCAGGTAGAAGCTTTGATGATTTCTTCCTTGCTGCAGCAACGGAACCGACTGAGTCTGGAAAAACTGAGGCTTTTGTTCATATGGCGAAAGCCATGGATATACAGAATAATGGTCAGACAGAGCGTTGGCTTCAGGGCCATACCGCACCACGTGGACCTGTAGCTGACAGCTATGGTGCAGCGTTAGCCAGTTCTGGCGAGGATGGGGGCATGATTGTAATGGGCCACCCGACAAAAAACACCAGTGGCGAAGTTTCGTTTTACAACTTTAAAGCTCTGCACTTCCCGGCCGCGCCAGATAACGCGATGAAGACGATCCCGGCTCCTAGTCAGTTTACGATCAAACGCCCTGACGGTTTGGCAGTGGATGCACAATTTGGTGCCAGTGTTGCCATCGCTAAGGATGAAGTGATGGTTATTGGTGCGCCGATGGACTCGTTACTAAAGGGGACTGCGAGTGAGATTGCCCATGGTGGCGCAGTTTATGTGTATCGTAAGGCGCTATCCCCAAGGAACTATAATGAAATGTGGCAGCTTGAGGCAACACTGAGCTTGCCAGATGGTTACACAAAGGAGAACAGCGGTTTTGGTAGCTCTGTAGTGATTAATAAGCAAGCGAACCTGATTTTGGTGGGCGCACCGGGCATAGACCGCGTACTGACTTATAAATATGATGAGCAGCGAGGCTTTTGGTCCAAAATTGATGACATTTCTCCGGTAAAAGCATCCGCGGGACAAAAATTCGGCAGCCAGTTGGCGCTCAGTGATAAAGGTTTTCTTGCTGTTTCGGCTCCGTTAGCACCATGGCGCGGCTTTGGTTTCCATACCAGTGCAGATACTTTGGAGCGAGGTGGCGATCTTGATGGTGCTGTCTATATTTACCGTTTGAACAATTACGGTAATCGAGATTATGTTTCGGAAGGTGCAATCACTGGTGATAGTGTTTCTGGTGTGAAGGAAGAATTTGGTGCTTCATTGAAATTCAAACCTGGCACGAATACTTTGGCGGTAGGTGCGCCAGGCCATCCGTCAGATCCTGAACTGGACTGGAGTGACCGTTCATGGCCTAAGGCTGGCGCAGTTTATATTTTTTGATCTAGCGACAGTTATGTTGATTCTTACTTAAGAGCAGTAAAAACCGGTAGGCACTTGCCGGTTTTTTTATGCCTTTCGCATTGTTGTATTCGATGTTACGACCAATCTAATTGAACAGTCCTTGTTCCCTAATTATTACCTCACCTTCTGTTAGCTCGATAAACCATTCAAGCTGCAAGTAAGCAAAAGTGGAGGCAGACTATGTGTCTGGAAAGTTAAAGAACAATCACCGGAACGACTATGTTAGATCATAAGCTCTACATATATTTGTCCCAAAGTGTGCAAGTGAAGGGTAATGTAAGGCTTCTAGCAATTCAGTGTTAGTCCCATAAAATCAGTATATTAATACTAAATAAGTGATTGAAGACAGGATGAAGAACAGAGGAGGAAGCAAGGCTGAAACTAATCGGCCTTGCGTTGTGTTTATTTCAGATAGCGATCGATAAGGTGCTGCTTGAAGTACTCTGGGTTTAACTTTTCTCCGGTTGCTTCAATGAGCAACTGATCTGTAGAAACTGTTGATGCTTTTTTCCAGATGTGTCGATCTAGCCAGTTGAAAATCGGTGACAGGTTGCGGGCATGGATCAGGTTTTCGATATTCATTTCCCGGCGCATTGCTGCCATAAACTGCGCTGCGTACATGGCACCTATTGTATAAGACGGAAAATATCCGAAACTTCCATCAGTCCAGTGGATGTCCTGCATACAGCCATCGGTATGGTTGCATCGTGTTGTCAGGCCAAGGTATTCAGTCATTTTTTTGTCCCAGAGTTCCGGGATGTCTTCAACCTCGATATGACCTTCAACTAAATCACGCTCGATTTCGTACCGTAGAATGATATGGGCAGGGTATGTCACCTCGTCGGCATCAACGCGAATATAATCAGGTGTTACGCGAGTATTAAATAATGCCAGGTTTTCACTGGTTAGTGCTGCATCGTCACGACGGCTGAATGCATCACTCGCCAGTGGAGCCAAGATATCGAGAAAAGCTTTGCTGCGTGAAAGCTGCATTTCAAAGAACAGGCTCTGTGATTCATGAATACCCATTGATCGCGCTTCGCCTGCTGGTAGGCCACGCCACTTGGCTGGCAGACCTTGTTCATAACGTGCATGGCCAGTTTCGTGGATTACGCCTAACAATGCAGACGTGAAATCTGCTTCATCATATCTGGTTGTTATCCGGACGTCAGTCGATACGCCACCGCAAAATGGATGTATACTTACATCCAGTCGACCGTGGTTAAAATCAAAGCCGAGTTTACTCATCACTTCAAGGCTTAGTGATTTTTGCTGTTCAATCGGGAACGGGCCAACCGGGGTGATCACGTCTTCAGTTGCTTGCTTTTCCTGAACCTGTCGGATCAGACTTGGTAGCCAGGACTTTACATCATTAAAAATTCTGTCGAGTTGCTTGGTGGTCATGCCCGGCTCATAGATATCCAGTAGGGCGTCATATCGACTCAAGCCAGTTGCTTCTGCTCGAATTTGTGCCTCGTGCCGAGACAGTTCAACCACTTCTTTTAAATTCTTGCTGAATGAGTGCCAGTCATTTTCATGGCGTTGGCTGCGCCATGCATGTTCACATTTAGAGCCAGCCAGCGATTGTGATTCAACCAGTTCGGCAGGTAGCAGGGTGTTCATCTGCCATTCTCGCTTC
Source organism: Photobacterium marinum (assembly GCF_000331515.1). Taxonomy (GTDB): domain Bacteria; phylum Pseudomonadota; class Gammaproteobacteria; order Enterobacterales; family Vibrionaceae; genus Photobacterium; species Photobacterium marinum. The sequence goes on from NZ_AMZO01000038.1 coordinate 115,815, forward strand.
ATTTCTTTCAGGCTGACGCGCTGTTCGTTATCGAGTTGCTCTGCTTCTGCTTTTTCGAACCATTCTTTGAGGTGGGGAGCTGTTGCCAGTTCATGTTGCATCACTGCCAGTTCAGCTAATGCTTCAGAACGAGCCTCGTTACCGCCTTCTGGCATCATTGATGCCTGGTCCCAACTGCAGATCGCGTTGAGGTGTGAAAGTTTAGAAAGCTTTCTATGATGTTGTGCTAGTTTTTTGTAGAAATTCATTACCTATCCTCATGCTAACGGACCCCTGGTAGTTATATTCACTGTGTAATTCCTTCGGATAGCATAAAAGGTTTCACTCCATTAACAAATACATGTGACATAAAAAGACAATTTCACTTGAAAATTCCAGTGTTTAAGTTTTTTACAGCCAAATATATTCGAGAGATAACAATACGCAAATAATTACAAATGTGCTCAATATGCAAAAGCGTGATAACAAACCTTGAGATGAGTTGCAAAACAGCTGAAAAGTCGAGAGATTTCTGGAAAAAGGCTATATCCATGATAGTGTCTTTAAATATGGCGAAGTGGCTGTGAAATGTTTGGATTCAGCAGGCAACTACGGCGATTTTTGTAACGAAATTTGCATTATCGTAAGACTTCATTAAGGCCACAAGCATAAGAAAAACTCTTCGTTATACTGCTGGTTCCATCAAAGAGGGCTGGTTACATCATTATGCAAAAGAGTTCTGCTTTACGTGCTTTATTGGCAGGAGCTGCCTTGTTTTCTTTATCAGCTTTTGCCGCTCCAACTATTATTCCAGATCCGCCTGTTCTCGGTGCCAAAGGCTATGTCCTTATGGATTATCATACTGGTCATATTCTGGTTGAGAAAAATGCCCATCAAAGACTTAATCCCGCAAGCCTGACAAAGCTGATGACCAGTTATGTTGCCGGTCAAGAGATGAAGAGCGGCAATATTAGCGAAGATGATGTTGTGGTGATTAGCCGTAATGCCTGGGCTAGGAATTTTCCTGATTCGTCCAAAATGTTTATTGAGGTTAATACCGAAGTAAACATGATGGATTTGTATCGAGGCTTGATTGTTCAGTCGGGAAATGATGCCAGCGTGGCAATTGCTGAACACGTAGCTGGCTCAGAGTCAGCTTTTGTCAGCCTGATGAACTCGTGGGCGAAAAAACTCGACATGAAAGACAGTTCGTTTGCTAATGCACATGGGCTGGATAATAACTCTCTCTATTCAACGCCTTATGATATTGCTCTATTAGGTAAGGCTCTGATAAGGGATTTACCGGATATTTATTCTTTATATAAAGAGCGCTCCTTTACGTATAACAATATCACCCAACGAAATCGAAACGGTTTGCTGGCAGATAGGAGCTTAAACGTTGACGGCATGAAAACCGGTTATACCAGCGGTGCCGGATATAGCTTAGCTAGTTCAGCAACACAAGGAGACATGCGATTAATTTCGGTTGTAATGGGAGCCTCCAGTACAAAAAGTAGGGAATCTGAAAGTAAACAACTGCTAAACTATGGTTTCCGTTTCTATCAGACAGTGTCTCCACATCAAAAAGGTGAAGAAGTACTGGAAGAGCGTATATGGATGGGTAATACAGACAGTATCGCGCTAGGTACACAAGACGCCTCTTATGTGACATTGTCACGCAATGATGTAAAGAAAATGACGGCTAGCGTTGAACTTGAGAGTGAGCTGATGGCGCCTGTAAGTCAGGGGGATGTCGTCGGTAAGATCATATATCAGGTTGATGGCAATGAGATTGCCAGCGTTCCTTTAGTTGCATTGGAAAACGTGCAGGAAGGGGGAGTTTTCAGCAGATTGATAGATTACATTAAGCTGTTCTTCATCGGTTTATTTAAGTAAATCATAATCAAATAAGAAAGAGCCGCATGATACGGCTTTTTCTATTGTTGTGAACTATTAGTAGCGGAAAAACAGTCAGAACACGGTAAGTATTGGCCCAATACATCGCATTATTTAATGGTTACTTTTTCTATCATGATGGCTTCACAAGGTACGTCATCATGACCGAATTTAGACGTTGTTTTCACTTTAGCAATGGCATTCACAACATCCATTCCAGCAATGACTTTACCAAAAACGGCATAGCCCCAGCCCATGTTGGTAGTTGCGGTATGATCAAGGAAGTCATTATCATCTAAGTTAATGAAAAATTGCGCCGTTGCTGAATGAGGGGCATCAGTCCGCGCCATTGCGATTGTGCCGACTACGTTTTTCAGCCCACGATTGGCTTCATTGACAATAGGTGCTCGTGTCGGCTTTTCTTCCATGTCTGCGGTATGACCACCGCCTTGAATCATAAAGCCGTTGATAACGCGGTGGAAAATAGTTCCTTCATAGAAACCTTCCTGACAATACGTCAAGAAATTTTTAGAGCTGACAGGTGCTTTATCCTTGTTCAGTTCGATCTCGATATCGCCCAAGTTAGTGGTGAAAATAATCATCTGTTTTGTCACTTTATTGGTATGTGAAGCAGGAAATAAATCAGTTGTATACAACGGCCATCATTTACATTCAAATTAAAAAGAGCCGCATTGTGCGGCTCTTTTACGTTTCAGATGAGATGCTTAGTTTACCTGCACAACGTTAAGTTGTTCGCCTGGATCAAACTCTGCAACATCTTCAGAAGAAACTGGTGCAGTAGGGATCTCTTGCTTATCAAATGCGATGTCACCGCCATCGATAGCGCCTGAATCTTTGTTGATGCTCTTAAAGTCGAATAGATCGAAGTCAGCAAGGTGAGACGGAACGACGTTTTGCATTGCAGTAAACATTGTTTCGATACGACCCGGGTAACGCTTATCCCATTCACGCAGCATTTCTTTGATAACCTGACGCTGAAGGTTAGGCTGAGAGCCACACAGGTTACATGGGATGATAGGGAAGTTTTTCATCTCGCTGAAGCGTTCAATATCTTTCTCACGGCAGTATGCCAGAGGACGGATAACAACATGCTCGCCGTTATCAGAAACCAGCTTAGGTGGCATGCCTTTCATTTTGCCGCCGTAGAACATGTTCAGGAACAGTGTTTCCAGCATGTCGTCACGGTGGTGACCAAGCGCGATTTTAGTTGCGCCGATTTCTTTCGCAGTACGATACAGAATACCGCGACGAAGGCGAGAACACAGCGAACAGGTTGTTTTACCTTCAGGGATTTTCTCTTTAACGATAGAGTAAGTATCTTCGTTAACGATTTTGTACTCGATACCCAGAGACTCAAGGTACTCAGGAAGCACGTGCTCAGGGAAACCTGGCTGCTTCTGGTCAAGGTTTACAGCAATCAGCTCAAAGTTAACAGGCGCACTGCGCTGCAAGCTGCACAGAATCTCCAGCATGGTGTAGCTATCTTTACCGCCTGACAGGCAAACCATGATACGGTCGCCATCTTCGATCATGTTGAAATCGGCAATGGCGTTACCTACGTTCCGGCGTAGTTTTTTCTGCAGCTTATTAAAGTTGTATTGCTGAGCCTTGGTTAGCTCTTGAGTTTCGCTCATTCTCTGTCTCTCTTTGAAAAATGGGATACGACTACGTTGGTTGATACGGGTCTTTGAAATACACCGTTTTTTCTACTCTTGCAGTCCCATTTGTTCAGGAAAAGTTGTTGCTTCCTCTGTCGGTGTGCCCGGCAGAAAGTTCGTGGCGTGTAATGATACGGATTCAAGCCGCAGATACTAGTACCTTTTTAGATAAACTTGTCGGTTTTAGTGAAAAAGCAGGCGGAGCTTTGATTTGAGTATAAATTAGTGTGGGAAATAAGCATGATCACCGTCTTTTCTTTGTGTGATGTTTTACAATGAAGTTCACAAGTTAATAAAAAGCACTAAAGTACTTCTGGCTCTTCAAATGAACACTGTTTATCAGCTATAATTCAAAGGTTTATTATTCGTATTAGATAAGGGTATAACATGGCGTTCTCTGGTTGGACTAAGGTGTTGGTTCTGGGGTTGGTGACAGCGTCACTTGTTGGTTGTTCTGCAAATCAATCAAGAAGCCTTGGAATGCGCAGTAGTACGGTGAAATCTTCTCCGCAGCGTATGTCTAATGTAGAGCTGTGTGAAACATACCTTTATGGTCGCAAGGCAAAACACTCCCGCTTTGCTATTTCCAGTGAGTATCGCCGCCGCGGTCTGAGCAAAAATTATTGTTCCAAAGCAAATGATGAATACTATTTGGCGACCATGGTAAAGAAACTGGTAAAAGCGGAAGAGAAGAAAAGCAAGAAGTGAAGCTAGCTGGTAATTATGTCTAGTCCTAAAATAGGTTGACGCTTTTTTTATGAAGCCAGTAGGTAATCCCTGCTGGCTTTTTCATGCACTTCACTCGGGGTTTTCATCCCCAAGCTCATATGCGGCTTTAAGTCGTTATATATTGATATCGATTCTTTCACTAACACCATGAGCTCCTTCATCGTATT
>NZ_AMZO01000039.1 GCF_000331515.1 Photobacterium marinum
GCTTTTAGGGGCATAACGCCTGAGCACATGCGCCCGTTACCGCACTGATAGCAAATTGACTACTGAAAACACAGCAGCCAATTCATATTAAAACGGCCAAGTGTAACGGGTCGACATGGTGCGATTTGTTATGTGCATTACAGTTTCCAAATTCTCACTCGAAAATGGTCATTTGGATAAAATAGTTCACGACAGTTGTCTGAGATAGATATTGATGACAATGATTTTTGAAGATTAGGCTTTATCTGTGAATTTTCATATTTTGGAATAACAAGAATCATATACTTTTCTATGTCATTATCTTCAATACTATTAAGCCTTTTTACGTCTTTCAGCAAAGAGCCTACTTCTGGGTTAACTTGCTCTAAGTGATATTCTGTTATCTTGACAACTTCCTCTGTATTAAACTGATCAATATTACTATTGCCATCAATGTTTTTTGTTGCAAATGAAGGTGCAATTATCTTTATTTCAGCAACCATTTTTTTGATTTCAGAATCTTCATTTGGTCTTTCACCATAAAGATCAACAGTGCCATTTGAACTCTTTAGCTTATAGCTATTTACCATGATTTTGATCGGATGATTGTCGATAAAACTCCCCTTGTAGCCACCCTTCACGACAGCCTTCAGCGTACATCACCACACCGATTTCTCGAGAATTACTATTAAAAAAATCCACAAAAGTGTTTAACCAAGCACTCACTATTTGTCTCCAAATTATTGCACATAACGCCTGGCATAAGGTGCGCCACGATGAACCCACCAAGCCCACTAAACTCCAAACCAAAACCACCGAGTATTACAAGTCACCTTAATGCCTTTGTTAGGCATTTCCATGTGCGCTGTCCTTACTTGGGAGGTGAACTCTCAACGCATCTC
>NZ_AMZO01000040.1 GCF_000331515.1 Photobacterium marinum
ACTTATCTCAGGACGGGACACCGATGTAAAAAAAAGCCACGCGATAGTCGCGTGGCTTTAGTGATTTCTCTGATAGGTATTACCTATCGGAATAAAACCTATTTGTTGTTTGAGCGATCCCAGATGCCTTCTTCAAGCTGGGCATGCAGCTCTGGGTAATCGTTACTGTCAAAGGTAGGCACTTTACCCTGACCCAACTGCTTGTTGTAGTCCTTCGCCAGTTTCACAACCGTGCCCGACAGCAACACTATGGCTATCAGGTTAATGATAGCCATCATCCCCATCGACACGTCTGCCATAGCCCAGACAGTCGGCAAATCAGCAACAGCACCGAACATTACCATCGCCAGTACCACGACACGGAAAACCGCTAGGCCTGCTTTGTGGTTATGCTCAAGGAAAATCAGGTTCGTCTCTGCATACGAGTAGTTCGCAACCAAAGAAGTAAAGGCAAAGAAGAAGATAGCCACAGCGATAAACACTGACCCCCAGCCACCAACCTGTGAGCTCAGGGCGCGCTGTGTCAGCTCAATACCGGTAACCTCACCGTGTGGTACGTATTCACCGGACATCAGGATAATCGCTACCGTTGCCGAACAGATAACAATGGTGTCCATGAACACACCCAGCATCTGCACATAGCCCTGTGAAGCCGGGTGCGGCGGATAAGGTGTAGCTGATGCAGCTGCATTCGGTGCCGAACCCATACCAGCCTCATTAGAGAACAGACCGCGTTTCAGACCGTTAATCATGCCCTGCGCAATGGTGTAACCCAGCGCACCGGATGCTGCTTCCTCAAGGCCAAACGCACTGCGGAAAATCATCATCAGTACATCAGGCAGCTTCTCAATGTTGGTAAACATGATAAACAGCGCCAGCAACAGGTAACACAGCGCCATCGCCGGAACCAGGATCTCTGCAGTACGAGCAATTGCACGCAGACCACCAAAAATAATCACACCCGCCATCACAACCAGGGCAATACCAACGTAAGTCGGGTTCCAGCCGAAGGCTACATTCATTGCCTGAGTGATGGAGTTCGCCTGTACCGAGTTAAAGACCAGGCCGAATGCGATGATCAGACAGACTGAGAATACAACGCCCATCCAGCGCATTCCCAGGCCTTTCTCCATGTAATATGCAGGACCGCCACGATAGTTACCGTCGTCATCACGGGTTTTATATAGCTGTGCCAGTGCACTTTCAGCAAAAGCTGTCGCCATGCCCAGCATCGCAATCAGCCACATCCAGAAAATAGCACCCGGGCCACCCAGCGTCAGGGCAACAGCAACACCGGCCATGTTACCGGTACCGACACGTGCAGCAAGGCTAGTACACAGAGCCTGGAATGAAGAGATACCGGCTTTGTCTGCCTTACGGCTGTTCTTCATTACGCTGAACATGTGGCCGAAATGTCTGAACTGGATCATTCCCAGACGAATAGTAAAGAAAATGCCTACCCCAATTAGCAGGTAAATAAGCACGGAGCCCCACAACAGATCGTTCAAAAAATTAATCTGACTTGACACGTCTCCCCCTGTAAAATCATCAAAACGCGGCCCTACCCAGCACCTTTTTATTGGCACCGAATATAACCAAAGTAGTAAATAGAGTTGTTTATAAACAACCTTTGTCGTTCTTTTTTATGTGGTATTAGACAGGTACAAACCCCTCTCTGCGAGCAATTTTGCCGTACCTGAATGCAGTTGGTATGTGTTGTGTAACTGCAGATGGCATATGATCATGCAAAGTTATGTGAGAAAAATCAATACGCACAAAGTGCATATAGTTGTTGATTAACCACATCTCCCAGTGGCTAAAAAACACTCACAAATGTAAACAGTTAACAATTTCATTTAAATTCCTCAACACATTTGCGAGCAATAATTAATCAGCACCTTAACCGGATTAATGTGATCTCGTGTCAATAAACCGCCGCTAACTCCCAGCCCTTCATAGCGATTTACCCGATCACAACGATTTTTGCAGTTTCACTTTATGATTCAGCCCTCTACTCCCGATAATCCCTCAACGATAACGGTTGCTTTTTGTACAAACTGTAAGCAATTGTGAGATCTAGCCCCTCAAATATTCATAAAAAGATAACAAATGCGAAACACATCAATTTTATTTTTTTTGCCAATATGATATTTAACTAGGACCGAAGCGTAAGGAAGAGGTGCTTTATGGACAGCTATGCATTCGATGACATTCTTGCCGATGAGACGCCCCGCCGGGCTAAACGCAGTAAACCGGTAAAACGTAAGTGGCGTGAAATTGAGGCGCTTAAGGACAAGCAGAGACTTCGTAAGGAACTTGAAGAAATTGATATGTTCCGAGACTATGACGACGACATCGATTTCTGATAATTAAACCAGATATCCACCTATCAATGAAAAAGCCGGCTATGATGCCGGCTTTATTTATTTCGACGCCTGTACCTTCAAGCGTTCAGCTAGATTACGGTAACGCTCTGCAACTTTATCGCCAAACAGCGGATCGTACTCACACTGCTCATACTCAGCCGATACAGCTAACCAGTCTTCGGCAGTAAAGGTGTTTCTGAGCAAAGGCAGGATATGCTTTTCCTCAAACTCAAGGTGAGCTCTTTGCCGATTGACAAACACATTCAGCTTCTCAGCAAAAACATCCAGCGGAATCACTGCGTCCATCAAAATCATATCTACCGTTTCAGCAAACTCACGAGTCAGCTCAGACAACTCCTCATGTTCCGCCTCGAGGTTTTGCATTTCACGACTATTCGCATAATGCGACTGATAATAGCGATACAGCAAATCTTCCTTGGGGTGGTGGCAGCACTCAGCCTGTTTCTGTAAATAGTCGATGATGTCTTTAATCAGACTGTAATTAACAGGCCGTCCATGTCTAATCGCATCCAGCTTCTGTTGCAATACATTGAGCAGCCGGTTGATATAGCCATGTTCAGTATGAATACTTTCCAACATCATAGCTCGCTCCCAAAATATTCTTCCTTAAAACATATTTTGAGTTTAAACCGACTCGAAAGAACTCGCCTTGATCCTGTTTGTTTATTGATCAAAAAGTTACAAAATCACCACATTCTGGCTGATTAGATATGATTCTCTAACTTCCAGTCAATTACCGGTTTATTCATCTGCTCAAGCAGAGTATTCACCTGAGAAAAATGTTTGCAACCAAAGAACCCACGGTAGGCCGACAGTGGAGACGGGTGAGCCGACTTCAGTATGTGATGTTTTTCTCCATTGATCTTCTTACCTTTTTTCTGGGCATGAGCTCCCCACAACAAGAAAATCACGCCTTCGCAGTGCTGATCCAATACTTCAATTACCCGATCCGTGAAGGTTTCCCAGCCGATTTTAGCGTGTGAGTGGGCCTTGCCCTGCTCGACTGTCAGTACCGTATTAAGCAGCAATACACCCTGCTCTGCCCAGTGCTGCAGGTAACCGTGATCAGGGGCCTCAAAGCCCGGGATATCATTTGCCAGCTCTTTATACATATTGGCCAGTGAAGGCGGAATCTTCACTCCGGGACGAACAGAAAAACTCAGACCATGAGCCTGGCTTGGGCCGTGGTAAGGATCCTGGCCCAGGATAACAACTTTAACTTTATCAAGAGGCGTTGTAGCAAAAGCACTGAACACGTCTTCCTCTGGCGGGAAAATAGCTTTTCCGGCAGCTCGTTCTGCTGCAACAAACTGTTCAATGTGTTGGTAATAAGGTTGCTTTTGTTCCTGGCTGATAAGCTGCTGCCAGGTCATCGCTTCGCTCATGGCTTGCTCCTGATACTTAAATTAGCCGCTTATTCTATACCCAAATAACCTCTGGATGTTTGGATATATCCTCTTTAACGGAATAAGGAATGACAAACGGCAGTTCAGAAGCAAGCCTCTATTTATATCAAGCCACTACCTATATAGAAGGATAAAAGAATCAGTTGCAGATTAGTGGTGTTCTGAAGAACGGTGGCGCGGAACTGGTGTGCGCCAGTGCCCCCGTCCCTGAACCGGGCGGTTGGCCTGTGGAAAACGAATATTAAAGGCAAATCCATAACACAGCATCATCATATCCGGGTTCATAATGTGCTCCTTGAAATAAGCAGATTTAAAAAGAAGGACATAATGAACAATGAAAATTTGATGCCAGAAAAACCAGTATGAGATGAACCCAATTAAATCAATGAATTAGGTTAAAGCAGAAACAAAAAAGCACTCATTTCAAAGCAGTACAGTATGACAATGCCCTGAAAGAGTGCTCAGTTGCACCAGAATCAAACTACAAACGAACGCAGCTGCTCGATTTCCTGCTGCCAGATATCCGGATTAATGGTTTCTAATACCAAAGGTATGTTATCGAAGCGGCAGTCCTGCATCAGATAACGGAAGCAATCCCAGCCAATCTCTCCGGCTCCCAGACTATGGTGGCGGTCAATCCGACTTCCCAGCGCGCCTTTGGAATCATTCAGGTGCATACCTCGCAGGTAGTTCATGCCGACAACCTGATCGAATTCAGCAAACGTGACATCAGTGGCGGCTTCTCCCCGCAGATCATAACCAGCAGCAAAGGTATGACAGGTATCAATACAGACTCCGACCCGGACCTTATCCTCAACCTGCTCAATAATTTCAGCCAGGTGTTCAAAACGCCAACCGAGGTTACTGCCCTGTCCGGCTGTATTTTCGATTACAGCAACCACATCCGGTACAGCCTGATGAGCCAGGTTAATTGATTCGGCGATCAGAGCCAGGCATTCCCGCTCGGAAATCTTCTTCAGGTGACTGCCCGGATGGAAGTTCAGCAGTGTCAGTCCCAACTGGTGACAACGATGCATCTCATCAATAAAGGCATTGCGTGACTTCTCCAGTTTTTCAGTTTCCGGAGCGCCAAGATTTATCAGGTAGGAATCATGAGGCAGGATCGCCTCCGGTGAAAAACCATATTGCTGACAGCGCGCCTTAAATGCCTTAATCACATCCTCTTCCAGTGGCTTTGCCACCCACTGGCGCTGGTTTTTGGTAAACAGAGCAAATGCATTTGCCCCAATCCCGGCGGCATTTACCGGGGCGTTGTGCACCCCACCAGCCGCTGAGACATGGGCTCCAATTAACTTCATTTTTATACCTTCTTTCCGGGCGTTATTTTTAAACGTCAGCGATTACAAAATGATTAGATAAAGGGCACGTTATCACGGTAAATCACCGTGTTACACCCTCAAAATTGATGTAATTTTACTACATTTGATCAATTCAACTTTTTTTGAATAAATAAAAAATACACATCAACCCAGTAAATCTAAGACTTAGTTGACCTAGCTCAAAAAAACAGCCCTAGCCAATTTAAGGTTTTTTGTTGTAATTTGATCTAAATCAATACCAATTTTGCATCGAGCAGGTATATAATACAGCCAGCTCAATACAAAATTGAAAAAATAACGACATCCTTTGGAGGAGTTAAGTCATGATCTCTGGTATTCAAATTACTAAAACTGCGAACAACGACCTACTGAATTCTATCTGGCTACTGGACAGCGTAACAAACGAAGCTCGTTGTGTTGCAGCTTCAGCTGGTTACGAAGCTGATCAGGTTATCCCTGCAGCTGAGCTGGGTGAATACGAAAGCCGTGAAGTTGCTATCGAAGCACCGGCTAAAATCGAAGGTGGTCAGCACCTGAACGTTAACGTACTGAAGCGTGAAACTCTGGAAGATGCTGCTAAGCACCCTGAGAAGTACCCACAGCTGACAATCCGTGTATCTGGCTACGCTGTACGTTTCAACTCTCTGACTACTGAGCAGCAGCGCGACGTAATTGCACGTACTTTTACAAACAGCCTGTAATCGCTTATTGATATATAGTAAAATAACACCTGAAAACGGCATCTCTGATGCCGTTTTTTTTGTAACTACGGGTTACAAAACACCATTCTCCTATATTGTTCAGATTGTAACCAATCTCTGCTTAAAAGGGCCTGGTAATCACCTCCGTTTAGAGAGGAGCCGGGCATTAATTAAAAATACAGACAAGCAGAATTTCCTCTCTCCTTTAAGGACAGAGCAGGTAATAACAATTGACGGAGCCATTACAAACACACATCTTTCAGGAAACAAACTCAATGAAGTTAATCCTAAAACTTATTGCCGGTATTATGGCCGGTATCCTCATCGGATTTTTTGCCCCTGATGCGATCATTCGACTGCTTCTGACTGTGAAACAACTGGGTGGCCAGCTGATTGGCTTTACCATCCCATTGATTATCCTGTTCTATATCACCAGCGGTATCGCAAGCCTGTCGAAAGACTCTGGCTCTCTGCTGGGTAAAACTGTTGCCCTGTCATACGGCTCAACGATTATCGCCGGCAGCCTGGCATTCCTTGTTGCCAGCTTTGTAATTGCCGGTTTGCCAGAACCAGCAGCGACAGCGACCGAAACGGCAGACAAACTGACCAGCTTTATCGCCCTGGAGATCCCACCGCTATTTGGTGTGATGACAGCCCTGGCAACAGCTTTCCTGTTCGGCCTGGGGATCAGTGTCACTAACAGCAAGCACCTAAAAGCAGTGGCTGATGAAGGCCGCGGTGTTATCGACCTACTGCTATCAAAAGTGATCATCCCGATGCTACCGTTCTACATTGCCGGCATCTTTGCCGAAATGGCAGCGGAAGGCACCGTATTCACGACCCTGAAAACCTTCGGCATCGTAATGGCGCTAGCTGTGACTATGCACTGGGTATGGATCGTGATCCAATACACCCTGACTGGCCTGGCAACCGGTAAGTCACCATTTATGCTGATCAAAAACATGCTGCCAGCTTATTTCACAGCGGTAGGTACCATGTCATCGGCAGCAACCATTCCGGTAACACTACGCCAGACCAAAAACAGCGGTGTTGATGAGTCCATTGCCAACTTCACGATCCCGCTGTGTGCAACCATTCACCTGTCAGGCTCAACAATCACACTGGTAACCTGCTCAACCGCAGTTATCGCCCTGACTCAGCATGCAGCAATCCCGTCACTGTTTGACATGCTGCCGTTTATCATGATGCTGGGTGTAACTATGATTGCAGCACCGGGCGCACCAGGCGGCGGTGTAATGGCGGCTCTTGGCCTGATGGCATCAATGCTGGGCTTTGGCGAGGCCGAGCTGGCACTGATGATTGCTCTGTATATGGCACAAGACAGCTTCGGTACAGCCTGTAACATCACAGGTGACGGTGCGATTTCTCTGCTGGTAAACAAATTTGCCAAGAAAAATGACGCACCGGCTGGTGAGCTTCAGCCGGAAAGCTAATCATCATTAGCTAAATAATCCTTAACATAACGGCAGCCAATCTCTGGCTGCCGTTATTGTTTCCCCTGCCAATAAAGCGCACATTCTCTTCCAATTTCCCCCCGATCCCTCTTACCTGACGCTCATATAACAAACAAAAGTTGCTCAAAAAGCATACTGATAGATATATCTCACTTTTAATTAAAATTTGGGCATAAATTTTAAAAATAGAGTATTTTGTTAGCATTGCTCGCCAAAAAATGTAACAAACATAGCGAGTGATACTTTTTAGGAATAATTAAAACAACTCGCCTCAGGAGTCCGCTCAATGAAACTGATCCTAAAGCTCGTCGCCGGCATCTTAGCCGGTATCCTCCTCGGATTTTTTGCCCCTGATGCAATCATTCGATTGCTGCTTACTGTGAAACTACTGGGTGGTCAGCTGATTGGCTTTACTATCCCTCTGATTATCCTGTTCTATATCACCAGCGGTATTGCCAGCCTGCCGAAAAACTCCGGCTCATTGCTGGGTAAAACCGTCGCTCTTTCATACGGCTCAACCATTGTTGCCGGTAGCCTGGCATTTCTCGTCGCCAGCTTCGTGATTGCCGGTTTGCCAGAGCCAGCAGCAGCCAGCGCCGATACTGCCGAAAAACTTACCAGCTTCATCAAACTGGAAATTCCACCACTGTTCGGGGTGATGACGGCACTGGCAACTGCCTTCCTGTTCGGTTTGGGCATCAGCATTACCAACAGCACACAACTTAAGAAAGTCGTTAACGAGGGACGTAGTGTCATTGATCTGTTGCTGTCAAAAGTCATCATTCCGTTCCTGCCTTTCTACATTGCCGGTGTGTTTGCCGAAATGTCTGCTGAAGGCACCGTATTCTCAACCCTGAAAACCTTTGGTGTAGTACTGGCACTGGCCATTTTCATGCACTGGGCCTGGATCACCATTCAATACACAATCACCGGCCTGGCAACCGGCCAGCCACCGGTTAAACTGATCAAAAACATGCTGCCAGCTTACTTTACAGCGGTTGGTACTATGTCATCAGCGGCAACTATTCCGGTTACCCTGAAGCAAACTAAAGAAAACGGTGTTGATGAATCTATTGCCAACTTCACCATTCCACTATGTGCAACCATCCACCTGTCTGGTTCAACCATCACACTGGTTACCTGCTCAACAGCGGTCATGGCATTGAGCCAGCATATTGCGATTCCGTCACTGATGGAGATGCTGCCGTTTATCATGATGTTGGGTGTGACAATGATTGCTGCACCAGGTGCACCGGGTGGTGCTGTGATGGCAGCACTGGGTTTAATGTCGACCATGCTTGGTTTCGGTGAGTCCGAACTGGCGCTAATGATAGCCCTGTACCTGGCACAAGACAGCTTCGGTACGGCTTGTAACATTACCGGTGACGGTGCTATTTCCCTATGGGTAAACAAGTTTGCAAGGCAAAACGCAGAACCTGCTGCTGAGCCTCAACAAGAAAACTAGCGAATCTTTTCATCAGACATAAAAAACGGTAGCCAGTCGGCTACCGTTTCCTTTTATATCCTGAATTCAAACTATTAAAAGCTGAAGCGGAGGCTAGTCCTGTACGCTGTAAAGCACTTCTTTCAGTTGCCCGAAATCATTATCGCGTTCCAATGACAGCAACTCCATCGCGTTGTGTTTCGCCAGCGGTCCCGGAAGATCGATATCTTTTTCCAGGATATCATCGACCACTTCCTTGAACTTGGCCGGGTGAGCAGTACACAGGAACATACCGGTTTCACCTTCCTGCAATTGTTCAGTCAGAATTCGGTAAGCAACTGCGCCGTGCGGCTCACACAGATATCCTTCGACATCCATCTCACGCAGGGTCTCTGCCGCTTGCTCATCGGTCACGGCACCGTAACCCAGCTCGCTTAGCCCCCAGCCTTTAAGCTGACACAACTCTTCGATACGCGGCCAGTTATTTGGTTGGCTCACATCCATCGCATTGGAAATTGTCGGGATTGTCGGTTTCGGCTCCCACTGGCCGCTTTGCAGGTAGCGCGGCACAGTATCGTTGACATTGGTTGCTGCAATGAAGCGTTTTACCGGGAGACCCAGCGCTTTTGCCAGCAGACCGGCCGTCAGGTTACCGAAGTTACCACTCGGTACCGCCACCACTAAGTTATCGCGCTCAGCTTTCGGCAGCTGGGCAACGGCTTCAAAGTAGTAGCAGATCTGGGCCATCAGGCGGCTGATATTGATTGAGTTTGCCGAGTTCAGGCCAATGTCTTTACGCAGCTTCTCATCATCAAACGCCTGCTTTACCAAAGCCTGGCAGTCATCAAACGTACCGTTAACCGCTACAGTGCAGATATTGCCGCCCAGGGTACAGAACAGTTTTTCCTGCAGTGGGCTGATCTTACCTTTCGGATAAAGGATCACCACCTTGATGTTATCCATACCGTGGAAAGCATGGGCAACCGCAGCACCGGTGTCACCGGAAGTGGCAGTCAGAATCGTGATCTTGCCATCGCTGTCACTGACCGCCGCCAGCGACTGAGCCATGAAGCGACCACCGAAATCTTTAAATGCCAATGTTGGACCGTGGAACAGTTCAAGGGCGTAAACACCGTCTTTTACCCTGGCAACAGGCGCCGGGAACTGAAAGGCATTTTTTACCATCTGTTCAACCGTATCAGCCGCAAGCTCTTCACCGATAAACGCTGACAGGATCTTGCTGCTGCGGCTGACAAAATCCATCTCCAGCAGGGCATCTACATCGCCCAGCTCAGGGAGCTCTGACGGGAAAAATAAACCCTGATTCCGGCCCAGCCCCTGACGTACAGCCTGACCAAACGAAACCTGTTCCTGATGTTCTTTTAAGTTATACAACTTCATTGTTATAGCTCGCTTCCTGTTACTTTTGATCCCTGTCCATCTAAACGGCAGACATGAACAAATCCATTTTCATTCTGAACATAATGTTCTTCCAGCCAGCGTGCAATACGCTTAGCCACGTCAATATCGTTGCAGACACTGAACATTGTCGGGCCCGAGCCGGAAATCCCGCTCGCCAGAGCTCCGGCTTCCAGCGCGTACTGGCGCGCCTCAGGAAAGCCCGGCAACAGCCTTTCCCGGTAAGGCTCCGCCACCACATCTTTGATCATTTTAGCTGCCAGCTCCGGTTGCTGTGAGTAGCAGGCATGGATAAAACCACCCAGATAGCGGCCATGGGCAATCACATCCTGGCGACGGTACTGACACGGCAGGATGGCACGCGCCTCAGCAGTCGGAACCTTAATGCCCGGATAAGCCATCACCCAATACCAATCATCAAAACATGGCACTGACTGACTGATGATACCCAGCTCTTCCACCATAAACTGCAAGCCACCAAGGTAACAAGGCGCCACATTGTCATAATGCAGGCTGCCGGAAATCTCTGCTTCCATTTCCCCCATTAGGGCCAGCAGCTCAGTTTCATCCAGCGGCATATCATGGAAACGGTTCAGCGCATCCAGTGCTGCAACAATCGAGCAGGCACTGGAACCCAGCCCCGAGCCAATCGGCATGTTCTTTTCAAGCGTCATAGCCACCGGTTTGAGTTGGTGCTCTTTTTTGTCCAGCTCTCGGCCAAAAACCTGCCAGCAACGAAAAACGATATTCTCTTCTGCTTCCTGAGGCAGTTTGTCGACAAAGTGCCCAACGCAAGCCAGTGAAAACGGCTGTTCACCGGCCTCAACCTTTACCCGGTCCCCCAGCAACGTGCCGTCAATCGGAGACACGGCGGCCCCCAGCACGTCAAACCCGACACTGACATTGCCAATTGATGCCGGCGCATAAACCACAACACTCATTTTTATACTCCTAGCTTCCAGCCTAATGTGCGCATCAAATCCGCAAACACACCTGCGGCAGTCACCTCTGTACCGGCACCGTAACCACGCAGCACCAGAGGGATTGGTTGGTAATAACGGCTGTAGAATGCCAGAGCATTTTCACCGTCCTTGATTTTGAACATAGGATCATCCTGGCCTACCGCGGCAATCTTCACTGCACACTGGCCGTTGTTGATCTCGGCAACATAACGTAACACTTTTCCTTCTTTGGCCGCCTCTTCGCCAAGCTGACTGAAGTACGCGTCAGCTTCCGGCAAGCGTGCCATGAACTCATCAACCGAGCCTTCACTGTCAAAGCCTGGCGGCAGCGCCTGCTCGACAACCACATCATCCAGCTCCAGTGGCATTCCGGCTTCTCGGGCCAGGATCAGAACTTTACGCGCCACATCAGTGCCTGAAAGATCATCACGCGGATCCGGCTCAGTAAAGCCATTGTTCCTTGCAACTGTTGTCGCCTCGCTGAAGCTCATGCCTTCATCCAGCTTGCCAAAGATATAAGACAATGAACCGGACAAAATACCAGAGAAGCGCTCCAACTCATCACCGGCTGCCATCAGGTTCTGCAGGTTTTCGATAACTGGCAGGCCGGCACCAACAGTGGTTTCGTACATAAATTTACGGCGAGTCGAACGGGCAGCCTGACGCAACTGATGGTAATACGCCATGCTCGCGGTATTGGCTTTCTTGTTCGGTGTGATCACATGGAAACCGGCAGCCAGGAAATCTGCATACTGATCGGCAATCCCCTGGTCTGAAGTACAGTCAACAATCACCGGGTTGATAATGTGGTTACGCTTCACCAACTGGATCATGCGAGCCAGGCTAAGCGGTTCGTTGGCCTGTCCCATCAGGTCTCGCCAGTTGCTTAGCGGCAGGCCGTTGCTGTTCATCAGCATCCCTTTGCTGTTGGCCAGGCCGCAGACACGGATCATGATGCCGCTGTCGAACAGCTTCTCCTGCTGACGACGGATCTGATCCACCAGCTCGCCGCCAACACCACCGACACCAATAACGAATACATCCAGTGAGTGCTTACTGTTAAACAGGTTCTCATGACAGGCTTTTACTGCTTCAGAAACTTTCTCAACCGGGATTACCGCCGAAATTGCCCGCTCAGACGAGCCCTGGGCAATCGCCACCACATTGGCATCAATTTCCGCCAGTGAAGTAAAGAAGCGGGCAGCAACACCGCGGGATGTACGCATGCCATCACCGACCAGAGTCACAATGGACAAATCACCCATAAATTCAACAGGCTCCAGCAGGCCTTCTTTCAATTCCAGCTCAAAATTACTCTGCAGAGCCTGCTGCGCCACCGCCTTGTCTTCACTCTCGATACAGAAGCTGATGCTGTATTCGGACGATGACTGAGTGATCAATACGATGGAAACGCCCGCCGCGGACATAGCCCCGAAGACACGCGAAGCCATCCCGACCATACCTTTCATGCCCGGGCCGCTGACGTTAACCATCGTCAGATCTTTAAGGGTCGTGATCCCTTTCACCGCCAGCTTATCTTCACCGGTATCGAGTCCGATCAGGGTACCGTCTCCCTGAGGATGAAAGCTATTTTTGATCAGGCAAGGAATGTGGAACTGGGCAATTGGGGCGATAGTTTTCGGATGCAGAACAGAAGCGCCGAAATAAGAAAGCTCCATCGCTTCCTGATAGCTCAGGGATTTAAGCAGGCGGGCATCCGGCACCAGGCGCGGGTCACAGCTGTAAACACCATCAACATCAGTCCAGATTTCGCAGCACTCAGCACGCAGACAAGCCGCCAATACTGCCGCTGAATAATCCGAACCATTTCGGCCCAGCGTCACCAGCTCGCCTTTTTCATTACCGGCAGTAAAGCCCGGCATGATGTTGACGTGGCCTTCCGGCAGTGGATTCTGTTTGAAATTCTGAGTGGAAACTTCGATATCGACATGCGCTTCAAGATAATCGCCATTGGCCTGCAGATACGCAACCGGGTCAATCAGACTGGCTGGCTGTCCTTTAGCTTCCAGCAGGGCTTTCATCGCCACAATCGACATGCGTTCACCCTTGCTGATCACCTTGGCATACACATTGTCCGGGCATAGCCCCAGCAGCTTCATACCATGAACATACTGGCGAAGCTGACCCAGCGAGCTCAGTAGTTTGGCATCCAGCAGCGCCCTATCCAGCTTAGGCTCTAAGGCTTCAAGTCCGCTGAACAGCTCATTGAATACAGATTCCAAGTCAGCAATCTGCAATTCCGCATCACCGGTATTAACTGTACTTTCAATCACAGAAACCAGTTTATTTGTCACTTTACCCGGTGCTGACAGCACCACTGACACATCACCCTGCTGGGCGTTATTGGCAATGATCTCCGCTGCCCGCGAAAATCGCTCTGCATCGGCCAATGATGAACCACCAAACTTTAATACTCGCATCCACTACTCCCGGCTTCCTTTATCTGTTGACTAACAGCCTAGCTGCATATCCTGCGTTGGTGTCAGCCCGATTCTTCAAAAAATGGTTAAAAAAAAGCCCGCACTTGCTGAGTGCGGGCTTTTTCTCTGAAACTTATGCGTATCAGCCCACCCCAGCACCTGTAGTGCCGGTAATTGTAATGGTGGTGGTAATAATGCTGATCGCGTTAAACATAGGTTTCTAAAATGTCGCCAATAATCTGTATTAATTTACGTTTACCTGATTCAATTGGATGAGTCAACAAAGTTTTTTACCCGTCTGGTACAAGTTACTGGCGAAATGCAGATATTTTCAGCACTCAACTCATACCAAATTAGCATAAAAAAAAGCAATTGATTGCACTATAACTCATCGCCGTGCATAGTAATGAGCTGGTGAATAATCAACCATTCGCTTTTCTGAGACATTGAACTGAAAAAAGTGACTATTCTTAGTGTTCGGAGGGATCCCGAATGACAGCAGCAATGGAACAGCTAGTAGCCCATACTATCTTGCAAGGCTTCGATGCCATGTACGGACGGTTTCTGGATGTAACAGCCGGAGCCCAGGAACGCTTTGAAACCCAAAACTGGACCGCCGTCCACCAGGCACTCAAAAAACGCATCAACTTCTACGATCACCATGTCGGGCTGGTCACCAGCCAAATCCAGATTATGCTGGGTGAGCGCTTTGCCAATCACCAGTTTTTGATGGCGGTGAAGTCCGCTTACATCGATCTTCTACTTGATTACCCAAGATATGAAATTGCTGAAAGTTTTTTCAATTCAGTGTATTGCCGAATATTCAGTCATCGCAATATTAATCGCGATAAGCTATTTGTTCACAGCTCTCAGGAAGGTCGGATCCCGACTTACCCCACGTCACTGACACGGATCTACAACACAGGCTCCGGACTCAACAGTCTGCTGGAAAGAATGCTCGACGACACCCCGTTTACCCTCAGCTGGGAAGATAAAAAACGGGATATCGACCTGTTAGTTCACCGCCTGAACAAAGAGCTGGGAACAGCCCAGAGTTCAACTCCGACGATAGAAATGATCAGGGAGCCTTTCTTCCGCAACAAAGCCGCATACCTGGTTGGTCGTATCAGCCTAAAGGACAACCGCAGCGCCCCGCTGGTACTACCGGTGCTGAACAACAGCAACAAACAACTCTATATCGATGCCTGCCTGTGCGATGTTGATGACATCAGTGTGGTGTTTGGTTTTGCCCGCTCGTATTTCATGGTCTATGCCCCGGCACCGGCTGCGCTGGTCCGCTTCCTCAGCGAGCTAATGCCAAACAAGACCAATGCCGAGCTCTATACGGCCATAGGTTGCCAGAAGCATGGCAAAACAGAGCTGTTCCGGGAGTTCCTCCGCCATATGGAAAGCTCCGACGATAAATTTATCTCGGCTCCCGGAATCAAGGGTATGGTGATGTCTGTATTCACCCTTCCATCCTATGATTTTGTTTTTAAAGTAATAAAAGATAAATTCGCGCCACAGAAAGACATCAGCCATGCCACTGTACGGGAGAAGTACAAACTGGTTAAAGAGCATGACCGGGTCGGACGAATGGCTGATACCCAGGAGTACCAGAACTTCTCAATTGAGCGCTGCCGTTTCAGTGATGAGCTATTACAGGAGCTACTTGAGGTCGCCCCATCAAAAATCAAAGTAACCGCCAATGAAGTGATCATCGAACACCTCTACACTGAGCGACGAATGATCCCGTTCAATATCTACATCGAGCAAGCCAATGATGACGATCTCCGCCATGCCGTTGATGAGTATGGCAAAGCGATAAAACAGCTGGCCGCTGCCAATATTTTCCCCGGCGATATGCTGTTTAAAAACTTCGGTGTGACCCGGCACAAACGGGTCGTTTTCTATGACTACGACGAAATCAGCTACATGACGGAAATGAACTTCCGCCGGATCCCGCCTCCGCGATACCCGGAAGACGAAATGGCCGCTGAGCCTTGGTATAGCGTCGGGCCAAACGATGTTTTCCCGGAAGAGTTCCGTACCTTCCTACTGATCAACCCAACCGTCAGATCCTTATTTAATGAGCTTCACAGCGATTTATTTGAGGCCAGCTACTGGCAGCAGCTGCAACAAAATATTGCTAACCGCCAATACGAAGATGTCTACCCCTACCAGAGCAAACATCGGCTACGAAAGTAGCCGATTTCCAAAAACGCCCAATAAACATAAGACAGCAGCAACAGAGTAAATGCATAACTTAGCGCAATGCACGCAGTTTTATGCTCAGCCTCTCATTAGTAAGATCTAACGTATCAATAACCAGAATTGTGTCCTAATATTGATAATGCTGATTTTGATCAGCCCATAATAAAAAACGTATAAACATAACAAAGCGACAGGGAAGGTGCGCAGTGAAAAAAATACTGATCACAATTGCCCTGCTGGTAGTGGTGTTACCAACAAAGGCAGCAGAAAATGGACTGTTTGAACTGAGCGGGAGCAATTCCGGCTCATCTGGCTGGTTCTTATCGTCCGAATCAAAGAGTGCCGAACAGTTCGATGTCTGGCAGATTGACAGCGGCTATGCCTACGCAGTGACAGATAATACTGAACTGTACCTGAGTACCCGGATAAAAAGTGGTAATGAATCCAAGGCAACTAGCCGCGGATTACTCTCCGGAGTTAAATACAACCTTTCACCGAAAATCAGTCTGAAAAGTGCTGTAACTTCAGAAACTATTGAGCGGGAAACCGTGCTGGGAGTTGAAGTATCCAGTCAATATGAAGTCAATGACAGGGTTAACCTGCATGCGACCGTTGATTATGAAGCGCTTGAGCAAATATACCAGTTAGGTATCGGCTTCCGATTCTGAACCTGACTGAAAAAGTAACAGAACCGTCATGATAAAATCAAAAACAGAGCAACGAATATAGGGTACATTCTTATATTCGTTGCTTTTTTGCTTTCTGTGATTTTGTTTTCCCAGCCGTAGCTAGTCATCACCGACCACAGACAAATCCAGCGCTTTCTTACTTAACAGGATGCCGTTTCTGTCGGCATACAGCATATCCCCCGGATAAACCAGGGTATGGGCGACCGTCAACGTGACATTGCGATCTCCTGTCTGCCGCTTCTCTGTTTTAAACGGGCATGCAGCAAGGGCTTTCACACCGATATCGATCGTGCCCAAAGTGCCAATGTCCCGCGCCGCACCATTAATCACAATACCTTCCCAGTTATTGTTATGAGCTAGCATCGCCAGTTGATCACCGAGCAATGCCAACCGACAGGAACCATGACCATCAATCACCAATACCTTTCCGGTTCCGTCTTCAGAAACAATATCCCGGACCAAGCTGTTATCTTCGAAACAGCGCAAGGTAACAACCTCACCGTAAAAAATCGTCCTGCCGCCGTAGTCATGTGTCGGCAGTGGCAACCATCTGACATCCTCTCCATAGTGATCGCACAGGTCGGGTAGTAGATCTAACATCGCAGGCTCCTTTGTCTGATCGGCAAGTAGCGGGTCTCTACTCAGTGTAGAAAAAGTCTTTGATTTGCCCCAATTTCATTGTCATGACATCTTCCATTAACACAGGAACCAAAAAGAGATCTCCCGACTCTACCCAGTAGATCGCATTCTGCTGCCACTGCCGGGCTAACTGTTTCGCCTGAACTAAGGAAATCGGCGCAATGAAGCTCGGTTCCTGCCAACTTCCGTCTGGAGCCTGACAAATCACGCTTTGAGCCCCTTTTGTCAAATTTTCCAACTGAGATCTCAATAATTCATTTCGCAAAATGTTATTTGAGTTATTAATAACAATGCTTCCGGGATTAAATGCTGTTAGAATTGCAAAGCAAGCGTAAACAGGCTGTTGCGGCATTTTGAATAAAATCTTCTGATAGCTACACCAAAGCGAGATGTTTTCACACATTTAGAGATTTACCTTCCGGGTGACGGATTAATTTGTAGCTAATGTTAAACAAAGTGAAGATTCGTAATAGACTTACCCCTGTTTGATGTAAATCAAGAAAGCTCTAAAAAGCAGTCACGAAACAAAGCCGTAATATTGTTAGCGTGCTGTTAAGTGCATACAATCATCGCCATCCCACGGAAATTGTAGCCAATGACTCTAAATTTTAGAGTTCTTTCAGCAGTTGCTATGACACATCATCTTGCTGAAAAAGGATGGCGTACCAAACAGGTCAGTTTTTGAATAAACAAATAGTCCTTTATCCGGGACTTTGCCTGTATGTGAATTTTTTTTATAGAATTTAACTATTCTGTTTTTGACCAGATTCCGTTTTTAGAAATTTAGGTACTGCCAATGCAAACCCCTCACATTCTGATTGTAGAAGACGAGCACGTAACACGTAACACCCTGAAAAGCATCTTTGAAGCAGAGGGTTACACAGTATTTGAAGCAAATGACGGTGCGGAAATGCACCAGATGCTTTCAGAACACCCAGTTCACCTTGTGATCATGGATATTAACCTGCCAGGTAAAAACGGCCTTCTGCTGGCTCGCGAACTGCGTGAGCAGGGCGACATGGCGCTGATGTTCCTGACTGGCCGTGACAATGAAGTAGACAAGATCCTGGGTCTGGAAATCGGTGCTGATGACTACATCACTAAGCCGTTCAACCCACGTGAACTGACTATCCGTGCCCGTAACCTGCTAAACCGTGCCATGAACCAAGGCCTGCCTACTGAAGACAAGCGTCTGGTAGAACGTTACGAGTTCAACGGCTGGTCACTGGAAATCAACAGCCGTTCACTGGTAAGCCCGTCTGGCGAACAGTTCAAACTGCCTCGTTCTGAGTTCCGCGCTCTGCTTCACTTCTGTGAAAACCCAGGCAAGATCCAGACTCGTGCCGAACTGCTGAAGAAAATGACAGGCCGTGAGCTTAAGCCGCACGACCGTACTGTTGACGTGACTATCCGTCGTATCCGTAAGCACTTCGAATCAGTGGCTGATACTCCGGAAATCATCGCAACTATCCACGGTGAAGGTTACCGTTTCTGCGGTGATCTGGAAGAGCAATAATCACATTGCTGACTTCATTAAAAAAGGCTCCTTTCGGAGCCTTTCTTATTTGTACTTCTGTTTAAAACGCTGAGTCAGAACACTTGGCTGACTGCCACATCACGCTCTACCAACCTGTGCTCTTCTCCATCAAAGTTGAAGATAATAGCAACATTGACCAAACTGCCCGACTCCCATTCAGGTCCGGCCTGCATCACAACCTCTAAAGTCAACTCACCTTCGCCCCGCACTTCCAGGTTTTCATTCACCAGCCACTGCTTATCGCCCTGTTCAAGCAACACCTGAGTAATTTCGATACCGCCCGGCAATGGTTTCATATCCGTCGACTGCAGCTTCACGGATGCCTGTAGTTTAATCGCAGGTTGAGTACCGTCATCACCAATCACCGGCATACTGTTAAGCCAAAGATCACTACGCAAATTCACGGTAACACCGGAAAGCGTCAGCTCAGTCGGAGCTTGCCAGATATCAGTCGCCAGTGGTTCTGCCGGTTCAGGAGCCTCTGTTTCAGCTTGCTCCACTGTCTGCTCAGTCGGAGTACCAACCTCAGGCGCTTCAGCCTCTGTTGACGATGGCTTTTCCGGTTCAGAACAGGCTGCCAGCAACAAACAAGCGAGCCCCAAGGTCAGTTTTTTCAGCTTCATCATGATTTCTCCTTCGTTGCCAGCCAGTTTTTCAGCACTGCCAAATCATTCTGGTAACCATCCTTGATCTCATCAACCCAGTCATTGATGTTTTCCCACCAAGCCGGCAGCTCAGGCGACTGCGCTTTCTGCGCGACCTGCTGGATATGTTTAAGGCCGATAGAGCCTGCCGCTCCCTTGATTTTGTGTGCTTCAAACTTGATGCCATCCTTATCCTTAGCCGTCATATTTGAATCTAGAATCGCAATGTATTCAGGCATTTTCTGCTCAAACATAGCAATGCTGTCATAAACAGGCTTAGTGCCCACAATATCAACATAGGAGGTCAGCATCTCGAGGTCCAACAACTGATTGATCATTTCATCACTTGGTGATCCTGATTCCTGTTCCTGCTCTTCAATCGCCTCATCACTGTCAATCGGACAGGTCAGCACCAGGCGCTGGATAACGTCACTGATAGCCTTCACACTCAGCGGCTTACTAAGCGCATCATCCATGCCTTTTTCAAGGTACTCCGCCTTGTCCTTAATAACATTGGCAGTCAGGGCAACAAGCGCCGGAAGGTGGTCATACTGCTCACGCAGCTTAGCCGCGATGTCAAAACCTGTCATATCCGGCAGCTGGATATCAAGCAATACCAGGTCGAAATCATCAGGGTTGAACATCTCCAGCGCCTCTTCACCGCGCATAGCAATTGTTACCTCATGACCCAGACTTTCCAGCAGTGCTTTGGCAACTGTGATATTCAGTTCAATATCTTCCACCATGAAGATATTAAGGCCGAGCTGCTGTACCGCAGGCATTTCTTCATCGTCTTCAACCTGATCCACCAGCGGAGCTCTAATTGTTACCGTAAAGGTACTTCCCTCGCCAACTTCAGAAGATACGGTAATGTCACCACCCATCATCTGCACCAGTTGGCGCGATACGGCCAGGCCGATACCGGTACCGACTGCATGCAGGTTGTTGTTCTCATCTTTCACCTGATAATACATGGCAAAGATTTTATCCAACTCTTCCTGCGGAATGCCGATCCCACTGTCTTCCACTTCAAACGTGATTTCAGCCTGCTGACCGATGATTTCACCGCTCACCGACAGGATCACGCCGCCATCTTTAGTAAACTTGGTAGCGTTACTAACCAGATTCCACAGCACCTGGCGCAGTCGGGTACTATCAACTTCGATATAGCGCGGCAAATCACTCAGGCGCTCAAGATCGAACCGCAACCCTTTCTGCTCTGCCATCAGACCGGAAATATTTCCCATCTCAACCACGAACTCTTCAAAGTCCAGCGGCTTAGGTAGCAACTCAAGACGACGGCGATCTGACTTATCCATGTCGATGATGTCATTAAAAATATTACCCAGGGTGATCGCACTGACATGTACCGTCCGCATATAACCGCGTTGCTCATCGTTAAGCGGTGTCTCCAGCAGCATCCGGCTCAAACCGACAATGCCGTTCAGCGGCGTACGCAGCTCATGGCTGATAGTGGAAATAAAGGCGGTTTTATCACGGCTGGCTTTTTCCAAAGCGTCCTGGTACTGCTTGCGATCGGTAATATCGCGGCCAAAGCCCATAAGCCCCAGACGGCGACCGTCACGGCTGTAGAAAGGTACTTTACGCAACTCGAAAACCGCCTTACGGCCATCCGGGTATTCCAACCATTGCTCATAAGTGAGGGAAACATTCTGCTTGAATACCTGTTGGTCGGTCTCGGCGATCTTACGGGCAATCTCTTCACTGTAAACATCCTTCGGAGTCAGACCTACCAATTGTTTCTCGGTACGGTTCGTCAGCTCTTCCATCGCCCGGTTGCAACCGGAAAACTGGCCTTGTTCATTACGGTAGTAAATCAGATCAGGCGAAGCATCGAGAAAAGATTTCAGCAAAGCACTTTGCTCAGCCAGATCCAACTGGGCTTTTTCACGCTGGAACACTTCGTTTTCCAGATCCTGCATCGCAATCTCACGGGCTTCTTCTGCTTTTACCCGCTCTTCAATTTCCTGGTTCAGCTGGGCGATATTTTCCTGCAACTGCTTGTTAAGCAGCATATCGCGCGAGCGCATCTCTTCCAGCTTGGTCACCAGCTTGGACAGGCGTTGGCGTGAGTCTTCAAGCTGATCAACCACCACTGACAGGAAATACACCGCCCAAGGCGTGATCAACAGACCGAAAAAGACTGAACGGACAATATCGATATTGTCCACCTTCCCTTGCAGAACCAGAGTTACCCCAACCTGCACCAGTACTGCCAGGGCCACCAAGGCCAGCGCCAGTAACATACTGAAGCGGACAATCCCCAGCTTCACCAGCAAGTCGACATAAAACTGAGCCAGAACTTTGATTTGTTTCATTATTTATTCCCACTAATGAAAGGCTGCCATCATGATAATCGCCCCGGCCCGATAACCAAAGGATATGTATCTCAGATAAAACAAAGCCTGCAAATGCAGGCCCTGAAAATAAGCAGATTGTTAATACACAGGCTAAGTTGCAACCCGATCTGACATCAGCTTAGTACAGTTACGCCCCGCTGATTTTGCCTGATAAAGTGCAATATCTGCCAGTTCAACCAACTCACCGTAATCCTGGTGCGGCCTTGGAGTCACCGTTGCTACCCCCAAACTGACGGTCAGCTTTTCAGCAACATCAGAATAATCGTGGAGGATGCCTTTTTCAGCCAAATGACGGTGCACCCGCTCAGCAATCACCTTACCGCCTTTGATGTCAGTATTCGGCAACAGGAAGGCAAATTCTTCGCCGCCGTAACGTGCCACGGCATCAGTCTCACGCTTCACCACATTTCGGAACACCTTGGCAACTTCCCGCAGCGCAAAATCCCCCTGCTGGTGGCCATAATTGTCATTGAATGATTTGAAGTTATCGATATCGCACAAAATCAACGTCAGCGGATTCTGCTCGCGGATGTGGCTGTGCCAAAGCTTACGCAACTGCTCATCAAAACTGCGACGGTTGGCTACCTTGGTCAGGCTGTCAATAAAGCTCAGCTCCTGCAGCTCCATAATTGCATCAGCCAATTGCTGCTCGGCCATCTTCCGCTCTGTCACATCCCGCGCCATAATAAGCACTCCGACCGTACCGTCAGTCGGATCTTTATATGGCGACTTCAAAACCTCGTACCAAATAGGCGTGCCGTCATCAAGGATCACATAGTCATCCATCTTCACTGTCAGCCCGTCTCGCATCACCTGCTGATCCGATTCCCAGTAGTTTTGCCAGACTTCTTCATCAAGCAATTCAGAAGCACTGCGTCCCAGCATCTCTTCGCGACGGAGCCCTAGTGAGCGGGCAAATGACTCATTACAGCCAACATAAACACCATGTTCGTTATAAAGACCGATTGGATCCTGGCAGGCATTCATTATGGTATCGAACAGGTTATTACGCTGCGCCAGCGCCTGTTCGGTTATTTCCCGTCTCTCAATCTCCTGTTTGAGGTTCTCCTGCATCTCATGCCAGTCAGTCACATCATGGCTGATACTGAGGGTACCGATCGCCTCACCTTTATCGTCAATCAGCATCGTCTTATTAGTTTCCAGCAACCGACTGGAACCGTCCGGAGCTGTTGTCCAGCTATGGCTGGAGTTATGGCCTGAGAAGCTATCAACCTCGTCCATCACCCCTTCATCAAAACGCCCCTGCCAGAAACGATCAAATGCCTTGTTGGTCCCCAAGATCTGGCCGCTTTTATCCTGGAAGTAAACCAGTTCTGACAATGAGTTCAGTACCTGCTGAAAGACCCGCTGTTCCTGCTCAAGCATCGTCTCCGATGCCTGCGGCTCCTGAGGCTTAACAATGAAAAGCAGCCAGGCCGCCTGCCATTTATAGCGAACAGGCTGCCCCGAGACCTTCAACTTCATCAAACGATCACGAGAAAACTGCAGCTCTTCAGTTACATTGCGAAAGCCCCGGTAATAAGAGAATGGCCGCAGGAAATCAAACATCATTTCAGGGCTGATATCATCCGGGTAAAGGTAGCAACCGTCTAACCGCCTGACACCCAGCAACTCACAGCTGGTTTTATTGGCATACAGCAAAGCACCGTCTTTTTTTCTGACAATCACTACCGCCAGCGGCATATGAGTCAAAATAGCATGAAGCTTTCGGAAGGAAGAAGAATCGAGATGAAGTAGCGCCAGCGCAACCAAGCCACCACCAGCAAGCAGAATAAACAGCACTAGAGTAAAAATCAGTACCGGACTACTGAGAAGGCTGACCGATGGTTCCAGTGCAAGACCGGCACCAGGAAACAAGCAAGCGATTGCGAACAGGTATATCGAGGGGAACACAGCTGAAAATGAACCGACAAGCCTGTTCACTTTCATTAGAATGTCCTGAAAACTGACCAACATGGGTCGTCGGATAAGACTGTTATTGATGCTGAAGCGGGGACAAGCTGTATGCATTGTATTATTGAATGACTACTTATTATATTCCCCGCTAATCTAACATACTTTTACTTTGAAGCGACAATCGGCTGGTAAACAAACGGGTTACCCACCGCACTCCCCTGAGCTCCGAGCTTATCAAGGTTTCGGCCGATTTCCGTCATTGCCAACCAACGGTTTTCACACCAGATAGGAGCCAGCAGGGTTGGCCTGCGAGCACTGGCAGAAACACGGTGAAATACCACGTCCGGCGGTGTCAGACGAATCATCTCAGAAGCAATCTCGGTGTAATCTTCAAGGCTGAGTTCAACCAGACGCCCCGCTTTCCAGGACAGTCCCATAATACTGCCTTCGACAATATGCAGCGGGTGCAACTTAATACCGTCAACCCCGGCATCCACCACCTTACGGATAGTTTCAAGGTTATCTTCACGGGTATCACCCGGCAGCCCGACAATCAGGTGAGCACACACTTTCAGCCCCAGAGCACGGGCACGTTTGGTAATCTTCTCGTAGCAGGCATAATCATGACCGCGGTTGATCCGCTTCAGCGTCTTGTCATTAGCCGTCTGTAGCCCCAGCTCCAGCCAAATTTCATATCCCTGCTGATGGTAGCCAGCCAACAGTTCCAGTACCTCATCCGGTACACAGTCTGGGCGGGTTCCTACACACAAGCCAACGATATCAGCCGCTTCCAGTGCTTCTTCATACATTGCTTTGAGCGTCTGTACTTCAGCATAAGTGCTGGTATAAGCCTGGAAATACGCAAGATAACGCTTAGCGCGGTTCACTTCGCCAGCACGCTGATTCAACTGTTCAGTGATAGGTTTATGTTGCGCCTGTTCATCGGCAAATGAGGCCACATTACAGAAAGTACAGCCGCCGCGACCAATCGTGCCATCACGGTTGGGACAGCTGAATCCGCCGTGAAGGGTAAGCTTGTGCACTTTCTCTCCATAGCGCCGCTGTAAATCCTGTCCGAATGTATTGACTAGTTCGTGCAACTGCATCGTGTCACCTGAGTTGTTGATGAGGAAAAGCAGCGCAGATTAACACCAAAAGCCAATCCGGAAAATGTGTCAAAGCAATAAACCCGGCTTTATTTGCGCCCCCGGCTAACCCACATCTATTTGTTAACAAAAAACAACAAAACTGAATAATTTTTTGTCTGCCATAATCACGATAAATGAGAGGATAGTTCCTCCTGTATTGACCTTTTTTATTCATAATGAGAACTGTTATCGAATAATCAAGCAGATAATCGTGCTATAAATTCATACAGATAACACTTTTATGCTGTTACGCCCCGATTTTTTGTTGGTAATTGATAAATCAAAACTGTAGGATAGTTACAGCAGTGTGCATTTTATGAACAACAAATGTAATGAAATTACTCCGCTACGCAGTGATTTCTACCACACTAACCTAGCCGTCGCAGCACTTTTGCAAACCAGAACAAAAGTGCTACAGAATTTCGTTTGCTAATGATTGACACTCATCATCCCACAGCAAACACAACATCATCCGGCCGGACAGGAGTCCGCCCAAGGCCGATCACGATGAAAATAACAAATTAGGGATAACTCAGGCTCTGGACTGATGCCTGCTGAAACTGGAAGGAAGTATCTATGACAGATCAAGAGCTTAATGCTCAGGGGCTTTATGTGCCTGAAATGGAGCACGATGCCTGTGGTATCGGCTTTGTCGCCCACCTGAAGAATCGGAAATCCCACGAAATTGTCACCCAAGCCCTTGATATGCTTGCCCGGATGGAACACCGTGGCGGCCAGGGTTGCGATCCAAGCAGTGGTGACGGTGCCGGTATCCTACTTCAGAAACCTCACGAATTCTTACTTGAAGAAACCGTTAAGCTGGGTATTAAACTACCCTCATTCGAACAATACGGTGTTGGCGTCGTCCTCTTCCCCAAGGATGAATATAAACGCCAGCAGTGCCGCGATATCCTGGAACGTAACGCCAAGCGCCTCGATCTTGAAGTGATTGGCTACCGCGTTCTGCCGGTCGACAACTCAATGATCGGTGATGACCCGCTCAGCACCGAACCACAGTTTGAACACGTCTTTATTACCGGCGGTGCCAGCCTCGATCCAGCCGTGCTGGAGCGTAAGCTTTACGTACTACGTAACTACACCATCCGTGTCTGCCTTGAAAGCATTTCCAATATCGGCGATGACTTCTACATCAACTCGATGTCTTACAAGACCTTGGTGTACAAAGGCCAGTTGACCACCGAACAGGTGCCGCAGTACTTCCTGGATCTGCAAAACCCAACCATGGTGACAGCCCTGGCCCTGGTTCACTCGCGCTTTTCGACCAACACATTCCCGAAATGGCGCCTGGCTCAGCCTTTCCGCTACATTGCCCACAACGGCGAGATCAACACAGTTCGCGGTAACCTGAACTGGATGAAAGCCCGTGAAGCAATTCTGGAGTCGGAGCTGTTTAGCCAGCAAGAAATCGACATGCTGTTGCCAATCTGCCAGGAAAGCGGTTCGGACTCATCCAACTTCGATATGGCGCTGGAGCTTCTGGTTCTCTCCGGCCGCAGCCTGCCGCATGCCCTGATGATGCTGATCCCGGAAGCCTGGCAGGAAAACAAGAACATGGATCCGAAGCGTCGTGCTTTCTACCAGTACCACGCTAACATCATGGAGCCGTGGGACGGCCCGGCATCGGTCTGCTTCACTGACGGCGTTCAGGTTGGTGCAACCCTTGACCGTAACGGCCTGCGCCCGTCGCGCTATACCGTGACCAAAGACGACTTCCTAATCATGGCATCGGAGTCCGGTGTAGTCGAAGTCGAGCCGGAGAACATCCAGTTCCGCGGCCGCCTGCAACCTGGACGAATCTTTGTCGCCGACCTGGAGCAGGGCCGGATCATCTCAGACGAAGAAGTCAAAGACACCATCGCGTCGGCACAGCCATATGAGCAGTGGGTTAAAGATAACCTGCTGAGCCTCAAGTCGCTGCCGGATGCTGACAACATGCACCACCAGCCGACGCCGGAACGTCTGCTGAGCCACCAGCAAGCCTTCGGTATCACCACTGAAGAAGTCAACGAGATCATTGTCCCACTGGCGAAAACCGGTTACGAGCCGCTGGGTGCCATGGGTGCCGACTGGCCGCTGGCTGTGCTGTCACACCAATCACAGCACCTGTCGAACTATTTCAAGCAGCTGTTTGCCCAGGTAACCAACCCGCCGATCGACCCGATCCGCGAGCGCATGGTGATGTCACTTAACACCTATCTGGGTAAAGATCAGAACCTGCTGACAGAAACGCCGGAGCACTGCCAGAAAGTCGAGCTGGAATCACCAGTACTTTCCAACGCCGAACTGGAAAAGCTGCGTGCTATCGATAACGAGCACCTTCAGGCCAAAACCCTGGACATCGTTTTCCGAGCCAACGGCGAATCGGGCAAACTGGAGCGCGCACTGAAGCGTATCTGCCAGTATTCCGAAGATGCGGTAGTCGACGGCTACTCAATCATCATCCTGACCGACCGTGCAGTAAACTCTAACCACGCGGCGATTCCTGCCATGCTGGCTGTCGGCGCGGTCCACCACCACCTGATCCGCAAAGGCCTGCGCGCCAAGTGTGACATTGTGGTTGAAACCGGTGATGCCCGCGAAACCCACCACTTTGCCACTCTGTTCGGCTACGGTGCCAATGCGGTGAACCCGTACCTGGTAACCGAAACGCTGGTCGATCTGCAGAGCAAGCGCAAACTGGATCCGGAACTGTCGACAAAAGAGCTGTTTAACAACTACCGCAAAGGTATCAATGGCGGCCTGCTTAAGATCTTCTCCAAAATGGGGATCTCGACCCTGCAGTCATACCACGGTGCCCAGATCTTCGAAGCACTGGGGATCAACAAGTCCGTTGTCGACAAATACTTTACCGGTACGGTATCGCGTATCCAGGGCCTGACGATTGACGATATCGCCAAAGAAGTCCTGATCCGTCACCGTCTGGGTTACCCGACCCGCGAAATCCCGATCAAGATGCTGGATGTCGGTGGTGTTTACCAATGGAAACAGCGTGGCGAAAAGCACCTGTTCAACCCGGAAACCATCAGCCTGCTGCAGCAGTCCACCCGCAACAAGGACTACGACCAGTTCAAGCAATATGCCCAAGCCATTGACGAGCAGGGTGACAAAGCGGCAACACTGCGAAGCCAGCTGGAATTTATCAAGAATCCGGCCGGTTCAGTCCCGCTGGATGACGTCGAGCCAATCGAAAACATCCTCAAGCGTTTTGCTACCGGGGCGATGAGCTTTGGCTCTATCTCCTACGAAGCGCACTCCACCCTGGCAGTCGCGATGAACCGCATCGGTGCCAAGTCGAACTCAGGTGAAGGCGGTGAAGACCCGATCCGCTTTGAGAAGAAAGACAACGGTGACTGGGAGCGCTCAGCAATCAAACAGGTAGCTTCCGGCCGCTTCGGTGTAACCTCATACTACCTGACCAACGCTGATGAAATTCAGATCAAGATGGCTCAGGGAGCCAAACCGGGCGAAGGCGGTCAGCTACCGGGTGACAAAGTAGATGAATGGATCGGTGCAACCCGACACTCAACCCCGGGAGTCGGCCTGATTTCACCACCGCCGCACCACGATATTTACTCTATCGAGGATCTGGCGCAGCTGATCTACGACCTGAAAAACGCCAACCGTGCCGGACGTGTTAACGTCAAACTGGTATCGGAAGCCGGTGTCGGCACCATTGCCTCCGGTGTGGCCAAAGCAAAAGCAGACGTGGTTCTGATTGCCGGTTTCGACGGCGGTACAGGCGCATCACCGATTTCCTCTATCCGCCATACTGGCCTGCCATGGGAGCTGGGCCTGGCTGAAACACATCAGACCCTGCTGAAAAACGGCCTGCGTAACCGTATCGTGGTGCAGACCGACGGTCAGATGAAGACCCCGCGCGACCTTGCGGTAGCAACTCTGCTGGGTGCTGAGGAATGGGGCGTGGCAACAGCGGCTCTGGTTGTTGAAGGCTGTATCATGATGCGTAAGTGTCATAAGAACACCTGCCCGGTCGGTATCGCTACCCAGAACAAGACCCTGCGTGAGCGCTTCGACGGTCGTGTTGAAGACGTAGTTACCTTCTTCAAATACATGGCACAGGGCCTGCGTGAAATCATGGCAGAACTAGGCTTCCGTACT
This sequence comes from Photobacterium marinum, assembly GCF_000331515.1. Lineage (GTDB taxonomy): Bacteria > Pseudomonadota > Gammaproteobacteria > Enterobacterales > Vibrionaceae > Photobacterium > Photobacterium marinum. Next base: position 28,885 of record NZ_AMZO01000040.1, read on the forward strand.
ATCGACGAAATGGTCGGCCAGGCTCAGAAGCTGAAACTGCGTGAAGACATTGAGCACTGGAAATACCAGAACCTGGATCTGAGCCCGGTACTGCACATCGAGCAGCCGCGTGAAGAAGACGGCGTGTACAACCAGCGCGAACAGAATCACAACCTGGAAGCGGTTCTGGACCGCAAGCTGATCGAAACAGCGGCTCCGGCACTGAGCGAAGGCAAACAAGTGGATGCCGAATTCGACATCATCAACACCGACCGCAGTACCGGTACCATGCTGTCGAACGAGATTTCGAAAGTCTACAAGGACCAGGGACTGCCACAGCCGATGAACATCAAGTTCAATGGTTCGGCGGGCCAGAGCTTCGGAGCATTCCTGGCGAAAGGCGTGAAGTTCGAAGTGGAAGGTGATGCCAACGACTACTGGGGCAAAGGCCTGTCCGGCGGTACGCTGGTTCTTTACCCGGATGCCAACTCAGGCCTGATCCCAGAAGACAACATTGTTGTCGGTAACGTCTGCTTCTACGGTGCAACCTCTGGCGAATCCTACATCCGCGGCCTGGCCGGCGAACGTTTCTGTGTTCGTAACTCAGGTGCGAAAGTGGTTGTCGAGGGCGTCGGTGACCACGGTTGTGAATACATGACCGGCGGTGTCGCTGTCATCCTGGGCCAGACCGGACGTAACTTTGCCGCAGGTATGAGCGGCGGTGTGGCGTATGTCTGGGATCAGTATGGTGACTTCGAAACCAAACTTAACCCGGAACTGGTTGACCTGGACCCAATCGAGCAGGAAGACCGTGAGTTACTACAGTCAATGCTGACCAAACATGTTGAGCATACCGGGAGTACAGTGGCGCAGACTTTCCTTGATAACTTCGATGCAAATCTGGAGAAGATGGTGAAAGTCATGCCGCGCGACTACAAGGCTGTACTACAAAATCGCAAAGCGGAAGCAGAAAACAAGGAAGAGCTGGAGGCCGTGAATGGGTAAGCCTACTGGATTTTTGGAATTTGGCCGTGAGCTGCCACAAAAACTGGATCCGAGCGTACGGATCCAGGACAACAAAGAGTTTGTCCTGAACAAAGAGTTTGGTGACAAAATCAATACTCAGGCATCACGCTGCATGGACTGTGGCGTGCCGTTCTGCCACAACTCCTGCCCGCTGGGTAATATCATCCCAGAGTTCAATGACGCGGTATACCGCGACAGCTGGGAAGAAGCGTGGAACATCCTGAGTTCAACCAACAACTTTCCGGAATTTACCGGCCGGGTTTGCCCGGCCCCTTGTGAAAGCGGCTGTGTGCTTGGTATCAATCAGGATCCAATCACCATCTGCAACATCGAGAAAACCATTGTCGAAACAGCCTACCGGGAAGGTTACGCCAAGCCGAAAAAGCCGCGTGCCCGTACCGGAAAAACCGTCGCTATCATCGGTTCCGGCCCGGCTGGGCTGGCAGCGGCAGAGCAGCTCAACAGTGCTGGTCACTGCGTAACTGTATTTGAGCGTGACGAAAAAGTCGGTGGCCTGCTGCGCTTCGGGATCCCGGATTTCAAGCTCGGCATGGACATCATTGACCGCAAGGTTGCCCTGATGGCAGAGGCCGGGATCAAGTTTGAAGTGAATGCCCATATCGGCGTCGACATCAACGCCCAGCAACTACGTCAGGATTTTGATGTGGTGCTGCTGACCGGCGGCTCAACCGTACCTCGGAACCTGCCGATCCCGGGGCGCGACCTTCAAGGTGTTCACTTCGCCATGGAATTCCTGGCCCAGAACAACCGTCGCGCTAACGATATGGACCTGAAAGCCGAAGAAATCCACGCCAAAGGCAAGCATGTGGTTGTCATCGGCGGCGGTGATACCGGCTCTGACTGTGTCGGTACCTCAAATCGCCATGGTGCAGCCAGCATCACTCAGGTTGAAATCATGCCTGTGCCATCGGAAAAACGCCCGGTCAGCCAACCGTGGCCGTCATACCCGACAATCCTGCGCACCTCGACTTCTCACGAAGAAGGCTGTGAGCGCCATTGGAACATCCTGACCAAGGAGTTTATCGGTGATGACAGCGGCAACCTGACCGCACTCCGCATTGCAGATATTCAGTGGGAAGAAGCAAAAGCGGGTGAACGTCCGGGCTTTACCGAGATTGATGGCTCAGAACGCATCATTCCATGTGATATGGCTTTCCTGGCAATGGGCTTCCTTCACCCGGAACCGACCGGCGTGCTGGCCCAGCTGGATATCAAACTGGATGAGCGCGGCAATGTCGCGACCAACGGCTTTGCTACCAACCAGAAAGGCGTGTTTGCTGCCGGTGACATGCGTACCGGCCAGTCCTTGGTTGTACGTTGTATCAGCGAAGGCAGGGAATGTGCCCGTGAAATCGATGATTACCTGATGGGTAATTCCAATCTGGAAGCAAAAGCGGATTCACTTATGCTGTCTAAAGGCTAATTTTATTCACTTTTGTTCTACCGAATCAGCCAGCTCCCAGGAGCTGGCTTTTTATTACCACTCAAACCAGCCCGGCATGGCAAACCGTGGCACAGCAACAATTCAAGCTCATTAAATCATTATTGCATAACTGCTATCCGTAATAATCCGTCACCATCCCGAGAAAACGCCGACTTTTCATACCCTTCCCTGTCTATATCGCACCACACAAAATGTAAACACAATGTGTCACGACAGTAAAAAATAAACAATCCCAACCAGTTACCATAAGGCTTCTGACCTGTTTTTTACCCCGTTCGGCTTGTGATGAATATTTGACCTTTTTGTAAATTCTCGTTAACTTCATCTATTGCTGAATAGCAGAAAAGGTGATCAGGGAGATTGCCATAAATATGCAGTAACGCTGTCCGGAGGGCAGAAGCAAGGGAGAGTTGCAATGACACTGTATGACCCAACGCTGGAAAAAGATAACTGTGGCTTTGGCCTTATCGCCCACATAGAGGGGGAAACCAGCCACAAACTTGTCCGTACCGCTATATCCGCATTGGATCGTATGACCCACCGAGGCGGTATCGCCGCCGATGGCAAAACCGGTGACGGTTGCGGCCTGCTGATGAAAAAGCCCGACAGTTTTTACCGTCTTGTCGCAGAAGAGCTGGACTGGAAACTCGCCCGCGAGTTTGCTGTGGGGATGATTTTCCTAAGCCAGGATCCGGTCAAAGCCGAGCAGGCGCGTACTATTATCAGCGAAGAACTGACCAAAGAAACCCTTTCCATTGTCGGCTGGCGTGAAGTACCGGTTGATCCTAAAGTACTGGGGCCGATTGCCACAGAATCACTCCCGCAAATCGAACAAGTCTTTATCAACGCCCCGGCAGGCTGGAAGCCACGGGATGTCGACCGCCGCCTTTATATTGCTCGTCGCCGGATAGAAAAGCGAATTAACGAAGATCCGGATTTCTATATCTGCAGCCTGTCGACCCAGGTAACTGTCTATAAAGGACTGTGCATGCCTGCCGACCTGCCGCGGTTCTACCTCGATCTGGGTGATATCCGCCTGGAATCATCGATTTGCCTGTTCCACCAGCGTTTTTCGACCAATACCCAACCGCGCTGGCCGCTGGCTCAGCCGTTCCGTTATCTCGCCCATAACGGCGAAATTAACACTATCGCCGGTAACCGCCAGTGGGCACGGGCTCGAGCCTACAAGTTCTCCTCACCATTGCTGCCGGATTTGCAAACAGCCGCTCCGTTCGTCAATGAAACCGGCTCGGACTCATCAAGCCTGGATAATATGCTGGAACTCTTCCTCTCCGGCGGTATGGATCTGTTCCGGGCGATGCGGATGCTGGTTCCGCCGGCGTGGCAGAACCACCCGGATATGGATCCCGAACTTCGAGCCTTCTATGACTTTAATACCATGCACATGGAGCCGTGGGACGGCCCGGCCGGTATTGTCATGTCTGACGGCCGCTATGCAGCCTGTAACCTCGACCGTAACGGCCTGCGCCCAGCCCGCTATGTCATCACCAAAGACAAGCTGATCACCCTGGCATCAGAGATTGGGATCTGGGACTACGCCCCGGATGAAGTTGCTGAAAAAGGTCGGGTTGGCCCCGGTGAGCTGCTGGTGATCGACACCAAATTCAACAAAATCTGGCACTCCGGTGATATCGACAACGAGCTGATGAGCCGCCATCCCTATAAAGAATGGATGGACAGTAACGTTAAGCGCTTGGTTCCGTTCGAAGAATTGGGGGATGATCAGGTCGGCTGCCGTACCTTCGATGACAACGAACTGAAGACCTACCAGAAACTGTTCGGAGTGAATAACGAAGAGCTGGATCAGGTGCTTCGGGTTGTCGGAGAAAACGGCCAGGAAGCCACCGGTTCAATGGGTGACGATGCTCCGGTTGCGGTACTGTCATCAAAGGAGCGGGCCATCACTGACTATTTCCGCCAGATGTTTGCCCAGGTCACCAATCCGCCAATTGACCCGCTACGGGAAAAGCACGTGATGTCGCTGGCGACCTGTATCGGCCGTGAGATGAATGTGTTCTGCGAAACCGACGGCCACGCCCACCGCGTTGCTTTCAAATCTCCGATACTGCTCTATTCGGATCTGGTCCAATTGCTGGAGCTCGACAGCCAGTACTACCGCAACAGCATCATCGACATTAACTATGATCCGGAAGAAAAGGACCTTAAACAGGCCATCCTTGATCTCGCAGATCAAGCTGAACGCCTGGTACGCAACGGTACTGTGCTGGTGGTGTTATCGGACCGCGGGATCAACCCGGACAAACTGCCAATTCCGGCAGCGATGGCTGTCGGTGCTGTCCAGACCCGGCTGGTTGATACCAACCTGCGCTGTGACGCCAATATAGTGATTGAAACCGCCACCGCCCGAGATCCGCACCAGTTTGCAGTCCTGCTCGGATTCGGCGCCACCGCCGTCTATCCTTATCTGGCTTATGAATCCCTCGGCCAGCTGGTCGACAACGGTGCCATCAGCAAGTCCTACCGTGAAGTCATGCTCAACTTCCGCGACGGCATGAACAAAGGGCTATATAAGATCATGTCGAAAATGGGGATTTCCACTATCGCCTCTTACCGCTGCTCAAAATTATTCGAAGCGGTAGGCTTAGGAGAAGAAGTGATCGACCTTTGTTTCCGGGGCGTTTCCAGCCGTATCAGCGGAGCCGATTTCAACGACTTCCAGCAGGATTTGTACAACCTTTCACGCCGGGCATGGCTCAAGCGTAAACCGCTCGAAAACGGCGGCCTGCTCAAGTACGTCCACGACGGCGAGTTCCATGCCTATAACCCGGATGTGGTGCAAACCCTGCAGCATGCGGTCAAAACCGGGGATTATCAGGATTATCTGACCTTTGCCAAGCAGGTTAATGACCGCCCGGTCGCGGCACTGCGTGACCTGCTGAACCTTAAGGAATCCGACAATCCGCTCGATATCGCCAGCATTGAACCGGCCTCCGGGCTCTATAAGCGTTTCGACTCGGCGGCGATGTCTATCGGAGCCCTGAGCCCCGAAGCCCATGAAGCTCTGGCGATCGCCATGAACCGCCTCGGCGGCTGCTCAAACTCCGGGGAAGGCGGCGAAGATCCCCGTCGCTTTGGGGGGGAACGTAACTCGCGAATCAAACAGGTTGCCTCCGGCCGCTTCGGTGTCACCCCGCACTATCTGGTCAATGCCGATGTCATCCAAATCAAGGTCGCTCAGGGAGCCAAGCCCGGCGAAGGCGGTCAATTGCCGGGGCACAAAGTCACCACAGAAATAGCCAAATTGCGTTATGCAGTGCCAGGCGTCACCTTGATCTCACCGCCACCGCATCATGATATTTACTCAATTGAAGATCTGGCGCAGCTGATCTTCGACCTCAAGCAGATCAACCCGAAGGCGCTGGTCTCGGTCAAGCTGGTTTCCGAGCCGGGTGTCGGCACCATCGCCACCGGCGTTGCCAAAGCCTATGCCGACCTGATCACCATCTCCGGTTATGACGGCGGTACCGGTGCCAGCCCGCTGACCTCGGTTAAATATGCCGGTAGCCCGTGGGAATTAGGGCTGGCCGAAACCCAGCAGGCACTGGTTGCCAACGGCCTGCGTCATAAAATCCGGCTTCAGGTCGACGGCGGTCTGAAAACCGGTCTGGATGTGGTCAAAGCCGCAATCCTTGGTGCCGAAAGCTTCGGTTTCGGTACCGCGCCAATGGTTGCCCTCGGCTGTAAATATCTCCGGATCTGCCACCTCAACAACTGTGCAACCGGTGTTGCAACCCAGGATGAAAAGCTGCGCCGCGATTTCTTCAAAGGGCTGCCGGAACAGGTGATGAACTATTTCATTGGCCTTGGTGAAGAAGTAAGGGAGTTACTGGCACGGCTGGGTGTGGAAAAACTCACCGACTTAATCGGTCGTACTGATTTGCTGGAAATCCTCGACGGGTTTACTTCCAAACAAAGCAAGCTGGAGTTAACCAGCCTGCTGCACTCCCCAACACCGGTTGAAGGCAAGACACTTTACTGCACAGAACCGAATACCCCGTTTGATCCGGCAGTACTGAGCAGCACCCTGCTTGCCGAAGCTCTGCCGGCGATCGAAAGCGGCTGCGGAGCCGACCTGTATAACGACATCCGTAATACAGACCGCTCCATCGGGGCCCGCCTGTCAGGTGAAATAGCCCTTCGCTACGGAAACCAGGGCATGGCTGCCAACCCGATAAACCTGTACCTGACCGGTACAGCCGGACAGTCCTTCGGGGTGTGGAATGCCGGAGGTCTCAACCTCTATCTCACCGGCGATGCCAATGACTATGTCGGCAAAGGCATGACCGGCGGCAAGGTTGTCATCCGTCCGCCGGTAGGTTCGGCCTTCAAATCTAACGAAGCTACCATTGTCGGCAATACCTGCCTGTATGGTGCCACCGGAGGCAAGTTCTTCGCAGCCGGTACTTCAGGCGAGCGTTTTGCGGTCCGTAACTCAGGCACCATCGCCGTGGTTGAAGGAGCCGGTGATAACGCCTGCGAGTACATGACAGGCGGCATCGTCGCCATTCTCGGCAAGACCGGTGTTAACTTCGGTGCCGGTATGACAGGCGGATTTGCCTATGTATTGGATGAAGACGGCGACTTTGCAGGACGCGTTAATCCAGAGCTGATTGAAGCCCTGCCGCTGGATGATCTGAAAATCCATCAGGAACACCTGCGCGGACTCATCGACAGCCACCTGGAAGAAACAGGCTCAGACCGAGCCCAGGAAATCCTGGCTGATTTCGACCAGTGGATCCCTAAGTTCTATCTGGCCAAGCCGAAAACTGCCGATGTAAATACCCTGTTGGGTCACCAGAGCCTCAGCGCTGCTGAGCTGCGTGTTCAGGCACAGTAAGGGAGGGATACCGAATGAGCCAGAACATCTACCAATTTATCGACGTCGCCCGTATCGATCCGGCCAAGAAGCCGTTGAAAATACGCAAAATCGACTTCGTGGAAATCTACGAACCTTTTACCCAACAGCAAGCCAGCGCACAAGCCGACCGTTGCCTTGGCTGCGGTAACCCGTATTGTGAATGGAAGTGCCCGGTCCACAACTACATTCCGCAATGGCTGAAGCTGGCCAATGAGGGCAGGATTATCGAAGCCGTTGAACTGTCGCACCAGACCAACACCTTGCCGGAAGTGTGCGGCCGGGTCTGTCCGCAGGACCGTCTCTGTGAAGGAGCCTGCACCCTTAATGATGACTTTGGCGCCGTCACCATCGGCAATGTCGAAAAATACATTACCGACAAGGCCTTTGAAATGGGCTGGAAGCCGGATATGTCTCAGGTCGAATGGACCGACAAAAAAGTAGCCATCATTGGTGCCGGACCTGCAGGCCTATCCTGTGCCGACATCCTGGTTCGCAACGGAGTTAAACCTGTGGTCTTCGACCGCTATCCGGAAATCGGCGGCCTGCTGACCTTCGGCATTCCCTCGTTCAAACTGGAAAAAGAGGTGATGATCAACCGCCGCAAGATCTTTTCCGATATGGGCGTTGAGTTCCGCCTCAATACCGAAGTCGGCAAAGATATCCAGATGGAACAACTGCTCAGTGAATATGATGCGGTATTCCTCGGGGTCGGCACCTATAAAAGTATGCGTGCCGGACTCGACAACGAAGAGGCACCGGGGGTTTATGATGCCTTGCCGTTTCTGATTTCCAACACCTACCGGGTGATGGAGCTGGAAAACGGCAACGACTTTATTGATATGAAAGGTAAGCGGGTTGTGGTGCTGGGTGGCGGTGATACCGCGATGGACTGTGTTCGTACCTCTGTTCGCCAAGGTGCAAAGAATGTTATCTGTGCCTACCGCCGTGACGCCGCCAACATGCCGGGCTCACGCCGTGAAGTAAAAAATGCCCGCGAAGAAGGCGTGAAATTCATGTTCAACCTTCAGCCTGTTGGCATCGAACTTGACCGCAGCGGCAAAGTCTCTGGGGTCAAAATGGTCAGAACTGCCTTGGGAGAGCCGGATGAAGCTGGCCGTCGCCGTCCCGAACCAGTTGCCGGTAGTGAACACACCTTAGCAGCCGATGCCATTATCATGGCCTTCGGTTTCCAGCCGCATAAGATGCCGTGGCTGGCAGCTTATGACGTCGAACTGGATCAGTGGGGGCGGATCAAAGCCCCGGCAGAAGGCAGCTTCGCATTCCAGACCACCAACACCAAGATCTTTGCCGGCGGCGATGCTGTCCGCGGCTCAGATCTGGTCGTTACCGCCATCGACGAAGGTCGCCGCGCAGCAGAAGGGATCCTCGATTTCCTGGAGGTTTAACCCACATCGGCCAACCAACAAAACCGGGAACAGTGGTATAACACCACCGTTCCCGATTTTAATTTCTTCGTGTTACAATTCCTCGCACATTAACTCCCAAGCGGGAGTCCGGATCCACAGACAAGAGAACAGTATTGATGAAAATCGGCATTATTGGCGCGATGGAGCAGGAAGTTGCCATCCTGAAAGAGCAACTGACTAACAGCGAAACTCACCACAAAGCAGGTTGTACCTTCTATACCGGTAAGCTAAATGGTGCTGATGTTATTCTGCTGCAATCCGGTATCGGTAAAGTAGCAGCTGCGGTAGGTACAGCGGTACTGCTTGAAGTATTCCAGCCGGATCTGGTTCTGAACACAGGCTCGGCAGGCGGCTTTGATTCAAGCCTGAGCGTTGGTGATGTCGTAATTTCAACCGAAGTTCGTTACCACGATGCAGATGTAACGGCATTTGGCTACGAAATCGGCCAGATGGCTCAGCAGCCAGCTTCTTTCATCTCTGATGCCAAGCTAATGGACACAGCTGAAAAAGCACTGGAAAGCATGGAAAACATGCACGCAGTTCGCGGCCTGATCTGCACCGGCGATGCTTTTGTTTGTACTGAAGCAAAACAAAACTTCATCCGTGAAAACTTCCCGTCAGTGGTTGCTGTAGAAATGGAAGCAGCCGCTATTGCTCAGGCATGTCACCAGTTCGATATTCCGTTCGTTGTTGTTCGCGCTATCTCTGACGTAGCTGACAAAGAGTCACCAATGAGCTTTGAAGAATTCCTGCCACTGGCAGCGAAAAGCTCTTCAGTGATGGTTGAGAAAATGGTTGAGCTGCTGAACCAGTAATGACCGAGACCCTCGCGTTTCTCAACGAAAACAGCTCCCTGCTGGTCTTGTGGGGAGCTATCGCCATGCAATGGCTGCTCCCTATTCCAGCCCAGCTCCACCCGCTGCAACTCTGGCAGCAACTGGCTGTTCTTATCGCCGACAAGGTGAACAAACCCGACGATCTTTACCGGCAACGACAGCTCTCCGGCTGGCTGGCCTGGTCGATGATGTGGCTGACCGTCCTGGTGCTGCTGCTCGCCCTGTCTCAGCTGGTATGGATAGACAGTGCTTTCCAACTGGTATTGTTATGGCTGGCACTGGACTGGCGCAACACGGCCAAATTCAGCAAGCGTTTTATCCGCGCCTTCAGCCGGGAAGACAAAGCTTATTGCCGCCAGTTACTGGAAGGTCAGCTGAACCGTGATACCAGTAACCTATCGCTACTCGGGCTCGGTAAAGCCGCCGCAGAAACTCAGCTGCTCGCTTACGGGCGCCTGGTGGCAGGTGTCCTGTTCTGGTATGCCCTCACCGGCGGGATCGGCGCTCTGATGTACCGCCTGGCAATTGGCATGGCCCGAGCCTGGTCACCGAGCCGTGAACGTTACCATGTTTTCGGTCAGGCTGCGGTGCGTATCCTTGCCGTGCTAGACATAATTCCGCTCCGCATTTTTGCTTTACTAATCTGTATCGGCCATAACAGCAAGACCGCTTTACAGGGAATTACCCGCCAGGGTGAAAACTGGCTGCTGCCTGGTCCCGGCTGGTTGCTGGCAGCAACAGGCCACAAGTTGTCACTCTCTCTCGGTGGGCCGGCTATCTATGAAAAACATAAAATGGAACGCCCTCGCCTCGGTGGTAAAATCGCCCCAGCAGCCCTGCACTTAGCGCAAATAGAAAAGATTGCCACTACCCGACTGGTTGGCTGGCTGGCTATTCAAAGCGTATTGATTGTAATCTTCCAGGGAGCCTTTTAAATGCACCGGCTTTATCAACTGATCCCGCTATGTCTTCTTCTGGTTTCATCTCTGTCTTTTGCCGCAAATCAGGTTCAGCGGGTGATTAGCCTTTCGCCCCATACTACTGAGCTGGCTTATGCCGCCGGGCTGGGTGACAAGCTGATTGCAGCCAGTGACTACAGTGACTACCCGAAAGCGGCCAAATCCCTTGAGCGGGTCGCCAATTTTCGCGGTATCAAGCTTGAGCGTATTGTTGCCCTCAGGCCGGATTTGATCTTGGCCTGGAAAGGAGGCAACCCAACCCGCGAAATGACCAAGCTGGAACAGCTCGGCTTCAATATTTTCTACTCCAGTCCGGTCGAGCTGGCTGATATCGCCGATACCATTGAGGCTCTGGGTCAGTATTCAGAACAGCCAAACATTGCCAACCATAATGCCAGTGAGCTTCGCGCTAAACTGACCGAGCTAAAAAGCAGACATAAAAATCTCCGTCCGATCAGTTATTTTTACCAGCTCAGCAGCTCTCCGATTATCACAGTCAACGACAACAGCTGGCCAAGCCAGGTATTTTCGCTTTGCGGTGGTAAAAATATTTTTGCCGACAGCCCGGCAGCTTACCCGCAAATTTCCGAAGAACAGGTTGTCGTCCGCCAGCCGGAAGTGATTTTCAGCACTCAGCACGCCGGTACCCAAACCGGGATCTGGCAGCAATGGCAGGGTAAACTTCCCGCTGTCGATAACCGACACATATTTAATCTTCAGGCTGACTGGCTCAACCGCCCGACCCCTCGCACCGTAAATGCCTTGGAAGAAGTATGTAACTACTTTGATATAGTTAGAAAAAATACTCTTTAACAGGGTGTCAACAATCATTGTGAAAGTGCTCACAAAGCAACCGTATCAAGTTGTACCTGTGGCGATTCGTCGTACAATCTCAGCTATTCGTTTTCTCTGAGCTTACAGGTACAAACATGCTTATATACTTTCTCGATATGTTTGGCACCGCTGTGTTTGCCGCATCTGGTGTTATTTTGGCGGGCCGCCTTCGCATGGACCCGTTCGGTGTTGTTGTACTGGCCAGCGTGACAGCTATCGGGGGCGGAACCATCCGTGACATGGCTCTTGGAGCCACACCGGTATTCTGGATCACTGATACCAACTACCTCTGGGTTATTTTTGTTACCTGTTTAATCTCAATGATGATTATCCGTCGCCCAAGGCAAATTCCCTGGTATTTCCTGCCAGTTGCTGATGCTATCGGCCTCGCCGTCTTTGTTGCTATCGGGGTGGAAAAAGCACTGCGCTTTGAGGCCTCGCCAATGGTAGCGGTGATCATGGGCGTGATGACAGGTTGCGGCGGCGGTTTGATCCGTGATGTTCTGGCCCGAGAAATCCCGATGGTACTGCGAACTGAAGTTTACGCCACTGCCTGTATTCTCGGCGGTATTGTTCATACCTCAGCTCTGGCTATCCATGTTGATTCAACCGTGGCAACCATGGCTGGTATTATCACCACCTTAACGATCCGCCTGACGGCAATTCGCTGGCACCTGTCGTTACCGGCCTTTGCTCCGAGACAATGAGTAAAATCGGATAAGGTCAGTTTGACCCGTATTGAAAAATAATGAGCACAAAAAAGGCGCCCTACGGCGCCTTTTTCAATTCTCTCGATTACTTCTAAGCAATTACTTAACAGTAACACGAGCAAACTTACGCTTACCTACCTGGTAAACTGCAGTACCAGCAGCAGGAACCAGCTTGGTATCTTCGATCTTTTCGCCGTCCAGCTTCGCTGCACCCTGGCGGATCATACGCATAGCGTCAGAAGTCGAGTTAACCAGACCGGCTTCTTTCAACAGGTTAGCAATCGCAATACCCGCTTCGAATTCGAACTCAGGCATTTCATCCGGCATTGCACCTTTCTGAAAGCGGTTGATGAACTCTTGTTCAGCCGCGTCAGCATCTGCTTCAGTGTGGAAACGAGCAATAATTTCTTTCGCCAGAAGGATCTTCACGTCACGTGGGTTCTTACCACCAGCAATGTCTTGCTTGAATTGCTCAATTTCTTCCAGTGGACGGAAAGACAGCAGTTCGTAGTAGTTCCACATCAGATCATCAGAGATTGACATGATCTTACCGAACATTTCGCTTGGCGTATCTGCAATACCGATGTAGTTATTTGCAGACTTGGACATCTTCTTAACGCCGTCCAAACCAACCAGCAGCGGCAGAGTCAGTACAACCTGAGGCTTCTGACCGTTCGCTTTTTGCAGCTCACGCCCCATCAGCAGGTTGAACTTCTGATCTGTACCACCCAGCTCAACATCAGTTTCCATTGCCACAGAGTCATAGCCCTGAAGCAGCGGGTACATAAATTCATGGATCGCGATTGGACGACCTTCGTTGTAACGCTTCTTGAAGTCGTCACGTTCCAGCATACGAGCAACAGTCTGGTTCGCAGCCAGGCGAATCATTCCTTCCGCGCCCAGCTCTGACAGCCAACTGGAGTTAAATACAATCTTAGTCTTCTCAGGATCCAGGATCTTGAACACCTGATCGGTGTAAGACTTGGCGTTTTCCACAACCTGTTCACGAGTCAGCGGCGGACGAGTGGTGTTTTTACCAGTCGGGTCACCGACCATGGCAGTAAAATCACCGATAAGGAAAGTGACTTCGTGGCCCAGTTCTTGGAAAGTGCGCAGTTTGTTCAGAATCACAGTGTGACCCAGGTGGATATCTGGAGCTGTTGGATCTGCACCCAGTTTAATACGCAGTGGACGATTTTCTTTCAGCTTGGCAATCAGCTCATCTTCAGGAATCAGCTCATCGACGCCACGCTTAATTTCAGCTAAAGCTTGTTCAATGCTGGCCATTCTTGTTCTCTCCCACAGAATAGGCAAAAAAGTAATAATCGAACATCTTACTTGAATAGCGATGTTTTTTGAAACCAGTTAGACTAGGCACTGTCTTATTTTTCCCTTTTGTGAAAAAAATCCAGTTAATGCTAGTATCGAAACTTGTTCGGTTGCCACGAGTGCACCAAATACTCATCTCGCTAATCAGTGCCTTTGTGGTGCTTCTGCTCCTTATTCCGGGATCTGGCGACAAGCAAGCTCATCCTGAGCGAAAATTCGAAATAGGCAAAGCCTATCCGCTCGACATGAACCTCGATGAACACCAGTTCCGGCCGCTGGAAAAAGACGAAAAGCTTCAATACGCACAACTGCGCTGGAAAGAGCACACGATCAAGTCGGGAGAAAGCCTCGCAGTGGTATTCGATAAGGTCGGTCTGTCACCCGGCACGCTTTATCGCCTAGTTAATGCCGATGAAGGCACCAAAACCCTGACCAGCCTTCGCCCCGGCGATGTTCTAAAATTCGGCTTTGACCCGAATAATGAACTTATCCAGCTGATCCAGCCACAAAACGCCACAGACACCCTGGTCGTTACCCGCACAGGTGACAACTACCATTCCCGCAAAGAAACCAAAAATGTTGATACCCAGCTTAACTTTGCCCAAGCAGTGATCACCTCCAGCTTCTGGAATGCCGGTGACAAAGCTGGCCTGACTGCCAACCAAATCATGGAAATTGCCGGGATCTTCGGCTGGGATATCGACTTTGCACTGGATATCCGTGCTGGCGATACTTTCTCTGTTCTGTTTGAAGAAAACTTTGTTGAAGGTGAGCCTATTGGCCGTGGCAATATCATCGCCGCTACCTTCACCAATATGGGAGAAACCTTTACTGCCGTTCGCAGCGAAGACGGTAAGTATTATGATCAGGAAGGACGTGCAATGCGTAAAGCCTTCCTGCGCTCACCGATCAACTTCCGCTATGTAAGTTCAAACTTCAACCCGCGTCGCTTGCACCCAGTTACTGGTCGCGTCAGGCCACACCGTGGTACCGACTATGTTGCCCCGGTAGGCACACCAATCTGGGCGGCCGGTGACGGTATTGTCATGAAGTCAAGCTACAACAAGTTTAACGGTAACTATGTCTTTATCCGTCACAGCTCAACCTATATCACCAAGTACCTGCATATGACCAAACGCCTGGTCAAAACCGGTGAAAGAGTGAAGCAGGGCCAGACGGTAGGTACGCTGGGCGGCACAGGTCGCGTTACCGGTCCGCACCTGCATTATGAGTTCCTGGTTAACGGCGTACACAAGAACCCACGTACAGTGAAGCTGCCACAAGCAAAATCACTCAAGGGTACCGAAAAAACGAAGTTTAAGAAATACGCCGTTGAACGCCTGAAGCAGTTGTCGCAGTTCAGCCAACTGATTGCCGATAACAGCCCGCTGCTGATCAACCGCAGCTAACTTATCAGGCAATCACCAAAAACGACTGGACACAAAAAAGCCGTCACGATGTGACGGCTTTCTTTTATCTGTTGTTACGTTTTAAGAAAAACGCATTCAGTGCTTGTTATACGCTGAATGATGCACCGCAACCACAAGTTGTTGTAGCGTTAGGGTTGTTTACGAAGAAACGTGAACCTTCCAGACCTTCAGTATAATCAACGGTACCGCCAATCAGGTACTGCAGGCTCATAGGGTCAACAACCAGGGTTACACCACTCTTTTCGATGGTTGTATCACCCTCATTCACTTTTTCATCAAAAGTAAAACCATACTGGAAACCACTGCAACCACCGCCGGTGATATAAACGCGCAGCTTCAGATTCGGGTTTTCTTCCTCGGCGATTAGCGCTTTTACTTTATTCGCTGCCACATCAGAAAAATTCAGCGGTACGTTGGCATCGCTCATTAAAAACCTCTCACAACTTCCGTTAATTGGGCTGATTATCTAATACCCGACTAACTTGTTCAAGTATTAGCCAATTCAGACTGTTTTCTTTGCGCTATTTTTTCCTTTTCCATCGTACGACGCAAGAGCTGAGAGTAAATTGGCTGCCCGCCCAGTACCTGAGCCAGCATGGTTGCACCCAGTGTGGTGATGATCAACGGCAAGATCAGGTGATAATTGTTAGTCATTTCAATAACCAGCAAGATGCCAGTGATCGGAGCCCTTACAGTTGCAGCAAACAACGCCCCCATACCGGCAATCGCAAACATACCCGGCTCAATCCCTAAATCAGGGAAAAACAGCTGCGCAACGGAGCCGAAGAAGGTACCGAACAAGGTACCCAGCGCCAGCATAGGCGCAAAAATACCGCCCGGCGCACCGGAGCCAAAACAAAGCAGGGTTGTCGCCACTCGGGCAAGGAATAAGATAAACAACATATTGATGCTGTAATCACCGTGGGTCGCACTCGGGATCAGGGCAATACCGCCACCTGTCAATTCTGGAAGATACAACAGCAACAAACCAAAACAGCCGCCCAGCAAGGTACCGGTTAGCACATAGCGACGACGTTCGTTACGGTGGATCCGGCCAAACAGATCCTGTGCCATCGTCACCAGGCGATTAAAGATCACCCCAAAGACACCGAAAAACATCCCCAGCAGCAAGAACAGCCACAAGGACTTCAATACCGGCGCATCATACTGCGGCATGGAGATCACTGCATGCTGACCTTGAATACTGCGGAACACGATATCGGCCAGAATGGCAGAAATCAGTACACATTTGATGGAGATAAGGCTGTAACGAAACTGCGGGCGCATCTCCTCGACGACAAACATGATACCGGCAAGAGGCGCATTAAACGCAGCAGCCAGGCCGCCGGCCGCACCGGACGCTAAAAGGGCATGCCTTGCTTCTTTATCTTTAAGACGGAACATATCCGATACCATTCGGCCGATATTACCGCCCATCTGAACCGAAGGGCCCTCCCGACCAAGTACCATCCCGGAACCCAGTGCACCGAGACCACCGATAAACTTCACCGGTAGCACCCGCCACCAGCGAACCGGACGGATGTCATCCATCGCACCTTCAATTTCCGGGATCCCTGAGCCTGCAGCATCAGGAGCAAAACGGTGAACTAGGTAATAACCGATGAAAGCCAGCAAAGCACTAATCAGAAAAGCTGCCAGCCACAAAGGCAAAACACTGCTGATCACATCACGCAGCCACTCGGTTCGCTGTTCAGAAACCCAATGAACTGCAATTTCAAATAATGTAGAGATAAGACCGGCCAGAAGGCCTACCAACGCAGAGAGAAACAACACCGAGACCGGTGTTTTGTCACGAGAAAGAAAACGCCGAACTAATCCACTAGGTTGCAGACGTTCAGGCGCAGGAGTGCCTTGAATGTTATCTGTCATTATTACGCCGTAATATGTTGGGATGCGCCGGAGGAAGCGCGGAGAAGGACGAAGCTCGTCTGACCGTAGGTTATCCGAGACATGGATATTTTTACATAGCCAATGTTGCAAACTAGCTTTCCATCCATGCTCAACATCACAATAAGCCACCAAAAGCATACTTGGTCAATTCGCTCGCCAAATTCCCGGTAATTTAGGTACAATGCGGGCAATTCAAATCAGACTTTATTTGAAAACAGGACAATACAATGAGCAAATCAGCCGATTTATTTGCTAAAGCACAAGAAAAGATCCCTGGCGGTGTTAACTCACCGGTTCGCGCATTTGCCGGAGTTGGCGGCAGCCCGCTGTTTATTGAGCGAGCTGACGGCGCTTACATCTTTGATGCTGATGGTAAAGCATATATCGATTATGTTGGCTCTTGGGGTCCGATGATTCTGGGTCACAACCATGTCGCTATTCGTGATGCAGTGATCGAAGCGGCTCAACGCGGCCTGAGCTTCGGTGCACCAACCGAGATGGAAGTGACTATGGCTGAACTGGTTTCTAAACTGGTTCCGTCAATGGAAATGGTTCGCATGGTAAGCTCTGGTACAGAAGCAACCATGAGTGCGATCCGTCTGGCTCGTGGTTTCACTAACCGCGACAAAATCATCAAGTTCGAAGGCTGTTACCACGGTCACGCAGACTGCCTGCTGGTTAAAGCAGGTTCCGGAGCCCTGACTCTGGGTCAGCCAAGCTCGCCGGGCGTGCCTGAAGATTTTGCCAAGCACACCCTGACATGCACCTACAACAACCTGGATTCAGTTCGCGAAACCTTTACCAACCACCCGGAAGAGATCGCCTGTATCATTGTTGAGCCGGTAGCCGGTAACATGAACTGTATCCCGCCGGTACCGGGCTTCCTGGAAGGCCTGCGCGAAATCTGTGACGAGTTTGGTGCCCTGCTGATCCTGGATGAAGTAATGACTGGCTTCCGCGTATCTGAAGGTGGCGCTCAGGGTTACTACAACATCAAACCTGACCTGACCACGCTAGGTAAAGTAATTGGCGGCGGTATGCCAGTCGGTGCATTCGGTGGCCGTCGTGACGTAATGGAGTACGTAGCTCCAACCGGTCCTGTATACCAGGCGGGAACACTTTCAGGTAACCCTGTAGCAATGGCTGCCGGCCATGCCTGCCTGACAGTACTGACCGAAGAAGGCAACGAGAAACGCCTGGCCAATACCACTAAAGCTCTGGCAGACGGCTTCCAGCGCTTGGCTGATAAATACGGTATTCCACTGAAGACCAATCAGGTTGGTGCGATGTTCGGTTTCTTCTTTACCGATCAGGACAGTGTGAACTGCTACGACGATGTAGCGAAATGCGATGTTGAACGCTTCAAGCGCTTCTTTAACCTGATGCTGGAAAAAGGCGTTTACCTTGCTCCTTCTGCTTTCGAAGCCTGCTTTACTTCTTTGGCGCACGGTGACAAAGAGATTGAAGCAACGCTGGAAGCAGCTGAATTTGCCTTCGCAGCACTGGCTCAGGAAGCCACGCTATAAACGGCTTTGCTGCTATTAAAGCCAAATAGTTAACACCAAAAACGCCACTCAGATAGTGGCGTTTTTATTATCTGTTTTTTCCAGTTGTTACTGCCAGAAAAAAACAGCCAGAGCCCCCAGCGCCAGCAGAATCCACACAGCCAGCGGCACCCGCCGTTTTTTCTTGGTTTCACAACCGCAGTCACAGCATCCCATTTGATGTGAACCTCATTCAAAACAATTGATTTATAAAAGATTGCTACTTAGCCAACCGGATGCAATTATAACCCCCGTTAGAATTAACAAACAGCAAGGATAACAAACGGTGCCTAAACGTTTTCAAGCCGAACCTCGCCACTGGATGCTGATTGCGGCCCTGGCGCTGGCCGCCTATGCCAGCTACCGCCTGATTGAGCCGTACCTCGGCCCAATCGTCATGGCGTTTATTATTTCTCTGCTTTACTACCCGCTACACTCCAAAGTAGAGCGTAAACTGACGAACAAGCCTAACCTATCAGCATTGCTTTCCTGTCTCCTGCTGACCTTTATCATTGTGATCCCGCTGCTGATTGTATTCAGCTCTATTGTCCATCAGGGGACCATGTTCTCACGAGACAGCTATGAATGGCTGAGCTCCGGTGGTGCTAAAGAAGTACTTTCACATCCTTACGCCGTTAAGGCGCTGGCATTGATAGACAAGTATTCCCCGTTCGAGCCCCTTGATGCTCATGCGATTATTCAGAAAATAGCGTCTGCGGCCTCCAAATTCGGCACCCAGCTGCTCAATGTCAGCGCAAAAATCCTCGGTGATGCCACCAACTTTGTGATCAGTTTCCTGCTAATGCTGTTTGTCCTTTTCTTCCTCCTTCGGGACCACAAGAAAATGGTTAAAGCACTGCGTCATGTCGTTCCGCTTTCCCGTAGCCAGGAAGATGCTCTGCTGACGGAAGTCGAACAAGTAGCCAAATCTGCGGTACTCGGCTCATTCCTGACAGCACTGGCACAGGGCGTCGCCGGCGGTTTTGCAATGTGGCTGGCCGGTTTCCCAGGCCTGTTCTGGGGATCAATGATGGCTTTTGCCTCCTTCATTCCGGTTGTCGGAACCGCTCTGATCTGGTTGCCAGCAGCAATTTATCTGCTGTTGAGCCATCAGTGGGAATGGGCGTTGTTCCTGGCTGGCTGGGGCGTGATTGTCGTGGGTTCTATCGACAACCTGCTGCGCCCGCTGCTGATGCAGGGCAATTCAGGTATGAATACCCTGCTGATCTTCTTCTCAATTCTCGGCGGCCTGCATCTGTTTGGCCTGATTGGTCTGATCTACGGCCCGATCATTTTTGCCGTCACTCTGGTACTGTTCAAGCTCTACGAAGTCGAATTCAAAGACTTTCTGGATAACCAGGATCAGAGTTAACCAGCTGCAAGAAACAAAGCCGCCCGGTGCGGCTTTGTTCACCTTTTCATACCCGCTAATTTATGGAACAATTCGCGCCCTTACTCCATGTAAAGCAAATCTGAGGCCCTTATGTCCTACACAGCAGCAAGCCAGGTTGTTGCCCGCCAGCTTGAGTTTTTTGAAAACCGTAAAGTACTCGTCATCGGTGAACTATCTGATTCTTACCCACTTGAGCTGACTCAGGTTGCCCAGTCTGTGGCAGTCTTTACGACCAACTATGGCTACCACTGCAACATGAGCCGCCACAGCCAGATCCAGTCTCATTTCGGGGCAGAGCTGACCGCTGATATCGACATTGATATGATCCTGCTTTACTGGCCGAAGGCAAAAGCAGAAGCCGAATACTTGCTGGCTATGACGCTGGCCAAATTCGGCCCGGAAACAGAAATTTGTATCGTCGGTGAAAATCGCAGTGGTGTTCGTAGTGCCGAAAAGATGTTCCAGGCCTACGGCAAAATCACCAAATATGACTCAGCACGCCGATGCAGCTTTTACTGGGGTCGTTGTGAACAGCAGGCACCAACCTTCGATATCACCAGCTGGTTCAAGAGCTACCCGATTACGGTTGCCGGCACTGAGCTGACTATCCGTTCGCTACCAGGTGTGTTCAGCCATGGTGAATTCGATAAGGGTTCGGAACTGCTGCTGGAAAGCCTGCCGTCTCTGCATGGTCGTGTGCTTGATTTCGGTTGCGGTGCAGGTGTTATCGGTGCGGTAATGAAAACAAATAACCCGGCCATTGAGCTTGAGCTGTGTGATATCAGCGCCCTGGCGATTGAATCTGCCCGCGAAACCTTCAAAGTAAATAACCTTGAAGCAAGCTTTACGGCAACAGACGTCTACAAAGCTCTGGAAGGGACTTATGACTTCCTGATCAGTAACCCGCCATTCCATGCCGGCCTGAAAACTTTCTATGCGGCAACTGAGGACTTTATCGCTCAGGCTCCGAATTACCTCAATACGGATGGCCAGCTTATCATTGTTGCCAACAGCTTCCTGCGTTACCCGCCGCTGATTGAAGACAGCCTGGGCTGTTGTGAGATTGCCGCCAGTACTAACAAATTCAATATTTACGTTGCAAAAAAATAAACCTCAAGGGCTGAGCCACTGCTTGGCCCTTAACTTATCAGCGAACAGAAAAGCTCTCAATCGAGCTATTTTCAGCCCAATTCTTCGTCAATTCCGTCAATATTGTGGTTCGCCACACGCTTCCCGGCATACTTACTTGAACACAAAAAAAAACTCAGTATAACTGATTGCTGCGGTGCCAGCTGCACCACCAACAGCCATCTATATATTTGCTTTTAAAGAATAAATTAAACAATCACTGTTGGTGGGCATCAGGTTGCGATGCGGAAAAACTGGCAGTAGACATCATATTTCGTTTCAAGTCGGTTAATTTCAGGCACAGGAATGCAGAATACCACCCGTTTTAAACGTCTCCAGCATACCCTTATGCTCGCTTTTCTTGTTCTCAGCATTACCCCGCTGACATTCTCGGCCCTTTTCTTCTTAAACTCCCATACCAATGATCTGGCCGAGCAGAGCACCAACCACCTGGCTTCACTGCTTGAAAACAAGCAGAAACAGCTCAATACCTTTTTTGCAGCCAGAACATCTGAAGTACAGAGCTTTGCCCGCTCAGAACTGGCTAACGCCAGCGGAGGACGATTTTACGGTCTGGTTGGTGCCTACAATCAGCTGGGAGATATCCGTTATCTGACACGAGGGCAAGAACGCGACCATTACTTCACTGAAACCCTGACCACTAAACACGAAAACGGCAGTGACAGCAGCCATTACCTTGGTCACGAACGCTACCGCCTGATTTATAAACGCTATAACTGGGCATATGAGGAATACCTAAAACGCTCTGATTTCAGTGACATTCTGTTGGTCGATATCGAAGGCAACGTCGTTTATTCCACTTTCAGCCCGAATAAATTCAGCTATAACCTGCAAGACGAGAACACACCGCTTCCGGCGTTGCGCCGGACGTTCGCCGCAATCAAAGCACAAACCAGCCAACAGCAAATTGAACCGGAGCATGTCCCTGTTGCCTTTACTGACTTCAGCCTCGATCAGCTCAGCCAAAGCTACACAGCTTGGTTTGCCGCACCTGTTATCCGCCAGGGATATCTCCACAGTTATGTATTCTTTCAGCTGCGTAATGACACCATCAGCAAACTTATCACCGATGCCGGCGGCAGCAGTACCTACGTCCACACCCTGCTGATCGGCAGCGATCATCAGTCACGACTGTCTGGCTCACAATCACTGCCGGATAATCTCACCAGCCCGAGTATCGAAAACGCTCTATCTGGTATCAGCGGGGTCGGGAGCCTGCTCAACTTCCAGCAAATCCCTGTACTGAGTGCCTTTGCGCCAATAGATGTGTTCGGCAATCACTGGGCATTGGTAATCGAATTACCGGAAGAGGAAGCCTTTGCCCGCATCCGCCAATTAGAAAAGCTGTTCGGGATCGCCATGGTGACAGCCATTGTGCTGGTGATCATCGCATCGCACTGGCTATCAAATTCCATCACTGCTCCCCTGCTCCGCCTAACCTGGGCTGCCGAGCGGGTGTGTGCCGGTGATATGGATCAGAAAATAGAGGGAACAGAGCGCGGCGACGAACTAGGTCGCCTTGCCACCAGCTTTGCCCGGATGCAACGCTCAGTGCGTGAGAAAATGGCATTAATTCGCCAGCAGAACAATGAACTGGAACAGAGCCTTCAGGTAATCCGGCAGCAGAATGATGAGTTGCAGACCACCGACAAACTCAAAGATGAATTTTTGGCAACCACCTCGCATGAACTTCGCACCCCGCTGCATGGCATGGTCGGTATAGCCGAATCCCTGCTGGCCGGAGCAAACGGTCCGATCCAGCGCAACCAGCGACGCCAGTTGGAAATGCTAATCAACAGCGGCCAGCGCCTGACTAACCTGGTTGATGATCTGCTCGACTACCACAAAATGCGCTATGGCGATCTCGACATCAGCAAACAACCGGTAGACCTGGCGTCAGCAGTACGGCTGGTGCTGGAGCTTTCCACACATCTGCTTGGCGGCAAACCAGTCAGGATCATCAATCAGATCCCTGATGACCTTCCACTGGTGCTCGGCGACGAACAGCGCCTGGAGCAGGTGCTGTATAACCTAGTCGGCAATGCCATCAAATACACCTCTGAGGGGAAAATAATCCTGTCGGCAACCCGGCTCGAAAACCAGCTTCGTATCCAGGTCGTGGATACCGGGCAGGGCATTGCACCTGAACAACTGGAGCATATTTTTGAACCACTCATCCAGGCCAACACCAACTGCAGCAGTTACCGACAAGGTGCCGGCCTCGGGCTTTCTATTAGTCGTCAGCTAATTGAGCTGATGGAAGGGCGACTCTACGTCAGCAGCCAACCAATGGTCGGTACCACCTTCAGTTTCACTCTGAATCTAGCATCAGAAGAAGACATCACAGAGATGCAGCAGCCACTCACCAGCTCACACTTCCAGGCTCCTTCATCGGAAAATACCCATTTCGACGATGCGGATTTGCCGGAAAATGCTGATGGCGATTTGCTGTTGATTGTCGATGACGAGCCGGTCAATCTTCAGGTTCTGACCAATTACCTCAGGCTTGAAGGCTATCGGGTAATCACTGCTGAAAACGGCCCACAGGCACTGGAGTTACTGGAAAGCGAGCAACCTGCTCTGTTGTTGCTTGATATAATGATGCCAGGCATGAACGGCTATGAAGTCTGCCAGCAGCTTCGTAAAGAACATACACCTCTGTCACTGCCAATCATCATGCTATCGGCTCTGGGGCAGGTTCAGGACCGGGTTAAAGGATTTGAATACGGAGCCAATGACTACCTGACCAAACCTTTCAATAAAGAAGAACTAACAGCCAGGATCCGCGCCCATATTCAGGCAGGGAAAGCCGAATTCCGGCATCAAAAAAATCAGGAGCTGGAGCAGGAAATCAAGCACAGAGAACAAATTGAAGCCGGACTGCTAGAAACCCAGAGCCGCCTGTTAGGGCTGCTGGAATCGAGTTCAGAAGGGATTATCTGTGTTCAGGAAGACGGTCGTATCCGCTATGCCAATACCACGGCAGGAAAACTGTTTCAGCGCGCACCGGAAGTACTTGAACGACATAAGATTGAGGATATTCTTGCCACTCACCTTCCTGCAGACATCACCACCAGCCATCACTTCAACGGTAGTCTGCTGTATCACATCGGTGAAGCTCTGATACCGCTGGAAACTGATGTAATTAACCTGCCGGATGGCGCAGGCCTCGCACGAATGCTGATTTTTGATAACGCTGGGGCAGCAACCCAGCAACGGGTTCAGGTATTGGAAGATGCCGTTGAAGTACTGTCTGGCTTCGCCTTTGATGGAAACAGGGAAAATCTTCAACAGCTAAGGGAACTGGGCGGCGAATTTACCCGTCTAGCCGACAAACTGAACAACACAGAAAGCAAGACAGACTCTCTTCGTAACTTGCTTGTCGATGTGATGAAAGCCACCCTGACGCACTGGGAAGCCACCACGGCCAAAAGTAAGTTTGATCTGGCAGAAGAAAGCGGCCTGTGGCGGGTATACCTCGATCGCAGTACGCTTCAGACCCGAACCCTAGATAAATACCTCCATCTGGAAACTCTGCCTAAATCACCTCGCTGGCGTACAGTACTGAGCACCATCGACTTTGTTCTCGAACGCTGTCAGGCCCCGACTCCGCAGCGCCGGGAAATTGAGAGCATGAAAGATCGCCTCCAGCATCTGCTCAACCATTAATTACCACCCAACCATTAATATCTTTAGCACTGGCCCGTTTTACCCGGGCCTTTATCTGCATCATGGTGGCTCAGCCAGAGTCTCTTCCGCATCTTTCTGAGATGAGAATAAAAGTGCTCTTTTACGCCATAAAACTGCCAACAATTTCGAATTACATCACTTTTTTCAATGAGTGAATTTCAGAATTCAACTACGGAAAAATCCCCTTTTTAGGCATCCCGACAAAAAAAAATAGCTGCATTTTTAGCCAAATTTGCCGCTCAGACGCCCCTTGGTGACAAAAAGATTCTGTATATGAGAACCGACTCACAACAAATCAAGGATGCAAATTTTCCGTTGGGAATTAACTCAACTAGCAGTAATGCCTTACATCACACTAGGAAAATGGAACTTATAAAGCCTTTATTAACGAGGCCAGAAAAGATAGTAACTACCAACCTGCTTGATGCAACTGAGATAGATAAATGTGAGCTCATAAGCAATTTCAATTTCATCAATAGCGTTTTGAGAAAACGAGTTTAACGATATTGACAACCGTTAGTGACATTTTGACGTTTTTAACGGGAAGTCCGATTGACGCTCTGGCCAATACAGAGTTTCCTTAGGTCACCTTAAGCCTGCAAGGCCATTCGATAAGAGCCATTTAAAACCTCTGTTGAAGCAGGTTCAAAGGGCCCCTGCGGGGGACATCAATTTCCATAAGTGAAACTAATAAGCAAGAGTAAGGAACAGCTATGCTTGCCAAAAAGAAAACCACGTTAGCACTCGCAGTGATTGCTGCAGCAACAACTATGATGACAGCCCCCATGGCGTCAGCTGCTGAACAATCCGAACTGACTATGGTATCTAAGTTCTACCCTACCTTTGTTCGTAACTTTAACCCGTATCTGCAAACTCAGTTAGATACGGCTCAGGACTTCATTTATGAACCTCTGGTTGTCTTCAATGAACTGAAAGGCAACGAACCGGTAATGCGTCTGGCTAAAGACTATTTCATGTCTGACGACCTGATGCAGGTGACCTTTGAAATCCGCGACGGCGTAAAATGGTCTGACGGCAAACCGTTTACTGCTAAAGATGTTGAGTTCACCTATCAGCTGCTGAAAAAGCATCCTGAGCTAGATCGTACCGGTATCAATGCCCGCCTGAAAGCAGTGAAGGCCGTCGGCAACAAGGTCCTCTTCTCACTGACTGAGGCAAACTCGAATGTTCCGTATCTGATTTCCGAAGTTTCTGTTGTGCCCAAGCACGTATGGAGCAAAGTCAAAGACCCAACACGCTTCACCAATGAAAACCCTGTCGGTACAGGTCCGTTCACTGAAATCCAAACCTTTACCCCGCAACTTTACACCCAGTGCCGCAACCCTCACTACTGGGATAATGCCAACCTGGAAGTCGACTGTCTGCGCATGCCTCAGGTAGCCGGTAACGACCAGTTCCTTGGCCAGGCGCTAAGTGGCCAGTTCGACTGGACCTACTCATTCATTCCGGATGTAGACAGCACCTACGCTGCCGCCAGCCCTCACAACAAATACTGGTACCCTGCCGGCGGTACCCAGGCATTCATGCTGAACTACAAAACGCCAAACAAAGGCAACAACGAAGCTATTAACAACATCGACTTCCGCCGTGCCTTCTCAATGGCTATCGACCGCCAGACTATCATCGACATTGCTTTCTATGGCGGCGGTGTTATCAACGACTACGCATCCGGTCTGGGTCAGGCATTTGCCACATGGTCTGACGACAAGATTTACAACAAGTACAAACCATACATGACTTACAACACCAAGAAATCCAAAGCTATGCTAAAAAAAGCTGGCTTTAAAGATATCGATGGTGATGGTTTTGTTGAAACACCAAGCGGCAAGCAAATCAACCTGACGATTCAGTCACCTAACGGCTGGACAGACTTCAACAACACAGTACAGCTGAGTGTGGAAATGCTGGCAGACGTCGGCATCAAAGCCAAAGCCAGCACACCGGACTTCTCTGTCTACAACCAGGCTTTCCTGGATGCAACTTATGATGTTGCCTACACTAACTACTTCCACGGTGCAGACCCGTATACATATTGGGACAGCGGCTACCACTCCCGCCTACAGATGAGCGACGGTATGCCTCGCTTTGCCCTTCACTGGTGGAAGAACGAGAAACTGGACAAACTGCTGGATGGTTTCTATAAGACAGCAGACCGCGATGAGCAGAAGGACATTGCTCACAATATCCAGAAGATCATCGCAGAAAATCAGGTAACAATTCCTGTGATGTCTGGCGCTTACACTTCTCAGTACAACACTGCCCGCTTCACCGGTTGGTGGAATGAGAAGAATGCGAAAGGCCGTCCAATGCCTATCACAAACACGCAAGAACGCTTACTACAAGTGCTTGATCTAAAACCTAAAGCGTAATCATTGCTTAACTTGCGGTGCGCCCGTTGCGCACCGCCTCTCCAACCTTCCCTTCACTTTTTAAATGATGGCCACTGGTCAGGGGAGGGTGTGTCTTAAATCTGGTCATAACAACTGGATGATTAAGGTGTGAGTTATGGGATTTTTTCTACGACGTTTGAGTTTCTACATTATTGCGCTCCTGGTCGCAATAACCATCAACTTCATAATACCGCGGGCTATGCCCGGCGATCCGGTCACCATGATGTTTGCCAACGCGGCAGTACAGGTCACCCCGGAACGTATCGCTGCAATGAAAGAACTGCTGGGCTTTGTTGATGGCCCAATCTACGAGCAATACTTTATTTACCTGAAAGGGATCCTGTCATGGGAGCTGGGTATTTCCATCCAAACCTTCCCGCAAACCGTTAACGAAGTACTGGGGAACGCGGTCGGCTGGTCACTGTTCCTGGCAGGTACGGCCGTTATCCTGGCGTTCTGCATCGGCTCCCTGCTAGGTATCTTCGCCGCCTGGTATCGCGGCAGCAAATATGATGCCTTCATTTCTCCGGGAATGATGGTTGTGCAGGCTGTTCCGCCAGTGGTGGTTGCCATGCTGGTGCTTTACACCTTTGCTATCGGTGCCCAGTGGTTCCCTTCCACTTATGCCTATACCGCAGGAACAATCCCGGACTGGACCAGCTGGGACTTCTATAAAGACATTGGTTACCACGCCGTACTGCCTCTGTTCTGTGCCACCATCATTCAGATCGGCGGCTTCCTGATCAACATGCGTAACAACATGATCAACCTGCTCAATGAAGACTACATCACGATGGCCAAGGGTAAGGGCCTGAACGAGAACCGGGTGATTTTCAAATACGCCGCCCGTAACGCCATGCTGCCGAGTGTCACCGCACTCTCAATGGCTATCGGTATGGCCATCTGCGGTCAGCTAATCATTGAAATGGTCTTCAACTACCCAGGGCTTGGCACCGTTCTGCTCAATGCGATTAACGCCCGAGACTATCAGGTACTGCAAGGACAGCTACTGATTATGACCATGTTCATGCTGTTCTTTAACTTCTTGGCTGACATCCTCATCGTGGCACTGGATCCTCGCCTACGTAAGGGAGGGAAATAACAATGAAAGGATTCATCAAACTTATCAGCGGCAACACCAAAGCGTTAGTCGGGCTGATCATCATCGCCATCTTCATCTTCGGTGCCCTGTTTGCTCCTCTACTGACTGAACACGCACCGGACAAAAGAACCGGGAACCCGCATGAATATCCGGCCTGGGTAGTGAAATCCGCTCAGCACAACCCCGACGGCTGGGTAGCCGAAAACCTGGCAGATAACCGCCGTACTATGCTGATGTCGAAAAAAGCTGAACATACCTTGGGCACTACCCGAATGGGGCGTGATGTCTGGTCACAGGTTGTCTACGGTGCCCGCACATCTCTGGCCGTCGGCTTCGGTGCCGGTCTGATGGTGTGCTTCCTGGCAACCGTCATCGGGGTTTCTTCCGGTTACTTCGGCGGCCGGGTCGACAACATACTGTCGGCGGCAATGAACATCATGCTGGTTATTCCGCAGTTGCCACTGCTCTTCGTTATTGCCGCCTTCATCGGTCAGGCTGGGCCACTCACCATTGCCATTGTTATCGGCATGACCTCCTGGGCCTGGGGTGCCAGGATCGTCCGGGCGCAAACCCTGTCATTGCGTGAAAAAGAATTTGTCAAAGCCGCTGAGGTACTTGGCGAGTCTTCCTGGCGCATCATCATGGTCGAAATCCTGCCTAACCTGATTTCCATCGTCGGCGCCAGCTTCATAGGTTCTGTCATGCTCGCCATCATGACAGAAGCCACCCTGTCCTTCCTTGGCCTGGGTGATCCGAACAGCATCAGCTGGGGTGTCATGCTCTACAACGTCCAGACCTCCTCATCCATGCTGGTCGGCGCCTGGTGGGAACTGCTGTCACCATGTATCGCTCTGACCCTGATTGCTGTCGGCCTGGCCCTGCTGAACTTTGCCGTCGACGAAATCGCCAACCCGCAACTGCGCTCTCACAAAGGCATGCGTCGCTGGAAGAACCTGGCAAAACAGAACCAACAACAAACCAAAACCGTTGTTACGCCACAGCCTGCCCTTGAAGGAGGAGAGAAATAATGAACAGTCCACAAATCTCCATTCGCAATCTGTGTGTTGACTACATTACCGATGCCGGTGATGTCCGGGCAGTAAACAATGTCAGCTTTGATATCGGTAAAGGTGAAATCTTTGGGCTAGCCGGTGAATCGGGCTGCGGCAAATCTACCGTCGCCTTCTCACTGATGCGCCTGCACAAGCCACCCGCATTCATTACCGGCGGTGAAGTCTTCTTCGACGGCCATGGCGATATTCTCAGGTTCACCGAGCCACAGATGACCGCCTTCCGCTGGAGTGAAATCTCCATGGTGTTCCAGAGCGCCATGAATGCCCTAAACCCGGTTCTGACCATGGAAGAACAGTTCTGCGATGTCATTATGCGTCATACCAATATGACACGCGAACAGGCAATCCATCGTGCCAAAGGGCTGCTGGAAATCGTTGATATCCACCCAAGCCGCCTGCGTGATTACCCACACCAGTTCTCCGGTGGTATGCGCCAGCGCCTGGTGATCGCTATAGCCCTGGCGCTAAACCCAAAGATGATCATCATGGACGAACCGACCACAGCGCTGGATGTGGTGGTTCAGCGGGAAATCCTGCAAAAAATCTATGCCCTGAAAGAGGAATTCGGTTTCTCCATCCTGTTCATCACCCATGACCTGTCACTGATGGTCGAGTTCTCCGATCGCATCGGCATCATGTATTCCGGTGAACTGGTTGAAGTAGCTCCGTCGAAGCAAATCCTGGAAAGCCCGTATCACCCGTATACCGAAGGGCTGGGTAACTCCTTCCCGCCCCTAACTGGGCCGAAAACCCGCCTGACAGGGATCCCCGGCAACCCACTGAACCTGCTTGAAGTCCCGCAGGGATGTCGGTTCCAGGCCCGTTGTACCAAAGCCCATGAAACCTGTTTCTGCAAACCGACCCAACTACGTCAGTTGGAGCCGGGCCGTTTTTCCAACTGCCACCTGTTCAACAAATGCAGTTAATAACTAAAACAATTAAGGAGGCAATATGAGCAAGCCAGTTGGACAACCGATTATCGAAGGCAAAAACCTGATCAAAGATTTCCAGGTCAACAGCAACTCGCTGAAAAAGCCAATGATGCGGGCTATCAATGATGTGTCGTTCAAAATGTACAAAGGCCGCGGCCTGTCTGTAGTCGGCGAATCCGGCTCAGGTAAATCCACCACAGCCAAAATGATCGCCAAGATGTACCCGCCGACATCGGGCCATATCGAGTATTACGGCCGTGATATTGCGGATATCACCAAGAAAAAAGACATGATGCTCTACCGTCAGGGCGTACAGATGGTGTGGCAGGACCCATTCGGCTCCCTGAACCCGACGCATACCATTTTCCATCACATCGCTCGCCCACTGCTGATCCACAACAAGGTGTCGAAGGGCGATAAAAAAGAGCTAGAGGAAATGGTCTACAGCCTGCTTGAACAGGTCGGCCTGATCCCGCCCAAAGAGACCGCTGCGAAATATCCCCACCAGTTGTCGGGCGGCCAGCGCCAGCGCGTCAATCTGGCCCGCAATATCGCCGTTGGTGCCGAAGTGGTCCTGGCTGATGAGCCGACATCTATGCTGGATGTATCGATCCGCGCCGGGGTTCTGAACTTGATGGAAGAGATGAAGTTCGAACGTGAAATGGCACTGCTGTATATCACTCACGATATCGCCACTGCCCGCTACATCGCTGAAGATCTGGCCGTCATGTACGTCGGCCACATGGTGGAATGGGGCGATACCGAAGAAATCATCCATGAGCCACAGCACCCGTACACCCAGTTACTGGTCTCGGCAGTGCCGGATCCTAGTAAGTCCATCCACGAAAAGCTCAAAGGCAACAAAGGCGAAATTCCGCTATGGACACCGGAAAGCCTCGGCTGTCCGTTCGCCGGGCGCTGTACCCACGCCACCGATAAATGCCGGGATCGCTTACCGGAAGTCACTCAATTATCAGATAACCACTTCGTACGTTGTTATCTCTACGAGAAGTAAACGGAGGAACAATGCAGCTGTTAACTAACCATATCGGATACGAACGTTTCGGCACCAAGCAGGCCATCCTACAGGGAGAAACAGAACTGCCTGTCAGCCACGCAGAAATCATTCGCTGCCACGACAACCAATCCGTAATGCAGCTGCCAGTAAAGCCCTGCGGGACAATCGCACAATGGCATACCGGCAACACCAGCTCAATTGATTTCACCGACCTGACAGAATGCGGTGAATACCGGATCAGGGTCGGCGATACCTTATCGACACCTTTTGTGGTGGCAGAAGGGCTGCTGATGCGTCGGACTTTCAGCGATGTCCTCCACTATTTCAAATCCCAGCGCTGCGGCGGGATTTTTGACCGTGTAGATAAACATGCGCCACTACTGGGTAGCCGGGAGCATGCCGATGTCCACGGAGGCTGGTATGACGCCTCCGGTGATGTCAGCAAGTATCTCAGTCACCTGTCTTTCAGTAACTACCTGAATCCGCAGCAGACCCCTATGGTGGTCTGGAACATGCTCAAATCATTCGAGTTACTAGCAGACGAAGATTCCATTGCTGATTTTACCCGCGTCCGCCTTATGGAAGAGGCTATTTTTGGCGCGGACTTTTTACTGCGGATGCAGCATCCGCAGGGTTATTTTTTTGTCACAGTGTTCGACAAGTGGAGTAAGTCCACGGGGCAACGGGAGATATGTTCATATTCAACGCAGGAGGGCATCAAATCAACTGACTATCAAGCCGGATTCCGTCAAGGCGGCGGTGTTGCTATCGCCGCCCTGGCCGGTGCCGCAAGATTACTCAAAACCCAGGCGGCAAACACGCTGGGCTGGGAGGACAACAACCGTTCACAACGCTACCTCTGTGCCGCTGAAACCGGCTACTGGCATCTGACAGAGATGAACGCTCAGTACCTTGATGACAGTACTGAAAATATTCTTGACGAATATTGTGCCCTGTTGGCAGCAGTTGAGCTGTTCAGGGCAACACATGACAACCGCTACCTGGAAGCAGCCCGGCAATGGGCTGGCCGCCTTGCAGCCAGGCAGCAATCAGACAACCACCAGCAGCACTTCTGGTCTGCAACCGCAGATGGCAGTCGCCCGTATTACCACGCCGCCGAAGCCGGGCTTCCGGCTATCAGCCTGATGCAATATCTGACCATTGAACATAATGAAAACAAACGCGAGGCAACGCTGGCAGTTATCACCAATGCCCTGCGGTTTGAGCTCAGCATCACCGGCGAAGTCAACAATCCATTTGGTTACCCGCGTCAGTATATCCGCCCGGTCGGAGGCGAGAAACACAGCGCCTTCTTTATTCCTCACCACAACGAAAGCGGGTACTGGTGGCAGGGTGAGAATGCGCGAGTCGCCTCGCTGGCAGCGATGGCCGGCATGGCGCAAAACCTGGCTATCGACAGCAAGCTCAAAGTACAACTAAAGATCTATGCCCAAAAGCTGACCGACTGGATTCTGGGACTGAACCCGTTTGATATGTGCATGCTCGACGGCCATGGCCACAACAATCCTGATTACCTGCCGGACCTGGGCTTCTTCAATGCCAGAGGCGGGATCTGCAACGGCATCACCTCCGGGTTTGAAAACGAACAGGATATAGCCTTCAACCCAACCGGGCAGAAAGACGACATCTTGCAAAACTGGCGCTGGGGAGAACAGTGGATCCCACATGCCTGCTGGTACTTGCTTGCAATCACCACTCAGTTTAAGGAGCGACACCTTGGCTAACCCAATCAAATACTATGTTGGCGTTGATGGCGGTGGCACATCCTGCCGCGCCCGTATCTGTAATCTTCAGGGCAATATTCTGGGTGAAGCCAAAACCGGCAGTGCCAATATCCTGCTCGGCGGGCAAATTGCCATGGCTTCGGTGCAAGATGCGATAGCAACTGCGGCAGCTCAAGCCCAATTGACCGAAGGCGACTATAGCCAGATGTCTGTCGGGCTAGCTCTGGCTGGTGCCGAACAAAAACAAGCCTGGTATGACTTTATGGTGCTCCCTCACCCTTACGCTGCCATAACTATGAATACCGATGCCTACGGAGCCTGCCTCGGAGCCTGGCGCGGAAAAGAAGGCGCAATCCTTATCGCAGGTACCGGATCATGCGGCATTCTGCTCAAAGACAACCGTCAGCATGTAATCGGAGGCCGGGAGTTTCCGATCTCCGATCAAGGCAGCGGTGCAATAATGGGGCTGCGCTTAATTCAGCAGGTATTGCTCAGCGTCGATGAAATCGTCCCTCACACACCGCTGGCACAGCGTGTCATGGCTCATTTTAATCATGATGTCGATGCGATTGTCACCTGGTCCAAAACCGCCCGACCTTGTGATTACGGTCAATTCTCACCAGCTATTTTTGCCCATGCTGCGCAGGAAGACAGCCTTGCTGTTGAGCTGCTGAAACAAACCGCAGCCGATATAGAAATGTGGTTGTCCGCTCTGATCCGGCGCGGAGCAGAACAAATCTGCCTGATGGGCAGCATAGGTGAACGTATCCGCCCATGGTTGACTCCGCCGCTACAGGCAAAGCTGGCAGAGCCTCAGGGCGATGCGATGGATGGTGCCATTGCCATGGCACAAACAGGCAACCACAACCTTTTCCCTCCGGAGGTGTGACGATGAGCTACCGTCTTGATCTCACCGTAATCGACAAAAGCAAACAGGTTTCCCGCTTTGCCCTGACCCTGCATAACCTCAGCGATAAGCCGCTATACAACTGGTCACTCCATTTCACGATTGCCCGTTGGATCTCGGCTAACAGTTTGTCCATCGGCAAACTAAGCCAGCTGGGCAGCTATTGCATCCTGACTCCGGACAATGCATCGCCGCTTGCGCCAAATTCTCATTTTTATACTGAGTTCAACATTGGCACTAAGCCGTTCACCCTGCACGATGACAGCATTATTGATGCGTTCCTCAACACATCTTCAGGCAATACCCCGATCCATCCTATTCCGGTTGAAATAACCACCATCGATTTGGATCAGCCGGCGACAGAGCATGTTTCATCACCATTACCGCCAGCCAAAGCAGTGAGCTTGATCCCGGCACCGGATTCATTAACCCGGCTACAGGGTGAATTCAGGCTTAACCAACACACGGCAATTACTACTCCGCCGGAAGCTGCAGTCGGCAGTACCCGCTGGTTGCAGACTGAAATGAATAAACTGCTGCATGAAGATTTGCCGATTAAAGAGCAGGGGAATATCACTTACCAGCTCCACGAAAACATGGCTGAAGGTGCTTATCATCTACTGATTGAGCCTGACCACATCTGGCTTCAGGCCGGCTCTGCATCCGGTTTTGTTCATGCCTCCTCATCCCTACTGCAACTCATTCCGGCCATGCCGTCGCATCAGGCCGATGCCGCTTATATCCTGCCTATGGTGGAGATCCAGGATCAGCCTCATTATGCCCACCGCGGCATGATGCTCGACTGTGCCCGACATTTTCATCCGGTCAAGCGGCTCAAAAACCTGCTTGATCAGCTGGCCCGTTATAAATTTAATACCTTCCACTGGCACCTGACTGACGACGAAGGCTGGCGGATTGAAATCGACGCATTCCCTGAGCTGACCGAAATCGGTGCCTGGCGCGGCCCGAATGAAATGCTCAAACCGCAGTTCACCACCATCAGCCAACAATATGGTGGCTACTACAGCAAGCAGGAGATCCGGGAGCTGATTGCCTATGCCAGCGATCGCGGGATCACCATTATTCCTGAGATAGATATTCCGGGACATTGCCGTGCTGCCATCAAATCCCTGCCAGCTCTGCTGGTGGATCCGGATGACCATTCCGAGTACCGCAGTATTCAAGGCTACCCGGATAATATCCTGTCTCCGGCTCTGCCCGGCACCTACACCTTTATAGCCAAGGTACTGGAAGAAGTCTGCGAACTTTTCCCTGCTCCCTACATCCATATCGGCGGAGACGAAGTCCCGCAAGGCGTGTGGACCGACAGCCAAGCCTGCCAGGCAATGATGGAACAATACGGCTACCGAGAACACAGTGAGCTACAGGGACATATCCTGCGTTTCGCTGAAGAGTGCCTGCAGGCCAAAGGAAGACGAATGATGGGCTGGGAAGAGGCAGCTAAAGGCGACAAGCTGAGCACTAAAGCCATTATATTCTCCTGGCTGAGCGAAGAAGCCGGACAAGTCTGCGCAGATAAAGGCCACGATGTCATTCTGCAACCGGCACAGCATACCTATCTCGACCTTGCCCAAAGCGATGCGGCTGACGAACCCGGTGTTGACTGGGCTGGCAGGCTACCGCTGGAACAGGTCTACAACTACCGGCCATTCTCATCACTCGAAAACGACGATCCGGCACACCAGCATGTTCTGGGGATTCAGGGCGGTCTGTGGTGTGAGCTCGTCAACAGTCAGAGCCGGCTGGAATTCATGCTCTATCCTCGCCTACTGGCAATTGCCGAACTGGGCTGGACTCCCCCGGAAAAAAGAAACTGGAACGACTTCAGGGCTCGGCTTCATGGTCAGATGCCTTATCTGGACAGAGCCGGCATCAACTACCGCCACTGTGAAGCACCGAGCAGCGCTGAATCTATTTAATAAGAAAAGGACTGAAAGTAATGAAATACGGTTATTTTGATAACGATAACAGAGAATACGTCATCACCCGACCGGATGTACCTGCGCCATGGACAAATTACCTGGGCACTGAAAAATTCTGTACCGTAATTTCACACAATGCAGGAGGATACTCCTTCTACAAATCACCGGAATATAATCGGATCACTAAATTCCGTCCTAATGCTACTTTTGACCGCCCCGGACACTATGTCTATCTGCGCGATGATATCAGCGGGGATTACTGGTCCATTTCATGGCAACCGGTCGCCAAAAGTCTAGATGAAGCCAAATACGAAGTACGTCACGGCCTGTCATACTCAAAGTTCAAATGTGAGTACAACGGCATCACCGCTCAGAAAACCCTGTTTGTCCCTAAAGGTGAAGATGCCGAAATCTGGGATATTGTGCTGAAAAACGACAGTGATACACCACGCACTATCTCCGCTTTTTCTTTCGTCGAGTTTTCATTCAGCCATATTCAGTCCGATAACCAAAACCATCAGATGAGCCTGTACTCCTCCGGCACCTCTTATCATGATGGCGTGCTCCTCTACGACCTCTATTACAACACCAACGAATACGAAGGTTTCTATTACTTAGCATCCAGCTTCGAACCTGACAGCTATGACGGTCAGCGCGCTTCCTTCATCGGCCTATACCGTGATGAAGCCAATCCGATTGCCGTTGAAAAAGGCCGTTGCTCAAACCACGTACAGACCTGCTATAACCAGTGCGGCGCGTTACACAAACAGCTCACCCTCCAGCCGGGTGAAGAAGTCCGTTTCAACTTCATCCTTGGGCTTGGCAAGCACGAAGGTGCCCGTTTACGTGAAAAGTATCAGAACTTCACCAATGTTGATGCCGCATTTAATGAAATCAAAGCGCACTGGGACACACGTTGTAATAAGTTCCGCGTGAAATCGCCAAACCCGGGTCTTGATACCATGATCAATGCCTGGACCCTGTATCAGGCAGAAACCTGTGTGGTCTGGTCCCGCTTTGCCTCCTTCATTGAAGTCGGAGGCCGAACCGGACTGGGATACAGGGATACCGCCCAGGACTCGATGGCCGTCCCTCATACTAATCCGCAGATGACCAAAAAGCGTATTCTTGATCTGTTGCGCGGCCAGGTAAAAGAAGGCTATGGCCTGCACCTGTTTGATCCTGACTGGTTCGATCCGGAAATGGAAGATGTAGCACCATCCAAGTCACCGACAGTGGTACCGACACCAAGCGATGAAGACAAAATCCATGGCCTGGCAGATACCTGTTCTGACGATGCCCTCTGGCTGGTCCCGACCATCTGCCGTTATGTCATGGAAACTGGTGAAACCGGCTTCTTTGATGAAGTCATTACTTATGCTGACGGCGGTGAAGGCACCGTTTATGAACACATGACCCGTATCCTTGATTTCTCCGCCAGGCATGTCGGTCAAACCGGGATCTGCAAAGGCCTTAGGGCCGACTGGAACGACTGCCTGAACCTGGGCGGCGGTGAATCGGCCATGGTGTCATTCCTTCACTACTGGGCACTGCAGGAGTTTGTCGACTGCGCTAACTTCCTCGGCAAGCACAGTGATGCCGACAAGTACGCCACCATGGCAGAAGGCGTCAGACAAGCCTGTGAAACGCACCTGTGGGACGGCGACTGGTACATTCGCGGCATAACAAAGAACGGCGAAAAGATCGGTACCAGTATCCAAACCGAAGGGAAAGTTCATCTGGAATCAAATACCTGGGCCGTGGTTTCCGGTGCTGCTTCACCGGAACGCGGACGCAAAGCTATGGATTCAGTCGATCAGTACCTTTACTCACCTTACGGTCTGCATCTCAACGCACCATCATTCGCAACCCCGAATGACGATATCGGCTTTGTCACCCGCGTCTATCAGGGCGTAAAAGAAAACGGGGCGATTTTCTCTCACCCGAACCCATGGGCCTGGGTGGCCGAAGCCAAACTAGGTCGCGGCGATCAGGCCATGAAGTTCTACGACGCCCTGAATCCGTATAACCAGAACGACATGATCGAAGTCCGACATGCGGAGCCTTATTCATACGTGCAATTTGTTATGGGCCGGGATCACCTGGATCATGGCCGTGCCAACCACCCTTGGCTGACAGGCTCCTCCGGCTGGGCTTATATCGCGGCAACCAACTGGATCCTAGGGGTTCGACTAAGTTTCGATGGCCTGATTGTTGATCCGTGTATCCCGACAGACTGGCCGGGCTTTGAAGTAACCCGTGAATGGCGCGGTGCAACTTACCACATCAGAGTGGAAAACCCTGTTCATGTCAGTAAGGGGGTCAAATCAATCAGCTTAAATGGTGAAGACATTGAAGGGGCCATCACACCTCAGGCCGAAGGTTCCGTCAACACAATAACCGTTGTCATGGGTTAATGCTTTTTTTGGGGGGATGTTCCCCCCGTCATTTCGTTATTCAACAAAGAGAGAATAGGAGTCCCGCTATGATTCAATTTGGAACCGGAGGTTGGCGAGCCCTGATCGGTGAAGACTTCACCAAGGCCAATGTACAGCTGGTCGCGCAAGCCCTAGCAAACATCATGATTCAGGAGAAGGTAACAGACAGGGGCTTTGTGATCGGCTATGACCGCCGTTTCCTATCTGACAAAGCCGCCAGCTGGTTTTCAGAAGTACTGGCAGGTAATGGCATCAGAGTCAGCTTCATTGACAAATATGTACCCACACCGATTGTGATGTTCAAGGCCAAACAAACAGGCACCGCATATTCTGGCTGTATCACAGCCTCGCATAATCCGGCTGACTACAATGGGATTAAAATCTTCATTGAGGGTGGGCGTGATGCCAATGAAGAAATTACCAAAAAAATAGAAACGCAGATTACGACATTAACCACAGACGATATCAACGTCGCTGATTTTGAAGATGCAGTCACCGACCAGCTAATTGAGCAAATCAATCCGATGAATGATTTTGTCGACTCAATCATCAACTTTATCGATGTTGAGGCCATCAAAAGAGCAAATTTGCGAGTCCTGATCGACCCTATGTTCGGCGTTGCGAAAAATGCCCTGCAAACGGTACTTATCACCGGACGCTGTGATGTCGATGTGATCAACGATACCCAAAACCCCGCTTTCGGTGGACTAATGCCGTCCCCCAGTGCAGCAACCCTTTACCGGTTAAAACACCTGGTCGCCCATGAGGGCTACGACATTGGTATCGGTACCGATGGGGATGCCGACCGCCTGGGCATCATCGACGAAAAAGGTAATTTCATTCACCCAAATGAAGTCCTGATGCTGCTCTACTACTATCTGCTGGAATACAAAGGCTGGAAAGGTTCAGTTGTTCGCAACATCGCCACCACACACCTGCTTGATAAAATTGCGGCTGCACACGGAGAAAAATCCTTTGAAGTCCCGGTCGGCTTTAAGCACGTCAGTGCCCAAATGGAAGCAGATGACTCTCTGATCGGTGGCGAAAGCTCAGGTGGCCTGACTATCCGAGGTCATATTAAAGGGAAAGACGGCGTATTCGCCTCCAGCCTACTGGTGGAGATGATCAGTGTCACCAGTAAAAAGCTCTCTGAAATGCTGGATGAAATCTATAGCAAGTATGGCTACGCCTATACAGCGGAAGGAGACTGCAACTTCAAACCAACAGAACGTCAGCGCCTTTACGACAAAATTTATGTTCAGAAAGCACTGCCTGATTTCGGTTATGAGGTCGAGAAAGTCAGCTATGCCGATGGTGCCAAAGTGTATTTCAAAAATGGCGGCTGGGCACTGGCTCGCTTCTCCGGCACAGAACCTTTACTACGCCTGTTCGCCGAGATGGAGGACAAAGAACAGGCAGAAAACATCATTCAGCAACTGAAATCATTTCTGCACATTTAACTAATTTCAGCCCTGCTCTTTTTAGCTCTACCACTGACAGAGCAGACGTTGAGACCGTGAGCAATCTCGGCATAGCTGTTATTTTCGCAACCCTAGGTTTCGGGTTTTAGCGGCAAGGGTAGTTTCAAACTACCCTTTTTTATTCTCTGGCAGCACAACCTTCAAGCCGCACCTCATCCCACTCCAGCATGGCCTCATCACCTTTAGTGTACAAATAAGTGACTCCTTCTATATCACGATACTGAGCCCCTGAAGCCGAGCGCTGACGTTCCAGTGTTCTAGTTTTATTAAGATACGTAATTTCCACAGATTCCGCGGCCGGGTAAGTCACCGCAAAATACTGTCCTTGTTGGCAGTCGTAGATGATCTCTACCGGAAAATAACTCTGATCAACGGTACAACCAGCAAGTATCCCCATAGTCACCGCTAAGTATATCTTTTTCATTGTTTATCCCTTCACTGGGTTCTATCACTGATAAGTCTAGCAATAAGAACAAAGATCAGTATGCAATGATGAAAATAAGAGAAACGAAAAAGGAAAATGAATGGAGAGTAATTAACGCAAAATCCTCAGCATTTCTGTCGGTACGCGCAGAAAGAGGCGGCTTAATAAGTAGCGGAGCTGCTAGGCCGGCACTCCGGCGGGACTCATTCATCCGTAGGACGAACATTAAAAATGTCCAGACGTAAAAAAGCCCAAGTCTTTCGAC
>NZ_AMZO01000041.1 GCF_000331515.1 Photobacterium marinum
AAACTGCGCTATTCACCGACTTGTAAGCAACAAACTATTCTAATCTGCCACTTGAAATAGTGGTCGGTGAAGAGGGATTCGAACCCCCGACCCTCTGGTCCCAAACCAGATGCGCTACCAAACTGCGCTATTCACCGACGTTATTAACAGCACTCTGTACTGCTGAGGCCGCTTATGTTACTCGCCGGAAAAAATTACGCAAGTACTAAACAGGATTTTTTTATAATATAAATTCGTTTGCTCATCAAACCATCAACTGTCTGGAAAAACTGACAATTCAGTGATCACTGCCGCAGGCATTTAACACAATTGTTAAACAACACACCTACCATTGATCCAGATCATCGTAACAATTTTGTTTCATTGCGTATCTTGTAACCACTCTCTCACGACAAAAGGACTGCATATGGAATTTTGGCTGGATCTTTTATTTGGCAATGCCGTTGGGCTGTCTTCAATGATCGTGATATTCGGAGCTCTGGGATTAATGCTTTTTTTTGCGGGGTATTTTATATACAAAGCCCTGTCATCACCTTCTCCTCACTAGAGCCATTTGCAAACATAACAGCTTGCACCAGGATCAATTGTCGGTGTTGATCCTGGATTTCTTTTTGCTCTCCGCTCCGGAATGAAACTTGGTATAATCAAAAAACCATAGTCAGATTCCGAACCACCATGTCAGATTACGATGATCTCGATCTCTTCCGAGAGATGATGTCCGATGTCTCGCCAATCAAGCAAGATCAGGTCGAAACCGTTCAGAAACAAAAAGTCACTGACGCTCATATCGCCCGACGACTTGCTGCTCAGACACTGTCTGATGGCGACCCTGAATATTTGTCACTCGACTACGCAACCATGTTAAAGCCCGACGATATGGTTGAGTTCAAACGCGATGGCGTCCAGGACGGGGTTTTCCGTAAACTTCGTCTGGGCAAGTATGAAATCCAGGCCCGACTTGACCTGCACCGTAAAACGCTGCAGGAAGCTCGTGATGAAGTCCTTAAGTTCCTGAAACAATGCCAGCGGATGGATATCCGCACAGTGATCATTGTACACGGCAAAGGGGAACGCTCTAATCCACCAGCACTGATGAAAAGCTTTGTCTCTACCTGGTTACAGCAAATCAGTGATGTAATGTGCTTTCATTCAGCCCTGCGACAGCACGGTGGCAACGGCGCACTCTATGTCATGCTCAAGAAGAGCCCAGAGAAAAAGCAGGAAAACCGAGAAAGGCACCTAAGCCGAAAAGCATGATCTTACAAAAGAAAAGAGGAGCAACCTGCTCCTCTTTTCTTTTAACTCATATACTCGTTTACACCTGCACCACTACCCGTAACGCCAGCAGAATCAATACCACACCGGACAGGCGATCAATCAGCTGCGCTTTGTGCTTCAGTTTATCCAACACTTTAGGATTGGAGAGCACAAAAGCAATCAGGGTGTACCAAAGCCCGTCCACCAGCAAAGGGGTCGCCACAATCACCGCCCGACTGGAAAGCTCTGTTCCCATAGCGACAAACTGACTGAACAGTGCCAGGAAAAACAAAGCCAGCTTCGGA
Organism: Photobacterium marinum; assembly: GCF_000331515.1. Lineage (GTDB taxonomy): Bacteria > Pseudomonadota > Gammaproteobacteria > Enterobacterales > Vibrionaceae > Photobacterium > Photobacterium marinum. Next base: position 1,563 of record NZ_AMZO01000041.1, read on the forward strand.
TTCAACAAAGAAATCATCAAGCCATCACGGGCGGCGAAAAGTAAGCGGGTTGGCTTCCCGGCTGCTAGCTTTGCCGCTACACCACCTTTGGAACGTAAGGCATTCACACCAAGGTAAGCAAGGTAAGCCGCCCCGGCATAGGTGATAAATGTAAACAGGGTTGGTGACTGCTTAAGTACCACGGCAAGGCCAAGTAAAGTCAGAAATGCATAGAATCCTACGCCCATCGCATGTGCCCATGAGGTAACCACTCCATGCAGGCGACCACCAGCCAGACTGTGTTTGGCAACCACAGCCAAACTCGGCCCCGGAGACATGGCACCGAGGATACAAATCATTAATAACGAAAGCCAAATACTGAAAGTCATTCTTTTACTCCTTTATGCTGACACCCAAGTTATCAGCCAGAAGCTATAATCTGAAATCAAAAGAACTCATCACAGTTATGATCTGAAATCATAGAGATGGAATACATAGAACTTTGCATCACAGCCAGTACCAGCTCCCTCAACCAGCGATGCGAGGGATCACTGTCGAACCTCGGATGCCACAACAACCAATACCTGTGCTCGGGAGCGTTAAAAGGAAGTGGTTTATAAATGATAGGAAACATCTGCTGCATGTTCGATGCGATATGCTCCGGGATCACCATCAGCATATCGGTGCGGCAAACTGTCTGAAATGCGGAGCTAAAGAAAGGAACTGAAAATTGGATCCGGCGTGACAGGCCACGCTCTGCCAGTTCTTTATCAACAAAACTGTCCTTATCACCGCCACCGGATACTGACATATGACCATAGCGGATGAAATCGACGGCGGACATGGTTTCATTTTCCGCAAGAGGATGGGAGCGGCGCATCACACATACCGGATAATCAGCGCCAATCTGAGTGCCACACACCCCCGGCGGGATACTTGACAACATAGTTGATACCAGCTGAATATCGAGATCAGCCAACCTGGAAAACTGATCCGGCGACCACAACTGATACGCCAACTTAAGGTTCGGTGCCTGGCGCTGAACCCGCTCGACAATCTCCGGCAGAATATATTGCGCCACATAATCCGATGAAGACAGCACCACTCGCCCTTCCCAGCTTTGCGGCTCAAATTCATCACTGACAAACAACTCCTGGCACTCTGCCAGCAAGCCATCGAGCTTTTGTTTGAGCTGCTGTGCTTTAGGAGTCGGCAAAAGGCGGTTACCGTCCCTCACCAACAGGGGATCACCAAACAGCTCTCGCAACTGATTAAGCTGGCGGCTGACCGCCGACTGGGTAATGCACAAATGTTCGGCTGTACGGCTGACATGGCATTCATCCAGCAATACCTGCAAGGTGCGCAATAAATTAAGATTAATCGACTTCATCCGACCATCTTATACCAGGTTGCAGCTCCGATCCGGCATTAATTTGCGTACTCTTTCAGGCGATCAACCTGCTGTGATGTCAGAGCTTCCATACAGTCCAGATACCCCTGACCGGCCCCGCTACCGGAACCATAACTGGCCATCACAAAACGGCATTGCTGCTCCCGCCAGGTTCGAAAAGCAGTAACGGATTGACTAAATGCAGCCTCAGCGCCGATATCAGCAGAACTGATTGCATCCAGCTCCGCCATACTGCCCTGCACCTGCTTTTCGAGAGCTTGCAACTCTTCATCCGCCTGCTGGTAAGCCTGTTCAAGACACTGACTCAACGCCTGATGACCTTCACTTTTCTCACTGCAATCAGCCAGCGATGAAGCAAAAACCGGTGCGGACAACATTACAAGGATCATCACAAAAACAAGGCTGAATTGACGTAACATCGGCATATCTCCTTTCATAGCCACCAGGCGCAGCTAACCTTTCGAACTGATATCAGCTCTTCGCTATAGGTGCGAAACTACCACTGGTCAGAGACAGCAGGTCCTGAGGAGCCAGTTCAATTTCCAGACCACGACGGCCGGCACTGACACAAATCGTTTCAAACTGTTCGGCAGAGGCATCAAGAAAAGTCGGCAAACGTTTCTTCTGACCCAGCGGGCTGATACCACCGACAATATAGCCTGTCGTTTTTTCAGCAATCTTCGGATCCGCCATGTCGGCTTTTTTACCACCAGCGGCTTTGGCTGCGGCTTTCAGATCCAACATACCGGATACAGGCACAACAGCCACGGCTAGTTTCTTGGCATCGCCATTTAACGAGAATAGCAGGGTCTTGAAAACTCGCTTCGGATCCTGCCCCAGCACTTCAGCCGCTTCATGACCAAAGTTGGTATTGGCCGGATCATGGTCATACTGATGAACGGTGTAATCTATCTTTTGTTTCTTCGCTAATTTAATCGCAGGAGTCATAACTCTCTCATGCTTGTTATTTGTGTGACATATTAAATCAATATATCTGACCCACCGATAATAAAAAAGCCCCGGCACAAAACCGAGGCTTTTTTGACTACCAGCATGGATTAATCACATGCCTGAGTTCGTCGATTATTTGTAAACAATCTCACCTTTAGGTGCGAACTTGTTCACATCAACCGGGCTGTTTGTTTCCAGGAAGTCTTTCAGTACTTCTGCATCAACAAAACCAGTATTAACATGGCCTGGGTGGTTAGTCAGCTTAGGATAGCCGTCACCGCCTGCTGCGTTGAAGCTTGGTACTGTGAAACGGTAAGTTTTCGCCATATCCAGTGACTGACCACCGATCTTAACGTCATGGACCGTACCGTTTTCAACCACCATTGAAATACCGTAGAACTGAGCGTAAGCACCAGAATCGATTGGCTTGGTTGCAACAACATTCAGGTAGTCCATCACTTCTTTACCTGTCATGTCGTTGTAAGTCACGATGTTGCCGAATGGCTGGACAGTCAGAACATCTTTATAAGTGATGTTACCGCCGGCAATAGAATCACGAACACCGCCAGAGTTCATTACCGCGAAATCTGCTTTCGCACGCTGCATGTGAGAAGCAGCAATCAGACGACCCAGGTTAGTTTGCTTGAAGCGAACAACGTTACGATCACCTTCCAATTTGCCGTTAGATTCAGCAATTTTCACATTCAGTTTCGCCTGGCCACGATCCTGGTATGGCTGTAGGAAGCTCTTCACGTCTTGGTTCTGAGCAATCTCATCTTCGATGAAGACATACTTCTTACCACCGTCAGCAAGCTTCACTTTCTTTTTCAGGTTAACTGGGATCAGGTCATAACTAACCATCTGCAGCTCGCCGTTCTTGAATTCAAAGTCAGCGCGACCTACATATTTACCCCACTCGTGAGCCTGTACGATCCAAGTACCGTTCTGCTGGTCCGGCTTACACTCATCACCAGGCTTGAAGTTCTTGTTATACATATTCGGACCTTCCATGCAGACAGGCTCTTGCGAGTGACCACCTACAATCATGTCCAAATCACCGGAATCCAGGTAGCGAGCCAACGCTACGTCACCTGGAGCGTTAATACCATTGTTAGCGTTAGCATAGTGACCCATGTGAGTCGCAGCGATGATCACATCCGGCTTTTCAGTCTCTTCCAGCTCAGCGATCAGTTTTTTCGCTTCAGCTTTCGGATCGCGGAAATCAACATTCGAGATAAATTCAGGGTTACCGATTTTCGCTGTATCTTCAGTAGTCAGGCCGATTACCGCAATCTTGATGCCCTGACGCTCGAAGATCTGGTATGGCTGGAACATACGTTCGCCAGTAGTCTTGTCGTAGATGTTTGCTGAAAGCATTGGGAATTCAGCCCAATCTTCCTGCTGGCGCAATACTTCAATCGGGTTATCGAACTCGTGGTTACCCAATGCCATTGCATCGTAACCCAGCATGTTCATACCTTTGAAATCAGGTTCTGCATCCTGAAGGTCCGACTCAGGAACACCGGTGTTGATATCACCACCGGACAGAAGCAACGTTGTACCACCTTCAGCGGCAACTTCCGCACGAATCTCGTCAAGCAGAGTCTTACGCGCTGCCATGCCGTATTCGCCTTTAGAGTTCTGCCAGAAACGGCCGTGGTGGTCATTCGTATGCAAGATAGTCAGTTTATAGGCTTTGTCCTGCTGCCATGCAGGTGCATTGTCGCCAGCCTGGCCAGCGCAACCGGCTATAGTTGCCAGTACTGCCGCCGCTAATGCTGTTCTTGCAAAGAAACGTTGCTTCATGGGGATCCCCTTAACCATAGGTCTAATTCTTCTACAAAGCGACACACTAATACCCCTCATCCTCGCTGGAATATCCACTGCTCCGGAGCTGTAGGGAGGGTTAAGTAATAGTGTTCACTCTTCCGTGTAAATGGTCTAAGTCACATATAAATGCCACCTATTTTAGTGAGGGAGTTTAATTTAATTTAATTGCAGATACACAATGCGAACATGAACATGTTGCACACATCACTAAATGAAGAATTTGTTAGCTCAATACTTTGAATAAAAGCAAAAAAAAGCCCCGCATATGCGAGGCTTTTGATATCATTCTCAGTTTTTCAATGAGCAGTAAAACCGCTTCGCGTCACATTATGCACTGACCAGCTTGCGAGCTGGGTGTTTTACAAACACCGCGACGATGGCAGCAAAAGCCAAGAAGAAGCAGTAGTAAGAATGGCTGACCACAGCCAGTGGCGACAGACCGAATACCGAACCAAGCAGCAGCGCCTGAGCTCCGTATGGTAGCAATCCCTGAACTACGCAAGAGAAAATATCCAGCAGACTTGCCGCACGGCGCGGTGTCACACCATTTTCTGCCGCCAGCTCTTTCGCCACACCACCTGATACGATGATGGCAACTGTATTGTTCGCCGTACAACAGTTAGTCAGGCTGACCAGACCGGCAATACCCAACTCGCTGGCACGCAGGTTCTGTCCTTCGGTATGATCTTTACTAAACACTCGGATAATGCGGCTGATCAGTGACGTCAAATAAGCCAGACCGCCCTGCTGACGCATCAGCTCACTAATTCCCCCAATCAGCATCGACAGCAGGAAAATTTCCTGCATATTACCGAAACCGGCATAGATGTCCTTACCGTAAGCAGCCAGGCTGTAATCTGCCGAAGCAAACAGGCCAACACCACCTGCCAGCAGAATACCAATACTCAACACAACAAACACATTCACACCTGACACAGCCAATACCAGAATGGTGACGTAAGGCAGCACTTTCAGCCATTCGATATCTGTTGCGGCAGGCACTTCCGTCGGCGTACTGCTGAACATGAAGATCACAATCGCAGTAATCGCTGCCGGCAAAGCAATACGAATATTCTCACGGAACTTGTCTTTCATCTGACAGCCCTGAGAGCGCGTTGCAGCAATGGTCGTATCCGAAATGATTGACAGGTTATCGCCAAACATAGCACCACTCAGCACGACACCGGCAGTCAGCGCAATATCCATACCCGCAGCCTGAGCAATACCCAGCGCAACCGGTGCAACAGCTGCAATTGTACCCATTGAGGTACCCATCGCTGTTGCAATAAAAGCAGAAATAACAAAAATGCCCGGCAGGATCATGCTGGCTGGCAGCATAGACAGGCCAAGGTTAACCGTTGCGTCCACACCACCCGTTGCTTTGGCAACAGAAGCAAAAGCACCGGCAAGCAGGTAAATCATACACATGGCAATAATATCGCCATGGCCGACACCGCGAAGAAACTGCTCAATTGCCTTATTGAGCTTTTCCTTACTAAGCAATAACGCTACGATAACGGCAGGCAGAGCAGCAACCGGTGCCGGTAGCTGGTAAAAAGCAAAGTCCACACCCTGCATAGTCAGATAGCTGCCAACACCAATAAACAGGGAAAGAAAGATTCCCAATGGTAATAGCGCCAAGGCTGATGGGGCATGCGTTAAATCAGATTGTTTTGTTGTGTTTGACATGATGACTACAGGACATCTTTTTTAAAATTTGCCCTAGACTAAAACTTAGCTATAGATGTGTCAACATCTAGACGTCTAAACATCCAAATCTGCACTTTCCTGCCTTCTCATCTGATTTCAAATTAACCATCAAAAATTCCCCGTAATACAAAACCTATACGGGAAGTCTCCGAACAACTGGCTCAGGAAGCCCGTGATGCAGCCATTCAGGCCCGTCAGCTTTCGTAACTTTCAGAACGACTAAGAAATGTAATATCCCGGTTTGAGCTATAAATTAGAAACTGAGCGATATTATTAATAACTGTTATCAAATTTATGCTGCCACAACACTCTGTGACGGCGGCATTTTTTTGACTCTCATGCCAACAACGGCGTCAAACCATCCACTTTTTGTGTCAACATATGTCGTTTTATATGTGAATTGTCACTTTTTCGTGCATATTATGCTGAATGCCTATAAAATCCGCCGTGAACAATACTTGAGAACCCCCACTCTTTGAGACTCCAACAACAATGAAACTTACATTAAAGCAAAAACTCATTGGAGCCAGTTTGTCGGCAGTGGTCATTATGGCTACCGTCCTGACATGGCTCGCAGCGGGTCAACTATTTGATCAGACTCGTAGCGGAATTTACTCACGTGCTGACAGCCTGTCGGCTGCGGCAACCGAAGGCATCGCGGACTGGATTTCTATCCGTAGCGATATTGCCTCGGCATTTAATGACTACAGCACAGAAGTCGATGTCGTTCCTTTCCTCCAGCAAGCGCGAAAAGCTGGCGGTTTTGATGACATCTTCCTGGGTACTCCTGCTGGCGGCATGTACCGCTCGCATCCGGAACGTAACCGTGCAGATTATGATCCTCGTACCCGCCCTTGGTACAAGGACGCACAAAACGCAGGAAAACAGATCATCACAACTGCTTATCGTGATGCGATCACCAATGCTCTGCTGGTAACCATCGCAGAGCCTGTGATGAAGAACGGTACTATGGTTGGTGTTGTCGGTGCCGACGTACTGATCGACCAGTTGATTAACGACGTAATCAATCTGGATGTAGGTAAAAATGCCTACGCCATGCTAATTAACAAGCAAGACAACAGCTTCCTTGCCCACCCTGACGAATCCCTGCTGCTACAGCCAATCAGCCGTTACAGCCAGGAAATCAACATGGCCAGTATTGAGGCAGCAATCCAGTCAAACAGCATTGAAACTGTCACCATCAACGGTCAGGAAAAAATGCTGTACTTTGCCAATGTACCGGGTACCGAGTGGATTCTGGGCATTGAGATGGATCGCGCGACTGAAGAAGCGAGCAACACCAGTCTTCTGCGCCAGCTTATTACTACTTCTGTCCTAATCACTCTTATTGTTGTCAGCGCCGTTGCATGGCTGGTTGGCTTCCTGTTCCGCGATCTTGGTCGTGTCTCTGAAGCCCTGGCTGAAATTGCTACCGGTGAAGGCGATCTGACTCAGCGTCTGGAACCTCGCAGTGATGATGAAGTTGGTCAGCTTGCCGATAACTTCAACCGTTTTGTCGGCAATATGCACGGTATGGTAAATCGTCTGAGCGAAGTGTCTGCAGCCCTGAGCCAACAAGCTCACATTACTGCTTCTCAGGCGGAAGAGCGCAGCACGCGTATCCAGCACCAGCAAGATGAAATCAACATGGTCGCTACCGCAATCAATGAGATGGCGGCAGCTACTCAGGAAATTGCCGGTAATGCGGACAACACAGCGCAAACCTCCAGCGAAACAGTGGAAGTTTCCGAGCACGGTGCTACTCAGGTAGGTCAGAGCCAGCAATCAATTTCCAGCCTAGCAGGTGAAGTGGAAACGGCGACAGAGGTAATTGAAGAGCTCAACACTCACGCCCAGAGCATCAACACCATCCTGTCTACGATCCAGGGTATTGCCGAGCAGACTAACCTGCTGGCACTGAACGCAGCAATCGAAGCAGCGCGTGCCGGTGAGCAAGGCCGAGGTTTTGCCGTGGTTGCTGATGAAGTACGCGTGCTGAGCCAGCGTACTCACGCTTCGACGCAAGAAATTCAGCAGATGATTGAAACACTGCAGCAGACAACTGGTCGTGCCGTCGGCATTATGGAAGACAGCCGCCGTCTGGCTGAAACCAGTGTTGACGATGCCAACGCCGCCTCTGCCAGCCTGTCGCAAATCAACAGTGCTGTTACCAACATCAGCGACATGGCAACCCAAATTGCTTCTGCCGCTGAAGAGCAGTCTTCTGTTACATCAGAGATCACCCGTAATACCGAAGGGATCCGCGATGTTTCCAACGAACTGGCAGTAGAGGCCGATGAAGCAGCTAAACAGGCTGCCGAGCTGTCTCACTTGTCGCACGAGCTGCAGCAGGAAATCAACCGCTTTAAGCTGTAAAAGAAAACACACTTAACGCAAAAACGGGAGCCAAAAGCTCCCGTTTTTTTATATTTGTACAATCGACACCATTCAGTTATCCCTCAGCATAAATAGCCTCAACCCAGCACAGTTCATCGCCACAAGGGTTAAAAACACCTCAAACGGATAGATTGTATGACAAAAAAGCATAATATTACTTCACTTAACAAACGCAAATGATAATGTGTCTCAACAACAATTATTCAGTGCGGTAGAAAAGCCATACATCAACACTCTCTGTCCATCTTCCCCACAGCGAGAGAGGTATTTCACGCCGCGCCACAGAACAGCAAACACAATGAAACTACTTTTAAAACAGAAACTCATCGCAGCCAGCCTGTTCACCGTGCTGCTGATGGCTGGCTCGCTGACCTGGCTGGCAGCCAATGAACTACAACTCCAGACCCAAAACGATATCAATACCCGGGCCAGAACCCTGGCCGCAACAGCAACTAAAAACCTTGCCGACTGGATCACCGTCCGCAGTGAAATTATCCATAGCCTGAACCACATTACAGACAAGCCTGCTCTTGGCTCCTACCTGCAACAAGCCAAAAAAGCTGGGAACTTTGATGATATATATGCCGGTTTTCCGACCGGGCATTTCTACCGGGCTGATGAATCCCGCTATCGAAATGACTATGACCCGCGAATTCGTCCCTGGTATAAAACGGCGAAACAACAGAACCAACAAATCATCACCTCGGCTTATCGCAGCGTCACCAGTAACGCTCTGATGATCACCATTGCAGAACCTGTCAGCGAGAATGGTTCACTCAAAGCCGTCATCGGCGGTGACATCCTGATTGAACAACTGGTTGATGATATTACGCGCCTGAAGATCGGTAAAAATGCTCAGATAATGCTTATCGACAAACAAACCCAGTCTTTCTTAGCCCACTCGGAAAAAGCCTTACAACTACAGCCTGTTACCCGTTACAGCAATGTGCTGAGTATGAAAAATATCAGTGACACCATGCGAAGCCACGAAGTCGAAGCTCTGACTATCAACGGAAAAGGAAAGCTGCTTTACTTCACTCCGGTTCCGAAAACACAGTGGCTGCTAGCGATCGAGATGGATCAGGAAACGGAAGAAGCAGGCTACCACCATCTGCTGCAGAAACTGATCATTTCCTCAATCATCATTACTTTATTTACCGTTATGCTGGTTGCGGCTTTGGTGAACTTCCTGTTCAGGGATTTAGGGCGAGTATCAGCAGCACTGGCAGATATTGCCAATGGTGAAGGTGATTTGACACAGCGTCTTGAACCATGCAGTGATGATGAAGTCGGCCAACTGGCGCACAACTTCAACCGCTTTGTCGGCAATATGCACAGCATGATGTCACGCCTTCAGCAGGTTTCTAATACGATGAATCAGCAATCTGAGCTCACTGCCACGCAGGCTGAAGAACGTAACAAACGAATTCAGCATCAACAGGATGAAGTCAATATGATTGCCACCGCCATAAACCAAATGGCCTGCGCGACTCAGGAAATCGCCGATAACGCAAACAACACAGCCAAAACCGCTGAACAGAGTGTCACAATATCGCAGCATGGTTCAGCCCAAGTAAGCCAGAGCCAGCAGTCAATTTCGAAACTGGCTGGTGAAGTAAAAACCACGACAGAAGTAATTGGAGAGCTTGACGTTCATGCGCAAAACATCAACACCATCCTGTCAACGATTCAGGATATCGCAGAGCAAACCAACTTACTGGCACTGAATGCAGCAATCGAAGCAGCCCGTGCCGGTGTGCAGGGACGAGGTTTTGCTGTCGTGGCTGACGAGGTGCGAATACTGAGCCAGCGAACGCACAGCTCAACGCAGGAAATTCAGCAAATGATCGAAAACCTGCAACGTACCACCAACCGGGCTGTTGGCATCATGAATGACAGTCGCCGCCTCTCCGATACCAGCGTCGATGATGCCAACTCTGCAGCAGCAAGCCTTGCAAAAATTAATAGCTCGGTTAACAACATCAATGATATGGCAACCAGAATTGCTTCCGCGGCAGAAGAGCAATCATCAGTCACAACCGAGATCACCCGCAACACAGCCGGAATTCGTGACGTAGCCAACCTATTAGCTACAGAAGCCGATGAGGCCGCTCAACAGGCAGCCAAACTTTCTCTGTTATCACAGGAACTACAACAGGAAATCGGTCAGTTTAAACTATAAAAACCAGATGGTGGGAAGCGGCTTTACAATCATCAATCCCGCTTCTCACCTGTCTCCGGCTTCTCTTTTTCTATCATCTCCATCCTTCCTTTTTGCTACATCTGTCAGTCCCCAAATGGTTTAAGTTATTCAGCCAATGGTCGCACTTTACCTGTGCCGAAAAGTCTAGTTTCAATCAGATCCCTCTTCGTAGCCCTTTTTTGGGCTGAATTTGCCTTTCTTCCATATCTGATTCATTCCAACAAATAATCACTTACCACAGAAAAGTGTGATCTAGTTCACATTTTCATGCATAATATTCAGCTTCCTACATATTCATATCAACAAGAAAAACAGCCTTTAAAAACGAATGAAACTGACACTGAAGCAAAAAATCATTGGCTCCTGCCTCTCTGCCGTGGTAGTAATGGCCACAACACTAACCTGGCTGGCAGCAAACCAGCTCGCCGATACAACTCAAAAAGGTATCTTTAATCGCGTCGAAAGCTTGTCTAAAGCAGCTTCCGGCAGCATATCTAACTGGATTACCATCCGCTCCCAAATTGCCAAAGCCGCAGGTAACTACACCCGTCACGAAGATTTTGTTACTTATCTACAACAGGCCCGTCAGGCTGCAGGATTTGATGATATTTACTTCGGCACACCTGCCGGTGAAATGATTCGCGCTCGCACGGAGCGTAATCGCGCCGGGTATGATCCACGCAAACGCCCGTGGTATAAAAAAGCAGTCAATGCTAATGAGCAGGTTATTACTTCTGCCTACTTAGGCGCAGCAACCAATGCCCTTCAGATCACAATTACAGAACCTATCTACCATAACGGTAAGCTGCTTGGTGTAATCGGTGCCAACGTACTTGTTGAGCAATTAATTGATTATGTTGTTAATCTGGATGTGGGTACCCATGCCCACGCAATGCTGCTAAGTAACGACGGTACCTTTCTGGCTCACCCGAATAACAACCTGATATTAGAACCTTATAACCGTTTAAACCCTAAGCTGACCGTACCGCACATTCGTGAAGCTATCCAAAACAGAACAATTGAAACAGTAACGATCAAAGGAGCTGAAAAATTATTCTATTTCACCGGAGTACCGGACACCAACTGGGCGTTGGGGATAGAAATGGACAAAGAAACTGAAGAAGCAAGCCAGAAAGCCCTGTTGCGTAACCTTCTGATTATAGCTTCAGTGATCACTCTACTGGTTGTTGCAGCAGTTTCTTACCTGGTTAACTACCTGTTCCGCGACCTGGGCCGTGTTTCTGATGCCCTGGCAGAAATTGCCACCGGTGAAGGTGACCTTACCCAGCGCCTGGAACCACGCAGCGATGATGAAGTCGGCCAACTGGCGCACAACTTCAACCGCTTTGTCGGCAACATGCACGGTATGGTATCTCGTCTGAGCGAAGTATCACGCGCACTGAGCCTGCAATCAGACCGAACCGCACAACAGGCGGAAGAGCGCAACATCCGCATCCAGCACCAGCAAGATGAAATCAACATGGTCGCCACTGCTATCAACGAAATGGCAGCAGCCACCCAGGAAATTGCCGGTAACGCTGATAACACAGCCAAGACCTCAGGCGAGACCGTAACGGTTTCGGATCACGGTGCCGCGCAGGTGAACCTAAGCCAACAATCGATCACTAATCTGGCTGGTGAAGTGGAAACCGCAACCGGTGTAATCGAGGAGCTGAACACTCATGCTCAGAGCATCAACACTATCCTGTCTACTATTCAGGGCATTGCCGAGCAAACTAACCTACTGGCACTAAACGCGGCCATTGAAGCTGCGCGCGCCGGTGATCAGGGTCGTGGTTTTGCCGTGGTTGCCGACGAAGTACGAGTACTGAGCCAGCGAACTCACGCTTCGACACAAGAAATTCAACAGATGATTGAAACGTTGCAACAAACAACAGGGCGTGCCGTCGGCATAATGGAAGACAGCCGCCGCCTTGCTGACACCAGTGTTGACGACGCCAATGCAGCAGCGGCCAGCCTGTCACAAATAAACAGCGCAGTAACCAATATCAGCGATCTGGCCAATCAAATTGCCACGGCCGCTGAAGAGCAGTCATCTGTGACATCGGAAATCACCCGTAATACAGAAGGGATCCGTAATGTGTCCGATGAACTGGCGTCAGAGGCGCAAGATGCAGCTCAACAGGCCGCCGAACTTTCTCAGCTATCACATGAACTACAGCTGGAAATCAACCGCTTTAAGCTGTAAGAACATATCGCTTCACCATATCTAGAAAGCAAAAAGCGAGAGCCCATGGCTCTCGCTTTTTTATTGGCTTGCTTAATCCGTTAGCAATAGATATCAATTCACCAAATCATTCTGAGCTTAAGCTTTACCAACATCGGTCGCCTCTCTCCTTATATAAGAAATTGGGTGTCGTTATTTCCATACACGTCATAAACCCAATCAAAACAAAAATATCTTTTCCAGACTCTACAAATCGTATGCCCAGGGGGCAGCAACTTGATAACGATGAAACTATCTTTAAAACAAAAAATAACCGGAGCCAGTCTATCGGCTGTCGCTGTTATGGCTACAGTTCTAACCTGCCTGGCAACCACTCAACTTTATGATCTGACTCGTACCGGCGTTCAAACCCGCTTAGAAAGCTTGGCTCAGGCAACCACCGACGGCATTGCAGACTGGGTAGCAATTCGCACCCAGATAGCTCATACAGTGACAGAGTACGCAACCGACGAAAACATTATCTCCTACCTGCAACAAGCACAAAAAGCAGGAGATTTTGATGATGTATTCCTTGGCACCATCAATGGTGAAATGTTCCGTTCTCACCCTGAAAGAAACCGCGCAGGTTATGATCCACGAGTTCGTCCTTGGTATAAACTTGCCGTCAGTGTCGGTGAGCAAATGATTTCACCTGTGTATATCGGCAGTTCAACTAAAGCTCTGACAATTTCGATTTCAGAACCTATTTACCAAAACAATAAATTGGTTGGCGTGCTTGCCGCTGATGTACTAATCGATCAACTGATCAACGATGTCATTAACCTCAATGTCGGTATCAACGCTCAAGCGATGCTGTTTAGCCGTAACGGCTCTGTTCTGGCTCATACAGATAAAAGCCTGATCCTTGAGCCCTTCAACCGCATAAGCCCGGAACTGACTCTTCAACGTATCCTACAAGCCAGTACTGAACATTCCATGGAGATAATTTCAGTCAACAGCAAAGATAAAGTCTTCTACTTCTCTGAAATACCCGGAACGGACTGGATACTGGCATTCGAAGCTGACAAGGAAACAGAACTGAGTAGTTACAATGAGTTATTTAGAAAGCTCATTCTTATCGCCATTGCAATTACGCTGGTGATGATTGCGCTCGTTGCCTCTCTGGTTAACTACCTGTTCCGCGACCTGGGCCGGGTTTCTGATGCGTTGGCTGAAATAGCTACCGGCGAAGGCGATCTTACCCAGCGCCTTGAACCGCGAAGCGATGATGAAGTCGGCCAGCTGGCGCACAACTTCAACCGTTTTGTCGGCAACATGCACGGTATGGTATCGCGCCTGAGCGAAGTGTCACGAGCACTGAGCCTGCAGTCAGATCGAACCGCTCAACAGGCGGAGGAGCGCAACACCCGCATCCAGCATCAGCAGGATGAAATAAACATGGTTGCTACAGCCATCAACGAAATGGCAGCTGCCACCCAGGAAATTGCCGGTAATGCTGATAACACGGCCAAAACATCCGGCGAAACAGTAACGGTTTCGGAACATGGTGCTGAGCAGGTTAACCAAAGCCAGCAATCGATTACTAACCTGGCCGGTGAAGTAGAAACGGCAACCGATGTAATCGAGGAGCTGAACACCCATGCTCAGAGCATCAATACGATCCTGTCCACCATTCAGGGCATTGCCGAACAGACTAACCTGCTGGCACTGAACGCGGCCATTGAAGCAGCACGAGCCGGTGAGCAAGGCCGTGGCTTTGCCGTGGTTGCCGATGAAGTCCGAGTCCTGAGTCAACGTACTCACGCTTCAACACAAGAAATCCAACAAATGATTGAGACACTGCAACAGACAACTGGTCGCGCCGTCGGCATTATGGAAGACAGCCGCCGCCTTGCTGAAACCAGTGTCGATGATGCCAATGCCGCTGCAGCCAGCCTGTCACAAATCAATAGCGCAGTAACCAATATCAGTGATATGGCGAACCAAATTGCCACAGCCGCTGAAGAGCAATCATCTGTGACATCGGAAATCACCCGCAATACCGAAGGGATTCGTAATGTGTCCGATGAACTGGCATCAGAAGCTCAGGATGCAGCTCAGCAGGCAGCCGAACTGTCTCAGCTGTCACATGAACTACAACAGGAAATAAGCCGGTTTAAACTTTAAATCCGGATCAACAATTCAAAATCAAAAGGCGCTCCACCTGAGAGCGCCTTTATTTTTGTCTCAAGACGGGACAGACATTCAAATAAAAGAGGCTCACCACAATGGCGAGCCTCTTTTATTTATCACGGATTTTAAGTAAATCAGATCAAACTAAATACGATTGCCGATACAGCAAGTAAACCAGCAAACAGAATAAAGTAAGTACTGAATTTACCGCGGTACTCTTTCAGGGCATCAACTTTATATACTGCCAGCATTGGCATGATAAACAGAATCATCGCAATTACCGGGCCGGACAAGGCTTCCATCATCCCCAGGATGCTCGGGTTCATTACCGCAGCAAACCAGATTGCGAAGAACATGAAAGCAATACCCAGCTTATCCAACTTACCCGGTGCCATTTTCACCTGCTTCTGCAGCATACCGTTCAGGCTCTCCCTTGCGCCCATAAAGTGGCCAAGAAATGAAGATGAAATCGCGATGAAAGCAATCAACGGACCCAATGTAATGATAAACGGACTGTTGTGAACATTTGCCAGGTACGACAGTACGGATACATTCTGCGCTTTCGCTTCCATCAACTGTTCCGGACTCAGGCTTAATACACATGAGAAGACAAAGAACAGAACAAATGAAATCAGCATGATTGAAGTGCGCTTCAGGATCTGTTCCGATTTCTGACCGGCTTCTTTACCGTAATGGCGACGCTGTACATTAGCAAAACTGGAAATCGCCGCAGCATGGCTGAAGGCAAACACAGTTACCGGAATCGCCAACCACAAAGTCACGGAGAAACCTTGCCAGTCCTGCATAATAGCCAGATCCGGCATCTGCCAGTTCGGGATCAAGTAGAACGAAAGACCAGCCAGAATCGCAGCCAGCGGGTAAACAATCACTTCAAAGGCTTTCAACATCACCTTTTCACCAGCCATCATGATCGCAATCATGGCGAACACAAGCACGCCAGACAGCATGATGCGAGACGGCGAGTCCATACCCAGCTGATTAACAATAAAACTGTCGACTGTATTTGTCAGACCCACACCGTAAATCAGCAGGATCGGGAAAATAGACAGGAAATACAACAGAGAGATCAGGCGACCAGCGCTGGCACCGAAGTGCTCTTCTACTACATCGGTAAAGTCGGCATCCTGCTTGGATGAAGACAGAACGAAACGGGCCAGACCGCGGTGGGCAAGAAATGTCATCGGGCCTGCCAGTACGGCCATAATCAGCAGAGACCAAAAGCCCCCGGCTCCAATATTGATTGGCAGGAACAAAATACCGGCACCGACAGCAGTACCGAATAAGCTCAACATCCAGCTGGTATCGTGTTTAGTCCAGCGAGAAACTGTCTCCTCTGTATTACCCAGAGGTATATCATGAGATAATGACACGTCACACCCTACATCTACGAAATTTTACTCGGCACTGAGTATACAGATGCAGAATTAAATACTCACAAATGAACCGACAAAGATATCGCTCTCATTCTGCGCCACGCCTAGGTATATGGTCCAGTGATATTGGAATGGCTAATGAATATCTCCACCAAAACCGCAATAAGCAGATAGATTCACTAAATTTTTACGATTTTCATTTTTTTTATTTTTTATAGATTTGCTCAAAAAACAAACAGCCCGACAGGTAAACCTGCCGGGCTGTTGGCTTTTCGGGATAAATCCGATTATTTAATGTCGATCGGTTCGAAGCCTTTGATCAAATCATCCAGCTGTTTAATCTGCGCCAGGAACGGCTCCAGTTTATCCAGCGGGAATGCAGATGGGCCGTCACAACGAGCCTGATCCGGTGTTGGGTGTGCTTCCATAAACAGGCCGGCAATACCAGTTGCAATACCGGAACGAGCCAAATCAACAGTTTGCTCACGACGACCACCAGATGCCGCACCCAGCGGATCACGACACTGAAGGGCGTGAGTCACATCAAAGATAATCGGGCTGCCTTTAGAAGCCTTCTTCATCACATCAAAGCCCAGCATATCCACAACCAGGTTGTCGTAACCATGCAGAACGCCACGCTCACACAGAATTACCTGCTCGTTACCGCACTCCGCGAATTTTTCAACGATGTTACCCACCTGACCAGGGCTCATGAACTGAGGCTTCTTCACGTTGATCACAGCACCAGTCTTAGCCATTGCTTCAACAAGGTCTGTCTGGCGCGCCAGGAATGCCGGCAATTGGATCACGTCAACAACGTCAGCAACAGGCTGAGCCTGGTACTGCTCGTGGATATCGGTAATGATCTTCACACCGAAAGTGTCTTTCAGCTCCTGGAAGATCTTCAGGCCTTCTTCCATGCCCGGACCACGGTATGAATGAACTGAAGAGCGGTTTGCTTTGTCGAATGACGCCTTGAATACGTAAGGAATGCCAAGCTTGTCAGTCACTTCAACGTACTTCTCACAGATCTGCATTGCCAGATCACGAGATTCCAGTACGTTCATACCGCCAAACAGGACAAACGGCTTATCGTTGGCAACGTCAATATCACCAACTCGAACAACTTTCTGTTCCATCATATCTTCTCTTCTCATTCTAAAAAGAGAGGCAATAGTATTGCTATTGCCCCTGAATGTATCACCAACAATCAGTGTAGGGTAACAGGCTCTTCGTGAAGAGCCTCAACCTGTAATTTCAGCAGCTCAGCTGCCGGATCTTCCGGGCACTGCTCAATGAAATACTCGTAATCCATTGCCGCCACATGGCTACATTCGAGCTGCTGGTAAATATAGCCACGGTCGCGAATTTCATGCGGGTCGCCAGGGCGGAAAGACAGCACCATATCACTGCATCGCAGAGCATCGGCAAAATGCTCTTCTCTAAGCAAAGCACTCTTCATTACCGTCAGCCAGCGGGTCAGAATATCGCTGTTTTCCGCAGTATCCATATCCGAAGATTTCAGATCGACAAACGGCCCGCGGTGGCCTTTCAACCATGCCCGCAACGTATGCTTGCTCAGGAACTCCCCGTCAAACGGGTTAATGTATTGCTGCTCACCATCATACCAGTCAACCTTAAGGATAAACTGAGTCGGAAAACCGACACTGGTCACCGGTAGATCAAGGTGTCGGGCAAGGTAGAGGAATATAGCCCCCAGGCTTACCGGGATCCCTTTCTTACGTTCCAGTACTTTATCCAGAAAAACATTATCGGAAGAAAAATACTGCTGATGGTCACCGTGGAATCCCCACTCGCGGTAAAACAGACGGATCAAGCCTTCCAGACGCAGATGCGGATTCAGCTCATCCATCAATGCCTGTTCAGCTTCCTGAGCAAGCTTCCGTAGTTGGATACGTACCCAGCCAGCCGGAAACGCAGGTTTAACAGCGGCTGTCATTTCCAGCGCACCTTCCACCAGCGGCATTTGTTCCAGCTCTTCATCAGTAAAACGTAACATGATTACCCCAGAAATGATGTTTTAGTCACAGCAATCTTTGCGGCGGCCATCACCCAGCCAAGCGAGCCCAGAAAGGCAAAGGTCTTGAACACCTTGTTTTTGCCATGGTGCAAAGTGAAATAGCCCAAAGCAATATAAGCCAGAACACAGCTCAGCTTTTGCGTCAGCCAGCTTCCGGATTCAGTAAACGGCATAAAACCGGTCATGAAAATCAGCACAATACCGGTCAACAGCACCAACGTATCCACGACATGCGGCGTGACTTTAAGAAATTTTTTCTCAATCAGCGACGAGTTAGCCATTACCATCAGGTATCGGGCGACAAACAGCAGAACACTCAGTGCAATGGCTGTCATGTGAAGGTGTTTAAACGCAGCGTACATATTTTAGTTCTCTCTATCCTTGCCAGCAGCCCATGGTTACCCGGTCAAGGCCGGCATAATCCTGTGCTGTTGAGACCTGGCTATATCCCAGTTCCAGTAAAATATCCCTTACTACCTCACCCTGCTCGAAACCGTGCTCCATCAGCAGCCAACCGCCCTGTTGCAGGAACTGACGCCCCTGTTCACTGATAATACGAATATCAGCCAGGCCGTTTTCATCTGCCACTAAGGCACTTTTCGGCTCAAAACGCACATCGCCCTGTTCAAGGTGGGGATCGGTTTTATCAATATAAGGCGGGTTGCTGACGATAACAGCAAAACGTTCATCGACAGTCAAAGGGCTGTACCAGCTTCCAGAAAGGAAACGGGTATTTGTAATTTGCAGATTCTCGCTGTTATCACGAGCCAGTTGTGCAGCTTCAGGACGAAGGTCAATACCGGAGACCTGCAGATCCGGACGCTCTGAAGCAATTGCCAGCGCAATCGCTCCTGTACCTGTCCCGAGATCCAGCACCGAGCATGGTTCCGCCGGAATTTTTTCCAGCGCCAACTCAACCAGACGCTCTGTATCAGGGCGCGGAATTAAGGTGTGCTGCGCAACTTTCAGCGGCAATGACCAGAATTCACGCTCACCGACAATATATGCCACCGGTTCACCGACCAAGCGACGCTGCAATGCCACATCAAACGCAGCCTGCTGCTCAGTGTCGAGAGTCTTTTCCGGCCAGGTCAGCAAGTAACTGCGCGGTTTATCCAGCACGAAACACAGCAGAACTGCCGCATCAATTTGCGGGCTTTCAGAGCCCGCATCAGCTAGCTGTGCGGCAGACTGCCGCAACAGCATTTCAATGCTCAGTGACATTAATTTTGCTCAGCCATCGCCGCCAACTGATCGGCCTGGTGCTCTTGCAGAACAGGCTGGAGCAGACAGTCCAGTTCACCTTCCATCACTTCGTTCAGGCGGTAAACAGTCAGGTTAATACGGTGGTCAGAAACACGGCCCTGCGGATAATTGTAAGTACGGATACGGTCAGAGCGGTCTCCCGAACCTAGCAGGTTACGTCGTGTGCTGGCTTCTTCAGCATGACGCTTCTCTTCTTCCGCTTTGATAATACGAGCCGCCAGAACAGACATCGCTTTCGCTTTGTTCTTGTGCTGAGAACGCTCATCCTGACACTCAACCACAATACCGGTTGGCAAGTGAGTAATACGGATAGCTGAGTCCGTGGTGTTTACGTGCTGACCACCCGCGCCTGATGCACGGAAAGTATCAATCTTCAGATCACCAGTGTTGATTTCCGGAATTTCTGCTTCTGGAATTTCAGGCAGAATCGCAACAGTACAGGCAGAAGTGTGAACACGGCCCTGGGATTCAGTTGCAGGTACACGCTGAACACGGTGGCCGCCTGATTCAAACTTCAGCGTACCGTAAACACCTTCACCGTTCACTTTGGCAATCATTTCTTTGTAACCGCCATGCTCAGCATCATTGGCGCTCATCACTTCTACACGCCAACCGCGGCTTTCCGCATACTTGCTGTACATACGGAACAGGTCACCGGCAAAGATACCCGCTTCGTCACCACCCGCACCGGCACGGATTTCGATGAAACAGTTACGCTCATCGTTCGGATCTTTCGGGATCAGAAGAACCTGAAGCTCATCTGCCAGACGCTCGATTTCAGACTTAGCTTCCTTAACTTCTTCCTGCGCCATTTCACGCATGTCAGGATCGTCTTCCATCGCCATCATTTCTTCAGCTGTCGCCAGGTCTTCTTTGGCCTGCTGATAAGCCTGGAAACACTTGGTTACTTCTTCCAGCTGTGAATACTCACGGGAAAGCGCACGGAATTTATCCTGATCACCGATCACATCAGGATCGCTAAGCAGGTGCTGAACTTCTTCGTAACGCTCAACCAGCGTTTCTAGTTTGACTAAAATAGACGGTTTCATAATCGACTTAAATTGTGTTCCGGTAATGGCAGCGCAACAGCGCGCCTGATATTAATTTTTTTGCGACTCCAGACCCAGGCTTTCACGAATCAACGCCAGTTTTTCCGGCTCACCATGATGGGCTGCCTGCTGCATTGCCCGGGTCGGGGCATGGATGAGTTTATTGGTCAGCTTGTTACTTAACTCTGTCAAAACTTTCTCTGGCTCACCACCGTTTGCCAGCGCCTGAAGGCCACGGTTAAGCAACTCTTGTTTAATTTCCTCGGCATAACAGCGGTACTGGCGAATGCTGTCAACCGCTTCAAGCGAGCGAAGCCAGCTCATAAAGGCGGCGCTCTCTTCGCTGACTATGGCTTCAGCCTGAATCGCAGCGACTTTGCGCTGCTCACGGTTCTTCTCAACGATACTGTGCAAATCATCGACAGTATACAGATATGCGTCGTTAAGCTCACCGACTTCCTGTTCAATATCGCGCGGAACGGCAATATCAACCAGCAGCATTGGCTGATGGCGGCGAGCTTTGAGGGCTTTCTCAACCATCCCTTTACCGACAATCGGCAACGGACTGGCTGTTGAACTGATCACGATATCAGCTCGTTGAAGATGGTCAGGGATATCCGGCAAACCAATTACTTCCGCACCAAATTCCAGCGCTAGGTTAGCCGCGCGTTCTTTGGTTCGGTTTGCCACAATCAGCTTATTACATCCCTGCTCGACCAAGTGACGGGCAACCAACTCGATAGTTTCACCAGCACCGACCAGCAGGACGGTCGCATCAGACAGGGATTCAAAAATTTGCTTGGCCAGCGTACAAGCGGCAAAGGCTACCGATACAGCATTACCGCCGATATCAGTTTCCGTACGCACCCGCTTAGCCACGGTAAATGATTTGTGGAACAGTTTTTCCAACATGCCGTGGACCGCATCGTGGTCACGGGAGTCAGAGTAGGACTGCTTGACCTGGCCCAAAATCTGAGGCTCACCAAGCACCAGAGAATCAAGACCACAAGCAACACGCATCAAGTGTCGTACTGCCGCTTGCTCTTCGTGAAAATACAAGCTTGGCATCAACTCTTCAGCACTAAGCTCGTGAAATTGGCTCAACCAGTCAATGAGGATCCCCGGCCCGGTCTGTGTCACATCACAGTAAAGCTCTGTTCGGTTGCAGGTAGAGACGATAACGCCGCTGTTTACTTCCGGGTGGGCTTCTAACTGCTGCAATGCCTTTTTCAGCTTTTCCGGTGGAAATGCAACACGTTCGCGCAATTCGACCGAAGCTGTTTTATGATTTATTCCTAATGCAAGCAATGTCATGGAGACGGTGTACCAACTTCGCCGGTGAAAAAGATCCAGGGCGCGATTTTACTTGATGCCCCACCGTAATTAAAGAAACTAACGCAATCAATCTGGCATTACTGACTTATCAAACAGGTTTGAACACCATAAATTCCCCACGAAAACAGTGCCCACAAAACAATGTTCCGCCTGATTTCACGCAGTACCAATGATGCCCCGATATCAATTCTTCACTGCAACAACATGAGCAATTCATTGTTGTAGTTGGTATTATGGCTCAAATCTCGCTATTGTTTGCCTAAACCCACAAGATAACCATAAATTATGCCATCGTTCTCATTTTCAGATCGGTTTTCACGTCCGGTCCGGCAACTGCTGGGGGGCGTTTTTCTTCTCTCAACCCTGGCCGGGTGTGCAACCCAACCAGTCAATGTACCGACGGTTGACTGGGAGACTCATCAGGCATCATTGGAACAACTGAATCAATACCAGGCCAAAGGTAAACTGGGCTACCGGGGAAAACAGCGTTTCGGTGCTAATCTGGTATGGCGTTCGTCACCACAAGCAGACCACTTACTACTAACCAACTTCCTTGGGAAAACCCTACTGAAACTTGATGCAACTCCGGTTCGCGTCACTCTTGTTTCGCACGACGGTGCAATACACCGCGGTACTGATGCTTCAAGCCTTATTCGCCAGCTAACTGACATTAACCTGCCGGTCGAACAAATGCGTGACTGGCTGATTGGCCTGCCGACTGCCGCAGATACCTATCAGCTCAACAGCGAAAACCGGGTCGCCTACCTGGCCAAACAGATTGATGATCAACTGTGGCAGCTTGATTACAACGGATACGACACGTCTGTGACGCCGGCCCTACCCACCCGCATGCTACTGTCACAAGGCCAGGTTAAAATTACCCTCGTCATCAATGACTGGCTAATACCGGAACAACAATAAAGCATGAGCAACACTATGATCACCCGCACAACCCACTGGCCGGCACCGGCCAAACTTAACTTGTTCCTTTACATTACTGGTCGCCGCCCAGACGGATACCACGAATTACAGACTCTGTTTCAGTTCCTTGAGCACAGTGACACCCTGACCATCACCGCCAATGATTCTGGTGTAATCAACCTGTCTCCTGCTATCGAAGGAGTTAAAACAGAGGATAACCTGATCTACCGCGCAGCCGATGCCCTACGCCGCGCAGCCGGGATCACAGCCGGTGCGGACATTCATCTGGATAAAATTCTGCCGATGGGCGGTGGTCTGGGTGGCGGTTCATCCGATGCAGCAACAGCACTGGTTGCCCTCAACTACCTTTGGCAAACCAACCTGAGTGTTGATGAGTTGGCAGAAATCGGCCTAAAACTCGGTGCCGATGTGCCGGTTTTCGTTCGCGGATTCAGCGCATTTGCCGAAGGTGTCGGGGAAGAATTGCAGCCGGCAGAGCCTGAAGAAAAGTGGTATTTAGTGGCAAAACCGGACGTCAGCATTGCAACTGTTGATATTTTCACCCATCCGGAACTCACCCGTGACACGGAAAAAAGGTCGCTGGAAGCACTATTGGCGGGGGTTTACGAAAACGATTGCGAAAAAATCGTTAGAAGACTGCACCCTAAGGTTGATAAGGCGCTTTCGTGGCTGTTAGAATACGCGCCGTCAAGATTGACCGGCACTGGCGCTTGTGTTTTTGCTGAATTTAGCACTCATCAAGAGGCCATTGCAACACTGAAAAATTTACCTGGCTGGCTCCAAGGATTCGTCGCTAAAGGTGTCAACACATCTCCTCTTTTGACAGCCTTGCACGCAAATTCTAAGGATAGTCAGTAACTACAACTTGGACGCAACCTGAGGTTTCCACCGTGCCTGATATGAAGCTGTTTGCTGGTAACGCCACACCAGAACTAGCCCAACGCATCGCTGACCGTCTCTACATCTCACTAGGGGACGCTACAGTTAACCGCTTTTCCGATGGTGAAGTATGTGTTCAGATTAATGAGAACGTTCGTGGTAGCGACGTATTCATCATTCAATCAACTTGTGCGCCAACCAATGACAACCTAATGGAATTGGTTGTAATGATCGATGCACTTCGCCGTGCTTCTGCAGGACGTATTACCGCTGTAATCCCTTACTTCGGCTATGCCCGCCAAGACCGCCGTGTCCGTTCAGCCCGTGTGCCAATTACGGCAAAAGTTGTTGCCGATTTCCTTTCTAACGTTGGTGTTGACCGCGTTCTTACTGTTGACCTTCACGCAGAGCAAATCCAGGGCTTCTTCGATGTTCCTGTAGATAACGTATTCGGTAGCCCTGTTCTGCTGGAAGATATCCTAGAGAAAAGCCTGGAAGATCCAGTTGTTGTTTCTCCTGATATCGGCGGTGTGGTTCGTGCACGCGCTATCGCTAAACTACTGGATGACACAGATATCGCTATCATCGACAAGCGTCGCCCACGTGCGAACGTTTCTCAGGTAATGCACCTGATCGGTGACGTTGAAGGCCGCGACTGCATCATCGTTGACGATATGATCGACACCGGTGGTACACTGTGTAAAGCAGCTGAAGCACTAAAAGAACGTGGCGCTAAGCGTGTATTCGCTTACGCAACTCACCCGGTATTCTCAGGTAACGCACCAAAGAACATCAAAGAATCTGTGATCGACGAAGTGATCGTAACTGACTCTATCACCCTGTCTAAAGAGATGGTTGATACCGGTAAGGTATCTGTCCTGACTCTGTCTGGCATGCTGGCTGAAGCTATTCGCCGCATCAGCAACGAAGAGTCAATCTCTGCGATGTTCGAGCACTAATCTGCTCATGCTGTCGACCTGAACTGACAGCAGCAAAACATCCTGACGCCCCGCAATCTGCGGGGCGTTTTGCGTCCAGTGATATCAATCTGGCGCGGTTTGGTATAACATATCGCGCGTTTTAAGCCCCCTAAGACTTGAGAGACCAGCGTGAGTAACAATATTCGTCTATTAGTTGGCCTGGCTAACCCTGGCGCCGAATATGCTAAAACCCGCCACAATGCGGGAGCATGGGTAGTAGAAGAACTTGCCCGAGTGCATAACATCAGCCTACGGGAAGAATCAAAATACTTTGGCCTGACCGGCCGGATCCAGGCTAACGGCCACGATCTTCGCTTGTTGATCCCGACCACATTTATGAACCTGTCAGGTAAATCTGTGGCGGCTCTGGCTAAGTTCTTCCAGATCAAGCCAGAAGAGATCTTAGTTGCACATGATGAATTGGATTTGCCACCGGGCGTGGCCAAGTTCAAGAAAGGCGGCGGCCACGGTGGACACAACGGCCTGCGCGACATCATCAGCAAGATGGGCAATAACAAAGATTTCTACCGCCTTCGTGTTGGCATCGGCCATCCGGGCGACAAAAACAAAGTGTCCGGCTTTGTCCTGGGCAAGGCGCCGGCTAAAGAGCAGGACAATATCGATGCTGCGGTTGATGAAGCCGTTCGCTGCATGGATATCCTGCTAAAAGATGGCCTTAACAAAGCGCAAAACCGACTACATTCATTCAAAGCTGAATAATGTACTCACTCTAATATAATATTGCTCTGCCCATGCGGTACTAAATTATCGCTATTGGCATAGTTGTTTCACCGAATCATCACCAAAAGGGTTTCAAACCATGGGTTTTAAATGCGGAATCGTCGGTCTGCCAAACGTAGGTAAGTCCACACTATTCAACGCCTTGACAAAAGCGGGTATCGAAGCTGCGAACTTCCCGTTCTGTACTATTGAACCAAACACCGGCGTTGTACCAGTGCCAGATCTGCGTTTGGATGCACTGGCGGAAATCGTCAATCCAGAACGCGTACTGCCTACCACAATGGAATTCGTTGATATTGCAGGCCTGGTTGCCGGCGCATCAAAAGGTGAAGGTCTGGGTAACAAATTCCTGGCAAATATCCGTGAAACAGATGCAATCGGCCACGTAGTTCGCTGTTTCGAAAACGACAACATCGTTCACGTTGCTGGTAAGATCAGCCCGCTGGATGACATCGAGGTGATTAACCTTGAACTGGCACTGGCTGACCTTGATACCTGTGAGCGTGCAATCCAGCGCCAGGCAAAGCGCGCAAAAGGCGGCGACAAAGACGCTAAATTCGAAATCGCGGTACTGGAAAAAATGCTTCCGACACTGACAGAAGGTGGTATGGCACGTTCTGTTGAGCTGACAAAAGAAGAATTTGCAGCTATCAGCTACCTGAACTTCCTGACGCTGAAACCAACCATGTACATCGCGAACGTTAACGAAGACGGCTTCGAAGACAACGAGTACCTGGACATGGTTCGCGAGCACGCTGCGAAAGAAAACGCAGTAGTTGTTCCTGTTTGTGCGGCAATCGAATCTGAAATCGCGGAGCTTGACGATGCAGACCGTGAAGAATTCCTTGCGGACATGGGCATTGAAGAACCAGGCCTGAACCGTGTGATCCGTTCTGGCTATGAACTGCTTAACCTGCAGACCTACTTCACAGCTGGTGTTAAAGAAGTACGTGCATGGACTATCCCTGTAGGTGCAACTGCACCACAGTCTGCCGGTAAGATCCACACCGACTTCGAAAAAGGCTTCATCCGTGCAGAAGTTATCGGTTACGACCACTTCATCGAATTCAAAGGTGAAAGCGGTGCGAAAGATGCCGGTAAATGGCGTCTTGAAGGTAAAGACTACATCGTTAAGGACGGCGATGTAATTCACTTCCGCTTCAACGTTTAATTCTGCAACTGCCCAACAAGGCAAATAACAGACAAAAGTAAGTAAGCCAGCCATGTTGCTGGCTTATTTTTTATCTCTCTGACAATTAAGCGAAAAGAGTGCAACCCCTTCAAACCCAGTGAATTAGGCCTAAAAATAAGAATATCAGTTTGGCATTCGCCCATTTCGCCCAAATATCAAGCGAACAAACGTGTTTTCTGAAGATATTAAAAAAAACTGTTGACGCTATTAGCTGGGATGAGCATAATGCGCCCCGTTCCCGAGACAACGGTCACTAAGAAAGACCGGGGTTGGGAAAGACAAAATGGCTACGTAGCTCAGTTGGTTAGAGCACATCACTCATAATGATGGGGTCACAGGTTCGAATCCCGTCGTAGCCACCATCATCCCTTTTTGCCGGGATGATGTAAAATATGCGGAAGTGGCGGAATTGGTAGACGCACCAGATTTAGGTTCTGGCGCCGCAAGGTGTGAGAGTTCAAGTCTCTCCTTCCGCACCATTATCTCTTCTTCGTTAAGAGATGACTCTTAGAAAGAGCATCCTGTAGGGCTATCGCCAAGCGGTAAGGCAACGGGTTTTGATCCCGTCATCCCCTGGTTCGAATCCAGGTAGCCCTGCCACCTTTTCAAGGTGTTGATTATCGTGTATAGTCAGCAACCTTAAAAATGGCTACGTAGCTCAGTTGGTTAGAGCACATCACTCATAATGATGGGGTCACAGGTTCGAATCCCGTCGTAGCCACCATCATCCCTTTTTGTCGGGATGATGTAAAATATGCGGAAGTGGCGGAA
>NZ_AMZO01000042.1 GCF_000331515.1 Photobacterium marinum
AATTGTTAAAGAACGTTGACTCAACAACTCAGTGTTGGTCAGGGCTGCGTATGTTACGCCCCTTTTCTTTCAAGTCAAGAAGTTTTTTTGAAACTCTCAAAACCGCTTCTGACCTAGCTTCAGCTGAGCAAAATATCAACTTTCAATACTTTCGAGCTCTCAACTAAAGAGGCTGGCCATTTTATTTACTTTAAAAAGCACGTCAAGCCCTTTTTAAAACATATTTTGTTACCAACCTTACAACCAACAAGTTATCCACAACTTACAAATAGCTTACTAAGTACTGGGTTAACCTGTCGATGGAGCGGCATTATAGGGAGAAGGAAAGATAAGACAATCGTTTTTTTTGATTTTTTAACTGATCGATGGCAATTCAGACCAAACCCCTTAAAAACGACAACAAATAAAGCAATTCACACACATGAATTAGCACTTCATATTTATCGCCACAGAAGGTAAGTGTAGTCAAAAAACAAAAAAGCGGATAACCGATAGGGTGATTTGACAAAAAAGGCAGCCTATAGCTGCCTGCTCTTTATGCCACTTCCACGATAAAGTGGGGATTCAGAAGATCCTCCCGGTGATAATTCAATTCATCACCGTTGAACTGATGCACTTTCGCTCCGGCACTTTCTACAATACATTGGCCAGCAGCAGTATCCCACATCATGGTCGGTCCCAAGCGCGGGTAATACTGAGCCCGCCCTTCTGCAACCATACAGAATTTCAGAGATGAACCGACCTCTATCATTTTATGCTCACCCAAGTTTGACAGGTAATCCGCCATATCCGGACTCGGATGAGAACGACTTCCAACGACTATCGGTACTGTAGATAGTCTTGCTTTTATTTGTTCTCGTCCAGCTTTGGTCTGAAGCCAAGCT
The DNA here is from genome assembly GCF_000331515.1 of Photobacterium marinum. Taxonomy (GTDB): domain Bacteria; phylum Pseudomonadota; class Gammaproteobacteria; order Enterobacterales; family Vibrionaceae; genus Photobacterium; species Photobacterium marinum. Next base: position 885 of record NZ_AMZO01000042.1, read on the forward strand.
TTATCACTATCGCCCAGCCATGTTTTTTCCAGTGCAGGAGCATGAACAACCGCCAAGACCGGTTTGCCATTTTCAATTAAGGCGATATTGACGGTGAACTCTCCATTTTTCCGGAGGAACTCTTTGGTGCCATCTAACGGATCCACCAGCCAGAACGTACTCCATTCCTGTCTTTCCGACCATGGGGTATGTGCCGACTCTTCTGTCAGAAGAGGTATTTCAGGAGTAAGCCTAGTAAGCTGCTCAACAATAATGGTATTGGCTGCAAGATCAGCCTCGGTTACCGGACTACTATCCGCTTTCTCTTCAACCTGAATGTTGCCATGATAGCGCTCCATGATCGCAGCTCCTGCTTCAAGCGCTATGTCATAAATTGATTCGAGTAAGTTACTCAACCGTAGCTCCTTTTATTCGCGGATAATCTGACGCTCTTTTAAAGATGCTATACACAGGTCAACCAACTCTGTCACAGACACCTCTCCGGCCGATAGGTGAATCTCCGGTTCTTGAGGTGACTGATATTCAGAATCAATCCCTGTGAATTGCTTAATTTCACCCGCCCGGGCTTTCTTATACAAGCCTTTCGGATCACGCTTCTCACATTCAGTCAGGGGAGTATCAACAAAAACCTCAAGAAACTCCCCTTCAGGCAATAGCTCTCTGACCAACTGCCGCTCCTGACGATATGGCGAAATAAAAGCGCTCAGTACTATCAGGCCAGCATCAGCCATTAACTTAGCAACTTCGCCAATTCGGCGGATATTCTCCCTGCGATCTTCCGTTGAAAACCCCAGATCCCGACATAGCCCGTGCCTGACATTATCACCATCGAGTAAATAAGTGTGATAACCCAGTTCCGCCAAACGAAACTCCAGCGCTCCCGCCACTGTGGACTTACCAGCGCCACTCAAGCCGGTAAACCACATAACACAGGGCTTCTGTTGTTTTTGTCCGGCACGAAAATCTTTATCGATATGATGGCGGTGCCAGACTACATTCTCATCTTTATGTGGCTGTACTGCGGCTGTCATAATTAGCTCCGTAATAAAGGTGTTCTTTTATATAGAAGGGAAAAAGGGGAACAGTTGCGGGATCAAAACCAGCACAACAACTGAATACACAACAGAAACAGGCAAGCCCACACGAAGATAATCCCTTAGCTTGTAGTTCCCGACGCTATAAACCAAAAGGTTCGTCTGATACCCATAAGGCGAAATAAAGCTCGCACTGGCTCCAAATAAAATAGCCATGATAAATGGCATAGGATCTGCGCCGTAACTGAGCGCAAGGCTATAGGCAATAGGAAAAGCGAGCGCAGCCGCTGCATTGTTTGTTACCAACTCAGTCAACACCAGGGTAAGAAGGTAAATGGCAATCAAAGCACCATATATCCCCCAGCTTTCAAACGATGCCATCAGCATATTGCCCATCCGCTCGGACAGACCACTGGATATCATCAACTGAGCCAGTGACAAAGCTGAACCAACAATCACTATGATGTCGACAGGAAACCGGCGCCGGATTTCAGCGAAAGAAATGATCCCAGTAGCCAACAGTACCAGCAGGTATGCGGCAAGCCCGTTGATGATCGGAAAAATATCAAGTAAAGCGGCAGCAATAACGCCCATAAACCCCGCCAGGACGGCAAAGCTCTTACTGCTGTCAAGCCGGGCACTGGAATCCAGACCATTGACCAACACAAACTCACGATTGAGCCGCTGTTTCTTCTCCCTGAAAGTTTTCCCCGGCACCACCACCAAGGTATCGCCGGCATGCAGCTCTATATTGCCAAGACCACCAGCCAAGCGCTCGTGTCCTCGCCGAATGGCAACCACAACCGCATCGAACCGCTCACGAAAACGGGCGCTTTTTAATGTCTTACCGCGGATCCCTGCGGAATGGCTCACTATCAGCTCCAGCATAGACTGGCCGTTCATATGATGCTGACCAAATAAATGCAGCCCGTTAATTTCTTGTAGCGTTGCCACACTGCCGATATCCCCACAAAACAGCAAAGTATCTCCGGCCAGCAAACGGGTATCCGGGCAAACAGGGGCTAATGCCTTGCCGTCTCGGATCACCTCTGCCAAAAAAAGTCGGCGCAAGGCGCGCAGTCCGTTTTCTGCTACGGTTTTACCAGCCAGTGGTGAACCGCCTTCTATTTTTGCTTCCAAAAAGTAAGGCAGATCGTCCTGGGAATGATCGTCATATACAGGCAATAGATAACTCAGCGGGATCAGGATCAGCAAGCCGAACACCAAAACAGCCAGACCAATGGTTGTCGGGGCAAAGAAATCCAGTCCCGGCAATCCGGCATCTTCAACAAAGCTATTGATGATAAGGTTGGTTGATGTACCGATCAGAGTCAGCGTGCCACCAAGAATTGCGGTATAGGAAAGCGGGATCAGCAAGCGGGACGGGGCATGACGCTGATTACGCTTAATCGCCCCAATCAATGACACCACCACCGCCGTATTATTAGTAAAAGAAGATAAAAATGCCGTCGACAATCCAAGCTTGGCAACCACTGTCGACTGGCCGCCTTGTGAAATCTGGCGGCCAACCCAACTGATCAGGCGGGTTTTCTCCAAGGCAACGGAAACAAGGATCAGCAATACCAGAGTTAACAGTGATGAGTTGGTAAAGTTACCGGCCAGAGTCGGCAACGCAATCATCCCGGTCTGAAAACCGACAAACGCCGCCCCGGCAAACAGATATGCCGGCTTGATCCGCGTTGTCAGCAGACAGGTCACAATCACCATTAACATGGCAAGAACTATTCCTTGTTCCCAGTTCATTGCCTTATCCCAGTAACTTACTGATGTCTTTTGCATCCCAGTGCGGGAAGTGCTTTCGTATCAGCGCATTGAGTTCAATTTCAAACGCACTGTGGTTACCATCAAGAGCCGTTTTTTTACCTGTCAGTGCTTCGCGAACCATTCCTGCGCCCACGGTCACATTGCTCAGGCGATCAATCAGAATGAAACCTCCGGTATCGGTGCAATCCTTGTAAGCATCCACGGCTACCGGCTCATTAAGGACAACTTCACACAAACCAATACCATTAAGCGGCAGAATGTCAGTTTTGAAGGTTTCCAGGTTATTGATATCTACCTGATGACGAATTACCTCAACAGACCCAATGGTCTTCTTACCGGCAACTTTAATGTCATACTGACGTCCGGCCTCAAGCGGGGCTTCCGCCATCCAGACAATATCGGCCAGCAAACGGCTGCTCAGCGGCACCTCATCATCTTTCGCCACCAGCGTATCACCACGACTGATATCAATTTCGTCCTGCAAGGTTAATGTCACCGCTTGTCCCGGGAAGGCTTCTTTCAGATCACCGTCAAAAGTCACGATACGTGCTACGGTTGAACTTTTACCTGAAGGTAGAACTTTGACAGCATCTCCAACGCTGACACTGCCGGATGCGACGGTGCCGGCAAAGCCTCGGAAATCCAGATTGGGTCGGTTGACATACTGAACCGGGAAACGGAACAAGCCGCTGCCTTTCTCCTGACCGATTTCAACCGACTCCAGAATGTCCAGTAACGGCTCGCCTTCATACCAAGGCGTATGCTGACTGCGCTCAACTACATTGTCGCCATCCAGGGCCGACAACGGCACCAACTGGATCTCCAGCTCAGCATTCAACTTATCGGCAAAGGCTAAATACTCATCCCGGATCGCCTCAAAGCGAGACTGGTCGAAACCGACTAGGTCCATCTTATTGACGGCCACCACAAAGTGACGGATCCCCAGCAGACTAGCGATGTAAGAATGGCGACGAGTCTGATCCAATACACCTTTACGGGCATCAATCAGAATCACCGCCACATCACAGGTTGATGCACCGGTTGCCATATTTCGGGTGTACTGTTCATGGCCAGGAGTATCAGCAATGATGAATTTGCGTTTTTTGGTAGAGAAATAACGATAAGCGACATCAATAGTGATCCCCTGCTCGCGCTCAGCCTGAAGGCCATCTACCAAAAGTGCCAAATCCGGCTTGTCGCCCGTAGTCCCTACCTTCTGACTATCAGAATGGATAGCAGCCAGCTGATCTTCGTAAATCTGTTGGGAATCATGGAGCAGGCGGCCAATCAAAGTACTTTTGCCATCATCCACCGACCCGCAGGTCAGAAATCTAAGTAGGGATTTGTTCTGATGCTGCTCCAGGTAGGCTTCAATACCCAGCTCCGCCACTTGTTGTTCAATTGCGCTGTTCATTCATCCTCTCCTTAGAAATAACCCTGGCGTTTTTTCAGCTCCATCGACCCGGATTGATCATGGTCTATCGCCCTGCCCTGACGCTCGCTTGATGTTGCCACCAGCATCTCTTCAATAATGCCGGGCAGCGTATCGGCCTGAGATTCAATCGCTCCGGTCAGCGGATAACATCCCAAGGTGCGGAACCGCACACTCTTGTGCTCGATTTTTTCCCCCGGCTGCAACTCCATACGATCGTCATCAACCATGATCAACATGCCATCACGATTGACGACCGGACGTACCTCGGACAAATAAAGCGGAACGATTTCAATCCCTTCCAGGTAGATGTACTGCCAGATGTCCAGCTCGGTCCAGTTAGAAAGCGGAAACACGCGAATGCTTTCACCTTTATTGATCTGGCCGTTGTAGGTTTTCCACAGCTCCGGGCGCTGGTTCTTCGGATCCCAGGTATGGTTCTTGTCACGGAAAGAATAAACACGCTCTTTGGCTCGCGACTTCTCTTCATCACGGCGGGCTCCACCGAAAGCAGCATCAAAGCCGTATTTATTCAGCGCCTGCTTCAGAGACTGGGTTTTCATGATATCGGTATGCTTTGATGAGCCATGTGTGAACGGGTTAATCCCCATCGCCAGCCCTTCCTGGTTTTTGTGCACCAGCAAATCAAAGCCATACTTTTTCGCCGTACGGTCGCGAAACTCAATCATTTCACGGAACTTCCAGTCGGTATCAACATGGAGCAGCGGGAACGGAATTTTGCCCGGGTAGAATGCCTTTCTGGCCAGATGCAGCATCACTGACGAATCTTTGCCGATGGAGTACATCATTACCGGATTATCAAACTCGGCAGCCACTTCACGGATAATATGAATACTCTCCGCTTCCAACTGCTTGAGGTGGGTTAAACGCTTGGGATCCATCTCTCTCTCCATAACTATGCCAGCTTCACAACCGCTGTGTGTTGTGACTGCTGCTCCTGCTTTCCGAACCAATGTAATTTTTCTGATAGATTCACAACCTCACCCACCACAATCAGGGCCGGAGATGCTGCATGTTGAGCTAACTGAGCCAGCTCATGGAGCTGACCTTTCAAAACGTTTTGTGTCTGCTGAGTACCGCGCTCAATGATCGCAACAGGTGTCTCGGGAGCCCGACCATGGGAAATCAACTGCTGCCCGATATAACCGGATTTCATCAGCCCCATATAAATCACCAAAGTTTGCTTACCGCGAGCTAACGTCGACCAGTCAAGCTGGTCGCCATCCGGTTTCTGATGACCGGTAATGAACATCGCCGTCTGGGCATAATCACGATGGGTCAGCGGGATTCCCGCATAAGCAGTGGCTCCGGCCGCAGCAGTAATTCCCGGTACCACTTGAAAAGGGATACCGGCATCAAATAACACTTCCAGTTCCTCACCGCCCCGGCCAAATACAAACGGATCACCGCCTTTAAGGCGAACTACTCGCTTACCCTGTCGTGCGTATTCCACCAGCAAGCGGTTCGTTTCTTCCTGCGGCACACTATGAAATCCGGCTTTCTTTCCGACACACACTTGTTCAGCATCGCGGCGAACCAATTCCATCACCTCATCAGAAACCAGGTAGTCGTACAGCACCACATCGGCCTGCTGCATCAACTGCAACGCCCGCAAAGTCAACAGCCCGGCATCCCCCGGCCCGGCTCCAATCAGGGCCACCTGTCCTTGCGGTTCACTCTTAAGGGACAAAGACTGCAATTCGTGTTCTGCTTCCTGCTCTCGTCCGGCTGCAACCAAATCGGAAAAGCGTCCGTTAAAAGCCTGCTCCCAGAAATGGCGGCGCCCCGAAAGTGTCATGACGGTTTTAGCCAGCCGAGCCCGGAAGCGTCCGGCAATCTCAGCCATTCGTCCGAGGTGCTGCGGCAAAGTAGCTTCAAGCTTCTCGCGTATTAGGCGAGCAAGAACCGGCGCTCGGCCGGAAGAGGAAATAGCAACGATGATCGGCGAGCGATCGACAACAGAAGGGACAATGAAACTGCAACGCTGGGTATCATCAACGACATTAACCATCACCTGACGCTGATTAGCCGACTGATAAACCAGCGCATTAACCGCCTTGCGGTCGGTCGCAGCAATCGCCAGGAAGATACCATCGAGATCAGACGGAGAAAATTCATCAGCAAAGTGAGTCACTTCTCCGCTCTGTACAGCACGCCGGAAATCAGCATTTAGCTCAGGCGCAATCACCCGAACATCTGCTCCCGCCTTTAACAGCATACGGGTTTTTCGCCATGCGACTTCACCGCCGCCGACAACGAGGCAAGGCCGACGTTTCAAGTCTGCAAAAATTGGCAAGTAATCCATTCCAGCGCCCTCAGCTCCTATAACTAAAAGCACTATAGTCGGGCTTGGATATTACCTGAAATTCTATAATTTCATTTTTTATTCCAAAAAGTTTGGAACAGGCATAATTCCGGTGAATACCGACAGATAAAAAGGAGGGAGAAGAGAATTAACCTAAAATTAGCAGTAATTACAGGAAAGTACCGCTTTAATTCATATTTCAGTCAGGCGAATTCAGCCTATGTTATGCCTTTTTTGTATTAGTTCTGCATGATGAATTCGGTGAAACCATAAGCATAGCGAGATGTCATCGACCTTTTTACGCAAAAAATGCGATTCCGAACACAATAAGGTAAATAGCTCACGAAACAACGACATCTTTTTTGATACCTTTAGCACGCTTTTTTCTGTTCTATATCCTGGAGATAACCATGAAACTATCAGCCAAGCCGCTGTCGATTGCAGTTCTTGGTGGCATGCTGGCTATGGCCGGCCCAGCCACAGCAGAAACAATCAAACTGCGAATCCTGGAAACAACCGATATCCATACCAATGTGATGGATTACGACTACTACAAGGATAAGCCAACCCTGAAAACAGGTCTGGTTCGTACGGCCACGCTGGTAAAAAAAGCTCAGGCAGAAGTTATCAACAGCATCCTGGTTGATAACGGTGACTTACTCCAGGGCAGTCCAATGGGCGACTACATGGCCGCGAAGGGGATTAAAAAAGGCGAGGTTCACCCGGTTTATAAAGCCATGAACCAGCTGGACTATGAAGTCGGTAATATCGGTAACCACGAATTTAACTATGGCCTTGAGTTCCTACATAATTCGCTGGCCGGCGCGAAGTTCCCGTATGTAAATGCCAACGTTTATGATCTGAAAACCGGCAAAAACCTGTTCACGCCTTACATCATCAAAACCCATAAGTTCAAAGACACTGATGGTGTCGAGCACGACGTCAAAGTCGGCTACATCGGTTTTGTTCCGCCTCAGATCATGATCTGGGATAAGAAGAACCTTGAAGGCAAGGTAGAAGCAAAAGATATCAAACAAACCGCGGAGAAATTTGTCCCTCAAATGAAAGCGGAAGGGGCTGATATCATCATCGCAATCCCTCACTCAGGCGTAACGGCAGATCCGTACAAAGTACTGGCGGAAAACTCCGTATTCTACCTCACAGAAGTTGAAGGTATTGATGCCATCACTTTCGGCCACTCCCACGCAGTATTCCCGAGCAAAACCTTTGCGAACCTGCCAAAAACAGACATAGAAAAAGGCACCATCAACGGTGTGCCAGCTGTTATGCCTGGTCGCTGGGGTGATCACGTGGGTGTTATCGATTTGGTTCTGGAAAAAGCCGGTGACGACTGGACTGTAGCTGACGCTCAGACTGAAGCCCGTCCTATCTACGACAAATTCAAGAAAGAAGCCTTAGTCGAAGCTGACACTAAGATGGTCGCTGCACTGAAAACAGACCATGAAGCAACCCGCGACTTTGTTAACCAGCCTATCGGTAAAGCCAGTGACGTGATGTACAGCTACCTAGCACTGGTACAGGATGATCCGACAGTTCAAATTGTCAGCCTGGCTCAGAAAGATTATGTCGAGCGCTTTATCCAGGGTGACCCGGATCTGGACGGCACTCCGGTTCTGTCTGCTGCTGCGCCGTTCAAAGCCGGTGGCCGTGGTAACGATCCAGCCAACTTCACCGAAGTTGAGTCCGGTCAGCTGACATTCCGTAATGCAGCCGACCTTTACCTGTACCCGAACACTTTGGTTGCACTGAAAGTAACAGGTAAAGAAGTGAAAGAATGGCTCGAATGCTCTGCCGGTCAGTTCAACCAGATTGATCTGAACAGCACAGCACAACAGGGCCTGATCAACTGGGAAGGCTTCCGCACCTATAACTTCGATGTCATTGACGGCGTTCACTACACAATCGACGTTTCCCAACCGGCCCGTTATGACGGTGACTGTAAGCTAATCAACGACAAAGCAGAGCGAGTTAAAGAGCTGACCTTCAACGGCAAACCTGTTGATCCGGCACAGCCGTTTATCATTGCTACCAACAACTACCGAGCTTACAGCGGTAAATTTGCCGGTACCGGTGAAGCCTTTGTTGCCTTCTCATCACCGGATGAAAACCGTACCGTTGTGGCGGATTACATCAGCCGCATCAGTAAAGAAAAAGGTCAGGTTGTACCAAGTGCTGACAACAACTGGCGTTTTGCTCCACTTAAGAGCGACAAGAAGCTGAATGTGACTTTCGAAACTTCACCAGGCAGCAAGGCTGCGAAGTTTATTAAAGACAAAGGTCAGTACCCAATGGAACAAGTGGCAACAGATAAGGTTGGCTTTGCGGTTTACCGTATCGACCTGCAAAAGTAACCTCTCACCTTTCATCACATTAACAATATAACCACACAATACCGCAGCCTTGGCTGCGGTATTTTTTTGCTATGATGGCGAAATATCCCAACATTGATGATCACCGAGATGAAAGAATCCCTGCACCAATTTCTCAGCCAGCTGGGCGCATCAACAGAAACCGTTGAGCAGGCCGTATCCCAGGCCGAACTGATGGAACTCCCGACCCGCCACGTTCTGCTTAATCAGGGAGAGCCTCCGGCTTACTGCTACTTTCTGCTAGAAGGACTTTGCCACGCCTGCTACCTCACAGCCGAGGGAAAACAGTTCAGTAAGGAATTCTACTGGGATCAGGATGTTATTATCGGCTTTGAAAGCCTGATCAGCGAACAGGCTTCGCCTTACCTGCTGGAAACCCTTTCCGCCAGCCGCCTGCTGGCTCTGCCGTTTAACCTGCTGAAGCAATGGCGGGAAGAAGGCAATCCACTTTACGTCCGCCTGATGGAGCGCCAGTTAATCTTTAAAGAGCAAAAAGAAAGGTTCATGCTGATGCACTCACCGGAAGAACGCTACCAACTGTTCACTGCCAACTTTCCAGAACTTAAAACCCGAATAGCGGATTACCAGATAGCCTCTTATTTAGGGATCACGCCTATCAGCCTCAGCCGGATCAAAAAACGTCTGGAAGAAGAGTAATTATCCGGGGAAATTAACAATGGTTAATGTCAGGGAAAATGACGACAGTTAATCTGCGTTCAATAACTGTTTCAGCCAAGGAGAATACAATGCAGTGGCAATGCCTGCCTTTTGAAGAACTGACGACCCACCAGCTCTATGATTTGATGAAACTCAGGGTTGATGTCTTTGTTGTTGAACAAAACTGCCCTTACCCTGAGCTGGACGATAATGACCGCCGGGCTGGCACTCATCACCTGCTGGGCTACAACAATGATCAGCTTGTGGCCTACCTGAGACTGCTGCCACCGGGCACCACCTATACCAACGTCAGTATCGGGCGGGTCCTTACCGCAGAATCCACACGGGGAACCGGTGCTGGCCATGAACTACTGCGCCTTGGACTAGAACATGCTGAGCGATTATGGCCGGATCACACCATAGACATCGGTGCCCAGTCACACCTCCAGCACTATTACACCCGTTATGGCTTTGAAGCTATCTCAGAGGAGTACCTGGAAGACGGTATTCCCCATGTCGATATGAGGCTGAGCAAAGGGATAGTCTGTGGCTAAGCTCTCGCCTGTCGCCGTCGGTGTCCTTTTCCTGCTGCTGGGCAACCTGTCATCATCACTGTCTGATGTCGCCGTAAAACTGCTCGAAGGCGGGATCAGTGCCTTTCAGTATATGTTCATCCGCCAGTTACTGAGCGTGGTTATCATCCTGCCATTCTGGCTGAAACTGACGCTAGCACAGCGGGCCATCGGCAACACGTCAATCACAATAATACGAGCTCATTTAGTGCTGGCAGGGAGCGGACTGGTCATGGTCGCCCTGACTTGGCTGCCACTGGCGACAGCCAATGCCCTGTTTTATGCCGCACCACTATTGATGTTGCCACTATCGGCATGGTTGCTAAAAGAAAAGCCGGAGCGAACCAAAGTGCTGGCAACCCTGACCGGCTTTTTCGGTGTCCTTGTTGTCCTACGTCCGGAACATTTTCACTGGGCGGCTGTTGCTGCCCTTGGCTGTGCCCTGACTCTAGCCCTTTACAACGTGCTGGTCAGGAAATTACCAGCTCAGCAACCAGTCATCACCACATTGTTCTGGACCGGCGTGTTCTCTCTGCCAATTGCCGCCGCACTAGCAGTTATTTACTGGCAACCGATAACCGTCGATGAAATCATGTTAATTGCCGCCAGCGCCGTGTTTACCCTCGGCTATCATGGCAGCAGTGTCGTCGCTTACCGCCAGGCCGAAACCTGTAAGCTGGGATTAGTGGAATATTCAGGACTGGTATTCGTCACCATCATCGGGATCATCGGGTTTAATGAAGTGCCAGATCTGTTAACCACGATAGGTATTCTGCTGATTATCCTGCCAATGATGCCTTTAGGCAAATTGCGCAGAAATCACCGACCAAACACATCAGTTCCGGCTTCGGCTGACAAACTGACAGACGAAAAAAGGCCGCAAAGCGGCCTTTTCTTATTATAAATATCGGCTTTTATTTGCCTCGGGCAAAACTGCCATCTGAACGGCGGAAGAACAGCACAGGATCACCGCTGCGACTTTCAATCTGCAGCGCATCCAACGAACCATCTGCGGTTTGTTTATAGCGAAGCCACTGACCAGCCTTAATCCGACTTAGCGGTTTGTCTTTTCCCTCAATCGCAGCTACTGCGTAAAGATCGGACAGCGGCAGAGATTTATCGCGGAAGATGTTGGCAAGAGTTTCACCCTGCTTCACCTGATACTGCTGCCACTGCAACTCAACCGACTCCCGGGAAGCTGGAGATACTGGCTGAGGCTCCGGTGATACGGGCTCAGTTCTGGCAACCGGGCGTTTCGGTGATAGCGGCTCAGCACGCTCACCAACTGGAATTTTCGTCGGCTCATTTTCACCGAGGTTAAGCGAAATCTCGCGGCGCTGCGGCTCTCCGCTACTGACCGGTTCTGGAGCTTCACTAACAGGAAGCAGCAGCAAAACAGCGACAACAGGCACCAGTACAGCCAAAGCCCGGCGATGCAGCTTGGGCAAGGCTTGCCACCTTGCTTTCAACGGAGCCAGCCTGGCTTGAAGTTTTTCTTTATAAACATCAAGATTCGCCTTGTTAAGGGAAAGATCAGGAAGCTTAAATTCACTTTTTTTCTTTGAACGGCGTTTGGCCTGTCCCATATACAACACTCCAGAGCATTCTTGCTCACGCTATCAAACGACATCTTGTCACAAAAGTTTACCCATAAGGGTCTAAACTGTTATCCTGCCCACTTAAATTCACTCTAAATTAAAGAGATGACATCATGTCTGACGTTAAACTAGATACAGTTGAAACTAAAGCAAGCTACGGCATCGGCCTGCAAATGGGCCAGCAGCTGGCACAAAGCGGCCTTGAAGGCCTAAACGTTGCTGCGATTGCTAAAGGCATTGCAACTTCACTAACTGGTGAAATGCCAGAAATCGAAGTTGACGAAATCAACAATGCACTACGTGAAATCCACGTTCGCGCAGAAGAAGCTCGTAAAGAGCAGGCTAAGCTTGCAGCAGCTGAAGGCGAAGCATTCCTAAAAGATAACGCACTACGCCCTGAAGTTACAGTAACTGAATCTGGTCTTCAGTACGAAGTTCTTGTTGAAGGTAACGGTGAAATCCCTACTTCAGACAAGCAAGTACGCGTTCACTACCACGGTGAGCTAACAGACGGTACTGTATTCGACAGCTCTGTATCTCGCGGTCAGCCAGCTGAATTCCCTGTAACTGGCGTTATCGCTGGTTGGGTTGAAGCTCTGCAAATGATGCCTGTTGGCTCTAAGTGGAAGCTTTACATTCCTCAAAACCTGGCTTACGGCGAGCGTGGCGCAGGTGCTGCTATTCCTCCATACGCAGCGCTAGTATTCGAAGTTGAACTACTAGACATCCTGTAAGACATCTCAGTCACACAGTATGAACAAAACGGTGCTTTTCCAGCACCGTTTTTTTATCGTACCAGACAAGCGAACCAACTACCTTTCTTGTCAATCTTGTCAATTATTTTCAATTTAATTTGGTACTTAGCCCGCATTCCCCACTACGCTTATAACGTTAACCAAGGAGGATGCAATGACCCCACAGCAGACCATCACTCATCACTTACTTATCTTCGCAGCCCTGCTTAGCTGCCTGATTTTCTCAACCACCAGCTCCGCATTCAGTCTGTCAGATTTATTTGGCGGAGGTGATGACGAAAAAGCCGAAGCCACGACAACGGCAAGTAATCCGCTAACCGAAGCACTCAGCAACCAGCTAGGCGTCACGCCAGAACAGGCAGCTGGCGGTGCCGGCGCCCTATTATCACTGGCATCAAGCCAGCTCAACGGCGACCAGGCAACAGAGCTCAGCAAAATGATCCCGGGAGCCGATGCCCTCAGCGCCGCTATTCCACCGGGCATGAGCGCCCTGCTGACCAATATGGATACCATTAATCAGGTATTTTCAGCTCTGGGGATGGATGCCAGCATGGTTAGCCATTTTATTCCGGTAGTCATGCAGTTCCTGGGGAATCAGGGCGCCAGCTCCGGGCTGATGGACTCACTCGGTGCGATCTGGAATCCGGTAAGCTAGAAAACAGCGGCAGAAGCATAGCGGAAATTCTCCAGCATGCTGTCAGAAGAAGGTAAATTATTGAATAAAAAAAGCCTGAGCAATTAAGGCTGCTCAGGCTTTTGCATCAACCAAGTCTTAGTACAGTACATCACAATAACAAGGTTCAAATCCCGGAACCGTCGTATTCGCCGTCATCCTCATGCAGGCCACATTCTCGCTTAAGACCGAAGAAACGAGTTTCCTCTTCTTTCATACCCGGCTCCCACTTACGAGTCGTATGGGTATCTCCGACTGACAGGTACCCCTGTTCCCACAACGGGTGATACGGCAGATCGTGCTTTGTCAGATACTGATGGATATCTTTGTTATTCCAGTCAATCAACGGCAGGAATTTAAACAGCCCATTCTGAATCGCCAATACCGGCAAGGTCGCCCGCGAATCCGATTGCTCCCGGCGCAGGCCGGAGAACCAAGTTCCGGTATTCAGCTCATCCAAAGCACGTCGCATCGGCTCGACCTTGTTGAGCCGATTGTACTGTTTGAGTCCGTCAACGCCCTGCTCCCACAGCCTGCCAAACCGCGCTTCCTGCCAGGCTGGCGTCTGCTCTGCACTGTACACATGCAGATTCAGCGACAGACGCTCAGTCAGCTCATCGATAAAACGATAAGTCTCCGGGAAAAGGTAACCGGTATCGGTCAGGATCACCGGAATGTCTGGCTTTTCCCGGGTGATCATATGCAGCATCACCGCCGACTGAATGCCAAAGCTTGATGCCAGGGCAAACTCACCATCCAGATTTTCCAGCGCCCAGCGGACCCGATCCTGGGCCGATAATGTTTCCAGTTCAGCATTAATTTCCGCTAGCCGGAGAATTTGTTCAACTTTGCTTTGCTGGCGTAATTCAGCCAATGCGATATCAGGCATAGAAATCCCTCTTAGAAACTAAAACCGGCTCGATGATCCCTGCGCGGATGGTAAAGTCGCCAAAGTCTTCCCCTTCATTCCGCTCTGCCGCCCAGCGGCCGACTAAAGCATCAATCTCTTCCATAATCTGAGCCACAGTAATGTTTTCACGGTACATCTTCGGGATCCGGGTACCGTTTCGGTTACCGCCCAAATGCAGGTTATAACGCCCAGGAGCCTTGCCTACCAGGCCTATCTCTGCCAGCATCGCCCGGCCACAGCCGTTCGGACAGCCAGTAACCCGTAAAATGATATTTTCATCTTTTGCCAGCCCGTGTTTTGCTAACAGCTCTTCAATGTCGGTAACAAAACCAGGCAGGAAACGCTCGGCTTCCGCCATTGCCAGCGGACACGTCGGCAACGAAACACAAGCCATTGAATTTTTGCGCTGCTCACTGACACCATCGTCGATCAGCCCGTGATCACGAGCGATCTTTTCAATCGCCTTTTTGTTTCTGGCAGCCACACCAGCCACAATCAGGTTCTGGTTGGCTGTCATTCGAAAATCACCTTTATGAACTTTGGCGATTTCAGCAACACCGGTTTTAAGTGGCTTATCGGGATAATCCAGCAAGCGACCATTTTCGATGAACAGTGCCAGATGGTGTTTACCATCAATCCCCTCCACCCAGCCGATACGATCACCGCGCTCGGTAAACTCATAAGGACGACTGTCGGCAAACGTAATTCCGGCACGCTTTTCCACTTCCGTCTTGAAGACATCAATACCAACCCGATCCAGGGTGTATTTGGTCTTGGCATTTTTCCTGTTTGAACGGTTACCCCAATCACGCTGGGTAGTGACAACCGCAGCCGCGACATCCAGTGTTTTATCCAGCGGGATAAAACCAAAATCATCAGCCCGGCGCGGATATGTCGACTTGTCACCATGGGTCATGGCCAGACCGCCACCAACCAGGACATTAAAGCCCACCAACTTGCCATCTTCCGCAATAGCCACA
This sequence comes from Photobacterium marinum, assembly GCF_000331515.1. GTDB lineage: Bacteria > Pseudomonadota > Gammaproteobacteria > Enterobacterales > Vibrionaceae > Photobacterium > Photobacterium marinum. The sequence continues at coordinate 15,997 of NZ_AMZO01000042.1, forward strand.
AAGTTCAAGTCGTTGGCATGAACGTCGACATCATTTTGCGGCGGGATCACCACTGTGGTTTTGAACTTACGTGGCAGGTAAGTACTGCCCAGTATCGGTTCTTCATCCGTAGTTTCCAGCTTCTCGCCATCAAGCCAAATCTCGGCATAAGCCCGGGTTTTCGGCAACAGGTGCTCACTGATCTTTTTCGCCCACTCATAGGCTTCCTGATGAAGGGTCGACTCTACCGGGTTCGAGGTACAGAGAACATTACGGTTCACATCGCCGGCAGTCGCAATCGAATCAATCCCAATCTGGTTCAATGTCCGGTGCATCAGCTTGATATTTGGCTTCAGTACACCGTGGAACTGGAATGTCTGGCGCGTCGTCAGGCGAATACTGCCATACAGAGTATGTTCATCAGCGAACTTATCAATCGCCAGCCATTGCTTGGGAGTGATGATGCCGCCCGGCATTCGTGCCCGCAGCATCACATTGTGCAGCGGTTCCAGCTTTTGTTTGGCTCGCTCGGCACGAATATCCCGGTCATCCTGCTGATACATGCCATGAAAGCGGATCAGCTGAAAGTTATCGGCAGTAAAACCGCCGGTAATGCGATCATTCAAATCGTCAACAATGGTCCCGCGCAAGAAATTACTTTCGCCTTTCAGGCGTTCGTTATCTGATAATTTTTGCTCGCTCATTAGTACACATCCCTTTGATAACGCTTAGTCTTGCGCAGTTCATTCAAATACTGCTCCGCCTGTTCACGGCTCTGCCTGCCCTGTTGTTCAACGACTGAGATCAGGGCTTCATGGACATCTTTCGCCATCCGGTTGGCATCTCCGCAGACATACAGGTGGGCACCGTCCTGCAGCCACTGCCATACCTGTCCGGCGTGTTCTAAAATCCGGTGCTGGACATAAACCTTCTCGGCCTGGTCCCGGCTGAACGCCACATCCATCTGTGTCAATACGCCATCTTTCAGATACTTCTGCCATTCAACCTGATACAGGAAATCGTAAGTAAAGGTCCGGTCGCCAAATAACAACCAGTTCTTACCCGTGGCATCCCGGTTATCTCGCTCCTGAACAAAGGCGCGGAATGGCGCAATTCCCGTTCCGGGACCTATCATGATCACAGGAGTGTTATCATCAGCCGGAAGCTTGAAGTTATTGTTAGCTTCGACAAAAACTTTCACCTCTCCACCTTCCTCAAGGCGACGGGACAGATACCCGGAAGCTCCGCCCTGTCGGGTTTCATCCCCGGCATCGTATTCCACAACCCCGACGGTCAGGTGTACCTCTTCTCCAACCTCTTCCTGGCTGGAGGCGATGGAATACAGACGTGGTGTTAACCTGCGCAGCAAACCGATAAGCTGCTGTGCCGTCAGCCTGGTTTTCTTCTCTGCCAGTACATCGACTACCTGAGTACTGGCAGCATAACTGCGTAACTTGTCTTTATCAGCCAACAGCTTAGCCAGCTTTTTACTGCCAGACAGATCAGCATAAGCCGTCACCAATTGCGGGTTGGCAAGTGTAATTTCGTATTTACTGATCAGTGCCTGTTTCAGAGAAAAGTTTTCCCCATCAACCTCGACACTCTCCGAGCCATCAAGCCCAGCCCGAATAAGCAGGGCATTAACTAAAGCCGGATCGTTTTCGTACCAGACGCCAAGGGCATCACCCGGTTGGTAACTCAGTCCGGAACCTTCAAGATCAATTTCAATGTGACGAACATCCTTACCTGAACTGCGACCGGTAATTTTCTGATTGGTCAGCAAAGTTGCGGTATACGGATTTTGTTTAGTGTAAACAGACGTCACCTGCTGGGCATGACCAACCGGCAACTGGACTACCTCGGCATCACCAACTGATAAGGTTTCCTGAACCTTTTCCAGTGCCTGATGACGCCACTCAGCCGCCGGCGCATCATAGTCGACATCGCAGTCAAAGCGCGGCAACATTGGCTCGGCCCCTAACTTACTGAGGAAACCATCGAAATCTTTCGCCGTCTGGCAGAAGAACTCATAACTGGAATCTCCCAGCCCTATGACCGCATATTTCAGATTGGGGAGTTTCGGGGCTTTTTTCGACTGCAGGAATTCATGCAGTTCAATAGCATCATCCGGTGCTTCCCCTTCACCATGAGTGGAAGCAACAATGATGACATGGGTTTCTTTGGCGAGGTTTTTACCTTTGTAATCACCGGCAGCAAAGAGTTCAACGGCAACACCGGCTGCATCGGCTTCTTCTTTAAGGGCCTGCGCGACACCTTTGGCATTTCCCGTCTGGGAAGCATAAATAATAGTGAGCTTACCTGCTGGCCGGGCCGCTGCAGCAGGTTGCTGAGCAGGCTGTAACTGACCGACAGGCTGAGTCTGGCTTAAGCCCCAGAAGTATCCGCTGATCCACGCCATCTGCTGTGGCGTTAACTCTGCTGCGGCCTGCTGCAGTTGACTTATCTGCTTATCATTGAGTGGACTGGCTATAGCCGAGAGTTCCTTGAGTAACATGACACGACGATCCCTATACATTGCGTAGTGTTAGATTAGCCACTCAAGGAAATAACTAGAAAGAATAGATAAGAATGCTTTATAACTTTTAGTAAGGTAAAACACAGCCAGCTTTTCCGGCTTAACTAAGGTTAAGCCGGACTATTTTTGCTGAGACCATTTGCTTAGGATTCAGAAAGTATCTGCAATACGTACCTGATGGAAGCCAACTTCAAACGCCCGTTCTGTCGCGGTATCAATATCGTGGTAGCACTTTTCGCTGCCGGAACCGTCGGTCAGCGGAACAAAGCCCCCACGGCGATGCCGAAACTCGACGATCCAGCCATTAGCCTGAATCGAAGGCTCGATAACCGCTTCCACTATCTCGCTGTTGGCATATAAACGCTTCAGTTCAGTTAATGTCATTCGCCCATTTCCTGATAGTTGTATCACTTTTAAAAATGGTACAAAAAACCAAAAACAGGCAACAAAAAAGCCACGCAAAAGCGTGGCTTTTAAAAAAACAGCTGTTAAAGCAAAAGATTAGAAATCAACTTCAACACCGGCAAACCAACCATCCAGCTTCACTTCACCACCAGACTGTTTGATAAAGTCGAAATCGTAATCCATCACACGGTAGCCGCCGCGTAGGTTAAGATCAGCGGCAATCAGTGGAAGTGTCCACTTCACACCCACCTGAGCATCAACAGTACTAGTGCTGTCATAGTTACCGAAGTTCAGATCACCAAATACGGATACCGGCGTCATCGGCAGACCCAACTCTACGTTACCGTATAGATTTGGCTGCCATTCGCTGAAGCTTTCGTTTCCGAATTTACCGGCATTGAATTTCGACATGGTGATACCGATATCGAACGCAACAGCATCGTTATCAAGAATTTCGTAGTACGCTGTGTAGTCAGTCTGACCAAAAGATACATTACCTGCATCAACGTCGCTGTAGCGCAAACGGAAGTTTGGTACCAATGGGATAAAGTGCTCCAGCGCTACATAGTATGACTGGTGAGTATCGCTATCACTGTTGCTAGCATTGTTAACTTTAGCGTCTGCAAACCATGCATCCGCACCTGCCTTCACACCTAACAGCGTTGCTGCCTGCGCCGGAACTGCCGCTGACAAAGCAACCACCGCAGCGACAGCAGAAATTGTCAATTTTTTCATGCCGAGTCTCCGCTCTTATTAGAATTTTCTGATCGCGAAGACTATACCAGATGGCGTACAAAAAAACCGCATTTCCATCTCGAGCTTATTAAGCTCGGCACAAAATCAGCATTAGTTGCCAGAATCCGCTTATACAGGCACAGCATGTCATAACGGACCTGAATACCAGGCTTCAACAATAGTCGATGATGAATAGTCAATGGTTATGGCCGACGACGATAATGGCGACAATGACGCTGCTCGCCTTTTCTGTCTTTATATAACCAGACGGCAACGGCTATCAGGATCAGCCATGGTAACAGCTTGAACATCATGCCGATCATGCCAGCCAGCGCCATGACCACAAAACCAATCAGCACAGCAAACAACATGCCGACAATACTTACCCCGGTAAACACCAGTACAAAGGCAAACGCCAATAAAAACAGGAACTCAATCATCGTCAGACCTCTCTTCGCTTCAGTTTATTTGCTTTAACTTCCTTTCTTTTCCTTAATTGTAATAGCACAAACCGGACCAGACTCACGCCGTTTATCTAACTCCATATTTATCAGCCAGATACAAAAAAAGCGCGACCCATTTACTGTTCGCGCTTTTCTCTTTTAGCTTTTTCCGCCACTTAACATGGCGAAATTAACCACATTGATTACACATCAAGATGGGCAGGAATTTTCGCCATTGCCTGCTCCAGTACTTCAATACCAGAACCCGGCTTGTGGGCGTTTTCACTGATATGACGACGCCACTGGCGGGCACCCGGCATATTCTGGAACAAGCCCAGCATATGACGTGAGATATGATTCAGATAAGTACCTTTTGCCAGCTCACGCTCAATGTATGGGAACATGGCTTCCACCACTTCACGGCGTTTTTTCACCGGCTTGTTGCTTCCAAACAGGCGCTGGTCAAGATCGGCCATCATATACGGATTCTGGTATGCCTCACGGCCAACCATTACGCCATCCAAATGTTCAAGGTGCGCTTCAACTTCTTCCATCGTTTTTACCCCACCATTAATCGCCATGGTCAGGTGTGCAAAATCTTTCTTCAGCTGATAAACACGCGGGTAATCCAGCGGCGGGATCTCTCGGTTTTCTTTCGGACTCAAACCCTGCAACCAGGCTTTACGGGCGTGGATAGTAAAGTCGCTGCAACCGCCTTTTTCGCTTACCGTGCCAATGAAGTCAGTCAGGAACTGGTAAGAATCCTGCTCATCAATACCAATGCGGGTTTTAACGCTGACCGGGATATCCACCACTTCACGCATAGCTGCCACACACTGAGCAACCAGCTCCGCTTCACCCATCAGGCAGGCCCCGAAACGACCGTTCTGAACACGGTCAGACGGGCAACCTACATTCAGGTTCACTTCGTCATAACCTCGTTCTTGCGCCAGTTTGGCACACTGGGCAAGTTCCGCCGGGTTCGAGCCCCCCAGTTGAAGAACCAGGGGATGTTCTTCTTCGTTGTAAGCCAGGTAATCTGCTTTGCCGTGAATAATCGCACCGGTTGTCACCATTTCAGTATACAGCTGCACATGCTCGCTCAACTGACGATGAAAATAGCGGCAATGACGATCCGTCCAGTCGAGCATCGGGGCAACAGAGAAGCGGCATGAAGGGTAATCACCCTTCGCTGTTTGTTCTGTCTGTAGATCGTCGCGGTTGGCAACAGCACTGTTTGGCATCGAAAAAACCTCAATTTAACCCGTTTACCCGTTATCTGAACATCATCATGCCATTCTAATGACACAACCCTTAGCCTCTGTCCGGCAAAAAACCAAACGGAAAACCAGTATTCTTAACGGCTGTTTATATAAAAGAGAGCGGATTCTACCCCATTATGGCTTTGAGCCCAATAGGACCGAATGCTCCCCTTTTGCTGCTTTTCACTAATGCTGGGATAGCAAAAAGAACATCACATTACTTTCAATAAAAGGTGTAATACTCTGTTTTTAAATAATTAAATAAAACAACCACCAAAAACGTACAGCAATATAAGCTTTTGACCATCAATAACCCCAAAACCTGCACATTCGGTCTCAACCATTGAAATTCAATAACTTAACAACAAGCAATTCATTCTACCGTCCAGTCGAAAACCTTTTTTCTGTTTTTTACCCGAAAAGCTGTACAGGGATTTATCTGTTTGCGCCTTCCCCCTTGGCTTAGGCTATTCCAGCTACGACTGTTTATATATGGCCTAACAGAGCACGGTATGAGTTCACTTCCAAAGCATCGCTGCCTAAGCCCAATTTTTCACTCAATTGAAGGCACTGCTCTTTTAGTGGTTCCAAAAACTCAGCTTCATCTGTCATTACTGCAATTTCAACAAAACAGCCCAGTTCACTGACCACATCCAGAGTGACATGAAACTGCTCAAGAAAATAAATACTGCGGGATTTCTCAATCGTAAATGCAGGGTGATAGCCCAGAGTTTCCAGCATGCTACAGGTTTTACTCACCGACTCGACATTAACAGCTTCACATCGATCATTTCCCGGGCCTTTCACAATCCACAGCTTGATCCCGGAAGGCTTCATCACCCGTACACTCATGCTCATTCCTTGCTGAGCCAACTCCTTATCACCACGTTCAAAGTAAATATCCCGCTCACGGTTTTGGTCTACAAACACACAGGCACCCAACGCCTGCAGTGTCGCCAGTACAGATTGGTGCGATTCAACCCGGTACTTGTATTCCACTTCATATTTGCCCACAAAATGCTCACTCATTTCACTCAGTCCTTTGCCTTCATTTCTTTTGCCATTATTAAAACAGACTAAATTGTAAAAACTGGTTAATCAGTTTCTGATTCTGTAACTATGTCACAGCTTAGTGAGCATTAGGCTATAGCAGAAAGAAAGCACTCCATAAGGAGATACACCTCATATAAAACCAATCTTTTAGACATCCATAGGCCAAATACTAATAACATCGGACAGTAAAAATAAGCACAACCACTATCAGAAAAACAAAAATCACATTTAAAACAAAAGATTGAGCAAGACATCAAATTAAAAAAGAGAAACAAACCAGCATTTGGACAACCACAGGCAAAGAACTCAAAGAGCTGTACAAGCAATAAGTATCAATAACTTAGCTATCAAAATATTGGGAGAACTTTAAAGATGGCAGCAAAAAGCTTATAAATACAGATAAAGGTGTACGCACACAAAGATGATGGACGGCATCCTGTTATTACGGTACTACCAAGTAAAATCCAGACTGTTGAGCGTGATCCTACACACGATTTTTCTGAGCTATTTGTCCAGAATTAGTGGAACTAAGATACGTTTGGCACGAGCTATGATAAACTACTGCACTTGTCGCTGTTTTTTGAGGTTATATGGCAAATCAAACGCAACTGCTGAATAAAGCCCAACAGATTTGCGAGCAACGGGGAGTCAGGCTGACACCTCAAAGGCTGAAAGTCCTTGAGTTAATTGTTGAGCATCACAGCTCAATCAGCGCCTACGAGCTGCTGGACTTACTCAGGGAAACCGAGCCGCAAGCAAAGCCACCGACAGTTTACCGGGCTCTCGATTTTCTATTAGCTCAAGGATTTGTTCATAAAGTAGAGTCCACCAACAGCTATATTGCCTGTTGTGTCTTGGGACACGCGGATCACAGTTCCCAGCTGCTTATTTGTGACGAGTGCGGTACAGTCGAAGAGTGCCATGATGACGAACTGGCTAAACTATTACGTCAGAAGGCAGAAAAACACGGCTTCCGGATATCTAACCATGTAGTGGAAAGCCATGGCATTTGCCATAAATGTCAAAACAGTGAGCAATAGTTCCTTAAATTTCAATACAGTCATTATCAGATTATGCGTGCAGAATTCGTAAACCCTTTCCTAGCTTCGCTCCTGAATGTCCTGAAAACAATGGCATCAATGGAGCTGGCTCCGCAAAAACCTCGAGTGAAGCGTGACGAGGTTGCCCGCGGTGATGTATCAGGTCTTATCGGCATGGTTGGCCCACAAACCCGTGGTTCAATGTCGATTACTTTTGATGAAAACCTGGCGTTGGAGATCATGCAGCGCATGCTGGGCGAACGACCGAACGGGATTAATGAAGAAGTCACGGACATGGTGGGGGAAATCACCAATATGGTAACCGGCGGTGCGAAACGCATCCTGGCAGAAAAAGGCTATGATTTTGAAATGGCCACCCCAGCAGTTGTCTCAGGTCGCGGCCACACCATCACTCACAAATGTGAAGGTGCAATTATTATCATGCCGTTTGACTCTAAGTTTGGTAAGGCATTCATCGAAATTTGCTTCGATGGTTAACCCTAACCTCACTCTGTGAATCGCTCCAGTCAGATATTTCTGGCTGGCGATCCCTCTCTTCCCGTCTCCATATTGCTATCACTTTGAAATTTATGTGAAGCAGCCAGAAATCCCAGACAAAAAACTACCACCCCTCATATAATCGATCTAGACTTGGTTATGCTGAATAAGCATCAAGGCTCTTATAGATTGATCGTCAGCACGTTATTTTGCTCAGCCAAGCTGGCGAGCAAGGAAATACTTCATTCAAAGGAAAGATCGTAACATGAACAAACTGACTGGAACCGTAAAATGGTTTAACGATGAAAAAGGCTTTGGCTTCATTTCTGGTGCTGATGGCAAGGATGTATTCGTTCACTACAGTGCAATTCAAGCTCAGGGCCGCCGCACTCTGCACGAAGGTCAGAGCGTTGAATTTATCGTAACAGATGGTCAGAAAGGTCCACAGGCTAGCGAAGTTATTGCGCTGCCTTAATTTGGCTGAGCACCAAAAGTCTCAGAATAAAAAAACGCCGCAAATGCGGCGTTTTTTATATTCAGTACGGCTACTTATTTGCGCCAGTTTTTGAACGCATTGATCAGGCCGTTGGTGGAACTGTCGTGGCTACTGATCTCTTCAGCATTATTCAGCTCTGGCAGGATGTTGTTTGCCAGCTGTTTACCCAGCTCAACACCCCACTGATCGAAGCTGAAGATGTTCCAGATAACGCCCTGAGTGAAGATCTTGTGCTCGTACAGCGCGATCAGAGAACCCAGAACAGAAGGAGTTACCTGCTTAACCAGAATTGAGTTGGTTGGGCGGTTACCTTCAAATACTTTAAACGGAACAAGACCTTTCACTTCATCCAGAGACTTACCTGCTGCAACGAACTCAGCTTCTACCTGCTCTTTAGTCTTACCGAATGCCAATGCTTCAGTCTGAGCGAAGAAGTTCGCCATCAATTTAGGATGGTGATCGCTCAGCGGGTTGTGGCTAAGAGCCGGTGCAATGAAGTCACATGGGATCAGCTTGGTTCCCTGGTGAATCAGCTGGTAGAACGCGTGCTGACCGTTAGTGCCTGGTTCACCCCAGATGATTGGACCAGTCTGGTAGTCAATAGGGTTACCGCCACGGTCTACACACTTACCGTTAGATTCCATGTTGCCCTGCTGGAAGTAAGCCGCAAAACGATGCAGGTACTGGTCGTAAGGCAGGATAGCTTCAGATTCTGCACCGTGGAAGTTGTTGTACCAAATGCCGATCAGCGCAAGAATTACAGGCAGATTTTCAGCCATAGGCGCTTCTGCAAAGTGCTTGTCCATTGCATGGGCACCTTCCAGCAGCTCAACAAAGTTATCGAAGCCAATAGACAGGCTAATTGACAGACCGATAGCAGAGCAAAGAGAGTAACGACCGCCAACCCAGTCCCAGAATTCGAACATGTTGTCAGTATCGATACCGAACTCAGCAACAGCAGAAGCATTAGTAGACAGCGCAGCAAAGTGCTTAGCTACGTGTGCCTGATCCTGTGCTTGAGCCAGGAACCAGTCACGTGCAGAGTGCGCGTTAGTCATCGTTTCCTGGGTAGTGAATGTCTTAGATGCAATCAGGAACAGAGTTGTTTCCGGATTCAGTTTCTTCAGTGTCTCGGCAATATGAGTGCCGTCAACATTCGATACGAAGTGCAGGTTCAGGCGAGTTTTGTACGCAGCCAGCGCTTCAGTCACCATGTAAGGACCAAGGTCAGAACCACCGATACCGATGTTTACAACATCAGTAATTTCCTTACCAGTGTAACCTTTCCATTCACCATCAACGATGCGGGCTGTGAAGTGTTTCATCTTCTCCAGAACCGCATTCACGTTTGGCATTACATCTTCACCGTCAACCATGATCGGTGTGTTGCTGCGGTTACGCAGAGCTGAGTGCAGTACTGCACGGCCTTCAGTCTGGTTGATCTTCTCACCGCTGAACAGATCAGCAATCGCTGCTTTAACTTCTGTTTGCTCTGCCAGATCAAGCAGCTTGCTCATAGTCTCTTCTGTAATCAGGTTCTTTGAGTAATCCAGCAGGATGTCTGAACCGAAATTAGCCGAGAATTTAGCGAAACGCTCGCTGTCTTTTGCAAACAGCTCACTAAGCTGTAGATCCTGTGCCTCTTCAAAATGTGCTGTCAGTGCTTTCCAAGCAGGAGTCTGCGTTGGGTTGATGTTTTTCAACATGGTGAAGTTCCTGATTTTTTAATTTTAATCCATCGGCTTTATCAGACTGATCCTGCCCATGGATCCCCGATATTCTTAAATGTTGTCAATTGTAGCGCAACCTGCTGGCCTGGCTATATTTTTGTAATTTTACGACTTGTGACAAATTATGACGTGAAGATATCCCAAGCTTCATTGAGTCAGGTCACGAAAACCGAGAGTAAATAATAGACGTAAAGCATCTGCATGAATACAGTAATCAACTAAGATTGCAGCAAAACGATAACAAAAGGGCGAACAGATGTGGTTTCAAAAAACGATTCAGCTAAAACCTCGCAGCCGGGGTTTTCATCTGATAACCGATGAAATTGAACAACAAATCCCGGAGCTTCAGCAGTACCAAGTTGGCCTACTTCACTGTTTTATTCAGCACACCTCAGCCAGCCTGACAATTAATGAAAATGCCGATCCGACCGTACGCAGCGACATGGAAGCCCATTTCAACAAATCAGTACCGGAGCGGGCTTCGTATTACCGTCACACTTATGAAGGTGATGATGACATGCCGGCACATATCAAAACCTCAACCCTGGGCAACAGCCTGATGATTCCGATCACACAAGGTCGCCTGGCATTGGGGACTTGGCAGGGGATCTACCTCGGGGAACACAGAGATTTCGGTGGCAGCCGCCGGGTGGTCCTAACGATTCAGGGCGAATAAGCACGCAAACCATACAGCAGATACAAAAAAGCCGCAGCAAACGCTGCGGCTTTCAAAACCTTGGTAGCTATCCAAATCAGATCCACTTATTCAGAGCTACTTGGTCTGGGCTATCCGGCTAATTAACAATAAGCCATGGCAACGCGGGATGTCAGCTTGGTCACCAGCTCATAGGCGATGGTACCGATGTGTTCAGCTACCACTTCTGCCGGCAGGCCTTCGCCCCACAAAATCGCTTCATCGCCGACTTTATCGGTCGCATCCGGTCCCAAATCCACCGTCAGCATGTCCATCGACACTCGGCCAGCCATAGGAACAACACGACCATTAACTAACACTGGTGTGCCGTTTGGTGCTGTACGCGGGTAACCGTCACCGTAACCGATAGCAATCACGCCCACTTTGGTATCGCGCTCACTGGTCCAGATACCACCATAGCCGACTTTCTCGCCTTTCTTAACATCCCTGACGGCAATCAGGCTGGAGGTCAGTGTCATCACCGGCTTCATGCCATAAGAGGCAGCCGAACGCTCTGGCTCTACAAAAGGAGAAACACCGTACATGATGATACCCGGACGGATCCATTCCAGATGGCTGTCAGGCCAGGCCAGAATCCCTCCAGATGCCGCCAGCGAGCGTTCACCGCTACATCCTTCAGTCAGGGACAGGAAGGTATTGATTTGCTGACAGGTCACATCACTTTCAAGCTCATCAGCGCAGCCAAAATGGCTCATGTAACGCAGCGGTTTAGCGACATTTTTACAGGCATGAAGACGCTCGACGAACTCCTGAAACTGTTCAGGGCGAACGCCTAGACGATGCATGCCGGTATCGATTTTCAGCCACACCACCACAGGCCCGTCCAGCTTCGCCTGCTCCAGTGCTTCAAGCTGCTCTATAGAGTGAACCACAGTGTGGATATTGTTGGTCACCAGTACAGGCAAATCCGACGGCGCGTAAAAACCTTCCAATAAAAGCACTGGCTTAACGACACCTTTCGCCCGCAGAGCCAACGCCTCTTCGATGCGGGCAACACCAAAACCATCAACATCAGGCAGGCTTGTAGCCACATGCGCCAGGCCGTGCCCGTAACCGTTAGCCTTCACTACCGCCAGAATTTTGCTGTGTGGTGCCTGTAACCGGATTTGGCTGAGATTGTGAGTCAGCGCTTCCGTGTTGATATAAGCTGTCGCTGCTTTCATTGAAAATCCTATACTCATTTGTTCAAACTGGCGCAATCATCCGTTGCCCCAGTGATAAAGAAAACTGCCGTTTACTCCTCGTCGAAGGCCGGGCCGGCGTAGTTGTCGAAGCGTGAGAACTGCCCCTGGAAGGTCAAACGCACCGAACCGATCGGACCGTTACGCTGCTTACCAATGATGATTTCCGCAATCCCCTTCAAAGCACTGTCTTCGTGGTAAACCTCGTCACGGTAGATGAACATGATCAAGTCGGCATCCTGCTCAATCGCACCGGATTCACGAAGGTCAGAGTTAACCGGGCGTTTATCAGCACGTTGTTCCAGCGATCGGTTAAGCTGCGACAGAGCAACCACAGGCACATTCAGCTCTTTCGCCAGCGCCTTAAGGGAGCGGGAAATTTCGGCAATTTCCAGAGTACGGTTGTCCTGCAGGCCTGGAACACGCATCAGCTGAAGGTAGTCGACCATGATCAAACTTAAGCCACCGTGGTCACGGGCAACCCGGCGAGCACGAGAGCGAACTTCAGTCGGTGTCAAACCTGAACTGTCATCAATGTACATGTTTTTCTTCTCCATCAGGATCCCCATGGTAGAAGAAATACGTGCCCAATCTTCGTCATCCAGCTGACCAGTACGAATCTTGGTCTGGTCAACCCGAGACAAGGACGCCAGCATACGCATCATGATCTGTTCTGAAGGCATCTCCAGCGAAAAGATCAGCACCGGCTTATCCTGCTCCATGGCTGCATTTTCACACAGGTTCATGGCAAAGGTTGTTTTACCCATCGACGGACGCGCTGCCACAATGATCAGATCCGAACCCTGCAGACCTGCGGTTTTCTTGTTCAAGTCGGTAAAACCGGTCGAAACACCAGTCACACCATCCTGAGGGCTCTGATACAACAGCTCGATACGTTCCAGCGTTTTTTCAAGGATATTATCGACATTCTGCGGCCCCTCATTTTCAGAGGTGCGCTGTTCCGCAATGGCGAAAACCTTACTCTCTGCCATATCGAGCAGATCTTCACTGGTGCGGCCCTGCGGGTCATAACCGGCATCAGCAATCTCATTCGCCACACCAATCATGTCGCGGATCAGTGCACGCTCACGGACAATCTCAGCATAGGCCGAAATATTGGCTGCTGACGGGGTGTTTTTGGCCAACTCCGCCAGGTAGGCAAAGCCGCCGACATCTTCCAGCTGATCCGACTGTTCAAGGTGCTCCGACAGAGTGATCAGATCCAATGGCTGACCGTTTTCAAGTAAAACCGAAGCCCCCTCGAAAATCATCCGGTGAGGACGACTATAAAAATCTTTTGCGACGACTTTTTCTGCCACCGTATCCCATTTTTCGTTGTCCAGCATCAGGCCGCCTAGGACGGACTGTTCTGCCTCCAGCGAGTGAGGCGGCATCTTGGCGGCATCCATCTGGGAATCTTTGAATTTATACGGTTTACTTTTCTCTGCCATAGGAATTGCGTGGTTACCGGAAAAAAACTGAGCGGTGCATTATACCTTATTCAAACAGACTCTGAGCACCAATCTCATTAATACATCAAATAATAGTGAGGAAAGAGTCAACATCCCAGTGTCAGGTGAACTCATCAGCATTATGTCGCGAAATCGTGCCAACTGCGCACATGAATACAATTCCTGACCAAACAATGACATTAATAAGGTAAAATCTATGGTTTGCTTCCATATTTACTACTTGCCCGCTATCCAAAGGAGGACTCTTGGCAAGATACCTGATGGTCTTATTGCTACTTGCCAATACTGCCGCCTATGCAGACGACGAGGATGCCCCGACCAAGCCACCCTCACCCTGGACCAGCGAACTGGAGCTTGGTTACCAGTCATTGGGGGGGAACTCCGACTCTGAATCCCTGAATACCCGCGTAGGGCTGACCTATGTAAAGAAGCAGCTGCGTCAAACCGTCGAAGCCAAATACCTGCTGGCAGAAAAAGATGGTGAGGAAGATAAACGTAAAGGCCAGCTTGAGCTGCAGAGTGACCTTAAGGTCAACGAGAAAACCTATGTGCTGGGCAACGCCAATTATATTGATGACAAATACGGACCGTACTTTGCGGACTTCACTCTAGCAACAGGTCTGGGTTACCAGTTGCTGCGATTAGAGACCTTCCAGATGGAAGTCGAACTCGGTCCGGGTTACCGTCACCAGGAACCCAATATCGACGAAATTGATGATGACGACATCATCGTACCGGAAACGGTGGATGAGTTGATCCTCCGTGCTAACACCAAGTTCACCTGGAAACCGTCAAAAAACGTCGAACTCAGCGGCCGTATTACCGGTATTGCCGGCAACAGTAATAGCACCCTGGAAACTCAGATAAACCTGACCAGTGCCGTGACGGAAAATATCGCCATCAAAATCAGTAACACCCAAAAATTAAACAGTTGGGTACCGGAAGGGCTGAAAAAGCGCGATTCCACCATGACCATTAACCTACTTTTCAAAATCTGATCAAGACCGGTCAGATTTCCCCAAACCCCAAACGCAAAAAAGCCAGCCCGAAGGCTGGCTTTTCCACATCTTAACGCTAAAAGCTATTACTCAGCAGCAACAACGTTTAGGTTAAGAGTTGCGAATACGTCAGAGTGCAGCTGGATGCTGATCTCGAATTCGCCAGTCGTGCGCAGAGCGCCTTCTGGTAGACGAACTTCGCTCTTCGCTACTTCAACGCCAGCTGCAGTGATTGCATCAGCGATGTCACGAGTACCGATAGAACCGAATAGTTTACCTTCGTCACCAGCTTTAGAAGCGATAACTACAGCTTCTAGAGCGTTGATTTTCTCAGCGCGTGCTTCAGCAGCAGACAGTTGCTCAGCAACTTTAGCTTCTAGCTCAGCACGACGAGCTTCGAACATCTCAACGTTAGCTTTAGTAGCCATTACTGCCTTACCCTGTGGGATAAGGAAGTTACGTGCATAACCCGCTTTAACGTTAACCTGATCGCCTAGGCCACCCAGGTTACCGATTTTATCAAGTAGAATAACTTGCATTATCTTGTCCTCTTAAACTTAATTAAACCGCTACCGATTACTGATGCTTGTCAGTGTATGGTAGAAGTGCTAGGTAACGAGAACGCTTGATAGCGCGAGCTAGCTGACGCTGGTATTTAGCGCGAGTACCAGTGATACGGCTTGGTACGATTTTACCAGCTTCAGTGATGTAGTTTTTCAGAGTTGCTACGTCTTTGTAGTCAATCTCTTGTACGCCTTCTGCAGTGAAACGGCAGAACTTACGACGACGGAAGAAACGTGCCATGGGCTTATCTCCTGAACTAAATTTTTTCAATGTGGTCAGCATGTAACACTAATTTACCGATACCATTTCGACCGGTTTGGTATGAGACAAAGCCTCCTACCTTAATGTGACTGCCGACAGCTAAATCTTGAGTGAGAACTTGTTGACCTTGCCCGCTAACCACCACGTTGATGTAGCAATACACCTGGCGTGGTAAATCAGCTTCTTGCTGGTAAGAACGATGCTCAAGCACAAAGTGACAATGAGGAATTCCTGCCAGCGACCGGCTTCGTTTGGGTTCTTTGGCGATAACGCCAGACAACTCCAGACGATTGGTCATCCAATATTACTCAGCTGCTTCTTCGCCTTTAGATTGTGCAGGTTCTGCACGCTCTTCACGACGTGGGGCACGCTCTTCTTTAGCCTTCATCATTGGAGATGGCTCAGTGATAGCGCCTTTGGTGCGCATGATCATGTTACGGATCACAGCGTCGTTGAAGCGGAAGTTAGACTCCAGCTCGTCGATTACAGACTGCTCAGCTTCAACGTTCATCAGAACGTAGTGTGCTTTGTGCAGTTTGTTGATTGGGTAAGCCAGTTGACGACGGCCCCAATCTTCTAGACGGTGAATCTGACCACCAGAATCTTTGATTGCACCAGTGTAGCGCTCGATCATGCCAGCAACTTGCTCGCTCTGATCTGGGTGCACCATGAATACGATTTCGTAATGACGCATTGGTTGCTCCTTACGGATTAATCAGCTTCTCTAGTTGGCTCGGTCATCCATGAGAAGCAAGGAACTAAAAAAAGAACCGAGAATTTGGAGGCAGAATAGTACAGAGAATGGGCAATCTAAGCAAGCGAATTTTAAAAAAGAAACAAGGTACGAGACGCCGAAAATGGCAAGCCCTGTGAACATTGCAGCAATTTTACTTACTTAACATTCACAGGGCTGCTTTTCTCGAAACTCGTTACTGACTAACTCGCTTCTTACTTCAGAGAGGCAAAGGCCACAAAGCCACTCACTTCCCTGACTGTTACTGACGCTGACGCACCGCCTCAAACAGGCAGATACCTGTCGCTACCGATACGTTCAAGCTGGATACTGAACCCGCCATCGGAATTTTGATCAAATCATCACAGGTTTCGCGGGTCAGACGGCGCATACCTTCACCTTCTGCTCCCATCACAATCGCCAGCGGGCCGGTCAGCTTGCTGTGGTAGATATCGTGTGTCGCTTCACCCGCAGTGCCGACAACCCACACACCTTGCTCCTGCAGCGCTCGCAGCGTACGAGCCAGGTTAGTGACGCGTACCAATGGCACCACTTCTGCGGCCCCACAAGCTACTTTGCTGGCTGTCGCATTCAGCTGGGCTGAACGATCTTTCGGTACAATCACCGCCACCGCACCCGCAGCGTCGGCATTTCGCAGGCAGGCACCCAGGTTGTGCGGATCTGTTACACCATCCAATACCAGCAGTAACGGATTTTCTTTATCTGCCAGTAAATCTTCCAAATCATTTTCGTTGTACTGCTTACCCGGACGCACTCGGGCGACAATCCCCTGGTGCGAAGCGCCCCTGACTTTGTCATCCAGCGCCTTACGGCCAGCCTGCTGGATAGTGATACCCAACATCTGCAGCTCATTCAGCACTGGCAGCAGACGCTCGTCCTGACGACCTTTCAGGACAAACACTTCAATAAAGCGTGCAGGATCCGACGCCAAAACGGCTTTAACGGCATGAATGCCGAAAATCATGTCATTACTCATTGGTTATTTCTTCTTTGCTGCCCGTTCTTTCTTACCAGCACGTTGCTTCTTCTTACGTGCCTTGGTGGATTTCTTTTTCGGCTTTTGGGTATCTTCTTGTTTGCTACCTTTTTTGCCTTTCGGTGGCTTGTCCCCTTCAATCTGAGGCACTGCACCATCTTTAAGCATCTGGCGTACCGAGCGACGCTCTTTTTTCGCCTTATTCCGGTGCTCCTGCTGAGCTTCGCCTTCTTCAACCCGATAGACTTTCAGGCTCTGACGCTTCAGCCCATCCGCTTTACGCATACGCTGCTTTTTCTCGCGATTCTTAGCTGTTTTACCAGCACCACGCGGCTTGCGGCCACTGCCGACAATATCAAAGTCAATTTGACGATCATTAAGATTAATCGCCGCCACCTTGACCTTCACCGGATCACCTAAGCGATATACCTGACCGGAACTGTCACCGATCAAACGCTGACCGATAGCATCATACTGGTAGTAATCATTTGCCAGGTTCGAAATGTGCACCAGACCATCAATGTTCAGTTCGTTCAGGCGAACAAAAAAACCAAAGCCAGTTACATTGGCAATCACCCCGTCGAACTCATCACCGACGTGATCCTGCATGTACTCACACTTCAGCCAGTCCGCAACATCACGGGTTGCATCGTCAGCACGACGTTCTGTCATCGAGCATTGTTCACCCAGGGAATCCATATCATCGAAGGAGTAATGGTAACCACCCGACGGAGTCCAGCGATCTTTGTTGGTACCTTCCTGTTTCGCTATCAGGTACTTAAGCGCACGGTGCAGGGTCAAATCCGGGTAACGGCGGATTGGTGATGTAAAGTGAGCATACTGCTTCAGGGCCAAACCGAAGTGGCCGATATTGTCAGCCTGGTAAACCGCCTGCTTCATTGAGCGCAGCAGCATGGTCTGGATCAGTTCTTTATCCGGACGATTCTGGATCAGCGTTGCAAGTGCCGCATAGTCTCGCGGAGATGGCTCAAGGCCACCGGACAGCTGCAGGCTCAATTCACCCAGGAAGTCACGGAAACCGGTCAGACGCTCTTCACCTGGGGCATCGTGAACTCGGTATAGAGCCGGTTCTTTGGCTTTTTCGACAAAGCGAGCCGAGGCAATATTGGCCAGGATCATACATTCTTCGATGATCTTGTGCGCATCGTTACGCTCAGCAGGGACGATACGGTCAATTTTGCGGTCAGCGTTAAAAATGAACTGGGTTTCCACTGTTTCAAATTCAATTGCACCACGAAGCTCACGCTCAGCTTTCAGCACCTTATACATACCGTACAGCTCTTCAAGGTGTGGAACCAGCGGCTTATAACGCTCGCGCAGTTCTTCGTCACCTTCAAGCATCTTGCTGACCTTGGTGTAAGTCAGGCGAGCATGTGAATTCATCACCGCTTCGTAGTGCTTATATCCAGACAACTTGCCGCTTTCCGAGATAGTCATCTCACAAACCATACACAGGCGATCTACCTGTGGGTTAAGCGAACACAGGCCATTGGACAGCACTTCCGGCAGCATAGGGATAACCTGTGACGGGAAGTACACAGAGTTACCACGCTTAACGGCTTCATTATCCAGTGCAGAGTCAGGGCGAACGTAATGACTCACGTCAGCGATGGCAACCCACAGGCGCCAGCCGCCGGAGCGCTTGCGTTCACAGTAAACGGCATCATCGAAGTCGCGGGCATCTTCACCATCAATCGTAACCAGCGGCAAATCACGCAGATCGACACGACCTTTTTTGGCCTCTTCCGGTACTTCTTCACCCAGCCCCTGGATCTGCTTTTCGACCTCAGTCGGCCATTCATTTGGAATATCATGGGTACGCAAAGCAATTTCAATTTCCATCCCGGGAGCCATGTTCTCACCCAGAACTTCAACCACTTTACCGATGGCATTGTGCTGACGGGTTGCCCGCTGATGGATCTCAACCACAACCACGTTACCCATACGGGCCCCCATACGCTCATCATTCGGGATCACAATGTCCTGAGCAATGCGGGAATCGTCCGGCACCACGTAGCCAAGGCCATCTTCAATAAAGAAGCGCCCCACAATCTGGCCGGTGTATTGCTGTAGCACACGGACAACTCGGCCTTCGCGACGGCCTCGCTTATCCGTTCCCGCAACTTGGGCTAGGATATAGTCACCGTGGATCACCCCACGCATCTGGTGCGCCGGCAACAGTAAATCTTCCTCTTTGGCATTCGCCCCTTCCGGGCGCAAGAAACCAAAACCATCGCGGTGACCAATAACATGGCCCTTGATCAAATCAAGACGCTCCGGCAGAGCATAACACTGGCGACGGGTGTAAATAAGCTGGCCATCTCGCTCCATCGCACGCAGGCGACGGCGCAGGCCTTCATATTGGTCATCTCCTTCAAGCTTCAGCTCAGCAAATAACTGATCCCGGCTGACAGGAGTACTGAAACCGCGAATTACTTCAAGAAGCATCTCGCGGCTTGGAATTGGGTTTTCATATTTTGATGCTTCGCGATCGCGAAAAGGGTCGACCGGTAAATCGGTAGTACCTTTGGACATAATCAGATCCATATTGGCGAAGATATAACCATAGTATATCCGGGCCATAGGTGAACAGACGGGAGCAAAGTTCAATTTCTTTACTCCACAGAACAACTTAAGAAGTTATTGGTTGGCTCAGTTATGAGGCAGCAGGTTGATCCAGCAAAACCCGAAGCGGTGAGTTATCATCAATCACACTTGCCAGAGTATGTTTGTCCAGTTCAGCTAAAAATGCTGTTCTTGCTGCGTCAAAAATCCCTTTCAACCGGCAAGCCGGGGTGATATGGCAAAACTCCGGACTGCAGTTCACAATCTGCAGCGGCTCGATCGCGCGTACCACATCGCCAATGACAATTTTGTCAGCAGGCATACCTAGACGGATACCGCCATTTTTACCACGCACGGTTTCAACGTAACCCAACTGGCCTAATTTATTGATAATTTTGACCATATGGTTACGTGACACGTTATAAATCTCGGTCACTTTCGAAATACTGGCCAACTCCCCTTCAGGTAACGTTGCCAGGTAAATCAGGGCCCGCAAGCCGTAATCGGTAAAACTTGTCAGTTGCACAATAACTCCTCCTGCCGCCATTTTAATCGCGTTATTGACTAAAAGATACAGATCATATACAAGTTATAAGATGCATTATAAATACAACTATTAATGAGAAAGTAATGATTAGTCAAAATACCATCAATACAATTAAAGCCACTGCTCCGCTGCTGGCACAAACCGGCCCGGCCCTTACCGCCCATTTTTACCAACGTATGTTCAGCCATAATCCTGAGCTGAAAGATATTTTCAACATGAGTAACCAGCGTAACGGCGACCAGCGCGAAGCCTTGTTCAACGCTATTTGTGCTTATGCCAACAACATCGACAATCTTGCCGTGTTATTACCGGCAGTAGAAAAAATCGCGCATAAACATACCAGCTTTATGATCACCGCGGAGCAATATGCCATTGTCGGTCACCACTTGCTGGCTACCATTGATGAATTATTCTCGCCGGAACAGGAGGTTCTGGATGCGTGGGGAGAAGCATACGGCGTGCTGGCCGATATATTCATCCAACGTGAAGAGAGTATCTATCAGGAAAATGAAAAACGGGAAGGCGGATGGCGCGGTACCCGCGAGTTTGAAATTATAGAAAAAACGCAGGAAAGCAATGAGATCACCAGCTTCATTTTCAAGCCGGTTGATAACAAGCCAGTTGCGACATTCAAGCCCGGCCAATATCTCGGGATCTACCTTAAACCGGAAGGATTTGAGTACCAGGAGATCCGCCAGTACAGCCTGTCCGGCGCTCCGTGCCATGACAGCTACCGGATCTCAGTCAAGCGCGAAGAAAACGGCAAAGTTTCCAATTATCTGCACAATAAGCTACAGGTCGGTGACAAAGTCAGGCTAGCCCCGCCTGCCGGCGACTTCTTCCTAGATATAGAACCGACAACACCAGTCGCATTAATCTCCGGTGGTGTCGGCTTAACACCAACCCTGTCGATGCTGGAAAGCCTGACGGCTCACCAAGCTGAAGTCCACTGGTTGCATGCAGCAGAAAACGGTCACCATCACGCCTTCAAAGACCACATCACAAACTTGGCGAAACATCATCAGCACATCAGTGCCACTACCTGGTATCACCAGCCTCAGGACTCCGATCGTCCAGGTGAAGATTACCAACATGCAGGACTGATGGATCTCAAACAACTCACAACCCAGCTGACAATTCCGGACATGCACTACTATTTCTGCGGTCCGATTGGTTTCATGCAATACATTGCCAAGCAGCTCATCGATATGGGAGTGCCCGAATCACATCTACACTATGAGTGCTTCGGCCCGCATAAGGTTCTTTAATACTAAGAAGCAAAATGTGAAAACGAAATATATGCAGTAGAAACGCAAAGAGAGGCCAACTGGCCTCTCTTTTATTGTTCATCTTGTGGTAGCACTAACGCTCATGCCTACCAAAATACGTCCCGTCGCTTTGCCCTGGCAATCACATTGGCCGGCATGCGATTTTCCAGGCCACGACGCAGTTTGGTGATCTTACTGTGCACCGAGCTACTAGCTGTCACCGTGTTGTATAGCCAACGATAGGCATCTTCAAAATCCAACGGACTACCGTAGTTACTGAGCAACAGCTCAGCTAACTGAATGCGAGCATCAACATTGCCCATGGCTGCAGCTTCACGCAGATACGGAATTGCCCGCTCACGATCCTGCTGGACCAGAGTGCCGGTCGCATAATAACGCCCCAGTTGTTCAAGAGCGGCTGGCGAGCCCTGATGAGCTGCCGACTGCATGTAATAAACACCCAGTTCAACATCACGATCAACACAAACGCCCCAGGCCAGCATATCGCCATACAAAAACTGATAAGACGGGGACTCTACCCGCTGTGCCCGTGCTTCAATATCCTGGACCAGCTGACATTCATCAGCCTTTACCCGCTGAAGATGACTATTGGATTCAAACAAACGGATCAGTTCACCATCGGTATAAACAGGTACTGCATCGCCTACATCCTCTAATGCATAAGCGGGTGCCGCTGCCAGCAATGTTAAAAGAAGCAGTTTACGCAGTTTCATGAACTAATCTCAGTTGAACCGTAGTTAACTTATCGGCAAGGGCAAAACAGACTTTAACCTCTTTTACCAAAAAAACGGCAATCTATTGCCGCTTGAATATTTGGCACAGCCAAGCTATTGATACAAATGTTTTTTCAATATTTGGGATCAGTATCTTTACTTGCCTCCCGGCAAAGAGGCATAAAAAAACCAACCCCGGAGGGTTGGTTTTTATCGAACGTCATCAAAGGCGATGATTATTCACCGTATGGGTGAACCTTGATGATAGTTTCGTTACGGTCTGGGCCTGTTGAGATGATGTCAACTGGCACACCAGTTAGCTCTTCGATGCGAGCGATGTAATCTAGTGCCGCTTGCGGAAGCGCATCTAGAGACTTAGCACCGAATGTGTTTTCAGACCAGCCAGGTACGGTTTCGTAGATTGGCTCGATGTTTTCGTAAGCGTCTGCCGCCATTGGAGACACTTCTAGGATTTCGCCATCTTTAGTCTTGTAACCAGTACAGATCTTGATCTCTTCCAGGCCATCTAGTACGTCTAGCTTGGTTAGACAGAAGCCTGAGATAGAGTTGATCTGAATAGCACGACGCATAGCTACTGCATCGAACCAACCAGTACGACGTAGACGACCAGTAGTAGCGCCAAACTCGTTACCTACTTCACCTAGGTGCTTACCAACTGGGTCTTGCTTATCTTGACCATCGTATAGCTCAGTTGGGAATGGGCCTGCACCAACACGTGTGCAGTATGCTTTCGCGATACCCAAGATGTAACCCAGGTGACGAGGACCAAAACCAGAACCTGCAGCAACACCACCAGCAGTAGTGTTAGAAGAAGTTACATACGGGTAAGTACCGTGGTCGATGTCTAGAAGAGTACCTTGCGCACCTTCGAACATGATCTTGTCGCCACGCTGACGCGCGTCATCAAGTTCTTTAGTTACGTCGATAACCATAGAAGTCAGAACATCAGCTTGCGCCATGATGTTTTCCAGAACTTCTTCGTAGCTTACAGGCTCTGCATTGTAGTAGTGCTCAAGCTGGAAGTTGTGGAAAGCCATAACTTCTTTAAGCTTCTCAGCAAATGCTTCTTTGTCGAACAGGTCGCCAACACGCAGGCCACGACGAGCAACTTTATCTTCGTAAGCTGGGCCGATACCACGGCCAGTTGTACCGATCGCTTTCTTACCGCGAGCAACTTCACGAGCCTGGTCTAGAGCGATGTGGTATGGAAGGATTAGCGGACAAGCTTCTGACAGGAACAGGCGTTCACGAACTGGGATACCACGTTCTTCAAGTGGGCCCATTTCTTTCATCAGAGCATCTGGAGAAAGTACAACACCGTTACCGATGATACATTTAACGTTGTCACGCAGGATACCTGATGGGATCAGGTGAAGGACAGTTTTTTCACCGTCAATGACAAGGGTGTGACCAGCGTTGTGGCCACCTTGGTAGCGCACTACATATTTTGCATCTTCGGTCAAAAGATCAACGATCTTACCCTTACCTTCGTCACCCCACTGGGTGCCAAGAACGACTACATTATTTGCCATCTTTCTTCGTCTATCAGTAGTTAAAAAGGGATTCTAGCACCTTAAAGGCCGCGTT
The DNA here is from genome assembly GCF_000331515.1 of Photobacterium marinum. Classification (GTDB taxonomy): domain Bacteria; phylum Pseudomonadota; class Gammaproteobacteria; order Enterobacterales; family Vibrionaceae; genus Photobacterium; species Photobacterium marinum. Next base: position 39,838 of record NZ_AMZO01000042.1, read on the forward strand.
GCAGTCATTTTTTAACCATAGGCAGCTTTTCGACTGGTACCGCATCACGATATCGTGCAACCAGAATTTACATACTAGTGTACATCATATAAGCAATCACACTGCCCGCCACCACCAAGCAACCGCCAATGCGCCGCAAAGTGTTGTCATTCTGCTGGCTAAGCTGACTCACCATTTCCCGCCAGCCGCGTGGCGCAAGCAATGGGCCCAAGCCTTCAAAAATCAACACCAGGCCCAATGCCAGCCAAATAGCTTTACTCATTTGTTCTTTCCTTATGCCGGAATCACAGCCCGGTCTCGCGAAAATTATTATATAACGGCAAAAAAAAAGACAAGGCCGAAGCCTTGTCTTTCAATTCAGATAGCTACTGGTTAGTTAGCAACACCGTTAGCATCTTTCATGTACTTGAAGAAGTCACTGTTCGGGTCAACAACCAGAATGTCACTCTTCGACTTGAAGCTATTCTCGTATGCTTTCAATGAACGCAGGAAGTCAAAGAATTCCGGGTTCTTATTGAATGCTGCAGAGTAAATTTCAGCAGACTTCGCATCAGCCGAGCCTCGAAGAACACGAGCTTCACGATCAGCTGCAGCCAGAATCTTAGCGACTTCCAGCTCAGACTGAGCACGAATTACTTCTGCCTTCTCACGGCCTTGCGAACGGTGCTTACGAGCAACTGATTCACGTTCAGCACGCATACGACGGTAGATAGACTCACTGATCTCATCCGGCAGGTTAATTTTCTTCATTCGGAAATCAACTACTGCAACACCCAAGTCTTTAGCCGCACTAATCTGGATATCAGCAAGTACATTATCCATGATTTCGTCGCGCTGGCCTTCAACCTCTTTACGAGGAGCGACTTCTGCAACGATTTCTGTTGCCGGCGCATCGCTTTCATCAGAAGCAACTGCGTTAGCATCGACCTGCTTACCACGATCCGGACCAGACACAATCTGCTTAATTTCACGCGAACCGATTTCAGCACGCAGACTATCAACCACTTTACGTTTCAGCAGAGCCTCAGCTGTAGAAGCATCACCACCACCGGTACTCAGGTAGTACTGGCCGAAGTCTTCGATACGCCACTTCACGTAGGTATCGATGATAACGTCTTTTTTCTCAGCCGTTACGAAACGGTCAGCTTGGTCATCCATAGTCTGGATACGAGCATCAAGCATACGAACACGGTCAAATACCGGCACCTTGAAGTGCAGGCCTGGTTCGTAGATACGTGCAATTTCGGTGTTATCATCTTTCAGAATACGACCGAAACGTACCACGATACCGCGCTCACCTTCCTGAACGACAAACATCGACATCAGCAGGGTAGCAACAAAGATGACAATCACCGGGATCATTAACTTACGCATAATTAATATCTCCCCTGACGACCAGTATCCGGACGTGGTGACGTCGTTACCGGCGCTGTTTCAACTTTTTCCAGCTCAATACCGAACGAACTGCTTGATGTGCTGCTCTTCGGTTGTGCACTGCGCTCCGAAGGGGAGATCAGCTTATCCAAAGGCAGATAAAGCAGGTTGCCGCTAGAGTTAGAGTCAATCATCACTTTGCTGGTATTGCCGTAAACGCGTTCCATCGTTTCCAGGTACAGACGATTGCGTGTTACTTCTTGCGCAGCCAGGTACTGAGGTAGCAGCTTTTCAAACTGAGCCACTTCACCAAGTGCACCGTTAACAACCTTTTCAGAGTAACCCTGAGCTTCTTTCTTCAGACGCTCAGCACGACCGGTTGCCTTCGGCAAGATGTCGTTGCTGTAAGCTTCTGCTTCACGAACAAAACGTTCCTCATCCTCTCGAGCAGCAATCGCATCATCAAATGCATCTTTTACTGCTTCCGGTGGACGTGCTGACTGGAAGTTCACGTCGACAACCAAGATACCCATATCGTACTTCTGGATGATCTTGTCAATTGCTTCCTGTGTGTTAGCACGGATCGTTTGACGGCCCGTTGTCAGAGCTTCGTCCATTGTCGAGTCACCGATCACTGCACGCAGTGCAGAGTCAGTAGCCTGACGCAGGCTATCATCAGCATTCGTTACGCTATACAGGTACTTCTTAGGTTCAGAAACACGGTACTGGACGTCCATCTCAACTTTCAGTACGTTTTCATCTTTCGTCAGCATCAAGCCAGAGCTACGCAGCGAACGGATCGCCTGTACGTTTACAGCTTCCACTTTATCAACGAAAGTTGGTTTCCAGTTCAGACCCGGATCGACAATTTCATAGAACTTACCGAAACGAAGTACAACACCACGTTCCGCTTCGCCAATCGTATAGAAACCCGAAAATGCCCATACAGCTGCAGCAATTACGGCCAACGCCCCCAATCCGACAGCACTGCCGCCAGTCGAAGGTCCTCGCTTATTCCCAAAAATACCACCGAATTTACGACTCAGTTTTGAAAAAACTTCATCGAGATCCGGCGGACCTTGATCACGACCACCGCGATTATTATTCCCCCAAGGGTCTTTATCACGGCCGCCGTTGTTTCCAGGCTCATTCCACGCCATTATAGAACTCCATCAATATGATATGACGACAGTTTTTTTTATTACTCTAGCAGTCCATTAAGCAACGATAAAGTCATCTAACGAAGTACTTTCTCTTTTTTGTAACCGAGACCACTCTGTCATTGGCAGGCGAATATCAATCGTCAGGCTGCCATCAGATTCATATTCTTCGCGCAAGATACATCCAAGCTGATAAAACTTGCTGCGGTAACGACCAATCATATGCGGCGGCAATCGCAGTGTATGCTTCACCATTGTGCCGGACAGGCGTTCAGTGAGGGCTTCAAAAAGCAGGTCGATCCCTAGCCCTTCCATCGCAGAAACCCAGACTCGACGAGGAATGCCATCCTCATCTCGTTCAATTCGAGGTTCCGCATCTTCCAGGTTGTCGATCTTGTTCATCACTACCAGCATCGGCACTTCTGATGCGTCGATCTCTTCCAGCACCTCATTTACCGCATCAATATTTTCACGGAAACGATCATCGCTGGCATCGACCACATGCAGCAGCAAAGTTGCATCCTGCGTTTCTTTCAGTGTGGCTTTAAACGCCGCTACCAAATCATGTGGCAAGTGACGAATGAACCCAACGGTATCCGCCAGAATCGTTGCACCGACATCCGCAACATCGATCTTCCGCAGAGTCGGATCCAAGGTTGCAAACAGCTGATCAGCTGCATATACCCCGGCATCCGTCACCCGGTTAAACAAGGTAGACTTCCCGGCGTTGGTGTAACCCACCAGAGAGATAGTCGGAATTTCAGCCCGATTTCGAGCCCGACGTCCCTGCTCCCGCTGCTTAGACACTTTTTCCAATCGGCGCAATATGGTTTTAATTCGATCCCGCAACAGACGGCGGTCTGTTTCCAACTGAGTTTCACCCGGACCACGCAAGCCAATACCACCTTTCTGTCGTTCAAGGTGGGTCCAACCGCGGATCAATCGAGTAGAAATGTGGCGAAGTTGGGCTAGCTCAACCTGCAGCTTACCTTCGTGGGTTCGTGCGCGCTGGGCAAAGATATCAAGGATCAGACCGGTTCGGTCTAACACCCTACATTTGCAAATGCGCTCCAAGTTACGCTCTTGCGCTGGAGAGAGGGAGTGGTTGAAAATGACAATCTCGGCTTCTTCAGCCCGTACCGCGTCGGCAATTTCCTGTGCTTTACCTTCTCCCACATAATACTTAGGGTGGGGAGTTTTACGACTACCTGTTACCACACGTAGCGTATTCACTCCCGCCGAGGAGACCAGCATTTCAAACTCGCTTAAGTCTTCCCATTCCCCTTCTTGCGTGAAGTTGATATGAACAAGAATCGCCTGCTCACCGGCTTCATAACGGTCAAACAAGCAATCAACTCCTTATTGAAGAACGATTATTCTTCAGTTTTTTCCTGAGAACGCTCAGCAGGAGCCTGACGCTCACCTGCGTGATGGTGGTTAACCGGACGAGCAGGAACCACAGTCGAGATCGCGTGCTTGTATACCATCTGGTTCACAGTGTTCTTCAGTAGGATCACGAACTGATCGAAAGATTCAATCTGGCCTTGTAGCTTAATGCCGTTTACCAGGTAAATAGAGACCGGGATTCTTTCACGACGCAGCGCATTCAAAAACGGGTCTTGTAGAGATTGCCCCTTAGCCATTATTTCTTTTCCTTATTTGTTTGTAGTTGTAGTTAGCAACGAACAAAAATTAAAAATACGCAAAACAGTGAGAGTATACACGCTAATCAAACGTCACATCTAATTGAGTTTGTGACGGTTTGTAACGATGTATCCACATCACTGCTATCCAACCACGTCAAATCTTTCCAGCTGCGAAGCCAGGTAATTTGACGCTTAGCCAATTGACGGGTAGCACAGATTCCGCGAAAAACCGCTTCGTCCAAATTGCAGCTCCCGTCCAAATAATCCCACATCTGTCGATAGCCAACGCAACGGATCGAGGGCAGATCGGGGTGAAGATCACCACGGTCATACAAAGCTCGAACTTCCTGTTCAAAGCCAGCTTCGATCATGTTGTCAAAACGTTGCTCGATTCTCTGATGCAGGACAGCCCTATCCTTGGGTGTAATTGCAAACTGGTGAACCTTATATGGTAAAGATTCACCCTGTGTTTTCGTCAGCTCAGTTAAAGTTTTACCTGAAATACGGAAAACTTCCAATGCCCGAGACAAGCGCTGCGGATCATTGGGATGAATTCGTGCTCCGGATACAGGATCAATACGCACTAACTCGTCATGCAAAGCCTGCCAGCCCTTTTCCTGGGCCTCACGCTCAATCTCTGCCCGGATCGCCGGATCCGCTGCCGGCAGTGGTGACAATCCTTCAAGTAGAGCCTTGAAGTAAAGCATAGTACCACCAACCAACAAAGGAATACGTCCTGCTGCAACTATATCAGCCATTTCTTTCAGTGCATCAGCACGAAAGTCTGCAGCCGAATAACTTTGCGCTGGATCACGAATATCGATAAGACGGTGAGGAGCGAGGGAAAGTTCCTGCTCGTCCGGCTTAGCGGTACCAATATCCATTCCTTTATAGATAAGGGCTGAATCAACACTTATCAACTCTACCGGGAGTTGCTGACGCAATCTTATTGCCAGATCTGTTTTTCCCGATGCGGTCGGTCCCATTAAAAAAATGGCCTGAGGTAGTGGCTTACTCATAAATTAAATGCTTCTATTGCTGCACCGACATCAACCGGACGCAACAAGTTTTGATAATAGTCTTCAAGTGTCTCCCCCCATAACTGCTCCAGCTCAGTCACCAGCTGAATCGCCTGTGACAAACTGAATGCATCGGTTGGGAGCACTAATTGTGATGCTAACCAGTCCAGTAACTTATCCCATCCCTGAACTTCCTGGTCCTCGGCCACCGAAGCCAGGTAACCCAGCAAGGCCGGGATCAGCTGTTGCAGGTTTTGCTGCCGAAGCGGCAGGCAGACCGACATAATAATCAGCCCGTTCCGGCCCTTGGCCTTTAATTGAATACCCAACTGTTTCAGCAGTTGCGCATGTTGTTCGGCACATTCTATCATGCCTGGCTCAACAGGGATCGAATGCGGGATCAACAACGGCTGAGGTTTGAGCCCTTCGCTTGCAGCCAGGCGCAGTTGTCCCTTATTGCGCAGGCGCTGGGCATAGTCCAGTGACAAAACAAACACACCGTCATCACGGCTAAGCAGCAAAAAACGTTGCTCAAACAGACAAAGCGCTTTACCCAGACCAACACCGCAACTCGAATCGATAGCGTTCTGCTTTACCGGCGCAGCAAACGATGGTTTTGCCGGAGCCAGTTCATAACGTTCCGGCATCTGCGGAGTCTGAACCTGTGGCACAACAGAGTCAATCTCATCCATCTGCGGCGTCTGCATTAATTGCTGGTAAGCACTGACTTCTTTTTTAGACGGTGCTTCATTGCCGTAATGTTGGGAATGACGAGGTTGTGATCCGCCAGATCTGACTGCTGATGCGCCACTACCAGCATAATTCTGCCCGGCTGAGCGATTATGACCTGAGTAGTTAGCACCTGAGCTTGAGTGGTTGGCACCTGAATAACGAGATCCGGAGTTATCATCACCCAAGTTATAACTACCCGTTTTCTCACGGCTATCGCTATTACCATCCCGACGGCGTGGAAAATCGGAATTTTCCGAAGTTGGTAACCACTCACTTGGACTGGCTTTATTGGGATAATCCGGTGTCTGTGCCACAGCGGTCATCAAAGGAGACGGCTCAGCAATCTGGTTTTCCGATGCATCATAACCAGCAGGATTTGTTACCACAGAGGCTGCCGCGCTGGCGCGCTGAGCAGGTTGATAAACCTGTTCACCCATATCAAGCTGACTTTGCTGTAGGGCACTTTGCAGCCCCTGCAAAATAAAATCATGAACCAAACGAGCCTGATGGAAACGTACCTCATGTTTGGCCGGGTGAACGTTAACATCAACTTGGTGTGGGTCCACTTCGATAAACAGGACATAAGCCGCGTACTGATCCGGATTCAGGCTGGTTTCATACGCCTGACGTATAGCGTGGTTGATGAGCTTATCTTTCATCATCCGGCCATTAACGTAGCAGTACTGGATGTCATTTTGCGCCCTGGCACCTTGCGGACTGCAAATCCAGCCGGACAGCTTAAGATCGCCATGAGCCAGCTCAACGGCCAGAGCATGGTTAAGGAAATTACTGCCACAAACCGCGGCCAAACGACGCTCTTTTTGTACCTGGGTCTGGGCAGCCCGGTATTGGCGGATCACTTTGCCGTTATGACGCAGGTTGATCGTGACATCAAACCGACTCAGGGCGATTCGCTTGAGCAGCTCATCAATATGGCCAAACTCGGTTTTCTCGGTGCGCAGAAACTTACGCCGGGCCGGAGTGTTGAAAAACAGATCCAGCACTTCCAGTGTTGTACCGACCGGATGCGCAGCCGGTTTCAGCTTCACATCCATGTCGCGCCCTTCGGCATAAGCAGACCAAGCTTCTTCCTGCTCTGCCGTTTTCGACGTCAGCGTCAGGCGGGAAACAGAACTGATACTCGCCAACGCCTCACCGCGAAAACCGAGGCTCATGATTGCTTCCAGATCATCCAGTGTTGAGATCTTCGAAGTGGCATGACGACTCAGGGCCAAGCCCAGTTCATCTTTCGAAATCCCCTTACCGTTATCACGAATGCGAATCGTCCGGCTGCCGCCCTTATCGATATCAATATCGATACGGGTTGCACCAGCATCCAAGCTGTTTTCTACCAGCTCTTTCACTACCGAAGCGGGGCGCTCAACAACTTCACCGGCAGCAATTTGGTTTGCCAGACGGGCTGGCAAAATCTGAATAGGCATAATGCACTTCTAGTCGGATTAACTTCTGGGAATCGTCAGCTTTTGGCCGACCGCCAGGGTATCGGAACGCAGTTTATTGGCCTCGCGAATACTCGCAACACTGGTCCCGTAACGGGATGCAATCTTACCCAGGAATTCGCCACGCTGGACTGTATGCTGGATAGGCTTAAGGTTACGGCCGTTGATCTTAAGTTTCTGGCCCACCGCCAGCTCATCAGAATGCAGCTTGTTCAGGCTTCGGATACTGGCAACCGACACACCATAGTCTACCGCTATTTTGCCAAGATATTCACCACGTTTCACCGTGTGATTCACGGTTTTCACTACAGATTTCGCTGAGCGGGTAGACGCAACTGCCACCCCGCCCGGAATCACCAGTACCTGACCTACTTTCAAGGTATTACTGCGAAGATTATTCGCATGCTTCAGGTTCGACACCGACGTCCCGTATTTGGCGGCAATAATGCTAAGCGACTGGCCCGAAGTGACCTTATGCTTGATGCCATTTTTCCTGGACGCAAACAACGTACCTTCCGGTGGCTTGGCATTAAAGTAACTCAATACCCCTTTATATACTGCATTTGCCAGTTTGCTCTGGTGAGCACGGGAATTCAGCAGGCGCTCTTCCTTCGGGTTAGTAATAAACCCGGTTTCAACTAACAACGACGGGATATCCGGCGATTTTAATACCGCCAGGCTGGCGTGCTCCGGCTTACTCTTGTGCAGTGTAGTGATTTTGCTCAGCTCTTTCAGGACACGAGACGCTACGTCGTAGCCTTCTTTCTGGGAGTGGCTGAACTGTAAGTCCAACACCGCCATGCTGAGGTACTGGTCATCGTGATCCCCGGACAGCACATCGCCGCCACCAAGTAATTCAGACTGCTTCTCATGCTGCTCCAGCCAACGACCAATCTCACTGTTGGCCCGGCGTGTATTGAGCACCCATACCGACGCTCCGCGCGGTTGCGGCTTATGGAAACCATCGGCATGGATAGAAACTAACAGGTGTGCTTTGTACTTACGGGCAATCTCCGAGCGCTTATTGAGATTAACAAAGTAGTCACCACGACGGGTCAGTACCGCTTTCATGCCCGGTGTTGCATCGATTTTCGCTGCAACCTTCCTGGCAATGTCCATGGTGACATTCTTCTCATATTTTTTGCTCGGACCAATAGAACCGGGATCTTCCCCGCCATGGCCGGCATCAACAGCAACCACAATATCGTCCGTGCCATAAGGCAACACGGCTTTCTTGTTTTCTGTCACCGACTTCTTTGGCTTCAGTACCTGCGTCTTTACCAGCTTCTTGCTATGCGGTAAATCCAATACCAAACGGTGGCCGTAGTGGCCATCCGGAGTCGGTGCCAATTTGAAAATAGTCGGGTTCACCCCCGCCTTGGTTTCAAAAACCAGACGGTAAGTGCCCTTTTCTGGAGGACTACTGCTGCGGATCTTTTTTAGCACGGCACTGTCTTTAACCGTGAGCGGCAGCTTCGTCTTCAGCGAAGTTTTCTTAAGATCGACAACCAGTCGATCCGGCTTGGTCAAGGTAAAATAAGAAAATGCAGCTGCATCCTGTACGTCCAGCACAACCCGGGTTTCATCGGGTGCTGGCCAGACACGAATACCCTTCAGCTCGTTGGCCATCACCAATGAACTGAACAATCCTGTCCCTGCTAATAACAAAACATGAAAAAAAGTCCGCGATGACATCCTGATCAACACAACTCCAAACGCTTGATCAAATTTAGACCATATTCATTATTTGCGGTAATCGTCGCTTTGCGCTGATCGCCGCTGTAACGCATTTCAATTTCCAGATCAGGAGCTGGCAACAGCCCTTCACCTTTTTCCGGCCACTCAACCAGGCAGATTGCATCTTCAGTGAAATAATCACGGATCCCCATAAATTCCAGTTCTTCCGGATCAGCCAGTCGATACAGGTCAAAATGGTAAACATGCCACGGCGGCAGCTCGTAAGGTTCAACCAGAGTATAGGTCGGACTTTTTACATTTCCGTTATGGCCCAGAGCACGGATAAAGCCGCGACTGAACGTGGTTTTCCCCGCCCCCAGATCTCCGTGCAGAAAAATGGTTGTTTGTTGCTGACATGCTTGTGCTAATTTCAGGCCAAAGTCTACTGTTGCCTGCTCATCGGCAAGAAGAGTTTCAAATTTTTGCATTGATATCTTTATCTTGGATTTACTAATTGTCGAATATAAGGAAATAGATCGCTGGCCAACACGCCCCGTTCACCCTCTAGGGCGCATAAATCAGCTGCAGTACTGTGGATCCAAACGCCAACTCTAGCGGCTTCGGACAAGGACAGCCCCTGACCGGCTAACGCACCGATAATGCCAGAAAGCACATCCCCCATGCCACCCGTCGCCATGCCCGGGTTGCCTGCCATGCAGAGCCAGTACTGCTGTCCGTCATAGATCAGCGTACCTGCTCCTTTCAGTACAACAACGCCACCGAATTTCTGTTGCAGCGATTGTGCTGCAGCAAAGCGGTCGGCTTCAACCTCTGCTACTGTCGTTCCCAGTAACCGGGCAGCCTCCCCCGGATGCGGCGTTATTATACGATTATTTTTATAGTCTGGTGAAAGGGCTAATAAGTTCAATCCATCCGCATCCACCACCATGGTTTTCTCAGTTGACTCAAAGTGGAACAACAAAGCCTTGCTCCAGTCACTCTGACCAAGCCCGGGGCCAATAACAACCACATCAGCCCAGTCCAGCCGCCGGGTTATTTCGTGGGCCTTATCCTGCCAGCCCTGCGCCATTATCTCAGGTCTAGCCCCGACAATTGACAATACATTGTCAGGTTGAGTAATTACTGCCGTCAGGCCTGCACCACACCGAGCACAGGCTTCCGATGCCAGTCGAATAGCACCAGCCATTCCAAGATCACCACCAACACACAACACTCGACCATGATCACCTTTATGTGCTGTACGAAATCGTGGCGGCAAACAGCGGATCACTTCATCTCGGCTGATCCGCATCACGGCAGGTTTACATTTATCATCAAAAGCGGCTTCAACCCCAAGGCCTGAAAAACAGAGCTGACCGGTATAGTTTGCGGCCTGGCCTGTACATAGACCCTGCTTCATCCCGATGAAAGTAACCGTTACCTCAGCCCGGATCACCGGGCCTAATTCTGCGCCGGTATCAGCACACAAACCGGAAGGAATATCCACCGCCATCACCGGGCAGGCAAATTCATTTATCAACTGAATCAACCCGGCACAGTCGCCTCGAACCCGCCCTTTCAACCCGGTTCCGAGCAACGCATCAACCACGACTTCAGTTGATGGCGGAATAGATGACTGAGGCTGACAAATCTCACCGCCACACGCCAGCCAGGCATCACGGGCCAAAGCCGCGTCTCCGGTCAGTTTACCGGCATCACCCAGTTGCCATAAAGTCACATCCATGCCAGATTCACGAGCCAGACGCGCCACAATATAACCGTCACCACCGTTATTCCCGCCTCCGGAACACACTAACAGCGACTTCACCTCAGGAAATTGCTGCACCAATACGTCAAACACTGCCTGTCCGGCTAGCTCCATTAACTGATACATTTCCAACTGCATGGCTTTTGCAGCCAGTTGCTCTCCCTGACGAACCTGATCGGCCTTATAAAGACGAACTGGTAGCTGTGAAGTCTCCATGAAATACCTCTAATGTTAGTTATAAGCAGACGATGATGACTGCGACAGGGTAAACCAAAGGCATGATGCATAAATATTGCCCAAAACTTCTGCCGGGCACAATATCTCAACGCACCTTAACTGCCTGTCTGAGATCCCGCTTCGCGAAGATCAATAAAAGGATCCGTGAAAGCCATGATGATTGTGGTACACTTCCGCCCCCGATTATTCAGCCATACTGTGAATCAAACCTATGAGCATCGACTACAGCGAGCTAGCCCATAAGATAAAACAATGGGGTAAAGAGCTTGGTTTTCAGCAGTTGGGGATCAGCGACACTGATCTTCAACAGCATGAAGCCCAACTTCAGCGCTGGCTTGATGCAGGCTATCACGGAGACATGGACTGGATGGCTCGCCACGGTATGATGAGAGCCCGCCCGGCAGAGCTACTACCCGGCACTATCCGGGTGATCAGTGTAAGGATGAATTACTTACCGCCGGAGGCCGGCTTTGCCCAAAGCCTCAACAATCCGAATACCGCCTATATCAGCCGCTACTCGCTTGGCCGCGACTATCATAAGTTGATCCGCAACCGCCTTAAGCGTCTTGGTCAATTAATTGAACAGGAAACCGGCCAGTTCGGTTACCGCCCTTTTGTCGATTCGGCTCCAATACTGGAACGACCGCTGGCACAAAAAGCCGGATTAGGTTGGACAGGTAAAAACTCCCTGATACTCAATAAAGAAGCCGGGTCATGGTTTTTTCTTGGTGAACTACTGGTCGATTTACCTTTACCGGTTGATACACCGGCTGACAATCAATGTGGGAAATGTGTGGCCTGCATAACCAGCTGTCCGACCGGTGCCATCATTGAAGAAGGTGTCATTGATGCCAGACGCTGCATATCATACCTAACCATTGAATATGACGGCATTATCCCGGAAGAATTTCGCGAACCAATCGGTAACCGAATATACGGTTGTGATGACTGTCAGCTGGTATGCCCGTTTAACCGCTTCTCAAACATTACCGATGAAGCCGATTACCACTGCAGGGATAGCCTGAACCAACCACCACTGCATGAATTATTCCAATGGACCGAAAAAGAGTTTCTAAAAAAAACTGAAGGCTCTGCAATTCGCCGCATTGGTCATATCCAGTGGTTACGTAACCTGACTATTGCCATGGGCAATGCCCCTTATCAGGACGATATTCTGACCGCCCTACAAGCACGCCTCGGAGAAAATGAGCTACTTGATGTACACCTTCAATGGGCAATCTGTAAGCAAGAGGAAAAGCGCAAAGCAAATGTCATTGACGTTTTGCCTGCCAAAACTAAACGATTAGTGCGAATTGTGGAAAAGGGACTTCCGCGTGACGCATAACATACCCTAAAAAGAATCGACTGCCGAACGGCCTACATCATTACGCCAGCTCAGAAGTACTCCATTTTGTATTCCGCTACAAAATGAGAACGTCATCCTGCTAAGTGGAAAATGTGGAAAACATTTTCATACCAGCCAAATATTAACCTTGTTCAAAATATTAAACACAGCCCTGTGGGTAGCCAATCAAAACAGTTATCCCAAGAAGCACCATATTGATCGCGCTGTATATAAACTATGGATAAAAACAACAAAAGCCATATATATCAAGGCTTTGAGCTGTTGATATTTTTAGTGTAATTATGAGGGATTTAATCGTTTGGCTGCAAGCTGAAGAGTTATTCACACGGCATCGGCACACGTAATCAACCGACTTACCCACAGTTTATGACATGTGGATAAGTCTGTGCACTAACAATTGAATTCATCCAGATAACAGGTGAAAAACCTCAAAAGCAGTCGCTCTTGAACAAAGCATTTAACCTGAATAATGAAGAGAAGATACGATACACAGATCTTTTAAGACCGCCTTTATAGCCGATAAGGCATGGCTTGCAGTATCAACTTGATTAAAGAGCATGTGTCGTCACTTGACACCAATACGCTATGGTATTGGCTACAGAGCACCAAGTTCAGCTAAGACAAAAAAAGCCAGCTTATAAGGCAGACTCAGTGTTAGATGATTGATGTTGTCTTTGAAGCGGCTGCTTCTTACGGTTTCCAGTAGCCTAAGCTATGAAACTTGAGGTAACACACGAAGCTATCGATTGTCGAATAACTCAGGAATGCTACATTAGGACTAATACTTCACAGTAGTAGTTTCACCGTTAACAAACGATGACGGAAGAAATTGGAGCGACACACGAGG
>NZ_AMZO01000043.1 GCF_000331515.1 Photobacterium marinum
GTTCCGTCAGTTCCTTCCGACAAGGTTCATATTACGCTTTCTCCTCTCCGGAACAACGCCCGGGAAATAATTAAATTTCCCCCACAACCTGACAAACGCAACAAAAGCATTTAAAAACAAACACTTAATTTTAAAGCTAAACCATTATCCTACCGTTTTCTCAAATATGTCTTACGACTTTGTAAGAGATCTCGCACAAAGCAACAAGAAATATGAGTCCTGAAGCCCTTCAACGAAGAAAATACAACGGGCTCACATCACATGACACAGTGAAAATAAGCGCTTGCTTCGAGCCTAATCGTGACTTTATCCCCTCTTGATTCTCTCTATACTTAGGAACATATCAGCCAGTCTTTACAACGGAAATGGAGCAAGTCATGGAAACGTTCAATCACAACCTATCCAGCTTATTCAGCCAGTTAGGCCTAAATAACTCCAAAGAATTCATCGAATCTTTCCTAAGCGAGCACCACCTGGATCAGCACGAGAAACTCACTGAAGCCAGTTTCTGGCAACCCTCACAGAAGCGATTTCTCAAAGAATCCCAGGAGCAGGACGCCGACTGGTGTGAAGTTATTGATCAATTGGATGCTTTGCTACGAAAATAGACAAAACATCCAGCAACGTCAGGAAGCGTTATGTCATCAGAAATTACTCAGGCTTTGGAACAAGCCATCAACTCACTGGTTGCAGAAGGAAAGGAACCATCAGTTGCGCTGATAAAATCCCGCCTTGCCGACCCTTTACCCATGCCGCTGATTATCAAAGCACTGCAAGCATGGAAGAAAAACGCCAAAGTACCGAAAATAGAAAAGAAAGAGCCAACAATCAGCATGGAAGAAAGGGTCAAACAGCTTGAGCAGCAGATCGCAGCACTGACCGCCCGCATTGAGCAGCTTGAAAACAGCTGAGCATACATTCTCAACCGTCAACGCTGATGATTCAGGTTTAAAGAGGATGACAAACAGGGCAAAGCCGTGCCCTGTTTGCTTATCTGACGTATCAGATTATTGGTAGTCCCAGGATAAGTTAGAAACTATCCGGCAGTTATCGCATTTAAAGTGGAAGATGCCGTGTAAAGGTTCATTCTGGTGCCATTCACCGCCACATTTCGGACACGGGCGATTTTTCTCCGCCTCCAGGCTTTCTCCGCCAACCTGGTACTGGTAGTAATAAGTCGGGATCTTAGTGATATATTCAATCCGGCCACGTAAATCCCAGCCACGGCGGAATAAATCACTGTCAACATCACGGATTTCATGTAATGCTGCATGCTCCGCCTGGCAGCCACCAGCCATCTGAATTTCATCACAAGCCTGCCACTCTGTCTGCCACTTCACGACAGCTTTATGATCACCATTTAACGTAGGACCTATCCGGTACAGCGGGATCGGCATCAGGGTTTCACCACAGCGCAGCGGCGAGCAGGTATGAACATAAGTGGTATAAATCACCTGCCAGCTGGGTGAAAATTCTTCCGCCGCCGCTTCTGAGTTAATATCCCGGCCCAGTACCTTAATCTTAGGGCTCAGCAGACAGGCCTGGCTCAGGCGATTCATACAGGCTTTAACACTGTCACTATGAAATTGTGGATGCAGACTTTCCTCCTCTGGGCTCACTACCCTAACCCGGAACATCCCTTCATCCATAACAATCGGAAACTCACGGCCTAAGATCTGGCCGTTGTAGCGCAAAGCATCCAGCAAACCGTTAATCGCCATGTCGACAGCCGACACCGTCGTGTTATCAAAACACTCAAACTGCAATTCAACCACATACATCTGTCAGCATCCCCGCACAACAGGCTGTAGTTCCTGCAAGAAGGTTTCGACATCAGCAGTCAACACTTCTCGGCTATCCTTACCCAGTGTCTCCAAAATAACCTGACCGGTGAGGTTACAAATAGCAATCACCTTATCTTCATCATCCAGCACGCCGATAAATACGGTCGGTTTCTGTTTCAAACGACGCTGCATCACCAGGTGACCCAGAATATTTTCCTGCAACCGCTTTTCATCTGCCTCACTGAAGACCTGAAGCAAGTCGAATTCCAGACCACGGAAACTGGCTGCCATGTCACCACTGAACTGAGCGCCGTAAAACACTTTAATATCTTCGTGAAGGCGAAGCTCTATTCCTCTTTCAACTGCCGCCAGATCGCCCTGGGGATCACGTTTGACCGGCTTCCATGTCACTTCATACCCGGAATCCTGTTCTACACATGGTGATACCAGCCCCACCAAATCTTCACTTCGTGGAAAACCTTGACCTGCATCACACCATGCTTGCAAAAAGCGGGATGAGAAATCAAATAACGCGTCCGCAACGGGATGATTCATTCGCAACCTCATTAAAGATTAAGTAAACTTTGCACATTCTAATCCAAGTGTGTCCAGGACAGTATGAGCAAATATAAAGACGCTAAAGAATTAGCAGGTTTAACTCTCGGCAAGAATACCGAGTACAAAGATCAGTATGACCCATCACTTCTTCAGCCGGTACCTCGCAGCCTGAACCGTGATGATCTTGCCCTGGGCGAAGACCTGCCATTTACCGGCTATGATATCTGGACACTGTATGAACTGTCCTGGCTCAATAGCAAAGGTCTGCCACAAGTGGCGATCGGTGAAGTTCGCCTGCCAGCATCCAGCCCGAACCTTATTGAATCCAAGTCATTCAAGCTCTACCTGAACAGCTTCAACCAAACCCGCTTTGCCTCATGGCAGGAAATCGCTGATATCCTGCAAAAAGATCTGAGTGATTGTGCCGGTGCCACTGTCGATGTGACTGTCCAGCCACTATCTGACTTCGATGACCAGCCAATTGCCAACTTCGCCGGTGAGTGCATCGACGATCAGGATATTGAAATTACTGACTACAGCTTCAACCCGGATCACCTTGAAGGTGCCGCTGAAGGTGAGATTGTAACTGAAGAGCTGAACAGCCACCTGCTGAAATCAAACTGCCTGATCACCAGCCAGCCGGACTGGGGAAGCGTTAAAATTTCATACAAAGGTAAAAAGCTGAACCGTGAAAAACTGCTGCGCTACCTGATCTCATTCCGTAACCACAATGAGTTCCATGAACAGTGTGTTGAGCGTATTTTCACTGACCTGATGAAATACTGTCAGCCAGAACTACTGACCGTTTATGCCCGCTATACCCGTCGCGGCGGTCTGGATATCAACCCGTACCGTACCAATCAAGGTAAGACGCCAAGCAACAACGATCGCTTGGCTCGTCAGTAACAGGTCATCATTCCTGAATCCTACCAATCCCGCTGTACCCCTTATCGGAAAGCGGGATTGTTATATTCTCCCGACTGATATTCCTTCCCAAATTGCTGCGAAAGTAATAAAAAACATATTGTTTCTGCTGATTAAATTCAGCAAATTCGAGTACTTTGCTGGACTTGATTGAGCAAGCCAGTAATATTAGACCCAGAGTTTTTTTGGGGTTTAAGAATAAGTATGTATCTGCGCCGTTGGCTGGTAAGTGTGCTATTTGTCCTGGCCGCTTCGTTTAATGTAAGTGCCAAAATCTACACCACACCAATTTTGGCGGATGCCAACGAGCTGTTACAAACCAGTCCGGATAAAACTGTAGAAATCACTGCCAGCTATCTGGAACAGCGCCGTATGAGCAACCCCACGGAGCTGTCACGGGTACACGTTAACGACGAAGCCGACCACACTATCCGTACCCCACTCAATACAATCAATGCACTTCAGCTTCAGGCTCGAGCTTATTCCCTGCTCAATCAACCTGAAGAAGCCTTGCAGGCAGTCAAACTAGCCGAACAGCTGGCAATCGAAAATACCCTCTCGTTCACTCTACTTGAAAGCCGCCTGATCCATGCCCACATCTACTGGGAAAATTTAAAAAATAGCTCGATTGCCCTGAGCATGCTGGATCAGGTTGATCAGGAAATAGACCAGTCCGAAACCCTGCAGCTGACTAAACAAATTAAGGTATTGGAATACCAGTCACTAATGCAGCGCGCTGTAATCGAATCAGAGCTGAACAATGAAAATAAGGCTGAGAAGTTATTTACCCGCGCCAAGCGATTTTTGGTAAAGCTTGATGACAACAATGAACTTATCAACTACCAGTTGACCGTCGGCCACCATTACCTGCTGCACCGTCATTTTGACCTTGCTCTCGATCGTCTGCTTAGTGGTTACTGGCTGGCTGTCGAACAAGACAACAATGCTCTCATTGCCATGGCAAACTATGAACTGGCCAGTCTGTTCGAACAACGCAAAGTCTTCGATAAAGCGCTGGAGCACGCCACTCAGGCCGGAGAATTTTTTGAACACTTCAACCGTACCATGCCACTGGCCAAAACCCTGGCCCTAATCGCCTCTATTTACGAACAACAGGGGCGCTATAACCTGGCACTGGTACACTACTTTAATGCCCTTGATCAGGAAACTCAGCTAAAACACGAGATCCGCTCGGCACGGCTGCGCCTGAGTATTGCCCGTGTCTACCTGCAACTTTATAACTACCCAAAAACCGAACAATACCTCCAACATACCCGCCAATTGGCGAAACAAAGCGGCAACGAATCAATTCAGGCAGAAGCCCAAATCCTGCAAGGAAAGCTGGAACTGGCCGAAGGCCACATTGATAAAGCGGTATCAAACCTGCAGTCCGGTCTGATTGCAGCCAGCCGACTCGGTGATCTGGACTTACAATTGATGGGCGAATCTGTATTGTCCACAGCCTTCGAACAGCAAAACGACTACTACAATGCCCTGTTAAGTCAGCGCCGCTACGAACAGCTGTTCTCCAGCAAGCAGGAAGATCAGGTTAAAAGTAATGTCGAAGTCTTCAAGCAGCAGCAACGTATGCTTGAACGCTCCCTGCAGTTGGAAGAGATGGAACGACAGCAGTTTGAGAGCGAAAAAGCTCTCTATACCCAGCAGAAAATCACCGTTTTCCTATTGAGCGTTATCCTTGTCATGCTCATTGTACTGTGGCGTCGTCACCGAGTTGCAAAACAGCTTCAGGGACGCCTGCTTCGTCTGCGTACCGAGTTCTACACTCACCCACGCAGCGGCCTGCGTAACCTGCGGATGCTTAATGCCCGCCTGCCTAACTCCCTACAACAAAGCAGTGCCAACTTCGAACAGTGGCATCTAGGTGAGATCATCAACGAGCCACTCAGCGACAGATTACGCTTTGCCCTGTTTGAGGTCCCTTTCCTCAAGCATATTTACCTCAAGCACGGCTACCAGCACGGGCTGGAACTGGAACGTCAGTTTGGTGACTACCTCCAGGAGCAGGTGTGCGAACCGGCGCGCCTCTACCACTTCTCCGACAACATGTTCCTGTATATCGAACCAAACTCGCGTCTGGATACCGATCCAAACCAAATGGCCAATTCTGTTCAACAGCTTGTCGATAACTTCTTTGGTCAACGCAATCTTGATAACCGTGTCCGTATAGGCTTGGCAGAGTATCCATTCCTGCCACGCGCGTATACTGCCATCAACGATCATGAGCTGCTTGATATCCTATTGATGGCCGCCAATGCTGCCCGCCAGATCAGCAAAAAAGAAAGTGGCAGCCAGTGGGTTCACCTCAGCGCTATTGATGCTGCGCCGGCAGCCAGCTTTGCCAGCGACAATATCCGCAAAGCCTGCCAGCAAGGCATAGATAACGGTTTGGTTAAAGTCCAAAGCTCCTCATCCGTCAACATTGTCTGGAACAGTGATCACGAATCTGACAAAAAGCTCAGTTAAACTACAATTGAACTCCTAGTTAGTGCTGATAGCTATGAATTATCGAGTCAATTTTGCTAGCATGATTAGCCAGTCTGAGTAGGCTGGCCATTGGATGGCTTTAATTTTGGCGTTTGCCTTAAAGGTTTGTTTGCACCAACGTGACTGATATCAATGCCGTAGCTTCTGAAGTGAGTAAGTTGAAGCTGCGTTTAGACCAAGCTCAATTGACCTATCGCGATGCTTCTCTGAAGTCCCGTCGTGAAATCGTCATACTCAAGCGTCTAATCAGCCGTTTGTCTGTTGCCTGCAAAGGCCTAGATAATGAGCTAGATGAGAAGCTCTGTGAGCTGCGTACTGAACTGGAGCAGCAAAAAGACGTCAGTAAGCTTATCCCTAGACTGGCCGTTATCGAACGCCTTGTTACCCGCCAGGCTTCTTTCACCGAAAACGAAAACCACCTTTTAGAGCAGCAAATCTTCCACAGTGGTGAAACACTCAAACGTCTTCCCGGCCTTCCGGCTCAACTGAAACGTGAACTCCGCAACCTACTGGGACAGCCATCCGATACCCTGGTTCAGACCCACAAACATACAGTCCGGTTACTGGAGCTGTATGAACGCGCCCTAAAGCTGATGTCAGTCTCGAATAATGCCATGGTGATGAAAGACGCCCTGGACCATGACCTTCAGCTCCAGCTGACCAATGAACTCCAGCGGCTGATCACTGAACTAGATTTCGACGGTGACGACGGCGAAAGACTGATGAACATCCGTAACCGGCTTCTCTTAGGCGTTTCCCCTAAAACGCTTATCGAACTCTCACTGGAAGTACTGCGGCTTGTTTTAGACGGTACTCACAATGAGCGACGCTCATCACAACATTTCCTGGATGGCATCAACAGCGATCTGGCAACCTTGCAGAAAACCACCAACCAAAGTGTCGGCCAAAGTTCGGCTTTGTATGAACATCGCAATGAAATGACGTCAGAACTGGCAACCCTGGCAGGTACCATCAAGCAGGGACTGGGTGAACACAAAAACCTTGAAGCCTGGCGTCCGGCACTGACCGACCTGACCAAAGAACTTCTGGTGCTTGCCGAGCGCAACAAGGCTCTGGAAAAAAGAGAAAAAGCACTGATTGAGCAACTCAGCTACAACGAAGGCAAAATCAACGGCCTGTTTGAACAGACCCAAGACTACCGTCGGCGACTCAATGATCAGGAACGTAAGATGTTCCTCGATAACCTGACCCGGGTCTATAATCGTGCCGCCCTGCACGAGCGCCTGGAACACGAATACCGCCGCTGGCTGCGTTACCAACACCCGCTGAGTGTTGTGATGATCGATATCGACCACTTCAAGGAAGTCAATGACAATTACGGTCATCTTGCTGGTGATAAGGTGCTGAAAATCATTGCTCGTACCATTCGACAAAACCTGGAAGAAACCGACTTCATCGCCCGTTTCGGCGATGATGAATTTATGCTCATCCTGCCGGATGTCAGTGAAGAAGAGCGAACTAAACGACTGACAAAGATCCGGGAGAGCATCACCCAACTGCCATTCCGGTTCAGAGATCAAAATGTCTCAATCACAGTCTCTATCGGTGCCACCCTGTTCCACGGCAATGATACCCCGGACGATATTCTTGAACGTACCGGCAAAGCCCTGTTCAGCGCCAAAACTGCCGGTAACAACCGCATGTTGTGGATCTCATAACCACTAAAATGTACTAACACGGCTATCATCTGTCACATCAATTTCTGGTCAAATCACCTGACCCTGTGTATGGTGAATATTATCAGGCAGAACAATTACCTGTTCTAAAACGGCCAATAGCAACTTATTGTCTTGCCTGCTGATTTTTAAGAACACGATGCCCATTTGCGTCTTCCTTAAAAACCTCTGAATACTCTCTCCGGACATGTTCACCGACAAACTATCAACCATCAAAGCGTGAACGTAGCCGTATTATCATGACCAGGGAGGTTAACATGATTACTCATATCAGCCCTGTCGGGGCCATGGACCTGCTTTCCCAACTGGAAGTAGATCGCCTGAAAGCTACGGCATCCAGTGACCTGTACCGCCTATATCGCAACTGTTCGCTGGCAGTACTAAACTCCGGCAGCCACACCGATAATTCAAAAGAGCTACTGGAGCTGCACAAAAGCTTTGATGTCAACGTAATGCGCAGGGAACGTGGAATTAAGCTCGAGCTGGTGAACCCGCCAGAAGATGCTTTTGTGGACGGCAAAATCATCCGTGGAATTCAGGAACATATGTTCTCAGTGCTGCGTGACATCGTCTACGTCAATATGCATGTCGAGCTGCGCAAGGATCTTAACCTGACCAGCGCACCGCACATTACCAATTTCATTTTCAGTATCCTGCGCAACGCCAAAACAGTCCGCTCGGGCGTTGATCCGAATATTGTTGTCTGCTGGGGCGGCCACTCCATTAACCAAATTGAGTTTCAATACACCCGCGAAGTCGGCCACGAACTGGGTTTACGGGAACTGAATATCTGTACCGGTTGCGGTCCAGGCGCAATGGAAGGGCCGATGAAAGGCGCTGCCATCGGCCATGCCAAACAACGTTATAACCAAAGCCGTTTTATCGGCCTGACCGAACCGTCAATCATTGCTGCCGAGCCGCCAAACCCGATTGTTAACGAACTGGTGATCATGCCGGATATAGAAAAACGCCTCGAAGCCTTTGTCCGGGTCGGCCATGGTATTGTGATCTTCCCGGGCGGTGCAGGTACCGCCGAAGAGCTACTGTATATCCTCGGTATCCTGATGCATCCCGAAAACAAAGGTCAACCATTCCCACTGGTTCTGACCGGACCTAGGGAAAGTGAACCTTACTTCCGAACCCTGGATGCCTTTGTCAAAGATACCCTCGGCGAAGACGCCGCTAAACACTATGAGATCGTGATAGATGACCCGGCGAGAGTAGCCCGGATCATGAAAAATGCCATGCCGCTGATCAAAGAGCAGCGACTGGCTACCGGTGACGCCTATACATATAACTGGTCACTCAAGATCCCGCCGGAGTTCCAGCTACCGTTTGAGCCGACCCATGAATCCATGGCCGGTCTTGATCTGCACATGAACCAGCGGCCGGAACAACTGGCTGCCAACCTACGCCGGGCGTTCTCCGGCATTGTAGCCGGTAATGTCAAAGAAGAAGGGATCAAAGAAATCGAACGCAAAGGTCCGTTCCAGATCAATGGTGACCTGAAACTAATGAAACGGATGGACAAGCTGCTACGCAAATTCGTTGATCAGCAAAGGATGAAACTGCCGGGTACGGCTTATGTGCCATGCTATGAGATCATCACCAATAATAACCATAACGGAAAATAACATCAGAACAGATTTCCTCCCTATGGAGGTTACACTCTGATGCCACAATGCGTACAATAAAGGGCCTGTATCGGCCCTTTATTTTTCTGCTAAGCCACTGCTATGTCTATTCATCTTGTTGTTATTGATGCCCTGAACCTCATCCGCCGCGTCCATGCCGCCCAGCATGGCGAACCCGACGTTGCCAATACCGCACGAGTATGTTGCCAGGCACTAAGCAAAATCATCAGCAGTAGCAATCCAACCCATATTGTTGCGGTATTTGACCACCACGGAGAAGATCGTGGCTGGCGGGCCGAACTGTTACCCGGTTATAAAGAAGGCCGAAAGCCGATGCCGCAAGAATTGCTCGAAGGCATGGATATGATCCAGGATGCCTTCATGGAGATGGGGATCGACTCTCTGCTTTCTGACGGTGATGAAGCTGATGATTTGGTTGCGACCCTGGCACTAAAAGTGGCCGACCGCGATCAGCAGGTTACCATTATTTCGACTGATAAAGGTTATTGTCAGCTACTGCGCCCGACCCTGCGGATCCGGGATTATTTCCAGCAGCGCTGGCTCGACAGCCCGTTTATTGAAAAAGAATTCGGGGTAAAACCGGAACAACTGCCGGACTACTGGGGACTAGCCGGTATCAGTTCCAGCAAGATCCCAGGGATAGCGGGTATTGGCCCTAAAGCTGCCGTTGAACTCCTGTCACTTTACCCTAACCTAGAAGCGATTCTGGCTGCCGACGATCTGCCGCCAAAGTGGAAAAAGAAAATCGACGGTCATCATGAAGAAGCAATTGCTAGCAAACAGGTATCCCAACTGAAAACCGATCTCCAACTGGGCTTTAACTTGCAGGATATCCGTTATCAAATAACGGCATAAACAGCAGGTACGGACTAGGAATAACGACCTTGAAGAGCTACGATACTGAGAATAAATATCAATCTCAGGTCATATTATGGGTAGTTCGCTGAAGGCTTTGATAAAAGCACCAAAGAAGGTAAAAAAGAAATCCACCAAAGCCCTGAAGGCGCTGCAACCAAAGCATTATTCCGCCCCTCAATCACAGACCTCTTCCGGAACAGTCAGCGACGAGCTGGCTGATATTGCCCGCCAGGCGGGAACTGATGCACTGACAGAGCTGGCAACACCGTTACAGCCGTTGTTGTCATGGTTTAATGAAGGTAGCAGTGGATATGCCAACCAGACACTCAGCACCTCAACGCGTTTAACCTCTGTCGCCACGCCTCCAGGCAACAGGGCAAACTCACCGGCTTTGCTTCGTTTGCCGCTAAAATCGCCCCCGTGTAAGCGATGCCCGGCACTCATCGGTGATATATGCAAATGTGCCGCAAAGCGATTGGGGTAACCGCCAACCGAAAATATAGAGAATAACGCAGGCCTTAAACTGCGCTGCTTACAACTCGCATCGCAACCGGCCCTATTGCCTTTTTCAACACCATCATGGCCATTCCGCGGCATAACGTATGAGTCCCGGCGCGAACCGCATTTTCCACCAACTCTTTACGTTGCGATGAACGAAGCCAGCCATGGCTCTCCACCGTTTCCATCAAAACCTCAGCATCCACAACGTTTGAATCAAATACAATCGCGACAGAACCGGCATAACGTTTATGGCGTACTGACGTAATTCCCTCTATTTTCTCAAGCTGTTCAATGAGTTCCTTCACTTCCTTCGGGTGCTCGCGGATGAAATCAGAGCGAAATCGAAGACGGTTAGCTGTACGGTGGATATAAGGCTGCATAAGCGACTCTGCAATAATAATTATTGTCATTTAGATTACCGTTTTAGATCTAATTCGCAAATCATTTCATTGATCTATCTCAATATTTACAAAAGTAGCTAATGCCAGAATCCTGCGACCATAATCATAATGAATAAAATCGCCTGAAATGGAAAAAGAGCTCTATCCCACACTGCTGGCACTTCGCCAGTTTTTAACCGTTGCCCACCATATCCCTGGCCGCATTCGCCTGAAATTCAATATCGGTATTTTGCAGCAACTTGCCGGTTTTGATCTCGGCCAGGCAAAAGGTGCCATCAGCAACTTTCCGGCACTAAAAGACTACCGCATCAACCTGGCTACCAGCAGCGTCGTGATCGAATATGACCATACGCTGGTTAACCCGACACTGGTTGATTCCCTGTTTGCGGACGATGAGCCATCTTTCCGCAGTGCCGTATCAGAAATCCATACCCTCGCACTATCCCTATAACCAATAAGAGAAATAACTATGTCTGATCAAAACCAGCCTCAGGATCCGTGGCAAGGCATGCCGTACCCGCCTCAGGGACAGGCAGCATGGCCTCACCATCCACCTCACATGCATGGCTACCCTTATCCTCCACATCCTCATCACGCCATGCCGCCACACGGTTACCATCCACACCCGGGTTATCACCACCCATACGGTTACCCACCAGTACCGCCGCACCACTACCACGGTATGCCGCCACACCATCCGGAACACCATGAATCTCATCCGGAGCATGACGCACTGTTCCAACAGGCTCAGGGCATGCTGGAAGGTGTGATGGGTGAACAGGCAGGAATCTTCAAGGATTTGATGCACAAGATGGGCGTCGATGACAAAGAATTCTGGAAAGGTGCGATGATCGGTGCCGCAGCCGCACTGGTGCTGAGCAATGAAAACGTCCGCAACAACCTGCTGCAAATGCTGAGCGGTGCGGGTGACATGCTTAAAACGGGCGGTTCAAAAGTTAAAGACACAACAGTCAATACTGCACAGAATGTGTCTGACAACATCCAGATGGGAAATGAAATTTTCCGCGATACCTTCAATGCAGGTAAACAAGGCTTCCAGGAGTCTGTAGCTCGCCACCGCGACCCACAGGACCCGGCACAAACCGAGCCTGACTATGAGTAACAGCCGCGATCAACTCAGTCCGGCCAGCCGGGCCATGCTGGTTGGTGCCCTGCTCGGCGGCAGCGCCTCAGGCGTGCGTCAGTGGCAGGCCTGCCAGCAGGGTGAAGTCGAAGTCAATGACGCAGTACAACAAGTATTGCGAGATGCCGGTAAAGCCGCCCTTGCCAGTGGCGCTGCTACGGCCATTGCCGATCGCCTGGCTGGCCGCCCGGTGCTCTCCATGCTGACAATCCTCAGCGCAGGCGCAGCCGGTCTCTACCTGCTTGACGAATTACAAGGAAAATCCCATGAAGAAAACTAACTATTCCCCTTATTACTACGGTATGCCAACACCACCTCCGGCAAACTACCGCCAGAAAAACAGCCGCAGCCACCTGGTTACCGGTATCGTAGCCGGTGCAGCAGTTGCCTACCTGCTCAGCAATAAAAAAGTACAGTCCAGCCTGGCATCCACCGGCTCAAAAGCCTGGTCAGCCGTGCGCGGTGAAGTTGAAGAGCTTAAAGAACGTCTGGAAGATACTCAGGCAGAACTGGAGTACTACCGCAACCTTCACAAAGAGCAAGACTGATTGTGATTAAGCTGATCCACCATATTCCAGGCCGGGCCCGTTTCCGCCTGCCTGAACTGGCGGCCAACCCGGATACCACCTCGTGGCTGAAAAAAGGTCTGATGGGGATTCAGGGTGTCAGCCAGATCCGCGTCAACGAGGCCGCCTGCAGTATCACTATTCATTATGATACCCAACTGCTGAACCCGGAACGTCTGGAAGAACGCCTGACCCTGCTTGACTGGAGCGAATCCGAAACCGGTGAACACGAACATGAGTTCACCCGCGGCGAAATCGCGCTGAATGTCATCGGTACCCTGGCTGCCAGCCTGTTACCGGGACGCTGGGGCAGTCTGCCGACTCTGCCTTTGATTGCACCGACTATTCAGGAAGGCATTGAAAGCCTTACTGAAGGCAAACTCAAAGTTGAAGCGCTGGATGCCATAGCCATCGGCCTTGCCAGCTCGCGCGGCGACTACCGCACAGCCATGCTGACCCAGTCACTGCTGACGCTGGGTGAGTATATGGAGCAGGAAACCAGCCGCAACAGCGACCGCGTACTTTCTGAACTGATGACACCAAACACCAGCCAGGTCTGGGTTAAGCGTGACGGTGAAACTCTCCAGATCAGTTCAGATGACATCCGTGAACGTGAAGTGATCTTGTTAGGCCCGGGGGATTCGGTTCCGGCTGACGGCAGGATTCTGAACGGCACTGCGCTGGTTAACCAGTCATCGCTGACAGGTGAAAGTGTCCCTGTGCGCCGGGAGCCTGACGCCTACCTGTACTCAGGTACAGTGATCCAGGACGGTAATATCACCATGCAGGCAGATAAAGTAGGCTCTGAAGCCACAACGGCTCGCATTGCCCACTTTATCGCCGAGTCACTCTGCCAGCAGAGTGAAACCCAACAGGTTACCCAGCAGATGGCTGACCGCCGAGTGAAAATCACCCTGGGTGTCGGTGCAGCTGTGTTTGCCCTGACCCGTGATATCAACCGTCTGGCTTCCGTGTTCCTGGTTGACTATTCCTGTGCGCTGAAACTCAGCACGCCGGTAACCTTCAAGTCAATCATGTACCGTGCTGCACAGCAGGGCATTCTACTGAAAGGCGGACGCGCCATTGAGCAGCTGGCGGAAATCGATACCTGTGTGTTCGATAAGACCGGCACCCTGACCTATGGCGATATGGAAGTAACGGATGTGGTCTGCTTCAACGAGCAGGACTGTACCCGTGAACTACTGGCCATTGCCGCTTCAGTTGAAGAGCACTGCCAGCACCCGTTATCGCAGGCAATTGTCAACGCTGCCAAGCATCATGACCTGCCGCATATCGAACACGGTGAAGTGGAATATGTTATTGCCCACGGCCTGCGCAGTACCTTAAACGGTATGCCACTGGTCATCGGCAGCCGCCACTTCCTGGAAGCCCATGAACAGGTTGATTTCAGCAAGGCCGAGTCACAAATCGCCGATCTGGAACAGCACGGTCGCCATCTACTGTATGTGTCGAGCAACCATGAGCTGGTCGGGATTATCGGCCTGCGTGATCACCTGCGTCCGGAAGTCGCTGAAGTACTGAGTCAATTACGTGAATCCGGCATCAAACAGCTTGTTCTGCTGACCGGCGATAAAACCAGTAAAGCCAATGAGATTGGCAAGCGCTTTGGTTTTGACCTTGTCTATGCCGAGGCGACGCCTGAAAGCAAATCGTCAATCGTCGAAAACCTGCAACAGGCTGGTCATCACGTTATGTTCATCGGTGACGGTGTCAATGATGCCCCGGCACTGGTTCAGGCCGATGTCGGTATGGCAATGGCGCAAGGTACGGAACTTGCCCAGCAGACCGCCGATACTGTTTTGCTGAACAGCACGCTGCACGGCGTTGCCGAATCCCGCCAGTTGGCCATGGAGGCAATGAAGCTGGTGAAAAGCAACATCCGCCTGGCTGAGGTAGTTAACAGCGGCATCATGCTGGCAGCAGCCTTTGGTAAGCTGTCACCAGCCGCCAGTGCCATACTGCACAACGGTACGACCCTTGCGGTTCTGTTGCGTTCCCTGGCTGCCCGTAACGGCTGATCCAGTCACGTTACAATTTGGCCATAATAAAAAACGCCATCATGATGATGGCGTTTTTTACAGGTATCTTCAGGTAATAATCCTGATTAATGTGGCGAGCGACTGTCCAGACGCTCAATGTGTACCGTGATTTCTTCACGGTCATGGTACAGATGCTTCGCCTGCAGCTTGAATTTCACACCGTTCTGGATCAGGTACAGCTTCAGGTTTTCGATATCCTGCAGTACCTCATCGTAACGACCTTTCATCGGCAGTTTCAGGTTGAAAATCGCTTCTTTCGCCCAGGCCTTGATCAGCCAGTCACCCATCAGGTGAGCAACTCGCGCCGGCTTTTCAACCATGTCACAAACAATCCAGGTCACGTTCTTGCGTGGCGGCTCAAACTTAAAGCCATCAACAGCATGGTGTTTCACCTGGCCAGTTTCCATCAAACTGTCAGCCATCAGACCATTATCAATGGCATGAACAAACATCGAACGCTTCACCAGCTGATAAGTCCAGCCCCCCGGACAGGCACCCAGATCCACGCCCCACATACCCGGAGCCAAACGCTCATCCCACTCTTCACGAGGAATGAAGACATGGAAAGCTTCTTCCAGCTTCAGAGTTGAACGGCTTGGCGCATCTGTCGGGAATTTCAAGCGCGGGATACCCATGAAGAACTGCGAGTTGTTGTTCGTATAGGAGTAACCGACATAACAACAGCCCGGTGCAATGAAGCACAAGTGCAGCACAGGTTTTTTCGGGTTGTCTTTGTTATACAGCGCCCCTTGTTTACGCATAGCCTGGCGCAGTGGCACCGTAAATTTACGGCAGAACTTCAACAGCTCTTTTGCTTCGTTGGTGTCCGGCGTTTCAACACGCAGATCGCCACAGCGTGGGAAGTCTTCAACCGCTTCCAAAATTGGCGAAATACGATCGTCCTGCGGCAGATCAGTCAGCAGAGTTGAAACTGCAATCATCTGACGGGCGAAAATCAGCTCAGAGAATGGCTGCAGCTGAATGAACTTATCGGCATCACCCTGCTGGTAGAACTCAAACACCACATAACCGGTGTTGTTCTTAGCACGAGGAAAACCATACAGCTCCAGTGCATTGGCTTTGTCTTGAACTTCCCCGGCACATTCTTTCTCAAAGCCAGGACGGCAGTACAACAGAACTTGATTCACTTTCAACCCTCAAGCTGTTCGCCAGGCAGCTACTGCAAGTACCACCCAGCCAATAATAAAACACATGCCCCCGATTGGAGTGATGGGGCCAAACCACTTTATGCCCGTCAGCACCAGCGCATACAGGCTGCCGCTGAAGCACAATATCCCCGTTGCAAAAAACAGGGCTGCGTATGATACCGCTTTTGTCGGCATAATGCGCAACCAAATTCCACATCCCATCATGGCAAGGCTGTGCCAGATTTGATACTGAACGCCGGTTTTAAACACATCCAACATATCGGCCGATATCCGCGCTTTAAGCCCGTGAGCAGCAAAGGCCCCAAGAGCGACTGCCAGTGCTGCGCTAATCGCCGAGAAAAACAGGATTTTTCCCGGCCAGCTCTTATTCACTGGCATCGACACACTCCCGAATAAAGGCAGCTAATAATTCCACTGCCTGTTCCCAGTTCTGTCGCTCTGTCAGCCCGGAAGCTTTTCTTGGCTTGAAACCGTGGTCACCGTCTGGCAGATATTTGATACGAACCGAATCGGCAAACTGCCAGCCTTCGACTTCAGCACGGGTACCGAATGTATCGCGCTCTCCCTGAAGGATCAGGGTTGACAGAGTCGTATCCTGCAAATGCCCGCCGCGGAAATTATCCGGCTTGCCCGGCGGATGAAAAGGAAAGCCCAGGCAGGCAACACCGCTCACTTTTTCGAGGCAGTTTTCGACATCCGGAGATTCTGCGGCAATATCGGACACCATCAGGCTGGCCATTCGGCCTCCCATGGATTTACCGCCAATCACCAGTTTGCCCTCGTCAGCAAAGGCATCAATATGACGCTGAAAGTCCAGCAGCAGTTTTGGCTGGCGATCCGGCGGACGCTTCTTGCCATCCTCGCGGCGCTTCACCATATAAGGGAAATCGAACCGGATAACCCGAATGCCGTGTCCGGCCAGGCCTTTGGCAATCGCCGTCATAAACTCATGATCCATGCCAGCACCGGCGCCGTGAGCAAACAGAAACGTTGCTACGGCATCTTTGCTGTCAGGCCCGTCAATTAAATACTCAGGTAATACATCAGACATCCGGCATATCCTCTTGTTCACGGGCTGCTTTCGCCAGTACCCAGTCACGGAAGATCTGAATACGACCGGTCTCCGCCTGCTTCTCCTGGCACACCAGGTAGAAAGCGTTCTTGCTCATCAGAACTTCATCGAACGGACAGACCAGACGACCGGCTTCCAACTCCGGTTGCGCCAGTACATTGTTACCCAAGGCAATACCCTGACCGTGTACTGCCGCCTGCAATACCATGGTCGAGTGACTGAAGATCGGCCCCTGGTTTACATTGGTACCAGTAATTTCATGGTGGCGGACAAAGTTCTTCCATTCTTTACGGGAAGTATCATGAAGCAAAGTATGGTTTTTGAGGTCTTCGAGGGAGCGCAGCGGCTTCGGGCCGGTCAATAGCATTGGTGAACAGACGGGGAGCAGAAATTCCTGATACAACTTGTCGGCACGCAGCCCCTGCCAGTTACCACGACCATAATAAATAGCCACATCCACATCATCGGTCAGCGAACCTTCATCCAAATCCACCGCTTTAATGCGAACATCAATATCCGGATGCTGCTCATTGAAATCCGCCAGCCGAGGAACCAGCCATTGGATCGCAAAACTAGGAGGTAAACTAATGGTTAATGCACCTTTTGCACCTCGCTCCAAGACTTTATCCGTGGCATCTGAGATTGCAGAAAAGATGTCTTTGATGTCCAGAAAATAACTCTGGCCTTCTTCAGTCAACAACAAAGATCGGTTGCGGCGGCGAAACAGCTTAAGTCCCAAAAACTCTTCGAGAGCCTTAATTTGGTGGCTTACAGCGGCTTGAGTAACGAACAATTCTTCAGCAGCACGGGTAAAACTCAGGTGCCTTGCTGCCGCTTCGAACACTTTTAATGAATTTAAAGGAGGTAGACGTCTTGACATACTTTTCCTGCATTAGTTTTTTTTATGGCAAACATTATAAATTGTCCATTGCCGGAGTGCTACATAAACCCTATGATTTGCATCGCAACGGTGAGAGAGGTTCAGTTTTGCCCCCTCGGCATCTTAACTCTCAGTCATAGTTGCGATGTTGTGTTTGCATATTGTCCGGGTTGTGCCGGACGGGTAGTCAATCTACCACTTTTACTTCCTGTATTTTTGACCTGTCTGTCAAAGTTTATTGTTAGCACTGTGCCCCAACACGGTGCTTTTTTTTATCTGTTTTTCCCCAATTCGCCACATTATCAATACCAACACCGTTATAATTAGCCTGAGCCAGCTGATAATCCCTTGCTCTTATGGCAAATAATGGCATGATCGCCACCTCCTTTTTCGCAATGTGACTCACCATGACTGTTCAATTTGATATCAACCAAATCCGCCAGCAGTTCCCGGCACTTGCCCTGGAATGCAACGGCCAGCCGCTTGTCTATCTCGACAGTGCAGCGACAACCCAAAAGCCAACAATTGTTATCGAAACCATCCGACAGTACTACAGCGGTCACAATGCTAATGTTCACCGAGGCAGCCATGCCCTGACGGCTGCAGCAACCACACAATTTGAACAGGCACGCGAAACTGTCCAGCGCTTTATTAACGCCAGACAAAATAAAGAGATCATCTGGACTCGGGGTGCAACCGAAGCTCTGAACCTTATTGCCCAGACCTACGCCCGCCAGAACCTCAAACCGGGTGACGAAATCCTGGTGAGCGAACTGGAACACCACGCCAATATCGTACCGTGGCAAATCGTGGCGGAGCAGACCGGAGCCAAAGTCGTTAAAATTCCGATGAAACCGGATTGCACCTTAGATATGGACGCCTTCCACCAGCGACTAGGCGATCAGACTAAAATTGTCGCCGTTGCCCATGTCACCAATGTAACTAGCACCCGAAATCCGATTGAGGAAATCATTGCTGCCGCCCACCAATATGGCGCAATCGCGGTAATCGACGGTGCCCAGGCAGTCGCACATGAAACAGTAGATGTTCAGGCTCTTGATGCTGACTTCTATGTGTTCTCCGGCCACAAAATCTTTGCCCCGGCAGGGATCGGCGTGCTTTACGGTAAATTTGAGCTGCTGGATGCGATGCCGCCATGGCATGGCGGCGGTAAAATGGTAGAAAAGGTCTCGTTCGAAGGCACAACGTTTTCAGCCGTTCCGGGGAAATTTGAAGCCGGAACACCGAACGTTGCCGGCAGTCTGGCACTGGCCGCAGCTATCGACTGGCTGACCAGCCTGGATCGCCAGACCGCCGAAGACCATATCCACCACCTGCGCCAGAAAGCACTGGAAGGCATCAAAGATATTGAAGATCTGCGCATTATCGGCCTTCAGCCGGATGCCAGCCTGTTTTCCTTTGTGGTTGACGGCGTTCACCATCAGGACATCGCAACTCTGCTTGATCAGCAAGGCATTGCCCTTCGCGCCGGGCACCACTGTGCCCACCCGATGCTGGATGCTCTTGGTCTGAGCGGTACCCTGCGGGTATCTCTGGCACTATATAATACAGAACAAGATGTTGAACGCTTTGTTGCAGCCCTGCACAAAGCGTGCAGCCTGCTTTAGGAGAAACTGATGAGCCTACCACACCACCCTTTCGGCACAGATATCACCAGCGACCAGATTGTTAACCAAATGTCCGCAGCCAATGGTTGGGAAGACAGATACCGCAATGTTATTCAGCTTGGTAAGAAGCTGCCTGCACTGCCGGAAGAGCTGAAGCAGGACCAACTGAAAGTAAGCGGCTGTGAAAGCCAAGTCTGGCTGGCCCACCAGCAGGAGGGAGAAGTGTTCCACTTTGCCGCCGACTCCGATGCCCGCATCGTCCGCGGCCTGATCACTCTGGTACTGGCGGCTTACGAAGGCAAAACAGCAGAAGAAATCAAAGCCTTTGATATTGATGGCTACTTTGACAGCCTTGGCCTGATGGCCCACCTGAGCCCGTCCCGTGGCAACGGCCTGAAAGCCATTGTTGAGCAAATCAAAGCACTGGCCGACGCATAACGGGCTGTTTCCGAAAACACTCCGGACAACAGAAATAAAAAAGCGAGAGCCTCACAACTCTCGCTTTTTTTATACCAATCGGAATAAGTAAGTATTCAGATAATTGCGCAGGAAAAATCGCCTAGGACAAGGAAGAGTTTGCCGTAACTAGTGGTGCTAATTACAAAAATTCTAACGCAGTAATAGATGATTTTAACAAGCAAGAATGATCAAACACTTATACTGATTGGTATCATTTGAGGTGCTTTTCAATCAGCTTATTCAGAATACGCGATACCGCGACAAAACCGAACGTGGCGGTGACCATAGTCGCGGCACCGAATCCGCTGGCGCAGTCCATACGCTTCGGCCCTTCGGCTGATGCCTTGGCACTGCATACCGAACCGTCTGCCTGCGGGTATTTCAGTTGCTCAGTCGAGAACACACACTCGATACCGAATTTGCGCTTCGGATTTTTCGGGAAGTTATGGTGACGACGTAAAGTATCACGCAGCTTCTTCGCCAGCGGGTCCTGAATAGTTTTAGTCAGATCGGCAATCTGGATCTGAGTCGGGTCAATCTGTCCACCCGCACCACCCGTGGTGATAACTTTGATTTTGTTGCGCTTACAGTATGCCAGCAGTGCCGCTTTCGGCTTCATGCTGTCGATGGCATCCAGCACATAGTCAAAACGACCATCAATATATTCAGCAATATTTTCCGGGGTAATAAAGTCATCAATCAAATTAACTTTACATTCCGGGTTAATCAGCTTAATTCGCTCAGCCATCACTTCAATTTTGCTCTGACCGACTGTACCTGTCATGGCATGGATCTGACGGTTAATGTTAGTGACACAAACATCGTCCATATCAATCAGGGTCAGCTCGCCGACACCGGAACGCGCCAGCGCTTCCGCAGCCCATGAACCCACACCACCGATACCGATAACACACACATGGGCAGCACGCAGTATTTCTACTTCACTGTTACCGTACAGGCGGCGAGTACCACCAAAACGCTGGTTGTAGTTGTCAGAAGCCGGGGTATCTAATTCACGCATAACTTTCAGTCGTTCAGATAAAGAATGAGCGCGTTTTATACGCGCTCTGATAACAATTGTCCAGCCTGTGGGCCAGGCAAACTTGCATTATTGCCTATGAAGGTCTACCCGCCAACATTCTGCCATGGACTTCCGGTCTGGCTGCCCTCAAGCCCCAGCTTCCATACCCGGCCGTAATGTTTGTAATGGCCGGCATCAAGCCCGGCTTGCGGCCCCATACCATGGTAGAGATCCAGATGGTTTTTCTTCACCGCACCGCCAGTATCCAGCGCCATTAATAATTTAAGCACATGCTGGCCGTTCCAATTGCCCTCGCTGTCAAGCTGCGGCACTTCTGCCAACAACACACTACCCATCGGCAGGTATTCACGATCCGCCGCGACTGAAGCGTGGGCCTGAAGCGGAATACCGGCTGTCCCCATTACATCCAGGCTGTCTTGTGGTTTGAAGAACACAAAAGACGGGTTCTGCTCCAGCAGCTCCCTTACAGAAGCGTGATCCTGCTGGCTGACCCAATCTTTAATGGCTTTGAGCGACATCTTCTCGCGTGGAACTTCATCACGCTCAATCAGCACCTTACCGATACTGACATAAGGATGACCGTTCTTGCCGTTATAAGCGAAATACTGCAGCTGGTCGTTATCTTCAAAGTGAACAAAGCCACTGCCCTGCACTTCCATCATGAAGATATCCAGCATCGAAGCGCTGTAACCCAGTTCCAACCCAAGTCCTTCAAGCGCACCGGCGTAAATATCGGCACGGGTCGGACACTGCTCTTCACATTTCGGCATGGCGTAAACCGGATAGCGGAATTTTTCATTCGGCTCATGGCGCAGTTCAATCACCGGCGAGAAGTAACCGGTAAACATGACATTACCGAAATCATCAGCACCGCCCATCTGGGCTATCTGGATGCCGTAATTACTCAGTTGTGTCGGGTCACCACTATCCTCAGCCCACTTCTGAAGGTGCTGATAAAGCGGCTGATACTTTGCAGCCATTGACGGCGAACGCTCCAATACCAGCTCCATCTGCTGTTCAAACTGGCTGTAATCCCTCGGTTTATCAGACTCTACCGTCGATACCTGATTTAATACCTGGTCAAAACGGCCATCAATATATTGCTGACCATGGTCTGTCGGCCTGGCACAACCGACCAGACCCAGAATTAACATTGCAATTGTTGCTTTACGAAACACGGTAAAGACCTATGAAATAATTAGGATATTTTCATCGCAAGTATGCACAAAGCGATGACGGCATGAAAGTAAGAATGTTTAACACTTTGTATAAAACAATATGTCAGAGCTCTGTCTTTTATCAAAAACAGTTACCTGCGACAGCAACAAAACTTAACGGAGCCGACAGTTTTCAGGAAGGAAAGGGAAAGAGATGAGTAAAATTATGTGCAATTGAGCAGGCAATGATCAGGATCGCCTTCACGGGCAAAAGACGAAATGTAATGCGCCGGCTGCTGACGAACCAAACGGCCTTCATGAAGCTTATAGACATAGGTGTCATCACCCTTACGATAACTGAGAATCTCACCATCCCAATCATATCGAGTGGTAACCTGACGACCACCGACAAACACACCCTCCGGGCGAATTTCAAAACGGTCAGCAACATAAGGGGCAACTTCTTTTTCTACCCAAACACCGTTGATATCAGGAGGCGGCTCCTGACCAAGCGTTTGTGCATCAATAGCGCCAACTGCAAGCATGGCTGAGAAGAGAAAGCCGATCGCAACACCCGCCACAACGAAGGCAAACTGCATTTTCATTTTCTGGTTTTTCTTCATAGGGCGGATTCTCAATTTGATCAATTCTGAATATACCTCAAGCAAGTCAGTTTTCGACAAAATGAACAATATGGAGTACGACAACGAGATCTTGAATCCAAAAAATCCGCTTTGATGCTGAACGGTACTGCTTGAACCAACCACTATTATCAGCGACTATGCTTGCATAATTATTAAGCATTTTTCGACGATAAACTGAATGATGCCTCACACTAATAGCAGCCTAATAACAAATCACTCAATAAATAACACGGATGTATGACAGTGAAGCTACGAAGTACCGATTTGGTAAAAGGATTTCGCCAATCCGCACCGTACCTCAACGCCCATAACGGCAAAACAATAGTGATCATGCTCGGTGGTGAAGCCATTGCCGACAGCAACTTCCCCCGTATTGTTAATGATATCGCCTTGCTGACCAGCCTTGGCCTGCGCATCGTGCTGGTTTACGGCGCCCGACCGCAGATCAATCAATTGCTTGAGGCGCATAACGTTTCCAGTCCTTATCACAAACGGATCCGAGTCACCGATAAGCGCACCCTTGAGCTGGCGAAACAGGCTGCCGGACAGCTCCAGCTCGATATCACCGCTCGTTTTTCCATGGGGCTGAACAATACCCCGATGGCTGGCTCGCAGATCCATATCGTCAGCGGCAACTTCATTATTGCCCAGCCGCTCGGGGTTGATGACGGTACCGACTATCACAACAGTGGCCGGATCCGACGCATAGACTGCCAGGCTATCAATCGCCAGCTTGAACAAGGTGCCGTTGTCCTGCTGGGACCAATCGCCAGCTCCGTCACCGGCGAGTGCTTCAACCTCACTTCAGAAGAAGTTGCCACCCAGCTCGCAATCCGCCTCAAAGCCGATAAGCTGATCGGCTTCTGCTCCGAACAAGGAGTGCTTAATGATGACGGTAGTGTCGCCTCAGAGATGCTGCCTCACGAAGCAGAACAAGCCCTGCAAAAGCTGATAGAAAATGATGCTGACGACTGCGGTACAGGACGCTTCCTGCGTGGCGCAATCACAGCCTGTCTGGCAGGCGTTCCCCGCAGCCACCTGATCAGTTACAAAGAGGATGGCGCGCTGATCCAGGAGCTGTTCTCCATCGACGGTATCGGCACCCAGATAGTTATGGCCAGTGCCGAGAAGACCCGCCAGGCTGGCATTGATGATATCGGCGGAATACTGGCCCTAATCCGCCCGTTGGAGCAGGACGGAATTCTGGTACGCCGCTCACGGGAACAGCTGGAGCAAGAAATCGGGCAATTTACCATTATCGAGCGCGATGGTCTGATCATCGGCTGTGCCGCCCTGTACCCGTTTGAAGATGAAGGAATGGCGGAGATGGCCTGTGTCGCCATTCATCCCGATTACCGCGACGGCGACCGGGGCGTTATCCTGCTCAACAAATTACGCCAGCAGGCTAAAAGCATTGGCCTGAAGCAACTTTTCGTCCTGACTACCCGTAGCCTGCACTGGTTCCTGGAACAGGGATTTTATGAATCCAGTGTCGATCAGCTGCCGATGGCCAAAAAAGCCCTCTATAACTTCCAGCGCCGCTCTAAAATTTTAATTCTGGAGCTATAGCTTCAAACATCGCCTCAAACAAAAAGAGCCGGCACAAGCCGGCTCTTCCACTAAACTATACTCCTGAATCCCCTTGCCTAACCAAGCAGCTGAGCCAGACCACTGGCCCGCTCTGTGCGCAAACGCACCGAGCGATGAACAATCTCCGGCAAGGCAAACATATACAGCTTCTCCTTGGCTCGGGTTACACCTGTGTAAATCAGCTCGCGGGTCAGGATCGGGCTGAAATCGGTCGGCAACACCATCAGGGTATCGGCAAACTCCGACCCCTGTGATTTATGGATGGTCATGGCATACACCGTCTCATGCTCAGGCAGACGGCTCGGCAATACCGCACGGATAGAACCGTCCGGCATATCAAAATATACCCGCAGGCGGCGCTTTCCGGTTTGCGGATCCGGCTCGGCATCCAGCATAGCAATACCGATATCACCGTTATACAGGCCGAGACCATGATCGTTTCGGGTGATCATCACCGGACGACCAACATACCAGGTGTCATCCCCCGGATTGATCTTACCCGCCCGCATAAGCCCTCGTTCAATACGCTGGTTAAGGCCGGAAACACCGAAGTCCCCTTCCCTCAGCGCACAAAGCAGACGTACCCGTGAAAATGCTTTCAATACCTTTTCCGGTTTCTCACCGATTTCAATCGCATCAAGGTAATCACGGTAAAAGTTCACCGTCATATTGATCATCCGTTCATAGCTCTCGGTACAAAGCGGGTACTGGTGAATATCCTTAAAACCTTGCTGCCAGACCTGCTCAACCTGATGCGGCTGACCACCATTAATGGCTTTAGCCAGCTGGCCGATCCCAGACTGAGCATGGAATCGGTAGCTCTTGCGCAGCATACATAGGCTATCTGCCACTGTTGCCGCTCCGCCTTCCACGGCAGCAGCAAAACGGTAGCCGGTGAGCAGGCTAAGCTGCTCACCCTGCTCCGGACTGTATTCCTGATTCGAGAAAGAGCAGATATCCCCCAGCACAGCACCGGCTTCAACCGAGGCCAACTGATCCCGGTCCCCCAGCAAAATCAGCTTAGCGTGAGGCGGCATCGCATCCAACAGGCGGGCCATCATCGGCAAATCCACCATTGAGGCTTCATCAACAACCAGCACATCAAGGTGCAGCGGGTTTTCACGGTTATGACGGAATTCAACCCGATTCGGAATCGAACCCAGCAGACGGTGAATAGTACTGGACTGGGTCGGGATCAGATCTTTCACTTCCTTCTCAATTGCCAGTGACTGCACCGCAGCACCAATCGACTCTGTCAGACGCGCCGCCGCTTTACCGGTTGGCGCTACCAATTTGATGGTCGGCACCTGTTCGGCATCACCGCCACTGGCCTGCATTGCCTGAGTCACCAGAGCTGCCAGCAGCTTAGCAACCGTCGTGGTTTTACCTGTCCCCGGCCCGCCGGAAATGACGGCAAACTGACGGGTCAGCGCAACCGCGGCCGCCACTTTCTGCCAGTTCAGGCAAACCGCATTCGGCACTAAAGTATCCAGCATCGCCAGATCAGAGGCTCGGGTAGCCGCTGTCAAGACCCGGTCGATGGCACCCCAGTCGAGTTCTCCGGCTGCGACCACATCTAGCTTATCGCACACTTCCGCCTGACGCGCCTGCGGACTATCCGGCTCTGCTTTTTCCTCATTGCGCAGCTTCTGCAACGCTTCAAACAAATAGGTGTAACTGCGAGCAAATAATTCATCGAGTTTAGCGGCCATCTGAGGCATCGCAACAGCAACCGATGACGCAGAGCCCGATGACTGTTTCAGGCGCGAAGCAACCGTCTGCTCAAACTGCCAGTAACGGTTGAGATACAAACGTCCGTGCTCCAGCACCAATGGCGTCGCTCCGTGGCCGACAGACACAGCCGCCGAAGCAGACAGGACCGAGCCCCACGTCTCCAATGCCGGCAGACCTTCAAGTAACTGGCTGGAATGCTCTGTCCCCAATCCCAATACATGACCTCGTTCCAGTTTGGACAGCAGTAGGCAGACATGCCCCTGCCCGAGTTCATAGCTGGTTTGTGCCGCCGCCAGTGTCACCAGCTGACGGGTTTCTTCGCAGTCTGAAGCCGCCACTGTCGCTGCTATAAACTTAGCGAACTGATAATCCAGCGGACGGATAGCCCCTTGCCGGGAAAGTAATTCAAGCCGTTTAAGCATCCAGGTATTCTCCGTCAATCAGTGTTTCCAGTTCAGTCAGCAACTCCAGACTCGGGCGGGCATTGAAAATACCGCTATCACCCTCAGCCCTGACACCACGCAGGAACAGGTAGTAGACACCACCGAAATGGGTGTCGTAGTCATAATCAGCCTTACGGCTCTTGAGGAAACGGTGCAGTGCCAGCGCATAAAGCTGGTACTGAAGATCGTAACGGTGTTCAGCCATCGCATGAGCCAGCTTATCGCCCCGGTAAACATCCGGATCATCACCGAGGTGATTCGATTTCCAGTCCAGAACGTAATAGCGTCCCTGATGCTCAAACACCAAGTCGATAAAGCCCTTGAGCATCCCGCTGACCGTGGTGAAACCCAATTCCCCGGCCTTTGCTGACAGGGGATCATGACGGGCAATCACCTTATTGAGCAAAGGTGCCGACAGCACATTGATCGGCAACATAAACTCCATTTCGGTCAGGCGGCTGGAAGCCTGTACCCTGCCCAGTTGCAGGCAGTCACCGTCAAGGTTACAACTCAGCACATCACGAATCATGGTTTGCAGTACCGGCAACCACTCCTCGTCATAGTTTTCCAGTCTCAACAGTTCAAGAATCTTACTGCGGGTAGCTTCGCTGTCGACCGGCTCAGTGAACTCAATTTCTTCAAACAAAGTGTGCAGGAAAGTACCCGGACGCGCACCGCGCGGGAAGGTATAAATAGTACGCTCCGGCTCGACTAATTCACCGTCTTCGCCGTCACTGTCCTGTGAAGAATCGGTATCAAAACCCGGCAGTTCAAATGAGGCATCAAGATGATGACTGCCTTGCTTAACCAACCCCGAGTAACTGGTGATCCACCAGTTACGTTCAATTTCTGTTGTAAACTGAGCGGCAGACAGAGCCGTTTTTTCTTCTTCCAACGGAGTCCATGGTGACTCCGGCAGCTCTGGCGGGGTAACGACAGCCATGGTCGATGATGCCTGAACCAGACGTGCAAGCGCCGCATCCAGATCTGCCACACTTCCTTCCTGACAGTCCTGAACCAACCAGCCAATCGCTGAATTATGCAATCCAGTCGGCTCTTTACGACTTAGCCCGTTACGCAACGGTGACATACCGATATAACAACCGTAGACAGCACGGGTCAGGGCCACATAAATCAGACGCAGATCTTCTGCCAGGCGCTCTTTCTCAGCCAGCTCCATACTCTCGTCGGTACCGGCAACATCCAGCACTGCCTGCTGAGTCTGCTCATCATGGAACAGGGCCGTCCCCGCCGCCCGGTAACCACAGACAAACGGCAGGAAGACGATGTCATATTCCAGACCTTTGGATTTATGGATAGTAACGATTTGCACCAGATTACGATCTGATTCCAGGCGCAACTGCTGCTCTTCGGCATTACCGTTAGGCTCTTCGATATGTTCAGCCAGCCAGCGGATCAGCGCGTGGTCACTGTCGAGCGTCTGACTTGCCTGTTGAAGTAGCTCGCCGATATGGAGGATATCTGTCAGGCGACGCTCTCCGCCGTTTTCACTCAGCAGACGCTCAGGGATCCGACGGCTCGCCAGCACATGGCGCAGCATCGGCAATACCCCGCGGCTATGCCACAGTTTGCGATATTCCCGGAATTCCGCCACATGCTGTTCCCATTTGTCTTCATCGACATTGAGCTCATCAAGCTGACTGGCACTGAACGCAAACAGGCCGGAAGCCAACGCCGCACGCAGGCTGCGTTCTTCTTCCGGCACCAGAACCGCCACCAGCAGACGCTGGATATCACAAGCTTCGGCACTGGCGAAGACACTGTCACGGTTCGACAGATAAACACTGGCAATCCCCTGCTCTGCCAAAGCATGACGGATCATCGCCCCTTCCGCACCGGTACGCACCAGTACTGATATATCACCGGCCCGGATCGCTTGGCGCTTCTCGCCTTCGACCAGCACTGCTTCACCCAGTTGTGAAAGCGTAAGGATCTTCTGAATTTCCGCAGCAGTCGCGGCTGCCATCACCTGCTGGTAATCGCCTTTTCTAACCGGTTCATCAGCTTCCTGACGCCAGAAACTCAATGCTGGTTGCTTGCTCCCTGCCAATTGCCAGCTCCGATCCGTTGCCTTCGGGCTGTGGTTCACCGGCAGGAAAGTAATGTCCTGATCATAAATAAACGGGCGCTGCGACGTGAGGAAGATTGTGTTGACAGCTTCAACCATTTCAGCTGTTGAACGCCAGTTGGTTCCCAGGGTGTAGTGAGCTTTCACCTGGCGACGAGCCTGAATATAAGTAAAGATATCAGCACCACGGAAGGCATAAATCGCCTGCTTCGGGTCACCGATCATAAACAGTCCACAGGCCGACTCGTCACTGCCAGCGTCAACTTCAGCTTCTGACGGCTTTTCACCATAAACAGTGTTAAAAATGCTGTACTGAAGCGGATCGGTATCCTGGAATTCATCGATCATCGCAACCGGAAACAGAGTACGGATCCGCGCAGCCAGGCTGCCGTCTGTATCATTGCTCAGCGCCGCAGCCAGTTGGGTCAGCAGATCGTCAAATGACAGCCAGCCTTTACGACGTTTGGCCTCAGTCAGCAACTGACGGCACTCTCTGATAGCATGTGCCAGCAGCGGATCCCTGACATTCGGCTTGTTAGCCAGCAGCTCGCCAATAGCAACAAACACAGGATGCTCCGGCGGATTACCTTTGCTGGTCTTATCAAACAGCACCTGTTGATCAAATTTTTCCAGCGCTTTCGGTAACTGGTAACCAGAGGTTTCCTGTTCGGCCCAGGCACTGACTTCCGCCAGTGCCTTCGGCAAACTGGTCTTGGTATAACTGCGCTTGTTGACCCCGGAACCAGCAATCAAATCCTGGAAATCAGCCGCATCAGTACGCCACAGGCGCTTCACATGCTCAATTCGGGCAATATTGTCGTCATGAACCTGTTGCAACGAATCTTTCAGCTCCGGCGCACGAATTTCCACCTCGGCACCGGATAAAAACGGGTTAACATCACGTAGCAAAGTTGCCGGCGATACCCAGATGCTGCGCACCTCACCAGCCAGTGTTTTCGGCAATGGGTAGAAGTTGCGGCGCCAGTAATCAGCCACCACCTGCGCCCGAAGGTGACTCTCTTCGGTGACGAACTCATTGTTGAACAGGCTGCCAGACTCAAACGCATTCTGGGTCAGCATCCGCTGACAGAAACCATGAATCGTGAAAATGGCAGCTTCATCCATCTGACGTTCGGCCTGCAGCAGGATCGATGCCGCCGCTTTATGATCGGCAAGATCATCCAACAAGGGTTTGATCACCGGATCGTCACTATGGCCTCGGCTGAATGCCAGCCGGGCATCATGGATCCGGCGGCGAATACGATCACGCAGCTCCGCAGTTGCCGCTTCGGTAAAAGTCACCACCAGAATCTGATCAACCGTCAGCTCGCGAGGGAAGCGGCTGTTGTTATCACCATGCCCGAGCAGCAGGCGCAGGTACAGACTGGCAATGGTAAACGTCTTGCCCGTACCGGCCGAGGCTTCAATCAGCCTGTTACCGTGCAACGGGAAGGTCATCGGCTTAAGCTCCTGCGGCTCAATGAGTACCACAGGATCAGTAAGGTCAGGCGAAATGTGTTGTTGAGTCATAGGATGCGCAAGTTCCTGTTATTGCACGAACATGGGTTCGGGCAAAATAAATTTTTGTGATCGAGCACAAATTCAAACAAAAATATCGAATTAGCCAACTTTGAGTTCTATCACTATGAGAGCTGTTTCACGGTTTATCCCAATTCGATCCGCTACTATCTGCGTCACGAATTTGGTCTACCTCTGGACCTGTGGCCGTACGGTGAACACCCTACAATCAATAATGATTTATCGACGGCCACCTACCCCCTTCGTGATTAATCCTCTTTCTTCAAATGCAGGTGCAGTAATGCCGGTTTGAGCAATTGTTCTGCCTGTTGTGTGGCATCATCAGCCAGTTCACTATTCCACTCCGGCCATACCCGGTAGATATAAACATTGTTTCCTTCACCTTCGAACATGTAACCGCCGTTAAAGGCTTCTGCCATCTTCGCTTTTGCTTTATCCAGAATATCGGCATCATCGCACCAGTTACCCTGCTTATCCTGGCAAGCCTGCAAACCGGCAAGTGCGGTGCGGGGGAAATATGCCAGCGGTCGGGTCAGTCCCTGATAGTACGCTTGCATTAATACTGCCAACTGTTCACGGGCATATTCAGCATTGACCGGTTCCAGCCAGTAGTGACCGTCAATGCCAATCAAATGAGTGTCTTTCGATTCAGCGACCAGAGCCAAACACAAATGTTCGATCCAGCCCTGCAGAATATCCTGTGCCCTGACCTTGCCCGGACGATAACGAACTAGCCCACTCCGGCTGTGATACTTGAGCCAGCCCTGCAATTGCACAGACCGTCCTTCAATCTCAATTAACAGGTCAACTTCAACATCCGGCAGTGAGTCGGCCAGCAGACCGGCTACTTTGTCAGCCAGACTTTCAATCTGCCCCCGCTCATCCATCAGCTCCAGCTCACCAAACTCAGCCAGCGGCAGGCCACCCGCGGCCTGCTGATATTCGGCAAAGCGCTCAAATACGGCGTCTTTATTGCTTTCTCCCTGAAGGTGACTATCAAGGAAAGTCGTCAGCAAATCACTGCGAAGCTGATAACGGCTCAGACCATCTAGAACAAACGGCTCGTCATCTTCGACTGCGCCTGCTGCCGGTTCAAAGAACACTTTCAGGCGGCGGTTAAAGAAATACTGCACAGGCAGACGCCAGAAGCGAGACAGTTCGGCCAGCTCCAGTACTGGCATGCC
Source organism: Photobacterium marinum (assembly GCF_000331515.1). Classification (GTDB taxonomy): domain Bacteria; phylum Pseudomonadota; class Gammaproteobacteria; order Enterobacterales; family Vibrionaceae; genus Photobacterium; species Photobacterium marinum. Next base: position 31,284 of record NZ_AMZO01000043.1, read on the forward strand.
GATACTGTCTTCAGGCTCGGCAATAAGTGGCTGCTCCTGAAATTCAGGCGTTGCAATCAACTCTCGACTGGCTGCGGGCAACCATTCTGCGGCATAACTCGGTGCAGCTCCCAAAAAGGCTTCCGGACTGAACGGCACCAATGGGTGGACATGTAGCATAGCTTTCGCCAGGCGCTCTGCCGACTGATCGGCAGGCAGAGCTTCATCCCCTTTAAGACAGTATCCCTGCTGGCAGTATTCCAGCAGCTCGCTAACCAGTACCGACGGCATTTTTTCACTGTTGTCCTGAATAGAACGTCCGACATAACTGATGTACAACGTTTCCTGAGCTGACTGCAGGGCCTCAAGGAACAGGTAGCGGTCATCATCACGGCGGGAGCGGTCACCATAACGGGTTCGTCCGGTCATCAGATCAAAGCCTTCCGGCGGAATAGAGCGTGGATAGATACCGTCATTCATCCCCAACAGGCACACTACCTTGAACGGGATCGAACGCATTGGCATCAGGGTACAAAAGTTTACCTGACCGGCAAGGAAACGCTGACTGACCCGCTCACCCGATAACTTGCTGTTGAGGTAATCACGCAGCACTTTCGGCGTGATCTCATCCTGATAACCAGCATCTTTCAGCTGCTGCTCAAGTTGCTGCAGCTTGTCGCGGATCATCCGTAATACCATCTCGCCGTCAGTATCGACGGCAAAGAAATCATCCAACAGCTGGTTAAGTACTGAAATCCACTCCGCCACCGGCTGTGGCTTGGCAAGCAAAGTGCGGTAGTGCATCAGCATTTCGACAAATAAACCGAGCTGCCCGGCCAGCTCGGCATCCATACCCTGTACCTCATCATAGGCCAGCACACCCTGATACAATCCGGCATCCTGCGGCATGGCGTAACCGAGCAGCATCCGCTGCAAACCGAACAGCCAGGTATTTTGTTGCTGACGCGGCAACTGGAATTCACTGGCCGTGCCGTCATCCAACCCCCAGCGGATCCCGACTTCTTCAATCCAACCTTTAACCCGTTCAAAACGCTCGCTGTCAAAACCGAACTTCGCCATCACCGCCGGTACTTCCAGCAGCTCCAGCAACTCAGAAGCCTGACAGCGGCTCTCCGGCAGTTCCAATAAACGCAGGAAGGCCAGCAGAACCGGATTTTCCTGGTCGGCACTGCGGTCAGAAATAGAGAAAGGAATGTAGCGCTCACCCGGCGCGTTACCGAACACCGCCTGAATATACGGGCTGTAGCTGTTGATATCGGCCACCATAACTACGATGTCTCGCGGCGACAGTTCCGGATTATCAGCCATCATCGCCAGCAGCTTGTCATGCAACACCTCAACCTCTCGCATCGGCGAGTGGCAGGCGTGGACAGCCAGCGACTGGTCCTGCGGCGAGATCGCCAACTTGTGGAGGCTGGTTTCAGTCAGCTCATCATTGACACGATCTTCAAGATTAAGGATATCGGCTTGAATCGAATGCAACATGGAATCCGGTTCGATATCGACAAAAGCTTCGACATCATAGGCTTCCATCTCCGACAGCAGGTACAGGTTATCCCGCCCCAGCTTACCCAGTGACGCCAGCAAGGTATTACCGACTGCGCCTTCATGGGTATCATCAACCAGGTTGGCCTCGATATCTCCCTTCAGCGGAGAAACGACACCACCAAGCTCACTGTGATCGGCGCACCATTGCAACTGCTGACGCTGCTTGGCTGCAAGGCGGGCGAGATATTTACGATCCCGCACTTCCCCCCAGTAATGGCGACAAGGGTTGGTGAACATCAAGTGGACATCGATATGCTTACCCAACGCAGCAAGGGCATCGAGATAGCGCGGCGGCAGAGCCGAGATACCGAATACGAACAGGCGCTTTGGCAGACCTTCCGGTAGCGGAGAACCGCTTTGCAGGTAACTTTCCAGAGTCTCGATAAAGTTATCGTACAAGTTAGCCCTGTGGTACGGCGACTGGTCGAGAGCCAAAGTCTGATCATATAGCGCCTGCCACAGCAGCGGCTGCCAAGGGTGATCCGCCACCAGCTCAGGATCGACCTGATCTGACTCCCAGGACTGAATCCACTCCGGGCGGTACACTAAATACTGGTCAAAGATATCTGCAATCTTTTCTGCCAGCTGGTAGCTCTTTTGCTGCTGGTCGTCCTCACTCAGATAGCGGGCCAGCGGCTCAAATTCAGGCTTATCCAGCTGTTGCGGCAACACCTGCATTAACTTCCAGGTCATCGCTTCTTTATTGAATGCACTTCGCTCCGGCACATCGCTAAGCACCTTGGTGAACATGTTCCAGATGAAGGTAGCCGGTAGCGGGAATTCAATATTGGCGGCAATGCCAAGGGACTTCGCCAGCTCCAGCTTCAGCCATTGCGACATGCCCGGACTCTGTACCAGGATTTGCTCCTGCTCGAACGGGTTATCCAGCGGCTCGCGACGGATAAGTTCAACCAAAAGGGATTTCAGCAGATCGAGCTGATTTGAGTGATAGACAGTAAACACGCAGATATCTCACGAAAAGAGAAAATTACAACGATTGTCTACCAATAGGCTACTGGCTGCAAACGGAAAAAGCCCGGGCTGCTACATCAGCAACAGCCCGGGCTATAACCGGATTTTCAGTAACTCAGGCTTGCTGTGGCAGAGGTCTGAACATTTGGCTGACCGGGCGGTAATAAGCCAGATAACGCAGCGCGACATACCCGACAACCAAAGTGGCTATAAACAGTTCGGCTTTTGCCAACATCAACACCTGACCGACATAATGGCTTTCCAGTCCCATCCCTGCCATCCAGGCTGCAGCTTTGAACAGAGCTGTCGCGCTAATCACCATTGGGAATGTGAAGGCCGCATACCCCGGACTGAAAGGCAGCCGCAACAGGCGATAAAACGCTAAGTAAATAACAAAAGTCATCAATACCGCGATACCGGCCAGCAGGCCAATCACCAGTGGAGACGGCTCTACAGCCACTGTCAGATAGCCAGCCAGCGACAGTGAGGCCGGTGCCGCCATAATGGCAATGGTCGGTTTGGCGGCATCTGGTATTTCATGACAGAAAATCAGACGGTAAACCATCAACGGCAGCAGGACAGCATAGGCAACCATACCGAAATACAGCAGACCTTCTGCCAGTTGGTGCAACTCTCCTCCCGGGAAAGAGACATCGGCAACAATAATACCGATAGGCGGTACAAACCAGCTTGGCACCATATGATGCAATTCAAACTCACTAACTCGGTGGTATGCAAACAACAGTAAGAAAACCAAATGCAGAGCCACTGCGACCAACCAGAGTGCCTGACCGGTTAAAGGGAAATATTGTCCGACAGCTTTCGACACCACCATCAGTGCCATCGCAAACGTCGGCACCACACTGCCCACCACCGGATGAGTTAAATCATCCCAAAGCAGCTTCGGGTGACAGATAAACTTCACCAACAACACCATCAGCAGCAGTGAGGCAATTGCCGCTCCTGTCAGCTGACCGTAACCGTTGAGATCAGCGGCGTTCTCCCAGCACCAGCCAAGGCTGGCAATCCCAAGGGCGAGTCCTGCCATCGGGGTTGGCGCTCCTGCGACTTTTTTCCTGGTTGCCCGGATCATGAATCCCACTCCAAATACTTAGCCTTAGGTATTCAAGGCTTTAACTGAACACAGAAAGAGTCTATCCAAATTGAACTGTTTAGAATACTTGAATATATTTAAACCAACTTTAAGCACCACTTAACATGGAAGTACCATGAACATTGCCCTTAAACAGCTCAAGGTCTTTGTCACTGTCGCCCAGGAGCGTACTATCACCGCTGCAGCAGACAAACTGTTTCTCTCCAAGCCCGCGGTAAGCATGGCGCTGTCTGAACTGGAAAAGCACCTCGGACACAAACTTTTCGACCGCAACAACAATCGTTTGATCATTAACGAGCAAGGAAAACGGCTGCTTCCTCTGGCCGATGAACTATTAGCCCGCAGCCATGCCATTGAGCAGTTGTTTGATCAGACAGGGCCGGTTACCGGCAAACTCAAGATCGGTTCCAGTGATACCGTCGGCAACCAGATCACCCCTTTCTTGCTAAGAGACTTCAGGGCCAGCTGCGAACACAGAGATCAGACTCTGTTTATTTCTAATACCGCACAGATCTGCCACATGCTGAGCGAATTTGAACTTGATGTCGGTTTAGTCGAAGGGAAGGTACAGCAAGCCGATTTGGAGATCCTGCCCTGGCTGAGTGATGACATGGTCGTAGCCTGCCACCCGGAACATCCGCTGACAAAAATACACCATCTGTCTTTGGCTGATTTGGAAGGGTCAGAGTGGATCCTACGCGAGCCGGGCTCAGGTACCCGTGAATACTTCCTGAACCGGATAGCGCCGCGCCTGGAAAAATGGCATCAGGCATTTGAGCTGAATACAACCGAAGCCATTATTAACTGTGCTGCAGCCGGGCTGGGTATTACCTGCCTGTCGCGCCTAGCCGTGGAACATGCAGTTCACGACAACAGGCTGGTTATCCTGGAGCTGCCGCTTGATATGCAACGCCAGTACTGGTTGCTCTATCACAAAGAAAAATACCAGAGCCCACTGCTAAGGTTGTTTCTTCAGTTTTGCCATAACTGGCAACTGAGCGATAAGCAATCCCAGTAAATAACTTAAATTCGATTATCGCCGCAGCTGAAGGCAATGATCTGGCTGATCTGACAAAGCGGACGGCCAGATTCCTGTTGCCAGTCGCTGAAAGCCGACTGGGCAGCCTGAAGTGAACGCTGGGTGTCCCGCCCACCATCAATAATGCCTATATTGCGAAGATACGACTCAACATCCTGACTGAGGATAAATGTATCTTTGCCCATCACCCTTAATGTATACGGGCCGGTATTGCCGCCAAGCCGCTTGCCATGCTTTTTCAGGTGGCGCCACAGGCCGACAATATCGTCACCCGGCCAGTCAGCCACCATTGCTGCAAAGGAGCCATGTTCAACAGCCGCTTCATGGATCATCTGGGCATTGGCCGGAATCGTCATCACTTTACCAAGATGGCGGATGATAGTCGGATCGGTTGCTTTGCGCTCCCACATCTCAGTTGGCATCAACAGCATCTTCTCGATATCGAAATCAAAGAAAACCTGCTCAAAACCGGGCCACTTATTGCGGACAACTTTCCAGCTCATTCCGGACTGAAACACTTTCTGACTGAACGCCGCCAGCCAGCGATGATCCGGAATTGCCCGGAGTTGTTCTGCGTCTAACGGGATTGCCAGTAAACTTTCCAATCCGGCTTCACCGCCTTTCCTTTCGGCGGCGCGAGCATAAATATGAGTAAATTTTTCCCGTACCATCACATTAACACGCTTATTTCTGGACATTGACCTTTATGCTACTGTATAAACAGCCAGTAAATCAATTTCGGAGAGGGTGACCATGGCTGTTATCGTCAAATATGTGGTTGAGCGCAACGGAGAAGAAAAGATGACTTTCACCTCTAAGTCCGAAGCCGACGCATACGACAAAATGCTGGATATGGCTGAAGAGATGTTCACTTTACTAAGCGAGAGTGAACTGTTCGAAGATGAAGCCAAGCAAGAAGAACTGTCTTTGTTCCTTGCCCAGAAACGTGAAGAAGTACTAATCGCACTGGGTGCCAAGAAAAAAGCGGCCCCAAAAAAGAAAGCAGCTAAACCTGAAGTTGTTGCCGAGCAACCAAAGGAAGATGCGGCTTAATCTTTAGCGCTGATGACTTCATCATGAATAAACCTCCGTTCCGGAGGTTTTTTTATGCGCCCATTTCCACCGCTTCCATGCAAATTCAATAACAAAGGAAATAATCTCACCATTTTCTACTGATTCTCTGCCGCCCCCTTCAATATCGTGCCAAGTGTCATTATGATGGTTCAATCTTGTTATCGAGCTATCGTATAAAGCTGCCTGCCTTGCAGCGCAGTGCTCAACACTTTTGATATGGAGACCTACCGATAATGGCCAGCTTTTCACTTGCCCTTGGTACAGCAACTAAAAACCGTGACGGTAAAATCATTGAAGCTTTCTTCCCGACTCCGGTTCTGAATCCATCTGACGAACTGGTTGCAGCCATTGCCGCTGTGGTTAACTACAAAGAAGGTAACCAAGCGATTGAAGTCGCTCCGGCTCAGTGTGCAGAGCTGGCTGAAGCATTCAAAGCAGCAGGCGATGAGCAGAGTGCAGTATTTGCGACTAAAGCATCACAATCCACTCAACCGCTTGTAATCGTTATTCTGGCAACCGACGAGAAGCCAGCTTCTGTTGCTGAAGGCTTCCTGAAACTTCAGCTTATCTCTCACCGCCTGGTTAAGCCGCACGGTGTGGTACTTGACGGTATCTTCGGCCTGCTACACAACATCGCATGGACCAGCCACGGCCCAATCGATCTGCCGGAGCTGGCTGAGCGCCAGATGGAAGCTCGCCTGAACGGTGAAGTTCTGACTGTCGACTGTGTTGATAAATTCCCTAAAATGGTCGATTACGTGGTTCCGACCAGCGTTCGTATTGCTGATACTTCCCGTGTTCGCCTTGGCGCGCATGTGGGTGAAGGCACAACCGTTATGCACGAAGGCTTCATTAACTTCAACGCAGGTACAACTGGCGTGAGCATGGTTGAAGGCCGTATTTCTGCAGGCGTTGTAGTTGGCAACGGTTCAGACATCGGTGGTGGTGCATCTATCATGGGCACACTATCTGGCGGCGGTAAAGTGGTGGTTTCTATCGGTGAAAACAGCCTGCTGGGTGCTAACGCGGGTCTTGGCTTCCCTATGGGCGACCGCTGTACTATCGAATCAGGCCTGTACGTAACAGCCGGCTCTAAAGTACGTATGCTGGATGCCGACGGCAAAGAAGTTGAGTTTGTTAAAGCTCGCGATCTTGCCGGCAAACCGGATCTGCTGTTCCGCCGCAACTCAATGACCGGCCAGATTGAATGTCTGACCAACAAGTCAGCGGTTGAACTGAACAGCGAACTGCACAGCAACAACTAAATCATTACTGAATTTTGCGTTTAAACCGTACGCAATAAAAACAGGCTGCCTTGGCAGCCTGTTTTTTGATATCAATACCTTAGTGACTAATAACCCCGATCAATCAGCCCATAGCTACCCTGACCGTTATTACATTCATCAGGATACCCCGGATTGACCACGGTACTGACTTGCTTCTTACCGCTACAGTATTCAAAGCGCCCTTTCATGTACCCGGCACGATATTTCTCGTATTCGGTCTCTGTCATCGCGCCCTGCTTGCTCAAACGATCCTGATCCCATTCCCGGTAGCCCTGTGCACCATGGTAAGCACCGAGCTGTTCCCACTCCTGCTGTTGCGACAATTGCGCTTCATACTGGCTGACGCAGGCCGTCAGGACGAGCACCGCCGCCAGGCTAATCAATCTCAGCATGATTCCGTCCTCTGTGTATTGCCTAAGTATGGCTTACAGAAGACTACAGTTCAGATTACTTGGTAATAATGTAGGTAAACGGATTAGAAAAAGAGAACTTGCTGCCGGAAGTGGTCACTTTACCCTGCTTCATCGCAACCAGTACTTCTTTCTGCACCCGGATCAGCGAAAAGAAACGAATGACAATAAAGACCATAAACACAGGCATGATAATTTGAGCCATCGGAGCCGACTGTAGAACCAGATCATTAGTCAGCCACACAGCCAGCATAGCCAACATCGCATAGAGAGAATGCGGCTTTAGGGTAATCTGTACCTTGTCATCAGATTCCTTACGTTCAAAGAAAATATTCATGTTGATATCCCATCAATACTTCAGATAACGCTAACGGTCTCATAACTGCTTACCCGCAGGCAAGAAAGCGTTACACATTTTAAATTTTGGCCGCAATTACGCCCCCTACAAGCAAGAAAAATGGCAGCCGAAGCCGCCATTTCTGTCACCATACATAGATTTATAAGAGCCAACATAGGCAAAAACAGACACTACATATACAAGATCTTGCTTTGTTCTGCCTTCGGTTTGAGCATGATGCTTTCCGTCACTAATTTCTCGGCAGCGACAACTTGAATCTCGTGCTCACCGGGAACAAGATAGGTTTTTATCGAACCGGTACTGTACACATTACCGGTCATCCCGGCTAATTCACCATCAATGAAGACCTTTACCCCCGACACTGGCTGTTGCTCATTATCCAACACATTCAGCACCAAGGCTCCCAGGCTCTGTTTGGTTCTCACCTGTTCACGCTTGAGTTTAAGTCGGCATTCTGATTTATGGCTGTCACCAAGATTAATCGTCATATTGCAACTGGCAAAAGGCGTGAGATTAAAGCCATCGGACGCTTCACTAACTCTATGAAACGCCAAATAAGCATCAACTTTATCCACCCCCTGAGTTTCAAACAGCTCCCTGGCTTTATAGAGGCCGCCATCATAACGTACCGTTAGTACTCGTTCCTGCACTGGCATGTTCTCTCGGGCAAGGCGGACAATTAATGCTAAGTCCTGCGCAGAGCCAACTTCATCCACCACTTCATCAGGAATGGTAAAGGTAAATGTCCCCTGATCCTTGAGCTCGGTAAGCGTGACGTTTGCTTTCGCGTTAACACCGCCTACCACGACCTTAGTACACTTATCCCTTGCAAATCTAACTCTTCTGTCGGCCTTACCAACCATCATATCAGCATCATAAAGGTGCAACTGAAGCCGATGGTAGCCAGGCTCCAGGTTAAGACGAAACTGAGCCGCTTCCGTCGCTTGATTAAGGGTAAATACCTGTTCAGGTTCACCGTTAACTGACAGGCCTAATTGCGGCTCAGCCAGAGCAGAAAGCTCTTCTAAAGAGAACGCAATTTTGAGTACAGGTAGCGACCGGACATCATCAATGTTGATCTTGGTTTCGCCCAAACTCGGATAGAGCACAAAATCAAGTTCACTCAACGGATCTTCAGATACTTCCTTTCCGGCTATATTAGCGACGAATTGCTGGTCATTACCATCAAGGGTGAGCACCAAATCCATATCATAACAACCAGGCTCTATCGGAAGTGTCTGTTGAGAAACCACTTTTCCGTCTGCCTGTTGAGTCACAACCCAATCGAAGCGCTGTTCTTCTCCGGTCTGGGTATTGGTCACTTTAAGCCGACCATGATACTGACACTCTAAACCGTCGTGATCGCCTAACTTAACCATATCTCCCATCGCAGCCTGTGAATACTTCAATGCTGACTGAAATAAATCAGAGCCCAGGCTCTGTAAATACGTCGCTGCAAACTCAGTATTCACAGTTACCAAATTATTATCCTTCGGGCTATTTTCAACCGTACCGCTTCCTTCGCCACAGCCAACCATAAATAAACCAAGTAGGGTACTTAGTAATTGTTTTTTAGTCTTATGCATAGTTATTCTCAGCCCTAAGATAAATAACAATGTGCAACAACACACACAAAACAAAAGTACGCGAATTTAACACAAACCAGCTAAAAACAAAAAGTTGTGATGAGAATAAAAGCCTTTTCCTGCTACTTTTTTGGTCATAAATCGATTATCCCAGACCCGGAAATCAGAGATTGGTCATATTACGTTCGATTTTGATTTTTTATAGAAAAGAGCCAAATGCACAGCTATGCACTTTCAGCTAAACAGACATAGGCAGGAAACAGAACACGGGGTCAAGCGAGACTCATCCGACCGAAGGGCGGACAAAGATAA
>NZ_AMZO01000044.1 GCF_000331515.1 Photobacterium marinum
TTATAGCTCTAATTGACAGAGCTGCGGATCCCCTCCTTATACGAAAAAAAGCGTGAGTTGGGGGTTCGAATCCCTCCCCCCTGCCATCTTTGAAGCCTCAGGCTGCGCGTCCCGGCAAAATGTTGGTTTTTGTTTCTGTGACCTTTTCTGCTTTATATCAAGCAAAAGCCATTTCACTGTCTGAAGGCAAAATTTAAGCTTGTTGCTTGCTGTATTTCCCGTTAGCATTCCCTTTTGTTGATGAACAGCCTTGTTCATGACGGGTGATGGAGTTCCACCTTTAACCGCTCTACTGAGATGATGACTCCTGCTGTAGTAGGATAGATCCGTCTATGGTAGGGCTAAATCATTTGCCATAACGTCTATCCTGAAGAATTAACTTTGTAATGATAGATAACTGGTATGGCACACCCACTAAGCGCTAACCCCAAAATTTTTGTCCAGATCCTAAGATGGACACTTCTTATAATACCTGTTGCCGTTATTGTCGGCTCTCTTAACGCCTTTTTCCTTTGGAGCTTAAGCTTCGCCACCGAGACACGGATTGATAACCCTTGGTTGCTATATCTGCTACCGTTAGCCGGGATTGTGATTGTTTATTGCTACCGGAATCTGGGTAAAAACTCAGAGGGTGGTAATAACCTGATCATGGATGAAATTCATGAGCCGGGAGCTGGTATTCCAACCCGAATGGGGCCGTTGGTATTAATCACAACAGCCATCACTCACTTGTTTGGTGGTTCTGCCGGACGTGAAGGGACGGCCGTGCAAATCGGTGGTGCAACGACGCACTGGCTGGCTCGTTGTTTCAAGCTGAATGAAGCAGACACCCGCCTGATCTTAATTGCCGGTGTTGCAGCCGGATTTGGTGCTGTATTCGGGACTCCGTTGACCGGAGCTATTTTTGCGCTTGAGGTGCTGGCTATTGGGCGTCTGCGCTACGACGCGATTATTCCTGCTCTTTTTGCCGCTATCCTCGCTGATGTTGTATGTAGTGCTTGGGGAGCACATCATACCCATTATCGGATCGACTTCCTTGAGACCATTACCTTGTTTGAGCATGCGGTGAAGGTCGATATTCTGATGGTGGCGAAAATTGTTCTGGCTGCCATTGCATTTGGTTTGGCGGGTTACCTGTTCGGTGAGCTTACCCATGCGTTTAAAGATATCTTCAAGGCAACACTTAAGAACCCTTACCTGATTGTGGTTGTCGGAGGTTTGGTTGTTATTGGGGCGGTGCACCTGATTGGTAACTATGACTATATCGGCCTTGGTGTGTACTCAAGTCGTGAAGGTGGCGTCAGTATCTTAAGTGCTTTCCAGGAAGGTGGTGCAGAGTGGTACAGTTGGTTGCTTAAGTTGCTGTTGACTGCGATTACCTTGGCTGCCGGGTATAAAGGCGGGGAGGTGACACCGCTGTTCTTTGTTGGTGCGACGTTGGGTAATACCATGGCATGGATACTTGGTGCGCCGGTTGATTTATTTGCCGCGCTTGGATTCCTCGCTGTTTTTGCTGCGGCGACTAACACTCCGCTTGCTTGTACCATTATGGGCGTCGAGCTGTTTGGTGCCGACCATATGCTTTATTTTGCGATTGCCTGTTATACCGCTTACTACTTTAGCGGCCACACCGGCATCTATTCTTCTCAGCGAGTGGCTGTACCTAAGTTGTTTGATTTAGACGGAGCACCGACGATTACCCATAAACTAGGTGAATTGCGAGAAACGCATTCATCGCTTTTGAAAAACTTAGCGAAAAAGTTCAGCAAATAATTCTCAGGCCGCACAAATGTGCGGCCTTTTTTGTTTGGGCTTAAGTTCAAGAATTTCTGTGAATTACGCTTGCTGCCTGTAAGGTGCTTACCTATACTCATCACTTAACTTGTCGGAGTGCCATTTGGCTGAGACCGCTTTGCGGGATCCGTAGAACCTGATCGGGCTAATACCTGCGAAGGGAACAAGAGACAATTCATCTGTCTAGCTACACCATCGAAATCGATCGGCCGTAGCCGCAGTATTCAGACGACGCTGTACACCCTAAGTGTATGCCTCTTGTTTATGCACCCATCCGTCAAGCAACTTCCCTCTAATAAGATGAAAGGAAATTGCTATGTCGAATCGCAAACAAGCGAGACTGGAAGCTAAACAATTTATTGATTCACTCACCGTCCAGCCTTACCCGAAATCCCGTAAGGTGTATGTGGAAGGAAGCCGTCCTGATGTTCAGGTGCCGATGCGTGAAATAACGCTGTCGGATAGCCTTGTTGGTGGATCCAAATCAAACCCGATTTATGAGCCCAATGAACCGATACGGGTTTATGACACATCCGGTTATTACACCGATCCTGATTGCGACATTGATATCTATGCCGGCTTGCCTTCTGTCCGGGATGCGTGGATAGCAGAGCGTAATGATACCGAGCTGCTGGACGGGCTGAGTTCTGATTATGCTCAGAGCCGTTTGGTTGATGATACGCTGGATGAGCTGCGTTTTAGTCAACGAGCTTGTATCCGCAGAGCGAAGCCGGGGCATCGGGTTACTCAGCTCCATTATGCCCGCCAAGGGGTGATCACTCCGGAGATGGAGTTTATTGCGATCCGTGAAAACATGGGGCGGGAAAAATATCGAGATTCCACTATGAATCTGCAACATCCGGGTATTAGCTTTGGCGCAAACCTGCCTGAAGATATTACGCCGGAGTTTGTCCGCCAGGAAGTGGCGGCTGGCCGGGCCATCATCCCTTCGAACATTAACCACCCTGAATCTGAGCCCATGATTATCGGCCGTAACTTTCTGGTTAAGGTCAATGCTAATATCGGTAATTCCGCCGTCAGTTCATCCATTGAAGAAGAAGTTGAAAAATTGGTGTGGTCGACCCGCTGGGGCGGCGATACGGTGATGGATCTGTCCACCGGGCGCAATATTCACGAAACCCGTGAGTGGATAATCCGTAACAGTCCGGTGCCGATTGGTACTGTGCCTATGTACCAGGCGTTGGAGAAAGTGAACGGCATTGCCGAGAACCTTACTTGGGATGTCTTCCGAGATACTTTGCTGGAGCAAGCCGAACAGGGTGTTGATTATTTTACAATTCATGCAGGTGTTCTGCTGCGTTACATCCCGATGACCGCAAAGCGAGTGACAGGAATTGTGTCACGAGGTGGTTCGATTATGGCCAAATGGTGTCTGGCTCACCACCAGGAAAGCTTCCTTTATACCCATTTCCGAGAGATCTGCGAGATCTGTGCCCAATACGATATTTCCCTTTCCTTAGGAGACGGCCTGCGTCCGGGATCCATTGCTGATGCCAATGATGAAGCGCAGTTCAGTGAACTGCGAACCCTTGGTGAACTGACCAAAATTGCCTGGGAATATGATGTACAGGTGATGATTGAAGGGCCGGGACATGTGCCGATGCATATGATTAGGGAAAACATGGAAGAGCAGCTCAAGCATTGCCATGAAGCACCATTTTATACCTTAGGCCCGCTGACTACGGACATCGCTCCCGGTTATGACCATATTACTTCCGGGATCGGTGCGGCGATGGTTGGCTGGTATGGTTGCGCCATGCTTTGCTATGTCACTCCCAAAGAACATCTTGGATTGCCTAATAAAGAAGACGTAAAAGTGGGTCTGATCACGTACAAGTTGTGTGCCCATGCGGCAGACTTGGCGAAAGGTCATCCGGGAGCGCAAGTGCGCGACAATGCATTGTCGAAAGCGCGCTTTGAGTTTCGCTGGGAAGACCAGTTTAATTTAGGCTTGGATCCGGATACGGCCCGAGCCTATCACGATGAAACTCTACCCCAGGAATCCGGTAAAGTGGCTCATTTCTGCTCAATGTGCGGACCAAAGTTCTGTTCAATGAAGATCTCCCAGGAAGTACGCGATTACGCCAGCAATCTTGAACACAACAATGAGCTGGAAATTAAAGTACTTGATGAACCATTACAGGGAATGCAGCAGAAAGCCTCTGAATTCCGCGCCCGGGGTAGTGAGTTGTACCACCCTATTCAAGAGGATCGTCAATGAGCTCTTTATGTTTGCCCGATAGCCTGACACCGTTGCTGATGCATGTGGAACCCTTGCTGGCTGCTGCTGATAAGTACCAGTTGGGAGAACAGGTCAGTGTGGATTGGAGCGAGTCGGAAACAGTCGACATTCAGTTCGAAGAGCGTCAGTTCAGTCTGGTGTTTAACCCGGATGGGGCTGATATTACCGGGTATAAGGTATTGGATCAGTGGATTGCACCTTATCCGTCGGTAAGTGAAATGCAGCAGCTGGTTGCCCAAAAACCAAATTTAATTGTTAGCGGCCTGCCAACTGAGAAAGGGTGTATTGATATCTGGCACCACAACGGTGAAGCCAGAGCTGTGTATTGTCACCACGCCGGTGCCAGTGAGCCGCAGCGTGCGATGCTGATGGTTGCGCTGGCACTGGATTTTCCGCTGGAGGATGCGGTGACTTTGGCCCGGGCTCATGCTCGTGGCTATATGGAAAGCCACATGGATGGTTATGGTGAAACTGGCTGGCCGATGAGCCGTGAGCTGTTTCCCCGAGCTTTAACGGCTAACCACCCAGAAGCTGAAGACTTGGGTTGGACTTGCAAAGAAGCGGCTGTCGAGCCGTTTGCAGCGACAGATCCGGCGAAGCTTGCGCTATATCCGGTAGTGGATTCTGCCGAGTGGGTTGAGCGCTTGTTGGATCTGGGAGTTGCGACTACTCAACTGCGGATCAAAGATGAAAACGATTCGACATTGGAAGCTCAGATCAAACAGGTGATCGCAGCCGGCAAAGCACATCAGGCGCAGGTATATCTTAATGATCACTGGCAGCTGGCTGTAGAGCACAAGGCCTACGGTGTTCATCTGGGGCAGGAAGATCTGGATACCGCTGATTTGGTTGCTATCCAGCAAGCCGGTTTGCGTCTCGGTCTTTCTACCCATGGTTATTATGAAATCCTGCGTGCTGCTGAATTTTCCCCAAGCTACATTGCCTTAGGCCATATTTTCCCGACCACCACCAAAGAGATGCCATCCAAGCCGCAGGGGGTTAACCGTTTAGCCTTGTATCACAAGCTGATTGGTGAAGCGTTTCCGACTGTTGCCATTGGCGGTATTGATTTGAGCCGGGCTGAAAAAGTTTGGCGTACCGGAGTGAATGGTATCGCGGTTGTCCGGGCTGTTACCCAGGCCGAAGATCCTAAAGCCGCTCTAGACGACTTTAATCAGCTGCTCGTGCGTCATGAGCCAGCCAAGGATGCAACGGATGCTGAGTGATCAGGCATTTTTGCGTTATAACCGCCAAATAATGCTGCCCGAAGTTGGTGAACAAGGGCAGCAATTGCTGGCACAGGCCCAGGTACTGCTGGTCGGTGCCGGTGGACTGGGTTCTGCCGCGGCTTTGTATTTGGCCGGGGCTGGTATCGGTCACCTTATTATTGCTGATGATGATGAGGTGGACAGTTCGAACCTGCAGCGTCAGGTCATTTACCGCGACAGTCATCAGGGCCGGAGTAAGGCTTTGATGGCTGCCGAACAAGTGATTGCTCTGAACCCGCATATCCGGGTACGCCCGGTACAGGCTCGGCTGGCCGGGCAGCGGTTGGCAATGGAGATCGCTCTGGCCGACGTGGTTCTGGATTGTTCCGATAATCTGACGACTCGGCATGCGGTTAATCAGGCTTGTTTTAGTGCCGGCAAGCCTCTGATCTCAGGAGCGGCGATTCGCTGGCAGGGCCAGCTGATGTCCTTTGATTTTCGCCAGGGTCATGGCCCCTGTTACCACTGCCTGTTTCCACCTCTGCCTGATGTTTCGCAGGAGCCGCAAAATTGCAGCAGCTCCGGCATTGCCGGGCCTGTTGTCGGGGTGATGGGTAATATGCAGGCTCTGGAATGTATCAAGCTGTTGAGCGGAGCCGGGGAAGTCGCTTTCGGGACTTTGCTGCAGTTTGATGGCCTGACCATGGCATGGCAGCGATTTAATTTAACTCTGGATAAACAGTGCCCGGTCTGTGGCACAGGAGAATAAAACCGTTATGACAGCCACGCCGTCAGTGATTCAGGTACGGGTGAACGACAAGCCTGTCGAATGTCCGCAAGGGCATAGCCTGACCGCACTGCTCAAGACACTGGATATGCCA
Source organism: Photobacterium marinum (assembly GCF_000331515.1). Classification (GTDB taxonomy): domain Bacteria; phylum Pseudomonadota; class Gammaproteobacteria; order Enterobacterales; family Vibrionaceae; genus Photobacterium; species Photobacterium marinum. Next base: position 6,147 of record NZ_AMZO01000044.1, read on the forward strand.
TTGCAGGCAACTGCGGTGGCCCTGAACGACGATATTGTTACCCGAAGTGAATGGGATAGTACCCAGTTGAAGACGGGCGACCGAATTGCCCTGTTCCAAGCTATTGCCGGAGGCTAAATGCTGACTATTGCTGATAAGACCTTTTCATCCCGCCTGTTTACCGGCACCGGCAAATACGCCAACAGTAAGGTGATGGCGGAATCCATTGTGGCTTCGGGATCTGAGCTGGTGACCATGGCACTTAAGCGGGTGGATATCGAAAATCGGGATGATGATATTTTGGCTCCTTTGCTGGAGGCTGGCGTAAACTTGTTGCCGAACACGTCCGGAGCGAAAAATGCTCAAGAAGCCGTTTTTGCTGCCAAGCTGGCCCGTGAAGCGCTCGGGACTAATTGGCTGAAGCTGGAGATCCACCCGGACCCGAAATACCTAATGCCTGATCCGATTGAAACGCTGGCGGCGGCAGAGCAACTGGTCCGAGATAGCTTTATTGTGCTGCCGTATTGCCATGCCGATCCTGTGTTGTGTAAGCGACTGGAAGAGGTAGGTTGTGCGGCGGTGATGCCGCTGGGCGCGCCGATTGGTTCGAACAAGGGGCTGGCTTCCCGGGATTTCCTGGAAATTATCATCGATCAGGCCCGGGTGCCGGTTATTGTTGATGCCGGGATTGGTGCTCCGTCCCATGCTGCTGAGGCGATGGAGATGGGAGCTGATGCGGTGCTGGTGAATACGGCAATCGCAGCAGCCGCCGATCCGGTGGTGATGGGGCGGGCGTTTCGGATGGCGGTGGAAAGTGGTCGTATGGCGTATGAGGCCGGACTGGCCGGAACCGTCAATCATGCCATTGCTTCAAGTCCGCTGACGGCGTTTCTGGATCAGACCGCATAAGGAATCGGTATGAGCTATTTTGATGTCTGGCAGCAGCTTGACTGGGACGATATCCGACTGTCAATTTACAGCAAAACGGCTGTGGATGTTGAGCGGGCTCTGCGGAAAAACAAGCGGGATCTGGAAGATTTCAAAGCGCTGATTTCCCCGGCCGCAGAGCCTTACCTTGAGCAGATGGCTCAGCAGTCGGTGGCGCTGACCCGTCGCCGCTTTGGCCATACTATCGGCTTCTATGTGCCGCTGTATTTGTCGAACTTGTGTGCCAACGCCTGTACTTATTGCGGTTTTTCGATGGAGAACCGGATCAAGCGGCGGACGTTGGCTGTTCCGGAGATTGAGCGAGAATGCCAGGCCATTAAGGCGATGAATTTTGACAGTGTATTGCTGGTGACAGGCGAGCATGAGCGCAAAGTCGGGATGGATTACTTCCGCCAGGCCCTGCCCGCGGTCAAATCTCAGTTCAGCTACCTGGCGATGGAGGTTCAGCCTCTGGATCAGCATGAGTATGCCGAGCTGAAAACATTGGGGCTGGATGCCGTAATGGTGTATCAGGAGACCTATAATGCGCCGACCTATGCCAAACATCATTTACGTGGCAATAAGATGGATTTTGCATACCGTCTGGAAACCCCGGATCGCCTGGCCCGCGCAGGCATTGATAAGATTGGTATCGGAGCATTGATTGGTCTTGAAGAATGGCGCACTGATTGTTTCTTTGTCGCCAGCCATCTGGATTATCTGGAGCGCACCTACTGGCAGACCCGCTATTCTATCTCCTTCCCGCGCCTGCGACCGTGCGAGGGCGGGTTGCAGCCGAAGTCGGTGATGACCGATCGCCAGATGGTGCAGCTGATTTGTTCTTATCGGCTGTTGAATCCGGAAGTGGAATTGTCGTTATCGACCCGTGAATCCCCGCTATTTCGCGACAATGTCTTGCCATTGGGGATCACCAGCATGTCGGCCGGGTCTAAAACCCAGCCCGGCGGTTATGCCGATGATGAGCCGGAGCTGGAGCAGTTTGCAATCAGTGATGACCGCGCTGTTGCCGAAGTGGCTCAGGCGGTGAAGCAGCACGGCTTTGAAGTAGTGTGGAAAGATTGGCATCACGCCTATTCCGGGTAATTGACAGGTGTTATTTGGCTTTATATCGGCATCGAGAGTGTTCATTTATGCTTATAAATTCTGTGCTTTCTCTTTGCTCTAAAGCCAAATTTCGAACGGTTGATTGTTGTGTCGTAGATGTAATAACGCCCGCATGTGAATATGCGGGCGTTTGTTATTTTCAGGCTGCGTGTTGCGGGCTTAGCGGGTAAGCGGCGCTGTTGCCTGCTGTAGCCATGCCAGGTCATCACCTTCCAGCGACGGGCTGATCACATCAAATACCGTCTGGTGGTAGTGGTTCAGCCAAGCCAGCTCGGCATCTGTCATCAGTGACAAGTCGATCAGGCGACGGTCAATCGGAGCCCGGGTCAGAGACTCGAAGCCCAGCATGGTCATGTCGCCGTTGGTTTCGACTTCAACAACCAGCTCCAGGTTCTCAATACGGATACCGAAGGCATCTGCACGGTAGTAACCCGGTTCATTAGACAACACCATACCCGGAAGCAGGGCCGTCGGGTTGTAGACTTTGGAAATACGCTGCGGGCCTTCGTGAACACTCAGGAAGTGGCCCACACCGTGGCCGGTGCCGTGGTCGAAATCATAACCGTGCGCCCACAGGTGTTGGCGAGCCAGGGCATCCAGCTGGGTGCCGTTGGTGCCTTTCGGGAAGCGAGCTGATGACAGCGAAATATGGCCTTTCAGTACCAGGGTAAAGGCTTTCTTCACTTCGTCATCCGGCTGGCCGACAGCGATCGTACGGGTGATGTCAGTTGTACCGTCTGGGTACTGGCCGCCTGAATCCACCAGGTAGACATTGTCCATTTCCAGTACGCTTGGTTCTGGCTGGTTGAGGTGGTTGTAGTGGCACATTGCAGCATTGCCGCCGGCTGCCGAAATGGTGTCGAAGCTGACATCAGTACAGCTCGGATCTAAGCTACGGAACTGCCACAACTTGTCAGACAGCGTACCTTCATCAAGCAGATTATCGGCAGCCACCTGAGCATCAACCCAAGCCAGGAATTTAGCCATCGCCACGCCGTCGCGGATATGGCTGGCTTTCATGCCGGCAACTTCGGTCGGGTTCTTGGCTGCTTTCGGCAGCAGGCAAGGATCTGCTGCGGCGATCATACGGGCACCTGCACCGTTGAGTACCTGTCCGGCCCAGGCATTGCTGGTGGCCGGGTCAATCAGAACTTCTTTACCACTCAGGGCTTTCAGGCCGGCTTCCAGCTCTTCAGGTTGGTGGATACGAACACCGTCACCGACATGTGCACTGAATTCTGCTGGCAGGCGAGCTGGGTCAATATAGAAATCAACGCTTTCATCGGCGTGGATGATGGCAGTTGAAAGCAGAACCGGCAGGCTTGGTACATCGCTGCCGCGGATATTCAGCAGCCAGGCAATGCTGTCCAGCTGGGTCAGCAGGGCTGCTTCTGCTTTTTGATTCTTCAGTTCAGCCGCAATTTCAGTGCGTTTTTCTGCACAGCTGGTGCCGACAAAATCCAGGCACATCAGCTTGGCGTCAGACAGGGTTGCCGCCGGGCGATCGTGCCACAGGGTGTCGATTGGGTTAGCGTTGATGCAAACCAGCGCAAGGCTGCCGGCCATTTTTTCGGTCATTTGCTCCAGCCAGGCACCGCTGTGAAGGCGAGGGTCAACCGCAACGTGGCTACCGGTGGCCAGATTATCCTGAGCCCATTGCATTGGTGGTTCTTCGATTAGGTGGCGATATTCGAACACATCACCCGGAACCTGCTTGCGAACCTGAACGACATAACGGCCATCAACGAATACAGCAGCTTTGTCGCGGGTGATTATTGCCATACCTGCTGAGCCGGTGAAACCTGTGGCCCACTGAAGGCGTTCGTTGTGGGCAGGAATGTACTCGCCCAGGTATTCATCTTCGTGAGGAATAAGCAGCGCATCGAGCTGGCTTTCCGCCAGCCACTGGCGGATCTGCTCCACTCGTTGTGAGATAACAGCTTGCATGGTTTGTTCCTTTAAGTAAGTCACCGTCCATGTTGACGGAAAAGAAGAGAGCGGCCTCGGTAAGGTCCGTAATAGCTGCAAGGCCGTTCATTGCAGCTACGTTAACGCGTTTGGTGTCGGGCTGCAATTAAGTGTCAGACAAATCACGACATCGGCTGATGATTAACTCTTTCAGCCAGCAGTGTCCCGGATCATTTTCCTGATGTTGGTGCCAGAACAGGGTGTAAGCCATGGCAGGAAGTTCAGGTGGCAGCGGCATAACCACCAGATCGAGCTGGGCGGCGATATGGCTGGCGAAGTGGCTCGGGGCGGTGAAGATCAAATCCGTATGGGTGCACAGGCTGGCGGCGCTGTTGAAGTCAGGCACATAGATCGCGATATCACGTTTTAGTCCCCGGTCGGCCAGTTTGTAGTCGAGCAGCCAGCGGTCGCTGCCGTCACACCGCACCTGAATGTGGCGCTGTCTCAGGTAGTTATCCTCATCCCAGGTCTGGCTCAGGATCGGATGGTCTTTGCGGACGATACAGCGCTGGGTATCCCGGTACAGTTCCTGCCAGATGATGTCTTTCGGTGGCATCAGGGTCAGCATAGCATCTCGCGGATTGAGGTCTTTACCAGTGATCCCGAAGTCGATTTCCCCCCGTTGCAGGCGCTCGAACGTATTGGTTTCCCAGGCCTGGGTATCAAAGATGATGTTAGGACCTTTGCTGAAGATTTCCCCGAGGAACTGAGGCAGCAGCAGCGGGTAGGCACTTTCAACCAGAGCCATTTTGAAATGACGTTCGCTGGTGGCCGGGTTGAAGGTCGGCGGTGCCGTCATTTGCTCTACTTCCCGCAGCAGGTGCTCAAGCAAAGGTTGCAGGGCTTTGGCGCGCGGTGTCGGGATCAGGCCGTGGGCTGAACGGGTAAACAGCGGGTCGTTGAACTGCTCCCGCAGCCGCATCAGGCTTTTGCTGACGGCCGACTGGCTGAGGTGAAGCCGCCGGGCCGTGTGGGTGACATTGCACTCTTCCAGCAGGACATAAAGGCAAACCAGCAGGTTGAGGTCGAGACGGGTAAGTTTTTCGAAAGACACAGCAACAGCACCTCAGGGTCAGTGATATTCCTCATGGGAAATTCTGATTTGAATATAAACCATTTCTGTTCATATCACTAAAGCCTTAGACTGCCCGCCATCACAAGAAGGAAAGTTGCATGAAGCCTGAAACCTCACAAACAGGGGCAAGACTGGTCGCTTTGATGGTCACGCTTGTCCTCTTTAGCCCACTGGCTATTGATATTTACTTACCGGCTTTGCCGGCGATGGCGGAGACCTTTGCGGTCGATCACGCCCGGGTTCAGGATACAGTTACTTGGTTTATGTTCAGCCTTGGTCTGGGGCAGTTGCTGGCCGGTCCGCTTGCTGACCGCTTCGGTCGCCGTCCGATTGCGCGGGGTGGGGTGATGATTTATGCCCTGAGCAGTGCCATGGCTTACCTAGCTCAGTCTCTGGACCTGCTGTTAGTTGCCCGACTGACACAAGGCTTTGGTGCCTGTGCGACTTCCGTTGCTGCATTTGCGGCTGTTCGCGATAGCTTCGGCCCGGAGCGCAGCGGCCGGATGATCAGCTACCTGAATGGTGCGATTTGTTTTATTCCTGCCCTGGCTCCGCTGCTGGGCTCCTGGCTGACGCATGAGTTCGGCTGGCGTTCAAACTTTAGCTTTATGACCGGATTCGCGCTGGTTGCCGGAACAATGCTGACCGTGTTCTTTAAGGAAACCCGTCCTGCAGATACCAACACCGACGGTGCCCTGATCAGTGCTGAGCGCTATCTGTCAGTGCTGCGCGAGCCGGTATTTCTGTTCCATGCCACCCTTTGTATGCTGGCAATGGCAGTGATTCTTGCTTACGTCACCTCAGCTCCGGTCTGGCTGATGACAGAGATGGGCCAGAGCATGTCACAGTTTACAATCTGGTTCGGCGTGAATGCGGCACTGAATATTCTGGGCTGTATGGTGGCACCGAAATACATGGATCGCTTCGGTACCCGTAATACCCTGAATATCGGCCTGCTGATGCTGGTGGGTTCAGGCGCTGTGATGCTGTTATTGAGCGATATCCACGAAGCATGGGCATTTATGGTGCCAATCTTTATGGCTTCCTTCGGTTTCTCTTTCGTGCTGGGCGCTGCAGCTGGCAAGGCGCTGGCACCGTTTGGTGACCGAGCCGGAACGGCGGCTGCTTTGCTGGGATTGTTCCAGATGAGCGGTGCCGGAGTGATGGTTAGTATTACCCAGCGACTGGATTTGATACCACCAGTATTGCTGACGCTACAGATGTGGCTGCTGATCCCGGGTCTGTTGATCCTGTGGTCGAAACTAGGTCACCGCTGGCATGCGGCACCTGCTAGCAGCTAAGTTTGTGGCGGATAAGTTTTTGAATTTATAACAAGACGTCTTCCCTTTAGGGCGCTGGGTCTCGACAACCCTTATCCGATTCGCCTGCCACTGATGTGGCAGGCTTTTTTCTTTTTATGGGATACAGAAAGTCTTTTATTCAGTACAGGATGAACTTGCCGTTTCTGTTTTCTTTCCTTTCCATTGCTGTACCAGCAGACCGCAGACAATCAGAACCAGCCCGGCAAGTGTCGAGACATGGATCTCTTCCCTTATGATGGTAGCCAGCAGCATCAGTGATATAAACGGCGAGATGAAAATCAGGTTGCTGATCCGTGCGGTGTTTCTGGTCAGCTTCAGGGCATTGAGCCAGAGCACAAAGGTCACGCCCATCTCAAACAGTCCGACATAACTTACCGCCGCCCAGCCCTGCCAAGGGACTGGCTGCCAGTCGCCGGTGTAGAGGCTGAGGCCGAATGAAAACGGCAGGGAAATCAAAAAGCCGAGCAGGACACCAAGAACCGGATCGGCCTGGTTTTTGGTGTTGAGGATCCAGTACATCGCCCACAACAGGGTCGACAGCAGTGCCAGGGCTACCCCGGCCGGATTATCGAACTGCAGTGCCATAATATCGCCCTTGGTGGCAATGACGACCACACCCAGGTAACCCAGGATACAGGCGATCCAGTCCTGCTTACGGATTTTCTGGCCGAGGAACAGCGCAGCCATCAGGGTTAGGGTGATTGCCCAGCTGTAGTTGAGCGGTTGGGCCTGCGAGGCCGGCAGCAGATCATAAGCTTTGAACAGCACCAGGTAATAGGCAAAAGGATTAATTAGGCCAAGCAGCAAATAATAAAGCGGGCGGGCCATCAGGGTGCGGCCGAGCAGATGCAGCTTGCCCTGGTAAAAGGCGATGGCGGTCAGGACTAGCGCAGAGACCAGGCTGGCTGCCACCATCATCTGGATCGGGGTGAAATACTCAAGGGTGATTTTGAAGGCGGTAGCGACAGTTGACCACAGCAGCACGGCGGCCAATCCATATCCTAGCGCATAACGTTCGTTCATCAGTTTTCCATTCTAAAGCGGCTGTCCGCAGCACGGGTTATTCGTCATACCAAAGGCGCTCAGTCTATGCCAATGTGGGATACCCGACCAGATCTTGTGTCTTCAAGCTGTGACCACAAGCGCAATCCGGTCGCTCTATATAGTTATGAATAGCTTGTACGAACAGCTATGCAGTGACAGGCTTGGGTTGTCTCAGATGATAATAGGTGGACATTTATCCAGTATCCACTTAGCCTTTAGCTCATATTAACCAGGAATGATCCCGCGAGAAGACAGATAATTTTGGGGTGACAGATCATGATTACCGAATGGCTCACCGGCCCTGCTTTGGCTGCGGTTGCGGCTTTGTCCGGTGCAACGATTGCCAGTGTGATTACCGCACTATGGATGAAAGGTCGCTGGCAGCAGAAAGAGCAGTTACTTACCCAGCAGGCCGAAGCCGAACTCCGGCTGGCGCAGAGCCGTGAAGAGCAGATCAGCGGCCAGCTGGCAGAGCGCACCCAGGAGATAGATGAGCTGGATGTCGAACGCGACCGCCTGACGATGGAACTGCGTCAGATGCATGCCCGGCTGGCGGCGGCACTGGAGAAAATGCGCCACTTTGAAGCGCTGAAGAATGAAAAGCAGTACCTGACCGAGCAGCTGGAAAATGCCCGTTCGGCTAATGCCGGGCTGGAAGCCGATCTGCGTGAGCAGGAAGCCCGTCATTTCGAAGAGCAGAAGGCGGCAGATGAGAAAATCACCCTGTTGGAAACTGCCGAAGAAAGGTTGCGGGTGCAGTTTGAAAGCCTGGCTAACCGCCTGTTCGAGCAAAAGACCCGTACTGTCGATGAGCAGAATAAGCTGAGCCTTGAAACCTTGCTGACTCCGCTGAAAGAGCAACTGGAAGGCTTCAAAAAGCAGGTAACGGATAATTTCAGCCAGGAAGCCCGCGAGCGCCACACTCTGGTGCATGAAATCAATAGCCTGAAGCAACTCAATGAGCAGATGGCCCGTGAGGCGGTGAACCTGACCCAGGCTCTGAAAGGCGATAACAAAGCGCAGGGTAACTGGGGCGAGGTGGTGTTGTCCCGGGTACTGAGTGAATCCGGTTTGCGGGAAGGCCATGAGTATCAGACCCAAATCAGCCTGGAAAATGAGGACGGCAAGCGTTATCAGCCGGATGTTGTGGTGCACCTGCCACAGGATAAAGATGTGGTAGTCGATGCCAAGATGTCGCTGGTGGCTTATGAACGCTTCTTCAATGCCGATACCGTCGCTGAGCAGGAGTTGGCTCTGAGCGAGCATGTGGCTTCAGTGCGCAGTCATATCCGTGGTTTAAGCCGCAAGGATTACCATCAGCTGCACGGCATCCGCAGCCTTGATTATGTGTTGATGTTTATCCCGGTTGAGCCTGCTTTCCAGGCTGCGGTAGAAGCCGACCCGAGCCTTATTCGCGATGCCATGGATCAGAATATCATGCTGGTCAGCCCGACGACTCTGCTGGTGGCGCTGCGCACGATTAATAATCTGTGGCGCAATGAGCGGCAGAACCAGAATGCCAAGCAAATTGCTGAGCGTGCCGGTAAGCTGTATGACAAGTTGCGCCTGTTTGTTACTGATATGGAAGCTGTCGGTGCTTCGCTTGATAAGGCTAACCAGAGCTACCAGGGAGCGATGAACAAGCTGGTTACCGGACGTGGCAATGTGATCCGTCAGGCCGAAAGTTTCAAGCAGCTCGGTGTTGAGGTGAAACGGGATATCAGCCCGGCTCTGGCTGAGCGTTCACAGATTGAATTGGAGGGCCCGGCAGCGAAAGTGTCGGCATCGTCACCGGCTGCCATTTCTGCGGCAAATGATTTGCCGTAGTGCTTTGAGCAAAGCCCGGCCATCAAGTACACTAAGCCAGTAATTATAGAGATATAGGATGATAGATAGAACATGACGGACACCACACAAGATATGACCCATTTTGGCTACCGGACAGTAGCTAAAGACGAAAAGGCGGATATGGTTGCGGAAGTGTTCCACTCCGTGGCGACGAAGTATGACATCATGAATGATCTGATGTCGTTTGGCATCCATCGTGTATGGAAGCGCTTTACCATTGATTGCAGTGGTGTACGCCGAGGTCATCGTGTGTTGGACCTGGGTGGTGGTACCGGCGATCTGACTGCTAAATTCTCACGTATCGTCGGTGATGACGGTCATGTGGTGCTGGCAGATATCAATAACTCAATGCTGAAAGTCGGCCGTAGCAAGCTGCGTGATATCGGTGTGGTTGGTAACGTTTCTTACGTACAGGCTAACGCTGAAGAGCTGCCTTTCCCGGACGATTACTTCGACTGTATTACCATTAGTTTCTGTCTGCGTAATGTGACCGATAAAGACAAAGCGCTGCGTTCGATGTTCCGAGTGCTGAAGCCGGGCGGCCGCCTGCTGGTGCTGGAGTTCTCCAAGCCGGTTCTGGAGCCGCTGTCAAAAGTCTATGACGCCTATTCGTTCCACCTGCTGCCGAAGATGGGTGAGCTGATCGCCAATGATGCCGACAGCTACCGCTATCTGGCTGAATCCATCCGTATGCACCCAGATCAGGACACGCTGGAAGGGATGATGAAGGATGCCGGCTTCGAACAGACCCAATACTACAACCTGACTGGTGGCATCGTTGCTCTGCACCGAGGCTACAAGTTCTGAGGACATTATGCCATTCGATGCTTTTGTGACCGGCGCGGTCGAAACCTCGCTAAACACACTACTGAAGGACGATACTGAGAGTCAGCGTCGGCTGGGGCGTTTGCGCGGCAAGGTGATCAGCGTCACCATCAATGAGTTCGGCAAAACGCTGACCTTCGTTTTCAGCCAGCAGATTGACGTGCTGGGGGCTTATGAAGGCGACGTTGATTGTCGGCTGGCTCTGAACCTGACCGTATTACCTGAGTTGCGCCAGCAGGCCAATCTGACTCAATTGATCAAGGCGGACAAACTGGCCCTGGATGGCGATATTCAGCTGGCGCAGCAGTTTTCTGCGCTGCTGAGCGGTTTGAAGCCGGATGTTGAAGAGAAACTGTCGCAATATACCGGTGATATCGTGGCGCATACATTGGTCAGCGGCCTGAAAAATGGCGCAGAGCAAATCCGCAAGGGCGTCGAAAATCGTCAGCGGGATCTGGCGGAAGTGGTCACTGAAGAGTGGAAGTTGGCGCCGCAGGCACTGGAAATTGCCCATTTTGCCGATCAGGTTGACGACCTGAAATCTGATGTGGCTCGTTTTGAAGCTCGCCTTAATACACTGCTAGGGCAAAGCTGAGCATGATGAGACATTCGGAATTCAAACGCTTATACCAAATCACCAAAGTTCAGCTCCGTTACGGGCTGGATGAGCTGATACCCGATGATCCGCGGGCCGAGTTGCCGAAGACGGCACGTAAGTCGCTGTTTTGGATCAAGAACGAACATCCGGAAAAGCCGTTGGGCGAGCGCCTGCGTCTGGCATTGCAGGAACTGGGTCCGGTGTGGATCAAGTTCGGCCAGATGATGTCGACCCGCCGGGATTTGTTCCCGCCGCATATTGCCGATCAGCTGGCATTGTTGCAGGACCAGGTGGCCTCGTTTGACGGCAAGCTGGCCAAGCAGCATATGGAAGCATCACTGGGCGGGCCGCTGGAAAAGTGGTTTGATGACTTTGATGAAACGCCGCTGGCATCAGCGTCGATTGCCCAGGTACACACCGCCACGCTGAAAGAAAATGGTCGTGAGGTAGTGCTGAAAGTTATCCGCCCGGATATCCTGCCGGTGATCCAGGCCGATATTAAGTTGATGTACCGCATGGCCCGCATCTTGTCGCGGTTTATGCCGGAAGCCCGTCGCTTACGCCCGGTTGAAGTGGTGCAGGAATATGAGAAAACCCTGCTGGATGAGCTGAACCTGATGCGCGAAGCGGCGAACGGCATTCAGCTGCGTCGTAACTTTGAAGACAGCGAAATGCTATATGTGCCGGAGGTTTATACCGACCTCAGCAGCGAGCGGCTGCTGGTGATGGAGCGCATCTACGGCATTCAGGTTTCTGATGTCGAAGCGTTGGTGGCCAACGGCACTGACATGAAGTTGTTGTCAGAAAATGCCGTCACCATCTTCTTTACGCAGGTATTCCGTGATAGCTTCTTTCATGCCGACATGCACCCTGGGAATATTTTTGTTGCCCGTGAAAATCCGCACAATCCGCAGTGGATTGCGTTGGATTGTGGTATTGTCGGCACATTGAACCGTGAAGATAAGCGTTATCTGGCGGAAAACCTGCTGGCATTCTTCAATCGCGACTACCGAAAAGTCGCTGAGCTACACGTAGATTCCGGCTGGGTACCGCAAGATACCAATGTCGACGAGTTTGAGTTCGCGATCCGTACGGTGTGCGAGCCGATTTTCGAAAAGCCGCTGGCAGAGATCTCGTTCGGACATGTGCTGCTGAACCTGTTCAATACTGCGCGTCGCTTCCATATGGAAGTGCAGCCACAGCTGGTATTGTTGCAGAAAACCCTGCTGTACGTGGAAGGATTAGGTCGCCAGTTGTATCCACAGCTTGATCTGTGGGATACCGCCAAGCCGTTCCTGGAAGACTGGATGTCGCGCCAGGTCGGTCCGCAGGCGGTGATTGATGGTGTAAAAAGCCGGGCGCCGTTCTGGGCAGAAAAATTGCCTGAATTGCCTGAGCTGCTCTATGACAGTTTGCGTCAGAGTAATGCCCTGAATCAGCGCGTCGACACTCTTTTCGAAAATTTCATGGAAAGTCGGCGTTATCAGAACCATGCAAGGTTCTATTTTGGCATTGGTGCAACTCTGGTTGTATGTTCTGCCATACTTTTTAGTAATCATATTGAAACTTATCCGGCGGTTTCCGCCGCAACAGGGGTCACGTTTTGGTTACTAGGGTGGCGTGCTTGCCGAAAATAGCAGGTAAAGTATGCTGCCAACACATATCGTTTTTGTTATCAACCACAATGAGCTGAGGTAAAACAAGCATGGGTGGTATTAGTATTTGGCAATTGCTAATCATTGCACTGATCATTGTCCTTCTTTTCGGAACCAAGAAACTGCGCACACTGGGCGGTGACCTGGGTTCAGCTGTGAAGGGCTTCAAGAAAGCTATCAGTGACGAAGAGCCGGCAGCCAAGAAAGACGCTGATGCGGATTTCGATCAGAAGAAACTGGCTGACAACCAGCAAGACGAGCAGGCTCAGAAGAGCCAGAAAGACAAAGAGCAGGTTTAACGCGTGTTTGATATCGGGTTCTGGGAGTTAATACTGATCTCTGTGGTGGGATTGGTTGTACTGGGGCCGGAACGCCTTCCAGTCGCGATCCGTTCGGTATCGCGCTGGGTTGGCGCTGCTCGTAATATGGCTAATTCGGTCAAAGATGAAATTTCGCAGGAGCTGAAGATTCAGGAATTGCAGGAAAATCTGAAAAAGGCCGAGCAAATGGGCATGCAGGATTTATCCCCTGATCTGCAGAACTCTGTCGATGAGCTGAAAAAAGCCGCCGCGGACGTCCAGCGTCCTTATGCCGGTAATAACGAGCAAACCTCAGCAACGACTTCTCAAAAGCAGGATTAAATTACATCACTATGTCGACAGTCGAAGACACGCAACCGTTATTCAGCCATCTGGTAGAGCTGCGTAACCGGCTGCTGCGTTCAATTTTGAGTGTAATAGTGGTTTTTCTTGGTTTGGTATGGTTTGCCAACGACATCTATGCATTCTTATCGGCCCCGCTGGTCGAGCGTCTTCCTGAAGGGGCGACGATGATTGCAACGGATGTGGCATCGCCTTTCTTCACACCAATAAAACTCACTTTGGTTACCTCAGTGTTTATTGCTGTGCCAATGATTTTGTATCAGGTTTGGGGGTTTATTGCTCCGGGCTTGTACAAGCATGAGCGTAAGTTGATCATGCCGTTGCTGTTTTCCAGCTCGCTGCTGTTCTACGCTGGTGTGGCATTTGCGTATTTTGTGGTTTTCCCGCTGGTATTTGGTTTCTTTACCAGTATTGCCCCGGAAGGGGTGCAGGTAGCCACTGATATTGCCAGTTACCTGGATTTCGTTCTGGCACTGTTCATGGCGTTCGGTATTGCGTTTGAAATTCCGGTTGCCATTATTCTGCTGTGCTGGACAGGGGCGACTGATCCGCAGAGCCTGAGAACGAAGCGGCCATACATTATTGTGGCTGCATTTGTTGTTGGTATGCTGCTGACGCCACCGGACATTATTTCACAGACATTGCTGGCAATACCTATGTGCTTGCTGTTTGAGGTTGGCCTGTTCTTCTCTCGCTTCTACATTCGCGAGGAAGAAGAGGATGAAACTGAAACGGCAGGTCACGACGAGCACTAAGCCAAGTAAGTTACAGAAAAACCGGCCCCTTTGGCCGGTTTTTTTATGAATTGAGAGTATAAAGAGACGGATAACCAGATGATTGATATCGGGGTGAACTTAACCAACAGTCGTTTTGACAAGGATCGTGATGAGGTCATTGCCCGCGCGAAGGAAGCCGGTGTTGAAGGGCTGATCCTGACCGGTACCTGTATTGAAGAAAGTATTCAGGCGCAGGAAATGGCTCGCAATTGGCCGGACTATTGTTACAGCACTGCCGGGGTTCACCCGCATGATGCCAAGACAGTCGAGGATTTATCCCTGCCTGAGATTCGCCGCCTGGCGGCTGAGCCTGAAGTGGTGGCGATTGGTGAGTGCGGGCTGGATTTTAATCGTGATTTTTCTCCCCGTCCGCAGCAGGAAGCGGTATTTGAAGCCCAGTTGGCATTGGCGGCTGAGCTGAACATGCCGGTGTTCATGCACTGCCGTGATGCCCATGAACGGTTTATGGCGATTTTAAAGCCGTGGCGTGACAAACTGCCGGCCGCTGTGCTGCATTGCTTTACCGGTACTGAAGCCGAGCTGCGTGACTGCCTGGCGCTGGATTTGCATATCGGCATTACCGGCTGGGTTTGTGATGAGCGCCGGGGCACTGAACTGCGCGATATTGTGCGTTATATTCCGGATAACCGGTTGATGATTGAGACCGACTGCCCTTACCTGCTGCCGCGGGATTACCGTCCTAAACCTAAGTCGAGCCGCAATGAGCCAAAATTTCTGCCGCATATCGCAACTGTGATTGCCGAGTGCCGTAATCAGGATCCGGTGGAGCTGATGGCCGCTTCATATGCAACAACTCAGGCGTTTTTTGCAATCCGGGCAGCCTAAGTCCGGTCGGAGTGGTATCATATGCAAAAAGCGAATCAACCCAACAAGGAGTATGCAGTGTCTGTATCCATCCAGGGCGCGTTTCCGGCACGCCGTATGCGTCGCATGCGTAAGCATGATTTTAGCCGCCGACTAATGGCGGAAAACCAGATTTCTGTGAATGATCTGATCTACCCTATGTTCATCCTTATGGGGAAGAATCGCCGCGAAACGGTTGACTCGATGCCGGGTATTGAACGCCTGTCCCTTGATCTCATGCTGAAGGAAGCTGAGTATCTGGCGAAGCTGGGGGTTCCTGCCATCGCGCTGTTCCCGGTGATTTCCCAGGATTTCAAGAGCACCTGTGCCGCCGAAGCCTACAACCCTGAAGGTCTGGTTCAGCGTGCGGTTCGCCTGCTGAAAGAGCATGTGCCGCAAATGGGTGTCATTACTGATGTGGCTCTGGACCCGTTCACTATTCACGGTCAGGACGGCATCATTGACGAAGACGGCTATGTGATGAATGACATCACTACTGAAGTGCTGGTTAAGCAGGCTCTGTCTCACGCCGAAGCGGGTGCAGATGTTGTTGCTCCGTCAGACATGATGGACGGCCGTATTGGTGCTATCCGTGAAGCTCTGGAAGAAGCCGGTTACATCCACACCCAGATCATGGCTTACTCTGCCAAGTATGCGTCGAACTACTACGGCCCGTTCCGTGATGCAGTCGGTTCAGCGGGTAACCTGAAAGGCGGTGACAAGAAGACATACCAGATGGATCCTGCCAACAGTGACGAAGCGCTGCACGAAGTGGCGATGGATGTTAACGAAGGTGCGGACATGGTAATGGTGAAGCCGGGTATGCCTTACCTGGATGTGGTTCGCCGCGTGAAGAGCGAACTGCAGGTGCCGACTTTTGCTTACCAGGTATCCGGTGAGTATGCGATGCACATGGCGGCAATCCAGAATGGTTGGCTGAAAGAGCGCGAAACCATCATGGAATCCCTGCTTTGCTTCAAGCGTGCCGGTGCTGACGGTATCCTGACTTACTTTGCCAAGACTGTGGCTGAGTGGTTGGCAGAAGATGCCGCACAGCGTAAAGCTGAGCTGGACAGCAGCGCTGAGTAATCTAGCTAAACTGCATCGGTTTCATAGCCGGTGAAAGAAGGGTTGGTGCCTTGGCTCCAACCCTTTATTTTTGGCTTTTGATTTTCCGGATTCTCGTGCTGTTTTATGGCTTCACATTGCGGTTGATCGGGTTTTGCAGCGAGATCAGGGTCTCAGTCGACTGAACTTCGTCGATAGCCTGCAGTTTGTCGATCAGTACATGTTGAAGCTCTTCGATCGACTTACACATCAGCTTAACGAAAATGTTGTAGGCGCCGGTGGTGTAGTAGGCTTCCACAACTTCGTCGAGGCTGTTCAGCTTCTCCAGGGCGGAGTGGTAGTCACGTGCTGCATTTAGGTTAATACCGATAAAACAGCAAACGTCATAGCCGAGCAGCTTCGGGTTCACGACCACTTCGGTGCCGGTAATGATTTCGGCGGCGCGCATCTTTTCTACCCTGACATGCACGGTTGCCGGGCTGACATTGAAGCGCTTGGCCATTTCGGCATAAGGGATTCGGGCATCGTTCATCAGGGCATTGAGGATATCGCGGTCTAGATCATCAATCCGTGGTGGCTGGGTCATGGTTTTATTGATTCCCTTGTTTATAGAACACTGCTCATATCTTATACTGAGCACGCTCAAGTACCTAAAAATAATGACCCGCGAACACTGCAAGGAAGGCTGGTGTCGGTTGTATGGCCGGAGTAGCAGGGGATTTCAACGACAGGATCTTTTTCATTTTATGCGGTTTCTTGCTTTACTTCTTGCGCTGCTAGCGGCCCCTGTTTTTGCTCAGGTTAAAGATACCCTGGTGATCCACTCTTACCACCGTGGTATGGGCTGGACGGATGCCCTGCAGGTGGGACTGGAGTCGGCAACCGAGGATCAGAACATTCCGCTCCATGTCAGCTACATGGACAGTAAGCGCTACCAGTCCGAAAATTACCTCAACAAACTCCTCGATATTTACCGTACCAAGCTAGCGAATGAAAAGTACCGGGCGATAGTCGCGACCGACGATAACGCGCTCTGGCTGGTGAATCAGTTGGCCGATGAAATCGGCGATACGCCGGTGGTTGTGGCCGGGGTTAACAAATACCTGCCGGAAAAGTATAACCGCCTGCACCAGATCGCCGGGGTACTCGATACGATTGATGCTGCGGATAATATTCAGTTGGCAATGGAACTTCAGCCGGATCTGAAACATCTTTATATCATTGCGGATAAAACCTACACCGGCGAGGCGTTGTGGCAGGGGGTGGAGCGTTATATGGCGATGAACCCTTCCGGTATCGTGTTCCATCGTTTCTCCAATCAAAGTTTTGATGAAGTCTTTGAGCAGGTCGCGGATCTGCCCGACGACTCAGCCATCATGTTTCTGAGCTACTTCCAGGACGGCAGCGGTAAGTACATGGCCTGTGAAGCTTTTCTTGAGTCGCTCAGTGAGCATGCCACCGCACCGATTTATGTGTCATACCAGTTCATGCTCAAACACGGCGTGCTTGGCGGGGTGATCACCGACGGGGTCGAGACTGGTCGCCTGGCAGGCCAATTGTTGGCGGCGATCATCAATGGCGGCATCCGTGAGCTGCCGGTATTCGTTCATACCCCGGGCCAGGAAACGTTCAACTATCAGGCTCTGCGTCGCTGGGATCTGACCGTAGACGGTGATGATATTGTGTATATCAATAAGCCGCAGAGCTGGCTCGATCGCTACCAGAAAGAGTTATGGGCTCTTAGTATGGCCGTGGTGGTAATGAGCGCGATTATTGTTTTGCTGGGCTTTATCATTCGTCGTCTGCACAAAGGCGAGCAGAAACTGCAGCGCAGCCGGGCACTGTTTGAAGGGGTGTTTGACCAGAGCTTCCAGTATATCGGTTTGCTTGATGACAACGGGGTGCTGATTTCGGGCAACCTCGCGTTGCAAAACCTGGTTGGTCGCTCGGTGATCAAATATGACCGACCGCTATGGCGCTGGTTGTGTTGGAATCAGGGCGCGACATTATCACTGAGCCAGGCATTTGAATCGGCCTGGCAGCAGCAGCGGGTACGTTTTGAAGTTGAAGTGCAAAGCATTGATGACGGCTGGCGGGTGTTGGATATCGCCATGAAGCGGATGCCAAGCACGGAAGGTGAAAAGGAGCAGCTGTTGTTTGAAGCCCGTGATGTTACTTCCCGCCACCAGATGGAAGAGAAGCTGCGTGAACGGGAAGTCAGCTACCGGGTATTGTATGAACAGCAGCCGGTGATCCTGCTGGCACTGGATAACAAGGCCCGAATTCAATCGGTTAACCAGTTTGCAGCTGATCTGCTCGGTTACGACAAGCGCGAGCTGCTGGGCCATAAGGTGACGGAATTCTATTACGATGATGTGCCGGTACCGCAGCAGTATATTTCCGGAGTCCGTGAACCTGATGAGCAGCAGGTCTGGCGCCGCAAGGTGCGTTACCGCTGTGCCGATGGCAAAACGGTATGGATCCGCGAAACCATCCGTTCTGCCCAACTTAAACAACAGCTGCTGCTGGTGGGTGAGGATGTCACGGCAACCTATGAACTGGAAGCCAAGCTGGCTTATCAGGCCAACCATGATTTCCTGACTGATTTATATAACCGCAACCATTTTGAAAAGCAGCTGGAGACCGCCCTGCAGGAAGCCCGGGAGCAGGATGCCCGTCATGCGATGCTGTATATCGACCTTGACCAGTTCAAGGTGATTAACGATACCGCCGGTCATGAAGCCGGTGATGAGGCGCTAAAACAGGTGGCATTGCTGCTGCGGGGGATTACGCCGAGCCAGGCAACGCTGGCGCGCCTTGGCGGTGATGAATTTGCCATTATCCTGCATAACTGCAGTCAGGCTGAAGCGGTAAAATTTGGTACCGAGGTTCTTCTGGTGCTGGAAGAGGCGGAATTTTACTGGCAGAACACCCGGTTTAATTTCAGCGGGTCGATAGGTATTCGCTTGATTGATCATACTGCCGGCTCGCCGCAGCAGGTGCATGCTCAGGTCGATACCGCCTGTTATGCCGCGAAGGATGAAGGACGGAATCGCCTGCATCTGTATCATCCTGATGATGAAGAGCTGAAGCGCCGCGAGCTGGAAATGGAGTGTGTGAACCTGATCCGCGAAGCGCTGGCCGACCGCCGTCTGGAATTATTCGCCCAACAGGTTACTCCATTGTCTGTGGTCAGTAATAAGCAACATTATGAGATTCTGGTGCGCATTCGCGATCGGGACGGCTCGATTGTCTCGCCGGGGCTGTTTATGCCAGCGGCAGAGCGTTATAACCTCGCACACCTGATCGACCGCTATGTTATCAATGAAGTGATTGACTGGCTGGTGGCTCATCCGCAGGCGGTGGAGAAGCTGGGGCTTTGTGCTATCAACCTGTCAGGGCAGTCGATGGGGAATCGCGATTTTGTCTACTTCCTGATTGATAAAATCCGCAGCTCCGGGTTGCCGACCCATAAGTTATGTCTGGAAATTACTGAAACCGCGGCGATTGGCAATCTGAGTGAGGCCATTATGTTGTTTACTCAGCTCAAGGAGCTGGGCTGTCTGCTGTCGTTGGATGATTTTGGTACCGGGTTGTCCTCGTTTGGCTATCTGAAACGAATGCCGGTTGATTTCATCAAGATTGATGGGATTTTCGTCCGTGATATCGCTAAAGATGAAATGGATTTTGCCATGGTTAAAGCGATCAATGAGCTGGCCAAGAAGATGGGCAAAAAGACTGTGGCTGAGTTTGTCGAAAATGATGCGATTTTGCAGCGACTCAATGTGCTTGGTGTCGACTATGCTCAGGGTTATCTGTTTGGTCGTCCGAAGCCGCTGGCAGAGCTGGTTGCTGAGTTGCATTACGAGCCAGAGGCAGTGCTATAATTCCGCCCCTGTCTGCCGCTGACCTTTGTGGTGATGATGCGGTATCTGTTGTTTCTGAACCGGAGAACTCTGTGCAACTAGCCCTGATTTGTGAAATTCCTGAACGCCAGCATGAGCTGGATGAACTGGCCTTGCGTTGGGGGCTCAGCCATGATGACGAGAGTGCGTTTGCCCTGGTGCTGACGGCTGAACGGCTGGAATTGCGCAAGCTGGATGAGCCTAAACTTGGTGCGGTTTACGTCGATTTGGCCGGTGGTGCAGTGGCTCACCGTCGTAAGTTCGGCGGTGGTCGCGGTCAGGCGATTGCCAAAGCAGTCGGCCTGAAAGGTGGAGTGACGCCAACCGTAGTTGATGCAACAGCCGGGCTGGGGCGTGATGCTTTTGTGCTGGCTTCACTGGGCTGTAAGGTTCAGATGGTGGAACGCCACCCTGTTGTGGCGGCGTTGCTGGATGATGGTTTGCACCGGGCGCAACAGGATCCGGAAATCGGCGGCTGGGTGACTGAGCGTATGAGCCTGCTTCATGCATCAAGCCATGATGCGCTGGATAAACTGGCAGCAGACGCGGATTTCGAGGCGCCGGATGTGGTGTATCTGGATCCTATGTATCCACATAAGAAGAAATCGGCGCTGGTGAAAAAAGAGATGCGGGTGTTCCAGAGCCTGGTCGGTGCCGATAATGATGCTGATAGCCTGCTTGTGCCTGCTTTGGCGTTGGCGACCAAGCGCGTGGTGGTTAAGCGTCCGGATTATGCCGAGTATCTTGATCAACAAAAACCGTCGATGGCGATAGAAACCAAGAAGAATCGTTTTGATGTTTATGTGATTGCCGCAATGAAAGAGTCGAGCAAATAAGAAATAGCAGGCTGGCGATAAGGATAGAAACAATAATTAGAAAAAGCGGTTGCTGAAGGAGTAGTGGGAAATGGCCAAGTCTCTTTGTAAGTATCGTCGTGTCGAGATTGCCGATAAGTTTGCGGTGATCAGTAAGATTGTCAGTGAGCCGCAGTTTGTATGCAGCAGTTGTGCCCGAGCGGCCAGTGATAAAGCGTATCTGTGCAAACCCAGTGCCCTGAAGGTGAGGAAAGCCGTTAAGGCGGAATCCGCTGTTGCTGAGGATGATAAGTTACATAAGGTTGGAGATCATCCGGCGCTGACCCCCGCGGCTCAGGCACATCTGGCTGCAATTGACTTAATTGAGCATGAAGATATTGTCGCTCGTCCGACTGTGACTAAAAAGCAGGCCAAGCAGCTTAAGAAACTGGCGAAGAAGAAGCATAAAAAGTTGAAGAAAGCCGCCAAGGCTGTGCAGCGATATGACAAGGCTTTGCAGAAAGCGAAGGATGCCTTGCGACTCTAGACAGTTTGAATCACCAAAAAAGCCTCCGTCACGGAGGCTTTTTTATGGCTTATGATTCTTTGATCAGGACTGCGGTCATAACGCAGGTGATCACGGAAACCACGATGCCAGATACGATTAGCCAGGGAAGCATATCCATTGTGTGTTATCCATTTAATCAGCGATTCGAGACGGTATTGAATACCTTCTCCAATATGCTATCAATGGTATAGATACAAGATGAAACCCCTATTAACACTTGGATACAAAGTAATATATTTGGCAACTTAAGCTGGTGATTGTCTAGTCCTAAAATAGGTT
>NZ_AMZO01000045.1 GCF_000331515.1 Photobacterium marinum
AACTTATCTCAGGACGGGACAGATTTTAATAATAAAAAAGCACCCGTAAAGGGTGCTTTTCTGTTAGTGGTTTATTTTGCTTTTATGTTAGCTTTTAGCTGGAAGTGCCAGGGATAATGCCTCGCGTGACAGGTTGGCAGCGGCCTTGCTGTCGTTGAGTTTTTCCATTACCTCGACCAGGTAGCCGTAATCGCTCATGCTTGGGCGGATCTCAATGGCTTTTTCGAAGTGTTGTTTGGCTTCTTCCCACTTCTCTTCTCGCATGAACAACTGGCCAAGGGCACTGTGAGTACTTGGGTTGTTGCTGTCATAACGCAGCAGATCCTGCAGGCGGACGATTGCCGGATGATTGTCTGGCAGGTTCAGGGTCGGTACCAGTTCAATCAGCGTCTCATCGTTGTTCTTCTTCAGAGCATCACGTAGGACGGTATAGGCTTCGCTGTCAGCATTGCGGCTGCTCATTTGCTTAACGAAACAGGCAATCAGGGCCGGTTGTTGCTTCGCTTTGCGGCTCAGGCTGTTCCAATGGCCCATCAGGCCATCACTGCCGTTTTGCTGAGTGATATGTGCCATCAGGCCGCACTCGGCTTTGATATACAGCTCTGCGCTTTCTTCTGCACTGATCACGCCCAGTTTCTCAAGCTGAGGCAGCATTGCCAGTAGCGGTTTCCAGTCTTCCAGTCTCAGGTAGCAGTCTTTCAGAAGTGCCAGCATGATTGGGTTGCGGCTGTGGTCTTGTTTGATGCCCTGTAGGGTTGCCATCGCCTGCTCATACTGTTGCTGCTGGTATTGCAGTTTGGCACGGGTCAGGGCAACAGCCAGGCTCTGGTCATCAATATCGGCAGCCAGTTTCAGGTATTCATCACGCTGGGTGGTATCACCCTGGCCTTGGGCTGCTTCTGCGGCAGCCAGGTAGTTCAGTAGTGGCGCATCACTGTGTCTGGCAGCTTTGACAACCAGCTTCTCAGCCTGTTTCCAGTCACCTTCCAGCACTTTTACCAGACCGGTTGAGGTTTGCTGGCGGGCTTTGCGGGTTTTGCGGCCAGAGAACCAGCCGCGGGTACGGCTGCTCATCGACAGCAGGCGCTTGATGATGTTTTCCAGCAGGAAGAAGGCACCCAACAGCACAATCACCAACAGGATCAGTGTGGTCAGGCTCATTTCCATGGTGTGGTTAGCGGCAGAGATCAGGACATAACCTTGATTGCCTGCCAGCATCGGACCGACAACGATACCGGCGATCAGCGCAGCGACCAGCAGTAGAAGTTTGATCATGCCGGATTCTCCTCTGTGCTAAGTGGTTTCACTTGTTGACGGATACGCTCGCTGATGGCATCGGTGATAAGTGGCTGGGACTTCAGCTTCGCAGGGTAGCTTGTCTGGATGCTTTCTTTAGAAAGTTTGTCCAGGGTTTGGATAAAGCTCTGTGTTGCCGGATCTTCCATATCGTAGAACTGTTCAGCCCATTCTTTGGCCATCGTCAGCGACTTGGTATATAGCTCACCCTGTTCGCGGTATACTGCTTTGATGGCGGTTTCCAGCTTCGACTTGATGTTTTCCTGCAGGTAGAAGTGCTGCTTCGGTGACAGCAGTGGAAGTACATTGCCGTCTCGGGTTCGGTAGGTCACAAAGTGTTCGCTGAATTTTTTCAGCGACGTCATCAGGTTTTCTTGCCAGTCATTAACTGAAGTGGTCACTGTCGCTTCTTCAACCGGCTCGGCTTCCGGCATGATGGCATTCGCCAGTGGCAGGCCCGGTACAGCTTCTTGCAGGCTGGTCAAGCGTAGTACCAAGCCGTCACGGTCGATACGGGCGACAGCTTTCAGTGCCGTAATGTCGCTGTGCATGGCTTCGCGGATCGGCGTCAGGCTCGGATCGTTAAGCTCGGCGATGCGGTGATCGGCAGATTCAAGCAGGATCGATGCGCTGGCGGTGTCGTGCTCCAGCCACAGTTTGCGACCGGCCATTTTGACCAGGTAGTCGGCTTCGGCCAGTAGCCAGTCATTCGGACGGCGACCTTTCATTTCTGCCAGGGCCAGTTGCAGACCTGAGATGGATTTTTCCTGCTGGGAAAGGGAAACGTCAGTACGCTGCAGGCTTTTCTCAACTTGGTTCAGGGTATCTTGCTTTGCGGCTTCAAGCTGGCTTTGCATACCGGCCAGCTGCTGCTTCAGCGCAGCCATTTGGGCATTCTGAGTTTGGGTTTGCTGGTGGCCGTGGTAGTAAAGGCCGGCACCAAGGGCAATCACCAGGGCAATAGCGATTGCGCCGGTTTTGCTGCCGCTTTTCTTTTCAGCAGGCTGAGCTGCCGGTTTTTTCGGTGCGCTGCCAGCGGCAGGTGCTTGCGCTTTGGCACTCGATTGACCAGGCTTGTCCGTTGCTTTTGACGCTGCCGATTGATTGTTATCTGCAGGAGTTTCATTATTGGTTTTTTTGTCAGTCATCCGATTATCCCATCGTGCCTATTTTGCTTAGGGTAGTGAAAAGGGCGCTGTTGGCGGCACTTCCCACGGTGGAAATAGTACGGAAACCAAGCTGGAGAGCCTGGTCCGCGATTCGTTGGCTTGGTACGAAAAGGTGGCATTGAAGAAACCAAGCCTTGTCACTTTCTGGAACTAAACTGCTCAGGTATGCCAGCTGTTCGCCGCTGGTCACCACCAGAGATGAAACATGCCGGGCCTGCCAGACCTGGCTAAGCTGCTTACCGTCCAGTGCAATCCAGCTGCGCTGGTAGGTTTCGCAGTAGCTGACATCAGCCCCGCGCTGTTGCAAGGTCTGATAAATCAGTTCCCGTCCGCCGTTACCGCGCAGGATCACAATCCGGCGGCCCTGAAGTTGTGCCAGGGCAGGTAACGCCAGTAATCCTTCGCTGTCACAGCGTGAGACAGGAGACAAGACGTCACAACCGGTACATTTTTCTAATGCTGCCGCGGTTTTATGTCCAACCGCCATATAATGCACGTTTTTTGGCCAGCTGGCATCGTGTGACATCAAGTAATTGTGAGCCAAGTTCACTGCATGAACACTGACTGCAATCAGAAAATCGTCAGGTTGCAGGGAATTTAGCTGTGGAATCAGGGAGGGGAGTTGCTGCCCCGGCTGGATTTCCAGCAGGGGCTGGGCAATGGCACTGATCCCCGCGGCATGCAGCTGCTGGGTGAGTTGATGGCACTCCGGCGCCGGGCGGGTGATCAGTATTGTCATCAGGCGTCGCCGTAAAGCTTGTCCAGAATGACTTTGGCACCGTCACCAAGCAGTTGGTCTGCCAGTTGGGTACCTAATGTTTCGGCATCGGCGGTCGGGCCGCTGATCTCACCACGAACAATCTTGCTGCCGTCCGGCTCACCGACCAGGGCTCGTAGCCAGATGGTGTCGTCTTTGATTTCAGCGTAGCTGCCGATTGGCACCTGGCAGCCACCCTGTAGGCGGTTGTTCATGGCGCGCTCACACAGAACGCGAGTCGCCGTTTCCTGATGGTTCAGAGCATCAAGCAGGTCGCGTACGCGCTGATCATCCAAGCGGCATTCGATACCGACAGCACCCTGGCCGACAGCCGGCAGGCTGGTTTCCGGCGCGATAGCACAACGGATGCGATCGTCCATCTTCAGGCGCTTAAGGCCGGCACAGGCCAGGATAATGGCATCATATTCACCATCGTCCAGTTTGCGCAGGCGGGTGTTTACATTGCCGCGCAGGTCTTTAACGACAAGATCCGGGCGCTGGGCACGCAGCTGGCACTGACGGCGCAGGCTGGATGTACCGACAACGGCACCGGCTGGCAGCTCGTCAATATTGTTGTAGGTGTTGGATACAAAGGCATCACGCGGATCTTCGCGCTCACAGATGGTGACCAGGCCCAGTCCTTCAGGGAACTCAACCGGGACATCTTTCATCGAGTGGACGGCGATATCGGCGCGGCCTTCAAGCATGGCAACTTCCAGCTCTTTGACGAACAGGCCTTTGCCTCCGACCTTGGCCAGCGGGGTGTCCAGAATAACATCGCCTTTAGTAACCATAGGGACCAGTTCAACGGCCAGGCCTGGGTGCGCTTGCTCCAGTGCGTCTTTTACAAATTCTGCTTGCCACATTGCCAGCGGGCTTTTGCGGGTGGCAATGCGGATCGGTTTATCGGTCATAGAATCAGGTCCATAAATCGCTTGCTTTTATAGAGTAATCGTACCACTCCTGCGCGATGATGGTAATTCACTTGTTGTCCTCAGTGCGGTGAAGCAGTATTGTCTTGAGGCGGGTTGTCAGTAATGTGATATTTCTCACATAACCTTTTGGTGAAGAATTTATTACAATACTGGCGTTGGCGGCCTGATAAATTTGGATTCAATACTGAGATATTGTTCGATAAATGAACGGCTTGATGGTTTGTTGTTTCATTAATAATTTGTCATAAAACGTCATTAACTTTACGCTCGATGCAGAAACTGTTACATTGATCACGTTTTTGCTCACGTGTATGACCCTGTCTACACTAACCATGACACTTTTGGGGCTGCTTAATAATCAGGCAGCTCTTGGAAGAGTAACTTGCAGAATTATATCGAGACGCTTAAAAATCGCCTGGACCAGCTCAACCAGCTTCGCCTGGAGCGTGCCCGTGCGGCGATGAATGCGCAGTCCGAACAGGTCTTTAACCTGCTGACTGTTTTGCTTCACTACAATCATCCGTCCGTACCCGGCTACTTGGATCAGGTGGTTCCGGTTGGTATTGCGGCTTTTACTGCCACTGAACAACAGCAGCAGTTTATTGATGATTGTGCGCTGACTACCCAGTCGGTCATTAATACGCCTCAACTGAGCGATGATGAGTCTCCTATTCTGGGCCTTTATGCCATGGGTAGTACTTCATCGCTTGGTCAGAGTCTGACCAGCGATCTCGATATCTGGGTCTGCATCCGCACCGATATGACCCCTGAAGCACGCAATGCGCTTGAGAGTAAATGCTCTCTGGTATCCGATTGGGCTATGTCCCAGGGGGTTGAAGCCAACTTTTTCCTGATCGACGAAAACCGCTTCCGCGAGAATTTTTCAGAGCAGATGACCGGCGAGAACTGTGGCTCGAGCCAGCACTTGCTGCTGCTTGATGAATTTTACCGTTCGGCGGTGAAACTGGCCGGCCTGCCGCTTCTGTGGTTTATGGCGCCGCCGGAGATGGAAGAGTGCTACGACGAATATATCGCTTTCCTGACCAGGAATGGGTATATCCGCCGTGGTGAGTGGATTGATTTCGGTGGCCTTAGCCGGATCCCGGCCGAAGAGTATTTTGGCTCCAGTCTGTGGCAGTTGTATAAGAGTATCGACTCCCCTTATAAATCGGTGCTGAAAGCGATTTTGCTTGAAGCCTATTCCTGGGAATACCCACATACCCAGCTGCTGAGTGTGGACGCCAAGCGTCGATTTTTTGCCGAAGATCGCACCGAGTATTGTATGGATGCCTATTTCCTGATGCTGGAAAAGGTTACCCGTTACCTGGAGCGTATCGACGATCACCGCCGCCTGGATTTGGTGCGCCGTTGTTTCTACCTTAAGACTCACGAAAAGCTGACCCGTGAACCGGCTTCTGGCTCGGTACCATGGCGCCGCAAGGTGCTGGAGAAACTGACTTCTGACTGGCAGTGGCCACAGGAGGTACTTCAGGAGCTGGACGGTCGCCGTGACTGGAAGGTCGAGGAAGTTAAAGAAGCGCATAATGAGCTGCTTGATGCTCTGATGCTCAGCTACCGTAACCTGATCCGCTTTGCCCGTCGTAATAACATTACCTCGGCGATCAGCCCGGAAGATATCAGTATTCTGGCGCGTAAGCTGTACGCGGCCTTTGAGGTACTGCCGGGTAAGGTAACGCTGCTTAACCCGCAGATTTCACCGGATTTGCATGAACCGGATCTGACGCTGATTGAGGTGCCTGCTGGTCGCACTAACCCTGCGGGTTGGTATCTGTATAAGCATTCGCTGGATCCGTACGCCATTATCGGCCGTCCGTCACTCGACCATAACCGTTACCTGAGTAAGCTGGTGGCGTGGGCGTATTTTAACGGTCTGCTGACCGAATCAACCTGCCTGCATACCGTGGTACGTGATGCGGCGATGGACATTGATAAGCTTTATCAGCTGGTCAGCGATATTCGCAACACTTTCCCGATCCGTCGTCCGCAGCCGAGCTTGCAGGCACTGTCGAGTCCGTGTGAAATCCGCCAGCTTGGCCTGTTTATCAATCTGGAAAATGACCCGACGACAGAGCTGAAGAACCGCTCGGTGCGTTTCGATTTCAAAAACACCGATATTTTCAGCTACGGCCCGGATCAGAAGTGCCTAGTCGGCAGTGTGGATCTGGTTTACCGGAATTCCTGGAATGAAGTGCGTACTCTGAATTTCAGTGGTGAGAGCGCGATGCTCGATGCGCTAAAGACCATTCTCGGCAAGATGCACCAGGATGCGATCCCGCCGGAGTCAGTGGATGTGTTCTGTTACAGCAAGCACATGCGCGGCCTGATCCGGAACCTGGTTTACCAGCTGGTGGCTGAATGTATCGAGATGCGCCTGAAGCCGGTTGAGCAGGAAAAACGCCGTCGCTTTAAAGCAATCCGCATCGGAGAGCAGACCCACGGCCTGTTCTTTGAACGTCGTGGTGTGTCGGTACAGAAGCTGGAGAATTCGGTAGATTTCTACAGCTGTATTTCGACCAATAAGCTGAACGGTTCGGCGAATCTGGTGATGGGGAAGACTGATGAGCCACATCCGCCGGAAATTGTCGACTCTTATGCCAGTGAGGGTCTGATCCAGTTCTTCTTCGAAGACTGTGATGCCGGGTTCAATATCTACATTCTGGATGAGGCGAATCGGATTGAAGTTTATCGTCAGTGCAGCGGCGATAAGGATGAAATGGTTCACGGAGTTAACCGTTTCTATACTTCGGCTCATGACAGGTTTAGCTACAGCGCCAACTTTATTAACTTCAACCTGCCGCAGTTCTATGACATCGTGCATACCGAAAATGGCGAGTTGCAGGTGATCCCGTTCAAGAGCGGGCAGCAGGTTGCGCGCCGTCCGGCCTCTTCAGGCACGACGGTCAATATGATGTCGATGCGCTGACAGATAATGAAAAGAAAAAAGCTAGCCTGAGGCTAGCTTTTTTTGATCATGGCTTTTGCGTTTGTTCTTTACCATGCTTGAAGAGGAGCCGATGTTACCAGTTGACCGGCTCTTCAGCGTGCAGGGAACATTCTTGCTTCAGTAGGGAAACCAGTTCGGCACCACTGCGGGTACAGTGCCATTCGCCGTCCTGGTATTTGAAGTGGTAGCCGCCTGATTTGGAAGCCACCCAGATTTCATGTAGGGGTTCCTGGCGGTTAATAACGATCTGGCTACGGTTTTCGAATTCCAGCGTCAGTACGTTTCCGGTGGTCTCATATTCGATGTCAGCGCCGGATTCGTCGATGCCTTCTTCGATGCTCATCAGGACCTCATCGGCCAACTTATGAAATTCAGTATCATTCATCGCATTGCGTCCTATTGCTTTTCGTTTTCTTGGTGCGATTATAGAGGGCAATGAAATGATAATCACTGGCTTTAAAAAATGCGTAAAGGTTTATTAGCAATTTTAGTTTTGGGTGTTCTGGCACTCACTGGCTGCGGTCAGAGCGGGCCGCTTTACATGCCGCAAGATTCTGATCAGCAGCAACAGCAGCAGTAACGACGGCGAACGGACAGGGAAGAGACAACATTGGATTATTTTAATTACCAGCAAGACGGCCAGTTATGGGCCGAAGATATTGCACTGACTGAGCTTGCCAAGCGTCATGGCACGCCGCTGTACGTTTACTCGCGGGCTACTCTGGAGCGTCACTGGCATGCATTTGACCGGGCGGTGGGCGATCATCCGCACTTGGTGTGCTATGCGGTTAAGGCGAACTCAAACATCGCGGTACTAAACGTGCTGGCCCGACTGGGCTCCGGCTTTGATATTGTGTCGCAGGGTGAGCTGGAGCGGGTAGTTGCCGCCGGTGGCGATCCGGCCAAAGTCGTGTTCTCCGGTGTCGGCAAAACGGCAGCGGAAATGAAACGGGCACTGGAGCTGGGTATCAAGTGCTTCAATGTTGAATCTGAACCTGAGCTTGAGCGCCTTAACGAGGTGGCGGGCGAGCTGGGCAAAGTGGCGCCGATTTCATTGCGGATCAACCCGGATGTCGATGCCAAAACTCACCCTTACATTTCCACCGGCCTGCGTGATAACAAGTTCGGTATTGCCTTTGATCGGGCTCCGGATGTCTATCGTCTGGCAAAAAGCCTGCCTAATCTGAAAGTGACCGGGATTGACTGTCACATCGGCTCGCAGCTGACTGAAATCGGTCCGTTTGTGGATGCCATCGACCGTCTGCTGGCATTGATTGATACCCTGAAAGCCGAAGGTATTGAAATTGATCACCTTGATGTCGGTGGTGGCCTGGGTGTGACATACAGTGATGAACAGCCGCCGCAGCCGTCAGAGTATGCGACAGAGCTGCTGGCTCGCCTGAAAGATCATAAAGAGCTGGAGCTGGTGTTTGAACCGGGCCGGGCAATTGCCGCCAATGCCGGGGTGATGCTGACTCGGGTCGAGTACCTCAAGCTGACCGAACATAAGAACTTTGCCATTGTCGATGCAGCGATGAATGATCTGATCCGCCCGACGCTGTATCAGGCCTGGCAGGAAATCGTGCCGGTTGTGCCGCGTGAAGGTGAAGTCGTGATCTATGATGTGGTCGGCCCTATCTGTGAAACCGGGGATTTTATCGGTAAAGATCGTGGTTTGTGCGTGGAGCAGGGCGATCTGCTGGCGGTACGTTCGGCCGGTGCTTATGGTTTCGTGATGGCATCTAATTATAATACCCGGGTGCGGGCTGCGGAGATCATGGTCGACGGCCAAAATGCCCACGTGGTGCGTGAGCGTGAATCGCTTGAGCAGCTGTGGCAGTCTGAGCACGTATTGCCAGAATAAAAATAAGGGACAACATGCAGATAAATTTCTCGAAAATGCATGGCTTGGGCAATGACTTCATGGTCGTGGACAGCGTTACGCAGAATGTATTCTTTTCGCCGGACGCCATCAGACGACTGGCCGATCGCCATCGTGGGATCGGCTTTGACCAGTTATTGGTGGTGGAGCCACCTTATGATCCGGAAACCGACTTTCATTACCGGATTTTCAATGCCGACGGCAGTGAAGTGGAGCAGTGCGGCAATGGTGCCCGCTGTTTTGCCCGTTTTGTCTGGATGAAGGGGCTGACCAATAAATACCATATTTCGGTCAGTACCAAAGCCGGCAAGATGGTGCTGAAGCTGGAAAACGACAATCAGGTGACGGTCAATATGGGTGTCCCTGTATTTGAACCGGGAAAAATTCCGTTTAAAGCTAAGCAGAGCGAAAAAACCTATATCTTGCGTGCCGATGACAAGACTTTGTTCTGCGGTGCCGTTAGCATGGGTAATCCTCATTGTGTGACCGTGGTCGATGATGTGGACACTGCTGATGTGGAAACGCTGGGGCCGTTGTTAGAATCCCACGAACGTTTTCCCGAGCGGGTAAATGCCGGCTTTATGCAGGTTGTGAACCGTAACGAAATCCGGCTGCGGGTCTATGAGCGCGGCGCAGGTGAAACCCAGGCTTGCGGTAGCGGTGCCTGTGCGGCTGTCGCTGTTGGCCGTCGCCAGGGGCTGCTGGATGACAAAGTAAAAGTCAGCCTGCCGGGAGGCGAACTCAATATTCGCTGGGCCGGGGAAGGCAAGCCTCTTTATATGACCGGCCCGGTAGCACATGTCTTTGATGGACAGATAGTATTATGACAGATGTATCCCAACTGGATGAGCTGCCGGTAATGGCAGACACCCCGTTGACCGATCAGGATGTGGCAGAGTTTCTGCGCAGCCATCCTGATTTTTTTAACCGCCAGCCAGAGCTGCTGGATGAGCTGCAGGTTTCTCACAGCGAACGCGGAGCCGTATCTTTGGTTGAAATCCAGTTCGACAGGTTGCGCCACCGGGTGCGTGAGCTGGAAGGTGAAATCGGCTCCCTGATTGGGTCGGCAAGGAAAAACAGCGAGCTGTTTGAGATTTTTGCCCGAGCCCAGCAGAAGTTGTTCCAGACCCACAATATTTACCAGGCATTGTCGATCCTGGACGAGCTCAGCAATCAGCTGGGTCTTGATTACACCCTTCGCCTGTTTGACAGCCTGGATGATGAGCTTTACCTCGAGCGCAGGGCTTTTGAAAGTTTCCGAGTTGCTCACCTATCCAGCCGTCCGGTGTATCTCGGACGTTTGCGCAAGCAAGAGAGCGAGCTGCTGTTCCATGAACCGCCGCATTTAGGCTCTTTTGTCGTCTTGCCGCTGGGGCTGGAGCGTCCAATTGGGGTGCTTAGCTTTGCTAGCAATGACGGCGGCCACTTTCAGCCTTCAATGGACACTTTGTTTGTTGAACAGCTGGCTCTGATCCTGACCCGTCTGATTCATCACTGGGAATATACCCGTGAGGTGTTTGATTGAGCCAGTTGCCCTCCGGGCTGGAAAAGCCCCTGCTCCGTTTCTACGAATACTTGCGCAGTGAGCGTGAGCTGAGTCTGCACACCCAGCAGAACTATAAGCGCCAGCTGACGACCATGGCTGAGCAGCTGGTGGAGCTGGGCGTGACTGACTGGCATGCAGTCGATGCCGGTTGGGTGCGCCAGCTTGCAAGCAAAGGGATGCGTGACGGCCTTAAGGCCAGCAGTTTGTCGATGCGTCTGTCAGCGTTGCGCAGCTTTTTCGATTACCTAGTTAATAAAGGTTTCCTGAAGGCCAATCCGGCTAAGGGCGTATCGGCACCGCGTAAGGCAAGGCCGTTACCGAAGAACCTCGATGTTGATGAGATGGATCAACTGCTCAGTGTTGATGAAGATGATCCCCTGTCTATTCGCGACCGGGCGATGATGGAACTGATGTACGGCGCCGGGTTGCGTCTGTCGGAGCTAGTGAACCTGAACGTTAAGAATGTCAGCCTGAATAAGGGTGACTTGCGGGTGATCGGTAAGGGTGACAAAGAGCGTATCGTACCGTTTGCCGGTCTGGCCCGGGAGTGGGTTGGTCATTGGTTGCGTGTGCGTGGCAATTTGGCCGGAAGCGGTGAGCCGGCGCTGTTTGTCTCCAAACAAGGCACGCGGATTTCCAACCGGAATGTTCAGAAGCGGATGGCCGAATGGGGGCAGAAGCAGGCTGTATCGAGCCACATCAACCCCCACAAACTGCGCCACAGCTTTGCGACCCATATGCTGGAGTCGAGCGGCGATCTGCGGGCTGTGCAGGAATTGCTTGGTCATGCTAATCTGTCGACAACCCAAATCTATACTCACCTTGATTTCCAGCATTTGGCACAGGTATATGATGAGGCTCACCCGAGAGCCAAGCGGGGCAAGCGCCAGGGATAACGCCTAAGCGCGGAACAGAGATAACAGAGGGCTGCCATGCAGTTTTATCGCAATCTTCAGCCGTTAAAGGCTCTGACTTTTGATTTAGACGACACCTTGTATGACAACCGGCCGGTGATCCACCGTGCCGAGCAGGCCATGCATGACTGGCTGGCGGAACATCATCCGTGCAGCCATAAGGTGGAACGGGATGACTGGAAGCGCTTGAAGATGGAATTGGCGGCCGAGGACCCTATGCTGCGCCATGACGTTACCCGCTGGCGCTATGAAGTGTTGCGGGTCGGATTGATGCAGCTTGGCTACACTCGGCCGAAGGCCGAGCAGGCTGCTGATGACGGTGTTGCCCGGGTGCTGGTTGTTCGTAATCAGGTTGATGTGCCGGAAGAAACCCACCGGGTGCTGTCTGCGTTGAAGCAAAAACTCCCCTTGGTCGCGATTACCAACGGTAATGTTGATGCCGGTAAAATCGGCTTGGGGCATTATTTTGACCGGGTACTGGTAGCTGGGCGTGACGGCCTGGCAAAGCCGGAGCCTGATATGTTTGAGCTGGCGGCGAAGGCGTTGGAGCTGCCTGCAAGCAGCATTCTTCATGTCGGCGATCATCTGGTGACCGATGTCGGCGGTGCCAAACAGAACGGTTTTCAGGCCTGCTGGTATAACGATCAGCAACGAGAGCTGCACCGGGAACCGAAGGCTAAATGGCTGCCTGATGTGGAAATTCACAGTCTGTCACAGTTGCTGGAGCTGGTCTGAATCAGCCTCGCGCATAGAGTGAAAAAGGCGATCATCGATCGCCTTTTTTGATCCCTTCATGTTATGGATTGGCGGGATTGAGTTTATTCCAGCAGGCTTTGCTTGGGCTCATTGTTGAGCAGCTTGTCGGCGGAGAATAAACCCGCGCCCCAGAAAATATTCACCAACATCATCATTCCCCACAACTGGTGGTCGAAGAAGCCTTTTTCCCATAACAGCGGGTAAGAGATCACGGCGGTGATATTGAAAGCAAACAGAGCCAGTGTCATTGGCCGGGTGAACAGGCCAAGGGCGAGGAAGGCCGGCAGGATCAACTCGGCAGCGGTACCGGCATAGGCGGCGATTTGCCACGGGATCAGCGGAACCTGGTATTCATACTCAAACAGGTACAGGGTGCTGTCCCAGCTGGAGTATTTCACCATACCGGATTTGAAGAACACCCAGGCAACCCAGAGCCGGGTGAATAATAATAGAAAGGGGATCAGCGGGTCGGTAATCCGCCGGGCAAGATCGTCAACTTGCTTGATGAAATTCAGCATGCTCATTCTCCCTTTGGCAAACCATGAATATCGGAAAAAAACTGTTGCTGGATCAGCTCGCCGAGTATGGTGAGCATGGCCTCGGAGGCTTCGCTCAAAGTCTGTTGTTGCTGGCTGAGCCGGATCAGTGCTGTCGCGTCCGGGGTTGTCGCCCGCACCTCCATGTGCTCCGGTCGATGCTGGATAATTACCGATTCTGGCTGGTTGAGGTCAATCGGCTCGATCTGGTCATCGGTGATCATCTGCCAGAGGCTGGCGACCGGATAGCGTGAATCGAGTACATATGTCGGCTCCGGCACAACCAGCTTGAGTGTTGGCAGATTGGCTTCGGTGATCTGTGTCAGCTTGTGGAACGGAAAAGACGGTTCGATGGCCGGTGCACGGGAAGCCAGATCCAGGCTCCATTCCAGACGGGCCAGATCGGCTAAGTAAGGAACCGCCGCACTAAGTTCCGGCTGGCTTTCGATGGTGTCACACAAGCCTTCGCCATAGTGGCTGACATTCCCTTGTTGCAGCGGGCAGGTCAGTACATGCTGGCGGGCCAGTTGGCTGAAACATTCCTCACCGACCACTGCCTTCACGCTCGGATAAACCACTTCCAGGATCTCTGACAGGCTGATGATGAAGTTATTACGGTATATCTGGATCAGCTGTTCGGCTTGAAATTGGCCGTCAGCTATTTCATCTGTTACCGGACTTGGTTGGTAATGCAGGGCGGCAGCAAAGTCCTGCTGGAGCTGGCGCAGCGCAAGATTACGGGATTGAGATTTGCCCATCTTTTGCCTCCTGCATCATGATAGTGGTGGCTTTGTCAGCTTCGGCAAGCAGAACAGGCAGCTCCGGTATGTCCAGGTCCCATTCGATCAGGGTTGGGATATTACCGTGAACCTGTAGCCATTGGCGGTAGAGCTGCCATACTGGTTCGCTGATCGGCTTGCTGTGGGTATCTATCCAGATTTCGCCGTCGTCGAACTGTTTTACCGTAAAGCCGGCGAGGTGGATTTCTTTCACCGTCGACGGATCCAGTGTCGCGATGTAATTGTTACAGTCAAAGCCGTGGTTA
The DNA here is from genome assembly GCF_000331515.1 of Photobacterium marinum. Classification (GTDB taxonomy): domain Bacteria; phylum Pseudomonadota; class Gammaproteobacteria; order Enterobacterales; family Vibrionaceae; genus Photobacterium; species Photobacterium marinum. The sequence goes on from NZ_AMZO01000045.1 coordinate 13,802, forward strand.
AAGGCACTGACATAAATATTGTTAAGGTCGAGCAACAGGCCACAGCCGGTGCGTTGCTGAACTTCGCGAAGGAATTCCCATTCCGGGATCTCCGAGTGGGCAAAGCTCAGGTAGCTCGACGGGTTTTCAATTAGCATCTGGCGGCCGAGAAAGTCCTGCACTTGGCCAACTTTGTGACAGAAGTGCGCCAGGGCGTCTTCGGTATAGGGTAGCGGTAGCAAATCATTGAAAAACTGGCCGTCGACCGAACTCCAGCTCAGATGATCGGAAACCGCAAATGGCTCAATGTCATCGACCAGTTGCTTCAGCTGTACCAGGTGTTCCCGGCTGAGGGGATCGGCGGAACCCAGTGATAGGCCGATACCGTGGCAGCTGATCGGGTAGTGTCCGGCAAGGTGACGCAACTGCTGGCGTGCTGTGGACGCGGGGTTGAAATAGTTCTCGCTGTGCACTTCCAGCCAGCCGATATCCGGCTTTTGTTCCACGAATTGGGATATGTGGGGGGAGCGCAGCCCCACCCCGACCATCCCTTGTTCTACCGGGCCGTTCACTTATTTCGCCTCGGAAGAGCTGCCGGCCAAGCGGTCACACAGGCCTTTCGGAACCATGATAAAAGCGTCTTTCTGGCCGTCTGTTTTTGAGGTACCTGCACATGAGCTGGTCTTGGTCGCACAGTCATTCTTACCGGCTTTTACCACGCCGTAGCATTTCTCTTTCGCTTCACCGGCAACGGCCGTCGATGTAGTGGCGACAGTGCCGGCCAGGGCGATCAGGCCTGTTACCGCAGTGGCAAGAGCGATATTGGTCTTCTTCATAATGATTCCTTCAGTTGAGCAAATGATGGAGGATTAAGGGCGGTTAGGATGACGTTTTTGAGCTGCCAGCCAGGCGGTCACACAGGCCTTTAGGAACCATGATGAAGGCATCCTTCTGACCGTCGGTTTTCGAAGTACCGGCACATGAGCTGGTCTTGGTCGCACAGTCATTCTTACCGGCTTTTGCTACGCCATAGCATTTCTCTTTTGCTTCTGCTGCCACGGCCGTCGATGTTGTCGCTGCGGTACCTGCCAGAGCAAGCAGGCCGGTTACTGCGGTAGCCAGGGCGATATTGGTTGTCTTCTTCATACTCATTCCTCTTTGATTTGCTGACGGTTGCGCTGTTCGCAACGCTTCCTTTTATGACTCTCAGTGTGTTTGTGATTATCAGTGGCACCTGTCGGTGCTCTCGGAACATAAGAAAGGGCGAGGGGAGGTTTTATTTCACTCTTTTTTAACTTTTTCTCGCAATCGTTAACATTCCGCCTTTCCAAGCATAGATCAAATAAATCAGGGCAAGAGTTTGAATATGATGAATTTATAAACAGCAAGGCAGCAGTATGTCGGCGGTGACCGATTCCGCAGGCATTCGGTGAAGTTCTCGAAGCATTCTCAATTTTAGCTGGTATAATCATCAGCATTGTATAAATAACCAGTAGATAACGATGGATCCTTCACTTCTGTTAGATGGCCTGAATGACAAACAACGAGAGGCGGTGGCTGCGCCGTTAGGTAATCACCTGGTTCTGGCGGGAGCGGGTAGTGGTAAAACCCGGGTGCTGGTTCATCGTATCGCCTGGCTGATGCAGATTGAGCAGGCGTCACCGTATTCCATCATGTCGGTGACCTTCACCAATAAAGCGGCGGCTGAAATGCGCGGTCGTATCAATGAGCTGATGCAGGGCTCCTGTGCCGGGATGTGGAACGGTACTTTCCACGGCCTGTGTCACCGCATGCTGCGTGCTCATTACCTTGATGCCAGTTTGCCGGAAGATTTCAATATCCTGGATTCTGAAGATCAGATGCGCCTGCTGCGCCGCCTGATCAAAGCCCAGAACCTGGACGAGAAACAGTGGCCTGCACGCCAAGCCGCCTGGTATATCAACGGTAAGAAAGATGAGGGTTTGCGCCCGGCTCATATTGAAACGTTCAACGATCCGGTCGAGCAGACCTGGTTGCGGGTCTATGCCGCTTACCAGGAAGCTTGTGACCGTGCCGGCCTGGTCGATTTTGCCGAGCTGTTGCTGCGGGCATTTGAACTGCTGCAGCGCAGCAAGCATATCCGCGAGCATTATCAGGCGCGCTTTAAGCACATCCTGGTCGATGAGTTTCAGGATACTAACAACATCCAGTTTGCCTGGTTGCGCCTGATGGCGGGACCGGATTGTAATGTCATGATTGTCGGTGATGATGATCAGTCGATTTACGGCTGGCGTGGTGCCCAGGTAGAAAATATCCAGCGTTTCCTGCGTGACTTTTCTAACGCCTCATCCATTTTCCTGGAGCAGAACTACCGCTCGACCGGCAATATCCTGAAAGCGGCCAACGAACTGATCGCCCACAATAATGAGCGAATGGGTAAGAATCTCTGGACCGACGGTGACGAAGGTGAAGCGATCTCTGTTTATTCCGCTTTCAATGAGCTGGATGAAGCCCGCTTTGCGGTCGGCAAGATAAAGGAATGGCAGGACAAGGGTGGTGCGCTCAATGAGACTGCACTTCTGTATCGTAGCAACGCCCAGTCGCGGGTGCTGGAAGAAGCATTGATTCAGACCGGTCTGCCTTACCGCATTTATGGCGGCATGCGCTTCTTCGAGCGGCAGGAAATTAAAGATGCTTTGGCTTATCTGCGCCTGATGTCCAACCGTAATGACGATGCTTCTTTTGAACGCGTGGTGAATACCCCTGCCCGTGGTTTGGGTGATCGCACGCTGGAAACCATCCGCATGGCAGCCCGTGATCGCGGCGCGACTTTGTGGCAGGCAAGTGTCTCCCTGCTGGAAGAGCAGGTGCTGGCAGGCCGTGCTGCTAACTCGCTTCGCCGTTTCATTGAGCTGATAAATGCACTGGAAGATGATACCCGTGAGCAGCCGCTGTTCCAGCAGACTGACGAGGTGATCCGCAACTCCGGGCTGCGTGCAATGTACGAGCAGGAGAAAGGGGAAAAAGCTCAGGCCCGTATTGAAAACCTTGAGGAATTGGTTACGGCGACCCGTCAGTTTGAGGTGCCGGAAGAAGCCGAAGATATGAGTCCGCTGGCGGCTTTCCTTTCTCATGCGGCACTGGAAGCCGGTGAAGGTCAGGCCGACGAGTTTGAAGATGCGGTGCAGCTGATGACAATGCACAGCGCTAAAGGTCTGGAGTTCCCGGTAGTCTTCATGGTCGGTGTTGAGGAGGGCATGTTCCCGAGCTCACGCACTACCGAGGAAGTGGGCCGCCTGGAAGAAGAGCGTCGCCTTTGCTACGTGGGTATGACTCGTGCGATGCAGAAGCTGTATATCACTTATGCTGAGATGCGACGTTTGTATGGTAAGGATAACTTCCATAAGCCGTCCCGCTTTATCCGCGAGATCCCGTCGGAGTTTGTCGAGGAAGTCCGGATGAAGGCACAGGTTTCGCGTCCGGCCAGTGCGGGTCGTTTCAGCCAGGCTAAAGTGAATGATAACTTCAACCAGACCGGCTTCAATCTTGGTCAGCGGGTGATGCATCCGAAGTTTGGTGAAGGTACCATCATTAACTTTGAAGGCAGCGGTGCCCAGAGCAGGGTACAGGTGGCCTTCAACGGTGAAGGTATCAAGTGGCTGGTAACCCAGTACGCGAAACTGCAGCCGATGTAATTATTCATTCATATTGAAAAAGCCCGCCAGGTTGATACCGGCGGGCTTTTTTGTGCTCGTTGTTTGTGATCCTTAAAGCGCTTATTGGGCGATCACTTTGCCTTCCCGGCGCGGGTCGGCGGCTCCGGTGAGCTGTTTGTCGTCAATTTTGATCGCCTGGACTCCGGAGTTGAGGTCTTTGACTTTGACCTCGAAGCCGATTTGCTCAAGCTTCGGTGCCCACTGCTCGGCGGCGGTGCCCTGTTCCAGCTCGAACGCACCGAAGCGATTATTCATATTCGGCAGGTTGATGGCTTGCTGCAGGTCGAGGTTCCAGTCGAGGTGGCCGACCAGGGTCTTGGCGACATAGCCGATGATCTGGCTGCCGCCCGGTGAACCGATAGCGAGATACGGGGTGCCTTTGCGCATCACTATGGTCGGGGCCATCGAGGAACGCGGACGCTTGCCCGGCTCGAGGCGGTTGGCGATGGGGCGGCCGTCAATGTGGGTGCGGAACGAGAAGTCGGTCAGTTCATTGTTGAGCAGGAAGCCGCGGACCATCAGTCGGGAGCCGAAGCCGTTCTCTATGGTGGTGGTTACAGAGACCACATTGCGGTCGCGATCGACGATTGAGAAATGGCTGGTGGAGGGCAGTTCCAGTGCCTCATCGGTGGTGTAATTCATCGCATGGGACCAGACTGGCTGCCCCGGCTCAACCTTTGTCAGGGCGTTATCGCCTTTCAGCAGAGTTGCGCGCTGTGCCAGGTAGTCATCAGCCAGCAGGCCTGCTGTCGGCATCGGGACATAATCGCTGTCGGCCATATAGCGGCCGCGGTCAGCAAAAGCTAGACGGGAAGCATCACCGATCAGGCGCCAGCTGTTGATATCATTGCGGCCCATTTTATCCAGCGGGAAGTGGCTGAGCATACCCATTATCTGGCCAAGGGTCAGAGCACCTGAGCTTGGCGGACCCATTCCGCAGATTTCGAACTGGCGGTAGGGGGCACAGACCGGCTCACGTTCTTTGATTTGGTAGGTCGCCAGATCCATGGCACTGAGAACGCCGGGGTTGTCTTCCGCCTTGCGTACCGTGCGGACAATATCTTTGGCTATGTCACCATGGTAGAAAGCACTGGCTCCGCGTTCGGCGATTTGGGTCAGGGTATCGGCATAAGTCGGGTTAGTGAGGGTTTGCCCGGCCCGAAGCGGACTGCCGTCCTGATTGAAGAAATAGGCTTCGGTGTCTTTCCAGCGTTTCAGGCGTTCCTGATCATTGGCGATAAGTGTTGCAAGCCGCGGGCTGACAAGAAAGCCGTCTTTGGCCAGTTTGATGGCTGGTGAAAACAGATCGCGCCACGGTAATTTGCCGTAGCGCTGGTGAGTGCGCCACATCAGCATCACAGTGCCGGGGGTACCGACTGAGCGGCCGCCGACGACGGCATCGAAAAAGGCCAGAGGTTGGCCTTCTGGGGTCTGGAACAGGCGCGGTGTAGCGGCAAACGGAGCTGTTTCCCGGCCGTCAAAGGTTGTGAGACGATCTTTTTCGGCATCCCAGTAGACGAGGAAGGCACCGCCGCCGATGCCGGAGGATTGCGGTTCTGTCAGCCCCAGAACCAGCTGGGTTGTCACCATGGCATCAATAGCATTGCCACCCTGACGCAAAATGGCAGCACCGGCTTCACTGGCATACGGGTTGGCGGCTGCCACCATCCACTCTTTGCCGCGGACCAGGGTTTGGGTACTTCGCCCGGTTGTCGTTTCCGGAGCTACCTGATCTGCCGTCTGTTTGTTGGTGGTTTTGCCTGCTTCCTTACTGATCACCGGTGAGATAAACAGGCTGGCTGCCACAACGGCCATCGCCAGTTGGGTTAGTGTCCGCGCCATGACTTTTCCTCTTATGCAACCATGGGGTTAACAAAAAAGCGTAAGAGCGGAATGCCGGACTGTCTAATTTCTCATGGCTGTTTTGTGGTCGTAATCAAGAATTTGCCTTGTTTTCCAATCAGCTCAGCAGGGTGATATTGAGCAGGATCATCCCGCCGATAACAACAAACAGTATGCCGCACAGCCCGTCGATATAAGGAGTCCAGCGCTGAAGTTTTTGTTGCATTCGTTGTCCGGTCAGCAGCCATGCCAGCAGGGCGAACCAGAGGAAAGAGCTCAGCCACAGCAGGCCGATGGCTCCGGCCTTGCCGCTCAGTGACATATGAGCCGGTACCAAGGTAGATAGCAGGCTGAGGAAAAATACTAATGCTTTCGGGTTGAGAATGTTGGTCGTAAAGCCTTTCGCCAGTGCTTGCTTGCGGTTAGCAATCAGCTTGGTTGGCTTCTCTGGGCTCTGCTCGGAGGCTTGTTCTGATTTGCTCCGCTGTTCTGATTTTCTCCACAATTTTTTTAGCGTGGGTTTGAGCGTGTTTTTCAGCGCGCCGGCTCCAAGCCATAACAGGTAACTGCCGCCAGCGGCCTGAAGCAGGGCAAACAGTGTCGGGTGCTGGTGGATCAGCAGGCTGGCTCCGGTCAGGCTGAGGATGGAATGCATCAGGATCCCCAAAGACAGGCCAAGGGCGATAGTGATCCCGGTTTGTCGACCGTAACGACCGGCGTTTTGTACCACCAGGGCGAAGTCCGGGCCCGGGCTCATCAGGGCAAGGATGTGGACGGTCAGTAAGGTGATAAGTGGTGTGATTTCGTTCATGGCTGTTCTTTCCGGGCGATGCGGTTCAGGATGATGTAATTCAAGCGATGTAGTGCAAGGTGATATTGCAGGCGATAGATTGCCTTGTTCTGTCAGCCCGCGCTTGTAAAAAATTAACACCGGGTGGATTGAGTTGTTACTTGACGGTTGAAGGGGCGACGCCGAAGGCCTGGCGGAAACTGCGGACAAAGTGGGCCTGATCATAAAAACCGACCCGATAGGCCACTTCAGTACTGCTGTAACCGGCTTTGAGCAAGGCCATGGCATGTTCCAGTCGCAGCCGCGCCAACCAGGCATAAGGCGTCATGCCGGTGGCTTTTTTAAACTGGCGCAGCAGTTGCGACGGGCTGAGGTCGCACAGTGCGGCCAGGCTCTCTAGACTGATCTTCTGGTCAAGGTTTGCCATCAGGTAGTCGCGCAGCTGGTTGAGGTCTTTGCTGCCGAGCGGAACTGCCTGTTTGGGCCGCAGCTGGCTGTGGCGGGTGAGCAGTTTTGAGAAGTACTCAATCGGCATACTGTCTTTGGCCAGTTGCGGGAACAGGGGATTGCCCAGTTCGCAGTGTAGCTGGCTGAGATCGAAAAACAGCTGGTTGTCGGCCACCTTATGGAGGGGAAAATAGACCTGTCCTTTGGCGCCGAGTTCGTCGGCCTGCTGATGGAGCCACTCCGGGGTAATACTAAATACCTTAACTTTATAGCCGCTGTCCTGCTGCGGTTGGCCGTCATGGATTTCGTCGGGCGGCATGATCACCAGCTCCCCTTTCCCTGCCCGGTAGCGGGTGCCGTTGAAATAGTATTCCTGCTGGCCTTCTGTGATTAACCCCATATGGTAGTCGAGGTGGTAGTGGCGCTTGAAGGCAAACTGGCGGTAATGGGCATCAATCAGGCTGATGTCTTCAATGCCTGTGGTTTGATGGTTAACCGTATCCTTGTTCATCCTGTACTGCCCGTTTGTTGCCTTAGCGGAATTATGATGAGATTTATCAGTAGACCATATGTGAAGGGAGGCGGCTTGTAAAATAATGACAAGCCGCCGGGGTTATCAGCTGGCGCGGGCTAGTTTGCGGCTTTGGCGGTGGCCCCGGATGCCGTCGAAGCTGAACAGCATCAGAGCGCCCCAGATAAAGGCAAAGGTGTAGCCTTTGTCGGCGGTAAATTGCTCACCGTAGACAATAATGGCAAGCAGGAACATCAGGCTCGGGCCGATGTACTGAAAAAAGCCGAGGGTGGATAGCCTGAGTTTGGTCGCGGCTCCGGTAAAACAGAGCAGGGGCACAGTGGTGACAATACCGGCAGCCATCAACAACAGGTTGGTGTTCATCGGGTTGGTGGCCCAGTCCGATGTCGGGCTGTCAGCAATGAACAACACGTAGCAGGCCGCCAGCGGCAGCAGCAGGCAGGTTTCCATGAACAGTCCGGTTTCGGCATCAAGACGGATTTTTTTCCGCATCAGGCCGTAAAGACCGAAGCTGGTCGCCAGTGCCAAGGCAACCCAGGGCAGGGAGCCGAATTTGAGCAACTGGACCCCGACACCGCAGGCGGCAAAGAATACCGCTACCCATTGCAATGGCCTTAGCCGTTCACCTAGGAACAGCATGCCCAGCATGACATTGAGTAGCGGGTTGATGTAATAGCCAAGGCTGGCATCAAGCATATAGTTATTGTTGACGGCCCAGATAAAAATCAGCCAGTTACCGCCGACCAGCAGTGAGGTGGCCACTAGGATCAGCAGGGTTTTCGGTTGGCGTAGCACAGTCCTGACCTTACCCCAGCTTTTGCTGATCCAGATAATGGCAGCAATAAAGAAAAACGACCAGATCACCCGGTGGCTGAGAATTTCCAGCGGGCTGACTGTCTGGAGCGTTTTGAAATAAATCGGGGCGATCCCCCACATGGTATAGGCGGAAAGGGCAAGGATGACCCCGCGCCGGGTTTCCTGGTTTTGTTCGTTCATTGAATCTCTTGTCGTATGCGGCGGATGGGATTGCATGTATTTTCATAAAAATATGCAAAACCAGTATAAAACGTGTTCGCTTGCAGTGTCACCTGTGATTATCAGCCGGGCTGCTTCCCGAGTGTGAACTGGGGGCGGCGAAGCGATGGTGGTGCTCCCATCGCTGATCTGATTGGTATAGAATAGCCAGCTCGTTTATGAAAGAGTCGATTTATGTCATCTAGCAGCGCCGCCGTTTGTCAGTCCGTCTCCCTTCCGGCCAGTGAGCAGATTTTGCAGGATGTGTTTGGTTACCAGACATTCCGTACCGGTCAGCAAGAGGTGATCGAAGCGGTTGCCGAAGGCCGTGACTGCTTGGTGATCATGCCGACCGGTGGCGGTAAATCGCTGTGCTACCAGATCCCGGCCCTGATGTGCGATGGGTTGACGCTGGTGGTCTCTCCCTTGATCTCCCTGATGAAAGACCAGGTCGACCAGCTTAAAGCTAATGGGGTGGCGGCTGCCTGTCTTAACTCTACCCAGTCCCGCGAGGCGATGCAGGAAACTTACCGCGCTATGCAGGACGGTGAGGTCAAGCTGGCTTATGTCTCGCCGGAGCGGGTGATGACCCGGGAATTTATGGAGCGACTGCGCGATATGCCGCTCAGTCTGGTGGCCGTGGATGAAGCGCACTGTATTTCGCAGTGGGGCCATGATTTTCGTCCTGAATATGCTGCGTTGGGTACCCTGAAACAGCATTTTGACCAGCTGCCAATTATTGCTCTTACCGCGACGGCTGACGAGACAACCCGTCAGGATATCCTGTCGCGCCTGAGCCTGACGGATCCGCATATCTACCTGGGTAGTTTCGACCGCCCGAATATCCGCTATACCTTGCAGGAAAAGTACAAGCCGATGTCACAGCTGAGCAGTTACCTGCGCGGTGTGCGAGGGCAGTGCGGGATTGTCTACTGCAACAGCCGTAAGCGGGTGGAGCAGATCACCGAGAAATTGTGTGAGAGCGGGATCCGGGCGGCGGCCTATCATGCCGGCCTGGAATTCGATGAGCGGGCAAGGGTGCAGGAAGATTTCCAGCGCGATGATATCCATATCGTGGTGGCGACCGTGGCTTTCGGCATGGGTATCAACAAGCCCAATGTCCGTTTTGTGGTGCATTACGACATTCCTCGCAATATCGAATCTTACTATCAGGAGACCGGCCGTGCCGGGCGTGACGGACTGCCGGCCGAGGCGGTGATGTTCTATGACCCTTCAGATCTGGCCTGGCTGCGCCGTTGTCTGGATGAAAAAGAAGACGGGGCACAGAAACAGATCGAGAGCCATAAGCTCAATGCCATGGGTGCCTTTGCCGAAGCCCAAACCTGCCGCCGCCAGGTACTGTTGAACTATTTTGGTGAATACCGCGAAGAGCCTTGCGGTAACTGCGATATCTGCCTGGATCCGCCGAAGCGTTTTGCTGCGGTGGAAGTGGCACAAAAAGCCTTGTCCTGTGTATATCGGGTTAACCAGAGTTTCGGGGTTAACCATGTCGTTGATGTGCTGCGCGGGATGCAGAACCAGCGGATCCGCGAGCTTGGCCATGACAAGTTGAGTACTCATGGTATTGGCCGCGAGCACAGCCATGAGTTCTGGGTCAGTATTCTGCGCCAACTGATCCATCGCGGTTACCTGGTCCAGAATATTGTCCGCAGCTCAACTTTGCAGCTGACGGAGAAAGCCCGTGGTGTCCTGCGTGGTGAAGTCGAATTGGAACTGGCAGTGCCTCGACTGGATATTGCCGCGCGCAGTGCCAAGAATGACAAGTTGGCTAGCCGCCATTATGACAAGAAGCTGTTTGCCAAGCTGCGTAAGCTTCGTAAAGCCATTGCTGATGAAGAAGATCTGCCGCCATATGTGGTGTTCAATGATGCGACCCTGATGGAGATGGCGGAAATGCTGCCGACCTCAGCAGGTGAGTTGCTGGCGGTGAACGGTGTCGGTCATCGCAAGTTGGAAAAATACGGCGATGCCTTCCTGACCCTTATCGAAGAGCATCTGACGCTGGGAATAGAATAAAAAAAACCGGACTGCCTGGGTCCGGTTGAAATGCGTCAAAGAAACATACTAAGTATGTCCAGTTCGCTACAAAACAGCTTGCGTATTTGGTGAGAATGTTTATTCACCTGCCGACCGGAAAAAGGGAAAGGATGGTATTCGTTTTCTCGCTTCCGGACTGCGGGGCTAATAAGAACACGAAGCACACCTCGCTGGCTATAGTTTCTTTATTGCTTGATACCCATAGAAACAATTAGTTACAGAAATGCCAGTAGGCTGGTTATTCTGCTGGCAGAATGTCTGTAAATTGCCCTGCTGTTATCTGAAAAAAGGAGCCTTTCATGGCAACTGCACACTCTCCTGCTTCTCATCCTGTTTTCAGCTGTCGCGAGCTGGATTTGGCCTCCGGACTGCTGCAAATCGACGGGCCGGATTTTGATTACGACAGTTTCCCTTTAGTGGCAGATCAATTGGTAGCACGGATTGATGCGCAGGTGTTGGAGCGGGAACTGAATGCGGATTTGCATGTATGGCTGATTGATTTTGAAGGTTGCCGCTTGTTGTTAAAAGGCGAGCACTATTCTTCGGCATTGTGGCTGGAAGGGCTGTCGGCAGACGATCAGGAAACCCTGGTCTTCCTGGCCCGTTTGCTGGGCTAGTTAGTGCAGTTTTGTGCTGGCAATTTTTGCGGCAAAAATGCTTTCCACCCTCTGCAAACGGTTGCTTTGTGTTCAGTTTGATTTTTAGCTGGGCAACGTAAGTGGTTAATGTATAATCGCCGCTTCGGTTGCTGCGGTCGAGCCTGATCGCCCGGCGGCAGTGTTTTGGGTTCCCTCTCCCCCAATGACAAAAAGGTCTTACATGACTGCATCTCAATTTTCATTCGCGCAGCAGCGCAAAGCCCTTTCGATTCTGGTTGTCTTCCACCTGCTGGTTATTGCTTCAAGTAATTATCTGGTGCAATTGCCGTTTACCATCTTTGGCTTCCACACGACCTGGGGCGCATTTACCTTCCCGTTTATTTTCCTGGCGACGGATCTGACCGTACGGATTTTCGGTGCTTCGATGGCACGTCAGATCATCGTGCGGGTGATGGCTCCGGCTCTGGTGATCTCCTATGTTCTTTCGGTGTTGTTCTACCAGGGGGAATATCAGGGCTGGTCACATTTAGCTGAGTTCAATCTGTTTGTTGCCCGGATCGCGATAGCCAGCTTTATGGCATATCTGCTGGGCCAGATCATGGATGTTTCGGTATTTAACCGCCTGCGTCAGACCAAGCAGTGGTGGGTGGCACCGACCTGCTCGACCATCTTTGGTAATGCTCTGGATACGATTGCTTTCTTTGCGATTGCTTTCTACAACAGCCCGGATCCGTTCATGGCGGAAAACTGGGTGGAAATTGCACTGGTGGATTACAGCTTCAAGATGATCATCAGCCTGAGCCTGTTTGTTCCGCTCTACGGCGTGTTGCTGAATTATCTGATCAAGCGCCTGACGACCATTCGTCCAAAGGCCGGAGCGCAGCAGGACTGGATACCGACAGAACAATAATCGGTGCCTGATTATTAAAACGTTTGGTATTACACTGAGAAGCCGGCCTTGAGCCGGCTTTTTTGTGTGAATCGGCAGGGAGAAAAATGATGAAGATACGTCAGGCAGATATTGCTGAAGCGGTAACGGTACTGGCCCGGATTAAGGAGTTTGCTTCTCCTGCTGATGAAGCTGCGCTGGAAGCCAGGCTAAAAGGCCGCGAGCCCCTGATCTTGGTCGCGGAGAAAGACGGCCAGTTAGTCGGAGTGAAGATTGGCTACCGTTTGTCTGAAACCTGCTTCTATAGCTGGTTGGGTGGCGTCGCGCCGGAAGGGCGTTGTAGCGGTGTCGCTCAGGCACTGCTGGAGGCCCAGGAAGCTTGGGTAGCCGAGCAGGGGTATCAAGAGCTGCGGGTGAAATCGCGTAACCGTTTTCCGGCTATGTTGCGTTTGTTACTGAGAAATAGCTATCTCATTGAACACATGGAGAAAAAAGACGGAATTGAAGATTATAGGTTACATTTTGTGAAGTCGCTGGCAATTAAATGACAATAATTCTCAACAAAATGCTTGCAAAGCAAATGAGAATGGTTATTATTAACTTGCACTCAGCGAGGGAGGAAAGCAAAACGGCTCCCTTGTTTGAAGGCACGACATTGCTCACATTGCTTCCAGTGTACTTCAGCTATGGTCGGTTTTTAGTGTAGGGCTGAAAACGAACACCAATTCTGCTGGGCGGCGCTCCCCAAAGTAGCGCCGCTTTTCTTTATCTGTCATTTGTAAAAACACTCTCTTTGCTCCCGCTAAGCTAATTTTACCAGTTCCTTTACCAGCTTATTGATCCCGCTGGCTGCTTCACTGATGCTGCTTGCCTGCATGTAGGCGGGGGTAGTCAGGATACGGCGCTTCTGATCAAGAACATAGTCATCAACAGGGCAGTTAATATGCTCTCCTCCCATTTTGTTAAATGCGTGAGCGGTATCCGCATCATAGCCAATGGTTCCTTTGGCCCCTGGTCCGTAAATGGCAGGGATCATTACCGGGGCGATACATAAAAAGCCTGCGGGTTTCTCTTCTTTCGCGAATTCCTGGCAGGCTCTTTTGACTTCCGGGTTAATCTCGCAGCCGGCACCGGTAAAGGCAAAGTCGGACAAATTCTTGGCTGCGCCAAAGCCGCCTGGCAGCAGTAAGCCGTCATAGTCAGCGGCTTTGAGGTTTTCAAGATTTTCAATGTTGCCGCGGGCAATGCGGGCGGCTTCGATCAAGACATTGCGTTTCTCATCCATTTCTTCACCAGTCAGGTGATTGATGACATGGTGTTGAGCAATATTTGGTGCAAAACAATGCCAGCTTGCCCCTTCTTGCTCAATCGCATGAAGGGCCAGTACAGCCTCGTGGATTTCTGTTCCGTCAAATACCCCTGAGCCGCTCAAAATAACCGCAATCTTCTTCATATTGGCTTCCTTTATGGTCAGAATTGTCTAATTTTACACCTAGTAAAGCTTATTTCAGATCGGTCTGTTAACTTTTTCCACAATTAATGATCATTTTAGGATCGAGGATCCATTTTTGCGCTAGGCCTTAAGTTGTTGATTGGTATTGGTTTGTTTGAAAATTGATTATTTTTTATGAATTCTGATCAACGGGTATAAATTAAATACTAACAAAGTTATCCACAGATTAAGCTTGGTTGGTGGAAAACATTCAGTAGTTAACAGTTGCCTGTTGTCGTGGCATCCTAGTGTCCTAATTCCTTCATCCCCTGGATATAAGAATAATCTTTATGGCAACTATCCCAGAAAATCCACTTATTCTGATTGACGGATCATCCTACCTGTACCGTGCCTATCACGCGGCACCAAACTTCACCAATTCAGATGGCGAACCGACGGGTGCTGTTTATGGCGTAGTTAATATGCTGCGTAGCATGCTGCGCCAGTATGCAACCGAGCATGTAGCGGTGATCTTTGATGCAAAAGGCAAAACTTTCCGTGATGAGATCTACCCTGAGTATAAGGCGCATCGTCCGCCAATGCCGGATGATCTGCGCGGTCAGATCGAACCCTTGCATGCGGTGATCAAAGCAATGGGACTGCCATTGATCTCGGTGTCCGGGGTAGAGGCGGATGATGTGATCGGTACGTTGGCGACTCAGGCGTCGAAAGCGGGTATGCCGGTATTGATCAGTACCGGTGATAAGGATATGGCGCAGTTGGTGGATCCGAATGTTACTTTGATCAACACCATGACGGACGTAGTGATGGATCCGGCCGGGGTTGTGGATAAGTTCGGTATCGGCCCTGAGCTGATTATCGACTACCTTGCCCTGATGGGTGATAAGGTCGATAACATTCCGGGTGTACCGGGTGTGGGTGAGAAGACGGCGAAGGCGTTGCTGACCGGTATCGGTGGCCTGGATGCGCTGTATGCCAACCTGGATGATATCCCGGCGCTTGGTTTCCGTGGTTCGAAAACCATGCCGAAAAAGCTCGAAGAGCATAAAGAAGCGGCTTACCTGTCTTATGAGCTGGCTACCATTAAGCTGGATGTTGAGCTGGATGTAACACCGGATCAGCTGCGCAAAGGTGAGCCGGATACCGATGAACTGACCAAACTGTTCGGCAAGCTGCAGTTCCGCCGCTGGTTGTCGGAAATGCTGGATGGCAGTGACGGCAAAATTGTTGCTGACGAGAAAGCGGCTTCTGCCTCGGCAGAGAAAAAGCCGGTTGCACCTGTGATTGACCGCAGCGGTTATGAGACGGTGCTGGATGAAGCGTCATTCAACACTTGGCTGGAAACCCTGAAGTCTTCGGAGGTATTTGCCTTTGATACTGAAACGGACGGTTTGGATTACATGACGGCAAACCTGGTCGGTGTGTCGTTTGCGGCAGAAGAAGGCAAAGCCGCTTATGTCCCTGTCGCCCATGACTACCTGGATGCGCCGGCTCAGCTGGATCGCGATTGGGTATTGGCGCAGCTGAAGCCGTTGCTGGAAGATCCGCAGCAGGCCAAGGTCGGTCAGAACCTGAAATTCGACGCCAGCATCCTGGCTCGCTATGACATTGGGATGCAGGGCATTAAGTTCGATACCATGCTGGAATCTTATGTGTTTAACAGTGTGGTCGGCCGTCATGATATGGACAGCCTGGCGCTGCGTTACCTGGAACATAAGACGATCAGCTTTGAAGAAATTGCCGGAAAAGGTAAAAAGCAGCTGACCTTCAACCAAATCGACCTGGAGCAGGCCGGCCCGTATGCGGCTGAAGATGCGGATATTACTTTGCGTCTGCATAACCTGCTGGTCGAAAAAGTGAATGCGGATGAGAAGCTGAAGTCGGTTTTCGAAGATATTGAGATGCCGCTGGTGCCTGTACTGTCTCGTATGGAGCGTACCGGGGTGCTGATTGACAGCATGCAGCTCAGTGCCCAGTCGGCAGAAATTGCAGCCCGCTTGGATGAGCTGGAGCAGAAGGCATACGAAATCGCCGAGCAAGAGTTCAACCTGAGCTCACCTAAACAGCTGCAGGCGATCCTGTTTGAAAAAATGGGACTGCCGGTACTGAAGAAAACGCCGTCAGGCGCGCCGTCGACAAACGAAGAAGTGTTGCAGGAACTGGCGCTGGACTACCCGCTGCCGAAGCTGATCCTGGAATATCGCGGTCTGGCCAAACTGAAGTCCACTTATACCGACAAGTTGCCGAAGATGGTTAATCCGGCGACCGGTCGTGTTCATACTTCATATCACCAGGCGGTGACGGCAACCGGTCGTCTGTCGTCCAGTGATCCTAACCTGCAGAATATCCCGGTTCGTAACGAAGAAGGTCGTCGTATCCGTCAGGCATTCATCGCTCCGACTGGCTACAAGGTACTGGCTGTCGACTACTCGCAGATTGAGCTGCGTATCATGGCCCACCTGTCTGGTGATAAGGCGCTGGTGGATGCGTTCAAACACGGTAAAGATATCCACGCAGCAACGGCGGCGGAAATTCTGGGTCTGCCGATTGAATCGGTTACCAGTGAGCAGCGTCGTCGCGCCAAAGCGATTAACTTTGGTCTGATCTACGGTATGAGTGCCTTTGGCCTGGCTAAGCAACTGGATATGGGACGTAACGAAGCGCAGGAATATATGAATGTGTACTTCGAGCGCTACCCGGGTGTGCTGGAATACATGGAAAGCACCCGTACAGCTGCCAGCGAGCAGGGCTATGTTGAAACCCTGTTCGGTCGCCGCCTGTACCTGCCGGACATTAAGTCCCGCAACGGAATGCGCCGTAAAGCGGCTGAACGTGCGGCGATCAACGCACCGATGCAGGGGACGGCTGCCGATATCATCAAGCGCGCGATGGTGATGGTTGATGAGTGGGTTGAACAGCAGGAACCGGGTCGTGTCCGTTTGTTAATGCAAGTTCATGACGAACTTGTTTTTGAAGTACAGGAATCAGAGCTGGAAAGCGTGTCGGCTGAAATCCGTCGTCTGATGGAATCGGCAGCAGAATTGGACGTGCCTTTGATTGCTGAAGCCGGTTCTGGCGATAACTGGGACCAAGCCCACTAAGGCTTTTTAACCGCAAAATTGCCTTTTTTAAATCATAGCCAGCTAAGTGCTGGCTATTTTTTTATGAGAAATAATCAATAAGAAAATTACTATTTGTATAATTGAGTTACGAGAAAATGAAAAAAAACTACAAAAATGTCTTTTAAAATCTGTGCATTTGATATACAGTTAACGGCGTAGGGTACAGAGGTAAGATGTTCTATCTTTCAGACCTTTTGTTTCACGTTATTGGATTTGGCTGATTCAGCCGCCCTGGCCATTTGGCCAGGGCGTTTTTTATTTTGGGCCGCCAAAACTCTTCGCTCCTGTCTTTTTTTACTCTTTCTTTTCTCTTTAACACCACCTTTTCTTTCTTTTTCTGCTGTTTTAACCAGCAGTTCTTAAGTTTCTGCTGAAAATATATGCGCATTGTTGCAATTTGAGTAATTGGGACATTTTTATCTTATCCCGTTTAATATCTTTAACGATTTGCGCCTTAGCTCACTCTTTGTTGTTTGTTTAGAGTAATTACTTTAATTATTAGTATGAGGTGGGTATAATTATTCACGCTTCTTGTTCATATTTGTTATTGGTAGCGGGTCTGATACCGGCTAGCCAACAAATCCATGAAATAGCCACTCTCTGCTTGGGGTGGCTTTTTTTTCACCTGTCATATCTTAAATCTGTAATTAAATTCCATAATTAGCGCAGGAGAAAGACAACTCTTGTTACTTATTTTGCATGAAAAACTAATTGAGGCAGGTTTTGTGGCTAAAGCCTTAAAAGTTGATGTTTTGTGGCGGGAAATACGGTCAGGAAGGCGAAATTAGTGATGGAAAAATAAACAAAAGCCGGATAAAAAACTTGCGTTGGTTTGGGAAATCATTGATCCTTTTAGGACAAAAATAAAAACCTCCTATTTCTCTCCCGTTGCCCCACCTGGAAGGTGGGGAATTTTTATGGCCCTGAAAACAGAGCCATAATCACGTCGGTTATTGCTTATTCGGCATCGTCGTCAAGAAACGCTTCTTCACTTTCCAGTAGTGCCTGTTGACGCTCCAGCTCAGGGGCGAACCAGCTGTCCAGTTTGCGGCGAACCTGATCAACGCCAAGGCCTTTCAGAGAAGAGAACACTTCAACCTGAACGTCGCCGCCGAAGGCCAGTGAAGTTTCACGCACTTTCATTAGTTGCTGCTTGCGAGCACCGCTTTTCAGTTTGTCTGCTTTCGTCAGTAGAACCAGCACCGGCAGGCGGCTCTCAACGGCCCAGCTGATCATCTGCTGGTCAAGATCCTTCATTGGGTGGCGGATATCCATCAGTACCACCAGGCCTTGCAGGCATTCGCGTTTCTGCAGGTATTCACCCAGTGACTTTTGCCACTTCAGTTTCATTTCCAGCGGAACCTGGGCAAAGCCGTAGCCAGGCAGGTCAATCAGGTTACAGCCGTTAACAACTTCAAACATGTTGATCAGCTGGGTACGGCCCGGTGTTTTAGAGGTACGTGCCAGGCTTTTCTGATCGGTAATGCGGTTCAGGGCACTCGACTTGCCTGCGTTGGAGCGGCCAGCAAATGCGATCTCAACGCCTGTGTCGTTTGGCAAGTGGCGGATGTCCGGTGCACTTGTGATGAATCTTGTATTTCTATAGTTGAGAGGTTGATTCACTGTTAACTCCGTCAAGTCTTTATGTAGTCAACTGATTACTTTTATGTGAAAAGGTGTAAAATATAAGCAACCATGTTTGGTTTGTGGTCGCATTGTATACCATGTAACTGAGCATTACTTGTGGTACTGGAAGCTCAATAATTATAAACGGAATGTCATGAAGAAATTAGCACTGATATTGACTCTTCTTGCCAGTTGCTCAACCTGGGCCCAAGGAGACGCAGAAGCTGGAAAAGCAAAAGCCGCAACGTGTGCCGCCTGTCATGGTGCAGATGGTAACGGCATAATGGCGCAATACCCTAAAATCGCTGGTCAGCATCCCGGTTATCTTGAGAAACAGCTGAAAGATTTCAAGCTGGGTATGACCACAGGAGGCAAGCAGGGCCGTAACGATCCAGTGATGGGCGGGATGGCAATGCCGCTCAATGAACAGGATATGGCTGATCTGGCAGCTTACTATGCCGGCCTGCCAATTTCAGACAATACGACTCCCGAATCATCCATTGAAACTGGTCAGGCGCTTTACCGCTTCGGCGATGCTGAGCGCGGGATCGCTGCTTGTACGGCCTGCCATGGGCCGCGTGGCAACGGAACCAGCCTGTCAGGTTTTCCTAAAATATCCGGTCAGAATGCTGAATACGTAAAATTGCAGCTGGAAAAATTCCGTGGCGGTCAGCGCATGAATGATATGAATGCCATGATGCGCTCTGTTGCCGCTAAACTCACCGATGATGAAATTACCGCTTTATCTCAGTACGTCGGTGGGCTGCATTAATTGTGTGAATTTGTGAAAAACCATTAACAATCTCATCGAATAAAAAAGGCAGCTCTGGCTGCCTTTTTAGTACTTGGAGCAAAAATAGTCAGACATTGTGGCGGTTTTGTCCTGCAAGTTAATAACAAAATTGTCGATAGCAGAGAGAAAAGCTGAACGGTTTGTAAGAGATCGACCATTCGATGCGGACGATGATGATGAAAGGAGCGGAAGATATTTTATTCCGCTACTTATTTATCAGCAACTTAGGTTGAGTGAAAGATTATTTCAATAAATGAGCTTAAGTGAGCAACCTTGTATCAGACCTGAATCGGCGTAAAGTAAGCGTTGTCGACAGGGAGTGCGACGAAGGATAGGAAAGCGCCATGATGGCATAGGCATGAAGCCTGAAGGATTCACAGGACGTCTGGCCAGGAGGCCGGGAAGTTCGCAAGACGCGTAGGATTCGTCAGGAAGACGCTTACGGAAAAGAAAAGGTACACGACGGAAAGTGTATCCACAGGGATGGTGAAATGGGTTGCCGGGACGGGTAACACGCTTTATGGAAAAGCCGGTTAGGGATTAACCGTAGCAACAGGATGTTGTCGCAAGGACGGTGAAAATTCATCAGGATGATGAAAAACAATAAACGTTGGCAGGGAAAGCACTAATAACAACAGGATTGTTGTCTGACCGGGATGTTTCATACTGGTTAAGGACTGACTAGACAGGATAAAGCCAGCAATGGCGACATACAGAGCGACAGGTGAAAACCTGTCGCTTTTTTCTTTTCTGCGCCCGTATTCTTCGTGGTGCAAAAGTGCACACTTCTCCATCAAATCTGCTATGATACCCGGCTTCATTTAAGCCGCCCCGCCGCTAAGCTGAGGGCTGGCTGGATACAGGAGTCAGAAAGTCATGCCAACCTGCCCGCTGTGTAATAGCCCATCGGCCGGTACATTCCACCAGGATAAGCGTCGGACGTATTCTCGCTGCACTGAATGTGCACTGATTTTCGCTGATCCTGATGTATTGCTGCCACCGGAAGAGGAAAAGGCAGTTTATGACCAGCATGAGAATAACCCGGAAGATCAGGGGTATCGCCGTTTTCTCGATCGCCTGGCGGCACCTTTGACCGAACGCCTAGGACCGGCTCAGTTGGACGGGCTGGATTTTGGTTGCGGACCGGGCCCGACTCTTTCCGTTATGCTGGAAGAGATGGGGTATAATATGGCGATCTATGATCCGTATTTTGCCCATGAGCCGACAGCGCTGGAACGGCAGTATGACTTTGTCACCTGTACAGAAGCGATCGAACATTTTTATACGCCTGCGAAGGAATGGGGGCAGTTGATCGACATGGTGAAACCCGGCGGATGGCTGGGACTGATGACCAAGTTAGCCAGAGATCTCGATGCCTTTGTGAACTGGCATTATAAGAACGACCCAACCCACGTGAGCTTTTTCAGCCGTGAGACCTTCCACTATCTGGCACAGCGTGATGGCCTGGAAGTCGAGTTTGTTGGAAATGATGTAATTTTGCTGAGGAAAACCCAGTAATGACCCGTAAAAGAAAAAGCCGTAAGCCTGGTTCTGAAGGACCAGCGTTATACCAAGAGAAAAGCGTAACTCAGCTAGATCAAGAAGGCCGTAAACGCCAGAAAGATAAGAAGCGCAAAGGCCAGAAGGCGGGTAGTCGCCACTCTGCAGCCCAAGTGGAAAAAGCAAGAACACAGGGTCAGCGCAAAGACCCGCGTATCGGCAGTAAAAAGCCGGTGCCTCTGATTGTTGATACTAAGCCAGCAACTAAGAAAGAGCGCCGTATGAGCGCCGAGCAAGAACTGGCTATGCTGGAAAATGATGCTCAGCTGATGGTATTGCTCGATCGCATCGAAGCCGGTGAGAAGCTGGGTGCCGGTCTGCAGAAGCAGGTAGATCAGAAGCTGGATCGCATTGAGCAGCTGATGAACCAGTTGGGCTTGCTGGAAGAAGACGATGAGCCGGAAATGGCACCGGTTGCTCGTGTTTCTTCAGATGACGATCTGCTGGATCAGTTTGAAAACATGGATTTCGACTCGTTTGAAGATTCATTCGATAAGGAGTAACCCTTGCAGGATATGACGCTTTGGTTAGGACTGGCCGGTACCATTGTTGCCGTGCTGGCGACGTATGCCGGTTACTTGTTATTTAAACTGTACCAGCAGCATACCCGCCACAAGGCCTTCCTTGAGCGAGCTGCCCTTCAGCAGGCTGAGCAGATTAAACAGCGCAATGCCAATATCATGGACAGCGTGTTCATTATTGCTGAGGCCGGTAAGCAGGATCAGTGCGACATGTCTGAGATTTCCATCCGCCTTTATAAGCTGATGGAAGTCTTGCAGGGCGAGCAGGCGGTTGATTTTTCCGGCCTGTATCCGGCGATGACCGAGCTTTACCATGTGGTGAAAGATATGCCGCGTGGTGATGCACGTAAGACGCTGCAGAAGAAAGAGCGAATGAAGCTTGATCTGGAGCGGATGAAAGCCGAAGCTCGTTTGCTTGACGATATAAAGCAAGAGCTGGACGCCATTCTGGCACTGAAGCCATAAATCAGAAAACGTGGTTTAGTGCTTGATTATCCTCATCTATACTGAAGATATCAGTGTAGATGAGGGGATACCCTACACCCCTGTCATTGAGTCCGATATCATTTTCGGCTTAGTGAACAAGTAAAACATCTACAATACCGACCAGGTTATGGCACACTTGGTTTTTGCAACTTATTCCCCCAGACGATTAGTGGAAGTATGTCATGTCACATGAGCAGATAATTTGGGATCAGGCGCTGATAGAAAAATATAACTATTCCGGTCCCCGCTATACCTCATACCCGACCGCCCTTGAGTTTCATGAAGCCTTTACCTCGGCGGAATTTGATATGGCATGCGCTCAATACCCCGAGCGTAACCTTTCACTGTATGTCCATATTCCGTTTTGTCACAAGCTTTGCTACTACTGCGGCTGTAACAAGATCATCACCCGTCACCAGCACAAGGCCGATCAGTACCTCGATGCCCTGGAGCAGGAAATCCGCCAGCGCGCGAGCCTGCTCGGTGATCGCAAGGTCAGTCAGCTGCACTGGGGCGGTGGTACACCAACTTTCCTGACCAAGGCGCAAATCAGCCGCCTGGTCGGTTTGTTGCGCGATCAGTTTGATTTTGCCGATGATGCTGAAATCAGTATCGAAATCGACCCGCGCGAAATTGAATTGGATATGCTGGATCACCTGCGAGCCGAGGGCTTCAACCGCGTGAGTATCGGGGTGCAGGACTTTAATAAAGAAGTGCAGCAGCTGGTTAACCGTGAGCAGGACGAGGCGTTTATCTTTGCTCTTGTTGAGCGGGCGAAGCAGCTGGGTTTCCGCTCGACCAACCTGGATCTGATTTATGGTCTGCCGAAACAGAATCAGGAGCGCTTTGCCGAAACGCTGAAACAGGTGCTGACAATGAAACCGGGTCGGCTGTCAGTATTTAACTATGCTCATATGCCTAAGCTGTTTGCTGCGCAGCGTAAAATTCATGACGCAGACCTGCCTGGCGCGAATGAGAAGCTGGCAATTTTGCAAGATACCATCGCAACCTTGACCGGAGCCGGTTACCAGTTTATCGGTATGGACCATTTTGCTCTGCCGGATGATGAGCTGGCTGTTGCTCAGCGTAATGGTGTGCTGCACCGCAACTTCCAAGGCTATACCACTCAGGGCGACTGTGACTTGTTGGGGCTGGGGGTATCGGCGATTTCTATGATTGGTGACTGTTATGCTCAGAACCAGAAAGAGCTGAAGAAATATTACGCCAGCGTGGACGAACAGCGCGAAGCGCTGTGGAAAGGTGTTTCGCTGGATGCTGACGATCTGTTGCGCCGTGAAGTGATTAAATCGCTGATTTGTAACTTCCAGCTGGACATGCAGGATATTGAGCAGCGTTTTGGCGTCGAATTTAAAACTTACTTTGCCGAAGATATTGAGCTGCTGCAGACTTTCATCAATGATGAGCTGGTGACGGTTGATGAGCGCTACATTCAGGTTACCCTGAAAGGCCGCTTATTGATTCGTAACATCTGCATGTGTTTCGACAAGTACCTGCGCGATCGTGCCCGCCAGCAGCAGTTCTCTCGCGTGATCTGACGCTAGAAAAAACGCCTGATATACAAAAGCCCTCACGACTTAGGTTACAGAACCTGAGTCGTGAGGGCTTTTTTGATCAACGGGGTTATCAGCCGTTAAACATGTTTACGGCGGCTATTAGTGCCAATACGCCAGCGGCAAAATGGCCCGGGCCATTGGCTGCAATATCATTGACAGCTGGCATAGCCACGCTAAATGAAAGAATACTTTCCAGCATGGGGAAATCTCACAGTATTTTTGATGGTGTTTGCGTGGATTGCTTAGAGCAGGACGCTGTTTTATTTCGCTTTAAGCCAGTGGAACGCTCGTCCTGAAAGTCTGGGATCGTTCAGGATCAGTCCTGGGACAGTGTTCCGTTGGCTTAAAGTGGACGTATTTTACTCGAAATCAGGCAAGATGGAATTGCTGTCGCTCAAAAAATAATCAATTGGTCAATTTTGTGTGAAATATTTTATTAAAAACACTGGCAACATAACTGGCCGTAAATCAAACAGGACTATCCTGTTCTACCGGCCATTCGCTCAATGGCTGCGGTCTGGCATAGTAGAACCCTTGAGCATAGTGGCAGCCAAGGCTTTTCAGCTGCTCGGCCTGGGCCTGAGTTTCAACCCCTTCAGCCACAACATCGGCATTGAAATTATTGGCTAAAGTAATGATGGCCGCGATTACCGGGGAATAGTTATCACCTTCGGTCAGTTGGCTGACAAAAGAGCGGTCGATTTTCAGGCTGTCGAAAGGTAGCTGGGTAAGGTAAGCCAGCGACGAGTAGCCGGTACCGAAATCGTCGATGGCAATATGGATCCCGAGTTGACGTAGCTTTTGCAGGGCTTGGGTTGCCTGTTGAGGGCGGCTGACCAAATGGGACTCGGTCAGCTCCAGGGTCAGGTTGGTTGCCGGCAGCTTAGTTTGTTTCAGTATCTCTTTGGTCTGTTCGGCAAAGTTAGCCTGCATCAGCTGGCGGACCGAGACGTTCACATGCAACATGAAATCCGGTGACCAGTCTTCCTGTTCAATCATCTGTCGGGTTTGCTGGCAGGCTTGGTGCAGGATTTGATAGCCCATTTCGACAATCATGCCGTTTTCTTCGGCCAGCGGAATAAACTGGGCTGGGGAAACAAGCCCGCGAGAAGGACTGCGCCAGCGAACCAGAGCCTCTGCACCACAGACTGTTGTGCCACTCAGGCTGATCAGGGGCTGAAAGTGAACTTCCAGTTCGTGGTTTTCCAGTGCCCGGTTGAGTTCGGCTGCCAGCCGGGTTTTTTCCAATGATGCTTCCAGCATTTTCGGTTCGAAATAGCATACTGGCTGATCATCCTGTCCTTTATTGTGATTGATCGCCAGGCTGGCATTACGGAGCCATTCGGACATACCACTCTGCGGCAGGATTCCCTGCACAACCCCGATACTGGCGGATACCATGACTTCAACACCGTTGACGATAAATGGCAGGTAGAAAGTACTCAGTAATTGGCGGGCTATTACCTCCGCTTCACTTCGCTGACTGATCCCTGAGACCAGAATCGCAAACTCATCCCGCCCGACTCGACCGAACAGCGCATTGTCGGGCTGGATATTTTCCAGTCGGCAGGCGACAGAGACTAGCAGCTGATCGCCGTTGAGATGGCCAATACTGTCATTGATATGTCTGAAGGCTTTAAGGTCAATCAGTATCAGGGTGGCATTGTGTTCGGCATTCGGGTTTTTGGTGGCCTCAATGAGTCCTTCCCGGCTCAGCAGGCCGGTCAGGTCGTCATAGAGCACCTGTCTTCTCAGAGTATTGAAAGAGCGCTGAAGACGGGCAGACATGGCGGTAAAGGCTGATGCCAACTGATCGGTTTCCTGAAGCCTGAGAGCCGGGCGGACATCCACGGCCCAGTTTTTTTCACTTAGTGTCTGTGAAGCTTTGGCGATGTCGGCTATCGGCTGGGTGATCCGTTTGATAACAAACAGGCCGATAAGCAGGCCAAGCCCCGCCATAAGTGCAGCAGCCAACAGAGCGGTTTCTTGCTGTTCAGGCAAGTGACCGAGCAGGTTTTCTTCGGGCATGATCATAACGATTTGCCAGTCGAGGCCAAACTCATCACGATAAGGCGTTATACGGCTGAAATAACGGGTTTTATCATGTTCGAACTGAAATTCACTGACAACTTCTGTTTCTGTCAGCTGACGTTGGGTCAGGATTTTCAGACTGGCGGAGATCAGGACATCCGGTTGTGGTAACTGGGTTACGGGCTGGTTATTGGGGGCCAGTCCAGAGCTGGCGATCAGTTTGCCCTGGCGGTCAATGATGTAGGTACTGCCTGAGAAATTCCGGCTTTCACGGTTTAAGAAGCCATTGAGACGATTAAGGTTTATGTCGGTTACCATCATGCCGAGCAGGACTTGGCTCTCATCATCAATCACTGGGCTGACGGCGGATATCGTCAGGCTGAGATTTTCGTCCTGGTTGGTGTAGACATCAGCCCAACCGGGCTTGAGGTTGCGGGTAAACGGCTGATACCAGGGACGGTTTGTCGGATCATAGCCTGCCAGTTTCAGGCTGGTGGAACTAAAATGGTTGGCACCGTTGAAAATATAAAGTTGATTGTCGGTACGCCAGTCTTTCAGCATCAGGGATAATTGCTGGTCATTTTTACGGTAACCGACGAAGTATTTGTCTTTGCTGCCGAAGCCGATGGTTGTGATTTGCGGCTGGTGTATGTACAGCCTGGCCATGGCATCTTTGAGATAGGTTTCCAGTCCGGTTAGTTTGGGTGGTTGATAAAGATGGTGGCGCTGAATACTGTCGGCTATGGTCAGGTTGGTGTTGAAGGGATCGCCTAAAAATACCCGCAGGTCGTTGCTGATACTTGCCGTATAGGAACTGAGCAACTTGCCGCTGACTTCAGTCAGCATGCGTTCATAGCTGTTTTGTTGGGAAATAGCGATTACCCCGACGGTCAGTACCATCAGCAGGGTAAACGGTGCCATTACCGCAAAGCGCAATGTCATCAGGCGGGGTCTGGGCATTGTCGAAGCTCAGTTCGTCGTACTGTAATTCTGATGCTCAAATATTCTGATAAATAATATAAACATGCAAACGCTCTTTTGTTGATCACAAGAATTGCGATCAAATAATGAGAGATGAGTCAGTAGAAGCCGATAATCTCCTTTACCGCTTCTACTGGTTTCATTGAGTGAGTATTCGCTATTCAGCAGAAATATTGAGTTCCTTGAGTTTTCTGGTCAGGGTATTGCGGCCCCAGCCAAGCAACCTCGCAGCTTCCTGTTTATGGCCGTGGGTATACTCCAGTGCGGTTTCCAGCAGGATTTTTTCAAACTCCGGCAAGGCTTCACCCAAAAGGTTTTGGTTACCTTGCTTGAGGGTATCCCTGGCCCACTGTTCGAGAGCGTGGTGCCAGTGGCCGTTCCCTTGCTCTTGGGTTGTTTTGCTGTCGGGAGTCAGCAATTCCGTCGGCAGATCCGTCGGCAGGACTTCGTTACCACTTGCCATTACAGTTAGCCAGCGACAGGTATTTTCCAGTTGGCGCACATTCCCCGGCCAGTCGAGTTCAGTGAGGATATCTTCCGTCGACGGATGCAGAGTTTTGACCTCAACGCCGAGTTCGTCAGAAGCACGCTGCAGAAAATGCCGGGTAAGTTGCGGGATATCCTGGCGGCGGTCTTTCAGTGCTGGTAGGTGGATCCGGATGACATTCAGACGGTGGAACAAGTCTTCACGGAAGTCGCCGTTGGCAACCAGTCTTTCCAGATCCTGGTGGGTAGCGGCAATAATTCTGACATCAACATTAACCGGCGAGTGGCCGCCGACCCGATAAAATTGACCATCAGCCAGTACCCGCAGCAGGCGGGTCTGGATATCGAGGGGCATATCGCCGATTTCATCTAAAAACAGGGTGCCGCCGTTGGCTTGTTCAAAGCGGCCCTGGCGGACGCTGTTGGCGCCGGTGAAAGCGCCTTTTTCATGACCGAACAGCTCGGATTCAATTAGATCTTTAGGAATCGCCGCCATGTTCAGGGCGATAAACTCTTTATGGCTGCGCGGGCTGTGGCGGTGCAGGGCATGGGCTACCAGTTCTTTACCGGTACCGGACTCACCGTTGATCAGCACTGAAATTGATGAGCGGGACAGGCGGCCGATAGCACGGAAAACCTCCTGCATCGCCGGTGCTTCACCGATAATTTCCGGGGCATTCTGAGGACTGGTTTCCGGTTGCTGTTGACGTTTTTGCTCCTGGCTGTGAGTAACGGCCCGCTCGACCAGGCTGACCGCTTCATCTATATCGAAGGGTTTTGGCAGGTACTCAAAAGCCCCTTCCTGGTAGGCGTTAACAGCGGCATCCAGATCCGAGTGAGCTGTCATGATTATCACCGGCAGTGACGGGTAATCCCGGTGCAGCGACTTGAGCAGGGCCAGGCCGTCGGTACCCGGCATCCGAATGTCAGATACTAATACGTCCGGCACGCTGCGTTCCAGTGCTTCCAGTACACTGTCGGCGTTGGCAAAGGTTTCACATTTTAGTCCTGCCGCATTAAGGGTTCGTTCCAGAACCCAGCGAATGGAGCTGTCATCGTCGACAACCCAAATTAATCCTTTGCTCATAGTTCGTCCTCTCTGGCTATTATGCCGTTGGCTTCAGGGTAATTGGCCATGGTTGTTATTTTATCGGCAAGTAGATAGTGAATTTGGTATGGCCTGGCCAGCTTATAACTTCAATTTTCCCCTGATGCTGGTCAATCAGGTTCTGGGCTATTGATAGGCCTAGTCCTGTGCCGCCTTCACGCCCTGTTACCATCGGGTAGAACAGGGTGTCTTGGATATCACCCGGGATCCCCGGACCGTCATCAATGATGTCGATTTTGGCGGCAACCCGGTAGCGCTTGCCGTGGATCAGGGCCTGATGGGCAGTACGGGTTTTCAGGGTAATATTCCCGCCCCCGTTTTGGTGCAGGGCCTGGGCGGCATTGCTGACAATATTGAGAATGGCCTGTTCCAGCTGCTCCGGATCCATGGTGAAGTCTGGCAGGCTGGGGTCGTAGTCGCGATGCAGGTGAATATCGCTGCCGCTGTCGATGGCGACCAGTTGACGTACTTTTTCCAGGATCACGTGGATGTTATCTACCTGTCGGGAGCCGGGGCGCTGAGGCCCCAGCAGCCGGTCGACCAAGTTACGCAGCCGGTCGGCCTGCTCGATAATCATCTGGGTATATTCTTTGTAGCTCGGGTCCGGCAGGGTTTTTTCCAGCAACTGGGCCGCTCCGCGTAATCCGCCCAGCGGGTTTTTGATTTCGTGGGCCAGGCCGCGTACCAGCTCTCTGGCTGCCTGCTGTTGGGCATGCTGACTCAGCTCCTGACTGATCCGGCGCTGCTGGTCGATAGGTTTGAGCTCAAGCAGGATAAGCAGCTCTTTCTGCCAGGACAGCGGGCTGGCATTGAGTTCTACCGTGTAGTGTCTGCCGTCAATGACAAAGGTAACGTCACTGTCAGCGAGCCCCTGACCACTTTGCAGGGTGGCTTGGATCAGCGCAAGGTCTATGGAAGAGTGCTGCAACAGATCCGGAAAACAGGCATTGTTGAGCCGACGTTTGCTGTAGGAAAGCAGTTGCTCGGCTGCCGGATTGACATAACGAATCGTCAGCCCTTCATCAAGCAGTAGAATTGCAGTGACCAGATTGTCCAGAATTAGCGGTGTAAAAGCGGCAGTCACGATAATCATCCTTGTCTGGGCTAGTTCAGTTTGGTGCAATGAACCAGTAGTGCACCATAGTGGTGCAATCAAGTTTAGCCTGTCTGCCTGCTATCGTGAATGAAAAATCGCGCCGGACCGGAGATCACTTGGGTGTTATCGCTGGTGGCTGGCGGTTGAGTATTGATGCCCGGTGCAGGTAGACAGTGATCATATCTGATGATGCAATAACCTTGCCGTGTTTAAGTAACTGAGCCTGAAGGGTATGGCTGCCTCGGTCTATGTTATGAAGCTGCCAGTTGAGCTTGGTCTGTGGTCTGCCATAAGGTTTGCCGTCAAGCAGCAGACGGGCATTGTGGCCTTTGGTTAGTTTGCGGTTACTGACTACGGATACATCGATTATCCCTTCATTGTTGCGGACAGTTTGCTCGTGAAGAGGCGAAATTAGACTGATGGTCGCAATTGGCAGAGCCGGTTCTTTTGTTTGCTCTGGCTGGGGATTGGTCGTCTGCGATTTATCTGCGCTATTAGCCTTGCTATTACTGGGTTCGGGGATGTTGAGATTAATGGTATCTGCACCGGGGCGGGGCTGATCAGAAAAATGCACCACGCCTTTTTCATCTTCCCAGGTGTAGATGGTTGACGCCTGAACCGTTGTTATCGAAAACAGGCTGGTAAGGAGAATGGTTAGGATGAACAGGCGAGATGACTTCATGGATATGGTCTTGGCTGGTTACAGGTAGGAGTAAAGTTATCTGCCTGAAGCCGGACGGCAAGAGCAAAAAGGCCTGCTTGTGAAGCAGGCCTTAATCTTAATGGTTAACTTATTTATCAGTTGCTTATACTGAGTAGTAAAGTTCGAACTCAAGTGGGTGCGTAGTCATGTTGATTTTCTCAACATCCTGAGATTTCAGCTCAATGTAAGAGTCGATGAAATCATCAGAGAATACGCCGCCAGCTGTCAGGAACTCACGGTCTTCGTTCAGAGCCTGTAGTGCGCCCTGCAGTGATTCAGCAACAGTCGGGATTTCCGCTGCTTCTTCTGCTGGCAGGTCGTACAGGTCTTTATCCATTGCTTCGCCCGGGTGGATCTTGTTCTGGATACCGTCAAGACCAGCCATCAGCATGGCAGCAAACGCCAGGTATGGGTTTGCTGTTGGGTCCGGGAAGCGAACTTCGATACGGCGTGCTTTAGGGCTTGGTACCACTGGGATACGGATTGACGCTGAACGGTTACGGGCAGAGTAAGCCAGCATAACCGGTGCTTCGAAACCAGGAACCAGACGCTTGTATGAGTTTGTTGAAGCATTGGCAAAGGCGTTGATTGCACGTGCGTGCTTGATGATACCGCCGATGTAGTAAAGCGCTGTTTCAGACAGACCGCCGTACTTGTCGCCTGCGAACAGGTTCTTACCGTCTTTCGCCAGTGACTGGTGAACGTGCATACCTGAGCCGTTGTCGCCAACCAGTGGCTTAGGCATAAAGGTCGCTGTCTTGCCGAAAGCGTGAGCTACGTTGTGAACCACATACTTGTAGATCTGGATTTCGTCAGCTTTCGCTGTAAGGGTGTTGAAACGGGTCGCGATCTCGTTCTGGCCTGCTGTCGCCACTTCGTGGTGGTGCGCCTCAACAACCAGACCCATTTCTTCCATAACCAGACACATAGCAGAACGGATGTCCTGTGATGAGTCAACCGGTGCTACCGGGAAGTAACCGCCTTTCACGCCAGGGCGGTGGCCTTTGTTACCGCCTTCAAAGTCGCTGCCTGTATTCCATGCCGCTTCCACGTCATCAATCTTGAAGAAAGAACCTGACATATCAGTAGCGAACTTCACATCGTCAAACAGGAAGAATTCTGGCTCTGGGCCGATAAGTACTGTGTCGGCAATGCCAATTGCACGCATGTGATCTTCTGCACGCTTAGCAATAGAGCGTGGGTCACGGTCGTAACCTTGCATAGTAGAAGGTTCTAGGATGTCACAGCGGAGATTCAGCGTGGCATCTTCGGTGAACGGGTCAAGTACTGCGCTTGCAGCATCCGGCATCATTACCATGTCTGACTCGTTGATACCTTTCCAGCCAGCAACCGAAGAGCCGTCGAACATCTTACCTTCTTCAAAGAAGTCGGCATCGATTTGGTGGGCTGGGATAGAGATGTGCTGTTCTTTACCTTTAGTGTCGGTAAAGCGTAGGTCTACAAACTTAACTTCGTTTTCCTGGATCAGCGCTAGTACGTTTTCTACTGACATCTTGAGTAACCTCCGGTGTTAGGTTGGGCAACTGGCCGCAAAAATATTTCGAACGGGGTTGTCGTTCATCTGAAATAGTCTTTGCTAAAACCGTGCCAACTGTAAAAAGCTGCTAAATCGCCCAAAAATGGGGATTGGCAGGCTAAATCATTCCTTTTTCTGCACTGTTTTGGTGAATGACCGCACTGTTATGGTGCAAGGTGAGGCGTCTTCACCTTATTGGTGCGCTTTTACTATTAGCCCGGGCCAGCATAATGTCAATCTGTCGATGCATTATTATCCGCCAGCAATATTAGGCTGAAGGCAATTCAGAGCAGGAAGGTTTTACTTCAGAGCTGGTGAGTTATTGCGGATAAAAACAAGCAGAATTGAAGCGGGAAACAGGGGCGGGAGTAGCCAAAAATGTCCCTGTTTTCACTGGTTGACGCTGAGTATGAAAAAAGCTGGTGATATAAATCACATATTTCGTGGGTTTTGACGTAAAATCTGTTAGATTATGAGCCGTTTTTTTAACCAAGTAGCTGCCATCCGGTCGCTGCATGTTCTGAGTGAATGTAAAACACATGTCAAATCCACAGATCGATAAACTAAGAAATATCGCAATCATTGCGCACGTTGACCACGGTAAAACCACCCTGGTTGACAAACTGCTTCAGCAGTCTGGCACGTTAGAGTCTCGCGGTGAAGTTGAAGAACGCGTAATGGATTCCAACGACATCGAAAAAGAGCGTGGTATTACCATTCTTGCGAAGAACACAGCGATTAACTGGAATGATTACCACATCAATATCGTAGATACTCCGGGACACGCCGATTTCGGTGGTGAAGTTGAGCGTATCATGTCTATGGTTGACTCTGTTCTGCTTATCGTTGATGCCGTTGACGGCCCAATGCCACAGACTCGCTTCGTAACCCAGAAAGCATTCGCTCACGGCCTGAAGCCAATCGTTGTTATCAACAAAATCGACCGTCCTGGCGCACGCCCTGACTGGGTAATGGATCAGGTATTCGATCTGTTCGACAACCTGGGTGCAACTGACGAACAGCTGGACTTCCAGGTAGTTTACGCATCGGCACTGAACGGCTGGGCAACACAGGAAGAAGGCGAAACTGGCGAGAACATGGAACCGCTGTTCCAGGCTATCGTTGATAACGTAGCGGCTCCTGATGTTGACGTTGACGGTTCTCTGCAGATGCAGATTTCTCAGCTTGACTACAGCTCTTACGTAGGTGTTATCGGTGTTGGCCGTGTAACCCGCGGTTCTGTTAAGCCAAACCAGCAGGTAACTGTTGTTGGTGCTGACGGTAAGACCCGTAACGGTAAAGTAGGTACTGTTCTTGGTTACCTTGGTCTTGAGCGTCACGAAGTTGAAGAAGCAACTGCCGGTGACATCATTGCAATTACAGGCCTTGGTGAGCTGAAAATCTCTGACACTATCTGTGACGTGAACGCAGTAGAAGCCCTGCCTGCTCTGTCTGTT
The DNA here is from genome assembly GCF_000331515.1 of Photobacterium marinum. Lineage (GTDB taxonomy): Bacteria > Pseudomonadota > Gammaproteobacteria > Enterobacterales > Vibrionaceae > Photobacterium > Photobacterium marinum. Next base: position 46,181 of record NZ_AMZO01000045.1, read on the forward strand.
GATGAACCAACAGTAACCATGACGTTCCAGGTAAACACTTCTCCGTTTGCAGGTAAAGAAGGTAAGTTCGTAACTTCACGTAACATCCTTGAGCGTCTGCAGAAAGAGCTGGTACACAACGTTGCCCTGCGTGTTGAAGAAACTGAAGACCCGGATAAATTCCGTGTATCAGGTCGTGGTGAACTTCACCTGTCTATCCTGATCGAAAACATGCGTCGTGAAGGTTTTGAACTTGCAGTATCGCGTCCGGAAGTAATCATCAAAGAAGAAGATGGTCAGCTAATGGAACCGTTCGAAGTGGTAACTATCGACGTGCTAGAAGAGCACCAAGGTGGCATCATGGAGAACATCGGTCTGCGTAAAGGTGAACTGAAAGACATGGCACCAGACGGTAAAGGCCGTGTTCGTATGGACTTCATCATGCCATCTCGTGGCCTGATTGGTTTCCAAACTGAGTTCATGACCCTGACTTCAGGTTCTGGCCTTCTTTACCATACGTTTGATCACTACGGCCCACACAAAGGTGGTACTATCGGTCAGCGTAACAACGGTGTGCTAATCTCAAACGCAACAGGTAAAGCACTGACTTACGCACTGTTCAACCTGCAGGAGCGTGGCCGTCTGTTCACTGAGCACGCGGACGAAGTTTACGAAGGTCAGATCATCGGTATTCACAACCGTTCTAACGATCTGACAGTAAACTGTCTGAAAGGTAAGCAGCTGACTAACGTTCGTGCTTCTGGTACTGATGAAGCTCAGGTTCTTTCTCCTGCAATTAAGTACACTCTGGAGCAGGCGCTTGAGTTCATCGATGATGACGAGCTGGTAGAAGTTACACCTGAAAACATTCGTATCCGTAAGAAACTGCTTACTGAAAACGATCGTAAACGTGCAAGCCGTACTGCGAAATAATCGCTGACTGCTGAACGTTAATCAATCCCCCCATCGGTGCTACCATGGGGGGATTGTTGTATCTGAAGCATGGAAAACAAGGATTGGGCGATGCAACCCATTATTATTACCGGCGGGCCCGGTGCAGGGAAAACGACTTTAATGAATGCGTTGGGGGAGCAGGGCTTTCTGACATTCCCGGAAGTTTCCCGAACCCTGATCCGGCAGCAGTCGCAGCTGGCAGACGGCGTTCTGCCGTGGACAGATTTACCGCGTTTTGCTGAACTGTGTCTGGATATGATGTCACAACAGCGTGACCAGGCTTGTGTCGAGACTCAGCTTGCGTTTGTAGATCGGGCGATTGGTGATATCTGTGCCTATCTGGCTGTCGGAGGCGAGGTGGTGACACCTGATTATCGAGAAGCCGCCCAAGGTTACTATCCGGTTGTTTTCTTTTGTGCTCCTCACCGTGATATTTATGCTCAGGATGAAGAACGCCCCCACAGTTTTGAAGAGGCCGAGCAGATCCATCATCAGTTGGTGGCAACTTATCAGGGACTGGGTTATGAAGTTGCAGAAGTGCCGTGGGGAAGCGTGGAAGAGCGGGCCGGCTGGGTGCTGACCCGTCTTGCGCAAGGTTAAGCTTGTTTTAGCTGGGAGATGAAGCGTTCTGATTCGGCAATAGCGTTTTCCATATCTCCGATCGCGCGCTCAATGTCATGCTGCAGGGTGTTGAATTCGCCTTGTAGATCGCCGATAGCGGCAGCATTAAGGTTATGCTTCAGGTACAGGGTGTTGTCGCGCAGGGTATTAAGGACCGGCGTCATTTTCTGTTCTGCACGGTGCATGGCACTCAGCATTCGCTTATAGGAAGCCTTGGTATTATTGAGCTTACGCTCGCTGTCGCGCTTGAGCTTGCTGCTGGTGTAAAGGGACAGTTCATCCTGCCACTCATCAAACAGGGCATCAGCGACATCCTCAATGGCTGCAATACGGCTGCTGACTTTCTCGGCAGCATCATTGCTGGCTTCATACTGGTCATTGATGCGGTTGTACATGTCTTCCAGTTCGCCGCCGTCAAACTGAGTTAGGGATTTGAGGGCGTCTAAGGCGCTGGTGAACTGTTGCTGGGCATCCTGCTGGGCTTCATTGGCTTCTTCAACCCGGTCGACCATGATCTCACGTTTATGGATCCCGACTGATTCCATCGCTGAGTAATAGGCACTTTGGCATCCGGACAATAGGGTAAGGCTGAGCATGGCAACGAGCAGATAAGGCATAACTGGCTCCTGAATTCGTTTAGAAAGGGTTGGGTGGCGTTTGTTATCTGCCGCCGGACCAACTATTTTGACTATAAAAACAGATAAATAAATTTGTAGAGACTATGGCTGACAAAAAGATAACAGGCAAGCTGTCTTGGCAGCAATATCTGGCTATTGGGTTTGCGTATATCAAATATCTGCGCCGGCGGATCGGGCATGACCGCCTGACAGTGGCAGCCGGGTCGATGGCTTATGTCACTTTGCTGTCTTTAGTGCCATTACTGACCGTGGTTTTATCCGCTTTGTCGACCTTCCCGGTGTTTGCCGGCTTGGGGGAACTGCTGCAAAATTTTGTTATTGAGAACTTTGTTCCGGCGGCAGGTGAAGTGGTTAAGCAGTACCTCAATGAGTTTGTCGCTAATGCGGGAAAGATGACGGCAGTTGGTATCGGCGCATTATTTGTGGTGGCGCTGATGCTGATTTCATCGATCGATCGGGCACTCAATTTTATCTTCCGGGTGCATGAAAAGCGCCGCCCGATGATTTCATTTTCTATCTATTGGATGGTGTTGACGCTAGGGCCGATACTGGTCGGTACCAGCATTGCGGTCAGTTCTTATCTCGGCTCGCTTAATCTGCTCGAAAGTGAAGCGGTTCACGGCCTGTTCCAGCAAACCCTGCGTGCGTTGCCGGTCATTATGTCCAGCAGTGCGTTCCTCGGGCTTTACCTGCTGGTGCCGAATATTAAAGTGCGTTTTCACCATGCCCTGGTCGGGGCGCTGTTTGCCAGTACCCTGTTTGAGCTGAGTAAGAAGGGCTTTGCGCTTTATATTACTAACTTCCCTTCTTATCAGGTGATTTACGGCGCTTTGGCGGTGATCCCTATCCTGTTTGTTTGGGTGTACCTGTGCTGGTGTATCGTGTTGTTGGGCGCTGAAATTACCGCCAGCCTCGGTGAACGTGTACACTGGCAGCCTAAGGTGCAGGCTGAGGTGGATTCGGAAAATCGTCTCGAGCAGCAAGTAAGTAAAGAAAACCATGAAACAAAGGAGCCAGGGGAATGATTGCGCTTATTCAGCGAGTGAGTGAAGCCAGTGTAACTGTCGACGGAAAGGTAACAGGGGCTATCGGCAAGGGCTTGTTAGTACTGCTGGGTGTCGAGAAAGACGATGATGAGGCAAAAGCGCAACGCCTGCGGGATCGCGTGCTGGGCTACCGGATTTTTGAAGATGACGAAGGCAAGATGAACCTGAATGTTCAGCAGGCCGGTGGCAGCGTTCTTGTTGTTTCCCAGTTCACGCTAGCTGCGGATACCAAGAAAGGGATGCGCCCGAGCTTCTCGTCGGGCGCGGCTCCGGCGGATGCGGAACGTCTGTACGAATATTTTGTCGAATGTTGTAAGGCCAAAGATATCAAGACCGAAACCGGCATCTTTGCTGCCGATATGAAGGTTGCCCTGCTGAACGACGGCCCGGTGACTTTCTGGCTGCAGGTTTAACGGCTACCCCGGCAATGAGTGCTCAGGGAGCCGGGCCTCAATAACAGTGGAGATGGATGGCATGTTTCGATTGATCACCCCGCAGACTGAGAGTGAATTGGCTCAGTATTACCATTTTCGCTGGCAGATGTTGCGAGAGCCTTGGCATATGCCGGCCGGCTCGGAGCGGGATGCCTACGATGAGATGAGCTGTCACCGGATGGTTGTCGGTGATAACGGTGAAAGCATAGCCATTGGCCGCCTGTACATGACGCCGGATAATGACGGCCAGATCCGTTTCATGGCGGTGCATCCGGATTATCGTCATCAGGGGATGGGGGCGATTGTGTTGATGGCGCTGGAATCGCTGGCCCGTCAGGAAGGTGCCAAGCGCCTGGTCTGTAATGCCCGCGAAGATGCCATTCCTTTCTACCTCAGTCATGGCTTTTCCAGTGAGGGAGAGCTGAGTGAAGAGCGCGGTCCGGTGCAGCACCAGCAGATGCTAAAACACCTCAAGCCGATGACTGGTGTGCTTCGCCATCCCGAGTGGTGTCAGGAGCTGCAGGAGTTATGGCAGTTTCAGATCCCGATCAGTGAAAAGATGGGGGTCAGGATCAGCCAGTATACCGGTTACCGCTTTGAGGTTAGTGCCCTGATCAATGCCAACCTTAACCCTTCTGAGACCATGTTCGCCGGCAGTATTTTTACCATGGCGACACTGGCGGGTTGGGGATTTGTTTGGATGTTGTTGAAAGAGCGCAAGCTCAAAGCCGATATTGTGCTGGCTGACAGCCGTATCCGTTATGTCGCACCGGTCAAAGAGCGCCCGCGAGCGGTAGCCACCATTGAAAGCCTTCAGGGGGATCTGGACCGACTGGCCAGTGGTCGAAAGGGCCGCGTTATTGTTGAAGCCGGTGTTTATAGTGGTGATCAGCTGGCGTCTGTTTTCACTGGCACTTTTATGTTGTTACCGTCGCAGGGTGACGACTGTAAAACCTGTTTCTGATTGCCCCGCCATTCTTTTTTCAGTTGCAGGCAGCCCTGACTTGCCTGCAACTTCACTTGTTTGCCGTTGGGTTTGGCTAAATCCCAGTTACCTTGCAATGTTGCCGTAAAGCCTCGGCTTTGCAGTGATATCGGCGCCAGTTTGATCTTTCCTCGTTCTGCCTGAACGTGCAGTTGGTTGGCGCTAACGGAGAAAGGCTTAGTTTCCTCAATGTCGGTTTTTGACATAGTGTCTTTTCCACTGTGCTGCTCTGTTCTGCTCCCACTCCATTGCTGCCATATTTGTTTCGTTTTTTGTTGGCTGAGCTGAAGCTGGCGGAATTGTCCTTTCAACTCGCCTTCTAAGCTGTAGGCCAGACTGGTTGCATGCTGGCCGAGGCCATTTGCAGTCAGTTCTATATCCATATTTCCGCCAAGGGGAAGAGGCAGGTTGAGCCACTGAGGCAGCACGCTGACAGGCATACTGTCAGTGGTCAGCTCAAGTTGCCACGGTTGACCTTCCTGTTGCAGGTTAATTTTGCCATTGGCTGACAGTAATCCGCTATTTTTGAACGGCACAATCAGTTCGCTCAGCTGCCACTGTCCTTCCTGGCTGCGCATGGTGATTAAGGGTTCCACCATACTCACTGTCTTGATACTGGCAAAACCGCTGCTGGCGGTCAGTTCACCCTGCCATAAACCAGCTTGTCCTTCATGTTTAAGGAGCAGGTCATGGCCACTAACGTTGAGATCCGAGAATTGGAAATGTCGGCCGGGAGCGGTGTCAGTAACTTGGGCATAGCCGATATCCAGAGCTGCCAGTTGGATATTGTCAAAATGCTGGCTGGTTTTCTTGATTAACTCAGGCCAGTTTTCAGGCAGGAACCACTTGATGCTGTTCAGCGTCAGCTGGTTCAGGGCCAGGGTGTCTGGAGTCAGTGTGCCATCGGTTTGGACATAACCTTCAAGGGCTTTGGCAGATGCACCTTCGATGACGATTTGTTCCGGGGAAAAAGCCAGCTCAGCCAGGGGGGCATCCATTACGGTATCGTGCCAGCGCAGGCTGTCGGCACTGAGGGAAAAGCGGGCATCCTGTTGGTGCCAGTGATCGGCTGGCCAATGCCAGTTTTGTAGCGATAGGTTAGTGTGGTTTAAGCTCAGCTGTGGCTGTTCAAAACTGCTGTCTAAGATATCCAGGCGGCGAATCTCAATTGTTTGTGGAAGCTGTAGTGAGCGAGTTTGTTGTTCAAGCCATTGGCTGTTGAGTGATTCACTGTGGTGCAGTTTTAAATCGGAGACTGTCAGCTGGTGCAGGATCAGGGCGTCATCCTGTTCGATATATTCGGCCTGACCATTAAAGCTGGCCTGCTGCCAGTCAAAAGAAAAGCCGTACAGTGTCCATTGCGGCTGCGTATCGCTGTTTGGTTTGTAGTCACCGTCGAGCAGGACTTCATTGAGCTTGATGCCCTGCCAGGCTAACTGGTCTGCAGCCAGCTGAAAATCTCCGTTGAAGGTTTGTCCTGAGTCCGGCCTATTCTGCCAGTTATCCAGTTGCAATTTACTGTTTTCCAGGCTGAGCTGCGCGCTGTGCCAGTCGAAGTTGGTCAGTGCCAGGCGGTCGGTATACAACTCTGGCAGTGATGGTTGTTCGGTATTTGCACTCAGGGAAAGGCCGTCTATCAGTATGGTGTCAAAGTGCCAGCCGGGTTGAAGCAGCTTACCCGGTGAGAACCAGAGCTGAAGAACTTTGGCGTTTAGGTTTTCGCTCTTTTGGTGCTGATCTTTGAAGTGGATATCGCTGGCAGTCAGGTGCCAGGGATCGGTAATGTGGTAACTGACGGCGTTTGCGGTTACCGAGTAAGGGGAAAACGTGTTGAGCGCATAAGTTACAATGCTGGTGGCATGCCGGGTATGGAGCAACGCCAGCACGATAGTGAGACAAAGCAACAAGAGGACAATTACAGTTGCGGAGAGTTTCCCGGCCAGACGCATCGGCGCTTTCCTGTCTGAGTGTGTTGGAGGAAGGTTATAACTTGACGGAAAAAGGTTATGGCTGCAAGCCGGATTGTTTTATTTATCAGCTGTTTTTGACTTTGGTCGGGCTGGTTGGCGATATAAAAAAGGCCCCTCATAAGAGGGGCCGAGTAACGTCAGAGTGATGGTTTAGTCCAACTGAGGGCCAGCTGAAACCAGTGATGCACCTTCGTCAGTATCTGTGTACTTGTCGAAGTTATTGATGAAGCGTTCAGCCAGGTCTTTCGCCTTGCTTTCCCACTGCAGAGGATCTGTGTAGGTATCGCGAGGGTCAAGGATGGCAGGATCTACGCCTGGCAGTGCAGTTGGTACTTCCAGATTGAAGATTGGAATGTGCTTGGTTTCCGCTTTATCGATAGAACCATCCAGGATGGCGTCAATGATACCGCGGGTATCTTTGATAGAGATACGCTTACCGCTGCCGTTCCAGCCGGTGTTAACCAGGTATGCTTCAGCGCCTGCGGCTTCCATGCGCTTAACCAGTACTTCTGCGTACTTGGTTGGGTGCAGTGTCAGGAAGGCATTACCGAAACAGGCCGAGAAGGTTGGAGTCGGCTCAGTGATGCCGCGCTCAGTACCGGCCAGCTTGGCAGTAAAGCCAGACAGGAAGTGGTACTTGGTTTGTTCAGGAGTCAGTTTAGAAACCGGAGGCAGAACACCGAACGCATCAGCTGACAGGAAGATCACCTTGTTTGCATGTCCACCCTTAGATACCGGCTTCACGATATTTTCGATGTGGTAGATAGGGTAAGACACACGGGTGTTTTCGGTCTTCGAGTTGTCATCAAAGTCGATTGAGCCGTCACCGCGAACTGTGACGTTTTCCAGCAGTGCATCGCGGCGGATTGCGTTGTAGATATCCGGCTCAGCTTCTTTAGACAGGTTGATTGTCTTCGCGTAGCAGCCGCCTTCGAAGTTAAAGACGCCGTTGTCGTCCCAGCCGTGCTCATCATCACCGATAAGGGCACGCTTCGGATCTGTCGACAGGGTTGTTTTACCGGTACCGGACAGGCCGAAGAAGACAGCAACATCGCCATTCTCACCCATGTTAGCGGAGCAGTGCATGGATGCGATGTCTTTTAGCGGCAGGAAGTAGTTCATCATTGCGAACATACCCTTCTTCATTTCGCCGCCGTACCAGGTGCCGCCAATTAGCTGCATCTTTTCAGTCAGGTTGAACACTGTGAAGTTTTCAGAGTTCATGCTGTGCTCTTCCCACTTAGGGTTGGTGCACTTGGCGCCGTTCATCACCACGAAATCAGGCTCGAAGTTTTCCAGCTCTTCTTCGCTTGGACGGATGAACATGTTCTTCACGAAGTGCGCCTGCCATGCTACTTCTGTGATAACACGGATGCACAGGCGGGTATCAGGGTTGGCACCGCAGTAACCGTCAATCACAAACAGTCGTTTGCCAGACAGCTGTTCAGTAACCAGCTCTTTCAGATCGTTCCACGCTTCCTGACCAATGGCTTTGTTATCGTTTTTGCCTTGGTCTGCCCACCATAGGGTATCTTTTGTTGTGTCATCTTTAACGATGAACTTATCTTTTGGTGAGCGGCCGGTGAAGATACCAGTGTCAACAGCGACAGAGCCAAGCTCTGTTACGACACCTTTTTCATAACCTTCCAGGCCCGGTTTGGTCTCTTCCTCAAACAGAAATTCGTAAGATGGGTTACGAATTACCTCTGTAACATTTTTGATACCGTATTTAGACAGATCCATATGTTTTGCAACCTTTTTCTCGACGTTCATGACAGTCATAGGTGCTCCTTGGGTAAGATGTTGTTTAACTGTTGACCATGCTAGCAACCCTAAGGGGCTAAATCAGGGATATTAATCAAAAATTAACCATCCAAAAGTTAAGGTGGAGTAAAAGTTTTAGTGGTTTTGTGGGTGAGTATTTTACGGGAATGTAAAGCGATTGCGCTAGATCTCAGATTTAATATTTATCTTGAAAAAAGCGGGGGTTAGCTGTTATTTGCTTTCAGGAAGGAGGAGGTTATGTGCTGCAAAAGTAAAAAAAGCCGGATCAACTCCGGCTTTTGTAATTAACTTTCAGTGTTAATGTGTGGCGATAATTAATGAACCTGATCGCTGCTGCTTGCTGCTGCATTTTCAAACAGGGCTGCAACATCAATGCTGTCAAAGTCGTAGCTGGTGCCACAGTAATCACAGTGCAGAGAGACCTTACCTTCTTCAGTAACGATGCGCTCCACTTCGCTACGATCAATTGATGCAATTGCTGAAGCACTGCGCTCACGGGAGCAACCACAGTGGAAAGTAACTTCCTGAGGTTCAAACAGCTGAACCGTTTCCTGATGGTACAGGCGGTACAGGACTTCCTGTGCGTCCAGGCTGAAAAGCTCTTCGTTCTTCACTGTTTCTGTCAGTTTTTCCAGGTGCTCGAAGTCTTCTGCGCTGCCTTGTTCGTCAGGCAGGATCTGCAGCAGCATACCGGCCGCTTTTGGCTGACCTTCGATTTCACCGGTGCGAAGCCAGATGCGGGTTTTCAGCTGCTCAGAGTTTTCGAAGTAACCTTCAAGGCAGCTGGCCAGGTTGTCACCTTCCAGACCAACCACACCCTGGTAGCGCTCGCCTTGGTTAGGGGTAATGGTAATTACCATATGGCCCTTACCGATCAGGTCGTGGATTGAACCGTCAGCCGGTACATCACCTTCCCAACGTGCTACGCCGCGCATCTTCTGATCGTGGTCGCCATTGATCACTGCCAGTTTTACCGGGCCGTCACCTTGAAGCTGGACAGTGATTGAGCCTTCGAATTTCAGGGTTGCAGTCAGCAGGCTGGTTGCAACCAGCAGCTCACCCAGCAGATGCTGAACCGGAGCAGGGTATTCCTTGCTGGAAATGATTTGTTGATATGTCTCGTTCAGCTGAACAAGTTCACCACGTACAGATACACCGTCAAACAGGTAACGGTACAGACTATCGTTTGCCATCTTTTGTATACTCCGGCAGGTAAAATTTAGTTACTGCTCTTAAACTTAATTATATCGCGTCGCTGTTTCTTATCGGGACGCTTTTCAGGGCTTGGGTTACCGTAGGCATTGAGCTTGCGCAATTTTGCATGTGCTTCGCGCTGTTGGATGCTCTCGGCTGTCTCCTGATATAGCGTTTGGGCTTCAGGAGCGCCTCGGCGAGTGCCGGACAATTTGGCAATGATAACGGTTTTTTCGTCGTTGCCCTGTCTCAGGCGGACTTCTGCACCGACTTCGACCAGCTTGCTTGGTTTACTTCGATGCCCGTTATAGTGCACTTTGCCGCCGTCGACCATGTTACGGGCAATAGAGCGAGTTTTATAAAAACGTGCTGCCCATAACCATTTATCAAGACGTACCTGGAGAGTGTCAGAATCTGATGATTTCTGGCCCATAACGTGCTCCTAGCCCATAAAGGGCGCTAAAAATACCACAATGCGATTACAGCGTCAGCTTTAGTAAATGGTGATATTGGCCCTAGATTTCAACTGCAGAGGGAACATATTTGCCCCATAATGTCTTATTGTATTGATAGTAGATATGTTTTTTACGTGATCTGTTTTGGTATATTTCATCTTTTATAAGTAAAAGACTGCCGTTATTTTTGACTAACAGGTATTCTTATCAGATCCGGCTCATAAGCCGCCGTATCTAGACTACATCCACAAGGTTATGGATTTTAAAATGGTTACAGCAAAATGGTTGGGCCTGCTTCAGGCTAAGCGCCCGATGTCAGTCACCACACTCACCCGCATGATAACCTGGTTGCTAGTGGTGATGTTGGCATGGACTCTGGGGCGTTTGGTCTGGTCTGTTGTCCAGCCGGCGGTAGCCCCGTCTTCATGGCAGGCGAAGCAGGTTTCTGTCCCTACATCGAACCGATCAGGCTTTCAGATGTCAGATGTTTTGGATATGAACCTTTTCGGTCGCTATCAGCAGAATGCACCTGTCGTTAAAAAAGAGCCGGTGAAGCAAGATGCGCCGGTTACGCGCCTTAATCTCACCTTGGTTGGTGTGGTAGCAAGTTCTACGACCAACAGTAGCCTGGCGGTGATTACCAACCGCGGCAAACAGAATACGTATGGTATCAACGAGACGATAGACGGTACACGTGCCACCTTGCAGGCTGTGTATGTTGACCGGGTTATTATCCGCAATCAGGGACGTGATGAAACCCTGATGCTGGATGGTGAGGAATTCAAAAAGAGCCGCAAATTTACCCCGTTACCACCGATTAAAGAGGTGAAAAGACCGACAGCATCTTCGGATCTGAGCCGTATCAAGCAGGAGATTCTGGAAAAGCCTCAGTCCCTGTTCAGTTATATTCGTCTGTCTCAGGTTAAGCGGGACGGAAAATTAGTGGGATATCGGGTTAATCCGGGCAAGCAGCGCGCCTTATTTGATTCGGTCGGGCTTAAGGCTAATGATTTAGCTGTCAGCCTTAACGGCAACGACCTGACGGATCCGACGGTCATGGCTAAGTTATGGACAGAATTGTCACAGGCTACAGACTTTACTTTGACGGTAGAGCGGGAAGGCCAGTTACACGATATTTATATTGAGTTGCGCTAGTTACACGCGAGAGAACGCAGGAGTTTTTTGTGAAAAAATGGATGGGTAAAAGTGCCCTGTGGTTGGCCGGAACTTTGCTATGCAGTTCTGCAATGGCAAATGATTTCAGTGCCAGCTTCAAAGGAACCGATATTCAGGAATTCATTAATATTGTAGGGCGCAATCTGCAGAAAACGATTATCGTTGATCCTGCTGTCCGCGGTCAGGTCAATGTTCGCAGTTATGATTTGCTGAATGATGAACAGTATTACCAGTTCTTCCTGAATGTACTGGAAGTTTATGGTTTTGCTGTCGTAGAAATGGATAACGGTGTGCTGAAGGTTATTCGCGATAAAGATGCGAAGATCTCAGCTATTCCGGTTGTCGGTGCGAAAGACAAGATTAAAGGTGACGAAGTTGTGACCCGCGTGATTGCGGTGCGCAATGTATCGGTTCGTGAGTTGTCGCCACTACTGCGCCAGCTTAATGACAATGCCGGTGCCGGTAACGTCGTTCACTACGATCCGGCGAACATTATTATGATCACCGGCCGTGCCGCGGTGGTTAATCGTCTGGCAGAAATTATTGAACGCGTTGACCGAGCTGGCGACAAAGAAATTGATGTTGTTGAGCTGAACAATGCCTCTGCAGCGGAAATGGTCCGTATTGTTGAGGCATTGAATAAGACCTCGGATGCAAAATCGCGTCCTCAGTTCCTGCAACCTAAGTTAGTTGCCGATGAGCGCACCAATGCTGTTTTGCTATCGGGTGACCCTAAAGTTCGTAACCGTCTGAAGCGTCTTATTCGTCAGTTGGATAAGGAAATGGCGACCTCGGGTAACAACCGAGTTATTTATCTTAAATATGCCAATGCCGAAGAAATGGTTGATGTCCTGAAAGGGGTGTCTGAAAACCTGCAGGCTGAAAAGCAAGGCAGCAAATCATCATCTTCTAAGAAGAACGAGGTGATGATTTCGGCTCACGTTGATACTAACTCCCTGATCCTGACTGCGCCGCCGGATATTATGCGTGCGCTGGAAAACATTATTTCTCAGCTGGATATCCGCCGAGCTCAGGTACTGATCGAAGCGATGATTGTTGAAATGACTGAAGGTGATGGTGCCCAATTTGGTGTTCAGTGGGGCTCACTGGATTCTGGTGTGGTTCAGTTCAGTAACTCAGGTATTCCTATTAGCCAATATGCTATTGGACTAGAGGATGCTCAGGAAAAGACAAGAACCGAACAGCGTCTTGATTCCAATGGCAATCCTGTTGATGTGGAAATTACTGAAAGTGGCGACTTTACTACTCTTGGTAATGTTCTTGGCAAAGTGAATGGCACCGCGCTTGGTATCGTGATGGGTGACTGGACGGCACTGGTGAATGCAGTGGCAACCGATCGTAATTCCAACATTCTGTCATCGCCGAGCATTACCGTGATGGATAACGGCGAAGCTTCGTTTATTGTTGGCCAGGAAGTGCCGGTCGTCACTGGCTCGACTTCAAGCTCGAATAACGACAACCCGTTCCAGACCGTTGAGCGTAAGGAAGTGGGTATTAAGCTTAATGTTACCCCGCAAATTAACGAAGGTGATTCGGTTCAGCTGAAAATTGAGCAGGAAGTATCCAATGTACTGGGTGCAGAAGGTGCTGTGGATGTACGTTTTTCCAAGCGTCAGCTTACAACCTCGGTTCTGGTTCAGGATAAACAAATGATTGTCCTGGGCGGCCTGATTTCTGAGGAAGTGAACGAGAATGAGCAGAAGATCCCGATTTTGGGCGATATCCCGATTCTTGGCCATCTGTTCAAGTCGACAACGACCAGTAAAGGTAAAACCAACCTGATGGTGTTCATCAAACCGACCATTATTCGTGATGGCATGACTGCCGATGGTATTACTCAGCGCAAGTATAACTATATTCGTGCTGAGCAGTTGTATAGGGCTGACCAAGGTCTGCGCCTGATGCCGGATGCTGAGTTGCCGATTCTGCCTAAATATGGTGACGATATTTCTCTGCCGGCAGAAGTTCGTGCCTTTGTCGCTCAGCTGGAGAAATAATCATGGAAGCAGATAACCAGGCCGGTGAAATTCTGTCCCTGTTTCGTCTGCCTTTCTCGTTTGCAAGGCGTCACCGGGTGGTACTGGAGCAGGCAGAGCAAGGTTTGACACTGTTCTTTACCGGTTCGCTGAATGCGGCCGTCCTGGCGGAAGTCCGTCGGGCTTCCGGTGGGGCGTTTGTTCCTCAGGAGCTGGCAGAAAAAGAGTTCGAGCTTAAGCTGACGGAAGTGTATCAGCGTGATTCGTCCGAAGCGCGTCAGCTGATGGAAGATTTGGGTTCAGACAGTGATGATTTTTTCTCGTTGGCTGAAGATCTGCCGGAATCGGAAGACTTGCTTGAGTCAGAAGACGACGCGCCAATTATCAAGCTGATTAATGCCATGCTGGCCGAAGCGATTAAAGAGGCTGCATCGGATATCCACATTGAAACCTTCGAAAAATCCCTGTCGATCCGTTTCCGGGTCGATGGCGTATTGCGTGAAGTGTTGCAGCCGAACCGCAAGCTGGCACCGTTGCTGGTGTCACGTATCAAGGTTATGGCAAGGCTGGATATCGCAGAGAAACGTGTGCCGCAGGATGGCCGTATTTCCCTGCGTATCGGTGGCCGCGCGGTTGATGTGCGTGTGTCGACGATGCCGTCATCACACGGTGAGCGTGTGGTGCTTCGTCTGCTCGATAAGAACGCGACCCGCCTTGACCTGCACAGTCTGGGTATGACTGACACCAACCATGAGAGCTTCAGGCATATCATCGAACGCCCTCACGGTATCATTCTGGTGACCGGTCCGACCGGTTCCGGTAAGTCGACCACACTGTATGCCGGTTTGCAGGAGCTGAACGGTAAGGAACGTAATATCCTGACGGTGGAAGACCCTATTGAATTCGATATCGACGGTATCGGCCAGACGCAGGTGAACTCTAAGGTAGACATGACTTTTGCCCGAGGCTTGCGCGCGATTTTGCGTCAGGACCCGGATGTGGTGATGGTTGGTGAGATCCGTGACCTTGAAACCGCCTCGATTGCGGTTCAGGCATCTCTGACTGGTCACATGGTACTGTCTACCCTGCACACCAATACCGCGGTGGGTGCGATCACCCGTCTGCGAGATATGGGTATTGAGCCATTCCTAGTGTCTTCATCCCTGTTGGGCGTACTGGCCCAGCGTCTGGTCCGTACTTTATGTAAACACTGTCGTGAACCATATGAAGCGTCAACTGAGCAGAAACGTCTGTTTGGTTTGCCTGCTGATGCGCCGCTGACTTTGTATCGGGCTAAAGGTTGTGAGGAATGCAATAACAAGGGCTATCGTGGCCGAACCGGTATCCATGAGCTGTTGCTGGTAGATGAAAAGGTTCAGGAGCTGATCCACGCAGAAGTGGGTGAGCTGGCTATCGAGAAAGCCATTCGCGGCCATACTCCGAGCATCCGTGATGATGGCCTGGCGAAAGCCAAAGCCGGTATTACGACCCTTGAGGAAGTAATGCGGGTAACCAGGGAGGGCTGATAAATGGCGGCATTTGAATATAAAGCTCTCGATGCCAAAGGGCGGCAGAAGAAAGGGGTACTTGAAGGGGATAATGCCCGTCAGGTACGTCAGCAACTGCGCGAGCAGGGAATGATCCCGGTTGAAGTGGTTCAGACTCGTGAGCGTGAGCAGAAGCGGGCTTCTGCCGGTTTCAGCCTGCGTCGAGGGATCAGTACCACAGAGCTGTCATTGATCACCCGTCAGCTGGCAACTCTGGTTCAGGCTTCAATGCCGCTGGAAGAGTGCCTTAAAGCGGTCGCTGAGCAGTGTGAGAAGCCGCGACTGAAGCAAATGTTGCTGGCTGTCCGCTCCCGGGTGGTTGAGGGTTATACCCTGTCAGACAGCATGGCCGAATATCCGCATATCTTTGATCAGCTGTTTCGTGCCATGGTGGCGGCCGGTGAAAAATCCGGTCACCTTGATACCGTGCTTAATCGTCTGGCGGATTACACCGAAAACCGTCAACAAATGCGCAGCAAACTGCAGCAGGCAATGATTTACCCGACCATGCTGACTCTGGTTGCCGTGGGTGTGGTGTCGTTTCTGCTTGCGACCGTGGTGCCGAAGATTGTCGATCAGTTTGTCCAGATGGGACAGCAGTTACCGACGATTACCGAAGTGCTGCTGGTTGCCAGTGATTTTGTTCAGAACTGGGGGCTGGCGGTTGTGTTAGCCATTGCGGTGCTGATTCTGTTGCTGAAAGCTGCGCTGAGAAAGCCGGACTTTCGCATGCGATGGGATCGCTGGGTTATGGGACTGCCGGTGATTGGCAAAGTGGCCCGTGGCCTGAGTACCTCACGTTTTGCCCGCACCCTTTCGATCTGTACTTCCAGTGCCATTCCCTTGCTGGAAGGGATGAAAGTCGCATCAGATGTGATGACCAACACCTGGGTGAACAAACAGGTGCTTGAAGCTGCGGATAAGGTACGGGAAGGCGCCAGTCTTCGGGTATCCCTTGAGCAGACCAAATTATTCCCGCCGATGATGCTGCATATGATCGCCAGTGGCGAGCGCAGTGGCGAACTCGAGCAGATGTTAACCCGGGCAGCTGACAACCAGGACCGTGATTTCGAGTCGCTGGTAAATATGGCTCTGGGTATTTTCGAACCTTTGTTAATTGTCGCGATGGCTGGCATCGTCATGTTTATCGTAGTGGCCACCCTGATGCCGATTATTGCTCTTAACAACATGGTCGGTATGTAGTTTTTTTCCTTTGGAGGTTTTTTCAATGCAACGCAAACAACGCGGCTTTACGCTGCTGGAAGTAATGGTAGTGATCGTGATCCTGGGGGTGCTGGCCAGCCTGGTTGTGCCAAACCTGCTGGGTAACAAGGAAAAAGCGGATCAACAGAAAGTCGTTACTGACATCAGTGCTCTGGAGCAGGCACTGGACATGTACAAGCTGGACAACAGCGTGTACCCGAGCACAGACCAGGGTCTGGATGCACTGGTAACCAAGCCTTCAGCAAGCCCTGAACCTCGCAACTACCAGGATGGCGGCTACATCAAGCGTCTGCCAAAAGACCCTTGGGGTTACGAGTATAACTATGTGATGCCGGGCGAGCATGGCGCAGTAGATATCTTCAGCCTGGGTGCTGATGGTCAGGAAGGCGGTGACGGCGTGAATGCTGACATCGGTAACTGGAACATGCATGACCGATAACAGTGACAGGCGGCCCTGAAGGTCGCCTTTCATTGCCAGAGGCTGAGATAAGATGAAGAAGCGTGCAGCGGGTTTTACCCTGATAGAAATTTTGCTGGTGTTGGTGTTGCTTGCAACCAGTGCAGTAGCCGTCATTGTGATGCTGCCTGAAAGTAAGGATGACAAAGCGAAAGAAGAAGCTGCACGTTTTCACCATCTGGTTCAGCTACTGGGAGAAGATGCCCTGTTAAATGGCATTGATTACGGTGTGCGGGTTGAACGTCACCGTTACCAGTTTCTTCAGCTAACCGGTAAGGATTGGCAGCCGATCAAAGAATCCCGCTTCTTTACCGAAGTGGATATGGACGAAGAAATCAGCCTGCGGGTTGAGATTGGCGGTTACTCCTGGCAGGACAAAGACCGTCTGTTCAAACCGGGTTCGCTGTTTAATGAAGACCTGTTTGCTGAACAAACTGATAAGAAAAAAATCAAACCGCCGCAAGTTGTCGTGATGGCCAGCGGTGAATACACCCCGTTTACCCTTGAATTTGAAATTGACGGGGAAAATGAATTTTGGCGGGTCCAGGCTGATGAGATTGGCCAGCTGTACCTGCTTGCTCCCGGTGAGACCATCGAGAGCCAGAAACAACAAAGGGATGCGCGATGAAAAAAAGCAATCGCGGGATGACCTTGCTTGAAGTGCTGGTCGCACTGGCAGTATTTGCTACCGCAGCCCTTAGTGTGATGAAAGCAGTCAGTCAGCACTTAAATACCCTTGGCTACCTGGAAGAGAAAACTTTTGCAGTCATGGTGGCAGATAACGAACTGACCAAGATGCGCTTGTCCGGGCAGATCCCGAGTTCGGAAAAACGAGGGAAATCAGAGCTGGCTGGCCGTGAATGGTACTGGTCCATCAAAAGTACCAAGACCGCCGATGGTTATTTGCGGGCGCTGGATGTGACTGTGGCAAAAGATCAGGATCGAAAACAGTCGGTAGTGACACTGAGAACTTATGTTGAAAATTAACCGACAGAACTGCCGCACAAAAACAGTACGTGGTCGCCAGGGCGGCTTTACCCTGTTGGAAGTACTGGTGGCAATTGCTGTTTTTTCTATGCTGAGTGTATCGGCCTATCAGGTGATGAATGGTGTACAGCGCAGTGATCAGATATCACGCGAACACAATGACCGATTGCAGGAAATTCAGCGGGCGATGGTGATGATGGACAATGACTTCCGTCAGATCATTGCCAGGAAAAACCGCTCCCAGGGGGAAGACCCTTCGGACAAGTTATTGCTCAGCAGTGAATACCTGCTGGACTCCGCCAGTATGGGGATCATTTTTACCCGTACCGGCTGGCAAAACCCGCAGCAGATGTTCCCTCGCGGAGAAAACGTTCGGGTCGGTTATCGGATCGTTGATGATACGCTGGAGAGGGTATGGTTCCGTTATCCGGATACCGTTGTCGGTACAGATGCGCTGGTTCGCCCGGTTCTTTCTGAGGTAACCAAGCTGTCTTTCCGTTTCTACAGTAAGAAGAAGTGGCAGGAAACCTGGAATCAGGGCGGGGCACTGCCGGAGGGCATCATGGTGAAGATGACCCTCGAAGATTATGGTGACATTGAACGGGTTTACATGTTGCCGGCCTCTGCCCTTGAGACGAATAAGAAGCAGGGGGATAGCTGATGAAAAAGCAGCATGGTGTCGCCCTGATTGTGGTTCTGATGTTGCTGGCTTTGATGACATTGCTGGCGGCACAGATGACAGAACGAATGCAGATTAATTTCTACCGAGTTGAAAATCAGCTCCAGAACCAACAGGCGTACTGGTACGCACTTGGAATGGAGGAACTGGGTAAAGTGGCAATCCGGCAGGGTGTTGATGATAGTGATACGGTTAACCTGAGTCAGGCTTGGGCGACAGAAGGCCAGCGCTATCCGCTGGATGGAGGTGAGGCAATTGGTGACATCGTTGACCGTCAGGCTTGCTTTAACCTTAATGCATTGTCCGGAGTTAAGCCTCAAGCCGACAGTACCAAAAAGCCGTTTTTAGTGCGCTACCTTCAGGCGATTCTGGAGGAAAATGGAATCGATAGCTATGAAGCCGAAGTGGTCGCTGACTCGACCTGGGAATATATAGATTCCGCGGAAGGTGTGAACTCTGCGTTCGGCGCGGGTGACAGTACTTATGAAGGCTTTCAGCCGCCGTACTTGCCGCCACGGGATTGGATGGCAGATGTCAGTGAATTACGTGCGGTTAATGGCGTAACTGCGCAGATTTATAACAAGGTTAAACCGCTGCTCTGTGCGATACCGACAACAGATATGAAGCTGAATGTGAATACAATCCGTGAGAATCAGGCGGCATTGTTGGTTGGCTTGTTTACTCCTGAATTATCTTTGTCGGATGCACAAAAGCTGATTGCTGATCGTCCGTATGATGGCTGGCAGAATAAACAGGATTTTCTGGCTGTCAGTCCGCTTAATGGCCTCAGTGCAGATATTAAAAAACAGGCAGAATCGCATTTAGGTATAACAAGCGATTATTTTCAGTTGGATACAGAGATCATGGTCGACAGATCCAGGGTCAGATTAGTGGCCTTACTTAAACGTGATGGTCAAGACAAGGTGACGGTTGTTCGTCGCCGTTATGGAGGAATCAGTGAGCGAGTTTCTGACGATAAGGCTAAGTAGCCGGCCTGATGAGCCGGTGCAATGGCTGGTCTGGTCGCCACAGCAAAAAGAAGTGATTGCATCGGGCCAGCTGGCCGGGCTTTCACATTTAGAGGAATTGGCAGAGTATGCTGCGCAGCGTCCGGTATATGCACTGATCCCTGCTGGTGAACTTTTATTGACAGAGGTGGAGATCCCGGCAGGTTCCGGTCGCCAACTGGCGACAGTATTGCCTTATTTGCTGGAAGAAGAGCTGGCACAGGATGTCGATGCATTGCATGTTCACCTGCTGAAGCGGGAAGGTAACACAGCTCATGTGGCGGTAGTTGAGCACAGTAAGATTCGAGTGATGCTGGCGGCGCTTAAAGATGCTGGCATTGAAGTGAAAAAGCTTATTCCGGACTGTTTGTGTCTGCCGCTTTTCAACGATAGTTATACCGCGGCCGAGCTGGAAGGGCAGTGGCTGATCCGTCAGTCTGAATCGCAGGGTGTAGGTGCTGAGGCTTCATGGCTCGGTGCCTGGTTGTCGGCGCAGCAAGTGCCGGTGACGCCTGAAGATGAAAGCGAAGAAGATGCTGATGCTGAAGAGCAGGATGCTCCAAAAGAGCTGTTGATCCGCCACTATACGCCAGCACCAAAATTTGTGCCGGGTAAGTGGCAGGCTGAAACACCTGAGCTGGTGATGCAGTTGCTGGCATTGGGTGCTGGTGAGAGTAAGTCAAACCTGTTATCCGGTCCTTATAAACCACAGTCTGCCTGGCGCAAACATATCAAGCCGTGGCGAAAAGTGGCGATTGCAGCAGGTTTGATGCTGGTGGCGGTAGTGGCTGAACACGTAGTGTCCGTTCAGCGAATGGAGAATCAGGCTCAGGCTTATAAAGCTGAGAGTGAGCGTATTTTCCGCCAGATCCTGCCACAGTTCAGGCGTATTCCATCTCAGAGCTACCTTAAACGTCAGGTAAACAGTGAGCTTACCCGCCTGGGTGGTGCCGGAAATGAGCAAGGGTTACTGCCTTGGCTGGCTGAACTGGGGCCGGCTTTGAGTAAGGTTTCTCAGCTGTCGGTTCAGAACTTGAAATACGATCAGAACCGATCGGAGCTGCGTTTCCAGGCCAGCTCAACGGAATTCCAGCACTTTGAGCAGTTGCGCTCTTTGTTGTCGGATAAGTTTGAAGTCCAGCAAGGACAACTGAACAAAGAAGGTAATCAGGTTACCGGTGCTGTGGTGCTAAGGAGAAAATCATGAAAGCGTGGTGGAAGGCCTTAAGTGCCCGCGAGCAGCGGTTAGTTCTGGGGGGCGGGATTGCCCTGCTGGTTGCTGTGTTTTACTGGGGCCTGTGGCAGCCATTGGAGAATCGTGCGCAAACCGCTGAAAACCGCCTGCGGAACGAACGCCAGATGCTGACCTGGATCAGTGCCAAAGCCGATGAAATTACGACGTTACGCAGGCAGTCCGGTTCAACCGCTTCTGTCAGCAATAAAGGTCTGAACCAGGTGGTAAACGAGACAACCCGCCAGTTCCGGATTGAATTGATTCGGATGCAGCCGCGCAGCGAGGCGGTACAGGTTTGGGTGAAGCCTTTACCTTTCAATACATTGGTTAACTGGCTGGCCTTTCTCAAAAAGGAGCATGGTATTGATGCCCAGTTCCTTGATGTATCAAAAGCGGATGCTGCCGGTATGGTAGAGGTGAACCGTTTACAGCTGGGCCGAGGATAGTAGTGAAGTATAAAATAGGATTAGGCGTCTCTTTTGGCGCCGTATTGGTAGCCAGCTTAGTTGCTCACATTCCGGCAAACTGGGTTTGGCAGCAGGTTCCGCCTGTTCGCGGATTAAAAGTCTCAGGAATGAGTGGTACTCCTTGGCAGGGTTCAGCTTCCCGGGTTGAATGGCAGGGCCAGAATTATGGTCGCCTGCAGTGGGACATGCGTATCGGCTCCTTGCTGACCGGCAAAGCGGCGTTTGACGTGCGTTTTGGTCAGGGAAGTGACATGAGCCTCAATGGCCGTGGGTTGGTTGGATACGGCTCTGCAGGTCCGTTTGCTGAAAAACTGTTGGTGTCGATGCCGGCGCAGCAGGTTATGAAGTATGCCCGAGTAGCGGTTCCGGCAACGGTTGCCGGCAACTTGGAACTGACATTACGTGATTACCAGTATCAGTCACCTTATTGTTCTGTTCTTGACGGCTCTCTGGTCTGGAGTGCCGGAAGTGTTAGTTCGCCATTGGGTGAATTAAAACCCGGACCGGTTATTGCCGATCTGAAGTGCGATCAGGGTAAAGTGGTTGCGGCTGTGAATCAGGACTCGAAAGCCGTATCAAGTGAATGGCAGGCTGAGTTGGCAAAAAATCAGAGCTATAGCCTGAATGGCTGGTTCAAACCTGGGGCTGAGTTCCCGCCACAGTTGGGTAAACAGCTGAAGTGGCTGGGTAACCCAGATCCGAAAGGGCGCTACAAGATTGACTACAGTGGCCGTCTCTAATAGTTGAGTTGTTCAGTCAACTTAACGCTTTCCCTATAATTTACTTTATTTCCCCCGGCTATTGCCCTTAAATAGCTACTACCCGTATCGGATGGCCGCCTGCTTGGCAGAAGCGGCTTTCCGTTAGCGGGTGCTTCAATGGTGATACAGGATAACGGCATGGCTCTGGATAAGAACAAACCTGAAATTCTGGCAACGGAAGTGGTTGCCCAGTCTCGACTCTTCAAAATCGAATCCCTTGATTTACGTTTTTCCAATGGTGAAGAGCGAACTTACGAGCGAATGAAGCCAAGTGGCCGTCATGCCGTGCTGGTGGTGCCAGTGACAGAAGATGGTGATTTGCTGTTGATTCGTGAATATTCTGCCGGTACAGAGCGTTATGAATTAGGCTTCCCGAAAGGCTTGATCGATCATGGCGAGTCAGCGGCAGAAGCGGCAGACCGTGAGCTGAAGGAAGAAATCGGCTTTGGAGCCCGTAACCTGCAGCCACTGAAAGAAGTCGTTCTGGCACCTTCATATTTCTCCAGTAAGATGACATTGTTCCTTGCCAGCGACCTGTATCCAGAGCGTTTAGAAGGTGATGAACCTGAACCGCTGGAAGTCGTGCGCTGGCCGGTTAACCAGGCAGAAGAGTTGGTTCATCACCTTGATTTCGCCGAAGCCAGAAGTATCACTGCACTTTTCCTCGCATTAAAACAACTATCACAATAGGAGCGAGTTATGGACTTATCGAACCTGTTGCCTTCCGTTATTGATATAGCCCGTGCGTCTGGGCAGGTGATCCTTGATATCTACCAGCGCGGTCAGTTCGAAAAGATGGTGAAAACTGATAACACTCCGGTGACCAGCGCTGATTTGGCCGCGCATAAACTGGTCATGGAGAAGCTGACAGAACTGACGCCGGATATTCCGGTGCTGTCGGAAGAAGATTCGGCAATCCCGCTGTCTGAGCGCAGCCAGTGGCAGCGCTACTGGCTGGTGGATCCGCTGGACGGAACTCAGGAATTCATTGCCGGTAGTGGTGACTTTGCCACTATTATCGCTTTGGTGGAAAATCATCGTCCGATCATGGGTGTGGTTTATGCACCGGTATCCGGAGTGTCTTATTATGCCTGCCAGGGGAAAGGTGCCTGGAAAATGACCCCGGAAGGTGAAACGGTAAGGATCTCAACCCATAAGCATGAGTTGCCAACTCAGTCGATTGCGGTGGCGATCAGCCGTCGCCAGGATATCAGTGCGATTACCGGCAGGCTCGATCCGTCATTGAATTATGATTTGGTTCCATTGGGTTCTGCTGCTTTGAAGTCTTGCTTAGTGGCAGAAGGTGCGGTGGATTGTTATCTGCGCCTTGGCCCGACCGGGGAGTGGGATACTGCTGCGACTCAATGTATTGTCGAAGAGGCTGGTGGCAGGATTCTCAATACGCATTTGACGCCACTTTCTTACAATGAGCGTCATACGTTGGAAAATCCGAACTTTATTACGCTGGGTGATGAAAGCCTGCCTTGGTCGTCGATCCTGACACCAGACAATCGGATGATGGACGCTAATTAATCCACATTGAATAAAAAACGGAGCACAAGCTCCGTTTTTTTATGTTTGAAGGAATTATACCAATCAGCATAAGTAATTGATTATTCTTGCTGGTTAAAATCACTTATTACTGCGTCAGAATTTTTGTAATTAGAACCACTAGTTACTGTAAATTCTTTCTTGCCCTAGGTGATTTTTCCTGCGCAACTATACTAAACATTTACTAATCCCGATTGGTATTAAAACAATCGATTCAGGCCGTTAAGGGCAGCTACCCGGTAGGCTTCAGCCATAGTCGGATAGTTGAATGTGGTATTGACGAAATAGTCGATGGTATTGCCTTCGCCTTTCTGCTCCATGATTGCCTGGCCGATGTGGATGATCTCTGCAGCACGTTCGCCGAAACAATGGATTCCGAGGATCTCTTTGGTTTCGCGGTGGAAGAGGATCTTCAGGCTACCGACTTCGGTTCCGGCGATCTGCGCCCGGGCCAAGTGCTTGAACTGAGAGCGGCCGACTTCATAAGGCACTTTTTCCGCTGTCAGTTCCTGCTCGGTTTTACCTACTGAACTGATTTCCGGAATGGTATAGATACCGGTCGGGATATGATCAATTAGCTGGCCTTGCGCGGCTCCGTTGGCGATAGCCTGAGCGACAAACCGCCCCTGATCGTAAGCGGCACTGGCCAGGCTGGGGTAACCAATCACATCACCGACAGCATAGATGTGCTCGACCTCGGTCCGGTAATTTGGGTTGACCTTGAGTTGGCCGCGTGAGTCCGGTGTCAGGCCGACTTTATCCAGGTTTAGCCGATCGGTATTACCTGTCCGGCCGTTGGCGTATAGCAGGCAGTCTGCCCGCATTTTTTTGCCTGACTGCAAATGAAGGATCCCCCCATCTTTCGTGCCTTCAATTTTCTCGTAGATCTCGCCGTTGCGGATCATCGCCCCGCTGTTCCACAAGTGATAGGACAGTGAGTCTGAAATTTCGTTATCGAGGAATTCCAGCAGTCGATCTCGGGTGTTGATTAAATCGACTTTAACCCCGAGCCCGCGGAAAATTGACGCATACTCGCAGCCGATCACCCCGGCTCCGTAAATGATGATATGGCGTGGGTCGTGTTTCAGCCGGAGAATGGAATCACTGTCATAAATCCGTGGATGGCGGAAATCGACATCATTTGGCTGATAGGGGCGTGAGCCGGTAGCAATGACAAACTTGTCGGCGCTGTAAGTGTCGTGGCTGCCGTCAGGGGCTGTGACTCTGATGGTGTGGCTGTCGGTAAAACTGGCTTCGCCGAAAATAATCGTACACTGGTTACGGTCGTAAAATCCTTGGCGCATGCGGGTCTGTTTGTTCACTACATCCTGTGCATGGCCGAGGATCTGGCTGAAAGTACTGTGGAGGGTGGAGTTGTTTTTGCAGTAGAGTGGGTTTTGGTTGAACTCAATGATTCGGCTGACCGCATGACGCAATGCTTTGGAGGGAATGGTTCCCCAATGGGTACATCCGCCGCCGACACTGTCTTCCCGTTCGATAATCGCGACATTGAATCCTGCTTTGGTCAGTCCCATTGCCGCACCTTCCCCTCCTGGGCCACTGCCGATGACGATGGCATCAAAGTGCTGAACACTCTTTTTTGTAGACTTGGTCATGGTTTCTGCCTTTTTTATCATCCTTGCAACATTGCTGTTGCTATAGTTTAACTTCTTGTTGTCAGGGTTAGAATTAGCGATTGGTCATAGGGCGTGAGCGATCACGTTGTTAATGATAAAAATCGTTAGAATAACGAGTAAGCTGTCAGTAAAGCGGTATTCTGTCAGTTTGTGAGCCGGTAGTTAAAAGTAACAATTACGGCTTTGATTCAGCTCAGATCAGGAATTAGTATGGTTTGATCGTCATATAAATGACGAATCACGCTGAAGTGGTAAGTAAAAGCGCGTATAGTTGCGAAAAAAGTTTACAGAGAAACAATAGGTTCATGGGTATCAGGGCTCAGCAAAAAGAAAAAACCCGTCGTTCATTAATCGATGCTGCATTTAATCAGCTGAGTGCGGAACGTAGCTTTTCCAGTCTTAGTTTGCGTGAAGTGGCGCGGGAAGCTGGTATTGCACCGACGTCTTTTTACCGTCATTTTAAAGATATGGATGAGCTGGGTCTGACTATGGTTGATGAAGGCGGCTTGATCCTTCGCCAGTTGATGCGTCAGGCACGTCAACGCATTGCTAAAGAGGGCAGTGTGATCCGTACCTCTGTAGAAACATTTATGGAATTTATTGAAAGTAGCCCGAACGTCTTCAGGCTGCTTTTGCGCGAACGTTCCGGTACTTCCCCCGCGTTTCGTGCGGCTGTTGCCCGGGAAATTCAGCACTTTGTGGCGGAGCTGACCGAGTATTTAGTAGCCAAAACCGGCGTGACCCATGATGAAGCCTATACTCAGGCTGAAGCATCGGTCACTCTGGTCTTCAGTTCCGGTGCTGAGGCGTTGGATCTGGACAGTCATGCGCGTGCCGAGCATGCCGAACGACTGATTATGCAATTGCGAATGATTGCAAAGGGTGCCTATTGGTATCGCAAAGAGCGTGAGCGCCGAGAGCTCAGGCAGAAACTCTAACTTTATTTTGTTGGTGAAAAGGATATGAACAAGGAACAAGTAAAAGCTGAGCGTAAAACGCTGGTCCTATCATTATTGGCAGGTCTGTGTGGTAATGCGACTTTGGCTGTATTCACATCGAGCGCTGTTTCGTTTTCAGTTTTCCCTGTTATCGCATTTGGTCTGGCAGTGTACTGCCTGTACCAGGAATACCTGAACAAACCGATGGCTGAAGGCACTCCTGCTATTGCATTTGCCTGCTTCCTGGTTGGTGCATTTGGATATTCGGCCTTCTTACGTGCCCAAACCCCGGATATGGGCTCTAACTTCCTGCCGCTGATTATTGCGCTGGGTCTGCTGTTTTGGGTTGTTTACAAGCTGGGTATCATGAACCCGAAATCAAAATCTGCGGATGCTTAATCATAAGCAGATGTAAAAAAGGCGCCATTGGCGCCTTTTTTTGTGCTCGAATCCTGCGGATTACTTACGTTCAAGCAGTACGCCCGCTTCCATGTGATGGGTATATGGGAACTGATCGAATAGAGCAAAACGGGTCACACGGTGAGTCTCGCCCAGGATATCCAGGTTCTCTTTCAGTGTTTCAGGGTTGCACGAGATGTACATGATTCGGTCATAAGTCTGAACCATGCGGCAGGTGCCTTCATCCATACCTGAGCGTGGCGGATCGACAAAAATCGTATTGCAGTTGTAGCTCTTTAGATCAACGCCCTGATCTTTCAGGCGGCGGAACTCACGTTTACCTTCCATTGCATCAGTAAAGTCTTCTGCAGACATACGGATGATTTGGACATTGTTGATCTCATTGACTGCAATGTTGTATTGCGCCGAATCAACAGATGGTTTTGCCAGTTCGGTTGCCAGTACACGTTCGAAGTTCTGTGCTAGCGCTAGCGAGAAGTTACCGTTACCACAGTAAAGTTCCAGCAGGTCGCCTTTGCTATCGCGAGTACAGTCAACTGCCCATTCCAACATCTTCTGGGCAACTTCACCGTTTGGTTGGGTAAAGCTGTTCTCTACCTGCTTGTAAGTCAGGGTACGGTCGTAAACGTTCAGTTTTTCAATCACGAAATCCTGATCCAGTACGATTTTCTGCTTACGGGCACGGCCAATGAAGTTCAGGTTGAAGCCTTCATCGTTCAGGCGCTGTTTTAGAGCTTTTGCTTCTGTCACCCACTCTTCGTCCAGTTGGCGGTGGTACAGCATAGAAACCAGGATCTCACCGCTCAGTGTTGACAGGAAATCAACCTGGAACAGTTTGTGGCGTAGTGCTTTAACAGGCTTCAGTGCATCAACCAGTAGTGGCATCAGGTCGTTGATCAGACGGCTGGCTGCCGGGAACTGATCGACGCGGTATTTCTCACGCGTTTCCTGATTGAACATGATGTAGTAAAGGTCATCACCTTCGTGCCAAACGCGGAATTCAGCACGCATACGGTAATGCTCAGCAGGTGAGGCGAACACCTCAAGTTCAGGGGTTTCAAAGTCTGCAAAGATCTTTTGAATACGCTCTGCTTTTTCATCCAGCTGTGACTGGTAATCAGCTGGATTAATTGCGGTGGATGCCATTTCGTGTGCCTCAAACTGCTCAAATTAAGAGCGCAGATTTTATTGCATTGGTCACTGATGTCCAGTGTTGCGCCGGATAAAAGTGTAGCTAGTAGTGATTATTGATATGCAATCGACAACAAAGCTAGACAATCACTGCAATGCTAATTAGCATTCTTCTTGCGCTGGTTAACCTGTAATCAGGTGAGGGAACACGGTGGAACTCCGTGACTGACGCGCAGCGGTGATAGAGAACGAAAGCACATGGACGAAAGTTCCGAACACTGCTTCTTCCGGCTGTGCAATGCAGCAAACAGAAGTGGGAAGTTGTTGCCTTAGGTGGTTATTCAACCTTGCTCTTAAGTCCGAAGACCGACCAGTGTAGCAAGTAGGAGATCTGCTTTGTTATAAACGCGACTTAAGGTATCAAAATAAATGAAAAGAACGCTATTAGCAGTGGCGTTGGCGCCGCTGTGTTTCCAATCTAATGCTTTTGCAGCAGAAGCCACACCCGATGAAGTGATGGTCGTGACGGCCAACCGATTTGAACAGCCGATCAAAAATGTTATTGCGCCTGTTTCCGTAGTCACCAAGGAAGAGATTGATGCCATTCAGGCTAAATCATTAGCCGAAGTTTTACGCCGTTTGCCTGGGGTGCAAGTGGTAACTGCCGGTTACGGGCAAGCTACGGAAGTTTACGTTCGTGGTACAACAACACGTCATTTGTTAGTCATGATTAATGGGGTTCGTATTGGTAGTGCGACTTTGGGAAGTGCAGACTTCAGCCAGATCCCACTTACGGGTATTGAGCGGATAGAGTTTATCCGTGGCTCTCGCGCAGCATTATACGGTTCTGATGCAATTGGTGGAGTATTAAATATTATTACGGCTTATCAGCCTAGCGAAATGTTGGCTGAAGTATCTGTAGGAGCGGGCAGTGACGGTTATTATCAACTAGCCGGTTCTGTTGCGGGTGGTATTGGCCAGGATAGTTGGGGAAAACTTGCCCTGAAAGGGGAAGAGGGCGATGGCTTTTCAGCTCGTAAGGTACCTTCTGAGCAGGATGATGATGGTTTTAAGAATCGTAATATTGTCGCTGAAGTCGGAACTCATCTTGATGACAGATGGAAACTGAGCTTACAAGGTTATTACCATGATGGAGAGACTGAATATGATGATGGATATACAGATTTTACGTCAGGTAATTTTATTTCGACGCCAAATGCTCAAAGTGAAAGCTCGCTTTACAATGTAGCAGGGAAAGTATCTTACTCAAGCTCAAGTCTGATGAGTGAATTTACGCTAGCTCAAAATCAGGATAAATCTCGTGATTTTAGTGATGTGAGTCAGGGAAGTGAAATTGAAACCACACGAGATGTAGCTAACTGGTTGAATCATTACCAAGTAAACAACCAATTAGAGCTTGGTGGTGGCTTTGAGTGGTATCGAGATTCTGTATCTAATAGCACGAAAAAATATGATAAAGATGAGCGTGATAATACGGCTTTGTACTTGACGTCGATTTATCGTGTTGATGATGTTCAGCTTGAAGGTAGCGTCCGTACTGATGATAGTGACAGCTATGGTCGCAATAATACTTGGCAATTTGCTGCGGCCTACAATGTTATTGCCGACATTCAGGTTTCAGCTAACGTTGGGACAGCCTTTAAAGCTCCAACTTTTAATGATCTATATTGGCCAAAGTCAGGGAATCCAAACCTAAAACCAGAAGAATCAAAAAACTATGAGTTTTCTGTTTCTGGTCATCATAAGCTAATGGATTGGAGTATTACTGCTTATCAATCAGATGTTGAACAACTCATTGACTGGGCACAAACTGACCCGAATGACCCTAATAGTTATAAGCCAATGAATGTGGACGAAGCCAAACTTAAAGGTGTTGAGTTAATCGCAGGTTTCAGCACTGGGCCTCTTTACCATGATGTTAGCTATGATTATTTAGATGCAAAAGATACGAAATCTCATAAAGATTTGGTTCGTCGTTCTAAGCACAGTGCTAAGTGGAATATATCTTATTTGCTGGATCAGTGGCAGCTTGATTTAAGTGCTTTATATAAAGGTAAAAGCTACGATGATTCAGCAAATAAAAAAGAGCTGGATTCCTACACTTTGATTGATGTCGCTGCCAGTTATTATTTGAACGATAACATTGTACTGCGTGGCCGCGTGGCAAATTTGTTTGATGAAGATTATGTAGCAAAGGACACCTATAACGTTCAGGAGCGCAGTTACTTTGCAACTGTGACTTATCAGTTCTGATTTAGTCTTGATTAGGCCGCCTCTATGGCGGCCTTGTTTATTGGTAGTTACGTATCATGAAACCACTAAAAACCATTGTCAGCTGGTCCTCTGGCAAAGACTCTACCCTGACGCTGATTAAACTTCTGGCTGACCCCCGCTACGAAGTCGTGGGTCTCTATACCACATACCTGAAAGACGAAGTGCCGTTTCAGGCGACACCACTTGACGTTGTCAAAGAACAGGCTCGGTTAGCCGGATTATCTTTAATTACTATTCCATTGCCGGAAGTTTTCCCACCTAATGAGGTTTATCAGTCATTAGTCGTGAATGGCTTGAGAGGCAGCAAGGTGGTCTTTGATGCTGTCGCGTTTGGTGACATGTTTTGTAATGGTATAGCAGATTATCGTCGAAGCTATATTGAACCTGCAGGTTGGCAGTGTGTTTTTCCACTGTTAGGTGGTGATAGTCGTGTATTGGCAAAGGAGATCATTGATTGTGGTATCAGGACATTAGTTACCACAGTTGATACCAGTCAGTTAGATGGTCGTTATTGTGGCCATTGGTACACAGAAGACTTTTTAGTCGGACTTCCCGAGGGAATCGATCCATGTGGAGAAGATGGTGAATTCCATACTCTGGTTATAGAAGCCCCTTGTTTTTCAGGGAAACTGCAACTCAAGCTTCAAGGCATCGAACGGCAGGATCGTTTTCATTATCAGAGATACCAGCTGATGAATTCAACATTTGCTGGTTAGCATCATTTTTTATCTGATGAAGATCGCAGTATGATGAGCGCCCTGAGAGTTAATTTTGTATGTGGTGAAGAGTGAAACGGGTACTCATTTTTGATTCTGGTGTTGGTGGCTTATCTGTTTACCAGGAAATTTATGCTCAGTTACCCAATGTACAATATGTGTATGCATTCGATGATGCAGGCTTTCCTTATGGCGAGTTGCCTGAGACAGAATTAATTACCCGAACGATGCATATCGTTTCGCTTTTAGTTGAACGCCATAATATTGACCTAGTGGTGATTGCCTGTAATACGGCAAGCACTATTGTCCTGCCAACACTCCGTTCTCGATTAACCATTCCCGTCGTCGGTGTTGTTCCTGCGATAAAGCCTGCTGCATTGCTCAGTGAGCGCAAAGCAATTGGGCTATTGGCTACACCGGCTACTGTAAAGCGTGAATACACCGATCAGCTTGTCAGTCAGTTTGCCAGTGATTGCGATGTTCATCGTATCGGCTCCACTCGTCTTGTTGAAATGGCTGAAGCGAAGTTGCGCGGAATTGCTGTCCCGATGAAAGAACTGTCAGAAATTCTTTCCCCTTGGCAGGATAAGATTGACAGCATTGTATTAGGTTGTACTCACTTCCCTCTTATTAAGGGGGAAATTGCGGATGCATTTGGCGTACCGGTGAACATAATTGATTCGGGGCTGGCAATTGCGAATCGTGTAAAAGCGTTACTGGGAGAAATAGAAGTGCGACGAGTGGATAATGTGGTGAATCTTACATACAACAGCGCCGCGGTAAATCATCACGCGGCGCTGAATCAAAGTTTAAAAGAAATGAAGTTAGAGGCTATTCAATCTCTGAACTATCCGAAGCTTTAGGTTCGTTAGCTTCTCTCACTTTCAAAGTACGCTGGCCATATTCTTTATTGTTGAGCTGGCTGATGGCGTTATCAGCATCATTGCTGTTCATGACAACAAAACCAAACCCTCGTCTTTTACCTGTGCGCTTGTCTTTCATCAGGCGTACAGCAAACACTTCGCCGTGTTCGGCAAATAGTTTCTTCACATCGCTTTCATTCGCTCGGTAGGGCAGGTTACCAACATAAAGGGTTTTACTACTCTGAGATGAATCGACACTTAGGCTCGTCTTCTGTAAGTGGTCAACAGCGAAACCAGCCACTATTGCACCCAGAGCGAAACTGATACCCGGAGCTAAAGGGATAAAGGAAAATAGTAAGGCCCCGATAATGGCAATAGCGGCTATCGCTAACATAATTGGATTGGAAAATTTCATATTCAAAGCTACATCGTCATAAATAATTATAAGAAGAGAAGTTATTGCTTATTTTAACAACAGAGTCACATCGATATTACTTTCATTGACTAGCAATTGCTAGTTAGTGAATGTGACGATCCTCCAATGTTGAAATTAGAGGCGTTTCTCTCACATTAGCTGAAATAACCACCAAGCGGTTATTTTTTTTAAAAAAAGGGCTTGTCAGAGTGATCAAAGTCTCTATAATGCCGCCTCACCGACACGGAGTACGGCGACTTATATAGGTTAGCGACGTGTTCGGCAATGTTCTTTAATAATTTGACCATGCAATCTGTGT
>NZ_AMZO01000046.1 GCF_000331515.1 Photobacterium marinum
TTATCTTTGTCCGCCCTTCGGTTGGATGAGTCCCGCTCGTTTGCGAGTCCAATTGAACGCAAGCCCGGCCGTTCTGCCACTAATACTAAGCCCGAGTTTTTCGACTCGGGCTTTTTTACGTTTGGACTTTTCTATGTCCGTCCTTCAGTCGAATTATTCTCATTCATACACGCCCTCTTCGGCTCCGCCATTGTTCGTAAAGTTTGTTGATTGAACATACATATAATAAAGCTTGACGTTGTTGCGTCGGGCTTTTGGGGAGCTAGCTGTTGGATGTTGAAAGAGGTTATGACTAAGTCGAGAGGGTGATTTGGCTGCTATCTCCCTGTTCGACGATGAAGTGTTTGCAGAGCAATTCCATTAGGCTTTCTTTATATGGTTCGTTGTTTCTTGTTCCAAGCAAATTGGCAATTTCCTGACCTGTAGGTGAAAGGCGGTAATAGGTAAGAGTGACGCCTTTTTTCGTCGGTTTTAAGATGTAATTGGAGGCCTGATAGCCAAACGCAAGTGGGGATTCAATATTGATCTCACCGGATTCGAGTTCACTGCGAAGTAATAAACCTAACTCCATTAAAACAAGTAGATTGGAGTATGGCAGCTGGTAATTACCTAACGGGAGTTTGTCAGAAGAAGGGGAGCGTAATAAGGCAAGAACGCTATGGCGAATTTTAATTCCCGTAAGCAGCTTCTTGCTGCTGTCATTACCGAAATGGCAGGTCAGAGTGCTGGCTCGTTGGAATATTTGCGCTTCTCGCTGGGTCATATTTTTCAATGTTTCGAGCGCTTTTAAAGAGGTTGAGCCCGGAGATATGATTTCTTGTTTGAGGATCCTGCTCCAAAGCTTTTGCATTGAAGCATTACGAATATTTTTTGCCAAACTGGAAAAATGGTATAGCCAGTCTGGGTCAGGTTCGCCAGCGGTTTCATCACTACAGCTGTCATACGCTAGCTTGAAGATGCGTTCGAGGTTTTCTTGTTGGTGTTGAGCTTCTCGCTGAACTCTGGCGGTAGTTCTGTCAGCGAGCTCTTTATCACTGTTCGAGATAAGGTGGCAGATGCCATATTGGTTAGCCAGTTCTTTTGTTCTTGCCCGGCTACTTCGTATATGAGTGTTACTTTCTTCCTTGACTGTTTTTACTGTGGGTACAGCAGCGGCCTCAACCGTTGATTGGGTGTCCTTTTTTTCCTGATTCATAGCGAGCTCAGAGTCGAAAATTCTGAATATAGTTTTACCAGCTGACACTATGTATTGGCAATATGCGTGACTTTTGTGTTAATTGGCGGTTAAACTTGTTAAGAGGTATCTGTGCCAGCGATGAGGATACGCTGATGAATAAGTACGGAAGAAAGCTGATGGATGTGCTGTTAGTGCTGGGGTATGCCACTATTCTGGTTTACCTTGCTACGCAGATTTGAGGTCCTGAACAAAGTAAACCAGTGATATTAAGTTACTGATGATAGTTGTACTGATGTATTACATATCATCATATTCTTCTAATGCTGTGCCCTGCAGCAGGTAGCCAACTTCAGCGATGTCATGGCTGATATGCTGAGTCTGTAATGTTCCGATGACATACACCACATCCCAAAGCTCCTGAATCGGCGCTCCTTTTTCAAATTTCACATAGATGATCTGGTTCGGTGGTGGTGGTGGTACGTGGATACATGCTCCAAAGTAAGGTACCAGTAAGAACTCTGTGACAACTTTATCATTACCTTCCAGAGGGATAACAAAGCCGGGAATTTTTACTTTACTTCCGTTCAGTTCATCACGTACGCCCCCTATCATGGATTGCTTGGCGGCATCACCGTCATGATTCTGTAAAGGCATAGTATTTGGGGTGAATTGTGCTCGTTCTTTTTCCGGGATCAGATCAAGCCAGTCCAGTTTAAGCACATCTCCGGCCTGAGCTAGCAGCGGTAGCCAGCAGCACAGTGCGATTAACCATTTCTTCATGTCATATTCCTTTAAACTTTGATTGTCATACCGTCTGCCAGAGAGTGTTGATAAGCTCTGATTGCGGGAATAATACCAACAATAATACCTGCTATCTGAACGATACCAAGCAAACTGAGCTCGTAAGTTGTCGGTGCTGTTATTTCAATATGCAGGCCGAACTGCTGTTGAATAAAAGGTTGAGCGATGGCCATCAGGCTATATAGAAGAGTGATGCCAAGGCCGATGCCAATTGTGGTTAGCACTGTCGCTTCACTGACCAGAAGGAAGAAGATATGTCCTGGGCGGGCACCCATGGCTCTGAGTATTGCCATCTCCCTGCGTCGTTCGTTCAGGCTGGTCAGAAGACTGGTTAACATACCCAACAGGCCGGCTATGACAACAAAACCAGAGACAATTAACAGGGCTTGTTCGGCGATAGACATCATTCCCCATAACTCATGTAAGGCGATGCCTGGCATGATGGCACTAAGCGGTTCTTTTCGGTAAGTATTGATGTAGCGCTGCAAAGCAAAGGTCTGAATTTTAGAGTTTAGACCCAGCATGAATGCGGTGATCTGCTTTGGCTCGAAATGGTGATCTTCCAGAGTTTGGGCATCTGGTGTGTGGCCAAGCTTGGCGCCGGATTCCCAGCCGACATGAATAGCTTCGATGGCTTCCAGCGAAACATGGACACTGCGATCGACCGGTGTCCCGGTTGGCTCCAGAATACCAACCACCTTAAATGGTAGATTGTCATGACGGTTGAATGATTTATCGCTGATTCCGTGAGCAATGATGATTTCGTCATTGATATGGTAGCCCAGTTTTTGGGCTACCTCTGCGCCTAGGACAGTTTCAAACAACGCGCTGAATTGACGTCCTTCGGCAAAGTTTAATGCTTGCTTCTGACCAAAACGGTAATGAGAAAAATAAGACTCATTAGTGCCGATAACACGGTAGCCCTGATGTGAGTCTCCGAGTGAAATCGGGATCGCCCATTTTACCGAGCGGTGCTGGCTGATTTCCTGATAGCTTTTCCAGTCAATATTATTGGTGGCATTACCTATACGAAAGACGGAGTAAAGCAACAGGTTTACCTGCCCGGATCGGGAGCCAACGATCAGATCTGTACCTGAGATAGTATTGGCAAAGCTCGATTTTGCCTGAGTTCGGACTCTTTCAACACCCAGCAGAAGAGTTACCGAAATGGCGACGGTAAGCAGAGTCAGTAAGGCGGTGGTTTTGCGGTTGGCCAGACTTTGCCAGGCCAGTCGAAAGATAGCTGTCATAGGTGGTTCTCTCTGGCGGCCTGATTGATGTCTTTTAGGGTAATGCTTCGATCAAACAGAGCTTCGAGTGTTTCATCATGGCTGACAAACAGCAATGTTGTACCTGCTTGTTCGCATTCTGCCATCAGCAGTTGGATGAATGCTTCACGGTTATCGTGATCAAGGGCTGACGTTGGTTCGTCTGCGATCAGTAGCTCGGGCTTACCGATTAAGGCTCTGGCAGCGGCAACACGTTGTTGCTGGCCGATACTTAGTTCGCTGATTGGCTTTTCAAGGCATTCTTCAGGCAGGTGAAGCTGACTCAGTAGTCGTTTGGCTTCTTGCTCCATTGAGTCTGCGACCTGACGTTTACGCTGCTCGGAAAAACGACATGGCAACAAGACGTTGTCTATGACGGAAAGGTAAGGCAGCAGGTTAAACATCTGGAAGATATAGCCGATGTGGTTTGCCCTGAACTTGTCTCTTTGACTTGGTTTCAGGGTACTGAAAGGTTGTTGCAACAGGCTGATTTTGCCGGAGGTCGGCTGGGTAATGCCTGCCAGCAGGCTGAGCAGGCTGGACTTTCCACTACCGCTCGGGCCTTTCAGAAAGACTTTCTCTCCCTTTTTGACAGTTAACGAAGGAATATTGAGGAGATAAGTTGATTGCTTGGGCCACCGAAAGTGAAGGTCGCTCAGTTCTATCACGTTCATTTTGTTTCCTAAGGCGGGGGAAACTTCCCCCGCCATCACTGATGGTTATACAGGTTTAGAATTTAAACAGTGTGTTGGCAGAAGATAATTCTGCTGCTTGCTGACTGTTGTCAGTAATGGCCTGCACCATGACTTTTTCAGTGTTAGGGAAGTGTTTGAACCAGTTAACCTCCAACTCTTTCAGCTGGCTGATATTGTCACAGCTGAAAGTGTATTGAGCCGAGAATTCACCGTGTTGGCCTTCGTGTTCATCATGGTTATGTCCGTCATGATGATCATGGGCGTGTGCTTCGTGGTCATGCTTGTCATGATGATCATGGTCGTGTGCTTCGTGGTCATGCTCGTCGTGATGATCATGGTCGTGTGCTTCGTGGTCATGCTCGTCGTGATGATCATGGTCGTGCGCTTCGTGGTCATGTTCGTCATGATGATCATGGTCGTGCGCTTCGTGGTTATGTTCCTCGTGGTCATCATGATGTGCGGTCAGGGTTTCTGTCACATTTGTATCAGTGAGCTTACAGCCAGCAGCTTTCGTGAAAGCGAACAGGGTATTGGCATTGTTTAGTTGCTTGATGGCATTATCCAGAGCCTGATGCTGCTGTTTGTTTGTTGGGGCATGTTCAAAGCCGACAACGTCAGCTCCCGGTGCTGTGATTTCCATCAGTAGATCCTGGCCGTCCTGGGCGATGTTGAATTCAACTACCCCGTGAACGTGGGCATCATGTTGCCGGAAATCTGCTTCCGCTACAGCTGTTGCAGAAAGAGTTGCTGCACCAATTAACAGGGCACAGTGTGATAGACGATATGGAAAAGGCATGATAACTCCTGTCTGAAAATTTTATGGTTCAATAAATTAGGATCAGACTGTTATCGGTGGATCCCGGGCTTGTGGTGAAGAAGTGAGTTGAAACCCCTTAAGGACAAGGTTTGCCGGGATATGCGGTTCAGGTGCTGCCGGTGGTAAGACTAGCTGCTCTGGAGCTGTCGCTGCATGATGTGCCAGGTGGCAGATGCTGCATTCCTGAACCTGATGATGGCTGTCTATTTCAAATTTGTGCAATACCGAAACCGGCCCGATCATAGCGATCAAACCGATGCAAAGTATTGAACAAAGGTGGGTCCACCTGACTTTGAAATGAAACACGCTC
Source organism: Photobacterium marinum (assembly GCF_000331515.1). Lineage (GTDB taxonomy): Bacteria > Pseudomonadota > Gammaproteobacteria > Enterobacterales > Vibrionaceae > Photobacterium > Photobacterium marinum. Next base: position 5,069 of record NZ_AMZO01000046.1, read on the forward strand.
AAAAAAGAAAGCCATCACTGCGACATAGTTGTAATAATATAACATTACTTTTTTGCGACAGTCATGGCTTTGTTGTTAAGTTATTAGGCCGAAAAGGAATTTGTTACAAATTACTCTTAATCAAGCCCATTGCTTGCTCGATTTCTGCCGGGTTTAGCTTGCCTTCTTTGACAAACAGTACTTTGCTGTCCTGGTTCAGGACGATAATGGCAGAGTTTTCTTCTTGTAGTTCCCAGGTCGCTCTTACCTCACCATTGGCATCCAGCACCATAGATGACCATGAGAATTCCCGTTTGCTGTCTTCAGCTGAAGATTTCACGAAGCTGCCGGTTCCCCAAATAGCATCATCCTGATTGATGATGGTTGTTGTTTGGTACTTATCCTGAGGGAAGTCAGCATCTTTGATAGCCTGAATCATTTCTGCATTCATTTCTTTGGCTGAACTACGACCGGCGATAGCCTGAATAACCCGAACCTTTCCTGTTAGTTGTGCGGAGTTCCAGTTCTGGTAGGCAACATCATCGCCTTTCAATACGATTTCACCTTTTTCAGTAACTGATGCGCTTGGGAGTGTTGCGCCAACCTGAAGAGTATGAGCACTAGCCAGACACGGTAAAAATGCAGTTAACAGAGCAATTAAGGGCTTCTTATTCATTGTATTTATTCCATTTTTATTAAACGCCACACTATCTTAGAACAATGTCAGAGCGCTGGTTGAACCAGTCTCAAATAATCGATCTGAGTCACTAAATTATTTGTGTGGCAAAAATACAGAGTGCGTCAAATTTGAGATTAATTTATTACGCATCACTGAATTATTTGTTCTAAAGTGATGATCAGTTTCGGCTGGTTATTTAGGGATATTTAACCAATTTTGGCAAGTAAGTTGCTTAAATTTTATTGAGGGTTGAAACAATTTCGGTATGGCAGGGTCTATAGCTATATCGATTGAGCGAGGGATATATGCTTAGAATATTCAAACAATATCGTACAAATCAGGTTGCACGTCACGTGAAAAGTTACTTCCGCGGTCGTCTTTTTATTGTCGGTGTGGGAGGTTTTGAGTTCGACTGTGGCCGTTTGTTACCACCAAAAAGTCAGGACAAAAAAGTGCTGGGTGTATTTTCTGAGGTAAACAAAGAAATTCAGTTATTGGCAGCTGAGGCAGTGTAACCGGAGCACTCGGCTCCGGTTGACGGTTATTGAGGAGGTAGGCAGATACCTGTACCGGCAAGTCCACAGTAGCCGTCGGGATTCTTGGCAAGGTATTGTTGGTGGTACTCTTCAGCAAAATAGTAATTACCTGCGAGCGCGATTTCTGTAGTAATAGGCTGTGAAATACTTTCTGTTGCCATTGCTTCCTGATAGCGCTCTTTACTCTGCAGGGCCTGCTCCATCTGAGCTCTGGAGCTAGCATAGATAGCAGAGCGGTACTGAGTACCGATATCATTCCCCTGTCTCATGCCCTGTGTAGGGTCATGATTCTCCCAGAACAGGGCAAGCAGTTGTTCTAACGCCATTTCTTTCGGTTTAAACAAAACCCTGACGACTTCTGTATGGCCTGTTTTGCCGGTACAGACCTCCTGGTAGGTCGGATTTGGGGTAAAGCCGCCGCTATAGCCCACAGAAGTACTGTAAACGCCGGGCTGTTGCCAGAACAATCGTTCTGCCCCCCAGAAGCAGCCCATTCCGACAATGATCTCTTCAACTCCTTCCGGTTTGTGATCGCTTAGTTGAGTACCGTTTACAGCATGGGGAAGAGTTGGAAGGATCGGCGTTGCTCTTCCTATCAGCGCCACTTCCGGGGCTATCAGAGTGATTTTTCTTGTCGACGACATTGTTCGTTCCTTTTTACGCAGTCTGTACAAAGAAAGTAGAGGAATCCTGGCAGACATTCAATATTGGGAAATTTACCTTTATTAATTGTTGGCAGTTCTTGCTGCCCTTTGTCATCATTAGGGATGTGCGCAAATAAAGAACAATAAAGCTCTGATTAGAGAAGCTAAATTCGAATGAAAAAGAAGTTGAAGCGGTTTTGCCTTACCGTGATTGCTCTTGTTGTTTCATCGCCGGGATTGGCGGAAACCACATTGACCATTAAGGGGCTGAAAGGAAGCCTTGAAGCAAATGTCGAAGCGTATGTTTCGGCAATTCCTAAAGAAGATTACAGTGTTTCGCTGCGTTTTCGTGAGCAGCTGGAAGAGGAAATCCGCAATGCACTGAAAGCGCTGGGACGTTATCAGCCAACATTTTCCTATCGTGTTGATACTGAAGGTGATGACACTCACCTTAAAGTGACTGTGGAGCCGGGGCCTAAAACAAAAATCGCGAAGAGTGATATCCGGATAACTGGTATGGCTCAGAGTGACCCTGATTTTATTGCGTTGGTCAGGGAAAGCAGACTTGGGCTGGATAAGACGCTTAATCACGGTAGGTATGAATCTTTTAAATCCTCCCTCCAAAGCCTTGCGTTGCGTAAAGGTTATTTTGATGCCGAGCTAAAAAAAAGCGAGCTGGCGGTAGCGCCGAGCCGTAATGAAGCCTTTATTACTATCGAATTTGACTCCGGGACCCGTTACCGTTTTGGGGAAACGCTGTTTTCCGGCAGCCAGATCGAAGAAGATCGCTTGCAGTCGCTGATTCCATACGAAGAGGGTGAACCCTATCTTGCATCAAGGTTGGGGGAATTCAACCAGCGTTTGTCCAATGTTGGCTGGTTTTCATCGATTTTTGTCGGCGGCGATATGGTAAATATTGAGGATGACAAGATCCCCGTCAATGTGGTGGTAGAGCCACAGGTCAGAAACCAGTTCGAAACCGGTATCGGTTATTCTACTGATACCGGAATGCGACTGAAGTTTAACTGGCGTAAACCCTGGTTTAACAGTCGCGGTCATAGCCTTAGTGTCAAAACCGAAATTTCTGAGGTCCAGCCAAAAATTGAAGCAACTTATAAAATTCCTCTTGATGACGTATTGAATGATTATTATCAGATCGTTGGCGGTATTCGTTATGTCGATAATCATGACACGGTCAGTACTGAAACCAGCATTGGTGTTGAGCGTCATTGGCAACTGGAATCAGGCTGGAAGCGGGTTGCGTCTATCCGTTACCTTTATGAGAACTATAAGCAAGGGGCGGAAGAACAAGGGATCCTCAGGATGGTACTGCCTGGGATCAGTTACAGCAAAACTCGCGCAAGGGGCGGAGCGATGCCAAGCTGGGGTGATAAGCAGTTGATCTCGGTTGAATACTCAGATCCTGCCATCGGCTCTGATACCCGTCTAGCTCGTTTCCGTGGGCGGTCGGCCTGGATTCGCAGTGCCGGTGAAGATCACCGGGGAATATTAAGGGTGGATGGTGGTGCCACCATTGCCGAAAAAATCGAAGATGTGCCGCCGTCATTACGCTTTTTTGCCGGGGGCGATAACAGCCTTCGGGGATACAGTTATGACTCCATTGGTCCGAGAGACAGCCAAAGCGAGCTGCGTGGAGGTAAGTATATGTTAACCTCAACATTGGAATACCAGTACCGCGTTTACGGCGACTGGTGGGCGGCTGCGTTTTATGATTATGGCTCTGCCTGGAATGATAGGCCAGATTGGTATCGGGGCACTGGCGTCGGCGTTCGCTGGGCTTCACCGGTTGGACCTATCCGCCTCGATTTCGCATGGGGACTTGATAAGGCAACAGACAAGTTCCAGATCCACTTCATTCTGGGGCCTGAAATATGATTTGGGTAAAGCGTATCTCAGTTGGGTTGCTTGCCTTGCTGTTATTTCTGGTTATAGCAACGGCTGCGCTGCTTTATACCCCGGCGGGCGTCAAGCTGGCAGTCTGGGGGGCGGAAAAGGCACTACCGGCATTTTCTGTTACTAATGCTTCAGGGAGTTTATTACGGGGCTTTGTTCTGGAGCAGGTTCGCTACCAGGAGTCGCCGATCGACCTGGCTGTCGACAAGCTTTCTCTGGTCATTGATGATGGTTGCCTGCTGGAGCCTGCGGTATGTGTGAAAGAGCTGGGGATTACGGGCGTTCGCTTTGCCATGCCAGAGTTACCGCCTTCATCGCCCGAGGATGCTGAAACCACAGATGCTAACAGTGAACCGGTCACCGAGATTGCAATGCCGGTACCAATCCGGGTTGAGCGTCTTCGCCTGGATGATATCGGGTTGGATATTTTGGGTAACCGTATTAACTGGCTGCAGTTCTCTACCGCTGCTGAAATGACTGGCAGCCATCTGACTCTCAGACCCACAGATTGGCAGGGTATTGACCTCTCATTGGCATCGGCAGAGCCGGATGCTGGCTCATCAAAACAGGCGGAACCAGCCAGCAACGAACCTATTGTTTTGCCGGAAGTGCTATTGCCCTTATCTATCGATATCCAAAGATTTACGGTCAAAGATTTCAAGCTCAACGGCGATGCTCCTCAGTCGGTGGCGTTGCTGGATCTGGCGGCAACCGCTGAAGGGAGTGATGTCACGCTGAGTAAGCTAGTATTGGATGTTCCACAGGCGAAGCTGGATGCCAATGGTAAAGTATCGCTCTCTGGTGATTACCCGCTGACATTGGATGCCATGCTTGATATCGCAATGGCGCCTTTGCAGGGGCATCAACTGGCGTTGAAGGCTGATGGCTCGGTTGCGACGCTATCTTTGGATGCCAGCCTGAAAGGTAAACTGGATGCGCTGCTGAGCGGGCAGATCTCACCGCTTGATCCGCAGTTGCCTTTTGATCTTCGTTTGTCGAGTAAACACTTACAGTGGCCTGTGGATAACAAAGCGGAATTTGAAGCCTCCGAGACTAAGGTTACCGCAGCCGGTAATTTGCAAGGCTATCAGTTCGAATTAACCACTAAGGTTGACGGCGAACCAATGCCGGCGGTGGCCACAGAGCTTAAGGGTAAAGGGGATCTGACTCAGGTTACACTCAGTAAGCTGGTGGTTGACTCTTTGGGTGGTCAGGTTACCGGGAAAGCCAAAGCCAGCTGGAAAGATCTGGTTAACTGGCAAGGTGAGCTGGCTTTCAGCCATATTCAGCCGGGGCTGGAATGGCCTGAAGCTAAAGGTGATTTGAGCGGAAAACTGCGGACATCCGGAGGTTTAACAGAGAAAGGCGGCTGGTTTGTTCAGTTGCCGGAACTCAATGTTGATGGTGTGGTGCTGGAGCAGAAATTTACCCTGGATGGTCAGTTGGATGCCTCGGATCGAGCCGGAAAGGGAGACATTAAGTTAATAACAGAGCGGCTTCGGTTACAGCACGGGCCTAATGGTTTGACGGCAAAAGGCACATTAAACAAAGTCTGGGCATTGACGGCGCAGGTGAATGCACCGGATCTGGCACAATCCCTGCCGGGACTGAGAGGTAAGGTTCTGGGCGATCTAGAATTGAGTGGCAAGATGGCCGAGCCGGATATTCGCTTGCAACTGGATGGCGAAAGCCTTGGCTGGCAGGAACAAGTATCACTACAGCGTTTTGTCCTAAAAGGCCGGGTGATACCGCTGCCAGAGCTGAAAGCAGATGTTAACCTGACGGCCGCTGACGGGACGTTCGATAGCTTTAAACTGAGCAATCTGGATTTGGTCTTTAAAGGGACTGAAGCTAATCACAGCCTGTCTTTGGATATGGATGCCGAGCCGGTAAGTGCCGAGCTTAGCCTGGCCGGTAAGCTGGATCGAAAAACCGGTTGGCAGGGGACATTAGAGCAGGGCGTTTTTGATACTGAAGTGGGCCCTTGGCGTCTGAATCGCCCGACCCGTCTTGGTTACAGTTTTAAACAACAGTTGGCGAATGTTGCCTCGCACTGCTGGCAGCAGAAAAAAGCATCGTTGTGCCTGACGGAAGCGCTGGAGGCTGGAACATCTGGACGAGCCAAAGTGGCTATCAATAACTTTGATTTTGAGCTGATCGCTCCTTATCTGCCGGAGGCTATAGAACTTAGTGGTGAACTTGGCGCTGATCTTGAAGCGACCTGGGCGCCGGAGTCCTCCCCATATGTTAAAGCTAAAGTTGCTTTGCCTGCTGGTGAAGTAAGTCAACAAGACGATGTTGATGCCAAAGCATTAAAAGTAGGTTGGGATCTGGTGACGGTGAATGCGGAACTCAAGCAGGATGTGTTAAATGCTGATTGGCTTATCGGCCTGAAAAATAATGGTGATGTATCAGGACGGGCTCGCGTAACTCAGCTAACAGGTGAACAGCAATTAGCGGCAAACCTGAACATTAATCGCCTGACGCTGGGGTTCCTTGAACCGTTGGTTAAGGGGTATCACTATTTTGATGGTGAAGTGGATGCCAACCTTGAGGTGACCGGGCCGGTAATGCACCCGGCTGTCACCGGTTTGCTAAGGGTTACCAAGGTTAAAGCGCTGGGGCGGCAGGTTCCACTAGATGTCGAACAGGCGGATATTTCTGCGACTTTCACGGGATACAATGCAACTGTTGTCGGCGATATTGTTACGCCGGATGGCATGCTGCGGCTTAAAGGGGATGCGGACTGGCAGGATTTAGCAAACTGGAACAGTCAGTTGAACGTTAACGGCCGGGAGCTGGAAGTTCATGTACCACCATTGTTGGCGATGAAGGTGACTCCGGATCTGACAATCAAAGCTTCACCCAAATATGCCGAGGTTACCGGTAATGTAGCGATCCCTTGGGGGCGGATCACCGTTGATCAGTTGCCGGAGTCCGCAGTATCGGTATCGGATGACGAAGTACTGCTGACCGGTGATTTGCAGCCAATTGAAGATGAGCCTGTTATTCCATTTGAAGTAAAAACCAATGTCTTGGTTAAAATTGGTGATGATGTCAGGCTGTCAGCCTTTGGTTTGAAATCTGAGTTAATTGGTGAGTTGAATGTACGCCAGCAGGATAAAGGGCCGATGGTGTACGGAGAGGTGAACCTGCAAAAGGGTACCTATCGTTCATTCGGGCAAGAGTTGTTAATCCGTAAAGGACAGATTTTGTTTAATGGCCCGGCGGAGCAGCCTTATCTGGCAATTGAAGCGATCCGTGATCCGGAAAATGTAGAAGATGATGTCATTGCCGGTATCCGGGTTAGTGGTCCGGCTGATGAGCCGTCAGTGGAGATATTCTCTGATCCGGCAATGGCTCAGCAAAATGCGCTGTCTTATTTGTTGCGTGGCAGAAACCTGGATAGTGAGTCTGGCAACAGCGGTGATGCGATGACCACCGCGCTCATCAGTATGGGGCTGGCCCGAAGTGGCAAGCTGGTGGGAGATGTCGGTGAAGCATTCGGTGTTAAAGATTTGGCTCTGGATACAACTGGTTCTGGACAGGACTCTCAGGTAACTATTAGTGGCTATATCGCACCGGGACTGCAGGTGAAGTACGGGGTTGGGATTTTTGATGCTATCGGCGAATTCACAGTGCGATACCGTTTGATGAAAGATCTGTATGTGGAAGTGGTTTCCGGTCTCGATAGTGCTGCCGACTTGCTTTACCAGTTTGAAATTAAATAATCATATCGGAGCATGATTAGAGTATTTGTTTACGGCACCTTGCGGGCAGGGGAGTCGAATCACCATTTCTTACGGGGAGCTGTTTTGCTTGGCTCCACGCGGCTTACTTCCGGTTTCCGCTTGTATGATCTTGGTCTCTATCCGGCGGCGGTGAAATGTCGGGAACTAAAGAGGGCTTTGATCGGAGAAGTATATGAAGTTGATACAGAAACTTTTTCGGCGCTTGATGAACTGGAAGAGTATCCGCAAGAGTATACCCGTGAGTTGGTAGAAACTGATTACGGGCAGGCCTGGATTTACTTATATCGCTTATCTGTCATGGGACTGCCTGAAATTCCAAATGGCGACTGGTGCCAGAAATAGGCCGCCTTCCGAAGGTGCTTTTCGTAGGAAATGAGAGTGAGCTACTGACGTCAGTGGCTCACTTTTTTAATTCTGATGGCATCGTTTGTATGAGAGCTTCGTAGCTTTCGCCATTATAGATGTGTTTGTAGCCCAGCTCAGCAATAGTATCTTCAGCAATTCCTGCCCGGCGCCCAGAGCGGCAATAGATGAAAATCGGCTGGGTTTTGTCTTTGGCGAAAGTAGCCAGCCTGCTGATGTTATGATGCGGAATATTAATCGCTTGAGGCAGGTGACCTTCGATAAATTCTTCATTGGAGCGGACATCAATGATGAGTGGTTGCCCTTGCGGATATTGCTGAAATGCCTGCCAGAACTGCTCCGGAGTCACGACTTTAGCCTGAACGGCTGTGGTAAATAGGAAACTGACAAGCAGAGCTCGTTTGAAAATGCGTCGCATATTGCTTTTCTGGCCTCTTGTTGCGGTATTGCTCCCCGGTGTTTCCGGTTTGCCGAGGAGCAAATATTACCTGACGGTTGTGTTTTCTCTTAGCCTTTTTCTTGCGCTCGCTTGTAGGAGGTCAGGATTTCTTCTTTTGCTGCGGCGGCATTTTCCCAGCCTTCTACTTTCACCCATTTTCCGGCTTCCAGCTCTTTATAACGCTCGAAGAAGTGGGTGATCTGGGCTTTAAGTAGATCCGGCAGATCGCCCACATCCTGGATGTGGTCATATTCTTTGCTGAGTTTGCTGTGTGGAACTGCCACAACTTTGGCGTCTTCACCTGATTCATCGGACATTTTCAGGACACCGACCGGGCGGCAGCGGATCACAGACCCCGGCACTAGCGGATAAGGGGTTGGAACCAATACATCAACCGGGTCACCATCAAGAGAAAGCGTATGGTTTACGTAACCATAGTTACACGGATAGAACATCGGTGTTGCCATGAAGCGGTCGACGAAAACAGCACCGGTATCTTTATCGATTTCGTACTTGATTGGGTCGGCATTAGCCGGGATTTCGATAACAACATAGATATCTTCAGGGATGTCCTTTCCTGCTGGTACCTGATTCAGGCTCATGATGAATTCCTTATTGATAAGTTAACTATTTGTTGGTGATGTGAGAAATTATAATACCAACCCGGTTAAATGTTTGTCTATTTGAACGATTGTGTGTCGGTAGAGAAGGGCATAAGAAAACAGGCTGCGGGGCAGCCTGTTGGGAGGGAAGGATTATTCTTGGTCCGGATACATCTCCAGGAAGCTTTCCACTTTACGAACCATGTTGGTTGAGCCAACAAAGAATGGTACGCGCTGGTGGAGTTCGGTCGGTTTCAAATCCATGATACGGTTTTGACCATCGGAAGCCAGACCACCTGCCTGCTCAATCAGGAATGCCATCGGGTTGCATTCATACAGCAGGCGCAGCTTGCCGCTAGGGTGGGTTGCAGTACTTGGGTACAGGTACAGGCCGCCTTTAAGCAGGTTACGATGGAAGTCGGCAACCAGTGAGCCGATATAACGGGAAGTGTATGGGCGGTCATCTTCCGGCACATTTTCCTGGCAGAACTTAATGTACTTTTTCACACCCAGCGGGAAGCGGATGTAATTCCCTTCGTTGATCGAATAGATCCGGCCATCTTTAGGAATTCGCATGTTTTCATGGGACAGGCAGAATACGCCCAGTGACGGATCGTAGGTAAAGCCGTGTACACCGTTCCCTGTGGTGTAAACCAGCATGGTGGATGAGCCGTAAATGATATAACCGGCAGCGACCTGCTGATGGCCAGGTTGAAGGAAATCTTCTTCAGTTGGTGGAGTTCCTACTGGGGAAACCCGACGGTAAATTGAGAAAATTGTACCGACGGAAACGTTTACGTCAATGTTCGAAGAACCATCCAGTGGATCCATCAAAACCACGTACTTCGCGTTGCGGTTCAGTTCTTTGTTGAAAGCGACTGCTTCATCTTCTTCTTCACTGGCGACACCACATACCTGGTCGCGGGCTTCAAGCGCTGCTTTGAATTTATCATTGGCGTAGACATCCAGCTTCTGCTGATCTTCGCCTTGCACATTCTGGCCGCCAACTGAGCCGGTAATATCTACCAGTCCTGCCTTATTGATTTCGCGGTTAACAATCTTTGCCGCAAGCTTTATGGAGCCAAGCAGGGAGGAAAGCTCACCGCTGGCGTGGGGGAAGTCACTCTGTTTCTCGACAATGAACTCACCAAGGGTTCTAATATCGGACATATACAATCCTTGCATCATGTTGTCATGGGGGTAGATTAAGTCAGGTACAATGTCTCTAATGGACAATTTTAGTACCAAGTTTGGCTTTGCAGCCTGTTATATTGTGCGCAATTTGCGTATAAAGAATTGTATATAAAGATCTTTTTTATGGTATCGAAGTAACGCGTAAGCGTGAAAGCGATAGGATTTAATCAGCGAGCCGACAGTTATGCATATCCATATTCTAGGAATTTGCGGCACATTCATGGGCGGAGCGGCGATTCTGGCCCGTCAGTTAGGCCATAAAGTGACCGGCTGTGATGCCAATGTCTACCCCCCGATGAGTACCTTGCTTGAATCTCAAGGTATTGAAATTATTCAGGGTTATGACCCATCACAACTGAATCCGGCTCCGGATTTGGTGGTGGTCGGTAACGCCATGAGCCGTGGTAACCCTTGTGTGGAATATGTGTTGAACCACAATCTGCGTTATACCTCTGGTCCGCAGTGGTTGCAGGAGATTCTGCTCCATGATCGCTGGGTTCTGGCAGTAGCGGGTACCCACGGAAAGACAACAACGGCCAGTATGCTGGCGTGGATTTTGGAAGATTGTGGTTACCAGCCGGGCTTTTTGGTCGGTGGTGTGCTCGGAAACTTCGGTGTTTCCGCGCGTTTAGGCGAAAGTATGTTCTTTGTTGTCGAGGCGGACGAATACGATAGTGCTTTTTTCGATAAGCGTTCTAAGTTTGTTCATTATCGACCACGAACCCTGGTGATCAACAATCTGGAGTTCGATCACGCAGATATTTTTGATGATTTGAAAGCTATCCAGCGCCAGTTCCATCATTTGGTGCGTACCGTGCCGGGTAATGGCCGGATTATGGCACCAAAGCATGTCGATAACGTGCAACAAACCCTGGATATGGGCTGTTGGAGTGAACTGGAATATACCGGTGATGACGGTAACTGGCAGGCTCGTAAGCTGAAAGAAGACGGTAGCCAGTTTGAAGTGTTGCTTGACGGCAAGGTGGCCGGGACTGTGAGCTGGGATCTGGTCGGTGAGCATAATGTCAGCAATGCCCTGATGGCGGTTGCTGCTGCCCGTCACGTAGGAGTGACTCCGGATCTGGCCTGTGAATCTTTAGGTAAATTCATCAATACCAAGCGCCGCCTAGAGCTGAAGGGCGAACAGAATGGTATTCGGGTTTATGATGATTTTGCCCACCATCCGACAGCCATTGAACTGACGCTTGGCGGCCTGCGGGCCAAAGTTGGCAGTGAGCGTATTCTGGCGGTACTTGAACCGCGCTCGAACACCATGAAGCTGGGTGTTCATAAGCATGATCTGGCACCGGCGCTGAACGCAGCGAATGAAGTTTTTATTTACCAGCCAGATAATATCCCGTGGTCGGTTGATGAAATTGCGACGGCATGTAGCCAACCGGCAGTAACGGACAGCGACTTGGATATGCTGGTGGCAAAAATTGTTGCAGCGGCCTGTCCAGGTGACAATATTCTGGTGATGAGTAACGGCGGTTTCGGGGGGATTCACGACAAATTACTGACCGCACTGGCGCAGCAGGGTGAGCAGTAATATGCAGGACAAACGTATTACCCTGGCCTGGACCGGCGCCTCCGGTGCGCCTTACGGACTTCGTCTGCTTGAGTGTTTGTTGGCGGCGGATTACCAGGTGTATTTACTGATTTCATCTGCGGCCCGTGTAGTGCTGGCTACTGAGCATGGACTGAAATTGCCGTCTGGTCCGGATGCTGCGAAGCAGGCTTTGGTTGAGCATCTGAACTGTGATGCGTCAAAGCTGGTGGTTTGTGGTAAAGAAGACTGGTTTTCTCCGGTGGCATCCGGCTCTGCGGCACCTAAAAAGATGGTGGTGTGCCCTTGTTCTGCCGGGACGCTGGCATCAGTTGCTCATGGTATGTCAGATAATCTGCTGGAGCGGGCTGCTGATGTGGTGATGAAAGAACGTGGCCAGCTGTTGTTAGTGGTACGCGAAACGCCGTTTTCGACTCTTCATTTGGAGAACATGCTTAAGCTGTCCAAAATGGGGGTGACTATCATGCCGGCTGCTCCGGGGTTTTACCATCAACCTGAATCGATTGAAGATCTGGTAGATTTTATGGTGGCACGAATTCTTGATCATCTCGGTGTTGAACAAGGACTGGTTCCCCGCTGGGGCTACGATCAGCGTCATTAGTGACGAATATTTATCAGCATTTTCTACTGTTGGTGTCTAGTCCTAAAATAGGTTGACGCTTTTTTTATGAAGCCAGTAGGTAATCCCTGCTGGCTTTTTCATGCACTTCACTCGGGGTTTTCAT
>NZ_AMZO01000047.1 GCF_000331515.1 Photobacterium marinum
CATACGAAACCTCTTGGGGTTGTATGGTTAAGTGACTAAGCGTACACGGTGGATGCCTTGGCAGTCAGAGGCGATGAAGGACGTGCTAACCTGCGATAAGCCGAGAGGAGATGGTAAGAATCACTATACTCTCGGATTTCCGAATGGGGAAACCCACTTGCATAAGCAAGTATCACAACGTGAATACATAGCGTTGTGAGGCGAACCGGGGGAACTGAAACATCTAAGTACCCCGAGGAACAGAAATCAACCGAGATTCCGGCAGTAGCGGCGAGCGAAACCGGATTAGCCCTTAAGTTGAATTGGCGTTAGGTGAACATGCTGGAAAGCATGGCGATACAGGGTGATAGCCCCGTAGCCGACGGCGCCTTTACAGTGAAATCGAGTAGGACGGGACACGTGATATCCTGTCTGAACATGGGGGGACCATCCTCCAAGGCTAAATACTCCTGACTGACCGATAGTGAACCAGTACCGTGAGGGAAAGGCGAAAAGAACCCCTGTGAGGGGAGTGAAATAGAACCTGAAACCGTGTACGTACAAGCAGTAGGAGCCCTTCGGGGTGACTGCGTACCTTTTGTATAATGGGTCAGCGACTTAATTTCAGTAGCAAGGTTAACCGAATAGGGGAGCCGTAGGGAAACCGAGTCTTAACTGGGCGTGCAGTTGCTGGGATTAGACCCGAAACCAGGTGATCTAGCCATGGGCAGGTTGAAGGTGAGGTAACACTTACTGGAGGACCGAACCGACTAATGTTGAAAAATTAGCGGATGACTTGTGGCTAGGGGTGAAAGGCCAATCAAACCTGGAGATAGCTGGTTCTCCCCGAAAGCTATTTAGGTAGCGCCTCGGACGAATACTACTGGGGGTAGAGCACTGTTAAGGCTAGGGGGTCATCCCGACTTACCAACCCTTTGCAAACTCCGAATACCAGTAAGTACTATCCGGGAGACACACGGCGGGTGCTAACGTCCGTCGTGGAGAGGGAAACAACCCAGACCGCCAGCTAAGGTCCCAAAGTTATAGCTAAGTGGGAAACGATGTGGGAAGGCTCAGACAGCCAGGATGTTGGCTTAGAAGCAGCCATCATTTAAAGAAAGCGTAATAGCTCACTGGTCGAGTCGGCCTGCGCGGAAGATTTAACGGGGCTAAGCTATACACCGAAGCTGCGGCAATGCGCATTAGCGTATTGGGTAGGGGAGCGTTCTGTAAGCCGTTGAAGGTGAGTCGTAAGGCTTGCTGGAGGTATCAGAAGTGCGAATGCTGACATGAGTAACGATAAAGGGGGTGAAAAACCTCCTCGCCGGAAGATCAAGGGTTCCTGTCCAACGTTAATCGGGGCAGGGTGAGTCGACCCCTAAGGCGAGGCCGAAAGGCGTAGTCGATGGGAAACGGGTTAATATTCCCGTACTTCTTACTATTGCGATGGGGGGACGGAGAAGGCTAGGTGGGCCAGGCGACGGTTGTCCTGGTTCAAGGGTGTAGGCTGTATTCTTAGGCAAATCCGGGAATACATCAGGCTGAGACCCGATGTCGAGCTGCTACGGCAGTGAAGTCATTGATGCCATGCTTCCGGGAAAAGCCTCTAAGCTTCAGATAGTAAGGAATCGTACCCCAAACCGACACAGGTGATCAGGTAGAGAATACCAAGGCGCTTGAGAGAACTCGGGTGAAGGAACTAGGCAAAATGGTACCGTAACTTCGGGAGAAGGTACGCTGCTGGCGGTGAAGAGACTTGCTCTTGGAGCTGCCGGCAGTCGCAGATACCAGGTGGCTGCAACTGTTTATTAAAAACACAGCACTGTGCAAAATCGAAAGATGACGTATACGGTGTGACGCCTGCCCGGTGCCGGAAGGTTAATTGATGGGGTTAGACTTAGGTCGAAGCTCTTGATCGAAGCCCCGGTAAACGGCGGCCGTAACTATAACGGTCCTAAGGTAGCGAAATTCCTTGTCGGGTAAGTTCCGACCTGCACGAATGGCGTAATGATGGCCACGCTGTCTCCACCCGAGACTCAGTGAAATTGAAATCGCAGTGAAGATGCTGCGTCCCCGCGGCTAGACGGAAAGACCCCGTGAACCTTTACTACAGCTTGGCACTGAACATTGACCCTACATGTGTAGGATAGGTGGGAGGCTTCGAAGCAGGTACGCCAGTATCTGTGGAGCCGTCCTTGAAATACCACCCTTGTAGTGTTGATGTTCTAACTTGGCCCCGTTATCCGGGGTGAGGACAGTGCCTGGTGGGTAGTTTGACTGGGGCGGTCTCCTCCCAAAGCGTAACGGAGGAGCACGAAGGTGGGCTAATCACGGTCGGACATCGTGAGGTTAGTGCAATGGCATAAGCCCGCTTGACTGCGAGAATGACGGTTCGAGCAGGTGCGAAAGCAGGTCATAGTGATCCGGTGGTTCTGAATGGAAGGGCCATCGCTCAACGGATAAAAGGTACTCCGGGGATAACAGGCTGATACCGCCCAAGAGTTCATATCGACGGCGGTGTTTGGCACCTCGATGTCGGCTCATCACATCCTGGGGCTGAAGTCGGTCCCAAGGGTATGGCTGTTCGCCATTTAAAGTGGTACGCGAGCTGGGTTTAGAACGTCGTGAGACAGTTCGGTCCCTATCTGCCGTGGGCGCTGGATGATTGAGAGGGGCTGCTCCTAGTACGAGAGGACCGGAGTGGACGAACCGCTGGTGTTCGGGTTGTGTCGCCAGACGCATTGCCCGGTAGCTAAGTTCGGAATCGATAACCGCTGAAAGCATCTAAGCGGGAAGCGAGCCTCAAGATGAGTCATCCCTGATACTTTAAGTATCCTGAAGGGCTGTTCAAGACTAGAACGTTGATAGGCAGGGTGTGTAAGCGCTGTGAGGCGTTGAGCTAACCTGTACTAATTGCCCGTGAGGCTTAACCATACAACACCCAAGGGGTTTTA
>NZ_AMZO01000048.1 GCF_000331515.1 Photobacterium marinum
TAACGAATGACATGGACTCCCCCTCATCAGGCTCTGCCACACTTGGTAAGTCTGACTACAGTCCTTGGAGGCCACCATGTCACAATCAATTTATGGCATTGATTTAGCCAAACATTCATTCAGTATCCACGGCGAAGATGAGCAAGGCAAGGTACTGATCCACAAAACAATAACCCGTTCAAAAGTCCTCGTGACTTTTGCCAATATCCCACCTTCTATCATCGGAATGGAAGCCTGCGGTGCTTCACACTACTGGGCGCGTGAACTGGCTAAGCTAGGCCACACAACGAAAATCATGGCGTCTAAATATGTTGCACCTTTCAGGACGGGTGCCAAAAATGACCTCAACGATGCCATCGCTATCTGTGTGGCTGTCACCCGCCCTTCAACGCGCTTCGTTAAAATCAAATCACCTGAGCAACAAGCAATCTTGCTCCTTCATCGCGCTCGCGATAACTGGGTTCAGGAGCGAACAGCACTGTTAAACCAGATGCGAGCAATGCTAGCCGAATTTGGTATCATCGCACCAAAAGGTCGACATGCCTTACAAACAGCAATTCCAGAAGCACTTGAAGATGGTGACAACCAACTTCCCGATCTCGCGAGGGCTATCCTTTCCGATAGCTACGACCACTTACTGAATATAAATCAACGTATCGCTGACCAGGAACGATGCTTCGATATGCTGGTTTCACGCAGCCATAATGCACAGAAGATCATGAAAGTTGCTGGTATCGGCCCTATTACCGCCACGGCGGTTATCGCCAGTATAGGTAAAGGCGAGCAGTTCGATAAAGGCCGCGACTTTGCTGCCTGGCTCGGTCTAGTTCCGTCTCAATACTCAACAGGAGGTAAACCCAGACTTGGACGGATTACAAAGAAAGGCGATAAGTACCTCCGGACATTATTGGTTCACGGTGCCAGAGCTGTTATCTCAGCGGTAGGTAACAAGACCGATCGTTTGAGCTTATGGTGTAAAGGCTTAGTCGAACGGCGAGGCTTCAAGCGGGCCATTGTTGCGTTAGCAGCCAAGAATGCACGGATAATCTGGTCGTTACTGAGTAACGACACCGAATACCAACCAATATAAAACCAAGCTGTTTTCTAACGGATTAACC
>NZ_AMZO01000049.1 GCF_000331515.1 Photobacterium marinum
TGCAGGAAAGTATCCTGTTTTCCGGCAGCGTGGCGGACAACATCCGCCTTTGCAAACCACAAGCCTCGGATGATGAAGTCCGTCATGCCGCCGAACTGGCTGGCGCACTGGAATTTATTGAAGGGTTTGCCCACGGCTTCAACCATCCGGTCGGGGAAAAAGGTGCCGCCCTGTCCGGCGGACAGCGCCAGCGCATTGCCCTGGCCCGTGCACTGCTGGTGAACCCGAGGATCTTGCTGCTTGATGAAGCCACCTCGGCGCTCGATTACAGTTCAGAGGCGGCGATTATGGTCAACATGGATGAGATCTGCCGCGGGCGAACCGTGATCAGTATCGCCCATCGCCTCAATACAATTCGTCACGCCGATAAAATCATTGTCCTTGATAAAGGTCAGGTCAGCGAAAGTGGCAGCCATGAAGAGCTGCTGGAACAAGGCAGACTGTACGCCAAGCTCTGGCACCAGCAAGTAGGTACTGAATCAACTCATAAATAACCAAACAAGACATTCAAAAGTCGATATATCTAAGGAGCAATAGTGATGTTTAATATATTACTTGACATGAGTAAGTTAAGAACAGCCTCAAGAGACATAAGTTTAGAGAAGCTACAACTTGGGGTAAATAAACTAAAGATAATTGTTGAAGAAAAACAACTTGAAGCAGATAGAAAATCAAAATACTCTGAAAAATTAAAAAACATTTATCAGTCATTAATAGATGAGGGTATGACTGATGAAGATATTGATAACATTTTAAATGCCAACATAAGAAAAAAACGAAAGAAACGCCCACCCAAATATAAGTACACTGACTTTAACGGTAATATAAAAACTTGGACAGGACAAGGAAGAACCCCTTCTCCAATTCAGTTACAGCTGATTAAAGGCGTTCCGTTATCTGATTTTGAAATTTAATAGCGACATAGAAATAAAGCCTTTATGTATAGGTGTATTCATCCGTAGGGACATTAACCCAATCGCCCTTTCGAACATCTAACCAATACATCAAAAGCTAACAAACAAAAATAATTTAAAAACAACTGTGGGTCTTAAGCTAAAACTTAAGACCTCCCCTTAAAGAACAAAATTCAGCAAAGCTTTCGAAATGCCTACCTCATTTTAAGGGAACTTCATCAGTAGTATCACAGTCTCTTCCCCGGTATGATCGAGTGAACAGCCACAATTCATGATACTCCGATGATCATCAATAAAATCATAAAGTTCTGTTTAGAAAAGGATAATCAGAATAGTCCTTGCATTGCACTTGCACAATTACGTGAGATATATCACTGTTCAGACCAGGCGGCGACAACAATAACCCCCAATAGCGCCGACATATAAAAACCTTTATAAACAGTTATTTACAACTGATTAATCACTCTAAATTGTTTCATCTCCGTTACAAGTCATTTCTCTCATAAAATTCAGCCCAATCAGCGAAGAATCAAGCACTTGTGCCCCCTGATTTCATTCTGTACTATCCGCACCCCATGGACAATGCATCTTCCCTTTAGGTATTTATCTTGAATACCTAGGGCTCACCATGTTCATAAATCATCTATAAAAGACACAACATTAGGATTGTAATGAAGTATAAGACTCGATTGTTCTTTCTTTTATCAGCATTATTACTACTCGGCTGTAATGCAGAAAAAAACACAGATAACACTGTTATAGTCGAAGCTAGCGACGACCATACAGATGACAAAAAAAACATAGACGAAAACAACGACAAGCCTGTAGAAAAACAAGTTAGCGGTGAAAACACAAAAACCATCGAAGTTATTAATCAAACTAACAAGCCAGCAATAAGTCCTGAAAAATATGATATTACAGAAGATAATGCATTAACTATTAAAGATACTTCAACAGGAGGGATTGAAAAAGCACAGATAGCGGAGAATGAAAACATTATAAAACCTGAAGCCTTCAATTTACACACTATTGAAGCAAGTGCCCATAGTGTTAAAAGCTTTACATTTGAATGGAGCACAAGTAAAAATGCCACTTCTTATCAAGTGTGCTTAGAAAATACTAGTTACCTTAACAATTGCCAACCGTTGGGCAACACTGTCGATGTTACTGAAACGAATATTCACTTAGACACCCTGCTAAATAGTCAACTCACCTTTTTTGTTATGGCTGAAAATGATGATGCGCAGGTCACTAGTAACCGCCTCACGTTAAGTCGATCCTCGCTTATCGCCGCCACCGGGTACTTGAAAGCCTCGAATACGGATGCGGAGGATCACTTCGGATATGCGGTTTCATTAAGTGCCGATGGCAATACTTTGGCAGTCAGTGCCCCTCATGAGGATTCCAATTCACAAGGGATCAACGGTTACCAAGACAATGGCAATGCCTATTCAGCATTGACGCTCGAAAATACTGGTGCCGTTTATGTATTTACCCGCTCAAATGGAGTCTGGACCCAAGACGCCTACATTAAACCTTCATATTTTGGAGACGCCCAGCTCTTTGGTTACGCCTTAAGCTTAAGTGCCGACGGTCAAACCTTGGCAGTATCGGCATTTAACGAGGATTCAGATGCAAAGGGCATCAATGGCGAACAAGAGAACTTCAACGCCAGAGAATCCGGTGCTGTCTATGTCTTCACTAAAGGAACTACCGAATCGCGTCACCGATATACAAAATCACCAAGCCTATGGCGTCAACAAGCCTATATCAAAGCATCTAACACAGATCGAGGGGACCATTTTGGTACATCGCTATCATTAAGCGGTGACGGAAAAACATTGGCTGTCGGCGCAAGAAATGAAGATTCCAGTGATGGCGGGATCAATGGTGACCAAGATAATAACAGGGCGCTAGGTTCAGGCGCGGTGTATGTCTTTACATACAACGGAATGAACTGGGCCCAACAGGCATACATCAAAGCTAACAAGCCTCATGGTAATGATGCGTTTGGCATTTCCACCTCATTAAGCTTCGATGGCAATACATTAGCAGTAGGCGCCAACGGTGACGATTCATCGGCTGATGGAATCAATAATACCTCTAGGTTTTATACAGACCAACGCTCTGGGGCTGTCTATGTATTCATTCGCACAGACGATCAATGGAATCAGCAGGCCTATATTAAGAGCTCATTTTCAAACTATGGTGACGAATTTGGTACATCCGTTTCGTTAAATGGCGATGGCAATACCCTTGCCGTTGGTGCCCCATCTCAAGATTCAGCAACCAAAGGTATCAATCCTGTAGAGTGGCCTTTTGATGCCGATGATTCAGGTGCGGTATATGTTTTCACCAGAACTCTTGGAGAATGGTCACAACAGGCCTTTATTAAAGCTTCTAATACAAACTCATTTGATGAATTTGGCTCTAGCATATCTTTAAGTCAGGATGGTAATACCCTTGCGGTGGGGGCATTTAAAGAAGATTCCATCGCTAAGGGGATTGATGGCTACCAACACAATAATAGTGCCGCCTATTCTGGCGCAGTCTATCTTTTCACCCGAGTAGAGGGGGCATGGATACAACAGAGTTATATCAAAGCGCCCAATAGTACACGAGAAGATCGCTTTGGCTATTCACTGTCACTCAGCGCAAACGGACATGATTTAGCAGTCGGCGCACGAGGTGAAGACTCAGCATCGACAGGATTCAACGGGGATCAAACGAATAATCGCGCAGCAAATTCAGGCGCTGTCTATCTATTCTAACTTATATCAGCAAACAGAAGCACAAGGCAGCATTGACCGCCTTGTGCTTAATTTCACGGTGAAACAACACCCTTTTGGGCATTTAGTAACTTCTTAGCGACAAAAAGATCTTGGATCGCAATACCAGAACTATCGAATACCGTAATATCTTCAGGTGACACCCTACCGGGTGAGCGCCCCGTTATCACAGCACCTATCTCTCTTATTTCCGTGTTACTGGTATGCTGGTACTCGCCAATTACAACCGACTGAGAATGATAATCGCAAAAGAGTTTGGCTCGCGGGTAAATTTCAACAGGTAATTCCTGTTTACCATTTTTATCCGCCCCCATGGCTGATATATGCGTACCAGGTTTAACCCAATGCGATTGAAATAATGGCGCTTTAGCCGCTGTCGCCGTCACGATTATATCAGCTTGTTCACACCCGTACTGAGCAGACCCAGCAACAACCGGGATCCCCTGAACTATCAACCTAGTAATAAATTGGTCTCGCCTGGCTTCATCTCGGCCGACGATGATCACCCTGGAAAGCTTGCGGACAGTAGCGATAGCTAAAACTTCATATTCAGCTTGATGGCCAGTACCGAATACAGTTAAAACACTCGCATCAGGACGGGCCAGGTAATCGACAGCAACTGCATCAGCAGCGGCTGTACGATAGGCATTAACTTTACTTGCTGCGACCGTAGCGACAAGCTCCCCAGTCTCAGGGCTCAGCAAAAAGATGGTTGTCCCGTGACATGGGATACCGCGATCGTGATTGCCTGGCCAATAAGTTCCTGTTTTCCAGCCAACCAACGTAGCTGTTGACGCTGATTTTATTGAAAACATAGAGTCACTTTGCGGCCCTGATGCATTGACGACAGGAAAGATTGTTGCCTCATCGCTACTTGCGGCAATGAATGCCTCTTTTACCGCCTGATAAGCCAGTTGGTGAGAAATTAGCGCGCAGGTTTGCGCTTCGTTCAGACAAATCATATTACCATCCCTGAATTCTGGTCCAAATATCATAAGATTGCGCTTGGGTATCAAACACGTGATAGTGTTGATGCATTGATGCTGTTGCACAGGCGTGATTGGGTAAGATATGTAATCGACAGCCAATCGGAAACGCATCGAAGTTAATACTGCAACCATTCATAGCAGTAATAATGCCATGCTCTTGATTCACAGAGGTCACTTGCAAATGCTCAACCAACTCTCCATTTGATAGGGTTACCAGACCAAACCCACAATCTTTAGGCTGGTGAGCTGTTCCGCGATCGGCTGAGAGTGCCATCCATCCGGCATCAATTAACAGCCAGCCCCTTTCTGTATTGTGACCGATCACAGTTGTGACAATGCTGGCGGCAATATCATCGATCTTGCAAGAACCCGTCCCCGCCATGACCAAATCAAAAAAACAGTACGCTCCGGCCCTTACTTCCGTAATGCCATTGAGGTTGTGATAACTATGTGCTGTTGGTGTAGAACCGATACTCACCATATTGCAAGAAATACCAGCAGAACGTATTCGCTGAGCCGCATCCAGTGTTGTTCTCACTTCGTTATCGGCGGCACGACGAAGCGACACGGGATCATAACAATGGTAAGACTCACCCGCATGTGCCAAAACCCCCTCAAGTTCCACAGTCCCTTGGTGCAATAATTGAGCAATTTCAATCAGGTCCGGACTATCCGGGGTAAGCCCGCCCCTATGACCATCACAATCAATTTCTATCAGTGCGGAAATGGTACACTGATTGAGTAGGCAAAAGCGGGTAAGAAACCTTGCTTGCTCTTTGCTGTCTAACAAGACTCGAACCGCAATCCCCCTTCCAATAAGATCACGCAGCCGTGGAAGTTTGTTCTCGCAGATCCCTACCGCATAAATGATGTTGCTATAACCTTCACTGGCGAGCAGCTCCGCTTCTTTTACAGTAGAAACTGTGATTGGGGCCGTTTTATCTGGTAATAAATACGGCAATGCATGAAGGGACTTTACCGTTTTAAAGTGTGGTCTTAACTCTGTCCCGAAAGACTCAACGCTATGACGTAACCGCGTTAAGTTATTAATAAACTTCTGTTTATCAACAAACAAGAAAGGCGTATCCAACTGATTGTAACAACTAAAAAAAGCGGGATATGGCTGTGTACTCATAATTTATTCTGACCCTGATACATCAACACGATAAGTTTTTATGGTTGCCCGTTTATGGCAAACCATTGGTTGATGATCAGTATCCAAAAATGTTGTT
The DNA here is from genome assembly GCF_000331515.1 of Photobacterium marinum. Taxonomy (GTDB): domain Bacteria; phylum Pseudomonadota; class Gammaproteobacteria; order Enterobacterales; family Vibrionaceae; genus Photobacterium; species Photobacterium marinum. The sequence goes on from NZ_AMZO01000049.1 coordinate 5,925, forward strand.
TTACTTTACATTAATAATAATTAAGACACAGATTAAGTTAGAACCTAATGCTTACCACTGAAGATCTCCGGTTCATAATGACAATAGCCAATCACCGGACATTAGCCGGTGCCGCGAGAGCATTAAATATTACTCCTCCCTCTGTCACTCTGCGGCTGCAGCATATTGAACGAAAACTATCGATTAAGCTTATCCAGCGTCCGTCTCGCATCGTGTGTTTAACCGAGGAGGGACAGTTGCTTCTTGATAAGGGAATCCCCATCCTTCAAGGACTTGATGAATTGCAGGAGCAACTGGATGAAAGAAAAGAGCTAGTGTGCGGAAAGCTAAGAGTACTTGCTCCTTTAGGGTTTGGTAATGACTATATCGCCCCCTTGCTTGGGAAGTACAAACGGCAGCATCCTCAGTTAGATATTGAACTTGAATTGTCAGATACTCCCAATTGGTCCAATCATCATAAATGGGACATCATCATCTATATCGGTGCATTAAATGACTCAACATTAAAAATGATCACTTTGGCTGATAATCAACGATTTATATGCGCCTCACCTGACTATATCCATGAGAGAGGTGTCCCTAAGTCACCACGAGACCTCGTAAATCACAGTTGTATAGCCCTGCGAGAAAATAATGAAGATGTCACATTATGGCCATTTACGCCGGAAGGAAGCACTAAAGAGGAGGTGATTCGGATCCCCCCAACACTAGCGAGTAATGAAGGTCGGGTGATCAAAGATTGGGCTCTGGCCGGACTAGGAATAATTATGCGCTCTGAATGGGATGTTCAACCCCAACTTGATAGTGGTGAACTGGTCAGATTATTACCAAACTTCTCCTTACCAAATGCCAACATCGTTGCGCTATTAAGCAGCCCTGAAAAAGAACGAACCGCAAGGATTTCTGGTTTTATCTCGTTATTGAAAAAGCGCTTATCACCAGTTCCCTGGAAAAAATAAAAAAGAAGAGCGTCCCACCAGCGGTGGCAGTATGCACAGATTAAATCTCTGGGCTACATTTTATAGAACTTGAATAGTATGCAGGAGAAATTAGCATGAAGCATAGTCCATGGGTCTGCTTGACTCTTTTAATCATGTCATCCTTTGTATTTGCAGCGCCTTCCTCACCGATTGCAAAAAATATTGTTCAGAATGCTGAAAAAGAATGCGATCAATTCGAAAATGGTCAATTCGAAACAACAAAGCAGGCCATCACACGGCATGATTTGACCGGGGACGGTCACCCAGAGGAGATTATCGACGCAGGCCAGTTTGCCTGTTCGACATCTGTTTCCATGTGGGGTGGCTCTGGAGGAACAATGTTGTGGGTGATCGTTAATGGAAAAGCCTACGAGTTTTTAGCGAACCGATGGAAAATTGTTGATTTTGATAATCAGCAAATACTATTACTGGCGGTTCACCCCTCTGAATGCAGCGATTCAATTGGACCATGTTACCGTGCATTGGTTTGGAGTGATGGTTTCAGAACCACACAATAATATATCGCTTAATATCCGATTAAAAGACAACTCATGTGTTCACTTAAATAGACATCAAGCCATTAGCTTGATGCTTATTTATTCCAAACTCCACTGAATCAAGATAAAACAACATTTAATTTCGCCCCCCTCTGAACGACTTAGGTAAACCGTAAATAAAATATTATAATTCAGAGATCTAAGCTGAAAAACCAATATCACTAACAATAAAAATAATTTGAAATGTTAATTTATAAAACGTAAAAACAGCCTTGCCTAATAATGATAACTGTACCACTCAACCATTGCTGAGACTGGACGTCAGGGATGGTTGTCAGCAGTCAAACAGGCCACAAAAGATCATTGAATATACCTACCCATAAATATGGTCATCTTAAGCCACTTAGATAAATATTTGCCTAATAGTAATTCATAGAATTGTATAGCTACTCACAAATATTGAGAAATGAAAGAGTAATATATTAATAGTGAAAGTTACTCAACATTGTCTTTTTATAAAATAAAACATAGTGAACAAAATGAAGAAGAAATATACTGCCTTAGTGCTTTCAGCACTTATTGCTAGCCCCTTTGCATTTTCAATGAATATAGCAACAGCAATGGATACGGACATTCATGCTTCAAACTATGAAAACCAACCATTCCATTGGCAAATGAAGCACTGGTTAATCAATGATTTTAAATCTAGTGATTATGGTGATGTAATCCGGGTGACATCACCTTTTTATTCCAATGATAAAATAAAATTCCCATTTTCAAGCGGCAGCAATTATCAAACCGTCCCTGACTTCTATGAAGAAGACGGCTGGGAAATGTTAGACTATAATCTCGGTTTCGATAAACAAACTGGCCAGGCAAAGGAAACCAAAGATTATAGTTACCCCTATGTGTTACTGTATAATCGTGCCCGCGCTGTCGCTAGAATAATAGCGTATATTAACCACCCCCCCTACACTTACAACAGTGTTGAACTGACTCTAACCACACAGTCTACAGTACCATTTACCCGTAACAGACCCTATAACTTATTCGGTACTTTCAAACCCGCAGGACTTGATTCCCCACAGCAATTTGCCAGTAGTGGTTCAACCATTTCACCGCTCTATGCGCATGATGCCGGGCAATTTGTTTATGGCGATATTCCAATTACCTTTGATCCTTGTGCAACTTTAAACCCGCTCAATCTAGTCCTGAACATCAACATGGTTCAAAGTGGTGAAATCCAATTAGGGGGCAGATCTTTTGCTAGTGCAACCCCAGTTATTGCCAGTGGCCAGTATGCCGAGCCGGATTTTCTGGCCTCTTACCTCAAAGACGGCCAGCAACTGGATGTCGATGCACTGGGGGTGCTGACATACCGCAACTATGGACAGCTAGCCCAAACAATGCAAACCCATCGCTTTGCTAAAGCCGTTTACAAAACAGAGGGCAACGAACAACTTAATAACGTAATCAATGGACTGAAAGCTGGGTTTACCATCGTCGGTAAAGGGGCAGAAATGGTTGGCGTCCCCCTCGCATCAACGATTCTAGGAAAAGCATCAGAAGGACTGGGGTATATTGATGTCGCTCCCAAGAAAGTGCTGGATGGATTTGAACTACCAGACGAATCAAGCTATATCAGCGTTGGTGAGCTGGCATTAAAAGGCAACGCAAAAGTTATCTCCTCAGTCCGTCCACTCTACACCGACTTTCCAAATAGCTTGGATACACCCAAAGGATCTTTTTCCTTGAAGTCAGTCCCTGAGGCAGAATACATCCCAAGAGCTAACGTTATGGCAAAAGAGTTTTCCTATCTCACCGATAACGGCTATACCTTAAAAGGAGCTATGTTTTGGGGAAACAGGGGCCCAAAACTCAACTTTACAAAGAAACAATTGGTCGCTTTTGTTCCCAAAGGAGCGCGTAGCAAAGGAATTGAGATCCTGGTTGGTCTAGAAGCCAGAACAGAGCGTACCTCCATTGCCGACGGCATGGCCAAATACTCTAATCAACCAAAAAAAATCTGTGATTATTTCTATTGCTCGGAACAAAAAGGCGAACAGCGGGAGATCATCAGCAGCAAAATGGTACCAATAGATCAATGGGAAGACACCTTTGGCCGCAATACCGTCAACTTCTCACTACCGAGCTTAATTGGTAGCAGTAACGTCGACTACCGCAACATCAAGCTGTATCTCAAAGTCATGCGTGTACCCACGCATTTGCTGGAAAAATACGATGGCGACATAACGCAACTTGACCGTGAAACGCTTTCAAGCAGCATAACCTTACAAACCTACCCAATAAAACTCACCAAATACGCACTTTCCAACACCTCCAGCAAGGTAAAAGGTCACAATGGCGGGTTTGAGATGGTGGCAGACGGCGAAGTCGGTGCAAACCTGAGACATACCCCCATCTCGGATGAATCCACATATAGCTACTATCAAGGAGACAAAACCTACCAGGTCGAAGTGACAGCAGAAGCACAAGTCTCCGATGTCTGCTCAGTACGCCAGTAAATAAGTTTAAAGGGTAAAGGGACCATCTCCCACTTTCACCCAGCCATACTAAGCAGATTGTTCTCAACACAGCTCCATCATATGAAAAAGCCTCTCATTACCTGAGGGGCTTTTGAGCACACATAACGGATAGCAACATGCTAGAAGCTAAGTTAACCACCCTCCAAATATTGGCCAAACTGCGCTAAAAACACCGACACGTCTTCCACACTGGATTCACTATCATAATCAGGCTGTCGGCAATAATCGGAACGAATTATTCCACGCGCAGCTAGAATTTGTTTTTCCACTTTGATGATATATTCACAATGACTCATCCAACGTTGGATAAACGTCAGTAACTGTTTATGCAATTGCCTGGCTTGAGCTTTCTCTCCCTGTTCAAACAGTCGGTAAATAGCAACATATACCTCAGTAAAAGAACAACCGGGCATCACGCCATGGCCGCCAGCCTCAAGCATGTCCAACATGTAAAGTCCGGCATAACCATTGAGCACGACGGCATCAGGTTTAGCGGCAAGTAACGCCTGGGTATACTCAACAGGTGGATTACACTCAACTTTAAAGACTGCATGAGGGTAACGGTAGCTGATCTTCGCCATGGCCTCAGGCGGAATATTCAGTCCTGTCTCACCCGGCGCATATTGCACCAGCACCGGTACAGAGACGGCTTCCAGCACCGCACATATATGCTCAGTAACTTGTGCCGTCGTTGGTTTGAGGAAGAACGGAGCGAGCAACATAAGGCTATCAGCCCCCAATTGTTCGTAATAACGAGCACGCGAAACGGCTACCTCTGTTGCATGATCGGTTACCGAAATACAACTGTAGACCGTACTGTCAGTTAGCATTTCTACAAACAAACCTGCCAACATAGTCTTCTCGTCATCAGTCAGCTTGTAGAACTCGCTGGCTATGCCAAACAGGGTGATGCCCTGACAGCCCGTTGCTGTAAGATGCTCAACCATCGAAATGAACGATCGAACATCCACAGCTCCTTGTGGCGTAAACGGCATCGCCACTATCGGATTAACCCCAGCCAGAGCCTGAGGTGTCAGTCTTTTAATCATGTCAGTACCGCTCCTTGTGCAGCACAACTGGCACGCTCCCGATATAATTGCAAAAAGCCAGCTGGTGCACTTTTTTCTAACGGTTGCCACTGTTCCCTGCGCACTTCCAACTGCGCATCCTCCACATTAAGTGCAAGCACCCGACGGGGAATATCAATCTCTATCATATCACCGTCTTCTATCAGGGCTATGACACCACCATCTGCCGCTTCCGGTGATATATGACCGACAAACAACCCTCGATTGGAACCGGAAAAGCGCCCATCAGTGATCAAGGCACAATCATTGGACAAAGCCATCCCTTCCAAGAATTTCATCGGTTTGTACATCTCTGGCATACCCGGACCGCCTTTAGGACCTTCATACCGCAACACTAAGACACTACCTTTTGCAACATTACCACTCTGGATTTGATCAATTGCATGTTGCTCAGAGTCAAATACCACAGCTGGACCGCTGAAACGTGTCATGTGATCCGGCACCGCCGCAGGTTTGATCACCGCTCCCAGCGGTGAAATATTGCCATTAAGGATAGCTACCCCGGCTTCGGGTTTAATAGGCTGAGAAAGAGAATGAATAATCTCCGGGCGCAGTGTTTGAGCCACCTTAGCCAGCACTGCCTCCTTTGTACCGGCTACAGTCAATGCCTGCTCATTAAGAACAGGTTGCAGTTCACGCTCTAATGCCGCAATCCCCCCAGCCTGATGAAAATCAATCATGTCATATTCTGAGGCCGGATAGATGGCAGCCAGCAGCGGGATCTTACGGCTCAGTACATCAAACTCATGGAGCGACAATTGCCCTAACCCGGCTTCATGATGAATGGCCTGCAAATGCAAAATGGCATTAGTCGAGCCTCCCGTTGCCAGCAAGGCACACATTGCATTGTATATGGCCTCTTTAGTCAGGATTTTTCGTGCGGTGACACCGTCACGGACCAGTCCTACAATCCGCTGTCCGGCACGGTACCCCACTTCAAACCGCTCGGGATCAATAGCAGGAATCGTTGCTGTCTGTGGCAAACTCATCCCCAGGGTTTCAGCCAAACAAGACATGGTATTGGCTGTGCCGTACATGGTACATGAACCAGGCCCCGGCTCAGCCAGATCTTCAATCCTACGAAACTCATCGTCACTGATTTCGCCTCGTTGCTTCCAACCGATCGCTTCAGTGACGATATTTCCGTCCCAGTGCTTACCATTGTACTCAGCCGGATACATTGGTCCGCCATTAACGAGAATCGCCGGCAGATCGAGCCTGGCGGCAGCCATCAACATACCAGGAACAATCTTGTCGCATGAGCCAAGCAGTACCAGGCCATCAAACTGGTGAGCCCGGGTCATAATTTCAATCGAAGCGGTAATGATTTCCCTTGCAGCCAGAATATATCGCATTCCGATATGGCCCTCTGCGATCCCATCACACGGAGCAATGGTACCAAAAGTCATAGCGACCCCACCGGCCTCTTCAATCCCAGTTATCACCCGCTCGCTAACATCATTCAAGTTGACGTGACCGGCTGTGGCATTCGTGTAGCTGTTAACAACCGCTATAACTGGTTTTCGCAAATCCGCGTCACTGTGCCCCATCGATTTATACAAGGCACGCTTTAGCGCACCATCATCCCCTTTCAGGACTCTACTGAAATGGCTGCATCCGCCTCCACATTTGTCACAATTTAACATCGTTACCACTCCGCAAATGAACCGTCGCGCTGGCGCCATACTGGGTTACGCCAACGGTGACCAACTTTGGCCATCTCTCTGAGGTACGCTTCATCAATATCTACCCCCAGGCCCGGTCCGGCAGGCAACGGACAATAACCGTCCTTGAAGGTGAACACCTCTTTGTTTTTGAGGTAATCGAGTACATCACACCCCTGGTTGTAATGGATCCCTATACTCTGTTCTTGGATCACCGCGTTCAGTGCGACCGCATCAATTTGGATACACGATGACAGAGCAACTGGACCTAACGGGCAATGGGGAGCCAGCGCTACGTCGTAAGCCTCTGCCATAGCTGCAATCTTACGAACTTCTGTAATACCACCGGCATGAGATAAGTCCGGTTGAATAATGTCGATCCCACCACGCTGTAATAATGGCTTGAAGTCCCAGCGTGACAACAACCGCTCGCCGGTAGCAATAGGTATGGCCCCGTACTGGGCGATTTCATGGATAGCATCAAGGTGTTCCGGCAAAACTGGTTCTTCAACGAACATCGGCCGCAGCGGTGCCAGTTCTCTCATCAGTACCTTGGCCATAGCCTTGTGGACCCTGCCATGGAAATCAATTCCGATCCCCATATCAGGATGAGTAGCATCCCGTACAGCCTGAACCCGCTCCAGAACTGCATCAACCTTGCTGTGATCGTCGATGTAGTTCATCTCTTCAGTCCCGTTCATTTTAATTGCGGTAAAGCCCAGTGCCATTCTTTGCGCAGCCATGCTGGCAACATCATCCGGACGATCACCGCCAATCCACGAGTAAGTCCGGATTTCATCACGACATTTCCCCCCCAACAATTGATAAACCGGAACCCCAAGGTCTTTCCCCTTAATATCCCAAAGCGCCTGGTCAATACCCGATAGCGCACTCATCATGATGGGCCCACCGCGGTAAAAACTGGCCCTATACAGCACATTCCACAAATCCTCAATATCGCGAGGATCTTTACCTATGACATAATCCATCAACTCTTCTACTGCGGCATGGACAGTATGGGTTCGCCCTTCAAGGACAGGTTCCCCCCAGCCGACAATACCGGTGTCGGTCACCAGTTTGATAAAGCCCCAGCGAGGCGGAACAATGAAGGTTTCAAAACTCACAATTTTCATGGCTATCACTCTATTTCGCTAAATCGGGTAAGAACGTTACGACACCAGGCAGGAATACCAGTGCAATTTGCACCAACAGCATACTCAGCAGGAAAGGCACCACAGCCTTGGTCAATTGCACCATTGATGAGCCGGTTATCCCTTTGGCTACAAACAGATTGACCCCGACCGGAGGAGTGATCAGCGCCAGCTCGGTACCAACAATCAGAATTATGCCGAAGTGGTAAGGACTTATTCCGAGCTCAACCAGGATCGGTAAAAACAGCGGCGTATAGATAAGGATTTGAGCAGCAGTTTCGATAAACAGGCCCGTAAACATGATCAAGGCAACAAATATCAACAAAATGATCATTGGGTTATCCGTTACCTGCAAAATCGCCTGGCCAATCAACTGCGGGATCTGGCTCATAGTCAGGTAACGGGCAAAAGCCGTCGCAAAGCCGAGGATGATGATCACACAGCCGGTTGTGATGGCTGACTTAACCACGATCGGTCGGATATCTTTAACACTGATTTCCTTATGGACAAACAAGCTGACAATCAAGGTGTAAATCACCGTGATACAAGCGGCTTCTGTCGCGGTAAATACACCAGAATAAATACCGCCAAGGATAATCACTGGCGTTAGCAGCGCCCATTTTGCATCCCAGAATGCACTGGCCACCTTACTCGCATCAAATGGTTCAGCCTGGCCAACATAACCTCGGTGACGGGCAATCAGGTACACTGTCAGAATAAGCCCAATTCCTACCATAGCCCCGGGTATAAAGCCGGCGAGGAACATATCCCCAATTGAGATCTCAGCGGTCACGGCATAAATAATCATCGGGATCGACGGTGGGATCAGGATACCCAGAGAGCCAGCAGACGCCGTCAACGCCCCGGCAAAATGGCGGTTGTAGCCTTTTTCCACCATCGACGGTACCATCATGGAACCTATCGCGGCCACAGTTGCCGGTGACGAACCGGAAATAGCGGCAAAGAACATACAGGCGATCACCGTAACAATCCCCAGGCCCCCTGTTGTGCGCCCAACCAGAGTCGATGCAAACCCAACTATCCGTCGTGACAAGCCGCCGGTCTCCATGACAAAACCGGCCATAATGAACATCGGAATAGCCAAGTAAGTGAAGGAGTCCAGACCGGAGAAAGAGAGTTGAGCGATAAACCCGCCACTGATCCCGTTCATCATCAGTGCAGCCAGAGTCGACATCCCGATACAGATAGCTATCGGCACCCCAAGAAACAGCAGGCAGACAAAAATGATCATGGTAAAACCGAAAGAAACCATCAGTGCGCCTCCTCACTCTGTAATGTTGCACCGACTTGATCCTTTTGCCGGTAACGCATATATACCCGTTGGATCAAACGGGCTGAAATCAGAAAGAAAAAGACAGGTACAATCATGTATACCCAGCCGATCTGCCAGCCCAGTGCCGGTGTTACCTGCTCAACGCGCAAGGCCTCAATGGTGATTTCCACACCATAGGCACCGATGTAGATCATAAAGGCGCACCAGGCGACATCGATAGCTTGTTCTAAGCAATACTTGGCTTTACCTTTGACAAAGTTATCAATGATTTCGACCCGGACATGTGCCCCTTTGAGCACAGCCAGGCTCGAGGCGGCATACACCAAAGCTATAAACACATAACGGGCCAGCTCTTCCGTCCAGGACAGAGAGAAGTTAAAAACAAACCGAAACAGGATTTGCAGTAAACACAAGGTGATAAGTGCAAGAAACAGCACCACACTCAGATATTCCTCAAACTCATCGAAGAACTTTTTAACGATTTTGGACATAATGATCCCTCACCCCAAACGGTGATAATCAAATAACCTCAGTTAGGGAAATGGGCCAACATCAGCTGGCCCCCTATGCTATGACGCTTCCTTGACCTTCTGCTGCAGCTCAGCAAAGAACACCGGATCTATCTGATCGCCATGCTGTTTAACCACAGGGGCCACCGCATCGCGGATCTCCGCTTTTGCGCTTTCACTCAGTTTGTGGAACTGTACCCCGGCTTCAATCATCTTCTGTAATGATTGTTCATCCTGGGCCCTTACAGCTGCACGCATTTCATTCTTTGCAATGACCGCCGCATCCTGCAACACTTTCTGCTGCTCTACCGTCAAGCCATCATAGAATTTCTTGCCGACCACAAAGACCACCCAGCTATAAACATGACCGGTATCTGAGGCATACTTCTGCACCTCAAACAAACGCTGTGAATAGATATTGGTGTAGGGATTTTCCTGACCATCGACAGTACCCAACTGCAATGAAGAGAACAGTTCAGAGAACGGCATTGGTGTCGGATTCGCCCCCAAAGCTCGAAACGCATCCAGATGCGAGCGGTTTTGCATCGTCCGCAGCTTCAACCCCTTGAAGTCACTCAGTTGGGTAATAGGGTGAACATTATTGGTCACATGACGAAAACCAAAATTGCCGTAACCCAAGCCGACATAACCGGCGTTTTCCAACTTACCCAATAACTCCTGCCCCCACTGCCCATCAACCACCTTGTTGGCAACATCTTCAGTCGGGAAAATAAAAGGTAGCTCCAAAATATTGAACTCTTTAACAATATTACCCATTACAGCTGGTGCAGGCAGGTTCATCTGAGCGGTATTGAGCTTAATCGCTTCCAATACCTCCTGATCATTGCCTAATTGGTTACTAGGATAGATTTGTACGTCTAGTTTGCCCTCAGTTTGCTTCTCGACGTAATCCGCAAACGATTGCATTGCTTTGAATTCAAAATGTGATTCAGGTACACCTATTCCCACCTTCATCACTTTCACTTCACTTTCGTTATTACCGCACCCGGCTAAGGCCAGCAGACTCAGTGTTCCTATGGCAACAGAGGTAAGATATTTTTTCATTTGAGATCCCTTTTCTACTTTTATTGTGATAATTCCCAAGCCTGTCGATACTGGCGGGCTCTTTGTTTCAACGCAGAGAGTGTCATACTCGGTTGGTACAAACCGGAGCCGAGGCCAAACCCATTGGCACCGACCTGACGAAACTGGTTCATTTGCTCAGAACTGGCTTCAACGCCTCCCACAGGCAAACAAGCAACATCAGTAGGCAGCACAGCACGCAAAGCCTTTAGGTGAGCAGGTCCCAAAGTCTCAGCCGGAAACAATTTAAGACCACTTGCTCCATACGCCAGAGCCTCAAAAGCTTCTGTCGGTGAAAGCACCCCAGGCAAGATCACACAACCGGCCTGCGCCGCCCTACGAATAACAGCAGGATTCATATTTGGGGTGACAATAAGCCGGGCCCCGGCATCAATAGCTGATTCCAATAGTGTCAGGTCGGTAACCGTCCCAGCACCAGAGTAAATTGTCCTGCCATAGCGTTTTGCTAGGAATTCAATACTCTGAAGTGCACCTGGACTGTTTAACGGCACTTCTAAAAAGTTAAATCCTTCGTCTACCAGAACATCAGCAACATCAGGGATTTCCGCTGGGTTGATGCCGCGCAGGATTGCTACCAACGGCAACGAGGCAAACAGAGGGTCAATAATCAACTTAGCTGGTGTGATTATTGTTTCGGTCGGGGAATTAGCTAACATGTCGGCTCTCCTTAAGTTGTTGATAAATCTGAGTCATACCTACGAGGAAACAGCGATCACCGCTGATAAACTCAGCGTGAACCCCCAGCCATTCCATTGCTAACAAATACCATTGACATAAGCCTTCATCACCAACCACAAACAACGGCGTACCGGCCCCCTTCAAAGCCGCCAGTTCACTGCCAATTAACAGCCCCGACAGATAACTTTCTACCGCTTGAATTGGAATTTGTTCGAACAATCTTAGGGTACGTACTGAGAACAAGACTTGGCTTAGTCCCCCCTCAAGGCTGGCATCAACCCCTTTTAAGAAGCTAGTCTGGCAAGGTTGCTGGACAGGGAGCTGACGCCCGAGGATAGAATGGTGTTTGAGTAAAGAAAACAGCTCGCCAGTCATGAAGGTATTGAACGATTGCACGACATCACCGCACAGTACTGCGTGTTTGCTATGGGTACCGGGCAAAATAGCTCGCAGCCTTGGAGTGGGAGCCAATGCCGCCAGTCCCAGCAATTGTAACTCTTCACCACGCATTACATCGGGCAACCCGGCTTGATTGATAGCGCTGAACCCGGGGACAATCCAACCGCTTTGCCCATTACCCAACTCGACCAAAACGAGTTTTTCCGATAGGGATGCAACAGAAGCAGGAACAGACACATAAGGAGCCTCTCGCCAACCTTGTTGGGAACCAACCATTCCGCCCAGAAGCAATGGCAGGCTATCTCCACAATGGTGCCAAGGTGCCAGCAATTGGTGTAACACTGTAGGAAATTCCCCACTCGTTACAGCCAGCAACCCTTGAGAAGCACTGATCTTATCTAAAACCGAACCGTCGGTGGACATAAGAAATGCCCTGAAATTCGACGTACCCCAGTCTATTGCTATCCATAAGTCTTTTGTAGTCATACAGGTAATACATAGGATTAATTCTTGTAGTACAAGTTAGGCTACTGTAGTTCTTTATCAATAGCTGTGATCAATCGCTAATATCTATTAATGTATCAAAGAAACAAAGTCTGGATCGTGAGGCAAGACTTTTCGCATTGATGCCAAGACAATTTCACGCATCCTTTGACGGGCTGTTTTGGCATTACGCAAGCGGATCGCCTCTAACACATCCCAATGCTCCTGCAATGCAGGGCCACTCAAACTGACATCATCTTCTAGGGTGTTTGAAAACGACAGCTCCATTGTCGCGATAAGCAAATCACCCAGCCCAACGAGGAACGGGTTGTGAGCAGCCATGATGATTGCCCGGTGAAAATAAATATCACCTTGGTTAAACTGCTCCCGACAACCATTGTCCCGACCGTCACGCATCATTTCATAACCGACTTCCATCTCAGCCAAATCCCGTCCCGTAGCGTTGAGCGCTGCCAGGGCCGCAATATTCGGCTCAAACATCAATCGGGTTGCAATTAAATGAGTGATGATACGATCACTACTTTTAACCCCGGACATCCAGCGCATAACATCGCTATCAAGCCAGTTCCATTGCTCAATAACTGCCACCGTTGAACGCTTTTTCGGTTGTATGATGATCATCCCTTTACCAGCCAAATTTTGCAGCGCTGCACGGACCGAGGTTCGTGAACTTTCCAGCGTCCGGGCTATTTCATTTTCTCCTGGCAACTGCTCTTCTGGCGCATACTGGCCCGAGACAATCCATTGGGCTATTTTTTCTGTCAATGCAAGGGTAATTGTCGTTGGTTTCATTCACTCTAAATCATGTATGACAAGTTAGAGCGTAAGAGTACAGACAATCAGAAAAAACGACAAGCCATGAACACGAAAGAGAAACCGGTAAAAACGATGGAAAATCACCAACAAGCTAATTTGTAAACCTTCTAAACAAACGAGACATTGACTTTATGTCACCGAGAACCGCTCCATCGTTGTCGTCAGTTTCAACGCCAGTTGATGCAATTCATCACAAGACGCAACACTGAGTCCCGACTCATCTACAACCGTAACGGAAGATAAGTTGATATTCTCAATGTTTCGCCCCACCTCATCTATCACGTTATCTTGCTCGCCACATGCAGCCGCTATACTGATCCCCATCTCAGCAATTTTCGAGATACTCTCCTCAATAGATACGATTTTATCCGCAGTAAGTTGTCCATATTCGACACATTGAGCAATCATACTGCAGCTTTCCTCTGTAGCCTTGGTCGCTTCAACGGCACTGTGCTGAAGATTGCTAATTATGCCAATAATTTGATTGGCTGACTCTTGAGTTCGCCCCGCTAAAATGCGTACTGAATCAGCAACCACCGCAAATCCCCGCCCTTGCTCTCCCGCACGAGCAGCCTCAATTGCCGCATTGAGAGCCAAGAGGTTAGTCTGCCTAGCAAGATCACTAATAACATCAACAACCACACTGATATTGCTTGATTGCTGCTCTAAGTCTTGAACCAAAACTCCGGTACGCTGCACCGCACCAGAAACATTATGAATCAACGTCATATTTTGATTGATATCTTTACAACCCAACTGAGCCTCATTACATGCAGAAACAGACACATCGGAAGCATGTTGCGTACTGGCTGCAACCTGAGCGACGTTGGCCTTGACTTGTTCGATCGCAGTCGCAACCATCGCAATCTCATCTTGCTGTAATTTCATTCCGAGAGAAGATTTATGAGCAACCGAACTCAAATCTTCAATGGCTTTTTTCAAATGCTGGACACCAAGCATCACCTCTTCAACGATTGCTCGTAACTGGCTCTGCATTTTCAATCCAGCATCTGCCAACGAGCCAAATTCATCACTTCCAAATGCCTTGGCACTGAACTTACAGCTTAAATTTCCTTCTGCGGTTGCATTGACCAGATACATCACTTGCTTTAACGGCAAGCAAATAAATCGATTAAGAGTGATATTCATCAACAACATAAAACAGGCAAGTATAGCAATACCGAATAAAGCACCAAGCGCAATCTCATGAGTGGTTTTGAGCATCGCATTACCACCATCCTTAATATTTTTTATTTCTAACTGCCTAAGCGCCTGCAGATCGCTGGCTAACATTTTATAATCATCAAGCGAAGCTGAAAGTACACTTCGAGCCTGTTCAAAATTATAATTAGCCACCTCACGAGAAAACTTATCCTGAGCTTTTTTATAATTGTTCCAGGCATCTACTGCACTGTTATAATGCATTTCGCTTTTATCGATGGAAATGTCTGCTGCGTAACTTTTAAAATTATGCTCTATCTGCTCCGTGAATTGCTCAATATAATTAATATAATAGTTTACTTTATCAGTATCTTTAAATGTAAGTATTGCATATTGAGTCCGCCGCATATTATTGACATCATTACAAATGTCGTTAATCAATATGACACTTGGCAAAGCTTTTTTCTGGAATGATGATATCCCTCCACGAACAATATTAAGCTCTAATTCCAAATAAGAGCCAAATATCATCATCGATAAAGAAATCGCCAGAAAAACCAAGGCAAGCTTCTTTTTTATTGACAGATTGTTATAATTAATCATAATTCATAAAAACAGTTATGAGATAATCCAAATCAAATAGGTCCATATAGTTAAGATAAGCAAGCACATTGCCTAACCACATTTATAAACACACTCTCACAGTTAGCAATATATTTATACCCAATAGATTTAATTTATTTTTAAAAAGAGATTTATTCGAATGAATAAATTGTTATTATTAATAAAGGCTACATGTTCTGGAGATATAAATTCGCGTTTTAATCTTTGGTTCATGTAGCCTTCCCACTACAGTTTAATCTTACCAAGATCTTTCCAGCTCATTGTTGTAATTCTATTAGCTTTTCTATTAATGGTTACAACTTTAATGCCATATGTGATTTCATTTGGTGTATCAGGGAAAAAATTCACATAACGACTGACAACAACAGAGAGATCATTGACATAATCAGTATTTGAAACACGACATGTTTCTCGCTCCACAAATCCATGCTGATGTAATTTAGTTAAAATATCATCTGCGAAGGCTTTTGGTGTAAGCGTTAAATATTGATCGTTGAGATTAACACCAGTAACAAGACCATGTTCACTAAATACGTTACGCTTTAGGTCAACCGTTCTACCTTCTCGCATATCGTCATAGTAACGACTTAGCACATCATCCTTTGCTAAATAAGACCCACAAACCATCCCCCCATTTTCAAACGGCAATGTTTCTGCGTATGAATATAGAGAACTTAGTAAGGTAAATAATGATAAACAAGATAAGATGACTCGAATCATAATTCCTCCGGAACAGGGAGAGCACCCCCTCCCCAAAAATACATTAGTAGATACGCTCTACCCCATTGCCAGTTATTTTTTTTCCGTCGACATACAGCGTATAGTCACCCTTTAGGCGGTATGAGTCGGTAATCGAGTGAAGGGCAAGTGATCCCTTAACCTTATCTGTATCGACAACCGTGGTAACAAGTCGAGTTTCAAACGGTTTAGTGATATCAAGGATCACACCATGCGGATCAACTGCAGCACCGCCCCCAAGACCTGCCGCAGGTGCCTTCGGAGGCATAACTTTTTTCCATTCATTCAACAGGTCTTCGTCGGATTTTCCAAGCGAGTCCCAATTAAACATAATGCTGCTCGAAAGCACGTATGAATGAACATTGCGACCTATATAACGCATTTCAACAGTGTATAAACCGCCAAGTTCCTCATTAAAATAATCGCCTGTCGGTAAGAAAACAACATCGGGAGCATTAAGAGCCAACTGGGATACAGTCAAAGGATTTCTCGCTTCCCAGCACTGGACAGCACTGACCTGTAAGCCCTGTATCGTGACATTTTTGATAGTTGAAGCTTCACCATAACTCCAATATTGACGCTCGGTATGTGAACCAGATGTCTTGCGGTGAACGTTCACCACCTCACCGTTCTCATCTATAAAAATAATTGCATTATAGACGGTGTTTCGATCGCCACCCTCTCCACGTAAATTAGCCCCGAGTATGACCCCAATATTGTACTTCTTGGCTGCAGAGCGGATCTTTTTAACCTCAGGTCCATTCAAGTCAATGGAGCCATTAATAAATGCAGCTTTATGTTTCTCGCCATCAACAATATTTATTGTTTTCTCGACATAATTCCAAAGAGGGTAACCACCAATGTATGCTTCTGGTGTACTTAGAATTTTTATTCCTTCACTATGAGCTTTTTTCATCCAGCCAATTAGATCATTCGTTGACTGTCCAGGATTTAAATAATGGCTGGGAGCAGAAAGAGTTGCGACCTTAACCTGATCTGCAAATGCATTCATAGATAAAAGCATACAGCCTGCAACGATAACTTTTTTCATTATTAACTCCTTACGATTTAACATTTTTGATGCCATAAAATGATGCGATTAATGCTGCGATAACACCGAAGACAATAAATACACCCTCATAGCCTAAGCTAGGTATTATCGGGGCAGCCAATAAGCCAGCACTGAAATTTCCACCAAAGACAGTAGCAATTAATATCCCCATCGCGGTTCCCATAATTGACGGGCTGACAGTTGACATCAAACGAACAGCTGAGTTTGGCATTAATAAACCCACCCCCAATCCAGAAACAGCACAACCGATAAATAAAGTTACAATGTTGGTCGACATCCCCATCAACGCATAACCAATAAAGATCAAGCCAAAAGATGTCATGTAGATAAAATCAAAAGACTTATTTGCTTTAAGTTTCCCATAGAAAAAAGCGGATAACGCAGATAATGCTGTCAATAGATTTATCGCAATGCCTGTCGAACTGGCCGATGCACCAAATTTACTCATAACAAATGGGGTATAAACCATTGCTGCATAATACACGGCCATTCCAAGCCCTAAGGTAAGAAGGATCAAGAGAACATCTTTCGTAAGCACTTTCTCTTTTGTATTTGTATCCTTAAGTTCAATTGAATTACCTACACCTCTTACAGGTTCAGTCAAAAATAGATAAGTCAGAATCAAAAAGAAAATAGCGACAAAATACATTAGAAATGTATTCTTGAAATCATAAGCGGCAACGAATGTCCCAAGCTGAATGACGACAACTGCAGACAGTGACGCAAATGTACCCTGGTAACCCGAAAACTGCGCTCTCCCTTGAGGGTCATCTTTAAAATAGTCAGCCACTAATGTACTGATCGCTGTCATATTTAGAGCGGTAAAAATACCAAATGCAAACCTCAATCCCAGTAAGTAATAAATGTTGTCGACCATGACATAACCAGAAGCCCCCAATAAGGCATATCCCAAAAGCCCAACTCTCATAAAGGCTAAGCGCCCATATTTATCAAGCAACTGGCCAATAAACGGAGCAAAGATCATCATTGCTAAATTAGGCAACAGCATTGCGTAAGGTGCGAGTTTTTCACTTCCAGTCAGGTTGGCAATCTCTGGTAAGATTGGGGCAATCAGTGCACCACTTGCCACCGTACATACCCCACAGAGTAGCAATGTAAGGCGTTTTCCTAAGCTAACGTTATTATTTTGCATACCAAGCCTCCAAACTATTTAAAGTCATCAACATCAACTGAAGTTACAATTGATGCCTGAAAAGCCTTCATCATCTTTGAAGCCGAACCACCCGATACAACAAAATTGATTGAATTTTTAGGAAACGCCGGGACTAAATCATCTCCCGTGCTTTCATCATCAAAATAACGCAGGTACTCCTTCGGATAGCCTTGTAATTCATTCTTACCGGCCCCCAACTCAAGCTGTGGCTTAGTGAAAACTAAATGCCATTCCTCCCAAAACTGTTTCAACGTTATACATGACGTTTTTTGATAATAATCCCCTGCCTGCTCCAAACTGCCATATTCCAAAATCAGTTCATCAGCACGCTTGGGTGAAACAATTACGGTCAGCCCTGTTTGATAATCAAATCGCTTAGCGATATCCATCATGCGTTCAAATGGCATATTCATGAAATTGCCGATTTGAGAGCAAAAACCCATCGCAAGGCTAACCGTATCGCCGCCACTACCATCGAGGTAATCTGGGTTTTCAACGATAGCTGGCGCTCCCAGTGATTGGGAGCCAATCACCCCAAAACAGATTTCACCTTGCATCCACCCTCCTACAGCAATTTGGATTAATCGCAGAAAACGCCCAAAAGGCGCGTTATAAGCGTTAGGAACACCGGATATTGCGTGCTCTTTGTAATTAAAACCGTAAGATTCAGGTGAAGAAGTACGCACAATGGGCAAAAAACCAAACGAGTTTGTGGAAATCACACAAGCATGAAGCGGTGCCTTACCATACGCATTAACCAGTGCCAGTGCGTAAGGTAAGTGCTGAGGATTCAGACCGGCCATAACTGCAACTGTTGCCACCTGAAGCACATTAACAACCGATTTATTAGGGTAAACATTTTCAGAAACAACTGCATAACGGTTAAGACTAGTCCCTTGTAGCATCAACTCGACAGCTTCGGTAGTAGGAATAACCACCGGCGAACAATCTGTTTTATGATTTTCAACCAACCATTGATAGGGATCACCGACAGCCTCAATGATTTCCGGCTCTTTAGGAAAAGTAAACTCACCTGATTCTTTTTCACTACCGCTCAATTGCTTGTACAACGCATTCAAAATACAATCAAAAGCAGTTGAAATCGCTACTGTGGATAACGAGTCGCCAGGGTAATCCGTATAAACACAGCGTGTTTTCGTACCATTTTCATAATTAGCATTAATGCAGTCATTCTTAAATGTATTATAAGTAACAACAATTGTGGGGGTTTGTTGTTCAGCGTCGATTAAACCTCCATAAACCGTTGCGAACTTAGAAGTCGAACATGAAGATGCTCCAAAATATATGACAGCGTCATACTTACCAAGACATTCACGCTCCTCAGCATCATCCTGGTCGAAAGCTCGTCTCTTATAAATACGAGTAACACTGGCACCTGCCTTTTCAAACATTCCTGCAAGCGTATCTGAGAAATAGCCATCATATAAAGAGCCATCTTGCCAAGAATAATAAAACACGATGGCTTTATCTTGAACCGTTGTTAAGCGCTTACTTAATGGCTTAAGATCAACATTTTTCTTTGAACCTGTTGGGTTATAGAACTTCATATTTAGCCTCAAAATTTATAAAAATGAGTTAAGCGAATACCAAAAACGTTATTTGAACTTTTGCCGCCAATACCGCCATCCTTATCTAGCAAAGCGCTACCTGATGTCCCATAGTGGTCATAGGTAAATGCAAAAGAAGTATCTTGATCGATGTTGTAATTAAGGATTGCTTCAGTAACGAATGTATAATCACCCTTTCTGGAGTTGCCCCCCATTGAATCAACTGCAACGCGAGTCGCTGATTGGGAAGCAATCAATGACCAGTCTTCATAGTTATACTTCGTTCCTACTAAAACATTTAGGTCTTCAACTTGAGCATCACCATTGCTCATGCCAACACGACTAAATAAAGCAATATCATCTGTTACCCAATCACTTACAGTAAATACAGCAGCGTTAACAGCAGGGTTTTCAGAAGTAATACCTTTATCCATTTTATTGAAGCTATCTACATGATTTAGCGTTATTTGGAAATGTCTTTTTGACGTGTAGTAATTAGCTTCAACAACATAAGACAAGTCGCCATTACTGATGTTTTTACCAGCATTAAGCGATTCCCGATCCCCAAAAGAATCACCAACAATTCCAGTAA
This sequence comes from Photobacterium marinum, assembly GCF_000331515.1. GTDB lineage: Bacteria > Pseudomonadota > Gammaproteobacteria > Enterobacterales > Vibrionaceae > Photobacterium > Photobacterium marinum. The sequence goes on from NZ_AMZO01000049.1 coordinate 26,084, forward strand.
CACTCCAATTTGAGTCACTAAATTGATGCTTCGCTACCACAGCAATTGACGGGAACGGTGGAGCAACAACCCGCGTTGCAGCATTAGCATAATCAACACCATTAGTAAGATCACCAGCAAATACAGGGTCTGCTAAGTAGTAGAGGGATGTATCAACTTTACCTATAATGAACGAGTTATTTTTATTGTTATAACTTAGGTTTAACTCATAAATTCCAGATAAGGCATTCACAGTTTTAATTGAATTGGGAAAATGATCCGACTCAAATGTGTTAACACCAAAGCTGAACGGATTTGTTAGGCTATATGCATCACCAATTGTTCTAAGATCAAGATAATCTAATGATACAGTCCACTTATTCTTGGTATAGTTAACAATGAAAGCATTTTGCAGACGTCCTGATGAATCTGCAATGACTGGATTGATATTAACATTTCCATTTTCATAAGTTGGTGCTTTTAACCCCCTCAACATGTCATTATTCGCTTTTTGGAAAGTTAAGTTACTAACGACAATACCATGCAAACCATCAAGACCAGTTTCCTCTGCATGGGCACTAATTGAAAATAGTGCTGTTAAAACAACAATATACCTCTTCACACTTTGCCTCCTTAACACAAGACGAAAATATTGGACACCACCGTCCTATTAATTATTTTTGATTGTTGACTACTGATTTATTTTTAATATAGTGCCAAATGGACACGGTCGTCCATATAAAAAATGTGATCCAAGTTTTATCGAATACTTTTAATGACGTTAAATTAAACAATCTTGATTTAGATCAATCAAAATAAAATAACGAGGGTAACAAGATGCATATAGAAAAACAGAATGATCCGACATCGATGGGGCTTTTTGGACTGGCATTGGTAACTTTGGTTGCTTCCTCAACCAAATTAGGCCTCACACATGGTGTAAGTGGAATACTTCCATGGTCTATATTCTTAGGTGCTGGAATCCAACTTTATGCAGCTAAACTTGATGCGAAGAAAGGGAATAATTTCGGAATGACTGCCTTTAGTGCTTTTGGTTGTTTTTGGCTTGGCGTCTCACTTCACTGGTTAATTTCGTTGAAAATATTGGGCATTCCTGCCTTTAACGCCCTTGATAACAACCAATTTGGATTTGCTTTAATCGGATATACAGTATTTAGTATCTATATGACCATTGCCTCTTTAACGGTGAATAAAGCAATGACAATACTTTTTGTATTAATAGATTCACTGTTAATTAATATGACATTAAATAATTTCGATATAGAGCCTTCTTATACTCATAATCTGGCTGCCATATCGGAGTTATCCATATCGTTAATGTCATTTTACATGGCAGCAGCTTTAATGCTAAATGAGCGCTTTAAAAGGCAGTTATTACCTCTTGGAAAAGCGCTCATTAACCCTTAACTTTCTTTATTGAATTGAGGATATTCAAAAATAATGCATCAACACTCTTTTCATCGATTGTTGGTGCATTTCCTTTTGAAACATTAACAGCCAAATTCACCACAACACCTAGAGTCATGATATTTAAGTACTCAATAGGCATGTCAATAGTATTTCCTTGTTGTTTTTCCTTTTCTAACCTATCTAGCCATGGCTGAAGTTCATCCATACTGACATCATTATTCATCTCATGAAAGTATTCTTTAATTAGTTGACCAGCAATAACTGTTGATTTAAATCCAATGCATAACTGCCAAGTAGAATGCGCAATTTTAATCCAAGATTCATCAAATGAATCATCTTGCTTCCAATCTTTAAAAAGCTCACTTTCAATCCTAAAGTTTAAATACTCCTTTATATTAATCAATAATTCATCTTTATCCTTAAATCGATTGTAAAATGTGCTTTTCCCAATATCAGCCTTCGCACAAATAGTTCTTACATTGCAAGCTTGAATACCTTGTAGAGCAATTTCTTCAATTGCTGTTTTCACTAATTTGTGCTTAATAAAATCATTTTTAAAAAACTTCACGACTCACCTAAAGACGACTGTTAAATCATTATTACATTATACATAAAAACAACCCAAACATACACACTACATATTGTCATTATGCTTCTTAACATGATTATTGCCATACATTAAACGCCCAAAAATAAATTTTGATGAAATATATTTGTTTTTAACCATCAAAATACTGATTCCGCCTAATCAACAATGAAGTGATTCTAGATCACCAACCAAGAGAATGGAATCAATCAGTGTCAGCTAACATCGATGTCAAATCATATATTTACCAACGTTAGACGCGTAGGCACCAGAGAGTGTTATTCGTCAACTTAATCCCTTTTGCGATCTAACTAACTTAAATTACTAATTATATTTATCATACTAAAGAATAATCATGAAAGGCTGTATAATACGGTCTCTCAAACAGTTATGTTAGAGAGGATTCCAGGATGGATAAACATTATCATGAAGCAGCTTGCCTCTGCGGTAAAGTACGTTTAAAGATTCATAAGCTCTCAGGCCAATTTATTGTCTGCCATTGTGATACCTGTAAAAAGTGGAATGGTGGACCACAATTTGCCATGCCCTGCGGTACGGGAGTTGAAGTTCAAGGTATAGAATATTTGTCTGAGTTTCCCTCTTCTCCCTGGGCCAAAAGAGGCTTTTGCCGGAATTGCGGAACACACTTATATTACAAACTAAATCAATCGGGTAATTACAATGTTTTACTTGGCGTTCTAGGGCTTGATAAAAAAGTAAAATTGGAAATGTCGATGCAGTATTTCATTGATTATAAACCAGATTGCTACAGTTTTGACAACAACTGCCCTGTGATGACTGAAGCTGAAGTGCTCGAAAAGTTCAGCTCATCAAATTAAACAATAATTAATCAAAAAGGACTCAAAACACTTAGCGCTTTGAGTCCTTATTTGTATTAATGCACAAGAACAAGGTGGTGCTTGCACAGGTAGCATAGATGCCGCGGAACAAAGCTAAGTAGCAAGATAAAGAAAACAGACAAGTAACTAGTGATTAATGAGGACATCATCAAAACAAGACTTCACGTATCTATAGTCAACTGCACATAATCCAATATACGAACAGCTTGCTCTTTTTTACACGGTGAAGACCGTAATGGTACAAACAGACAAACAGACAAACAGACAAACAGACAAACAGTATGAATCCAATATACGAACATCGATCACACTTTTACACGGTGAAGGGCGTTTACGTCCCCTCAAACAAAATACCAAACCACACTATTTTTTACACCGCGAAGACCATCAACAAAGATAAACGACTGATTTAAAAAGATTTACCGCCTCAAGGGTAAGCATCTATTCAGTTAATCGTTAAAAAAATAGATTTTTATCTTTGATAAAGGTGTTCACACCCAACTATCGTT
>NZ_AMZO01000050.1 GCF_000331515.1 Photobacterium marinum
TACCAACGTTAACGTGCGGTTTAGTACGTTCAAATTTTTCTTTAGACATGGATAGTCCCTCTAGGCACGGTATTTGGTGGCATTACGACCACACAACCAATCATGGGTTTGTAGAGTATATATCAAAAGGATTGAAGTGACTTGGAGAGAGAGTGGTGCTGATAGGCGGATTTGAACCGCCGACCTCACCCTTACCAAGGGTGCGCTCTACCAACTGAGCTATATCAGCAAACCAGAAATGTGGAGCGGGCAGCGGGAATCGAACCCGCATCATCAGCTTGGAAGGCTGAGGTAATAGCCATTATACGATGCCCGCAAGACTCGTCGCTCGTTAAGCTATTCAATCATTTGAAAATGGTGGAGGGGGACGGATTCGAACCATCGAAGGCGGAGCCGGCAGATTTACAGTCTGCTCCCTTTGGCCACTCGGGAACCCCTCCAGGGGTTTTGCAAATAATGGTGCCGACTACCGGAATCGAACTGGTGACCTACTGATTACAAGTCAGTTGCTCTACCTACTGAGCTAAGTCGGCGTAATTGCTGCGCATTCTAGAGAATGATTTTAGCCCTTGCAATACCTTTTCGTGGTTTTTTTTAATGTTTTTAATTGAGCGCTGTAATTTTGAGCACTAGCGACATTTTGCATACAAAGCAAGGCCTTCCAGAACAAGCTCTGAGCGATGGCGGTAATGTTTACCCCAGGAGATCGGCAAATGCCGCACCCCACCACCACATAAAATCACTTCCGGTTCAGTCTTAAGTTTATCCCGCGCCTGGGACAATCCATATTCAATTAGGCCCAGCAAGGCTGCACGGCAACCGTTCTTCAAACCATCAGCGGTATTATCAGCAAAAGTCAGTGTGTCTGTATGGTCACGATCAGAGAACACCTTGGTGGTATTTTCCAGTACCGACTTCATCATCAATTGGTAACCAGGCGCAATCCAACCACCAAGATGTTTCCCATCTTCAGACAGAACATCAAACGTCAGTGCGGTACCGATATCAACAATCACGGTATCCTTTTTCAGTTCCTGATGAATGGCCACTAGAGTCAGCCAACGGTCAACCCCAAGGTACTGATACTCAGAATAGGCGTTTTTAACCCCGAAATCCTTACGCAAGGTTTTCACCTGCATCACCGGGATATTGGCCAGCTGGGCGATACGCTGGATAGAGTTGTCCACTTCGACAGGGCCAACACTGGCAAAAACGATTCTGTTGATTCCTTTTTCCAACAGCGGCTCAAGAACCATCTCAAGCTTACCGCTCGGGTACCGTCCCAGCAGCTCCATGTTGCCATCGTCAAACAGTTGGGCAACTTTGACATAAGTGTTGCCCGCTTCAATAAGTAATTGCATTAACAACCTCTAAGGCTGATCTCACCACCGATATAAGGTTTTAGACCTTGCTCGGTTTCCAGTAATAAAGCCCCCTGACTGTTGATCCCGCGGGCTACTCCTTCAACCACACGCTCGCCAATCAACAATTTCACAGGGCGATCCAAAAAGTTATCAAGTCGGTTCCAGCGTTCAATAAAGCCTTCAAGACCCACTTGCTCGTATTGTTCTAATGTTTGATGCAGTTGCTGAATAAGTGTTGCAGCAAGCTGATTACGCTCAGGTAAGCCATCACAAGCCCGGGCAAGATTAGTCCAGGCCTGATCAATTCCGCTTCCTTCCTGCTCCGCCATTGCAACATTAAGTCCCATGCCGATCACCAGATGAGCCGCATCACCGGCCTGGCCTGTCATCTCAATCAGGATACCTGCCAGTTTTTTATCTTGATAATACAGATCGTTTGGCCACTTCACCTTCACGCCATCAGCCCCCAGAGACTGCAGGGCTTCAGCTATAGCAACCCCAACCACGAGACTCAGCCCCATCGCAGCAGCCATCCCGGCATCGAGGCGCCAGTACATGGAAAGATAAAGATTGGTTCCAAACGGTGACAACCACTGCCTACCACGACGACCACGGCCGGCTTCCTGATATTCGGCCAGACAAACCGCCCCTTGAGGCAACTGACCAACTCGATCCAACAAATGCTGGTTAGTGGAGTCAATAACAGGAATAAGCTCAAGGCCAGGGCACTTTACCTGAGCTAAAATCTTATCGCAATCAAGGAGTTCCAGTTTGCTAGCCAGACTATAGCCTTTCCCTTGCACCCGATAAATATCCAGCCCCCAGCTTTGCAACACCTTGATGTGTTTACTGATGGCAGCTCTCGAAATACCAAGTGATTCCCCTAACGCCTCACCGGAATGAAACTGGCCGTCAGACAGCATAGCCACCAACGCTAAACGTGTTGAATGATCTTTCATGACTGCACCTCTGCCAGTGTTGTTTCCTGATGTGCATTCATAAAGCGGACTTCGTGCTCCAGCGATACGCCAAAATGTTGCTTAACAGTTGAGACAATATGGCGCGCTAATGCCAAAACATCTTGAGCTGTTGCATGGTGGTGGTTAACCAGTACCAAAGCCTGTTGCTCATGTACCTTAGCCCCACCTTGCCGATAACCTTTTAAGTTACATTGATCAATTAGCCACCCTGCAGCCAACTTATAAGAACCATCAGCCATGGCATAACTTGGCATCCCTGGATGCTGTGCCAAAAGCTTATCGCGCAGATTTGGTTCAACGACAGGGTTTTTAAAGAAGCTTCCTGCATTGCCTGAGACATTAGGATCCGGCAGTTTCGACTGGCGGATACGGCACACTTCATCAAAGATTGTCTGAGGTGTCACATCCTCAGCATTTAACTTTGCCAGAGGGCCATAACTGGTATTTGGCTGCCAGTCCTTAGACAAACGTAAACCGACTGCAACAATGGCATGAGTGTTTTTCAAAGCATGTTTGAAAACAGAATCACGATAGCCAAACTGACAATCCGCTGCCGATATACGCGATTGCTCACCGCTCTCAAGTTCAATCACATCAACGTATTGACAAACATCCTTCAGCTCCACGCCGTAAGCCCCAATATTCTGGATTGGGGAAGAACCAACACAGCCAGGGATGAGTGCTAGATTTTCCAATCCCGGCATATTATTCGCTACCGTCGAACGGACCAACTGGTGCCAGTCTTCACCGGCCCCGACATGCAGCTGGTAAGCATCCGACGTTTCAGTAATTTCGACACCAAGGATACGGTTCAAGACGATGACACCGGCATAATCTTCGCAAAACAGAATATTGCTACCCTGACCAACCACCATTTTGGGCAATGATCGGTATTTCTCATCCCGCCATATCATTACCAAATCTTGGGCCGATTCGGCAACAATGATATGCTCGGCTGCCACTTCGATACCGAAGGTGTGAAAGGGCGCCAATGACCTTTCTTGCAAAACTTTCATGCTAATATCGAACCATATCTCTATACTATTGGCCGCATTTTAACTGATTCAGCGCCATGGCGCAGTGTTTTCCCTATGAGCAAGCTAAGATTCCACGCACTGGAGCCCCTGCGCTTCCCATTAATTAACCGTTTCTATAAGTCGTACTATCCGGCAGGAAAAGCAAAAAAAGACGAGATTATCTGGATAGGAGAACAAGATGGCAGCATTATCTGCTGCGTCCGCTTCAAACAGTTTGAACAATACCAGTTACTAACTGGCATGTTAGTACATCCGGAAAAAAGAAGTACAGGACTTGCCAAACAATTACTAAATGCCAGCCAGAACCAAATAAACAAACAACCTTGCTTCTGCTTTGCTTTTAGTTACCTAGAAGAGCTCTACGCACGAGCAGGTTTTGAAACCATTCCTGACAATGAACTGCCTGAGCCATTGGAAAGCCGAATTCGCCGCTACCGACAGAGCGGTAAAGACTTGATTCCAATGCGCTATGAACACTAAATTTACAGTTATTCATCCTATCCGTGACACAAGATGACATCGGTATACATAGTATTCGAGAACTTTCTGGTATAATCACTCTCTTATTTAACATATTTATCTTAAATTGATCGCGTAAACGAGGCGATAATGGATTCAGCTATTGCTAATAGGCTGCGCATTGAGCAATTACCTTGTATTGCACACAAGCCAGCAGATTTAGAAACACTTTTCGACGCAGCATCATTCCGCGAACGTCTTCACAGGGAAATCACCCAAGCCAAACAGCGCATTTACCTTGTTGCACTTTACCTGCAGGACGACGATGCCGGCCGCGGTATCCTAACCGCGTTATATGAAGCGAAAGAAGCTAATCCAGAATTGGATATCAAAGTGTTAGTTGACTGGCACCGGGCCCAGCGCGGCCTTATCGGTGCAGCTAAGTCTGATGGTAACGCGGCTTTGTATCGTGAGTTCGCAGAAAAATACAACCAGCATATCGATGTGCTTGGCGTTCCGGTACGCGATCGAGAAGTCTTTGGCGTCCTTCACCTGAAAGGTTTCGTCATTGATGACAAAGTCATATACAGCGGCGCAAGTCTAAACGATGTTTACCTGGCCCAGCATGACCGTTATCGTTACGATCGATACCACGTTATTCATAACCCTCAGTTGGCAGACAGCATGGCGAAGTTCATTATGGATAACCTCGTCAGAAGTGATGCAGTAAACTGTCTCAGCCAGTCAGAGAGACCACAAACCAAAGCATTAAAAGGCGCTATCAAAAGCTTCCGTAGTCAACTACAACGCGCCAACTATTCATTTGATTCGGAACAAATCAATGAAGAAGAAGTTGGCCTGACTCCTCTTGTCGGCCTTGGCAAACGCAAAAACAAATTAAATCAGCATATTTGTACTCTCATTGCGAGCGCACAGAAAGAGCTGACTATTTGTACTCCATACTTTAACTTCCCGCGAACTATCAGCAAGGAAGTAAAACGCGCACTTCGACGCGGCGTGAAGGTCACCATTGTCGTAGGTGATAAAACAGCAAATGACTTCTACATTCCACCGAGCGAACCATTTAAAACCATTGCTGGCTTGCCATACCTGTATGAAGTAAATCTGCGCAACTTTGCTAAGCAAAATGAGTCAGCGATTGCACGTCGCCAACTGGCGATTCACCTATGGAAACACAATGACAATAGCTTCCATCTCAAAGGAATTTGGGTAGACCGCAGCTATATGCTAATCACGGGTAACAACCTCAACCCGCGAGCCTGGAAACTCGACCTCGAAAACGCCATTCTGGTGCACGATAAGAACCAGTTACTGGCAGAGCAAAAGCAGGCAGAACTCAACTGCATTTTGAGCCATACTCAACTAGTAGGCAGCTATAAGTATATCGAGAAAGTCGATACTTACCCGGCACCGGTCAGGAAACTGATTAAACGGATCCGCCGGATCAAAGCTGATCATATCCTGAACCAGATCCTGTAAGAGTTAACACATATGACAATCGCCGCTATTGATGTTGACCCACAGCGAACATTCAGCCCTCTATGTCCTGAAGAACTTCCAGTGCCTGAAGGAGACCTGATTGCTCCTGCGCTCAATGAACAAGCGGCGCTTGCTGACTATCGAGTTCTCACTAAAGACGCTCACCCAGCCAGTGCTATTTGGGTTGTCGATAGCCATGACAAAATGCTACAACCGCTATCTCACCCTAATGCTGATCTAACCTGGGTTGCCCATGCAGTTCCTGGTACGCTAGGCTTTCAAACGATACCAGGCCTACCTGCCGTGACTGATTATGATCATGTTATCTGGAAAGGTATTGAGCCAGATCTACACCCTTATGGTGCCTGCTATCATGACCTGCAAGAAAAACTGAGCACCGGGCTGATAGAGTGGCTTGAAAGCAAGCAGGTATCAACCATTATTGTAGGTGGCCTTGCAACCGATTACTGTGTGAAAACTACTGCTCTGCAACTGCAAAAAACTGGTAAGTTTACAGTCATTGTCAATTTAGCGGCTTGCCGGGGTATAGCAGCAGAAACCACTGAGTCTGGATGTAATGAAATGCATGATGCTGGTATTCTCATCACTCAGCAGACCGAAGAAATCTGCCAATACCTATAATCAAAAAAGCTTCCTTCATGGGGGCTTTTCTATAGTCGCACTTTAAATACCTGCCATCCGCTCTCTATCCGAATATCACCTCTGTAAATATACAGAACCACTCAAGCTATGGGCTTATGGGCTCTGTACTTCATGCATCAAGACAACAGCGTATTCTGACAACTCCACATTGAAACAATCTCAATTCAGGAGGAAGTTATAAAGTATAAGAAGAACGTAAAAAGTTCTGAATTGCAAACGCAAAAAGGCCATCCTTTCGGATGGCCTTTTCTAAATTGGAAGCCTGGCGATGTCCTACTC
>NZ_AMZO01000051.1 GCF_000331515.1 Photobacterium marinum
GTTAGCTGCAAATACAAGTTATAGCAACCCATCAAGTATATAAGTGAGGTTTGTAGAGTGTCATTAGAAGTATTAGTTCGGAATTTTAAGCAAAATTCGAATTCTGAAACTGAATTACTAGTAGTGCTTCATAATTGGGTTAGGGATCATATAAAGTTTGGTTTTACGGCTGATTTTGAAACGGTCTCCCCAGAAGACACAGTGAAAAATGGAATGGGTCACTGTAATGCTCAAGCTGATCTGCTATGTCATCTATTAACTTTAGCAGGGTTCGAGTCTCGATTGGCTTTCGTTTATATCGATAAAGAGATATTAAGATATGCAATTCCTAGTCTTATTTATTACATACTTCCCCATAAGTTATTCCATGCAGTAACTCAAGTGAATCTTGGAGGTAAATGGGTGTCAATTGATAGTTATATTTTAACTAAGAACCAATTTTCTAACCAAATGAATAAATTAGTACAAAAAAAGACGAAGCATGGCTTTGGGCTACACTGTAACTCTGAATGTGTTTGGGATGGTAGAAATGATTGTTTCTCGCAGGCTCAAAATGGTGACATCGATCAGTTCTGTCAAGTTTATGATAATTTAGCTCAAGCGATTAAGAGCAGATCAAATACAAACCGAGTGCTAGGTGTTCATTTTAATACTTTGCTGAAACCTATAGCCACTATAAGCCGTACTGGCGGAAGAGTATTTAAGCGTTATATCAATTACTATTTGAATTGATATTTGCGTAGACCTGGTTGGCAAGCAGCTAACAAGGCAATCAAGGTGACGCATTACACTCGGCGGTTTTGGTATGGAGTTTGGCGCGTTTTGTTGGTTCAGTGGGGCGCACCTTATTGCAGGCGTTAT
>NZ_AMZO01000052.1 GCF_000331515.1 Photobacterium marinum
TGTCACGACATAATCACGGCCGTTACCGGTGTTGATTTCACCGCCTTCACCGAACACAAATGACTGGTCGTCGCCTGCGCCCATAAAGACGTGGTTGATACGTCCGGCAACCACCGCTGTATCATTACCGTCACCGCCGAACATCATGTTTTCACGCCCCATCAGGACACCCATGTCGTTACCTTCACCGCCGGTGAAGATGTTGGATGTACCCGTGGCGTAATAAACATCGTCACCGCGACCGCCCCAGAAGTTGTTGTTATCACCCAGGTAGGCACCCAGATCCTTGCCGTCACCACCCCAGTTGAAGTTGTAGTTACCCAGAGAAACGTTGATGTCGCCATCGCCTTGCAAGTGACCGCTGTTACGAAGGAAGTCAAATGTCTGCTCTTTCATATTCAGCAGATCTGCCGTCAGGTTGTCTTTCAGGTTTTCAACCAGTGACTTCATCTCCGTTTGCTTGTCCTGACTGAAGATGGTCGCAAACAGATTCGGCAGGTTCAGGGCATTAAAGCCGAATGCGCGTTCCTGTTTCGTACTGTCAGCAGAAGCAACCTTTTCACCAGCAGCTTGTTCAACACCGGCATTTGAACCATTCACAGACACAGAAGATTTATCTTCTTCCTCTTCCGGTGCTTTTTCTTTCAGACCATGGCTTTCTGCAAACGACTTAATGCCATCCGCACCCATGTCGATACCAGATTTCAGGCTGTCCAGCAGCTTAGTCGGATCCGTAAAGGCCTGAAGCTGATCGCCACTGAACTCACCAATCACTTCCAGCATTTCCTTCAGGATCGCCACGCCGTCAACCGACTCACCATTTCGGGATACGATATGACCGCCAGCAGTGTAATCCACACCGAAGATATCACCCAGTGTTGTCTCAGCACCGACACCAGCCAGTTTACCCAGCAACTTGTTCTTCAGCTGACGAGGCAGATCCTGCGGGTTATAGGTAAAGGTTGTTTTCGCCTGACCGGTTGCCGAGAACTGCTGTGTCATCAGGCCGAAAAGCGAACCCAGGTTGGTGTCCAGAATCGACTGGATATTGTCACCGAACATGAAGTTCCAGTTACCCGTAGTTACCTGGATATCGGCACCCTGACCACCAACAGCAAAGTTAAATGCCAGCTTCTCATTTGCCTGGCGGAACTTGTCTGCCCGGCTCATGGTGCTGGTATCCATGCTGTTATCACTACCGCTAAGCCACTGGTTATACTGCTTGTTCAGCGTTGCCTCGGCGTCATGCTTCAGGCCACGACTACTGCGCTCATGCTGCGAGTCCAAATCAATCAGGCTGGTGTAATCCACGCTGCTGCTCTGATCCAGACCGGACATATCCTGCACAAACTTCTTCGCACCGGACAGTGTCCATTGCTGATCCTGAGCTGCCAACCAATCCTGACCTTCTCCGGAGCGGGCAATGCCCTGCAATACACCGGAGATACGTGATGCGCCATCAAACGGATTAACCAATGGCGGCATCGGAATCGACTTGTCAGCCATCACAATAAGATCATTACTGCGGCCCATATTGAAGCTGACGTTGCGGTTACCGATGAACATCTGGGCACCTTCCAGAGCCTGATAACCGGCCATGTCGAAGCTGTGCTTGCTGTCACCGTTACCAACGTGAACCATCACATTGTTGTCACCGAATGCCAATGACTTAAAGCCACCGGTACCAACCTTGATACCCACATTCGATGTGCCCCAGTTAACGGCGGTAAATTCACCGTCGCCGACGTTGACCTGGATGTTGCCAGAGTAACTCAGCTGGCTATCTGAACCACCGGATGATGCTTCCGCTGTATTAGTGCGTTTTTCCGGCGCGGTAAAGACATCACCGTTATCACCGATTGCACCACGGGCTGGTGCTTCGCTATCGTTCTGGCCAACGCGGGCAAGGTCAACATCACCTTCGGCAATGCCGTTACGGATCGTCTCAATGTGAGTAACCACTTCACCCTGCTCGTTCCAGCTCAGCACGACTTTGTTCGCTGCCACTTTGTGAGCCCACTGTTCGTTAGCATCACGGGTATGCTTGCGACCTGTCGAATCAACAGCCACCTCAGAATTGCGTGCAGAAACATCACTATGAATTCCGTTTTCTGCCATAGCAGTAATAAAGCTTTGAGCAAAACCTTTCTGCTTATCGTCACTCACCAGTGAACAACCAACAATACTGATGTGATCTGGTTTAGCGGTGATATTTTCCGCCGGACTGAAGTCCTGACTAAATTGAGCCAGCTTCGCCGCCAGTTCATCCGCGCTGTGGCCGCTCAAACTCGTGTTGTTGCTGACGGATTCATCACGACCGTGGCCAACCACCTGCCAGCGCAACTTGCCGGACAACTGAGCAGGATCACCATAAACCACACGGTAGTTACCGTCAGCATCAAGCTGAACCACCACACTAGTGTCAGGGTGCTTACCCGCCAGATTCGCTGCCGCTTTCGCCGCCGCTGGATCGTTCTCCGTCTGGATGATGATCTGACCGTCAAAGCGGGTTTCACCGCCATCAGCTTTAGGTGTTACGGCTACAAGTTCCCAAGATTCAACATCTTGATTATTAACCTTACTATCCGCACCAGCCAACGCTTCTTCCTTGCCTGAAGTTTTCGCATCTTCAGCAGTGTCAGTTGCGACAGGTTTCTTCATCGGTGTAGCGTCAAACACAGGCAAATCAAAAATGCCCTGCATTGTTGTCTTGTCACCCAATGTCGGCTTGTAGGTCGCCAACACGCTGCCGTCCATAACAACAACCCGATTGAAGATAGCTTCACCTGCTTCATTCTTCGCCAGCTTATAGCCTTGCGCCATATTCAGATCTGACTTACCGAAGAATCGCGTCAGGTAAGCACCGAATTTCTCTGCTGATGAGAACTCCACAATACCGGCATTCGGATCATAGAAACCGAAGACCCGATTCTCACCACTGCCTTTGGCCCAGGCAGCCATTGCATGTCCGGGAGCATCAAGCTCTAGCAATACCGGCTTACCGTCTGCTGAACTGTCAGCAATCTTGTCAACGACTCCGTTTACAGTCAGTGCCTGCTTACCTTCGAGCTTCTCATGCCATACCTTAATGGATGTTTCATTCATCGGGTTCTTGGCATGAATCGCAGCCAGACTACCCAGCAGCTTACTGGCATTAGCTCGTTCTGTTTCAGAGTAAAGCTCAGGGTTGCTCAATACAGCCGCTGCGGAATACATCTTCTCCAGCAACTGCCTTGCGACTCCGGACTGGCCGTCATTTTCAAGTTGCTTCGCAACCAGAACAAGCTTAGACAGCGGATCACAACGACCACCAAAACCATCATTCGACAAATTAAGCAGCAACAGTTGAGGTGCAAGTTGTTCACTTGCTCTGCTATCAGTAACACCTGTGGAGACAACATCACGGAATAATCGGTTATATTTCTCCGCTTTCGGCTGGAAGGTCACTTTCAACGCACGGCTTTCGATTTCCCACGCAAGCGCACCTTTCTGCTCTGCAGTCCAGTTACCTTTAACCAACAGATCGACCAGCTGATTAATGTTCATATCTGAACGGAAGCCATCAACAACCTGTTCAGCATAGCCTTGCTTATAACCACCAAGGAAATCCTTCGTGGTACGAATATCTTTCGTCTTACCCGGTACTCTTGTATCTGGTTTCAGCGCTTCACCGTAACGCTGAAGATCACTCTTAATACCTTTCAGCACTTCGACTCCGGCTTCCTGAGCACCCTGCTCCAACACGGTAACGATCGCGCCAAGACCACTGTCAGCACGACCCTGAAGTGACAACTTACTTGCTGATGGATCAGCAAGTACCTGACCGATATTTGACTGAGCCAAATTCGCAGCCTGGCTAATATTATCGGCAGTTACATCCACCAGCACCTTGCGGCCTTTCTTGGTTGTTACTTCCAGCGAGATCACTCCATCTTGGAAATCGGTAACCTTTCCGGTAATGTGCTTACCCAGCGAGAAAGTCTTACCCTGCTCTTTCAGTGCACGAAGCACATAGCTTTGCTCGCCTTCACGAGCATCTTTCCAAAGACCGTCATAACCCGAGATTTCACCCTCTTCAAACTTATTGAATTGGACGTAGAAGCTTTGTTCCGCCTCTTCGCTCTCCTGGAATTTATACTGAGTCAGCAGTCCTTTATGGAAATTATCCATAAAGCCACGGAAATCATCATATTGAGCGAATGACTTAGTACCAAAGTTAGGGTCATAGAATGACCAGACTTTCTGGTTGCCTTGCTTATGAACCACAACAGACATCGCATGCCCCTGAGACATAAACGTCATATACGTGGATTTCTTCACGTTACGAAGTTTATCCATCACAGACTCATAACCGTCTGCGCCACAGGTCAGCGCGTCATTAATATTCGGGCCAGTCAGACCATTAGCTTTCAGCTTGCCGCCATACTCCTTATTCGCTGCATCGCGTGCTGCTGGCGTGGAGGTATCCATCAGCTGGCTGTATTGCATAGAAAGCAAGTCTTTAACGGCCATACCCAGATTCTGACGGCGATACTGGTTCAACAGTTTCTGCTCGACAGAACCGATATCGGCTTTCTTGTTGGCTGTATTGTCGTTATAAGCCTGAACGGTGTCTTTCAACCATTCCATGTAGGCTTTACCGCCACCAAGACCGTAAACGCGCTCTTCCATCATGTAACGAGCCGACAGTGCAAAACAGACACCTTCAAGGAAGTCTTTAGACTGGGCATCGTTACCATCGGTAATCAACACATTACCCACTTCAGGGATCAGGGTAGTCAGCTGATTCAGCAGATCCGCTCCTTGGCTAAAGTGGAATGACGACATTTCCAACTCTTTACCGCCAGCTTTTAAATCAAAGATCTTGTCGCCAATGTTTTGCAACAAGCCGCCTTTCATCACATCAGGCTGTGCACTCGGTGATCCCGAGAAGCGCGAAACAATCTGCCCTGCATACTGACTCATCAGACGGTTGCTTGCTTCGTGGGCATAGAAAGTCTGTTCACCTGTCACGTTATAGCCAGCAACAGTAAGCTTGGCTCGCATCTTCTCGCCTTCACTACCCAGACCTTCATTGTCGGTCAACAGCATGATTGGTGTCTCTTTCGGCAAGCCTTTCAGGTTCTTCTCAACCGAGAACTGACCATTAACCGCCTTAGACAGTGCTCCTACAATACCCGCTGGGTTTGGAACCTCATGACCGGCAATTGCCTTGGTCATGCTCGGCATCGGACGATCCAGCAACAGGCCGGAAACAGCCTTGCCATTCTGAGCCGCATAACGCGCCAAATCTGCCGCGATCGGGCCACCCATTGAGTAACCGTGGATGATGATATTGCTCGGATCGATACCTTTGTCATTCACCAGGTAGCTGAACATGGTGCGGGCATCCTGATAGAGGCCTTTTTCACTCGGACCGCCATCACTTTCACCGTAACCACGCATGTTAACAGCCAGCATATCCATGCCCTGTTTCTGGTAATGATTACGGATGGCACTTGCCTGCTCTTCAGCTGAAGAACCGGAACCATGCAGGAACAAGACGACTTTCTGTGATGCATCAGAATCCTGCTCACCCGCTTGCGCGGTTTTGCCGTAATGGAAATATCCCGTTAATCGGCCAGAGTCACCTTTCAGCGTCACCTTATCCGATTCACCTTTAGCAACCGCATGATCCAGCAGGGCCTGGGTGATCTCACCGGTATTCCGGCGATCTTCTTTGCTGCCATACAGCTCATCATTCAGGAATCGGGTTAGTGGGCTTAACGACGATTTATCACGAGGTGATGTACCATCATTTTCCATCGCTACCATGTCATTCAACGAATCACTATGGTGCTGACGTTTTCCACCCAGCGCTTCTAGGTTCTCAGTTGCACCATGAGCGACAACCGTTGGTTTCGGCGTTTCTGCATTGACGCTTGTCGCCGAATCCACCGCTTCAGTATAAGGTGCGGTGATTCTTGTCCACTCACCAGAGTGCTGAGTCATCACCCATTCAGCTTTATGGTTAGCTGAGGCGCTACGCTTAGCATTTTTCACCGGCGGCTGACCTTTGCTTTCCCGATATTCCTGATACCAAGCATCGAAATCATCACTACCGTTCACCAGTGCATTCACTTCAGTTATGATGGCTCTGCGGCTGACTGAGTCAAACTGATCGAGTGCTTTCACATCGAGTTTTGCTGTGGATTCAGTTTTAGGTACAAACTCACTCAGCGCACCCGGTACACTGCGGAACTCAAATAAGATCGCTGGTTCAGGATGCTGCACGCCTCCTGTCGTTGCGTTGTTGATGCCATGACCAGCCACTTCACCGCCGTACTGGAAGTACTCAAACACATTCTTGGCAAGACTCTCTGAATACGACGCTTTCAGCTTGGCTAAGATTTGTTGTCTGACGTATCGGGAGTCATTAGTACTCAGAAGCTCCAGCATTTTCACCGGTTTGGTTCTTGGCAGAATCTCCCATGCGTTTTTCACTTTCGGGTCCGTCAGTCCCTGTGCATTCGGCGAGACGCCTTCAGATGCCGGATCCCAGTCGTTAATGTAGATCCCGTACTCTTTCGCCAGATCCGCTGTCTTTGAATACACTGATGTCAGGTAAGCAAACACATTTTGGGCAACCGCCGGATCATCTAATATCATCTCGCCAGCATTGGCAGAAAACTCATCTCGTAATCCCGCCTGGTACCATGGCGCAGATTCCAGCAGTTTCACTTCAGATGACGATCCCGTACCAAACTCTTTGGCACTTACTGCCATAGTGGCCTGCTGTCCGCTCGGCGTCATACCGATAGTCTGGCCCTGAGCTTCAATTGACGTACCGTTGCCCGCAGCAATCAGGTGGTTAGAGTTCGAGATAACCAGTGTAAAACGGCCATCCTCACTTACCACATTTGACAAACCCTTATGGTTTGACTGATTAATGTGACCAGTGAATTCCTTAGCCAGCCAAAGCATCGCGTCTTTACGGCTCTCAACCGCGGTCTTATCACGGGTTTCGCTTGGATAAGTAACCAGCTCAATGGTGTGTGTCTGCCAATTGCCAACACCTTTGATATCAGTGATACCAGCCGGGTTGGTGTAACCGCCCTGGTTCATGTCTTTAGTCAACATGAACAGAGGATTACCCTCGGAGTCATGCACATAACCGAACTTCTGCGCAGAGTTTTTAGGCAGAGCCACAACCAGTCCGGACAGCTCATTTTCAATACCAATCGAAGTGGTTTCGAAGTGACTACTGAACTCAGGTACAGTCTTGGAACCCAGCAATGCAGTTGTCTGACTACCATGAGCACCGCTAAGACCTTCCAGATTCACTCCTGAAATCTCCGGGCCTTTACGTCCAAGTGCATCACTTCCGCCCGCAACAGAAGCAACAATGCTATCGGCATGTGCCTGCGTGAACATCGAAGAAATCGTGGCACCAGAATCCCGCGAACGAACACCGGCATTGATTTGCAGCTGGTTAACCGCTTCTTTCGCTGCTTCCAGTGCTTCCTGCTCTTCTTCAGTCAGGCCTTCTTCTGCCAGATCTTCACTGTAACGACCGTCTGCCTCGGCCAGCGCTTCTGCACCAGCAGTAGCTTCCGCATCAACATGAACAGCCGTTTCACTGGCACCCTGAACATCGAATCCATCTCCGGATAAACCACTACCTGCCGCACCTTCGCGATCCGGGCGGTAATCATCATCCAGCTTGGCGCCTTTCGCATCAGCCTGCGCCTGAGATGCCTTGTTCTCAGCCGCCATAGTGTCACGCTCGCCTCGGGACTGCGCATCTTGCAATGCGCTATGGGCATCACGTTCAGCCTGCTCTGCACCTTCTTGCTGAGACAATGCCTCGGCTTTACGGGCCGCTGCATCTGCTTTGGCATCGGCAATATCCTGCTCAGCACCGGCACGATGCTGCTCACCTTTAGCGGCACCGGCTTCTGATTTGGCTACCGCCTCTTTTACATCTTTCTGGTTATCAGCAATCGCTGTCAGCACTTTCGACAGATATTCATCAGAAACGTCTTTTGCGCTATCCAGTTCACCCTGAACTCCATCAAGGATGCCGCCAGCAAAATGTTCTCGCCAGCTGTTACCGGACTCACCGTTATAATCTGCATGACCTTCAAGTGCATCCAGCCCCTGAACCATTGCGGTCAGTTCTGCGGTTACTTCATCGGCTTCAGACTTCACCGCATCACGCTGTACCTGACCGTTATTTTCAATAGCTTGCTGATCAGTCGATTCCAGCTGAGATTGCGAACCAGACAGAGCAGCGAGTTGTTTTTCTTTTTCCTGCTCAAGACGTTCGCGATCAGCTTCGGCGCGCGCTTTATCAGCCATGGCATTTTTCGCCGCTTCATCCTGCTTGGCGTATTCACTGATATGATTCGACTGCGGTACACCTTCGGATTTGGCAACAACGTTATCCAGGATATAGCCCAGCCCGTTATTCTGGCCTGTGCCTTTAAATTCGATTCGGTTACTGCCGGCTTTTGCCGCCAGTTGCATTGTTTTTTGCTGCCATACCGACTCATCGCCCGAGGTTGAGAATACAACGTCGCCGTTCCAGATAACCTCAATGCCTTTGTCAGCAGAAATGCCTTCGCGCTTCGCGAAGTCGAAGCTCAGTGAAATAACTTCGCCATCAGACAAGTTCTGAATGTCCTGATAGAGAGTCGTGTTTTGATCTGTCGCCAACTCTGAAACATGATCGCCGTGGCCTTCGCGCTCAACACCATATGAGGTTGCAGAAGCATAGGCCTCAATACCATTGGTTGACTGCCAGCCTTGACCACCTTGTTCAAAATCACCGTTGATGATCAGATTTGGTTTGTCACTGTCCGTATCGGTAACAGCAAACTCTTGCGGTAGTTTCTCAACTTTTGCGACAACGTTATCCAGGACATAACCCAGGCCATCGTTCTCACCAGTACCTTTGAATTCAATTCGGTTGGTGCCGACCTGTGCCGTTAGTTCCAATGATTTTTGCTGCCAAACAGACTCATCGCCGGAGCTCGAGAACACAACGTCACCGTTCCAAATAACCTCAATACCGTTATCAGCAGAGATACCTTGACGCTTGGCAAAGTCGAAATTAAGTGAAATTACCGAACCCTCAACAAGATCCTGAAGATCTTGATAAATGGTGGTGTTTTGAGCGGTGGCTAGTTCTGAAACGCGTGAATCCTGACCATTCGTTTCGATACCATAGGCTGATGCCCAGAAATCAGCTTCGATGCCATTCGTTGACTGCCAACCCTGTCCACCCAGACTAAAATCACCATTGGTGATCAAGTTCGGTGAATCCGCATCAGATGTAGCCTCTGATTCAACCGCTGAAGTTGTATCCTTACCAACTCCAGATGTTACTCCCTGAGCATCTTTAACACTCAGCGCACTTTGCATCTGATCCAGATCCGGCGTTTCTACAGCTGTTACGCTGCTGCTCAGACTGTCGCCAAGATCAGTGCTGACTTCATCGATTTCATCCATCTGGAAGCCGTCGATTGAAGATACTTCTGCCAGATCAATCGCACCTTTGCCCTTACGAGAACCCGAAGCGGAGGCATCATCACCCTGAACCAGATAATTAATTGCCTGGCTACCGCCGACACCCAGCACAGTCTGCTTGATATTGTCGAACAATGCTGACAGCTTATTACTGTTGGTATTGCTCGCCGCTACTGCAAGGCTGTAGAAATCACCGTTACCAATCTTGATGGCTACGTTGTTCTGCGCATAAGAAGCATTGATTCCCAAACCGTCGCCGACGTGAATATTGGCGTTCGCTTTACCTTTCATCACCGCGACATTCAGGCCGTCACCCACTTTTGTATTGACGTTAAACTTGCCCCAAGCCACGTTGACCGACAGACCATCACCAACTTTAGTGTTGATATTGGCATCGCCGTAGGCTGCTGTCACACTCAGACCGTTGCCGACCGTAGTAGTAATATTCGCCTGACCTTTCGCTGCCGTTACCTGCATACCGTCACCAACTTTGGTCACGATATTGCCTTTACTCCACAACGCATTGAAACTATCACCGTTACCCACCTGAGTAACAATGTTTGCTTCACCTTTAGCCAGCACCACGTTACGACCGTCGCCGACCTTGGTGATCACATTCGCCTCACCCCAGACACCGGTGTAATCATCACCATTACCGACATGCGTAACAATGTTGGCTTTGCCCTGAACAACAGAGACTTCCTGACCGTCACCGACTTTAGTAATAACGTTAGCTTCACCTTTGGCAAAGTTGTAACGATCACCGTCACCGACATGAGTAAACACGTTAGCGTTACCCCAACCGGCATTAATACCCAGTCCGTCACCCACTTTGGTAATGATGTTGGCTTTACCTTTGGCAAAACCGACCGTTGCGCCGTCACCGACATGGGTCATCACGTTGCCCACTTCAGATAGCAGAAGACCAACCGTTGTACCTTCACCGACTTTGGTCAGGATATTTCCTTTACCAGCCAGAACAGCAGCGGTAGTCGCATCACCGACATGAGTTACTACGTTCGCTTTAGCTGCGGCTACCACTCCCATAAAGTCGTCGCCGACCTTGGTCACAATATTCGCTTCACCCAACGCCAGTACACCCGTCAGACCATCACCGACATGAGTCATGATGTTTGCTTTACCGAACATTGCTGCCAGCGTGGTACCGTCACCGACCTTGGTCATGATATTGGCTTCACCGGCAAACATACCCAGGCTGGTACCGTCGCCGACATGCGTCATGATGTTCGCTTTGCCGACCATCAGAGCAGCGGTCAGATCATTACCGACCTTGGTCATGATATTGGCCTGACCAATCATCGCCGCAAATGTGTCGCCATTACCGATGTGAGTGAAGATATTGGCATTACCAACCATTGCCGCCAGTGCCGTACCGTTACCGACCTTGGTCGCAATATTGCCTTTAGCCAGCATCAGCGCCACTGACATACCGTCACCGATATGCGTGAAGACGTTAGCCTCAGCCACCATCAGCGCCAGCGCATTGCCATTGCCAACTTTGGTAAAGACATTACCCATACCGCCCATCAGCGCCCAGGCATCGCCTTCACCAACGTGAGTAAAGATATTACCCGCCCCCGCCATGGCAGCGATTGCCGTACCATCACCAACTTTGGTGAAGATGTTACCGACTGCGCCCATAACGCCAAGAGTCTGGCCGTCACCGACATGGGTCAGCACGTTACCGATACCCAGCATCACACCGGTTGTGTCACCGTTGCCGACCTTGGTCAGAACGTTAGCCCCACCAACCATCACACCAGTTGTCGCACCATCACCGACATGCGTCAGTACGTTGGCACCACCACCCATGACTGCCAGCGCATCACCCTTACCTTTCTTGGTCAGGATATTCGCACCGCCAAGAGCAACGGCTGTAGTACCCGATGCTTCAGTATCACTATGAATGTGAGTAATAACGTTAGCGCCGCCAAGCATACCGGCAATGACATTACCATCACCGATCTTCGACAACACATTAGCGCCACCGGCAAGTACCGAGGCAACATCACCTTTACCCGATTGGGTCATAACATTGAAGCCACCGGCAGCCATCCAGGTCGCATTACCGTTACCCGCCTGAGTATGGGTGTTGAAACCACCCAGCATGGTTACCTGACTGTCACCGTTGCCTTTATGTACCGAGATATTACCGATAGCCAGCAGATGCGCCAGATACTCACCGTCACCAACTCGAACAAGCACGTTTGCAGCACCACCGGCATTGACATCCATCTTGCCCTGCTGGCCTTGGTGCACCAGAACATTCGCCAGACCGGCTCCACGGAAGGTCAGATCCCCCTGCTCACCACTTTTGACGATAACGTTAGCCGCACCGCCGCCGATAAACTCAGTGTCACCGAACTTTGAGCTGTGCTGAATAACGTTGGCAATACCGCCGCCATGGAAGTAGACGTTACCGCGTGTTACGTTGGAGTTGATGACATTACCGCCACCCGCACCTTCAAAGCGCACATCACCGGAACTCTCACCGTCAGCTGTCACTGATTTAACCAGTTCCTGCTGACTATACTCCTGCATCTGCTCAACATGTTCAGATGTACTGCGCACAGCATTAACGCTGTATTGCACCTCACTAAGAGAAAAATCACCAACACCTAAAGATATGTAACCATTTTCCCTTGAGATGTCTTCATTAGCCAAATTGGCAGTGTGATCGCCCCGCTTATACCACGCCTTTGCCTGATATTTGAGCACGCCAGTTTCCGGATCATTTGCCAATTCAACCACCACAATCCGAGTGTGGTTCAAAAACATTGTTGAGTAGACGTAGGTATTAGGCTTTAGATTGGATTTGATTGCCGAGACATCCATCTTCGTGCCATCGCCTGTAATATAGCGGCCTTCCATTTTAGCATCAGAAAGTGTGACATCAGCTGCATCGATCTGTACGCCGCCTTCGCTATCACCATTATTACCATAAGCTATCCACTGATCTTCCGTCAGATCGGCCTCAACAGCATGGACCGTAATAGACTGCTGATGTTCAAACGTCAGATCAGAAAGCGTATACGCGCCATTTTGATTAATGGCTGTAAAGCCATTGCTGGAAGAGATATCTTTATCGGCAAGATTTTCTAAGTGGTTCCCCTCTTTATACCATGCAGTAGAGAAGTACTTTAATTTGCCAGTCTGAGGATCGTTAGAAAGTTGAACCTTATTAATTTTGGTATAGGTTCCGTCTGCGAACGCAAACAGGTAGGTATTCGCTTCAGTGGTGGACTTAATACCGGTAACAGGCTGGTTATATCCAATCCAGCTACCACTCATGGTCGCCGTGGTCAGCACAATATTTTCTGCTTGGGCTGTATCGAGACCTTCGCTTGAAAAATCATTGCCAGCGCCCTTGCGGGTAATGGTGTTATAAGCACCGGCACCGGAGAAGTGAATGTTACCGTGGGCGACATCAGAGTACAGGCTGTTGTATCCGCCCGCTCCTTCGAAAACAATATCACCACGAGTTTCGGTATACACATCATCAGCATTACGGGTGCGTTCGATTCGGTTTGAAGCACCGGCACCTTTCATGGTGATATCACCGGCTTTACCACGTCGGACGAGGTGGTTATCGGCACCTACCCCGGCAAAGAAGATATTACCGGTTTCTACACGAGAGCTGATGCTGTTTGCTGCCCCTGCGCCATAAAACGAAACATTACCGTGAGAGCCCTTATATTTATCGAACCAGGTACGGTCGATTTTATTCCCGGCACCTGCCCCGCTAAATGACAAATCACCGTCATTGGTTTCATGCCAAAGGCTGTTGTAACCACCAGCACCGCTGAATGACATACCGCCGGAATCACCTTTACGCACCAAACGGTTATAGGCGGCAGCTCCGGCATAATCGACTCTTCCGTGACGACCGGTATGTTCAATATCCACACCTCCGGCAGCCCCTTCGAAAGTAACATTCCCATCACCGGATTTATTAATATCCGCATACCCGGCTGCGCCGTGAACCTTCAGGTTTCCACCAGTATCATCAATCCGGAGGTAAAGCGCACCGCCATCTACAGTATCGTTTCCTTCACCGGTATACACCGTTGCCCCGAGTGATCCCAACTTAATATGGTCATCCCCTCCGTAGGCATGAATCACTCCGCCGGCACCAATAGCTGTGATGGTATTGTTACCGTCATCGGCGGAATAGTTCCCCGTGAAGAAGTATTCAACACTTCTCCAAAATGGTTTACCCATAAGCCAAACTCTTATTCAGAAGTTAAATAGAAAACCACTGCACTTTTCTAATACAGCGATCGTTTTGAGCATCCACCTTGCCGCGGACGGTACAGACCTTCTGGCCTTGCCACGGCAGGAACACACGGCGACGCAAGTCATTAACAACCTGACGGCCATGCCCGAAAGGAGCAATCATCTCTGGAATGAAAATATGCTGGCCGGAACGCCAGTCGGATGGAGATATTTCCCGTACTCCGGAGAGCAGCTGATCTCGGTTCTGCTCAGACAAAAACGCCCAATTACAAAATGCAATCGGGCGTCCATGTTCATCTTCGTAATAGCAAAACTGATTTAGCTCAAATGCAGGCATAATGCGTTGTTGCCATTCAGCAACCACATACCTGCGATGAAGTGGTGAATGTTGGCTAAGCAACATTACACCACCGATCATATGTTGTATTTGCGCTAAAGTGAGTTTTGCTGGTTGATGCTTAATAGACATATGCCCTATCAACCATAGTTAGTTATTTTTTTGCGCGAGAAGTACGTTTCTTAGGTGGCACTTTTTCTTCAGCTTTTGCTTCTTCTGCTGCAACCTCTTCAGCTTCATTTTCAGCCGCTTGTCCTGCCGGTAGGAAACCTGCAGCCACCAGCTTTTCAAATTCAGCTTCCATGCGAGGATCTTCCAGCATGTTTTTAATCATAGATACCATGTACATGAAACCAGAAGCCGGCATATGGACAACTTGTTTTAGTTCAAGATCATTATCGCTTTCAGCCATCACACCGCTAGCCATATTCTTTTGATCTTGACCGACAAAATAAAGAGAGAAAACACCTTTATTATAATTTACGCTTGAGACTGTTTGGACAAACTTCTCAGTCATGGAAACCACCTTCCTTCTTATAATTAATATTAATGACCTGCCGTTAATTAGAAATAAAACGGCCTTTATCCCTGTTATATACAGAACGGGATTTTTATTAAAAATATAATTATGCAACACGTCGCGAGTTGTTTATTACAGAAATATTACAGCGTAAAAATATAACGTTCAATAGAAATTAATGAAAATTAATAGAGTAAAAATTCTAATTTTGGAACCATTCCCAAATCATAATTATGAAACAAGGTATTGTAAAAATTCGTCAATTTAAAATAAAGAGTCAATATTGACTCAAATATTCAAAACTCTAATTTAGAGCAAAATAAAACCGGAATGAAAACTAAAACCCAATTGAAATAACCGTGGTTGATCACGCTTAATACTGGTGATAGCATCCCCGGCTTAAAATATAGCCTAATCGATTAATTTGCCTAAGCAGATCAACTATGACTCATAATGAAAGGCTGACACTTTCATGTATCCAGCTTTATTTATCAATCATCACAAATAAAGAAAAATCAATTAAAGACAATGAGTTAGATGACCACATTAGTTTTGATGAGAATATAAAAAAACTGAATGTGAAAAATAAAGTCAAAATATTAAAAAAGAACTCCACACTAAAAAAGCTCGATAAAATAAAAACACCAGCAATCCTTTTTGATAATCAGGGTGCACCTTTCATTTTAGCCAAAACTAATAAAGAAAAATGTTTAATACAAAAGGCTAATAAAGATAAAGTGGAAGTTTTGCCGTACGATGAACTGTCTTCCAACTGGAACGGAAAATGGCTTGATATAAAACAGTCACAATCCCGGTTTGATATTCGCTGGTTTATTCCTGAGTTTCTGAAACATAAAAGGCTATTAAGTGAAATCTTTTTATTTTCCTTTGTATTACAGATCCTGGCACTGATTTCACCGCTGTTTTTCCAGGTAGTCATGGATA
>NZ_AMZO01000053.1 GCF_000331515.1 Photobacterium marinum
TGTCACGACATAATCACGGCCGGTACCGGTGTTGATTTCACCGCCTTCCCCGAACACAAATGACTTATCGTTACCTGCGCCCATAAAGACATGGTTGATACGTCCGGCAACCACCGCTGTATCATTACCGTCACCGCCGAACATCATGTTTTCACGGCCCATCAGCACACCCATGTCATTACCTTCACCGCCGGTGAAGATATTAGATGTACCGGTAGCGTAATAAACATCATCACCGCGACCGCCCCAGAAGTTGTTGTTATCCCCCAGGTACGCTCCCAGATCCTTGCCGTCACCACCCCAGTTGAAGTTGTAGTTACCCAACGAGACATTGATGTCGCCATCGCCTTGCAAGTGACCGCTGTTTCGAAGGAAGTCAAATGTCTGCTCCTTCATATTCAGCAGATCTGCCGTCAGGTTGTCCTTCAGGTTTTCAACCAGTGACTTCATCTCCGTTTGCTTGTCCTGACTGAAGATAGTCGCAAACAGGTTCGGCAGGTTCAGGGCATTAAAGCCAAACGCACGTTCCTGCTTCGTACTGTCAGCGGAAGCTGTCTGCTCAACTGCAGTCTGTTCAGCAACAGCGGTATTTGCACCATTTACAGACACAGAAGATTTATCTTCTTCCTCGTCCGGCGCTTTTTCTTTCAGGCCATGGCTTTCTGCAAACGACTTAATGCCATCCGCACCCATGTCGATACCAGATTTCAGGCTGTCCAGTAGCTTTGCCGGATCCGTGAAGGCCTGAAGCTGATCGCCACTGAACTCACCAATCACTTCCAGCATTTCCTTCAGGATCGCCACACCGTCAACCGACTCACCATTTCGGGATACGATATGACCGCCAGCGGTGTAATCAACACCGAAAATATCACCCAGTGTTGTATCAGCACCGACACCGGCCAGTTTACCCAGCAGCTTATTCTTCAGCTGACGAGGTAGATCTTGCGGGCTGTAGGTGAAAGTGGTTTTCGCCTGACCGGTTGCCGAGAACTGCTGCGTCATCAAACCAAACAGCGAGCCCAGGTTGGTGTCCAGAATCGACTGGACATTGTCTCCGAACATGAAGTTCCAGTTACCCGTAGTTATCTGGATATCGGCCCCCTGACCGCCCACCGCAAAGTTAAATGCCAGCTTCTCGTTTGCCTGGCGGAACTTGTCTGCCCGGCTCATCTTACTGGTGTCACTGTTACTGTTGCCGCTCAGCCACTTGTTGTACTGTTTGTTCAGCGTAGCCTCAGCGTCATACTTCAGACCACGGCTGCTGCGCTCATTGTGCGAGTCCAGCTCAACCAGCGAGGTGTAATCCACGCTACTGCTTTGATCCAGACCAGACATATCCTTAACGAACTTCTTCGCACCGGACAACGTCCATTGCTTCTCCTGAGCAGCCAGCCAGTCCTGCCCTTCACCGGAGCGGGCTATACCTTGCAGTACACCGGAAATGCGTGATGCACCATCAAACGGATTGACCAATGGCGGTGTCGGAATCGACTTATCCATCATCACGATCAGATCGTTACTGCGGCCCATATTGAAGCTAACATTACGGTTACCGATAAACATCTGGGCACCTTCCAACGCCTGATAACCGGCCATGTCGAAACTGTGCTTGCTGTCACCGTTACCCACGTGGACCATCACGTTGTTATCACCAAATGCCAATGACTTAAAGCCACCGGTACCAACTTTGATACCTACATTCGACGTACCCCAGTTAACGGCGGTAAATTCACCGTCCCCCACATTCACCTGGATGTTGCCGGAGTAACTCAAATGACGGTCAGAGCTATTTGATGAGGAGGTTTCCACACTATTTTTACGTTTTTCAGGAGCGGAAAAGACATCACTGTTATCACCAATTGCACCACGGGCAGGCGCATCGCTGTCACCCTGGCCAACTCGGGCAAGATCGATATCGCCTTCGGCAATACCGTTGCGGATTGCCTCATTATGAGTCAACACTTCACCCTGCTCACTCCAGCTAAGAACAACTTTATTATCAGCTAGCTTATGGGCCCACTTATCATCACCATCACGAGTGTACTTACGGCCAGTTTCATCAACCGCCATTTCAGTACTACGCGCTGCTACATCACTTCGGATACCCTGCTCATCCATCGCTGTAACAAAACGGCGGGCAAAGCCTTCCTGCTTATCGTCACTCACCAGTGAACAACCGACAATACTGATGTGATCCGGTTTAGCGGTGATATTTTTAGCCTGGCTGAAATCCTGGTTAAACTTAGCCAGCTTCACCGCCAATTCATCTGCACTGTAACCACTCAATCGGGTGTTATTAGTTTCAGACTCATCTCGCCCGTGACCCACTACCTGCCACCGCAGCTTGCCGGACAACTGAGACGGTTCACCGTAAACCACATGGTATTTACCGTCCGCATCAAGCTGAACTACCACACTGTTTTCAGGGTGCTTACCAGCTAGGCGAGCTGCAGCTTTCGCAGCCACCGGATCGTTTTCCGTCTGGATAATGATCTGGCCGTCAAAACGGGTTTCACCTCCATCGGCCTGCGGTGAAACAGCGACGCGTTTCCAGCTATCTACGTTACGATTCTGCGCCTTCGTTACAGAACTCAAACTCGCTTGATGCAGGTCCTTAAATAGCGTTTTAAGCTCATCAAAAGAACGATGAACTTCCACTTTCTTCTTTTTCGGGTTGTAAAGGAAAGTTTTAATCTGGCTGTAGGCAAAATGCTGACCAGTCCAAGGATCAATAATTTTTGCAGAATCTGATGTTCCACCAATTCTTACAAATACATGGTCCCCAGAACCTTTCAGCTTCAGAAGCTCTACTTCACCCTGGAAATTGTACTTATCCATCATGAGGTGTGCCGCATATAGCGCACGATCACCACAGTTACCCACTTTGTAGCTCTTCAGTGCTTCAAAGTAACGTACCATGTCATGTGGAAAGTACATATTTCTAATATTGTTAATATTAGTCAGCGTCTGCTTCCATTCCGCTTTTACGCGTGCACTGTCTGACTCAAACTTCTTTGGATCATAGAAGTTTGTCTCACTCATGACAGTAGAGGACTTGTTCAAGTCTCGAATAACTTGATCCAAAATCTCAGATGGCTGCAAAGTGTCAATGGTATGTACAACTTTACCATCTTTTTCACCGCCTAACTCTTCAAGTTGACTATTACTGCCACCATTAAGCTTCTTAGACAACTCATCCCTTGCATCCAAGAACGCATGGGAGCGCTTCTCATCTTTCGTGAAGAGTGGCTTATCTAATCCGGCATTCCATTTATCATTGAACGCCCCCCGGTAGCTTGCATTAATCGCCACCTGCTGGAAGTTAGAAAACTCCTGTGGGTTGCGGATGACTACTGCGCCCTGCTCATTCACATTGAAGTAAGTCTGAATGGAGCCTTTACCTTCACCCAAGCCATCTTCTTCGAAGAAGCTCTTCGGTACAAAGAAGGTCGCTGGGAAATTGTCCGCCATTACAGCATAAGGATTTGCATCATCGGCACCGTGGTGAACCATTTCCAGGCCGTTCGTTCTGCCCAGACCGGTATTTATCACGTCCTTAAGCTCTTTCAGGCGATCATTCACAATACCAATGCTCGCCCCGTCCTTCTTATTGTAAAGCGCTTCATTGTCATAGAGCTCTTTGTACTTAGGCGTTAAGTCTTCGTAGGTAACTGACTCTTTCCACTGTTCCCATGTTAACGGCTGCTTAACCTTATCTTTCGGCCCTAAATCACCGTAGGCATGCATCACTGTAAGCAGGTCATAGTCTGCAGTCATAGGCTGCTTAGATATTGGATCACCAATCACTTTGAACGGTGCCAGCTCGCCATCTTTCATATAATGAACTTGCCACAGCTCTTTACCATCAACCGTTACTTTATTCAGGAAGAAAGATACAGTCTGGTCACCATTGGTCGCGGTTGTTTTATACATACCGCTTTCTGCATCAAGCTCAGGTGCCGTCAATGAATGGTATTTTGAGACCAGATCATCAACCCGACGTTGATTCAGATACAGATCCGCACTTACCGCATTACCGGACTGAATAGATTGCTCGGCATAACCGTTAAACTTCTCAAGGTCTCTTCTTGCCGATGCTTTTGCAAACGATTGATCAACCGGAATGAAACCGGACATTGGCCCCCAGTCAGAACTTTTCGCCTTAACAAACAGCCCCTTACTGCTGTACATCTTAGAGTCGATCAGAGACTTAGACTTCTCATCGACAGGACGAACACCAATAATGACATTTTCCCGGTCTGCTATTTTCGCCAACACTTTCTGATCAGCCTCAGGCATACCAAGTTCAATCATTTCTGGTTGTTTGATTGGCTCAAGCACTAAATCACGGGATTGATAGTTTTTCTGGCTAGGATCCTGCTCCGATACTGTATCGGTTTCCGAAACTATCGTTTTTTCGACAGAATTATCGTTACCTTGCTCAAGGTCATGTTTAGTTGCTACTTGGCGGTTTTGCTTCTTGGCTGCAATTTCAAGTTGAGCTTCCTGCAATGCCTGACCGTATTTAAACAGTGCCTTTGGCGTCCAGATACCAACATTCGGCGTCCAGGTATGACCGATCAACTTATCCGCACCACCGGCCTTTAGTACCTTCGCCACAGTAGTTGAACAGTTCTTAGTCA
>NZ_AMZO01000054.1 GCF_000331515.1 Photobacterium marinum
CGCACCTTATTGCGGGCGTTATAAATCAGTAGGTGGTACTGAATGACTAATAAAGTGGTTGAGTGTTGCGTTCATGGAGAGCAACAAGCAACGTATGTATGCCAACATATCGTAGAGACACTTCATGATGGAATTCCTCGAGGATTCTGGTGGGCAAATGACCCTGAAAATTCAAGGCCAGATGCATGGTGTAGTGCTTGCGAATCTATGGTTCAAAAAACAAACGGCGAATGGAATGACGAGAGTGAGTCTTTTGCAAAAGCAACGCTTCTATGCGGAGCTTGTTATGATCGAGCTAAATTAATCAATTTTCCAGCAAAGAAACCGTGGTGGAAGTTCTGGTAAGCACTAGACCGCAAGATTTATAACAAGGCAATCAAGGTGATGCCTTACACTCGGCGGTTTTGGTATGGAGTTCGGTGCGCTTTGCTAGTTCAGTGTTGGCACACCTTATTGCAGGCGTTAAGTATTTTTCATGCTACAAATTATCATGACCTAGTATATTGATTTATAGGAGTCTTTATGTCTTTGCATCAAGGGTTAAGTAACGGTGTAGGTACTTTTGTTGATACTTCTTTATGGCCAATAGTATTTTTGAGTGGTGTCTCGGTTGCGGTTATATATTTTACCATTCAGCTATTGCAGATGAATTTAGGATTACTTGACTTTGTGATTTTCCCCGGTTCATTACTCATAATTGGTTTCTTATTTTATATTATTTACGAAATGATAACTGATTTTGATAATAAAGAGCTTATGATAGGTTACGGTATTATTTATAGCTATTATATAACACCGGAGCTATATGGGTTAGGTTTGTTTGGCGACGAAAAGGTTGGCTTGATTATTTTATATGTAATCATTTATTTTTTATCTGCATATTTGTTTTATTATATTTGTAAGATTGAACTTGCGGTCTTAATAATAAAATTATTAATAATGTTCAAGTTTGCTTTTTTATATTGGCGTATTTTAGTAGACTTTTCGTATGAGTCTGGACTTTTGTTATGGTTTGGGCAGTTATAAATACTTAACAAAGGCATCAAGGTGACTTGTTACACTCGGCAGTTTTGGTATGGAGTTTGGTGCACTTTGTTGGTTAGTCGTGGCGCACCTTATGCCTGGCGTTAGCTGTTTATTGGAGTATAAATGTTAAAATTTTTAAAAAGAAATCTGAAAGATCAAAATAATAATTCAGAAGATATGTCTTTGGATTTTGGGCTCATGTTTGTTTATCACATTGCGATGATGATTTTGTTTGCTCTAAGGCCAATTTCAAATCCAATTCACCAAGTGTATTTGGCTCTTGTACTATTGGTGGTGTTAGTTCTTATATCCTCATTTCATAAACTTAAATGTAATTGGTCCTGGCCTGGACTAGCTTTTTCAAACGTATCATCTTTAATAGTTAATCTTATTTCTACTTACATTTTTTTTGCTTTTGTGTCGTATACAATAACATCTGCTGGCGATTTTTATGAAATATCCTTAGAAAATATTGATGTATTGATAATTGAATCATGGAACGTTATTTTACAAGCGGCATCAAATCCAGTGTTCACTCCATGGTTCCTTGCTGGTGCTGGGATTGGTTTTATGAATTCACTGGTAAGTTTAAAAATAGTGACACTAAAAAAATCAGAGTTTGAGGCTCAGTGCAGAAACAGCTAACAAGGCAATTAAGGTGACCCTTGACACTCGGCGTTTTTAGTATTGAGTACGGTGCGCTTGGTTGGTTCAGTGCGGCACACCTTATCGCAGGCGTTAAACACATTTAAGGAAGATTCAGTGAAAAAGGTTATCCTCTTTCTATGTCAGGGTTTGGAAGAATACGAAGCAAGTGTATTTACTGATGCTATCGGTTGGACGACAACTTATGGGTTAGAGCCAATTGAACTTGTGACTGTTGGTTTGCGGCTTAAGGTAAAATGCGCATGGAATTTTACGATTGAACCAGAATTTCAATTAAGTGAAATAGACATTGATGATTTTGATGCACTTGCTATTCCTGGCGGAATGAGTCGTTCTGGCTTCTATGAGGATGCATTCGATGAAAGGTTGCTGTCGTTAATACGTCACTTTAATTCGCAAGATAAGTTAATCGCTTCTGTTTGTGTTGGGGCATTACCCATTGCTAGAAGTGGAGTCCTTAATGGTCGTAACGGTACAACTTATCATCTAAGTGAAAAACGTCAGACTCAAATGAAAGAGATGGGCGTAAATATCATCCAGCAGCCTGTAGTTATCGATAAAAACATTATCACTTCAAGAAGTCCTTCAACTGCAATGGATGTTGCTTTTACTGTCGTAGAAAAGCTTACATCAACAGCTAATTTAGAGCGCATAAAAGAAGGCATGGGGTTCGTAGAAAAAGCATGTGTTTAACAAAGTAATCAAGGTGACGCGTTACACTCGGTGGTTTTGGTATGGAGTTCGGTGTGTTTGGTTTGTTCACCTGGGCGCACCTTATCGCAGGCGTTATGGCTTAAAAGCACAGGCAACGTGGTGTTCGCGTCAATGTCTGCGGGTCAAGCTTAGCGGCTATTTAGCCGAACTTCTCGGGCGATATAACTGAACGCTTTCAGTTTATGACGAACTGTGAATTTAGCTGGTTTTGTCCGCAGCACGCTTGATTTTAATGTTGTGTTTGCTGTCAGAAATGCCAGAAACCGCATCGAAAATCAGCTTTTAAATTCTGGCTAAAGGCTAACAGATTTCAGTGTTCACAAATCTTCCCGAAGCTTCTGATTTATATCTGTTGGTAAAGAGCAATTCTTTGTCCAGTAGCTACTGATTTTACGAGTTGGTTCATGAAGTTATGTATCAATTTCAGTTCGGTTTTTATCGGTAGGGTAAACTGACTGGCGTTCGAGCAGATTTTCTGTAGCGGTAGCGTATCTGGTAAGTGACTAAAATCCCTTGAGTTTGCCATAACAAGGCAATCAAGGTGATGCGTTACACTCGGCGGTTTTGGTCTGGAGTTCGGTGTGCTTTGCTAGTTCAGTGGGGCACACCTTATCGCAGGCGTTATATCTCAAGGTACAGGTGTAATTGTAGGCTTTGTAGTTAAACTAGTAGGGTCAATTCATAAATAAAAAGCCCAAATGGTGAGGTGAAAGTATTTCTATGTTACGTTAACGACTTAGTGCGTTCGGTTAAGACGTGGCTTGAAACGTAACGCGCTAAGTCGTTAACGGTAAGCGATATTTTAACTCAACTCTTTATTTTGGGATTTATTCCATAAGAAAAAGCACAACTGGTTAGATACATAGGTTATCAATCAGTGAAGTGGCTTGAAATATAACAATGGAATCATACGAACCCTCAATTAAATCCTTCTAAATATTATGATTAAGTGATTAATATGTCATGTTTGGATGTTTCTCATGGGATCGTATATTCCTGATCGTTATGCACTAAGAGGAAACATGGAAATAGTTTTAGCCTCATATGAGTACGTAGAAGAGTACTGTGATTATGTGATTGAATGTTTTAGAAATGGTGTCGATCATTACGCAGATGCGGTAAGTGAACCGAAATCATATCTTCAAAGAGTTATAGCAAATTCGGATGGTCGGCTGCTGCCCGAAGGTTGGGTGCCAATGTCTACATTTTTTTGCATTGAAAATGGTCGCATCCTTGGTGCTATAAGGTTACGCAAAGATACTAATGACTACATTCGCAATGTTATTGGGCATATTGGTTACGAAACAAGGCCTTCAGAAAGAGGACGTGGTGTAGCGAAAACCCTTTTATTATGGGTCAAGGAAAATCAGTTAATCACAGAAGCCATAGTGACTTGCTCATTTGACAATATTGCATCACGAAACGTCATCGAATCATGTGGCGGAGTTCTTCTAAATAGTCACTACAGCAATGATAACAGAAGAAAAACATTAAGATTCAAGTTGTTGCGTGCATAACAAGGCAATCAAGGTGATGCGTTACACTCGGCGGTTTTGGTTCGGAGTTCGGTGTGCTTTGCTAGCTCTGTGGGGCACACCTTATCGCAGGCGTTATGGCTTAAAAAGCACAGGCAACGTGGTTTTCGCTGTGGGTTCATCGGGTCAATCTTAGCGGCTACCAAGCCGAACTTCTCAGGCGATATAACTGAACGCATTCCGGTATAACGAACTGTGACTTTGGCGGGCTTTGTCCGCAGCACGCTTGATTCAAATGTTGTGTTTGCTGTCAGAGAGGCCAGAAACTGCATCGAAAATCAGCTTTAAATTCTGACTAAAGACTAACAGATTTCAGTTATCACAAATCTTCCCGTAGCTTCTGATTTATATCTGTTGGTAAAGAGCAATTCTTTGTTCATTAGCTGCAGATCGGTTCCCCTTGAAAACTTCCTGTACCAAATCCATTCAAAAGAGGCTAGGTTCCTAATATTTAAAGCCAAAATTAAGCGATTTCAAACTTATGCATTTTGTTTGTTGTATGATGCCTTAATCATATGGCAGGTGAATGATTCTGTTCGGCGGTAGCGTGCTAAAATTAAGTTAACTGATTGAAATAGAGCCATAACAAGGCAATCAAGGTGATGCGTTACACTCGGCGGTTTTGGTTCGGAGTTCAGTGTGCTTTGTTGGTTCAGTGGGGCACACCTTATTGCAGGCGTTATGCCACTAAAAGCTAAGTGTTTTCTATACAAATAACTCTGCGCACATGAACACCATCTCTCTGGCAATTTCGTTCATCAACCGGCTGCTCCTTGAGTTCATCGAAATGTCGGTTGTTAATGTATCTGCTGCCATCAGTATCGAGTGGGTTGGCTCCAATTCAACACGCGGGTTTCTTTGGTTAGTACGGTGATTCCCTTAGTTATCAGTTCACTAGTTCACTGCTTGCAGCCTGTGTAACTCCGCATTTGTTGTCATGCAAATTTGGTGTGCTCAAAGTCGTTGAAAGTTAAATGGGACAATTTGAGTCGGTGATTGCTGCAAGTTTTGTCGCTGGAGCATCGCGTGTTGGGTGTTTTGCTGCCAAGTAAGGAAAGTATTTGTGGTGAGGCATAACAAATCGCACCATGTCGACCCGTTACACTCGGCAGTTTTAGTTTGAATTGGCAGTGGTGTTTACGGTAATAAATTTTGGTATCTGCGTAGCAACGGGCGCATGTGCTCAGGCGTTAGCTGCTACGGCTGTTTAGGTAATTTGATATGAGTCGTAAATCAAAATATTAAAATACCTCTAAGGGTAAAGAGTAATTACAATAAACTTTTTATGTTAGGGGTTAATATGAGTGCTTATAATTACAATGGAATAAAACCGTTGTCTCAAATGAAATTCAATATGTCAAGTAATCATTGTCTGTATGTGGTAAGCGAAAATGACATGGTCGAATTAGCTAAAACAAAGAATATTGATTATATTGATGGGTTAAGAACAGCAAGTGGTTATGTCGCAGCTTCATTAGATTCCAATATTCTGCGTAAGCTTGTAAAAGATTTAGGCTTTACTGGGCGAGCATATGAGAAAATGGTTAACGGCAAAAAATATGTCATTTTCAAAGGTAGGCCAGGGCAGCGTAAAATATTTACTGGAACAAAATATTTAAGCAATAATGCAAAAGTTGTCGATATGATCGTAGGGCAAAAAGGAATAAAAACGTCAGCAATACAGGGGGCACGCCTTACAATTTTTCTAACTGTTCCTTTAATCGTACTTCAGCATGTCCTTAAAGATAGATTTTTACTAAATGAGTTAGTCGCAGACTTGTCTGTTTCTCTAATAAAAATCGGTATATCAAGTATCGTTGGGGCAGTGTTTGCAACAGGAACAACTGCAATTACAACAATTGCGGCTGCACCCGTAGCATTAGCCATAGTTGTTGGCTTGGCAGTTAGCTATGCGCTTGATAGGTTAGATAAAGAATATAGGATTACAGAAAGACTTGCTAAGTTACTTGAGGATAAGACGATGAAACAAGTTAAGAAAACAGCTTGGGAGGTCGAGGATAGATTGATGTGGCAAATTGCAAATAGCCAAGCTGTGGGTAAAGGAGTCTATTATTAAAATGAGGGCTTTAATTTTCTTCATATCATTATTAGCATCCACATCGTTAAGTGCAACGGTGCATGTAAATTGCATTATGATTCACGAGTCAAGTCAAACAGAAGTAATTAAAAAAGAAATATTATTGGAAGCATCTGACAAATTAAAACAGTTATATAAGTTTGATGAGGTTGCAGTTGGTATTAAGCCTCATGCAGTTGTAAATATAGATGGGAATGAAAGTATATCTTCATTTAAGGTTCTTTTAAAATCAAATATTGGATTTACGGCCTCAGCCATTGCTGAAGAAGTTTTCAAATATGATAGTTCTGTAACTGTTTCGTTATCAAATGAGCAGTGGTCACTTTTAACTGAGTGTTATCAAGTTCAATGATGATTAACGTTACATTGTCAGTTTTTTTGCTTGTGTTGAGTTGGTTTGTTTTTAAAATTAGTATGGCTATTTATAAAGAACCAATTAAAAAAGAACATGTTATGAGCTTGAAGATTAAGATTGTTTTTTGTCTTATACTTCTGGTTACTGTTGTATTGCTACTTTTCAATATTGGTGTTCTTTTAGATGGTGGGCTCGTTAGTATACAGTATCGTTTTGGTGGGTCTGGCTATGGCCCTTATTCTTTTGCCCTTATTAGTTTGTTAATGTCAATTGTAATTTTTATATCTTGTTTGGTCTTGAAGTTGATTATAACTCCATACTAAATTATTTCACTCACTCTTAGATGGCTAACAAGGCAATCAAGGTGATGCGTTACGCTCGGCGGTTTTGGTATGGAGTTCGGTGTGCTTGGCTGGTTCAGTGGGGCACACCTTATTGCAGGCGTTATATCTCAAGGTACAGGTGTAATTGTAGGCTTTGTAGTTAAACTAGTAGGGTCAATTCATAAATAAAAAGCCCAAATGGTGAGGTGAAAGTATTTCTATGTTACGTTAACGACTTAGCGCGTTCGGTTAAGACGTGGCTTGAAACGTAACGCGCTAAGTCGTTAACGGTAAGCGATATTTTAATTCAACTCTTTATTTTGGGATTTATTCCATAAGAAAAAGCACAACTGGTTAGATACATAGGTTATCAATCAGTGAAGTGGCTTGAAATATAACAATGGAATCATACGAACCCTCAATTAAGTCCTTCTAAATATTATGATTAAGTGATTAATATGTCATGTTTGGATGTTTCTCATGGGATCGTATATTCGTGATCGTTATGTTTCAGAGTACCCCACGCTAGTGTATGTAAATAGAAAGTCTTGTGGTTTTTGCTGTTATTGAATCCGCCAATTAAGCTTAGGAAGTATGAGGTTTGAATTGAAAAAGCTACTAATATTACTGCTATTAATCACGCCGTTTCATGGACTATTAGCGAAGGAAATAGGTGTTTATGTTGATGATAAGGATGTAATACAAGACACATACTATCCTGGATGTTTTTGGGACCATTGTAAGGATAAGGCGCAAAAGCTGGAAAAACACTACTTGCAAAGACGCGTTTATTCAGAGCTAGGAAAGGATAGAAATTATACTTTCAAGAGAGTATCAAGTGAACGTATAGATAACGGGTTGAAGATTACTATTTCAACAGTACTAGCAGGCTCTGGTAGAGGGTATGCAGAATTAGCTATTGGAACGTTGACCCTTGGTGCTGCTCCTATGAAAGTGGAAGCTCGTTTTGTTGTAGAGTATGAATTATATAAAGACGGAAAAATGATGCAAGAGTTTTATGAAGAGAGAAATATATCAGTACTTGTGGATACACAGAAGTACAAAAAAAAGGCAGCAAAAAAAATTGCAGAATTTAGTGGTAACTTTGTACGAGGTTGAATCTTAGAAACATAACAAAGCAATCAAGGTGACCCTGTTACACTCGGCGGTTTTGGTATGGAGCTCATTGTGCTTTGTTAGTTCAGTGTGGGGCACCTTATTGCAGGCGTTAGGCATGCTGAAGAGCGGCTTTGTTTTTATTGGTTATTTCTTCGCTCAAGAACGATGCCACAAAGGTTATTCGTTCATCGCAAGGCTGTCCATAAAATATGGCAAAACGCAGGTTGCTTCATCAGTTGTTGCCTTTAGCTCCGGCAATGAACCCTCGCATTTATTCAACGTTACAGTGCAATGAGCGGATTGTCGGTTTCTCAGCCTATTAGTCCGGTGATACAGCCCTAAGAAACACTTCAGCAGGTTGTCATGCAAATGTATTTGGTTCAAAGCGTTGATAGTTCATAGGACAATACAATTTCGAGGTTGTTGTATCCCATGTTTAAAGGCGGGATGCGTTGAGAGTTCGCCTCCCAAGTTAGGACAGTGCACATGGAAATGCCTAACAAAGGCATCAAGGTGACACGTTACACTCGGCAGTTTTGGTATGGAGTTCAGTGCGCTTGGCTGGTTCGGTGTTGGTGCACCTTATGCCCGGCGTTAGGTGCTTAAGTGATTTTGTGTAATTTTATAATTAATGCACATCAAACCAAGACTGTTACAAAATATGCTTTAACAATATTCAAAATAGGCATGAGTGCATTAATTGGTCAATGCAAAAGTAATTATTTTACATTGCTAAGTTCATTGATTTTTTCTATTAATGGCTCTTTGTGTGTCAAGCAATAGGAAATAAACTTTTCTTTTGGTAATAGCATCCTAATAGGCATAGGCAAAAATTCGTAAGTGTTTTCAAAAGCCTTTGTGATAAATTCATCGTCATTTATCTTATCGCCTGCAAGAGGTATCATGCGCTCCAATAATATGCCTTCAATTTTTGGCCATTGTGATTGAATGATTTCATTTATCTTTGTTGACCCCATACCATTGTCTGTATCATTTGAAGAAGATAGCTCTTTTGCTTTGTTTTTTAATTTTCCAAACATGATTTGTATTTACCATTAGTAAGTATTGAGTGGTTTTTAATCTAAGTCTTTAGGTGTAAGTATGTAAAGCTCATAGTTTAAGTATTTACTCTTGAATAGATCGATATGCGATAAATAGATAATTTATTTTGTATTATGTATGGTAATGTGAGTTTTTTTTGGACGTACATCAAGCACCTAACAAGCCAATCAAGTGTGACGCTTTACACCCGGCGTTTTTGGTTCAGCGTTTTGTGTGCTTTGATAGTTCAGAGGGGCGCGCCTTATTGCAGTCGTTAGGCATGCTGAAGAGCAACTTTGTTTTTATTGGTTATTTCTTCGCTCAAGAACGATGCCACAAAAGTCATTCGTTCATCGCAAGGCTGTCCATAAAGTATGTCGAAACGCAGGTTGTTTCTTTCGTGTTGCCTTTAGCTCCGGCAATGCACCATCGCATTATTCATCGTTACACTGTGACGAAAGGGTTGCCGGTTTATTTGCCTATTTGTCCTGTGATGCAGCCCTAAAGAACACTTCATCAGGTTGTCATGCAAATGTATTTGGTTCAAAGCGTTGATAGTTAGTGGGAAAATACAATCTCGAGGTTGTTGCGTCCCATGTTTTAAGGCGGATGCGTTGAGAGTTGACCTGCTAAGTTAGGACAGCGCACATGGAAATGCCTAACAAAGGCATCAAGGTGACTTGTTACACTCGGCGGTTTTGGTATGGAGTTCGGTGTGCTTGGGTGGTTCGTCGTGGCGCACCTTATCCCAGGCGTTAGCTGCAAATACAAGTTAT
>NZ_AMZO01000055.1 GCF_000331515.1 Photobacterium marinum
TCTCACTTCTCACTTCTCACTTATAGAAAATTAATTGCACAATATTGATCATGAAAGTTTTGATCTGATAGTATTGGTTTCAGTTCGAAACTTAATAGTATCAGTTCGTAATTAATGTCGAAGCGAAACACCCAACAACGTCGCCATGCTATTGTGGCAATGGTAAATGAACAAGGCGAAGTCAGCGTTGATCAGCTGGCAAAGTTTTTTGCCACTTCTGAAGTGACTATTCGGAAAGACCTTGCTGCGCTGGAAAATACCGGTCAGTTATTGCGTCGCTATGGCGGAGCTGTGGCCATGCCCAGCGAAATTGTCGGCGATGTTGAAGACAATGTTTCGGTTTGTAAGTTAGCTATCGCCAAAGCAGCCGCAGTCCGGATCCGGGACCATAACCGGATTATTATTGATAGTGGCAGCACCACTGCGAGCCTTATTAGCCTGCTGGGTGAGAAGCAGGGACTGATAGTGATGACTAACTCCCTCAATGTAGCCAATGCCCTCAATGAGCTTGAAAACGAGCCTACCCTGCTGATGACCGGCGGGACCTGGGACCCGCACTCTGAAGCATTCCAGGGGCAGGTCGCAGAATCCGTTTTGCGTTCGTATGATTTTGACCAGCTGTTTATCGGTGCTGACGGCATTGATATTGCACGCGGTACCACTACCTTTAATGAATTGGTTGGCCTTAGCCGGGTGATGGCTGAGGTATCCCGTGAAGTGGTGGTGATGGTGGAGTCGAGCAAAGTCGGCCGTAAGATCCCGAACTTGGAGCTGCCCTGGAGCAACATCCATACCTTGATCACGGATGATGGTTTGAGTGGCGAAGCAAAACAACAGATTGAACAGTACGGGGTACAGGTGATCTGTACCGCGGCGGAATAAAATTTAGGAGAGACACAAAATGTGTGGAATTGTTGGTGCAGTAGCACAACGTGATGTGGCTGAAATTCTGGTTGAAGGCTTGCGCCGTCTGGAATACCGCGGTTATGACTCAGCCGGTGTAGCTGTGGTTGATGCTCAGAGCAATCTGCAGCGTGTTCGTCGCTTGGGTAAAGTTCAGGAACTGGCAGATGCTGTAGAAAGTTCACACTTGGTTGGTGGTACCGGTATTGCACACACTCGCTGGGCAACTCACGGTGAACCGTCTGAAGCCAATGCTCACCCGCATATGTCCGGTGAGAACATTGCTCTGGTTCACAACGGCATCATTGAAAACCATGAAGAACTGCGTGCTATGCTGATTGAACGCGGTTATACATTTGTGTCTCAGACTGATACCGAAGTAATTGCTCACCTGGTTGAGTGGGAACTGCGCAGCGCTTCTACCCTGCTGGAAGCGGTCAAAAAGACCGTTGCTCAACTGGAAGGTGCTTACGGTACGGTAGTAATGGATCGCCGTGATCCTGAGCGTGTGGTTGTTGCCCGTTCAGGCAGCCCGCTGGTTATCGGTCTGGGGGTCGGCGAGAACTTCCTGGCATCAGATCAGCTGGCACTGCTGAACGTTACTCGTCGCTTTATCTTCCTGGAAGAAGGCGATGTAGCTGAAATTACCCGTCGTGAAGTGAACATCTTTGATGAAAACGGCCAGGCTGTTGAGCGCGAAGTTCATGAGTCTAACCTGCAGCAGGATGCGGCTGACAAGGGTCAGTTCCGCCATTACATGCAAAAAGAAATTTACGAGCAGCCAGCGGCGCTGAGCAACACCATGGAAGGCCGTATCGGCAATGATTCTGTGATTGTTGAGAGCATTGGTAATGGTGCCAAAGATATTCTGGCTAATGTTGAGCACGTTCAGATCGTGGCTTGTGGTACTTCTTACAATGCCGGTATGGTCGCTCGTTACTGGTTTGAAGCCATGACTGGCGTAAGCTGTGATGTCGAGATTGCCTCTGAGTTCCGTTACCGCAAGTTTGTTACCCGTCCGAACAGCCTGCTGATCACCCTGTCGCAGTCTGGTGAAACCGCCGATACTCTGGCTGCGCTTCGTCTGGCAAAAGAAAAAGGCTACATGTCAGCGATGACGATCTGTAACGTTGCCGGTTCATCGTTGGTGCGTGAATCAGATTTGGCGTTTATGACCCGTGCCGGTACTGAAATCGGTGTGGCATCTACCAAAGCTTTCACAACCCAGCTAGTGACACTGCTGATGTTTGTAACTGCATTGGGTAAAGAGAAAGGCCTGATTGATGAAGCGAAAGAGAAAGAAATCGTTGCATCTCTGCACCAGCTACCGGTTCAGATTGAAAAAGCGCTGGCGTTCGACAAGCCTATCGAGCAATTGGCTGAAGATTTTGCTGACAAGCACCACGCTCTGTTTCTGGGCCGCGGTGAGTTCTACCCGATTGCGGTTGAAGCATCCCTGAAGCTGAAAGAAATCTCTTACATCCACGCAGAAGCTTATGCTGCTGGTGAACTGAAGCACGGTCCGCTGGCACTGATTGATGCAGATATGCCGGTCATCGTTGTGGCACCGACTAACGACCTGCTGGAGAAGCTGAAGTCAAACATTGAAGAAGTACGCGCCCGTGGTGGTCTGCTGTATGTCTTCGCCGATAGTGAAGCTGGCTTTGAAGAGAGTGAAGGCATGAAGATCATTACCATGCCGCGTGTTGATGACATTATCGCCCCTATTTTCTACACCGTTCCGATGCAGCTGTTGTCTTACCATGTTGCCCTGATCAAAGGTACCGACGTGGATCAGCCGCGTAACCTGGCTAAAGCGGTAACCGTTGAATAAGATATATTGAGTAAAGTCTCAATAATGAGAAAGGGCGCCGATTATGGCGCCTTTTGTCGTATTTGGAAGAGGAAAAGTCTACTCTCTAGACAATGATGACGCGTTTATTGCGAAATAAAAATACCAGCAGCTGTGTATAACGAACTGCGAATCAAAATACAAAATGAGGTGTAAGATTTCACCTTAAAGCATTGAAATATAATTGTTAATTTGGCTTTATAAAAGTTGGCTCATGTTGTGCATCCTAGGAATGAAAGTTAGGCAGTCTTCATTAATACCTGTATTGGAGGTTAGACATGACAGATCCAAAAGCGAAAATTGCAGCTCGCATTAAGGAGGCCCGAGAGTGGAAAGGACTGACCCAAGTCCACATGGCTCAGCAGCTCCGAGTTGCCAGGCAGACCTACCTTGATCTAGAGACCGGTAAAACAGAACCGAAAGTCCGTTTACTGTCCGAGATTTCAGAAATTACTGAGCGTCCCCTCACCTGGTTTGTCTACGGTGATGAAGGGATCGAAATCCTTGAGAGTGAATACAAAGAAGAAATTGATCGTCTGCTGCAATACTTCAGTCGGCTTCCACATTCAGCCCGAAATGTTATTCTCCAGCAAAGTATTAATCTTGCCAGCTTTATGGCCGAGTACACCCGAGCGCTGACTCAAAAGGATAAGTAATCCGGTAAACTTATCGGTAAAGCAATGTATTGCATTGGATTTGTATGCAATTGTTTACCCTTTTTGAGTTAAGTGTCTGTTTTGGCTGACATCAGTTGCTTAGTTTCACAAAAATTAAGTGAACGGTCGTGAACTTGTGCTTTTCTGTTGGATAATTTCCTGTTTTCTTTCGCTGTTGATGCCCTTTCAGCGCAATCGAAAAGCAAGAAAACAGGTTAATTTTGGTAACACTCAACAGATGGTGCATAAATGGAAAACTCAAAATCGCATATTGCAGCGAGGGTCCGAGATGCCAGAGAGTGGAAAGCGCTGTCTCAGGTTGCTATGGCTAAGCACCTTGATATGGCAAGGCAAACCTATCTAGATCTGGAATCAGGCAAAACCGAGCCAAGGGTGACTACCCTGGTTAAAATTGCAAAGATCACAGGCCGGCCGTTAGGCTGGTTTATTGAGCAGGATCTGATCCCCGATACCGTTGATGAGCATGATGATCTCCGCCACTTGGTTGATCTTTTTATCCAGGTGCCAGATAACGTCAGAGCGGAGTTGCTGGAGCATCATATTGGCCTGATGACGTGCTATATCGAGCAGTTAAAATTAATGAAGAACCCCTAAAAGAAAAGCAGCCGATGGCTGCTTTTCTCATTTATGTAGCGCTGCTTATTGAGCAAGGAAGAACTTATAGGCCGGGTTGTCGGTTTCGTCTTTCCAGTGATAGCCCAGTTCTCGCAAGTGGCTGGTAAAGGACAGCAAGTCTTTTTCTTCCAATTCAAAGCCACATAACACGCGACCGTAATCGGCACCGTGGTTGCGGTAATTAAACAGGCTGATGTTCCAATGGGTTCCCAATGTGTTGAGGAACTTGATCAATGCCCCCGGGTATTCCGGAAACTCAAAGCTGTATAACCTTTCTTTAAGTGGCTTTGGCGGTCGTCCGCCAATCATATAGCGGACGTGGACTTTGGCCATCTCGTCATCCGACAGGTCGACAACCGGATAACCGGCTTTGCGCAGATCCTGGATGATACCTTCCAGCTCTTCCTGTCCCTGCATCAGCCGTACCCCGACAAAAACATTTGCCAGCGTGTCATCGTTATAGCGGTAATTGAATTCGGTGACGGCCCGCCCTCCGAGGATATGGCAGAAATCAAGAAAAGCGCCGGGACGTTCCGGAATGGTGACTGCCAGAAG
The DNA here is from genome assembly GCF_000331515.1 of Photobacterium marinum. Lineage (GTDB taxonomy): Bacteria > Pseudomonadota > Gammaproteobacteria > Enterobacterales > Vibrionaceae > Photobacterium > Photobacterium marinum. The sequence continues at coordinate 4,603 of NZ_AMZO01000055.1, forward strand.
GCCTTCCCGTTTCTCACCCAGCTCACAGCGTTCCGAGACATAGCGCAGACTGTGGAAGTTAAGATTGGCACCGGACAGGATTGCCGCCATCTGCTTATCTTTCAGCTGGTGTTGTTCAGCATATTTTTTAAGTCCTGCCAGCGACAGGGCACCGGACGGTTCGGCGATGGCCCGGGTGTCTTCGAAGATATCTTTTACCGCTGAGCAGATTTCATCGCTGCTCACCGTGATGACATCATCCAGATATTGCTGGCACAGGCGGAAGGTTTCAGCTCCAATCTGTTTCACCGCCACCCCGTCAGCAAACATCCCGACCTGACCGAGTGCGACCGGTTTGCCGGCATCCAGAGCGGCCTTTAGGCAGGCGGAATCTTCGGCTTCGACACCGATCACCTTGATTTCAGGCAGTAGCTGCTTGAGTAACACAGAAACCCCTGCAGCCAGACCACCGCCTCCGACAGGGACAAAAACATAGTTGAGGTGGCCGTTTTGCTGTACCAGCTCAATGCCGATGGTGCCCTGCCCGGCAATCACTGATGGGTGATCGAAAGGCGGGATAAAGGTTAAGCCGTGCTGGCGGGACAGCTCTTCGGCATGGGCCTTGGCTTCATCAAAGTTGCTACCATGCAGCACGACGTTGCCACCAAAACTTCGAACGGCATCGACTTTGATATCCGGGGTTGTCCGGGGCATAACTATGGTGGCATTGACTCCGAGGTGCTTGCCCGACATGGCTAGCCCCTGGGCGTGGTTCCCGGCTGAAGCCGCAATTACCCCGGCGCGGCGCTGGCTTTCGCTTAGCTGCGACATCATGTTATAGGCACCGCGCAGCTTGAAGGAGTGGACCGGCTGGCGGTCCTCTCGTTTGAGTTGAACATTATTGCCGATCCGGGCGCCGAGGCGCTCCATGGCCTGTAATGGGGTGACCTGAGCCACCTCGTATACCGGAGCCCGAAGAATATCGCGAAGGTAGTCGGCTCCGCTTAATAGCGCTACATCTTCGGCCCGTTTCACTTCGCTCATCATTCTTATCCTTCTAGCTTGGTTTTGTCACGGACAGCCCCTTTATCGGCGCTGGTGGCCAGGTTGGCATAAGCCCGCAGGGCAAATGACACGTCACGCTGGCGATCAACCGGTTTCCAGCCGCGCTGGTTGGCCGCTTCTCTACGGGTAGACAAGGTGGCTTCATCTACCTGAAGTGCAATCGAGCGGTTCGGGATATCAATGGCAATAATATCGCCGTCTTCGATCAGGCCGATGGTGCCACCGTTAGCTGCCTCGGGGGAAACATGACCGATGGACAGGCCACTGGTACCGCCGGAGAAACGACCGTCGGTGATGAGCGCACACTCTTTGCCCAGCCCCATGGATTTGAGGTATGTGGTTGGGTACAGCATTTCCTGCATGCCGGGTCCGCCTTTCGGGCCTTCGTAGCGGATGATCACTACATCACCGGCTTTGACTTTGCCACCCAGAATCCCTTCTACTGCGGTTTCCTGGCTTTCGAATACGATAGCCGGGCCAGTAAAGGTCAGGCAGCTCTCATCGACCCCGGCGGTTTTGACGATACAGCCGTCAACGGCCATGTTGCCCGATAGCACAGCCAGACCACCGTCTTGGCTGTATGCATGTTCTTTACTGCGGATACAGCCGGATTGGCGATCGCTATCTAAGCTGTCCCAGCGGCAGTCCTGAGAAAAAGCCTCTGTGGTGCGGATGCCGGCAGGGCCTGCACGGTAGAAGCGCTTTACCTCTTCGGAATCAGTGGTAGCGACATCAAATTCGGCTAGTGTTTCGGTAAAGCTCTGGCCCAGGACGTTACGACTATCGCTGTGAAGCAGCCCGGCGCGGTTTAGCTCGGCCAGGATGCCGTAGACTCCGCCGGCACGGTGCACATCTTCCATATGGTATTGCTGGGTTGACGGGGCTACTTTGCACAGGTGCGGCACCCTACGAGACATCCGATCGATGTCTTCCATGGTGAAATCCACCTCGCCTTCCTGAGCCGCAGCCAGCAGGTGAAGGACGGTATTGGTTGAGCCCCCCATCGCGATATCCAGCGCCATGGCATTTTCAAAGGCTTGTTTGGTGGCGATATTGCGTGGCAGGGCGCTAGCATCATCCTGCTCGTAATAACGCTTGGTTAGTTCGACGATACGTTTGCCTGCATTCAGAAACAGCTGTTTGCGGTCGGCATGGGTTGCCAGTAGTGAACCGTTACCCGGCTGGCTCAGGCCCAGTGCTTCAGTCAGGCAATTCATCGAGTTAGCGGTAAACATGCCCGAGCAGGAGCCGCATGTCGGGCAGGCTGAACGTTCGATCTGCTCGCTTTGTTCATCGGATACCGTCGGATCGGCACCCTGGATCATGGCGTCAACCAGATCCAGCTTGATGATCTTATCGGACAGCTTGGTTTTGCCCGCTTCCATTGGGCCGCCGGAAACAAAAATGACCGGGATATTGAGGCGCATTGAAGCCATCAGCATTCCCGGGGTGATTTTGTCACAGTTGGAGATACAAACCATGGCATCGGCACAGTGGGCATTGACCATGTACTCGACCGAGTCGGCGATCAGTTCACGGGACGGCAGTGAATACAGCATCCCGCCGTGGCCCATGGCTATACCGTCATCCACCGCAATGGTGTTGAACTCTTTGGCGATCCCGCCTGCGGCTTCTATTTCCCTGGCAACCAGCTGGCCCAGATCTTTCAGGTGAACATGGCCGGGAACAAACTGAGTGAAAGAGTTAACCACGGCAATAATCGGCTTGCCGAAATCTTCTTCCTTCACACCTGTGGCGCGCCACAGGGCACGGGCTCCGGCCATATTACGGCCGTGGGTTGTGGTAGCTGAACGGTACTTGGGCATATCTAATTCCTTTTATCGGCGGCCCGGGGCCAGTCCCGTGCCGCGGTAATGAGTGTGTTTTACTGAGCTGATTCCGGGTATACCGGATCGAGCCAGCCCCACTTGTCTTCGGTCTGGCCGTTGAACAGGCCGAAGAAGGTTGACTGGATGTGTTCGGTGATCGGGCCGCGTTTGCCTTCGCCGACAGTGATCTGATCGACGCTGCGCACCGGCACAATTTCTGCTGCTGTTCCTGTCATGAATACTTCGTCGGCCAGGTACAGGGCTTCGCGGGCAATGTTTTCTTCACGGATTTCGTAGCCCAGTTCTTTGGCAAGAGTCACGATGGAGTCGCGGGTGATCCCCGGCAGGATAGCGCTGGTGGCCGGCGGGGTGGAAATCACACCGTTGCGCACGACAAAGATATTTTCCCCTGCTCCTTCGGACAGGTAACCGCGGACATCCAAGGCAATACCTTCAGCATAGCCGTGGCGGCGGGCTTCGCCACCGACCAGCAGGGATGACAGGTAGTTACCGCCGGCTTTGGCGGCAGTCGGAATGGTATTTGGCGCAGCGCGGTTCCAGCTTGAAATCATGGCATCGACGCCATTGGCCAGGGCTTCTTCGCCAAGGTATGAACCCCAGGAGAATGCGGCAATGATCAGGTCCATTTCTGTTTCCGGCGGCGGGCAGACACCAAGGCCGACATTCGGAACATAGCCCAGCGGGCGGATATAGGCTGAAGAAAGCTTGTTAGCACGCAGGGTCTCGCGGCAGGCTTCCATCAGTTCATCAACAGAATAAGGGATCGGAAAACGGTAGATTTTGGCGGAGTCTTTCAGGCGTGCCATGTGCTCTTGATGGCGGAACACAACCGGGCCGTTCGGAGTTTCATAACAGCGGATCCCTTCAAAGACAGAAGTGCCGTAATGCATCGCGTGGGTCAGTACGTGTACTTTGGCATCTTGCCATGGAACTAGCTCACCATTGAACCAAATGTAATCAGCGGTATTTGCCATTTTATAATCCTTTTTTATGCAGTTGCTTGTTGTTTTTGCTGCTGTAGTACTTCCACTCCAGTGACATCCCATAGTTTGTCCAGCTGTTGTGACAGGTTGGCAATCGGGCGTTCACTGCTAACGGTTACTTCTATATCTATAGATTGGTTATCGTCACTTTGCGTCATATTAAAGTGTTTTACCATGAATCCGCGGTGGCGGGTGATGCGTAAAACGCGCTCTAACAGTTCCGGGCGGCAGGCTGCCTGTATCGCTAAGGTGTGCTGGTTCATGCTTAGTTCTCCATCATATCTTGGTTGGCAGCCCCTGGCGGAACCAGTGGCCAGACGTTCTCTTCCTCTGAGATAGCAACATGCAGCAGGTAAGCTGTTTTGCTCTCTAACATGGTTTGCAGTGCCGGCTCCACTTCCTCTTTGCGGGTAATGGTTTGACCCGGGATACCGAAGGCACTGGCAAGGGTGATGAAATCCGGGTTATCCGACAGGTTGGTTTCACTGTAGCGACCGTCGAAAAACAGCTCCTGCCATTGGCGAACCATCCCCAAGCGCTGGTTATCCAGCAGGATGATTTTGACTGGCAGTTGGCGGCGGCGGATAGTGCCCAGCTCCTGAACGTTCATCATGAATGAGCCGTCACCGGAAACCAGAACCACCTGATCTTCAGGGCGGGCCAGTTTGGCACCGATGGCTGCAGGCAGGCCGAAGCCCATGGTGCCGAGACCAGCTGAGGTTAGGTAGTTTTCCGGACGGCGGTGGCTGACGTGTTGGGCCACCCACATCTGATGCTGGCCGACATCTGTCGCGATGATGGTGGAATCATCGATCATGTCCGACAGTTGCTTCAGCAGCAGCGGGGCATAGATAGCTTCACCCGGATGGTCGTAACGCCAGCCGTGGGCCTGTTTCAGTTCTTGTACCTGTTCGCGCCAGGCAGTAACTGATTTTTCCTGGGCCAGTAGTGGTAGCAGTTGGTTCAGGTCGCCGCGTAGCGCCGCATCCGGTTGGCGTAGTTTGCCGAACTCCGCGGCATCTATATCCATGTGGATGACTTTGGCATCCGGGGCAAAGGTATCGAGTTTGCCGGTTACTCGGTCATCGAATCGTGCGCCGACTGCGATTAAAAGATCGGATTGCTGAACGGCTAAGTTAGCCGCTTTGGTTCCGTGCATGCCCAGCATACCCAGGAAATAAGGGTGGCTGACATCAACAGAGCCTAGTCCTTTCAGGGTGGAAACTGACGGGATATTAGTCACAGCCAGAAATTCACGCACAGTATCTACCGCACCTGCCAATGGTACCCCGCCACCGACATACAGCATCGGTTTGCGGCTTTCTGCCAGTAAGGTCCGGGCTTTGCTCAGTTCAGTTTCATCCACGGCCGGGTATTCAGGAGCAAGCTGGAGCGGCTGGACAGGGGTATCGACGGTGGCCAACTGAACATCTTTGGCGATATCAACCAGCACAGGTCCGGGGCGGCCGCTGGTGGCAACGGTAAATGCTTCAGCAAGAACCGATGCCAGCTCTTCCTGGCGGGTAACCAGGTAGCTGTGCTTGGTACATGAAAGGGACATGCCTAGAACATCGACTTCCTGAAAAGCATCTGTGCCGATCAGCGGGCTGGCAACCTGGCCGGTGATGGCAACCACAGGAACAGAGTCGAGCATGGCATCCGCCAGCCCGGTGATGAGGTTTGTGGCACCCGGCCCTGATGTGGCCAGGCAGACACCGATGCCGCTGGTGGCGCGGGCATAGCCGATGGCAGCCATGGCTGCGCCCTGCTCGTGGCGGCACAGGATGTGGTCGACACCGCCGTCATACAGAGCATCATAGATTGGCATTATGGCACCACCCGGGTAGCCAAATACCGTAGAGATCCCCTGCTGCTGCAGCGCTGTAACAACTAATTCTGCTCCTGTCATCGCTGCTCCCTTCCTTGCTTGCGATTTGCTGACATAGTTTCTGGTGGTTATGTCGGCATATTTTCGAATTATGTGTAAAAAAAAGCCCCCGGACCGGTTGGGTGCGGGGGCTTTCTTGCGTGTGTTGTGTTTGTCGCTATTTTACGCCTGCCAGCCCCTCTCGCGGTGAAATAATCACCACGATGACGTTGATAATGAGAGAGATAGCTTTAGCGTTAAATGGCATTTTCTGACTGTCTTAATTTATTGTTTATTTGTTGCTCTTTTTAGAGTTAACACAGACATGGCTCGCATGACAAGTAAAAACTTCAGAATAATTTTCAGGGAATCTGCATAACGGCAATCAATATGATATCGATTTGATATTATTTTATCCGTTCATTGGATGATAATTCACAAGGAAAGGACAGGATGACTCTTGCAATAGTTCACAGCCGGGCTTGTGTTGGTGTAGATGCGCCACCGGTGACCGTTGAGGTCCACATCAGTAACGGAATGCCAGCATTAACTTTAGTGGGCCTGCCGGAAACCACCGTCAAAGAAGCGCGGGATCGGGTGCGCAGTGCGATTGTTAATGCTAATTTTGAATTTCCGTCTCGGCGGATCACTGTCAATTTAGCTCCGGCAGATTTGCCCAAAGAAGGGGGGCGTTTTGACCTACCGATTGCATTAGGTATCTTGGCAGCGTCCGGGCAGATCCCGACAAATAAGCTACAAGATTATGAATTTTTAGGGGAGTTGGCGCTTTCTGGGGATTTGCGCCCGGTGAAAGGCGCCCTGCCCGCAGCACTGGCTTCCAAACAGGCCGGACGTTGTTTGATCGCCCCGAATGCAAACGGTGATCAGTTGGCACTGGTCGGTCGGGGTACCCATAAATCAGCTCAGGATTTGTTGGCTGTATGTGGTCAGTTATGCGGGCAACAACAGCTGGAACTTTATTGTCGTAGTCAACAACAGACAGAAACAAAACCCTCCGGATCTGAGCGGGATATGCAGGACATTATCGGTCAGCAGCAAGGGAAACGGGCGCTGGAAATCGCCGCAGCCGGCGGACATAACCTGTTGTTTATCGGCCCACCGGGAACCGGTAAAACCATGCTGGCGTCGCGGTTGTGTGACCTGCTGCCGGAGATGAGTGTTGAAGAAGCGCTGGAGACAGCGGCTGTGACTTCACTGACCCAGCAGAGCCTGCATGAGGGGAACTGGCGGCAACGGCCGTTCCGGACGCCACATCATTCCAGTTCTATGGCGGCGCTGGTGGGTGGCGGTTCGAACCCCCGACCCGGAGAGATTTCACTGGCCCACAACGGCGTGTTGTTTCTTGATGAAATGCCGGAGTTTGAACGTAAAACACTCGACTCGCTGCGTGAGCCGCTGGAGTCCGGGGAGATAGTGATTTCCCGCGCCTCCAGCAAAACCTGTTTTCCTGCCCGGTTTCAGTTGATCGGGGCGCTAAATCCCAGTCCGACTGGATACTATGAAGGAAATCAGAGCCGGACTAATCCTCAGGCTATTTTGCGCTATCTCGGGCGCTTGTCCGGACCTTTGCTCGATCGTTTTGATATGTCGATAGAAATTCCGGCCTTGCCGCGGGGCACTTTAGCCGAAGGTGGCGATCGGGGCGAACCGAGTACGGTGATCAGCCAGCGGGTATTTCAGGCCCGGCAGGATATGCAGGCCCGAAGCGGTAAGGTTAATGCCCTGCTTTCAACCCGGGAACTGGATCGCTATTGCGAGCTGCAAAAGGCAGATGCTGAATTTCTTGAAAACGCCCTGCACCAGCTTGGGCTGTCGATCCGTGCCTATCACCGTATTATCAAAGTCGCCAGAACAATTGCGGATCTGTCTGGCTGTGAGCAAATAGAACGGGGACATCTGGCCGAGGCGCTGGGCTACCGCGCCATGGATCGGTTGATGAAGCAACTGACGGCTCAGGCAATATAAAAAGTAACAGGCAAAAAAGAAGGGCCGCTTGGGCCCTTACTCTTTATTGATAATAATCTTACTTTTTCAGCAAGTAGTTAACCAGCTCAAAGTACTCATCCATCGACTTGATTTTGTCTGTCTTTAGCAGGTACTTGTTGTTGATGATCAGTGCCGGAACACCGGAAAGGCCGCTGTCCTGGAAGGCTTTGTTGAAACGGTTGACCATGGAATTAACCGCAAAGCTGTTGAACGCACCGTCGAAGTCTTTGGCATCGACGCCTTCGTCGATAAAGATCTGGCGGATTTCCTGATCGTTGCGCGGTGGTTTCTGCATGGTGTGGATGCGGGTGAACATCACTGGCAGAATTTTGTCTTCAACGCCGAGGACTACTGACGTGGCGTAGGCTTTGCTCATGGATTTACCCATCGGGCCGCCCATGAAGGAAACATGGTTCTTCTGCAGTTTGGCATTGTCTGGCAGTGTCTTTTTCAGAGCCCGGATTGTTGATTCAAACCGGAAACAGTGCGGACAGTAAAATGAGAAAAACTCGGTGACCAGCGGGCTGCTGGACTTTGGTGTATCCAGTACCTTGTAGTAGTCACCTTCAGTAAATTTTGCCGCCTGAACTGAAAAGGACAGTAAGACGACGCTTGCTAGCGCAAAGAGTTTCTTAAACATGTTTCGAGATACTCCCTCAATGTGGACTGAAATAACCCCGGGTTATATTCCGTTAGTGTAATTAGTATGTTACCACTGCGGCATCAGTTGCAATGGTGGTTCATTTAATGCGGCCAGTTGCTCCTTGAAGGCCAGTACCTGTCCTTCCCAGTATTTTGCGTCGGCAAACCACGGGAAAGCGCGTGGAAACGCAGGATCTTCCCAGCGTTTTGCCAGCCAAGCCATATAGTGCACCATTCTAAGACCGCGTAAAGGCTCAATAAGTTGCAATTCTTTGTGATTGAAATCGGCAAATTCACCATAGGCTTCCAGCACGGTATCCAGTTGTGCCAGCTGGTCGTGACGCTCGCCGTTGAGTAGCATCCATAAATCCTGAACTGCTGGGCCATTGCGGGCATCGTCCAGATCGACAAACAGCGGGCCGTCACGCCAGAGGATGTTGCCCGGGTGGCAATCGCCGTGCAGGCGTAGTGGTTGCCAGTCACTGTACCAGTGTTGCTCCAGTTCGCGGATCAGCATGTCGAGATCGGCAAAAAAGACGGTTTTCAGGTGCTCGGGAATAAAATCGGCGTTTTCCAGAATCTGGCGCGGCTGGTGCAGGTATTCGGTCAGGCCGATGGTCGGGCGGTGCTTAAATGTTTGGCGCTGGCCGACTCGGTGAATTCGGCCAAGGTAGCGCCCTACCCACTCCAGCTGGTCAAAGTTATCGACTTCGAATTGGCGGCCGCCCAGGCTCGGAAACAGGGCAAATCGGTGTTCCTGAAAGTGATGCAGGGTCTGGCCTTCGAAGGTGATTGGGGCAGCGACCGGAATATCCTGTTCGAGCAGTTCCTGGGTGAAGTCATGTTCTTCCTGGATTTGTTCACAGCTCCAGCGGTGTGGTCGGTAGAATTTGGCGACATACCGTGCGCCGTCTTCGGCACTGAACTGGTAAACCCGGTTTTCGTAGCTGTTGAGTGGCAAAAGCCCGGACTCAGCTCGAACGCCGATGCTGTCGAGTGCATCCAGCAGCAGATCCGGAGTCAGATCTGAAAAACTAAAACCATCTTGTTGTGTCATGTGACAAATTCCGCAGCCTGTAAGATTTGGCTGTCAGTATATCACCATAATAAAAAAGGGCCGTTATCGGCCCTTTGCTTTCCTGAACTTAACGTTCTAGCTGTTAGCGCAGTTCTCCGATAAAACGGCTTTCTGTTCTAACAGTCGTATTTTCACTGTCATTCTGTTTTTCCATCACAAAAGTGATATCGGCTATCGGAGAGGTGAGCAGATACGGATCAATTCCGAGGCTGACTGGCAGAGTGTAGACTTCTCCGGCATCGACTGTTACTTGTTGCGGGCCGTACCATTCAATTTCTTCTAACCCCTCAGCCCTCAGCGTATAAACAGCAGGCTGCTGGGTTTTGTTCAGGAGTTTCAGGGTGTAGGTATTTTCAACTAGCCCCTCACTGTTGATCTTAAACAACTGGTTGCGGTCCCGGATCACATCCAGTCCCATCGGCTGAACCGAGGCCAGCAGGAAGAAGAACAGGCCGATCATCGCCGCCATCACGGCACCGTAGCCAAGTAGTTTCGGGCGCATAACATGGGTATTGTGACCTTCCAGCTTGTGTTCTGTGGTGTAGCTGATCAGGCGTTTTTCATACCCCATCCGCACCATGGTTTCATCGCAGGCATCGACACAGGCACCGCAGTTGATGCATTCATACTGCAGGCCATCGCGGATATCGATCCCGGTCGGGCAAACCTGAACACATAAGTTGCAGTCAATACAGTCACCGAGGCCGAGTTCTTTCGGATCTTTCTTGCGCGGGCGCGGCCCACGGGCTTCGCCGCGACTGACATCGTAGCCGACAATATAGGTGTCTTTGTCGAACATTGCGGACTGGAAACGGGCATACGGACACATGTGAATACAGACGATGGAGCGCATCCAGCCTGCATTGGCATAGGTACAGCCGGTAAAAAACAAGACCCAGAAGCCAGCCCAGAAGCTGGCATCAAAAGTAAAAAAGTCGGCAACCAGCGCACGAATTGGCAGGAAGTAACCGACAAAAGTCAGGCCGGTTGCCAGGGCCACAGTCAGCCAGGCGGCATGTTTGATGATCTTTCTGCCAAGCAACTTGCCGGTCAGTTTTATGCTGTCTTGTTTACGTCTTTTATTCGCCGGACCTTCGAGCTTTTCTTCAAACCAGATGTAGATAAAGGTCCACACGGTTTGCGGGCAGAAATAACCACACCAGACTCGGCCGAGAAAAGTGGTGACAAAAAACAGGGCGAAGGCCGCAATCATAAATAAGGTGGCGAGCAGGGTCAGATCCTGGGGCCACAATGTGGTGCCGAAGAAGTTGAATTGTTGTTGGCCGATATCAAGCAGAATGGCCTGGCGATCGCCATACGGGATCCAGGGCGTTCCCATAAATAAAAGCATCAGTACCCAGCCCATTTTTTTTCTCAGACGCTGGTAGATACCTTTGGCGGCACGGACGTAGATGCGATTACCTGGGTTGAAGCGATCTGAGCCGCCTTTGTGGGTTTTGGGGTTAAATTGCTTGGGCGTGACATCCTTGATGTCGATTTTCTTTTGGCTCATGACATTACTTTCCTTGGGTTACCCCATCCATTAACTATAGTCGGGGTGCAGTCCGGTACATTGCCGGGACTATAATGTTGTAATTAACGGTTATATGTTATCGGCTGATTATATAACGTGCGTTTTTGTTATAAATTTAACGCGGTCATAATTTGAGCGTCGGAGTGACGGCTGGCCGTGACGGAAAGTATGCGGTGGAAGAATAGAGGGGACGTTGGCCGGGCATGTGAGCGGTTGCCCGGCCTGAACTCGGTGTTACTTGATAATGCCGCGGGCGCGCAGGATTGCTGTTTTGAAGTCTTCTTCACAGTCTTTAGCAATGCCCGGGATCATTTCGTCTTTGTCGCTATTGCGCATTTTCAGATGGTAGATCAGCACATCATCGGTCAGATCTTCCAGTTTGCCGTCATACTTGGCTTCTGCGGCCAGTTTCAACAGGAACTCGACCAGGTTCAGATCCGGATCTTTTTGCCATTCCGGATGCAGTAGTTCAATCAGTTCGTTGACGCGATGGGTTTTCATAGTTAACTCCACAATTTAAGGCTGGTTGAATCGTTGGCGATTCTATAGTCATCATTTTTATTGGGGGTAAATTAACCCAAACCGGAGCATGATACAAACACCGCGAAGCATCACGTTAATAAGATGAAGAAACAGAAGCCGGAGATAAACAAAAGGCAGCCAAGATGCTGCCTTAGGTATTATCTTCGGTGTACAGGGGGATCAGGCTGCGTGTTCTTTCGCTGAACTTTGCTGAGTGATAACCGGTTCTGCCGTGGTTAGCGTATGCACATCAGCGACTGGCTGAGATGCCGGTTTTGCCTTGAAAGTAGGAGCGTGAGAAGTTGCACGTAACCGCGCCGGGCTGCGGCGGGAAGTGGCATACCTGATTGGAGATGAAGGGCGCATGATTCACCTATTGTCAGGCGCATCCGTGGCCAATAATTAATAAAGATATATCCGCAGTTTGTGTTTTTGCTGGCGATGCCGATCCTGTGCGGAAATATCAGGTTAGTTGTTTTTTTCGCCGCGAGAATAGCAACAACAGAGGGCAAAGTCGAGCAAATAATAGCCAGCTGAGCTTATGCATCAGTCTGAATCGGATGGGGAAAGGCTAAGAAAATGTTAACCTCATCGTCATCTGTGAAGATCAGCCGTTTATCGGCAGATGCTTTATGGTCTAATGCGTGTAGAGCTGGTAACTATTATAAAAATAGCCCGGGAGGGAATGAATGGAGCGGGATCAGCAGCGGTTAGTGACTAATCGCAATTTATCTTACAAACTGGCAGAGTCGTTGGGCCAGCGTATTTTACGTGGTGAAATTATGCCGGGTGACATTTTGCCGGGTGAAATGGAATTGGGCGAGATGTACGGCGTTAGCCGAACAGCGGTTCGTGAAGCGATTAAGATGCTGGCAGCCAAAGGGATGGTTTTGCCGCGTCCGCGTATCGGTACCCGAGTACTGCCTAAGCGTAACTGGAATTACCTGGATCAGGACTTGCTGGCATGGTTGAGCTTTGATCACCACAATGAGTTAGTCGAAGAGTTTCAGCGTGTACGACTGACTTTGGAACCGGAAGCGGCAGCATTAACGGCAATTCATGCTTCCGATGAAGACCGGGCGGCGCTACAAACCCTGATGGATGAGATGTACCTGCTGGGTGACTCGTTTGATCAGGAAAAATGGATTGATGTGGATACCCGATTCCATCAGTTGATCTATTTTGCTTCGGGTAACCACTTTATCAGTCCGTTTGGTAATCTTTTCAAGGCGGTATTTGAAAACTATTTCCGGGTGATCACCCGTGACCGTCTGCTTAAATTGGATATTCACCAGCGCATTGTCGACGGTATCATGGCCCGCGATCCAGATGCGGCCCGTCAGGCAGCCATTGATTTACTGAAGTAATCAGCTATCTCTTAACGAACACTTCAATAAGACGGAGCCTTTGGCTCCGTTTCTTTTTTCTCCCACTTCTTACGACCCGATTACAATAAGAATAATTTACATTTATTTTTCATTTTCAGCTTACACATGTAAGCCAAATGTGCCATACTGCTTATCTATTGAGCATTAACTCTATTCTGGGAAGGCAAAAAGATGGCCAAGAGTGTTGCAGTGGCTGAGTCTGAGTACTCAGTTGCAGAGGAAGTAGCGAATAGCATCAGCCATGGATTAGGAATGATTTTCGGCATCGTCGGACTGGTGCTGTTGCTGAACCAGGCCCTGGATGCCAATGCGGATGCGTTGAGTATTACCAGCCTGAGTATCTATGGCGGCAGCATGATACTGCTTTACCTGGCTTCAACTCTGTACCATGCGATCCCGTTTGAGCGGGCCAAGCGGGCACTCAAAACCTTTGACCACTGTGCCATCTATTTGTTGATTGCCGGCACCTATACCCCTTTCCTGCTTATCACCTTACGAACGCCATTGGCGATTACGTTAATGGCGGTGATTTGGGGTATTGCATTGGTAGGGATTGTGCTGAAGATTATTTTCGTTTATCGCTTTAAGCGCTTGTCGCTGGCAACATACCTGACGATGGGCTGGCTTTCCCTGGTGGCGATTTATCAGCTGGCGTTGTCGCTATCGACTGGCGGGCTGGTTCTGCTGGCGGTCGGTGGCATCATTTATTCACTGGGGGTTGTGTTTTACGTCAATGAGAAGGTGCCCTATAACCATGCTATCTGGCACCTGTTTGTACTTGGTGGGACGGTCTGTCACTTTCTGGCAATTTATTTCTATGTCCATCCGGTGTAATTACTGTTAATTGAAGTTAATGTGAAAGTATTATCCAGAGAACATTGCCGTCGTTTTTGATGGGTGATTTTTTAGCCGACTGTTTGGTGAGCGTTTTTCATGAGCTCACCATTGGCTATATTTTTGTTGGTACTGTGCCAAAATCTTTTCCTGATGTAGTTTAAATTCCTCAACAGTTGGTGTTGTTCCCTGTTGCCTTTGTGCTTCCAGCCAGTCCAGCAGTTCAGTTCGTACCGGATATCCTTCTTCAATACAATAGTCTGATGCCTTTAACCAGATAGTGGGGGCTCCCAAAGTTGCCCCTGTGTACCAGGGACATGAGGTATATCCTTGGCCTTCAAGCCAGTTGTTTAGTTGCCAGCTGTAGAGCCACCAAGCCAATATAAATAACGGAAAGCAACAAATAATTATCATTATTCCACGTTGTTGCATGTGATTAGAAAATCGTCCAACCAATTGTTTCAAAAAGCCAAAAATCAGAATAGCAAAAGCAGGAATCATGAATAGAAATGGTGGTATTACAGTACGTACTTTTAAGGCTATAGGCTGTTCCCTTGTTCGACTTAGGATTTCTATTTCTTCAATTAGTGTATAGCCATATACCATTACAATTACACATAGTAACACCAGGAAAAAAAAGATCTTTACAAGCGTTAGAGAAGGGGTGAGAACAGGTGAATCAGACATATCAGTACCTTCTGCCATAATAAGGAATACCAAACAAACGGAGCATGAAGCCTACAGGATCGTAATGATACTGGCGCTCAGCTCGCTTAATATCTCTTTGGATATTGGCTAATCCTGTTCGAGTGTCTTCTTCCAGAGCTCGGAGGCTATCTGATATTCTTTTGGACAAAGAATATGAATTAATGAAAGCAGAGGTAAAAATAGTTAGAGTTCCTCCAATAACCACGACAGCTAGCATAGGACCTCCAACATAGGTGGCAATCGAGCCCCAAGCAATCCCGGAAGAGATTGCTGCTATACCTACATCTACAGCAAGCCCTCCTATAAAATCATGCCATGTCGCTTGATCATTTAACATTTGTTCAAAGGCATGGAAAGTTGCAGAAATGATGATAGTGGTAATGAAACCACCTTTAATGGCATTTTTCACACCTAATTTTCCAATGCCAAAAGAAATGACTTTGGGGTTACTGGCAAGATATTTTGTACCTGTGAGATGCTTTCTAAGACCTGAGTAACCTTTAAAAATTACATTGGATTTACCCTTGTAGATTTTTATTTGATACTTAGCAAAAGTATTACCGCTACGTTTCATTTCCAGAGCTATAGCGCCTAATACCTGAATATCCATTGTCAGAGGTATTAACCCTGAGCTGGTCTTTTAGGAACCTTTATGTTGCTCCCACGCATCAGATATTACTTTTTCCTTTTTTAGATTCTGACTAATAGACTCGATGGTTTGTATTCTACTCATGCCTTTTAAACGATTTACATTGACTACAAAGTCAATAAACTCGTTTGCATTCATTTGAATAATAGTGTGTTGATCTTTTTCAAGGGCAGATTGTATCTGCTTTTGACGTTGTCGTTGATTTAAAGTACGACGAGCATATGCCGACATAAGAAGCATCCCTACACTTAGTAAACAGTAGTATATTTATATGATAGTTAGAGAGAACTATTCAAAATTGATACTGTTTAATATTAAAAGTAGTTGTCGGCAATAATATAAAACCATTCGTGGGTATATTATTTATTGGTTTTACTTAGTTGCGAAATGATTCAAGTATTGCAGGTTGAGTCTCAACTGTAGTAATTCACTTTACTGGAGATACATCCCATTACTAATTTGGTGGTGGATCAGGAATGTGCATTTTGCATGATAGTATATACGTACTATATGGATAATATAATTTGCAACATTAATACTATGGGATGAGTTGTAAGGAGGCCGGGAAGCCTCCTTATATTTGTTTATTATGGGCTTAGTTGCGCCAGAAGGCCGGGAAGAAAACCACCAGAACTGTCAGGATTTCCAGTCTTCCCATTAGCATACCGAAACTTAAGGTCCACTTGGCCAGATCAGGCAGAGTCGCAAAGTTACCTGTCGGGCCGATGACCTCACCCATTCCCGGGCCGACGTTGGCCACCGCAGTGACTGCACCGGTAATACAGGTGATCGGATCCAGTCCCATCATGCCGAGAGCCGCGGCTACCAGAACAATGGTGATAATGAACGTCAGGGCAAAGGCAACCACAGAACGGACAATGCCGTCTGTTACCGGGCGGCCGTTATAGCGTTGGATAAACACCCCGGACGGATGGATCAGCTGCATCATTTGTTTCCGCAACAGGGCAAAGGCAACCTGGAAACGGAAAATCTTGATCCCGCCGGCCGTCGAGCCAGAACAGCCACCAACCAGCATGATAAAGGCGAAGATGATGGTAGGGAACGGTCCCCAGGAGGTGAAATCATCCAAACCGAAACCGGTTGTGGTAACCACTGAGATAATGTTGAACAGTGAAACCCTGAAGGCATCGCTGAAGGCATAGCCCAGCTCCCAAGTCAGCCACAGGGCAACCGCCAAGCCGGAACTTAATACCAATAAGGTGAAACCACGAACCTGGGCATCGCTGAATAATGCCGTGGCTTCCTTCTTTCTCAGTGCCTGAACAAACAGCAAAAATGGCAGGCCGCCGGCAAACATGAACACGATAGCGACCCAGTGCGCAGCATTGGAAAAGTGGTTCATGGAGCCGTCAGAGGTCGAATAACCGCCAGTCGACAGGGTTGTAAAGGCGTGGTTGATCGCATCGAAAGTGTTCATTCCCGCCATCATGTAACCGAGGATACACAGCAGAGTCAGGGTCAGGTAGACATTAACGATGTTCTTGGCCACGTTCTTGGTACGCGGTGAACTTTTATCTGACCAGTCCGATGATTCAGTCTGGAACAGGCGCATACCCCCGACGTTCAGCATCGGCAGGATGGCTACCCCCATCACGATAAAACCGACACCGCCGAGCCATTGCAGCGTAGAACGCCACAGCAGGATACTCGGTGCCATGTCGTCAAGCCCGCTCAGCACGGTGGAACCTGTGGTGGTGATCCCCGACATGGTCTCGAAGTATGCATCGGTAAAGCTGATGTGGTTGATAAATACAAACGGCAGCGCGGCAAAGGCACTGGCGATGGTCCACACCAAGGTGGTGATCATGAACATATCCCGAACCCCCAGTTTGAATTCGGCTGTCCGGCCGAAAGTCAGGCACAGGAAGGCCACTGAATGGGTGATCAGGACGGCGGTGGCAAAGTCAATGAATCCCCCGGTCCCGGTGAAAAAGGCCACCAGGGTCGGGACATACATAAACAGGGCGATCTTGGATAAGACCAGCCCTATGACAAATAAAATGGGACGGTAATTGACCATAACTATTACAGGAAGAACGGACTCGGTTGGAACAGGCGCTCTACGTCTGGGATATATTTCTTGTCGACCAGGAACATCACGACGTGATCATTCTGCTCGATAACAGTACGGTCGTGGGCAATAAGAACCTCATCGCCACGAACCACAGCACCGATAGTGGTACCCGGCGGCAGTTTGATATCACCGATGGCCCGGCCAACCACTTTTGATGTGGTGGCATCACCATGGGCAATCGCTTCGATGGCCTCGGCAGCACCGCGGCGCAGCGAGGATACATTGACGATATCAGCTTTACGGACGTGGGTCAGCAAGGCCGAGATGGTAGCTTGCTGCGGAGAAATCGCTATATCGATAGTACCGCCTTGCACCAGATCGACATAAGCACCACGCTGGATCAGTACCATGACTTTCTTGGCCCCCATCCGTTTTGCCAGCATCGCTGACATGATGTTGGCTTCATCGTCGTTGGTGACTGCAATGAACACGTCAATTTGTTCGATGTGTTCTTCGCTCAGCAACTCCTGATCGGACGCATCACCACAAAAGACGATGGTGTTTTCCAGCATCTCAGACAGGTTTTCTGCCCGCTCCGGATTTCGCTCAATCAGTTTGACGCTGTAGTTTTGTTCCAGGCGACGGGCCAGGCCGGCACCGATGTTACCGCCACCGACAATCATCAGGCGCTTGTACGGTTTTTCCAGTCGCTGCAGCTCACTCATCACTGAACGAATGTGGTTGCTGGCAGCAACGAAGAAGACTTCGTCATCGGCTTCGATAATGGTGGTTCCCTGCGGGCGGATTGGACGGCCCTGACGGAAAATTGCGGCAACCCGGGTGTCAACGTGCGGCATGTGCTCGCGCAGTGCCGACAGGGCGTTACCAACCAGCGGACCGCCGTAATAAGCTTTAACCGCAACCAGACCGACTTTGTCTTCGGCAAAACCGACAACCTGCAGTGCGCCCGGGTATTCTATCAAGCGCTGGATATAGCCGGTAACCAGCTCTTCCGGAGCGATCAGGTGATCGACTGGCACCGCATCCGACTGGAACAGCTGCTCTTTTTCTCGCAGGTATTCCGGCGAACGGATACGGGCTACCCGGTTCGGGGTGTTATACAGCGTAAAAGCAATCTGGCATGCAATCATGTTGGTTTCGTCAGAGTTAGTGACAGCAACCAGCATGTCGGCATCCTGTGCACCGGCATCTCTCAGGGTTCGGGGGTGACTGGCAAAACCCTGTACGACACGCAGATCGTACTTGTCCTGCAATTCGCGCAGGCGTTCAGGATCTTTATCAACGATGGTGATGTCGTTGTTTTCACCAACCAGGTTTTCGGCCAGTGTACCGCCGACCTGGCCAGCGCCAAGGATGATAATTTTCATAGCATATATGCCTGATTATTTATTCTGCTTAAGGTTACTACGCTTGTGGCCATAGGCCATCCTAGGAAACTCAGATTGCAAAAGATTCAGGTTTTTCTATTGAGCTTTTCGGATAACGGCGTAATAAAAACCGTCCATGTCATGTTCGCCCGGCAGGATCTGACGGCCCGGCTGCTCAATGTCACTGCCGATAAGTTCTGCATCAGCGGTACGAGTCAGGAAGGCTTTGACCTGATTGCAGTTTTCCTGCGGTGTGATTGAACAAGTTGCGTAAACCAGAGTACCGCCCGGCTTCAGCTGTTGCCACATGGCATCGACAATTTCCGTCTGAAGCAGAGCCAGAGCGTCGATGTCATCGGCGCGGCGTAGCCATTTGATATCCGGGTGACGGCGGATCACGCCGGTAGCCGAACATGGTGCATCCAGCAGGATACGGTCGAACTGTTCACCTTGCCACCATTGTTGCGGGTAGCGGGCGTCGGCACACAGTACCTGGGCTTTGAGGTTCAGGCGCTGCAGGTTTTCATGAACACGGGCCAGACGTTGTTCGTCGCAGTCGATGGCAACCACTTGGGTGTCCGGCTGACGCTCCATAATATGGGCTGTTTTACCGCCTGGCGCGGCACAGCAGTCCAGGATCAGTTCACCAGCTTGTGGTGCCAAGTATTCAACAGACAGCTGAGCTGCCGCATCCTGGACTGATACCCAGCCGTCGGCAAAGCCAGGTAGCTTGCTGACATCACAAGGAGCCAGCAGACGCAGGGCATCCTGGGCTTCCGGGTGAATATCGGTTTCGATGCCAGCCTGGTTCAGCAGTTCTCGGTATTCATCACGGGTGTGGTGGCGGCGGTTAACGCGCAGCCACATTGGTGCCTTGGTATTGTTGGCATCGACAATGGCTTCGAATTGTTGCGGGTAGCTTTCTTTCAGCAGCTTAAGCAACCAGCCCGGGTGGCCGTAACGGCCGGCGTCGTGGCTTTGCGCTTGAGCATCGAGTGCTTCCTGTTGGCGCTGGTAATTACGCAGTACCGCATTGAGCAGGCCACGAAGCTGAGGTTTTTTAAGGTTCTTGGTGGCGTTAACTGTTTCGGCAACGGCTGCATGGGCCGGAATGCGCATGTAACCCAACTGGTACAGGCCGACTAGGATCAGGTGGTGGAAAACACGTTGTTTGCCTTTTAGCGGTTTGTCCATCAGCTGGTTGGTGATGGATTCCAGTCGTGGCAGCCAGCGTAGGACGCCGTAGCAGATTTCCTGCAGCAGGGCGTGGTCTCGGTCTCGGATCGTTTGCTGGGCAGCTGGCAGGGCGTTGGACAGGGATTGGCCCTGATCAACAACCTGATAAACAACCTTGGCTGCAGCGGCTCTTACGTTCATTCGTATTTCCTGAAGTTATATTTGCGAATGCACTTCGGTGATGAGTCTGTGGCATTCGCAGCAATCATTGTTTCATTTCCATAGGAGGAAAAGAAAAGCCAGTGCAAGCACTGGCTCGGTTATTACAGTTTGGTGCCGGGTTCAAACCATTCACGGCGCGAGTTCAGCAGATCCTGCGCTTTCATGGCTTTTTTGCCCGGAGGTTGCAGCTCGGTCAGGCGTAGTGCACCTTCGCCGGTAGCGACCAGAATGCCGTGTTTGTCGGCAGCCAGAATTGTCCCCGGTGCTTTACCCTGGTTATCGGCTTCTACTTCGGCCTTCCATACTTTGATGTTTTGCTCGGCAACTGCGAAGTAGCTCATTGGCCATGGGTTGAATGCGCGGATGCAGCGTTCAATGGCAGCGGCGTCCATTGACCAGTCGACTTTCGCTTCTTCTTTGCTCAGCTTTTTGGCGTAGTTGGCCAAATCGTCGTTTTGTTTTTCTGGTACAGCTGTACCGTCGGCAATGTCACCAAGGCAGTCAATCAGGGCATCCGGACCCAGCTCGGCCAGTTTTTCATACATAGTGGCACTGGTGTCGGTCGCTTCAATTGGCAGAGTGGCAATTTTCAGCATGTCGCCGGTATCCAGACCTTCGTCCATCTGCATGATGGTCACACCGGTCTCTTTATCACCGGCCCAGATAGAACGCTGGATTGGAGCCGCGCCGCGCCAACGAGGCAGGATGGAGCCGTGGACGTTGATACAGCCCAGTTTTGGTGTTTCCAGAACTTCAGTCGGTAGCAGAAGGCCGTAGGCTACAACTACCATGATATCGGCATTCAACGCTGCCAGCTCTTGCTGGGCTTCTTCATTGCGCAGTGATGCTGGCTGGTAAACCGGGATATCATGCTCAAGGGCGATATTTTTCACCGGACTGGCCGTTAATTTTTTACCGCGGCCTGCCGGGCGATCCGGCTGGGTGTAAACGGCGATAACTTCATGCTGTGAAGACAACAACGCCGCCAGGTGACGGGCGGCGAAGTCTGGGGTACCAGCAAATACAATACGTAACGGTTTGCTCAAGGTAACCTCTATATTATTGGTTTTTTTCGTTGAAACGCTTCAGTTTTTCCATTTTTTGCTTAATACGCTGGCGCTTTAGCGGCGACAGGTAGTCAACAAACAGCTTGCCTTCAAGGTGGTCAAGCTCATGCTGGACACAGATAGCCAGCAGATCTTCAGCGTCAAAGGTAAATTCATTACCGTCACGGTCTAGCGCCTTGACGGAGACTTCTGCGGCACGCTGCACCAGGGCACGGGCACCGGGAACAGACAGGCAGCCTTCTTCAATACCGTCTTCACCGCGCTTGTCGGTGATTTCCGGATTGATAAGTACCATAGGCTGATTGCGTTCTTCAGACAGGTCGATAACTACAATGCGCTGATGAACGTTAACCTGGGTAGCAGCAAGACCGATCCCTTCTTCGTCGTACATGGTTTCAAGCATGTCGTCGACGATTTTCTGGATCTCAGGTGTAACCTTTTCTACCGGCTTGGCAACGGTACGCAGGCGCTCATCAGGGAATGTTAAAACTTGCAATACAGACATAGGTACTCGTAAAAAAATAGACTGTGCTAAAAACTAACGTAGCTTGTTTGCTCTAATTCTAGTCATTTTAAAGATCAAATAACAGCACTTGGCCTGATTTGGTAGCCCTTGTCGAGGGAACTGTCAACCTGGCGTTGCACTGTCAGAGTGATTTTGCGTATTAGAAACTGTTAACTGAAAGCAAACTTGTTATCGCGGTAATGAAAGGAGTTATAGGAAACAGTGAAGCCAGCCGAAAAGCCGTTGAATGACTGGTTGTGTGCATAGACATTACCACACAGCAGTGACAACCTGCCTGTCTCAGCGGTGACAGGTGTTGTATCTCACCTGTTTTAAAGGAGTGTTTGTTGATGGATTGATGCTGAGAGATCCACTTCGCCGGGGTTTGTGCAGGGAAGGCATGGTATGAGGCTGCTTGTCTTATATTTCTCGTTATTGTTATTCATTCCGTTCTGCTGGGCCAGCCACCCCCAGCCCGTCCTTAAGAAAGATATTCCATCTGTTTATACCGTAAGAAAAGGCGATACCCTATGGGATATTTCAGAGCATTATCTGATGAACCCTTGGTTATGGCCAAATCTATGGGAAGCCAATTCATATATAAAGAACCCGCATTTGATTTATCCGGGGGATCGGCTGTATTTGGTGTGGGTTGATGGTCTCCCACGGCTCAGGGTGAAAAAAACAGTGAGGCTGTCGCCAACTATTCGTGTCAAACGTAAACCGATCACCACTCTGCCTGAATCGATGATGTTCCCTTACCTGGCTGGGCATCAATTGCTGGAACCATCGAAACTGGAAGGTTTACCCCGGGTTTTAGGTAATAGCCGTAATAAAGGTTATATGTCGCCAGGAGATTCGGTTTGGGTTGATACTACCTTGGATCAAAATAAAAACTGGTGGGTATATAGACCGGATACGCAATTCAACCGTCGTCAGTCATCTGAGGGTAAAAATGGTGAGATACGTTGGCAGACAGTAGTGCTAAAAGAGATCGCCAGAGTAACGGTTACAGGGTTTGAGGAGGGACTCAGCCAAGTAAGGGGGGATAAACTTCGAGAAGAAATCCGCCAGAATGACGTGTTATTGCCGGTCCCACTTTCCGGAACTGAGCTGGATCTGAGTTTTGTTCCGTCACCACCGCCACCAAAGGTTGAGGCTAAGGTTCTGGGGCAGCTGGAAGGTCATCATTATATTGCGTCGTCTGAGGTAGTGGTGATTGACCGTGGTCTCCTTGATAAGTTGGTCGCCGGTAATGTGTTTCAGCTTTATCGTTCCGCAGCAGTGGTAAAGGGGAGCAAGGGGGGGTACCACTACAAAGATAGCCTTCTTCGTTTTGGTCATTATCAGTTAAGCGATGTGCCGATAGGTGAGGTAATGGTAATTCGTCCTTATGAGCACTTCAGTTTGGCTGTTGTAACACGTGCCAGTGAGCCTTTCCGTGCCGGCGTGTTGGCGTTGCCGCCACGAATCGCTGAATTTTGACCCTGTTACGGAGAAAGCCATGAGTGATTTAGCGAGCTGGCTGACCTTGGCTGATGTTCCTTATATAGGGGGCTATCGGATCAGCCAATTACTGCAGCATGGTACACCACAGCAATTGTGCCAGATGCCTGCTGAGCAGTTGATGACATTAGGGCTTAAATCGGCCCAGATATCCCGTATTCATCAGCCTCGCATACAGCATATTGAACGTTGTCTGGCGTGGGCTGAGCAGCCATATCAGACTATCCTGACACTAGATTCACCTAATTATCCCCCATTACTCAAAGAAATCACCTCGGCGCCGCCACTGCTGTTTGTTCGGGGGGAGCCTCATTGGTTACACGAACCGCAACTTGCCATAGTCGGCAGTCGCTCGGCCAGTATTGACGGTCGCGAGTCCGCCTATGAATTTGCTGCTTCTCTGGTGGCAGCCAATTATGTGGTAACCAGCGGGTTGGCGCTGGGAGTTGATGGTCAGGCTCATTACGGCGCGTTGAAAAATGGCGGAGCGACAATTGCGGTGCTGGGCTCCGGGATAGATCAGATCTACCCTGCCCGACATCGGGAGCTGGCTTCACAAATAGTGGAACAGGGCGTGCTCGTTTCCGAGTTTTGGCCGGATGAAAGGCCCAGACCGCAGAACTTTCCACGACGTAACCGGGTGATCAGTGGATTGTCTGTCGGCGTATTAGTAATAGAGGCGGCGGAAAAAAGTGGTTCGCTTATTACTGCTCGCTATGCACTTGAGCAAGGGCGTGAAGTTTTCGCTTTGCCTGGTTCTATTAATTACCCTGGCAGCCGTGGTTGTAATGCATTAATTAAATCCGGTGCTAAATTGGTAGAAAGCCCGGTCGATATATTTGATGAGGTAGGTGTCTTAACGGAGTGTGTGAAAAATAACCAGTTAAACTCGCCGTTGCCACAACCTGAAAATGAAGAATTGCCATTTTCCATGCTGTTGGCTAACGTAGGCAATGAAGCAACACCCGTAGATGTAGTTGCTGAACGCTGTAAACTGCCCGTACATCAAGTTATGATGCAACTATTGGAACTGGAATTGTGCGGTGCGGTCAGAACAGTGCCCGGTGGCTATATCAAAACGAGGAGGGGCTAGTTATGATGGATATCTTAATGTACCTGTTTGAAACCTATATCCACAGCGATGCTGAGCTGTTGGTGGATCAGGACGAACTTTCAGATGAATTGCTGCGTGCTGGCTTTCATCAGGAAGATATCTATAAAGCTCTGACATGGTTAGAGAAGCTGGCTGCATTGCAAGATACTGAAGATACACCGTACATGAATAACAGTGCCGTCACTTCTATTCGTGTATATACAGCTCAGGAAATGGCGCGGCTTGATACATCCTGCCGGGGCTTTCTGACTTATCTTGAGCAAATCCATGTTCTTTGTGCCGATACGCGCGAAATGGTGATTGACCGCGTCATGGAGCTTGAGACTGCCGATTTTAACCTCGATGATCTGAAATGGATTATCCTGATGGTGCTGTTTAATGCGCCGGGCAATGAAAGTGCTTACAGCCAGATGGAAGAGCTCCTTTACGGCGCTGAAGACGGTTATATCCATTAATCGCATCCTTTGAGGATGCGAATGAAAGAGTTGTATGTCCGGAAAAATTAACGATCAATTATTTTCAGCCCATGAGCATGCTTTGGATCAGGAGCAAACCTGCCCGAAGTGTGGCTCTAAGCTGGTTATTCGTAACAGCAAACGCGGTCCGTTTTGGGGCTGTGCCGCCTACCCTGTTTGTGATTACATTAAGTCACTCAGCCAGAACGATGGTCATATCGTGAAATATCTCGGTAAACCTTGCCCTGACTGTGGCAGCGAGCTGCTGCTCCGCCAGGGTCGATACGGTATGTTTATCGGTTGTGACGGATACCCTGACTGCCAGCACATTGAGTCACCGGAGAAAAAGGCGGAAGATACCAAGCTGATGTGTCCGGAATGCGGGAAGGGGCATTTGATCGAAAGAAAGTCGCGTTATGGCAAGGTTTTCTATGCCTGTGATCAATACCCGTCTTGTCGTTTTGCCATTAACAATAAGCCTATTGCTGGTGAATGCCAGTCATGTGGCTTTGGATTGTTGATCGAAAAGAAGCTGGCCAGTGGTACCAAACAGCAATGTGCCGACAGAAAATGTCACGCTTATCAGGAATAACACTTCGTTAGTGCGAAGTTGTGGAATCGAAAACAAGGCCAGCAGAGATGCTGGCCTTGTTTATATGGTTTATTTACAGAGTACCGGGAATGCAGCAGGATCGAGGTAAACCGCCAACTCGCCCAGTTTGTCATTTAACTCATCCAAAGAATTGGCGCAGACATTGATGTGCCCCATTTTTCGTCCCGGACGTTTTTCTTTGCCGTACCAGTGAACATGGCACTGCGGCAGAGACAGAATTTCATCTGCCAGAGTGTCCTCACCCAGAATATTGACCATGGCGGTTGATCTCAGCAGTGTGGTATTGCCTAAAGGTAATCCGCATACAGCCCGCAGGTGGTTTTCAAACTGGCAGGTTTCGGCACCCTGTTGGGTCCAGTGACCTGAGTTGTGGACTCGTGGTGCAATTTCGTTAACCAGCAATTTCCCGCCGACATCGAAAAATTCGATAGCCAGGACTCCCACATAATCCAGGGTTTCAGCTACAGCTTTAAACATGGTTTCAGCTTGTGATTGTAGCTGGCTGTCTGTTTTGCCGGCTACTGAAAGGCTGAGTACCCCGTTGTGGTGGGTGTTTTCCGTCAGTGGATAGACGGCGATGCTACCATCTTTGCCCCGGGCACCGATCAGGGAGACTTCACGGTCAAAAGGAACAAACTCCTCTGCCACAATAGCCTGATCTGGGGTTGCAGCAAGGAAAGGGCTGATTTCTTGCCATAGTTGATCGGCTTGTTCGACGGAAGTGAAGCGCCACTGCCCTTTTCCGTCATATCCGCCCAGCGCACCTTTGAGTACCATTGGAATGCCGACAGTATTGACTGCCTGTTCCAGATCATCGCGATTGTTGATTATCTGATAGCGGGCACTGGCAACGCTGGCGCGATCAAGTAGTTTTTTTTCCAGCCGCCGGTCACCGCCGGCTTTAATTGCTTGGGTTGTTGGCTGTAGTTTGCCGCTGGCCTCGCAGACCTCAAGAATGTTGTGGGGAATATGCTCAAACTCTGCGGTGATCACATCGGCATAGGTTACTGCAGTATCCAGCCCTTTCATCATCAGTTGCTGGGTCAGCGGATGGACAACCTGACCCGAGCCGACATCGTAAGCCAGTACTTCGATATTCAGAGGTGCACCGGCCAGCGCCATCATTCGAGCCAGCTGTCCGGCTCCAAGTACTAAGACTTTCATTATTGCGCATCCTCTGCCGGATTCGGGTTGCTGAGAACAGTATCTGTCTGCTCTTTGCGGAAAGTGTCGATAGCTGCCATTACTTCACTGTCCTGGGTGCCGATGATCTGGGCTGCCAGCAACCCGGCATTGGCGGCCCCTGCTTCACCGATCGCCAGGGTGCCGACAGCAACTCCTTTGGGCATCTGAACAATGGAGAGCAATGAATCCATGCCTTTCAGGGCGCGAGACTGTACGGGAACGCCCAACACCGGCAGGCTGGTAAAAGCCGCAGTCATTCCCGGTAGGTGAGCGGCACCGCCGGCTCCGGCGATGATGACTTTTATGCCGCGTGACTGGGCGTTCTCGGCATATTCAGCCAGCAGATGAGGAGTTCGGTGAGCAGACACCACTTTGGTTTCATAAGGAATATTGAAGCGTTCCAGCATTTCAGCGGCATGTTGCATGGTTGGCCAGTCAGACTTTGAGCCCATGATAATCCCGACTTTCATCCCGATCTCCTTTGGGTTGCTTAAAATGAAGGCATGAGTTTTGTTGCGTGCATTATACGATGTTCAATCACCAACGCAAACGTTTGCGCTGGTGGTTTTGTTTCATTGTATTATCCGCGTAGAGTTAAGACACTTGACTCTGTATGATAGGTAAACAAATAGTTAAATCTGGCATCTGCCATGATTATAAATTGAGGGTAAAGTGGAAAATCTATCGCAAGTTGTTGCTGCTCTGAAGCAAGGTGACGTTATCGCCTATCCTACTGAAGCTGTGTTTGGGGTTGGCTGTGACCCTGATAATGAGCAAGCGGTTATGAAACTTCTGGCGCTCAAGCAGCGTCCGGTTGAAAAAGGCTTGATCCTGATTGCGGCTGATTTTGAGCAGCTGACACCTTATGTTGATGACAGCCAACTGACTGATGAGCAAATGCAGCGGATCCGGGCGACTTGGCCGGGACCTGTTACCTGGGTGATGCCGACCAAACCAGGCGTGCCTAAATTTTTGACCGGTCAGTTCGATACGATTGCCGTTCGGGTAACAGACCATCCACTGGTTCAAGAGTTGTGCCGCCAGTTTGGTAAGCCGTTAACCTCGACCAGCGCCAATTTAACAGGTCAGGTGCCGGGGCGTACAGCGGAAGAAGTGAAACAGCAATTGGGCGAGTTTTTACCTGCGATCCTGCAGGGTGAAACCGGTGGTCGTGATAACCCGTCTGAAATTCGCGATGCCATCACAGGGAAAGTGTTCCGCCAAGGATAAAACTATTATGCAAGAAGTCAGCAAACAAGCGGTAAAGGCATTTCTACTCGAACTTCAGGATCGCATTTGTCAGGCGCTTGAGCAGCAAGACGGTGAAGCGATTTTTGAACAGGACCATTGGGAACGTGAACAGGGTGGCGGCGGACGCAGTCGTGTTTTGCGCCAAGGGCGGGTGTTTGAGCAGGCTGGAGTGAATTTCTCGCATGTGTTTGGTACTGAGATGCCGGCATCTGCGACGGCGCACCGTCCGGAGTTGGCTGGACGAAGTTTTGAGGCCATGGGAGTCTCTTTAGTCATCCATCCGAATAACCCCTATGCACCGACTTCGCATGCTAATGTCCGTTTCTTTATTGCCGAGAAAGAAGGCGAGGCACCGGTTTGGTGGTTCGGCGGTGGCTTTGACCTTACACCGTTTTATCCGTTTGCTGAGGATTGCCAGCATTGGCACGATACGGCTAAGGCCATTTGTGCACCTTACGGCGATGATGTTTATCAGCAGCACAAAGAGTGGTGTGATAGGTACTTCTACCTTCCTCATCGTAATGAAACCCGCGGTGTCGGTGGTTTATTTTTCGATGATCTCAACGACTGGGGATTTGAGAAGTGTTTCAGCTATATAAAAGCAGTTGGCAATGGTTACTTGGATGCTTACCTACCGATTGTCGAAAAGCGTCACCCTACCCCGTATGGTGAAAGAGAGCGAGAATTCCAGCTTTATCGTCGCGGGCGTTATGTCGAATTCAACCTGGTCTATGATCGCGGGACGCTGTTTGGTCTGCAAAGCGGTGGCCGGACTGAGTCGATTTTGATGTCGATGCCGCCGTTAGTCCGCTGGGAGTATGGTTACCAGCCGGAACCTGGTAGTGCTGAAGCTGATCTTTATGATAATTATCTTCACCCTCGGGACTGGTAACGGATGATAACTATTTGTGCTGAATAAAGGGCAGTGATAGGGTCGATGAATCGACCCTATCTTTTTG
The DNA here is from genome assembly GCF_000331515.1 of Photobacterium marinum. Taxonomy (GTDB): domain Bacteria; phylum Pseudomonadota; class Gammaproteobacteria; order Enterobacterales; family Vibrionaceae; genus Photobacterium; species Photobacterium marinum. The sequence continues at coordinate 33,185 of NZ_AMZO01000055.1, forward strand.
AAATTCTCGTTATCTGGAATAGCCTCATGGATAAGTACGTTGTTTTCGGCAACCCGATTGCCCAGAGTAAATCTCCTTTAATCCATACCTTGTTTGCCCGCCAGACGTCTCAGACGATGACTTATGAAGCTCAGCTTGTTCCTTTAGGTGGTTTTCAAGCCGCGGCGGATGATTTTTTCTCTTCGGGCGGGCGTGGCTGTAACATTACCGTTCCTTTCAAGGAAGAGGCTTTCCGCTACGCGACTCAACTTACTGAGCGCGCTAAACTGGCTGGTGCCGTCAATACCCTGAAAAAGCTTGATGATGGCGTAATTCTCGGAGATAACACTGATGGTGAAGGTCTGGTGCAGGATTTAATTCAGCATCAGGTTGAACTGAAGGGAAAAAGAATTTTATTGATTGGTGCAGGCGGTGCGGCTCGAGGTGTTATATTACCTTTGTTGGCTCAGCAGCCTGCGCAGTTGACCATAACTAACCGAACCTTGTCTAAAGCCGAGCAATTAGCTGAGCTGTTTTCCCCATACGGTCAGGTGGAAGCTTCAGCGTTAGATGATTTGGATGCGCCGGTGTTTGATGTGATCATTAATTCGACGTCAGCCAGTCTGAGTGGTCAGCTGCCTGGTATCTCAGAGCAGCTTATTACGCCGGATGTTATCTGTTATGACATGGTATACGGTTCGGCGACCACGACTTTTAATCAATGGGCTCAGGATTTGGGTGCAGTCATGACACTTGATGGTCTCGGTATGCTTGTCGGTCAGGCGGCAGAAAGTTTTATGTTGTGGCGCGGGTTGCGCCCGGGAGCCAAACAAGTACAACGAGAACTGCGCCGTATCATGCAGGAATAAATATGAATCAAGATATCTTATTTGCCGATATTCAACTTTGGGATAGCAACAGACAAGCCGTGAACTTCCCTGCTCAGCAGGCCGGCGCTTTGATCACCTGTTGGGTCAGCCTGGACTGGCTGCAAAAGAAAGCGGATAAGCCTCTGACAGAGGAAGCCGATATCCTTTCTGCCTTTTCTGTTTATCGCTTTGATCTGGAAGAATTGGCTGAAGAGATGATTGAAAACGAAGACTTTAATCAAGACGGCGATATTGAAATCGGCTGACCGAGCTATAGCTCGGCCAGATATTCATTTTTCAGTCGGACATAGTTATCGGCTGATGTCGGCAGAAAAGCCCGCTCTTTATCACTTAAGGGGCGGGCTTTTTTAATTGGACTGCCCAGATAAAGATAACCACTTTCCAGATGCTTGCCTGGTGGAACTAGGCTACCGGCACCGATGATGACATCATCTTCAATGACTGCGCCATCAAGAATGATAACCCCCATCCCCACCAATACCCGGTTCCCTACTCTGCAGCCATGAAGCATCGCTTTATGACCGATAGTCACATCCTCGCCTATAATAAGGGGATGGCCTTGAGGGTTCTCAATCGTTTTGCGACTGACATGTAGGACAGTTCCATCCTGAATGTTGGTTCGGGCACCAATAGTGATGTTGTTTACATCACCTCTGGCAGCAACAAGAGGCCAAATACTGGCATCTTCTCCTAGGGTGATAGCCCCGATTAAGACGGAAGAGCCATCAACATAAACACTGGCAGGTATTTCTGGGGTGTTTCCTTTATAGGGACGCAGCGGATTTGATGACATATAGGACAGCCTTCTCTTTCTTATTTGAAATGAGAATAGCGAAGGAGTGATCTGATTTGCAGCGAAAAGTGCTGTAATTGATCGTTAATTGTTCGGTTGTGCGAGGGTGACAAGTTTATTTCAAATTACCGCTTGCCAATGTGATCGAAGTCTCTATAATGCAACCCCACTGACACGAAACACGACAGCGAATGTCGCTA
>NZ_AMZO01000056.1 GCF_000331515.1 Photobacterium marinum
CCATGTAGCCTGCAATAAGGTGTGCCCCACTAAACCAGCAAAGCGCACCGAACTTCATACCAGAACCGCCGAGTGTAAAGTCACCTTGATGCCTTTGTTAGGCATTTCCACGTGCGCTGTCCTAACTTGGGAAATGAACTCTCAACGCATCCCGCCTTCAAACATGGGACACAACAACCTCGAAGTTAAATGACCTCCGGCAAAGCCGGAGGCTTATTAGATGACGCCCTCAAAGGGCTAAAGTAAGCGCCTAAGGCGCATCAAACCCCAAACTTCAACTGGTCAAGGTGGCAATCCTGCTCTTCTTGATCTCGGATATAAGCTCGTACCATTTCCTCATCAAGACCAACGGTTGAAACAAAATAGCCTCTCGCCCCAAACGCCTCACCTGTGAAATTTCTCTGTTTTCCTTTGACGTTTCTGGCTATCGATATAGCACTTTTCCCTTTCATGTAACCAACTACATGTGAAACTGACAACTTGGGTGGAATACTGAGGCACATATGTACATGATCTTTCATCAAATGCCCCTCTTCAATAACTATCCCTTGTCGTCGCGCTAGCTCATGAAAGACATCACCAAGATGCTTTCTAATCGCACCAAATATCACTTTCTGTCTTTTCTTGGGAATAAATACAATATGGTATTTACAATCCCATCGCGTATGAGACAAACTTTTATAATCTCGCATAGGTTATTCCTTCTTACTCTTGGTCGAGTTCAGAAAGTACCTTTACCGCGGTAAAGGTAAAACCTATGCGAGTCTCCCCGGCATAGCCGGGGGTTTACCCATAATTAATTATATTTTCCCATGAACTATCAACGATTTGAACCAAATACATTTGCATTACAACCTAGTGAGGAGTTCATTTAGGCTGCATCTCCGGATTGATAACCAAAGAAACCGACAGCCCTTTCACTGTATTGTAACGATGAATAATGCGGTGGTTCATTGCCAGAGTTAAAGGCCGCAATGAATCAGATAACCTACGTTTCGCCATTCGTTATGGACAGCCTTACGATGAACGAATGCCCTTTGTGGCATCGTTCTTGAGCGAAGAAATAACCAATAAAAACATAGTGGCTTTTCAGCATGCCTAACGCCGAGCATAAGGTGCGCCACGACTAACCCACCAAGCCCACTAAACTCCAAACCAAAACCGCCGAGTGTAACAAAGTCACCTTGATGCCTTTGTTAGCTGATGTTCTTTTTCCTTGCGGTTAACAAAGCAGCGATAAAAATTAGCGCAAGGACATCTATAGCGATATATCCTGAAGTAAAACTTTCGGGATAATTTTCAATTGAAAATCCAGGACTAACATATGCGTTAAATACAAACCCGGAAACATCACCCCAGAAAACCTTTAAGCATGCACCACCAATACCAGAGTAATTTACTTCCAAACCATTTACGGAGAAACTTACAACTTGCAATAATTGATTAACAATTGAAATCCAATACAAATGTACTTTACCTTTTATTGCCGTTACACCAGCAATAAAATTTAGCAAAACAAAAGCACATGCAAGTGTAAACTGTAATATCCCTTCAAAAGTGCCCAAAAACAATGCACCAATAATTACAATTGATGCAAGTATTTGAAATACACCTACAAGCTTAACCCTCTTCTTTGCAACAGCGTAACCACACTCATCATTAGAACGCTTAACATCCTCACAATTCTTTTCTATTTCTACCATCTTTTACTCTTAGTATTTATATATTCAAACCATAATAACATTTATTTAAATGATACATCAGCTAACGCCGGGCATAAGGTGCGCCACGACGAACTTACCAAGCACACTGAAACTCCATGCCAAAACTGCCGAGTGTAACGCGTCACCTTGATGCCTTTGTTATAGCTATATGAAACTCAGAACCCCACTCTCTTCAGAGCAAGCAGCCGCAGGCTTAATGACTTTTTTACTCTTTATTACTGGGTTAGTGTAATACGTTCTAACTTTATTATTATCTAATAAATCAATAATTTCATGATGAGGGAGAGGATCATTAGAACGACCAAACTTCCTGTTTTTATGGCTAACTATTGCTACTTCAGGGTTTATATAGTCAAGAATAAAATCTGATAGATTCCCTCGACTACCATGATGTGGAACTTTTAGATACTTCGCTGAAATGCTATTTAAAGTATACCGTCTTTGCGGTGTTGGATGATAACTTCTCTTTATAATTCGATGAAAAACAGATTGGTCTGCATCTCCAGTAAAAAGCCAATTTCCTGAACGATCTAAGTATTTAAATACAATACTTGCTTGATTTGCTGTAAGTTCAAAGTGTGCATCTGCGTAATAAGCAGATGATTCAATTGAATTACCTGAAACTCTTACACTTAAACTAATAAAGAAATTGTGAACAAACATTCTTGCTTGATTCAAATACTCTATGTTATCTCCAAGTTGCTCTTCACTTAATGGTGAGTTGTAATTTATTATGCTTTCAACAGGCAAATCAAAACCGTAATTGTTCAATATATCAAGAGCTTGCTCAATGTCATGATCATCATCCGTATCAAGTAACCTTGAAAAGTAATGATAAGGAGACTTTGGAGGGTTTAATACCGTTATATGTTGACAAAGTTTATCACCTTCTCCGACAAGGTTGACATTTTGAATTTTCTTATTTTTTCTCCAATCAAGAGAGCCATATTTTGAGGGGATTTTCTTTTTTATGAACTTTGCTATATTCAATATTTCAGGAAGATAAAATGGAATTGTTAGGCTTTCAATATCCTTATCTCTGTATACTTTAGGGAAACCGCCTATATGATCCTTATGCGAATGCGTCAACATTAAGTGATACTTATCACCTACTAACTTATTTGCAACTTTTGCGCTTTGGGGACCAACATCAACTAGAAGTGGTATATCACCATATACACAAGACACACTAGGCTTCAAAAGAAATGAATCACCTTGTCCAACATTAAAAACATCTACTTTCAATTATCTACACCTCAATAAATATATAGCTATAACGCCTGGCATAAGGTGCGCCACGACCAACTCACCAAGCCCACTAAAATCCAAACCAAAACCGCCGAGTGTAACAAAGTCACCTTGATGCCTTTGTTAGCTGCCTACACAACGTCCAACTTGATCGCAACATCCTCGCCTACACTGGCATTTATAAGATCAGTGTAAAATTCTTCACTTTCCTGTTCTTCAAATACTCCAACAATGAAGTCTTTGCTTGTATTCCAAGTTTTAAATGGGGATAAGTCAGAACTAACTTCCGCATTTAAGTCTTTACATAGCGTCGTGTAGAAATCGTATTGGTATAACATTAACTGTTCCCAGTCTTCCTCAGAACTTCCTTGCATTAACTCTGAGAGCTTGTTGTATGACTGGGATAATGCATCAACCATGTTCTCCTCTACGTCAACAACCCACTCCGAAGGACTCCACTTAAAATCATTTTCATTGCCAATTATGTTGTAACCAAAACATGGTTGACCGATCGTTTGGCAATCGCAGTAAAATAGCCAAAAACCAGCCACATAGACTTCGCCAGATACATATGTATTTTTCGCTATAGTTTTTCTTATCTGCTTTTCTATTTCTATAAAAACTTTTTCTATTTGATTATTCATTACTTCTGCCTATTTGCAGCTAACGCCAACCATAAGGTGTGCCCCACCAAACCATCAAAGCACAGCGAACTCCATACCAAAACCGCCGAGTGTAACGCATCACCTTGATTGCCTTGTTATGGCAATTTGTTAATGAACAACGTATTCTTTAGGGCAAACACCGATATTACTATAATCTTCTTTAGTATCTAAAAGTAAAATATCAACATCCTTCATTAACCATTTTGGTTTATGGTTAGAAAACTCAACATTAATAGCTATAGGTTTTCCATCATTATCCAAACCATTCACCGTCAAACAACCATAACCTTTATATAAAGATTCCTTATAGCTTATTATCCTCTTCATGTTTTCTTTGAACAATAACTGATCAATTATAAAAGGATTATCAATATCAACATCAGCTACTAATTTGTCATCGAAAAAATCACGATATATAAGCTTAATATTATCTCTTTTGGCATCGACAAGATAACTTTCATAGAAAAAGAAAAGCGAGCCTTCATTATAATTTGATGAGCAACCAGATAATAAGACAAACAAAAAAAACAACACCCTCATATTATTTACCCATGGCTTTTGCCAGTTGTTCTTCTATATAAGCTGGTCGACCTTTTATCCTACGGGCAACGATACATAGTAAACCAGAGCATGACAACAACAGCTCTTCAATATTAAAGCTCCCTTTAATAGAAGTACTAATTAAACCAAGGTGTAATGTTGCTGTATAAGATACCGACCCAGAGCCTTCTTTTTTGAAACTTACTGCTACTCTTTTCACCTGAAGCCCGAGTTCTTCGATAGCATCTTTACCGCTAAAGGTCACCACTCCAACTTTACCTGATAAAATAGAATTACCACGACTATCAACAGTTAACTTTGCAGTTCCAACATCTAACATAATCGAAGTTGTTAACCCTTTATTGCTTGAATATGCAATCTCGATCAATTTTGCAATAGTTAATTTGATCTCTTTATCATTAACACTCATAATAAAATCCTATAATTTACAAATGAGTGCATATCCTAAGATCGTGTGATTCATAAACAAAAACATCAGTTTCAACAATCGCGGTTGATATCTCTTTTATATGAGAGATGTGTGTAAGTTCATAGCCATAACGCCTGCGATAAGGTGTGCCCCACCGAACCAGCAAAGCGCACCAAACTTGAAACCAAAACCGCCGAGTGTAACGCATCACCTTGATTGCTTTGTTATAATTCGGCTTTTCGAAGGACTGCTAAATAATTTCCATCATCCTCAACCCGAACAATCTCAGTTCGAAAACCACATTGTTTTGCCAAGCTTTCCAATGAGAGTCTATCAATATCCAACCAGTTTACAGCAGCACCTTTTACACCAGAGAATTCAAAACTAACTTTTCGCGTTACAGGTTGATTTGCATTACTAATAGAGTTAAGGACAATTTGACCAGTCTGTGACAAATTATTTTTTGCCAACTGTAAAAATAATAACAGCTTAGATACTGTACCCACAGCTCCTATACTACGACCTAATAAGAGCCAGGTGTCAAAACATGCATCAAGCCTACTTTCAAAAATATCCTGATTTATGACTGAGTTAATTCCTCGGGCAGTCATAATCCGGCATGCAGCTGCTGACACATCTAATGCTGTAATATCGAAGCCATTGTTTTGAAGATAAATTGATTGCTCACCAACACCTGCACCAATATCAAGAACTTTACCTTTACATAAAGTCAGAGCCAGTTTATCTATAGGGTAATAATCGGCCGGACGAAAGAAAACAGAAACTGGCAGCTCATAAGGTTCAAATCCTTCTGTATGCACGAGCAGAGCTGCATCACTATTACCACTTGAGTATGAAAGAAGAGCATTACCGAAAATATCCAAGCCATTTTCCACTGAACCTACCTCCGAATTATAACGTCTGCGATAAGGTGTGCCCCACTGAACCGACAAAGCACACCGAACTCCAAACCAAAACCGCCGAGTGTAACGCATCACCTTGATTGCCTTGTTATGGCAAACTCAAGGAATTTTAGTTACTTACCAGATACGCTACCGCTACAGAAATATCTGCTCGAACGCAGCCAGTTTATCCTACCAATAAAAACCAGAACAAAAATTTGTACTTAACTTCATGAACCAACAAGCAAAATCAGTAGCAACTGGACAGAGAATTGATCTTTACCAACAGGTTTAAATCAGAAGCTTCGGGAATAATGGCAAAAAAATGAAACTTGATAATCCGAAGCCCAATTTTGATAGTTTTCTTTCGAAGATGTTTATGGGATTTCTGATAACAAACACAACTGTAAAATCAAGCGTGCTGCGGACAAAGCCCGCTAAATTACAGTTCGTTATACACTGAAAGCGTTCAGTTATATCGCCTGAGAAGTTCGGCTTGATAGCCGCTAAGCTTGACCCACCGAACTTGAAGCAAAAACCACGTTGCCTGTACTTTTTGTGCCATAACGCCCGCAATAAGGTGC
>NZ_AMZO01000057.1 GCF_000331515.1 Photobacterium marinum
CACCTTATGCCCGGCGTTAGGTTTATAGAATGTATGAAGTAGTATTCGATATTTCTCAAATGGCTAAACCGTGGGCAAATATACTCAATATTATTCCACTGATTTTTATGCCATTTTTATCTTGGGTGCTTTACAGTTCACTAAAAAGCAAAGAGGGTAATAATAAATTATTCAAGGCTTTCATCACTGCTTTTTGCCTTATGGCGATGAGTATGTTTTTAATTGACCTAGTAAGACCTTTTTATAGTCAAAGTCAAGGAGTCAAGAAACTGAATAATGGTGACTATAAGGTTGTTAAAGGCATTATTTATGACTTTAAACCTCAAGTAAGCAGTGGCCAAGGAGTTGAAACTTTCAAAGTTGGTAATCGTAAGTTTTATTATGATTATTATGCATCAACTAGTTGTTTTAATAGAACTAAAGCATTTGGTGGTAAGGTTGATAACGGAAAAAGAGTCAAAGTATATTTCGATAATAACTGCATCCTGAAAATTGAGATGCTAAATGTTAGTAAGTAGATAAACCTAACAAAGCAATCAAGGTGACCAATTACACTCGGTGGTTTTGGTTCGAAGTTTGGTGCGCTTTGTTTGTTCGGTATGGGGCACCTTATTGCAGGCGTTATGCCACTAAAAGCTAAGTGTTTTCTATACAAATAACTCTGCGCACAAGAACACCATCTCTCAGGCAATTTCGTTCATCAACCGACGGCTCCTTGAGTCCGTCGAAATGTCGGTTGTTAATGTATCTGCTGCCATCAGTATCGAGTGGGTTGGCTCCAATTCAACACGCGGGTTTCTTTGGTTTGTACGGTGATTCCCTTAGCTATCAGTTCACTGCTTGCAGCCTGTGTAACTCCGCATTTGTTGTCATGCAAATTTGGTGTGCTCAAAGTCGTTGAAAGTTAAGTGGGACAATTTGAGGCGGTGATTGCTGCAAGTTTTGTCGCTGGAGCATCGCGTGTTGGGTGTTCTGCTGCCAAGTAAGGAAAGTATTTGTGGTGAGGCATAACAAATCGCACCATGTCGACCCGTTACACTCGGCAGTTTTAGTTTGAATTGGCAGTGGTGTTTACGGTAATAAATTTTGGTATCTGCGTAGCAACGGGCGCATGTTCTCAGGCGTTAGGTTTTTATGGGAGAAATATCGTGACAGAAAAAAGTTTTTTGATTGAATATGGGGCATCTATAATTGCAGTCTCGGCTTCTTTGCTTACTGCAATTGTGACTCTCTCATTTAATTGGCTTAATAAACGCACAGATCATGCCTTTCAGGAAAAACAAGATGCTATCAAGCGAGAAGTAGAATTCAAAAATAATTATGTTATCGAGCCTATTATGACATTCATAAAAAAAGACATAATAATGGCTCAGGCTGTATATGCTAAGGGTTCCAGTGGTGATGAAAGTATTGAAATTGATTGTTCAACTCAAGCTGAAAACCTTTATATAGCTTCATTAGCAGCTTCGATTAGTCCAGATATGGCAGAAAAAATCAGATTGTATGGACATGAAAAAATATCCCTAAACACCTGTGCTCTAGCTTCAAGCAAAGATGACGGTAAAGATTTGGATAAAGCTTATAAATGCCTTCTTAAATTGGAACAGTATGCTAGTCAAATAATTGAAGACCTTTGCACACATTGCTCTGGGGTGCGAGAAAAAACCTAACAAGGCAATCAAGGTGATGCATTACACTCGGCGGTTTTGGTATGGAGTTCAGTGTGCTTTGTTGGTTCAGTGGGGCACACCTTATTGCAGGCGTTATAACGTAATTAGAAGCGCGTAGCTTAATGTATATCACTGTTTAAATCGTTTAATTTATCTAAGCTGAAATAGTAACTTGGTTACTAAAAGGTGTACGGTATGATTATTGTTCTTTGGCTTGTTTTTGCTATTTTTGTTGGGATTTATGCTAATTCAAAAGGAAGGTCAGGCTTTGGTTACTTCTTACTGTCACTGTTATTATCACCATTAATTGGATTTATTATTGCATTGGTTGTATCTCCAATTGATGAGAACGTCGAAGTTAAAGAATTAGCTTCAGGGCGAATGAAAAAGTGTCCTAAATGTGCCGAGTTGGTTAAGCGTGAAGCATTGTTGTGTAAGCATTGTCACAGTGATTTATCTGAATGTGGTGATAGTTATCAAGATGATTTAAAAAAAACAGAAACATTTTATGACCCTCGCTTCCCTAAAAGGAATTGCCCTAATTGTGGTGAGGTAATAAAAAAAGGAAGAGTTTATTGTTTTCATTGTAAAACTATCCAGGATTCAGTTAATAATTAGTTGTAATAAGCCGTCATACTTTTAGTGCTTTCAACTTTACGTTATAACAAAAACATCAAGGTGACGCGTTACACTCGGCGGTTTTGGTATGGAGTTCGGTGCGCTTGGTGAGTTTATCGTGGCGCACCTTATGTTCGGCGTTATAACGCTGTTGAGGAATGAATTTAGTGTTAGTTAGTGAAATATTTAATAATGAACTTTTTATACGTAGGCAAATATGGGTTTACTCATCTTTTGCTGCAACGTCAATGGCGTTTTTCTTAGCTTTGTTTAGCGCTGGAGACAAAGTTGATACTTCATTACCACTAAGTATGTCGATTTATGCATTTACTATCAGTTTAACTGTGAACTCTATATTGGCCTTTATTTGTGTTGGTTTCGATGATGAGATAGAAACTTTAAATGATATTTATCAGAACAGTAGTTTTAAACTGGTTCCTATTCTGGCTTTTTTAAGTTTCATTGTTAGTGTACTGTTTTTATTAGCACATTTCTCATTATGGAGTGCGTGTTTTGCATTGTTTACTGGTGGGTTTATATTCAATCGTTTGGGGGATGGCCTAGCCAACTTAACAGATGCCAAGGATGATTCTCAGTGATGTGTCTTAGTTTTTGAATCCAAGCGTTATAACAAAGCCATCAAGGTGATGCGTTACACTCGGCGGTTTTGGTACGGAGTTCGGTGTGCTTTGCTGGTTCTGTGGGGCACAACTTATGGCAGGCGTTATGGCGTAAGTGAGTACAGGTAACGTGGCTGCTGAATTACTGGACGGTGGGTCGTTCTTAGTCGCTAGTATATTGCAGTTTTCCAGCTCTGTTATGGTGCTGGATGTCTTCAAAGAAAATCGGCATTTGTAGGCACTGTACGCAACACGTCCGATTGTAGTTCTGAGGTGACTTTTTTCATTTGTCCAATTGGCCCTGCAGTTGTGTTGATTCCCTTCATTTTCGTTGGGTCGAGGCTTAGCAGCTAGCACGCAGTAGTTTTCAAATCCTGTTATGGTGCTGGACGTTTGCAATGAAAATAGGCATCGTTGGTTCCAGTCCGCCGCACGCTCGATTGTCGTTTAGTACTCGCTGTTTTTCTTCCTTAGCACCGATTCACACTGATAGAAGAGAGCTGTCAGTTCTTCTTCCGAATAAATCCTGCTCAAATTCCCATCAAAAGGCTCCGGTTTCAGTTATAGCTACCTGAAATAAATCACAAAACTGCGATCCCTCAACTTCCTGTTTACTCAGTAATGTATGATGCATGAATCATATGGCAGGTAAATAATTCTGTTCGGCGGTAGCGTGCATTGAAGTTGAGTAGGTTACTTGGAGCTCGCCATAACAAAGGTATCAAGGTGACGCGTTTGACTCGGCATTTTTGGTTTGGAGTTTAGTGGATTTGGTGAGTTGGTCGTGGCACACCTTATCCCAGGCGTTATGTGCTATCAGAAAAGGAATTCAGATAGTTATGAAAAGGTACATTTTAAGCGCAATCGGTATAGTTGTTGTTTTTACTGTTCTGTATGGATCTTTTGATTTTTACCGAAGTTCTTATCTATCAACGAATATTGAAAATGGAAGTTATGAGAAATGTTTCAATGATAGTAATTTAAAAAGTTTTAATTACCGTTCATGGGGTGAGGGCGATCTGTTAGCAGTGAGGTTTGTTGACTCTGGTAATAAAGGTTGTTTCGCTCCAAAGTTTCCATCGATTGAGGTTACCTCTCCTCAAGTCACACATTGGATACATATTGTTTCGACAAATGGCAATGTTCAACTAAGTGGTAAGCACTCATCATTTGGTTCAAATGGGCGGGGATGGCAATTTGTTGATGTCGGGTCACAAAGTCAACGTGACAGCAGCATTCCATTTTATAGTGTAAATACGGCTTTTAGGGATAATCCAGCGTGGAGTGTTGCTCCGCACGTTACACTAGATTGGGTTGGTACAGTATTTGGGTTGAGTGAACAAGATGGAGTTTTGTATTCCGTAGGCGGATTGAGTTGGGGGTTTACACTGCAACAATGGACTTTAGAGCCTAAAGCAATTCCTCCTCAGGTCGTGGATAAAGAAGCTTGGTTAGCTGTTGTGGATGACTTAGCTAAGGAATATCCAAACTATAAATTCAGTAGACATTCAACTCGCACATAACAAAGCCATCAAAACGACCCTCAACGTTCGGCATTCTGGGTATGAATTGGCTTCGGTGTTTGCGGTGGTAAATTAAATATTGTCGTAATACGTTGCTGGCGTTTTATGGCAAGTCGTTAGGGCTTTAAAGGAGTAATAATGAAAATTAGTAAGTCGTTATTAGCTTTGTTTAACTTTCTTCAAAAGATGGAAAGTAATGCTCAAAAGTTCAATAAAGAGGATGTGTTAAAAGCTACCGGATGGAAACCTGCGACTTTTAATACATATTGGAATAAAGGGCAGTTGGCTGATTTTATAAGTGAAACTAACACTGGCGCACTAGAAGCTTCAAACTCCCTCAATATTACTGAAGTAGAATTTGCGAAATTACTTTCGCAAAGCAAACATCGAAGAGGTTTAGGTCATAATTGCACGTCTAAGTTATCTAAAGCGTTGTTAAGAAAGTCAAAAGACAACATGATGTTAGCTCTTGAATTATATAATCGGCCATCGTTAGAAAACAGAATGGATGCTTTCGTTATGTGCTTTTGTACTGCTTGGGAGCAGTTTCTAAAGGCTGTACTCATTGAGCGAGATGGCGAATCATCTATTTTTAGGAATGGAGGTAAAAAGGGGCTAAAAGAAACTATTTCGTTACGAGAGTCCTTGGAAAAAGTTTACCCCAAAACATCTCAAATCAGAAAAAATATCGAACAGATAGCGTTTTTTCGAGATCAGGCAGTGCATCTGTTGATGCCGGAAATTCAAGGTATCACCTCTCGTATTTTTCAGTCAGGCGTCTTGAACTATACTTCAAAGTTTGAAGAGTTTACCGAAGTGTCATTTCTCAATAATAGCCATGCTGGAATGATTTCACTGGTTGGTGAGTTTAAGACACCACCTGTTTCTGTCATGAAGTCTACATACGGTGATATTGCGAATGATATTTTAGAACTTGCTACTTCATTACAGCATGATGTTGAGGATAGTAATAATATTGAGTTTGCTATCCCACTCAACGTAAAGCTGGTTTTTGCAACAGATTCGGATGATGGCACAACAATCACTCTCGCAAAAGCAGATGAGGGAATTGAGGGTTTAAAGAAGGCCCTAGTTATTGAAAAGCCAGTAGATCGCTCCAAATCCCATCCATTCCTTAGAAAAGATGCAATTGAACAAATAAATATTAGGTTATATGAAAGGTACAGCGAAGAAAAAATAGCTAAGCATCTTGTCGCAAAGCAAAAAAATAGTGGCAAACATGCCGTAAATCCTAATTGCTTTGAAGCCCTTCTTGCAAAGAATGGCTGGAAGTGTGGGAACAATAAATATCACTATCGAAATAAAAACCCAGAATATTCATATTATTCTAATGAATTAGTCGAAGAATTAATTAAACGTATGATGGAGCATGAAAATTACCTTTCATCAGCAAAAAAATCGTTCAATAAGCGCAGATAGCCCTAACAAAGCAATCAAGGTGATGCGTTATACTCGGCGGTTTTGGTATGGAGTTCAGTGTGCTTGGTTGGTTTCGGTGGGGCACACCTTATCGCAGGCGTTATATTTGCTTTGAAATTCAAGGATAAGAAAGTATGTCAAAGTTAGTGGAAAACGTAGCTATTTGTTTATGTGGTAGAGTTAAAATTCGTGTAGCAACTATCGACCCGAAGTTTACAGTTTGTCATTGTTCTTTATGCCGTAAATGGGGTGGTGGACCACTTTTTATGGCAAATTGTGGAACAGAAGTAGAGTTCGAAGGTAAAGAATCGATTAAAGAGTACGACTCATCGTCATGGGCTTCACGTGGTTTCTGTTCAAACTGTGGTACGCACCTTTTCAGCAGATTCAAGAAAACAGGAAGTTACAATGTGCCTGTTGGGTTATTGCCTCATACCGAAAATCTAGAAATGAGTATGCAGTATTTCAGTGATCTAAGGCCAGAGTATTACTGTTTTTCAAACAACACACCGGAAATGACCGAAGCCGAAATTCAAGCTTATTTTGCATCAGAGGTTTCACAAATATAACAAAGGCATCAAGGTGACTTCTTACACTCGGTGGTTTTGGTTTGGAGTTTAGTGGACTTGGTGAGTTGGTCTTGGCGCACCTTATGCCCGGCGTTAGGTTTCTTATTTAGTTTTTCCATTTCGAATAGGGCTAACTATGTTCAAAAAAGGTCAAAAATATAGCCGTAAAGAAATTAGCTCCTTAATTGGAGGTCAAATACAGGGTTATATGGGAACTCGCCAAAAGAAAGTTATTGGTGTATATCTAGAGTTAAGCTCTAACCCAAATGCGCCAAGTGAAATTTTGTGTGGTAGCGGTAAAGATATAGCTAAACATGGTCTTTGGTTATCCCAGCAGCATGAGCCAGTACCGATATTCTTAAAGAGAAGGACTAACGAGTGGGAGTATCAAGGGGTATTTTCAGTATCGTCAACGATAGTTGATGAATCAATTCTTGAAAATATCAGATTTCAAGCAGGCAGAGAGTATAAACTCAGTAGGGCTATTTACCTTCAAGAGGTAAGTGAGCAGCTAGAGTTTGCTCAACAAGTCATATGGTCTAAAGCGTTAACAAGAACTCAAAGAGCGGAGCGTTTGTCACAAGCCGAAACTTCGCCAAAAACAACTGAAGTTAAAACAACAGTCTATCTTCGCAATCCAGATGTCGTAGCTGAGGCTCTGGTTCGTGCTAACGGCATTTGTGAACACTGTAAAAAGCCAGCACCATTCATTAGAAAATCAGATAACACACCATATTTAGAGGTTCATCATAAGTTACCTTTGGCGCAAGGTGGACCTGACACTGTTGATAATGTTCTTGCTCTGTGCCCCAACTGCCATAGAGAGGCTCATTTTGGCTGAAACCTAACAAAAACATCAAGGTGACGCCTTACACTCGGCGGTTTTAGTATGGAGTTTGGTGTGCTTGGTGAGTTCATCGTGGCGCACCTTATGTTAGGCGTTATGTTTTAGGAGTAAATTTTATGCAAATGGATATTTCTTTTGAATGTGATTGTGGTGAGGTTATTAAGACAATAGTTGGTGTCCCAATGCCGAACTTTGAAGCAGAAAAGAATAGAGATAGCGCGACTGAACACTACGAAGAAATATTGTGTGATGAGTGCGGAAAAGAAAATGAAGTAATGGTTGTAAACACATTCTTTGCAGCTGATTGCTATGTGAATAATGGTGATAATGAAGTTAATTATGGAATGCCATACTTCCCTGAAGATGATTATGATGATTGGTATGAATCTAATAAAACTCAATACGAAATTTTCAATGATCATATAAAAAGTATTGAGAGCTTGCTTGAAGTCCAAGTTGAGTCTTCAGTTCAATTCAGTCTTCTTGTTATGTTATATGGTCATATTGTCGCTGCTGTCGAAGGTTATCTGGCGGCAACTTTTATTCATAAAGTTATTAATTCTGAAGAGTTAATAAAAAAATTAGTTGAAACAGATCCCACTTTTTCAAAAAGAACTTTTAGTTTGAAAGAAATATTCGAAAAGCAATCGGCATTGAAAACTACTGTTGCTGATTATTTAAAAGAGCTCATATTTCATGACCTCAAAAAAATCAAGCCAATGTATTTAAGTGTATTGGGGCATGATTTCGAAAACATTAGCTGGCTTTTCCAAGCAGTGAAGGTTCGTCATGATTGTGTACATCGAGCTGGATTCGATAAAGAAGGTAATCAAATTGTCGTAGATGAAGACGTGATTCGAGAACTAGTAGCTAAGTGTACAGAAATGGTTACTTCTGTGGAGGAGACTGTCAGTAAAATTAGTGAGCCAGATGACTTACCCTTCTAAAACATAACAAGGCAATCAAGGTGATGCGTTACACTCGGCGGTTTTGGTACGGAGTTCAGTGTGCTTTGTTGGTTCAGTGGGGCACACCTTATTGCAGGCGTTATGGCTTAAAAGCACAGGCAACGTGGTTTTCGCTTCAAGGTCTGTGGGTCAAGCTTAGCGGCTATTAAGCCGAACTTCTCAGGCGATATACCTGAACGCTGGTCGGTATAACGAACTGTGAGATTGTCGGGCTTTGTCCGCAGCACGCTTGATTTTCCTGTTGTGCTTGCTGTCATTAATGCCAGAAACTTCATCGAAAACCAGTTCTTAAATTTTGGCTAAGGGTTATCAGGTTATAATCCTTGCTATTTTTCCCGAAGCTTCTGATTTCTCTCTGTTGGTAAAGAGCAATTCTTTCTCCAGTAGCTACTGATTTTACGAGTTGGTTCATGAAGTTATGTATCAATTTCGGTTCGGTTTTTATTGGTAGGGTAAACTGGCAGGCGTTCGAGCAGATATTTCTGTAGCGGTAGCGTATCTAGTAAGTTATTCATATTCCATGATTTTGCCATAACAATGCAATCAAGGTGATGCTTTACACTCGGCGGTTTTGGTATGGAGTTAGGTGCGCTTTGCTGGTTCAGTGGGGCACACCTTATCGCAGGCGTTATGCACTAGGTGGTTACCTTGGAAATTGGTGATTGAAAGTATGGGTAAGTTAATCAAAACAGTGGTGTTAGTGAATGTGTTATCAGCTGCTACCATATTCATTCTTTCCAATACCATTGATTATTTTGCAACTACAAGACTAAGTGATTTTCTGTTTTTTACCTGTATTTTTATTTGGGGTATTGCTGCTTTGACATGGGAAGGTGGCAAGGCAAGCAGAAATTATGATGTTGATTATGTTACCAACAAGATGAAGTCTATGGTTTCAGGTCATGATCTTCAGGCCGAGAAACACAAACACTATCGTCAAAATTTTCAATTTGGCTTGGTGATGTTCATCGTGGGATTACCTACTTTTGTTCTTTGTGTTGTGTTGAAATTCATCAGATGAGATCACGTGCATAACAAAGGTATCAAGGTGACACGTTACACTCGGCAGTTTTGGTATGGAGTTCAGTGCGCTTGGTAAATTTGGTGTTGGTGCACCTTATCCCAGGCGTTATGTGCTTACCCTAAGTGTTTGATTTTAAATGTGTGTCAGGTGCTTGTCACCTTAGTGTCGTTACCTTTTGGTAGTTTATAGGGCAATGTGGTTTTACATCAAAGGAGGTAATGATGAAACTAAGGAAATTAAGGTTATCGAAAGCTTGGTCTCAAGAACAATTAGCTGAAATGACAGGTTTGAGTGTTCGTACAATTCAGCGAATTGAAAGAGGGCAAAAGGCAAGTTTTGATTCGTTAAAGTCCTTAGCTGCAGTCTTTGATGTTCATGTCAATGAATTACAAGAGGTTGATTGCAGTATGGATACCAACGCAAATCAGAAAGATGAGCTGGCAGTAGTTGAATACGTTAGAGATTTGAAAGGGTTTTATTCCCATCTAACAAATTATTTGGTCGTCATCTTTATTTTGTTCTTAATAAATTTACTTACAGACTCCAGCTATATTTGGGCTATTTGGCCGGCATTAGGCTGGGGTATCGGTGTGCTTAATCATGCTGCTCATGTCTATGAATGGTTTAATTGGTTCAATGAGCGCTGGGAGAAAAAGCAAATAGAAAAGCGATTAGGACGGAGATTATAGATAGTTCGCACATAACAAAAAGCACCATGCGACCCGTTTTACTCGGCAGCTTTGGTATGAATTGGCTTTGGTGCTTACGGTAGTCAATTTTGTTATTTGCGGTAACGGGCGCATGTGCTTAGGCGTTATGCACCTTAGAGCCAAGTGCATTGATGGTTGAAAATTCATCGCTCATTTCCACGGTTTCTCCGGCCATTTCTTCAGTGATAGGCTGCCTGAAAGCTCAGAGAACAGTCGGTTACCTCTTTCTTTGCTGCCTTTACTAAGGCAATTCAGCACTGAGTTATCAATGTTACTCTGCTCTGAAAGGGCTGTTGCTTGTCTTTACCCATAGTTCGGAGCAGCAGCCAATCAAGTTCGTATCAGGATGTCATGCAAGTTGGGCTGGCTCAAGGCGTTGAAAGTAAATTGGAAATATCAGAATTTGCGTTTGTTGACTGCATGTCGCAAATTCATCACGCGTGGAAAGGTCTTCGGCCAAGCATGATCGAATTAATGGATGGAGTTGCATAACAAGGCAATCAAGGTGATGCGTTACATTCGGCGGTTTTGGTTCGGAGTTCAGTGTGTTTTGTTGGTTTCGGTGGGGCACACCTTATCGCAGGCGTTATGTTTACAGTCGAAATCATATAAATGGAGGTTCTATGGCTAGTCAAAAGCCAACAATGATTTTGTTGTCGAAAACGGATTTAACTGAAGCTGAAATAGCTCTGATGCCTGATGCCTGATGCAGAAGCTTGGAGAATTATTTATTCAACTCGTGCTAAGAAGGTTGAAGATAATCGTTTACAGGTATGTTTTACAGGTTTTGGTACAACTGAAAAGCAAAAGTTAATTGATTTGGCCATAAATAAAAACTTCAATGTCGTTAAATCTGTGACGAAAAAACTGGATTTTTTAGTTGGTGGAATCAACGCCGGTCCTAAGAAAATCGAAAAAGCAGAACTGCAAGGAGTACAATTTCTCACATCAGAACAGTTTGTGGTATTAGCAGAAACTGGTGAAATAACTGAACCAGGGACGCAACCACAATAAACATAACAAGGCAATCAAGGTGATGCGTTACACTCGGCGGTTTTGGTATGAAGTTCAGCGTGCTTTGTTGGTTCAGTGGGGCACACCTTATTGCAGGCGTTACAAGCTTAAAAGGAAATACAGAGGTTACATGGATATTTGTAAGAGAATTCAAGTGGTATTTTTGGTTAGCCTTTCGTGTATTGGCTTGGATCAAGCCACAAAGATATTAGCCTCTCAAGAACTCTCAAAAAATGTAATGATTAGCTATTTATCAGACTTACTTCGTGTGGGTTATACGGAAAATATCGGTGCTTTCTTGGGGCTAGGAAATACACTTTCTGATGAGTATCGGTTTGGCTTTTTTGTTATAGCGGTAGGTACTTTTCTTCTAGGTCTGTTGGCTTACATCGTTACCAGTTCAAAACAAAATTTATCTTCATTAATTGCATTATCAATGGTGTTTTCGGGTGGTTTTAGTAACTTTTATGACCGAGTTACAAATAATGGTGCAGTTATAGATTTTTTAAATGTTGGTATAGGCTCAGTTCGTACCGGTGTTTTCAATGTTGCAGATGTGGCAATTATGATCGGGGTCTTGATGCTTTTATTACCGCATAATAGTCTTAAAATTCAGCGTGCTAGCTTGTAACAAAGGCATCAAGGTGACACGTTACACTCGGCAGTTTTGGTTTGAAGTTCAGTGCGCTTGGTAAGTTTGGTGTTGGTGCACCTTATGCCAGGCGTTATGCACACAAGAGGAAATAAGGAAACATGGAAGTATGAGTTGTATTTTTTGTGACATCGTTTCAGGTAAGTCACCTTGCCATAAAGTGTGGGAAGATGATGAGCATTTGGCTTTTCTTTCAATTTTCCCAAATACAAAAGGTTTTACTGTTGTTATTCCCAAGGCGCATCATTCAAGTTACGCGTTTGAACAGTCAGATGAAGTATTATCAAAATTAATAATAGCTACCAAGCAGGTTGCATTACTACTCGATAAAGCCTTTGATGGTGTAGCTCGTACTGGAATGTTCTTTGAAGGTTATGGTGTAGATCATCTTCACAGTAAGTTATCTCCAATGCACGGAACTGGTAATAATTCAGAGTTTCAACTTGTCGAGTCAAATATTGATAAGTTTTATGATAGATATGAAGGTCACTTATCATCTCATGACCATAAACGAGCAGATGATGCCGAGCTAAGTAAAATAGCAGCACATATAAGGTCGTGTGCATAACAAAGCAATCAAGGTGATGCGTTACACTCGGAGGTTTTGGTTTGAAGTTTGGTGTGCTTTGCTGGTTCGGTGGGGCACACCTTATCGCAGGCGTTAGGCATGCTGAAGAGCGACTCTGTTTTTATTGGTTATTTCTTCGCTCAAGAACGATGCCACAAAGATCATTCGTTCATCGCAAGGCTGTCCATAAAGAATAGCTAAATGAAGGTTATCTGCTCCATTGCTGCCTTTAACTCTGGCAATGAATCATCGCATTATTCATCGTTACACTGTAATGAAAGGCTTGCCGGTTTCTTTGCCTATCAGTCCTGTGATGCAGCCCTAAGGAATATCTCATTAGGCTGTCATGCAAATGTATTTGGTTCAAAGCTTTGATAGTTGATGGGAAAATACAATTTCGAGGTTGTTGTATCCCATGTTTGAAGGTGAGATGCGTTGAGAGTTCACCT
>NZ_AMZO01000058.1 GCF_000331515.1 Photobacterium marinum
AAACCGCACGTTAACGTTGGTACTATCGGCCACGTTGACCACGGTAAAACTACTCTAACTGCAGCTATCTGTACTACTCTGGCTAAAGTTTACGGCGGTGAAGCGAAAGACTTCGCATCTATCGATAACGCTCCAGAAGAGCGTGAGCGTGGTATCACAATCGCTACTTCTCACGTAGAGTACGATACTCCAACTCGCCACTACGCACACGTAGACTGCCCAGGACACGCTGACTATGTTAAAAACATGATCACCGGTGCTGCGCAGATGGACGGTGGTATCCTAGTTGTTGCTGCAACTGATGGCCCAATGCCTCAGACTCGTGAGCACATCCTACTAGGCCGTCAGGTTGGTATCCCTTACATCATCGTATTCATGAACAAGTGTGACATGGTTGATGATGAAGAACTACTAGAGCTAGTAGAAATGGAAGTTCGTGAACTTCTATCTGAGTACGACTTCCCAGGTGACGACTGCCCAGTAATCATGGGTTCTGCTCTTGGCGCTCTAAACGGCGAGAAAGAGTGGGAAGACAAGATTGTTGAACTAGCTGAAGCTCTAGATAACTACATCCCAGAGCCAGAGCGTGCAATCGATCGTCCATTCATCCTACCAATCGAAGACGTATTCTCAATCCAGGGCCGTGGTACAGTTGTAACTGGTCGTGTTGAGCAGGGCGTTATCACTGTAGGTGACGAAGTAGAAATCATCGGTATCAAAGAAACGACCACTACTACTTGTACTGGTGTTGAAATGTTCCGTAAGCTTCTTGACGAAGGCCGTGCTGGTGAGAACGTTGGTGTTCTACTACGTGGTACTAAGCGTGACGAAGTTGAGCGTGGTCAGGTACTTGCTAAGCCAGGTTCTATCACTCCTCACACTAAGTTCGAGTCAGAAGTATACGTTCTGTCTAAAGACGAAGGTGGCCGTCACACGCCATTCTTCAAAGGCTACCGTCCACAGTTCTACTTCCGTACAACTGACGTAACTGGTACTATCGAACTACCAGAAGGCGTAGAAATGGTTATGCCTGGTGACAACATCAAGATGGTTGTTACTCTAATCGCTCCAATCGCGATGGACGAAGGTCTACGCTTCGCTATCCGTGAAGGCGGTCGCACAGTTGGTGCTGGTGTTGTTGCTTCTATCATCGAATAA
>NZ_AMZO01000059.1 GCF_000331515.1 Photobacterium marinum
CACCTTATTGCAGGCGTTATAAGCATAAATTATACAGTGAGGTACTAATGAAAAAGGGAAATTGGCAAATAATATTAAGTGTCACAGTATTTTTCGGTATTGGATATTTAATTTGGTTAGGAATGTCGTTCTTCTTTACAGCCTTAGCAACAGCTGATGCCAAAATTTCTGCTGCAATTATCGGTGCAATGACAACTGTATTTGTCAGTATATCCGCAGTAATAATTACACAACGCCAAACTAAAGCTAGGGAAGTTGAGGAAGCTCACCGTGCTAAAAAAGTGGAAATATATGAGAAGTTTATAAAGACAGTTACTTCAATTGTGGCCGGTGAAAATGATGAAGTCTCAATGCAAGCTCCATCACAACAAGAGTTGATTGACTATTTAGTTGACTTTAAAACTGAAATAATGCTTTGGGGTTCCCCTGAAGTAATCAAGGCTCAATTGGAATTTGAGCGAGTATCAAAAAATGGTGGTGATATTTTCGAGGCTGTAAATAATTTATATAAATCAATTCGCAAAGATATAGGTCTTAGCAATAGTGGGCTTAACAACTTGGAGTTGATTAAGTTGTACTTGAAAGACCCTAACGAATTAGACGAGTTAAGGGCTCTCGGAGCGTCGAAGTAACATTGGGAACCGTGCTTATAACAAAGGCATCAAGGTGACACGTTACACTCGGCGGTTTTGGTATTGAGTTCAGTGTGCTTGATAAGTTTGGCGTTGGTGCACCTTATGCCTGGCGTTAGGCATGCTGAAGAGCGACTCTGTTTTTATTGGTTATTTCTTCGCTCAAGAACGATGCCACAAAGGTCATTCGTTCATCGCAAGGCTGTCCATAAAGTATAGCGAAAAGCTGTTTTTTTCTTTCGTTGTTGCCTTTAGCTCCGGCAATGAACCATCGCATTATTCATCGTTACACTGTGACGAAAGGCTTGCCGGTTATTTGCCTATTTGTCCTGTGATGCAGCCCTAAAGAACACTTCATCAGGTTGTCATGCAAATGTATTTGGTTCAACGCGTTGATAGTTAGTGGGAAAATACAATCTCGAGGTTGTTGCGTCCCATGTTTAAAGGCGGGATGCGTTGATCGTTCACCTCCCAAGTCAGGACAGCGCACATGGAAATGCCTAACAAAGGCATCAAGGTGACTTGTTACACTCGGCAGTTTTGGTATGGAGTTTGGTGCGCTTGGTAGGTTAGTCGTGGCGCACCTTATCCCAGGCGTTAGGTGCTATTTGGAGGAAAATTTGAGCTTGTCTTTATTAAACTCTGGTCCAATTGTTGATGTTGCAGCAATAATTGCAATATCTACATCAGCAATTGCAGGTTTCATTTCAGCATTTCTCCCAAGGAAGGACAGGGAGAAAGTTTCAAAGAATACTGAGAATATCAACTCGAGTATTGAGCGAGATTGCAGGCTTTTTGAAGTTCAAGCAGAATTAAGAAGACAGAAAGTTATATCTAAATGGCAAGGTGTTGCTGCCACATCACTTACTTTTAGTCAGTATATAGTCGGTGGTGTTTTAACCACTTCTTTCATCCAAGATAATTTGTCGTCACAAGTTGTCGGATTATTGGGGTTATTGGTATTAGTATCGTCACTCATCCATCAACAATTTAGACCAGATTTAAAGTCAAGGTTTGCGAAAGAGCGGATTGTGACTCTAAGGGGATTGATTCGTGCAATAGAGGATGACTTATTTGCTATCAGACAAGGTACGCTAAATCAAGAGTCATTACATGATATACGAGTCAAAGTTACAAACTCACTGAAGGATATTGAAACTTCAGAGTTGCAAGACTTGGGAAAAATTGACTCTGAATCAAGCACCTAACAAAGGCATCAAGGTGACGCTTTACACTCGGCGGTTTTGGTTCGGAGTGTATTTGGTTTTGTAAATTCAGCGTTGGCGCACCTTATGCCCGGCGTTAGGCATGCTGAAGAGCGACTTTGTTTTTATTGGTTATTTCTTCGCTCAAGAACGATGCCACAAAGGTTATTCGTTCATCGCAAGGCTGTCCATAAAGTGTGGCGAAAGGAATGTTGTTTCTTCCGTTGTTGCCTTTAGCTCCGGCAATGAACTCTCGCATTATTCATCGTTACAATGTAGTGAACGAATTGTCGGTTTCTTTGGCTATCTGTCTGGAGATGCAGCCCTAAGGAACACTTCATTAGGTTGTCATGCAAATGTATTTGGTTCAAATCGCTGATAGTTCATGGGAAAATACAATTTCGAGGTTGTTGCATTCCATGTTCGAGGACGGGAAGCGTTGATCGTTCACCACCCATGTTAGGACAGCGCACGTGGAAATGCCTAACAAAGGCATCAAGGTGACTTGTTACACTCGGCGGTTTTGGTTTGGAGTTCAGTGGGCTTGGAGGGTTAGTCGCGGCGCACCTTATGCCCGGCGTTAGGCATGCTGAAGAGCGACTCTGTTTTTATTGGTTATTTCTTCGCTCAAGAACGATGCCACAAAGGTCATTCGTTCATCGCAAGGCTGTCCATAAAATATGGCGAAACGCAGGTTGCTTCATCAGTTGTTGCCTTTAGCTCCAGCAATGAACCCTCGCATTATTCATCGTTACACTGTAATGAAAAGCCTGTCGGTTTCTCAGCCTGTTAGTCCGGTGATGCAGCCCTAAGAAACACTTCATCAGGTTGTCATGCAAATGTATCTGGTTCAAAGTGTTGAAGGTTCATCGGGAAATACAATTTCGAGGCTGTTGTATCCCATGTTTGAAGGCAGGATGCGTTGAGAGTTCACCTTCCAAGCTCGGACAGCGCACATGGAAATGCCTAACAAAGGCATCAAGGTGACTTGTTACACTCGGCAGTTTTGGTTTGGAGTTTAGTGGGCTTGGTAAGTTCGTCGTGGCGCACCTTATGCCAGG
>NZ_AMZO01000060.1 GCF_000331515.1 Photobacterium marinum
CGGCCGTGATTATGTCGTGACATCCGGTAACTTCAACCGTGTTGATACCGGCGAAGATCAGGATTACTCAGTGACTATCGGTAATAACAACCAGGTTGAACTGGGTGGCGGTAACGACTTTGCCAATGTCTTCGGTAACTATAACCGTGTCAACGGCAGTGCAGGCAACGATGTTATCAAGCTGATGGGCTACCATGCGGTATTGAACGGCGGTGAGGGTGATGATCACCTGATTGCGGCTGCGATATCTAAGTTCAGTCAGTTTGATGGCGGCCAAGGCCGTGACATGATGGTGCTGGGCGGTTACCAGAACACCTTTAAGGGTGGCGAAGATGTTGACAGTTTCATTGTCAGCGGTAACGTCATTGACAACCTGGTTGAAGATATCCGCAGTGAAGACAATATCGTCTTCAACGGTGTTGACTGGCAGAACCTGTGGTTCGAACGCAGCGGTTATGATCTGAAGCTGTCGGTCCTGCGTGAGCCGGAAGCTGAGACGGATCAGGCTAAGTTCGAAAGCGTCGGCTCAGTGACCTTTG
>NZ_AMZO01000061.1 GCF_000331515.1 Photobacterium marinum
GGGAGTCCATGTCATTCGTTATATAAATTAAGGAAAATTCAGTGGATGTTACAAATGCTGTAGGTAACAGTATCACCACAAATCTTGGTGATCTTGAAATTGTTAAATTTCTGGGGAAGGGAAAGTCTGGATATTCATACTTAGCTCAAAACTCAGGACATCAATACGTCGTCAAACTCATGCACTATGAACCATGTGCGTATTATTCATTTGGTGACTCAAATAAGGTAGAGCTTGAAGTTTCTGCGTATGAAAATTTAGAAAAATCAGGGGTTCAAATTCCTAAGCTTCTTGATGTAAACATTGAAAAAAATTATCTCATCAAAGAGTATATTGATGGCAATCTTGTTACAGAATTAATAATTGACGACTCTCTTCCTGATTCATGTATTGAACAAGTTTGTGCTATGTCAAAGGTTCTTAAATCACTAGGTTTGAACATAGATTATTTCCCCGATAATTTCGTATTGAGTAATGGCATTCTTTATTACGTTGATTATGAGCATAATCCATATGATGAAAAGTGGGATTTGGCCAACTGGGGTTTGTACTATTGGGCAAATTCAAAGGGTATGAAAGCTTACAAAGAAACGGAAGACCCTACTCAAATCAATGAATGCGCAAACTCTGGTGTACCAATAAAGCTGCCATTTGCAAACACAGTAAATTCTTGGCTCAGAACTTATGGTTAAGATGTTTAGGCTTGGTGGGTTAATTTAATATAACAAAGCAATCAAGGTGATGCGTTACACTCGGCGGTTTTGGTTCAGAGTTCGGTGTGCTTTGCTGGTTTGATGGGGCACACCTTATCGCAGGCGTTATGGCCTAGTAGCTCAGGCAACGTGGTTTTCGTTTCAGGTTTTGCGGGTTAAGCTTAGCGGCTACCAAGCCGATCTTCTCAGGCGATATAACTGAACGCTTCTCGGTATAACGAACTGTGAGATTGACTGGTTTTGTCCGCAGCACGCTTGATTTTAATGCTGTGTTTGCTGTTAGAAATGCCAGAAACTTCATCGAAAATCAGCTTTCAAATTTTGGCTAAAAGCTAACAGATTTCAGTTTTTACAAATCTTCCCGAAGCTTCTGATTTATATCTGTTGGTAAAGAGCAATTCTTTCTCCAGTAACTACTGATTTTACGAGTTGGCTCATGAAGATATGTATCAATTTCTGTTCGGTTTTTATCGGTAGGGTAAACTGGCAGGTGTTCGAGCAGATATTTCTGTTGCGGTAGCGTATCTTGTAAGTGACTAAATTTCTTTGAGTTTGCCATAACAAGGCAATCAAGGTGATGCATTACACTCGGCGGTTTTGG
>NZ_AMZO01000062.1 GCF_000331515.1 Photobacterium marinum
AGTCCCGCAGGGGGAGCCACTTAAGAAAGCCTTGTCGCAAGACAAGGCTTTTTTCTATCTCCTCATTCCTAATTATCCCTAAAAATTGATCTTTTTTGCTCCCTCTCGGTTTTAGACTAAGTTTATAACCATGCTTTTTCGCGCAGGGAAGAAAAATGATCACGCTATATGGCTACCCCAGAACACGTTCGTTGAGAGTCTCCTGGCTATTAGAAGAACTGGGAATGGACTGGCGCTACCGCTTAGTCAACTTTGCCAAAGGCGAACATAAGGCCGCCGACTACCTTTCCCTATGCCCACAGGGCAAAGTACCTACGATCTATGATGAAGGCATTGTTATTACCGAATCTGCCGCGATCTGCATCTATCTTGCAGAGAAATATGGACACCACTGGCTACCGGAATCAGCAACAGCAGAGTCAGCGAAACATCTGGAGTGGATCAGTTTTATTATTACTGAACTGGAGCAGCCACTGTGGTCGATGGGAAAACACAAATTTGCCCTACCCGAGCAGATCCGCCTGCCAAAAATGCTTTCTGTCGCGAGTTGGGAATTCAAGAAAGCAGTGCAAACAGCAGAAGCCTGGCTGCCTGATAGCGAGTTCCTGATTGGGAGTTTTCCAACCGTTGCCGACATCCTGTTGACTCATACCCTGAATTGGGCAGTAAAGTTTGAGCAAAAGCTTCCGCCCAGGCTCGAAAATTACCGCCAGAAGATGAGCCGACGCCCTGCTCTTCTGCGAGCCCTGAACCGTGAACAGCAAGCGCTAGCCGAAAGCTAATCTCGTATATCAGCGCGCAATAAGTTCAAAATACGAGCAATCAGCATAAAAAAACAGAGATTAAGCTTTTTTTATCAAAAAACCGTTGACGCAAAGCCGGAAAACCTTTTTAATGCGCCCCGTTGCCTCGATAGCTCAGTT
>NZ_AMZO01000063.1 GCF_000331515.1 Photobacterium marinum
CATGTAGCCTGCAATAAGGTGCCCCACAATAAACCAGCAAAGCACACAAAACTTCATACTAAAACCGCCAAGTGTAACGGGTCACCTTGATTGCTTTGTTATGTTGCAGCTACATGTTTATTAACGACTTTTGTTCGACTGAGCAAGAACTGATGCCGCCAACTCTTTAGTATCATCATTATATTTTTCACTTCTCAAAACTTTTGAAGCTAGCTCTTCGAGTTCAGCTCCTGTTTGCTTTAGTGAATCTTTTTGAGATAAAGCCGAAGCTGCTAATGATTTAGCAGTTTTAGAAGCATTCTTATCCGCAAGTATTTTTGCTGCTTTTGATGCGACTTTCTCTGATGTCATTTTTGTATTTATACTCATACGATTAATTCCCTTTAATTATTTACAATGATAAATCTTAAGCCCTAGATGATAGGCAACATAACGCCGGGCATAAGGTGCACCAACACCAAACCAACCAAGCGCACTAAACTCCATACCAAAACTGCCGAGTGTAACATCACCTTGATTGCCTTGTTATGTACGTGTATACAACAACTAGATTTGAGGCTCCAGTAAAACTGGCTCTGTGCTATCCATATATGTTAAATACTGCGACCAGAGCTCATGAGTTCTCTTTTGAGTTAAACTCATTTGACATGTAATTGCCATAGCTCCTCGAATTGTACCTCCACGCCACATTGTATAAACCGAGTCACAATGTGCTTCAGCATATTTTTCCCATAGCTTTTGGGCTTGCTGTATTGATTGCACTAACTCTTGATCATGATTTTGATGTTCTAAGCTTTTAGTTAAATATCTCTGCATTTCTTTTTCAGCAGCCTCTAGTTCAAGCCCTAAACAATAGTTAATATCTATTGTCGTAAATGCTTTTTCACAGTCTACCTCTGAACTAAAAGCAAATGGAGAAAACAAAACAAGAATTATAAAAACATACCTAATCATTTAATCACCTATAGTACATAACGCCTGAGCACATGCGCCCGTTACCGCGAAAATGCCAAGTTTGACCACCATAAACACTGAAGCCAATTCATACTAAAACTGCCGAGTGTAACGGGTCGACATGGTGCGATTTGTTATGCCTCACCAAATACACTACTCTAACTTGGCAGCAAAATTTATAACGCGTGATTCTCCTGGAACAAAACTTACAGCAATCACCAATAAAAATTTCCCACTTAGCTTTCAGCGACTTTGAGCACGCCGGATTTGCATGATACACTGATGCGGAGTCACACAGGCTGCAAACACTAAACTAATAGCCGAGGGAAGCGCCGTTTCAACCAGAGAAAGCTTCGAGTTAAGCATGGGCCAAACAACTCGAAATTGATATTGGTGAGAAAATCAGAAGCCAAGGGTATCAATTTTGGAACTTTGAACTGAATGGTGAGCTCACAAAACCCGCGACTATTTGGCAAAATAACCAGTCAAAATTTGGCTTTTCAAGCTGAGTATTATTGGCATAAGCTAACAACAGAAATCCATGTTCTTGTGCGACCATGTTTCAGTTAAGGCTTTTCGCTTTTAGTGCATAACGCCTGCAATAAGGTGTGCCCCACGGAACCTGAAAAGCACACTGAACTCCTTACAAAAACCGCCGAGTGTAACGCATCACCTTGATTGCCTTGTTATGGCAAAATCAAGGAAATTTAATCACTTACCAGATACGCTACCGCTACAGAAATATCTGCTCTAACGCCTGACAGTTTACCCTACCGATAAAACCCGGGCAGAAATTTATACATAACTTCATGAGCCAACTAGCAAAATCAGTAGCCATTGAACAAAGAATGGTTCTTTACTAACAGATAGAAATCGGAAGCTTCGGGGAAAAATAGCAAAGATTAAAATCTGATAACCCTTAGCCAAAATTTGATAACTTTCTTTCGATGATGTTTCAGGCATTTCTGACAGCGAGAACAACTGGGAAATCAAGCGTGCTGCGGACAAAGCCAGCCAAATTCACAGTTCGTTATACCGGAAAGCGTTCAGTTATATCGCCAAAGAAGATCGGCTTAATAGCCGCTAAACTTGACCCACAGGCCTTGAAGCGAAAGCCACGTTGTAATAGCCGCTAAACTTGACCCACAGGCCTTGAAGCGAAAGCCACGTTGCCTGTGCTTTTAAGCCATAACGCCTGGCATAAGGTGCGCTACGATAAATACACCAAGTGCACCGGACTCCATGCCAAAACCGCCGAGTGTAACGCGTCACCTTGATGCCTTTGTTATGCCAACAGAACTCAAAATAGCTTTGATTTTGTTGAAAGCAACTATGGTATCAGGAGAAAAACAACCGACTTTAACTTTGTAGTAATCTTTAGCCCAATCAAATAACAGAGGGCCATGAATTAAACCTTGCTGCTCTGGATAGATGCTTAAAAACGATTTACTTAACAAGACTGTTCTTGGAAAAAGGTGGAAATGAATAATACTGGCCGCTTCTCCAAATTTGCAGCAGTACACTTTTTCGGGAGCTAACACTTTTGTAATACTTGATTCAACTTCGCTAAGTAATACCCCAAGCTGACATTTAGCTTCATGAGGAAGTACACTTAACTCTCTTAGATTCTCTTTATACATAACGATTAAGTAACCCGGCACATCACAATCGCTGCACTGACTTACAGTAAATCAAGTATTGTGGTATTCATTACTCCATCATTCCTTAGGCATAACGCTTAGGATAAGGTGCGCACCACTGAACCAGCAAAGTGCACCGGACTTCGTACCAAAACTGCCGAGTAAAAAGCGTCACCTTGATACAATTGTTAGGCATCTGATGCACATAGCTCTGTAAATGGAAACTCTGCTATAAATCTTTTCAATATTTCAGGTTCTCGTTTCAGTGCAGCTAAGGCATCAACCTTTGACGGTGTTGTATCAAACCTATCGATACCGCGAATATCCGCGATACCTACCAATGCTAAATATTGTCGGTCTGATAAAGATGATGCTGGGTAAAAACCTATAACCGTATAAATATCTTTTAAGAATCCAGAATAACCTATTAAATCAATTATATAATCAGGATAGTCATCACAATCCATGATTACTGACTCAGCCCACTTTTGCATTTCTGCTAGGTTAATTGCTTGGGAGAATAATGCTGCTATAACGAAGCCAATCGCTTCTGAGTCATCTTGATAAATTCTTAAATCCATTCTGCTCTCTGTAAATTAATGCCTAACGCTTGCGATAAGGTG
>NZ_AMZO01000064.1 GCF_000331515.1 Photobacterium marinum
CGTTATGGCTTAAAAGCACAGGCAACGTGGCTTTCTCTTCAAGTTCTGTGGGTCAAGCTTAGCGGCTATTAAGCCGATCTTCTCTGGCGATATAACTGAACGCTTTTCGGTATAACGAACTGTGAATTTGGCGGGCTTTGTCCGCAGAACACTTGATTTTCCAGTTGTTCTCGCTGTCAGAAATGCCAGAAATATCATCGAAAAAAGTTCCTAAATTTTGGCTAAGGGTTATCAGGTTTTAATCCTTGCTATTTTCCCCGTAGCTTTCGATTTAAATCTGTTGGCAAAGAGCAATTCTTTGTCCTGTGGCTACTGCTCCAATTCCTCTGAAAATCACCCGCACAAAATCCATTAAAAAGAGGGTAGGTGTCTAATATTTAAGGCTAAAATTGAGCGATTTCAAATTTATACATTTTGTTTGTTGTATGATGCCTTAATCATATGGCAGGTAAATGATTCTGTTCGGCGGTAGCGTGCCAAATTCAAGTTAACTGCTTGAAATATAGCCATAACAAAGGCATCAAGGTGACACGTTACACTCGGCAGTTTGGGTATGGAGTTTAGTGCGCTTGGTAGGTTCGGTGTTGGTGCACCTTATGCCCGGCGT
>NZ_AMZO01000065.1 GCF_000331515.1 Photobacterium marinum
TATCCATGACTACCTGGAAAAATAGCGGTGAAATCAGTGCCAGGATCTGTAATACAAAGGAAAATAAAAAGATTTCACCTAATAGTTGTTTATGTTTCAGAAATTCAGGAATAAACCAGCGAATATCAAACCGGGATTGTGGCTGTTTTATATCAAGCCATTTTCCGTTCCAGTTGGAAGACAGTTCATCGTACGGCAAAACTTCCGGCTTATCTTTATTAGCCTTTTGTATTAAACATTTTTCTTTATTAGTTTTGGCTAAAATGAAAGGTGCACCCTGATTATCAAAAAGGATTGCTGGTGTTTTTATTTTATCGAGTTTTTTAAATGTAACTGTCTTGGTTGAAATTCTAACATTATGCTCTTTTTCCATTTTTCTTAGCTCATCTTTATAAACAACTTTCTCATGATGAGATAAAGCCTTTTCATGACTTTTGTTATGTGGCTTATTCTCTGTGATGCTTAAATAAACCTTTATACATAATAACGTTAGTCTGTCATTTTGCTTCATTGTTAGATGTTCTAGTATTAACTGGGTGAGCGATGCTAACACTCGTGTAATATAAGTTCAATTGTAAAAAATAAAAATGAACAAAGTGTGATTTTTCATTGTTTTAACCTCATTTTAAAAGCGTCAATTTTTCAACTTTAGAGTAATTAATCTATGATAAGTTGATGTTTTTATTGCAATAAAAGTTTAAGGCTTTTTACTTTGTTTCTTGGTTGAAAGGAGCGTAATATCTTTCGGCTTTTTTTCTGTTGCAACAGAAAAAATAAAGAAACGGTATCGAAGATGATGTCATATTCATTATATTTTATAAGGTAGTCAATTATGTCTGAGAAGTTTGTACAAAGTGTTTCTAGCGTCAACTATAACAAGGGTGTTTTTTCATTGTACTTTGTTGGCCAAAATCAAAAAAACATGGCTAATGGCATTATGGCTGAAAATGATAATGAACTGGAATTTAAGCAAGTTGTTCACATGCCTGCTTCTGGCTTCATGTACATGGTGTCGATGATAAAAAATATGCTGGAAGACCCGCGTATGGAAGCTGAGTTTGAAAAGCTTGTAGCTGCTGGTTTTTTATCTGTTGGTGAAGATTCAAAAGCCGTAGAAAACAAAGGTGATACTCAAAATGTATTAGAAAAAAAGACAACAAGTAAGCGAACAACAAAAGCAAAAAAATAAAGTGGTACTTTAATGGTTGTTAGAGTTGATACATCTGAACTTAATAAAGAAGAACTCCATAAGGTTATAGTTGGGGTAATGTTGTTAAGTCAATATTCTCCACTCCATAAAAAATATACCGTTGCACAGTGGTATCAGAGAATTGTTCATTCTATTGAGTTAAATCAGTTCAGTTATTACGAATCAGAAAATTGTCGTCCAGTTGCATTTTGCAATTGGGCGTTTTTGTCTGAACAAAATAAAAAAGAAATTTTAAATGAAGGACGTCAAATCATTCACTCAGATTGGCAGTCGGGAAATCATGTTTTCATTCCTGAGCTGATAGCACCTCACGGGCATGTCCAGGAGGTTGTGGAGGATTTACGCAACCGAATTTTAAAGCCTTATAGAGGACAACGGGCAAGTACCTTCAGAATCAAAATTGACAAGAAAAACAGAAAGCTGGTGCGAGTTGCGCAATCTTTTTTAATTTGATGATTTATAAGGAATATTATGGGCGACGTTGTAGATTTTTTTGAAGACGTTGGTGATTGGGTCGTAGGAGCTGCCGAAGACGTCGGAGATTGGGTTGAAGGGGCCGTCGAAGATACTATCGATTGGGTGGAAAATGCAGCAGAGGATACTGCCGAGTTTTTCGAAAATGATGTCAAAGACTTTTTTGAAAATGATGTCAAAGATTTCATAGATGGAGTTGGTAGGAGTCTTGAGTTTTTCTTTACCGGAAGTATGGATGGAGACGATGGAGACAATACGCTTGTTGCCCTAGGTTTCGGCGGTACCATTAACGCTTATGGTGGTAATGACGAAATCGTAACCGGTGGTTTTTATGTCGACATTTACACCGGTTCCGGTGACGATAATGTTTATGGTGCTGGTGGTGGTATAGATATTACTGATACCGACGGTAATTTAGGCGTATATGGTGCTTCTGGAAGCTTGTCGGTCGATAAGACGGGCAATGGCAATATTGTCGTTGGACAAGCTTCTATTGCATCCGTTATCGACCATACCGGTGCCAACGGTGATTTAACGTTTGGTGGTGGTTCCGCCTATAACGAGTTAACTCGCAAAGGGCAAAGCGGCAATGTTTCATTTAAAGGGCTTGGTGGGTACAACGCCTTGTGGCATGAAACCAACCATGGCAGCCTTTCGTTTGAAGGTGCTGGGGCCGGTAATAAGCTTGATCGGACTTGGTTTGATCAATATCAGGGGTCTGGCGGTGATGTTACTTTTGACGGTGGCGGCGCTTCAAACATCATCAGCTCAAGAGTAGCGTCCGGCAATATTGTATTTAAGGGGGCCGGATTTTATAACGACATTGAGCGTGTCGGACAAAGCGGTGACATCAGTGTCAGCGGTGCCGGGGGGTATAACTCAATAAAGCGTACCCGCAACCACCAGGACGAATATGCCGCTACTCGGGGCAATATCCGTTTCGAGGGCTTTGGTGGATATAACAATATTCACTCTGATGTTGCTCATGGTAACATTAATTTTGCCGGGGCTGGCGGGTACAATGATATTACCCGTCAGGGGGCTGACAGTGAGACTTCGGGTGTAGCTCTGGCAACAGCTCGAGCTGAAGAGATAGTGTTAACCCGGGCGACGATGGGGGGCTCATGGATCCTGGAGTCTCAGCAGGTGACGGGGATTAAATCGAACCGTGA
This sequence comes from Photobacterium marinum, assembly GCF_000331515.1. Taxonomy (GTDB): domain Bacteria; phylum Pseudomonadota; class Gammaproteobacteria; order Enterobacterales; family Vibrionaceae; genus Photobacterium; species Photobacterium marinum. The sequence goes on from NZ_AMZO01000065.1 coordinate 2,857, forward strand.
ACCAAACACTTACCTCTTCGCCTTTGCTGACAGCACTTATACTAAAATAAATAAAGTGCAGTTGCGCAATGACCCTCAAACCGGCAAGTTAACGTATTACTCCACTGCTTGGTATAAAGAAGGTAACCACCTCACGGACCTAGCCAACCAGGATATCTCATCAGCATCGGGTTTTAATGCCGTTAATATCAATGGCGCTTATCGTCTGTCTAATCTCACCGTTGAACACCGCCAGACTTTCACAACTGAAGGCGTGGTGGATGACTTGACTGAGTATGAGTGGCATCCATATGCAGGTGGTGCCCACATTAATGCAGATGATGTCACGTTATCTGATGCCAAAATGAGCGGGTGGGCGATTCGGTACAACAAAGAACTTTTTGATGTGTCGGCCGTGAAGTCTAATCGTGGCAAGAATACTTATGTGTATGGAATGCTCGATGGCTGGCACACTAAAGTTGTTGTGGTTAAGTTAGCTAATGATCCTGAAACTGGTGCGCTCAAGTACTACGCAGAATCATGGTATAAGACCGGAGATTTCACCGCGGATCTAGCGAATGAAGATATCTCTGCCGCCAATGGCTACCATTCAATGTCAACTGGTGGCTATTCACTTAGCGATCACCATTACTCGGTTACTGGCGTTCGTAGTTCGTCCCAGCGTTTAGCGCACACAGAAGAATATAGTGATCAGACGTTGTTTACCCCTTCTACCTCTAGTGGTGAAAGTTCCGGTGATGTGAACTTTGAAGGTGGCGGTGCAGCGAATGTTATCCGTTCGAGTGTAACCAGAGGTGATGTTAACTTTGACGGTGGCGGTATTGCCAACGTTATTTTGCACAGCTCAAAGTATGGTAATACCGACTTTGAAGGAGGTGGTGGTGCCAATGTCGTTGTTAAGAGTGGGTTAGAAGGCGATTTAACGTTCCGTGGCGCAGGTCTTGCCAACGTACTGGTTCACCAAAGCCAGAAAGGTAAGATGGATGTGTATGCTGGCGGTGCGGTTAATGTGTTGGTGCGTATCGGTGATGGGCAGTATTTAGCGAACTTGCTGGCATACGGCAATATCTCTGTTCACAAGGGTAACGGTGATAGTCGAGTTGTGATGCTTGGCGGCTACAACACTCATACCCAGGTTGGCAACGGAAATGCGATGTGGCTTGCGGCAGGTGGGTTCAATGTGATGACCCATGTCGGTAAAGGCGATGTTGCTTCAGCTCTGGTTGGTGGCGCAAATGTGCTGACTAAATTTGGTAATGGTGATCTGATCTCCGGCATGCTTGGCGGTGCGAATATCATTACCCATATTAGCGACGACATGGAATCGTCTGATACCACAGCGATAGCATTAGGCGGTGCCAATATCCTGACTAAAAAGGGTAAGGGTAACTCGCTGGCTGTCATGGGCGGTGGTGCCAATGTCATGACCCATGTTGGTGATGGTTCTACAACTGGTGTGATGCTGGGTGGAGCGAATATCCTGACAAAAGTAGGCCACGGCAATACAACAGGCGTGATGTTGGGTGTTGGTAACGTGCTCACTCATGTCGGTGACGGTCAGACCATTGGGGTAATGGGAGCTGTTGGCAATATATTTACTAAAGTCGGTGATGGTACTTCTATTGCGGCCATGGTTGGTGGCGGTAATATTTTCACCCATGTCGGTGAAGGGGATGCCTGGGCGCTGATGGGCGGTGTGGGTAATGTCTTTACCAAAGTCGGTGACGGTAATGCTCTTGCTTTGATGGTTGCCGCTGCTAACGTCTATACCCATATTGGTGATGGTCTGTCAGTCGCTTTGATGGTAGCTAAAGGCAATATTGCGACCAAGATCGGTAACGGAACCACGATGGCGGCAATGGTCGGTGCAGCAAATATTTTCACTCACATCGGTGACGGCAATACATTTGCGGCAATGGTCGGTAAAGCAAATATCTTGACCAAAGTGGGTAATGAACTGACGGCTGGCCTAATGGTCGGTACTGCTAATATCTTTACCCATGTCGGTGATGGGACCAGCATTGGTTTGTTCGCCGGTAAAGCCAATATCATGACTAAAGTTGGCGATGGAACAACGTTGGCAGCGATGTTCGGAAAAGCAAACATCATGACCCATGTCGGCGATGGACTGACGGGGGTGCTGGCGCTAGGCGAAGCAAATATCGTAACTAAGGTCGGTGACGACTTTATGGGGGTAGTTGCGGCAGCTAAAGCGAACGTGGTTACCCATGTGGGTGATGCTACCACTGCAGCGGTGCTTGCCGGTAAAGGTAACATCCTGACTAAGGTCGGTGATGGAACCACGGTTGGATTGTTGTTATCAGACATCGGTAATGTGATGACCCATGTTGGTGATGGTATGACTCTGGGGTTTGCCAAAGGTAAGGCCAATATCATCACAAAAGTGGGTGACGGTTTAGGTGTTAATGCTGGTTGGGGTAACGCCAACGTCTTTACTCATGTCGGTGAGGGCGATCGTTATAACTTTGCCAAGGGTGAAGCTAACTTGATTACCAAGGTGGGTGATGGCCAGGAAGTGTCCGTTGTCCATGGTAAGGCAAATATCATTACCCACATCGGTGACGGTAATGATTATACCGGTGCCTGGGGTAAGGCGAATGTCATCACCAAAGTTGGTGATGGACGTAATGTCGTTCTGGCTAAAGGCGAAGCTAACATTGTTACTCAGGTGGGTAACGGTGACAGTTTTAATGCGCTGTGGAGTAAAGGCAACATCGTGACTAAGGTCGGCGATGGTATGCAGGTTACTGCCGCAAAAGGTAAAGCAAACATCGTTACCACAGTCGGTAATGGTTTAAGTGTGACGGCCACTTACGGTGATGCCAACATTAACACCAAAGTCGGTGATGGTATTTCCGTGAATGTGGCTTGGGGCAAGTATAACGTCAACACCAAAGTGGGCGATGGCCTCAATGTCGCTGTGATGAAAGGTAAGGCCAACGTTAATATCCATGTCGGAGATGGTCTGGGTATTAATGCCTCTTATGCGCAAAATAACGTCGCTATCAAGATTGGTAACGGTGATTTCTACAGCCTGGCGGTGGCTTCCAGCAATACTAAGAGCAATAAGCTGTCTTCGCTCTTCGATACGATTAAACAAACCGTATTGGGCGTAGGTGGTAGCCAGGCGATTAACTATTTGGTTCATGGTGACGATGCATCCTCGTCAGGTACCCGCAAAGGCCGTGGCGCAATTGCAACCCCGGAAATTACTAAGCTTGATGGATTCCAGATGGATGAAATCGAAGAGGTTGGAACAGACTTAGGCGATAATCTGGTTGGCGGAGTCAGTGATGTTAAAACCCCTGATTTGGATGTCATGCAAAATGATCTGGATGTTGATGAAGCATCTGATACCACGCAGAGTCCGAATTTGATCGTCAATGGTGATTTTGAACAAGGTGGTCATGGTTGGGGGGCAACAAACGGGATTGAAGCATCTTATGCTGCCGCATGTTATGGCAACAGTGACGATGGACATGGTTCACGGGTTAGTGAGCTGGATGTCGCGGGCAATACAAGCTTGTACCAAGACTTATCGAATCTGACTAAAGGGGAGCTTATCTCCTTGAGTTTTGATTTTGCAAATCGAGATCATGAAGCAATTACGAACAACGAAGGTTTCGAGGTTCTTTGGAACGGTGATGTTGTTTTCTCCTCTTCTGATGATGATGCCTCTTGGCAGCACAAAACATTAAAACTGACAGCACAGGCTGGCAGTAACCGAATTGAATTCAAAGGCACAGGCCTTAGCAATGGCGTGGGCTATATCTTGGATAATGTGGTTGCCAAATCCGAGATGTCAATGCAGACCAACGCAGTTAGTGAACATGCCGAGCAAAATGAAGCGGCGCAAAACGCAATGGGCGACAAAGCTCAGGCAGAAGCAGATCGCCAGCGCTTGGAACAGGAAAAAGAGAAGCAATTAGCGGCTGTTTCAGGATCACAAGCTCAGCTGGAATCGACTGATCAGGAAGCATTGGCTAGCAATGGTCAGGTGCAGAGAGAGGCGGTGAAAGGTGAATCTGATGCCGTTACAGAAGAGTTAACCGCAATGACCCAAGGGCTTGATAAGCTCGATGGACATAAGATGTACCAGGGCGAATCTGGTAACTCGTGGCGGGAACATTTTGCCGGAGGCATTCTTGATGATGTCGAGGCGCAACTTGATCAGTCTAAAGCTAAAACAAGCGAGTATTTGACCAAGTCACAGCAGCAGATTGCTGAAAGTAAGGATGACGCTAAAGATTCTGTGGCGAAATCTGAAGCGGGCGTGGCAAAAGGCGAGCAAAATCGCGCCGGAGCTGAGCAAGATATTACTGATGCGAAGGTTGAGGCTGATAATCGTAAAGCTGAAGCGCTTGCACAGCAAAACCGTGCGAAGGCTGCTGAAAATGAAGCACGTAGTGCCTCTGATGATGCTCGTTCCCGTGGCAAACAAGATAAATTGGCCGCTGAGAGTGAAGCGTCTCAGGTCCAAGCAGATGCTGAAGGGGCGAAGCAAAATGAAGGGGATCGTCCTGATCGTGAAGGCGCGTCAGGTAGCGGTTTATCTGGCAAGCAGTACCAAGGTCATGCGCAAGGTGACACAACAAGTCATGTTGATGCAGAGGGGCAATCACGTGCAGACGGCCGGTTTAGCGAAGGTTTGACCGATGAAGAACAGGATGCTTTGGATGGTGCGACACAGGCTGTCAATCGCTTGCAAATCAATGCTGGCGTTCGGGCCCAGAATACCGGTACTTCCATTACATCCATGTTTACGAAATCAACGGATAATGGTATTTCGGCTTCAGTTAAGCATGGTTCGCAGGATGTTCGCCGTAAAGAAATTCAGGTGTCAGGTGTCAATCTGGAAGGGTTAGGTGAGGTTAACGCTGCTGCTAAGTCTCAGTTAATGTCTGTTTCTGAGTTGCTTGATTCCGCATATGTGAAAGGCAAGGTTCGAGGTGAGAGTTATCAGAACGTTGTTGATGCTTTGGCTGACTACCATGCGGTTATGCAGGACACACCAGATCATGATGCAATAGATAAACTGACTAATTTACGCAAACAAGTTGAGGGTTACGTACTTGGTCATCCTGATTCTGGCCGTTTGCCTGCGATGAAATCGCTGCTGTCGCAGATAGAGGTCAGCCTTGATGAGTCATCAGCCCTTATGGCGGCTTCGGACGAGTCAATGAAGTCACCGGGTG
>NZ_AMZO01000066.1 GCF_000331515.1 Photobacterium marinum
GAAAGCATGGTAAGTTGGATTGGTCGAAACCAATTGAGCACTTTCCTTCTATGTCGAAATCCAAAGAAACGCCAGCGCAAAAAATTAAGCGACTTGAAAAAGCCCTCGCCAATGCCGAAATGAAGAACATGATTTATGGCGACATGGTGGAAATTCTTAAGAAAGAACATGGCATAGATTTAGAAAAAAAGTACTTAGCCGAACGCTCTGGCTTGCCAAAGAACAAGGGAAAGTAAAACTGGCTTCTGCATGCAGGCTGTTCAACTTATCCCGGCAAGCGGTGTATCAATGGAAACGACGTCTGGAGGCGCGTGCTGACGAGCTTTTGCCAGTGAAAAAAATGGTGATGTACTGGCGGCAGTTTATGCCACGAGTCGGCACTCGTAAGCTATATCTGTTGATTAAGCCCCAGCTTAAGCGGCAAGGAATAAAGTTGGGGCGAGACGGCTTATTTAAGTATTTAAAAAACGAAAATATGTTGGTCAAGCCAAGAAGGAACTACACCAAGACAACTAACAGCAAACACTGGCTTAGAAAGCATCCTAACTTGCTAAAAGAAAGAAC
>NZ_AMZO01000067.1 GCF_000331515.1 Photobacterium marinum
GCTGTTTTCTAACGGATTAACCAACTTCACCGGGTCATGGCATCGAAAGCCAGTAAACAGACCGAATGTAGAGCGGCAGTCCCAAACCTTCTATCACCTGACGCTGTTATTGACAACCGGGGGAGTCCATGTAGCCTGCAATAAGGTGCGCCCCGCTGAACCAGCAAAGCGCACCAAACTTTATACCAAACCCACCGAATGTAAAGCGTCACCCTTGATTGCCTTGTTAGCCAGATGTGTTTACTCGGCTTGAGAAAAGCTTTGAATAACATCTAATACTTGAAGAGAATCAAATGGCTTTTTGAATGACGGAATACTCTCGAGTATCTCCTTCTCGAATTCTGACAGAGAGTCATAAAACCTTTGATTGTATATATCGGAACCAGTAAACACCAATTGTCTTATTAGACGAATTTGCTCATTAATAACTTTATTATTTTCTTTTTTATTCAGCTCTTGCAATTGAAGCAATGTCTGTGAAAGCTCAAATAATTCAGGTTGAGTACAATCATCAAATGATTTTTTATACAAGAAATACAGCCCTTTTGAAATACTAGCATCAAGCTTTTTAAGTACTTCTCTCTCCTCAACCGGCAACCTATAATCTCTAACACGATTCATACACTCCGTTTGCTTTTCCTCAAATTTAGCCACATTTATTTGAAGCAATACTGAACCATATTTCATCTCTTCAGTTAACTCAGAATGAGCTGAAAATGAAAATAAACATAAAGCAAGCAACAAAAATCTATTTAACATTTGGTGTACACCCTAAGTAGATAGAACGCCAGAATTGATACTCTTTAGATTTTGATATATGTAAATGAGCTTGCCTATATGCTATTTTTTCTATTTGCTGTAGAGCTAATCGGTCTAATCCTTGAAAAGACATGAGAAAATATTCCCAATTAACTTGGGTCAAGTTCCAACTGGCTTGATTTGCATCAGAAGCACCAAGCTTAAATAACATTTTATTTTCTAACCTTAAAGCACCAGATCCCGAAGCCCCCTTTAGACCCACACCACCAAATATAGTTAAAAAATGCCCAAGAAAAACTGCGATACGACCATATTTTTTTAGATCATGAATCTCTTGAATTTCAGCGATTGCATCTAAACTATCTTGATCAAATGATATATTCGATATCGCAGGACATTGTCTAACCATAACTCTAAATCCCTATTAGTTGAAATAGGGTTATAATGACATTAAAAAACCATAGAACATGATGAAACAAAAGACATTGAGAGCCAATTAAAATTTAATCGATTGATATATCATACATTTACGTTCATAAACCGAACTCAATTCAAGGGCTAACACCTGCAATAAGGTGCCCCGCACTAAACCAGCAAAGCACACCGAACTTCAAACCAAAACCACCGAGTGCAATGGATCACCTTGATTGCCTTATTATGGCAAACTCAAGGAAATTTAGTCACTTACCAGATACGCTTCCGCGACAGAAATACCAGTTCGAACACCTGCCAGTTTACCCTACCGATAAAAACCGAACAGAAATTGATACATAACTTCATGAACCAACTAGTAAAATCAGTAGCCACAGGACAAAGAATGGCTTTTTACCAACAGATATAAACCAGAAGCTTCGGGAAGGTTTGTGAAAACTGAAATCTGTTAGCCTTTAGCCAAAATTTAAAAGCTGATTATCGATGAAGTTTCTGGCATTTCTGACAACAAACACAACAGGCAAATCAAGCGTGCTGCGGACAAAACCCGCTATATTCACAGTTCGTTATACACTGAAAGCGTTCAGATATATCGCCAGAGAAGATCGACTTAATAGCCGCTAAACTTGACCCGCAGAGCTTGAAGCAAAAACCACGTTGCCTGTGCTTTTGTGCCATAACGCCGGGCATAAGGTGCACCGACACCGAACCTACCAAGCGCACTAAACTCCATACCAAAACTGCCGAGTGTAACGTGTCACCTTGATGCCTTTGTTATGGCTATATTTCAAGTAGTTAACTTAAATTTGGCACGCTACCGCCGAACAGAATTATTTACCTGCCATATGATTAAGGCATCATACAACAAACAAAATGTATAAATTTGAAATCGCTCAATTTTAGCCTTAAATATTATACACCTAGCCTCTTTTTAATGGATTTTGTGCGGGTGATTTTCAGAGGAATTGGAGCAGTAGACACAGGACAAAGAATTGCTCTTTGCCAACAGATTTAAATCGAAAGCTACGGGGAAAATAGCAAGGATTAAAACCTGATAACCCTTAGCCAAAAATTAGGAACTTTTTTCGATGATATTTCTGGCATTTCTGACAGCGAGAACAACTGGAAAATCAAGCGAGCTGCGGACAAAGCCAGCCAAATTCACAGTTCGTTATACCGAAAAG
>NZ_AMZO01000068.1 GCF_000331515.1 Photobacterium marinum
CTGTGCTTTTAAGCCATAACGCTTGGCATAAGGTGCGCCACGACCAACCCACCAAGCCCACTGAACTCAAAACCAAAAACGCCGAGTGTAACAAGTCGCCTTGATGCCTTTGTTATGCCGCACCAAGAATACTTTCCTTACCTGGCAGCAAAACAAGCAACGCGCAACGTCCTTACGACAGAACTCACAGCAATTACCAACTTCAATATTCTTACTGAAATTTCAGCGACTTTGAGCAAACCGAACTTGCATGACAACCAATGCGGAGTCACACAGGCTGCAAACGCCAAATTAATAGCCGAGGGAAACACCGTTTCAACCAAAGGACCTCGCGTGTTGAACTGAAGCCAAACAACTCAGAACTCAAGGCAACAAATACATTCACAACCGACATTTCGACGAACCTAAGGAGCAGCCGGTTGATGAACGAAATTGCCGGAGAGATGGTGTTCTTGAACACCAAAGCATTTGAGTGCAAATCACATAGCTTTTAGGGGCATAACGCCCGCAATAAGGTGC
>NZ_AMZO01000069.1 GCF_000331515.1 Photobacterium marinum
TGACTAAGAACTGTTCAACTACGGTGGCGAAGGTACTAAAGGCCGGTGGTGCGGATAAGTTGATCGGTCATACTTGGACGCCGAATGTTGGTATCTGGACGCCAAAGGCACTGTTTAAATACGGTCAGGCATTGCAGGAAGCCCAACTTGAAATTGCAGCGAAGAAGGAAAACCGTCAAGCCGTTGGTGAATTAGAAGCTTTGTCAGGTAAGAGCAAGCAAGTAGAAACGGTGACGATCGACACCGAAGATACAGATAAGACTAAGATTGATAGTCAACGCAATGCTTTTGAGAGGAAGTTACGCGAGTCAATGCCGTTTTATTCCTTGCGTTCTGAGCGCAACATGTTGGTACAAGAGGGCGAAGCCGGTTTCGAAGTGCGAGCTTGGCCAGGAAATGGTGACGAAGCTAAGCTCATTTTTGTTGAAGACCCTGACGATACAGATCAGATTAAATCCGTCGAGCGCTTTATTCTTGCTAATTATGACAGCTATGAACAGTTGCCAGATAAACTTTTTCAAGTGAATGAAAAAGTTATCTCTCACCATGATGGACGTACACGTATTTTGGCCCAGAAAGTAGAAGGGGCCTGGCAGTACAACCTAAAATCTGAACTGATGTCTGTATCAGAGTTGCTTGATTCCGCATATGTGAAAGGCAAGGTTCGAGGTGAGAGTTATCAGAACGTTGTTGATGCTTTGGCTGACTACCATGCGGCTATACAGGACACACCAGATCATGATGCAATAGATATACTGACTAATCTACGCAAACAAGTTGAGGGTTACGTACTTGGCCATCCGGATTCGGGGCGCTTGCCTGCGATGAAATCACTGCTGTCGCAGATTGAGGTCAGAATTGATGAGTCATCAGCCCTTATGGCGGCTTCGGATGAGTCAATGAAGTCACCGGGTG
>NZ_AMZO01000070.1 GCF_000331515.1 Photobacterium marinum
GTAGTTGAACAGTTCTTAGTCACCAGTTGGTATCGCGCATCCGGGTCATTGCTTAACCTGTTCCATTCAGCCTGCATTGCCGCGACATCAAGCCCTTCAAGGTTAATGCGGAATACCCGCCCCTGCTCGGCTTCCTGAGTCTTAAACGCTTCAATTTCATCCAATGCACGATCTGCAAACTGACGAACTACATTACCAATACGTTTTTCCATCAAGGCTGAATTACTGTTTGCCTTAGCCTGATGTTGCAACTCTTCTGCAAAACGTTTGGCGACATCCATCATGTCATAGCTAGTATCATTCCACTGCTCGACAAACGGTTCATAAACATGCGGCGGAATACCTGCAGACTCAAGCATTTCCGGATTCATCAAAGCGGTCATTGTGAACGCTTCAGAAATATCCTTAAACTTAGCATCAACACCTTTCACAGCATTGAGTTTTTCTATGAACCGCTCCAGCCTACGATCACCATCATGCATACCGAAGTTATCGTTTTCTTCTGACTCTACATCTGACGCCAAAGTTTCATGTGGTGATGCCACTACACCCATAATTCGTTTTGGATTAAATGACTTACTGTCCAGCGGCCACCAACTGACATAGTTTTTCTGATTGAACTCAGGCGCATCTTGCGCATCAACCTGAACACGCCCCTGCCCAATTTGTAAGGCAGCATGGCCTAGTTTACTGTGATCACTTGGCTTCCAAACAAATAAAGTAGCACTCACTGGAGACAACTGTTGTTCAATAGCTCGGTGAACTTTGTTCAAGCCGGCAATATCAATCCCTTTTCCATCACTGGCAAGATCGGTTGCTTTCAGATCAGCAAAGACTGCATCTGCCACCCCCTGACCATACTCCTTGCTCACCGCAGCTTTGACTTTATCTAGAGCCAAGTCGCCACTCTCAAGCTTATGAGCTTCAGTAATATTTTCTTTGCCTTTAGTAACGAAATCACCATTGCCATCAACATACAAATGCTTGCTTTCTTTAACATTTGCATTATCAAGCTGATCATACAGACGACTGAATCCACCCGGTGACTTCATTGACTC
>NZ_AMZO01000071.1 GCF_000331515.1 Photobacterium marinum
GCGACCAGGGAACAACTCGTTGAACTCTGGGAACAGGTCACGTTTAACCAGTTCAGAGTGAAGTGCCGCAACACCGTTAACTGCGTAAGTGCTGACTACACAAAGGTTAGCCATGCGAACCATACGCTGCGGTCCTTCTTCAATGATTGAAAGCTTGCGCTTCACTTCATTGTTGCCAGGCCATGTTTTCTCAACCAGCTTCATGAAGCGGTGGTTGATTTCGAAAATGATTTCCATGTGACGTGGAAGCATTTGAGCAATCAGAGACTCAGACCATGTTTCCAGAGCTTCAGGAAGTAGTGTGTGGTTTGTGTAAGCAAAGGTGTGAGAACAAATTTCCCATGCCTTGTCCCAGCCCAGCTTGTACTCATCAATCAGAACACGCATCAGTTCAGGGATTGCGATAGTCGGGTGAGTATCGTTCAGCTGGATAGTTTCAAGCTTAGCCAGATCTTCAATTGTGTTGCCAGCGCCAATGTGACGACGAAGGATGTCCGCTACAGAACATGCGCAGTGGAAGTACTGCTGCATCAGGCGAAGTGCTTTACCCTGATCGTGGTTGTCATTCGGGTACAGAACTTTAGTTACGTTACCCGCTTCAAGAGCCGGGTACTGAGCACCAACGTAGTCGCCGTCATTAAAGCGAGCCAGGTTGAAAGGTGCTGGAGAGCGACATTCCCACAGACGCAGTGGGTAAACGCTGTTATTGTCGTAACCTACGATTGGCAGATCCCATGCAATACCTTCAACAGTCATGCCTGGAACCCAGCGACGACAAGTGTGGCCGTTTTCATCAGTGTAAGATTCAACGTGACCGTAAAGATTAACAGTCTGAGCAAGCTCCGGACGGATAACTTCCCAAGGGTAACCCTCTGCACCACGCCAACCGTCTGGTGACTCTACCTGACGACCGTTTTCGAACGACTGACGGAACAGACCATATTCATAGTGCAGGCCGTAACCAATTGCAGGGTATTCCTGTGCAGCCAGGGAGTCCATGAAACATGCAGCCAGACGACCCAGACCACCGTTACCTAGTGCAGGGTCACGTTCTTCTTCAAGAAGGTCTGTCAGGTTCTGACCCAACTCTTCCATTACAGCCGCTACTTCTTCGTACAAGCCCATGCTGATCAGGTTGTTACCTGTCAGGCGGCCAATAAGAAACTCAAGAGATAGGTAGTTAACGCTGCGTGCTTTCTCTTCGGCAAGCTGCTTTTCAGTTTCAAGCAGGTTACCTGTGCTGATTTCAGCCAGTGCACGGCCCATTGCCATGTACCAGTTACGCGCGCTTGCTGTTTCAGGCGTTACTGCGTAAGTAGTTGTTAGGTGCTTTTCTACAGTCGCCTTAAATTCTGCTCTGTCGAATCGTTGTGTCTGACCATTTGTAGTCATGGTTCAATCTCTCTCTTAGGATTATTTCCAACTGCTGCCTATGTTGCCTTCGATAGTCCGGTTAAACATCCTCCC
>NZ_AMZO01000072.1 GCF_000331515.1 Photobacterium marinum
GAAAACAGGATACTTTCCTGCAAGACCACACTCATGTTCCGGCGCAGGGAAACCGGATCGGCGATGGCGAGATCCATCCCGTCAACCAGTACCTGTCCGTGCTGGGGAACGTACAAGCGTTGCAACAGACGGGTCAGGGTACTTTTGCCAGAGCCTGACGGTCCGGTGATCCCGATAAACTGCCCCGGTTCAATGGTCAGTGACAGGTTGGCCAATACTTCTGGCGCATCTTCGTGGTAGCGGAAGCGGATGTTGCTGAATTCAATGCCGCCCTGAAGTTCCGGCACTGATGCCAGCCCCTGTTTGCTGTTTTCTCTTGGCTCATCAAGAATATCGCCGACCCGACGCAGGGCGATCAGGGTATGCTGAAAATCCTGCCAGATCTGGGCCAGGCGCAGTACCGGCTGGGTAACGTGACCGGCCAACATATTGAAGGCAACCAGCTGGCCCGGTGAGAGCTCGCCGTTAAGCACTTCGCTGACGCCCCACCAAAGCAGCAGGGCGGCAGTGAGTTTCTGGATCAATGCGATGCCCTGGCCGGCGATCAGGCCGGATTTCTGAGCATCGAAACTGCGGTTTAGCTGCTGGCTCAGGATGCGCTGCCACTGCTGTAAAAAACGGTGCTCGGTAGCGGTGGTCTTGATTGTTTCGATCCCGGTCACCGCTTCGGTCAGGAAGCTGGTGGCATTGGCATCGGTCTCATATTCGGATTCGACTTTCTTGCGGAT
>NZ_AMZO01000073.1 GCF_000331515.1 Photobacterium marinum
GGCAGTGAAGAAAGAAAACAAACAACGTTTGGCTGACTGGGTTCAGGAAAACATGGGTATCGAGCTAGATACTAATGCAATCTTTGACATCCAGATTAAACGTCTGCACGAGTATAAGCGTCAGCACCTGAACCTGCTTCACATCCTGTCGCTGTACCACCGTCTGATTAATGATCCGACATTTGATATGCACCCTCGCGTATTCTTCTTTGGTGCGAAAGCTGCTCCGGGTTACGCGCTGGCTAAAGACATTATCTTTGCTATCAACAAAATTGCAGAGAAAGTTAACAACGACCCGCGTCTTGGCGGCAAGCTGAAAGTTGTCTTTATCCCAGATTACCGCGTAAGCCTTGCAGAAATTCTGTTCCCGGCTGCTGATGTTTCTGAGCAGATCTCTACTGCAGGTAAAGAAGCATCTGGTACAGGTAACATGAAGTTCGCTCTGAACGGTGCCCTGACAATCGGTACTATGGACGGCGCAAACGTAGAGATGCGTGAAGAAGTCGGCGAAGACAACATCTTCATCTTCGGTCTGCTGGTAGATGAAGTGCAAAAACTTAAAGCAGAGGGCTACGACCCATACCGTTATTACCATGCTGATAGCTTACTACACGCAGCTCTGGATCTGTTGGAAACTGATGAGTTCACACCAGGCCACCCGGGCCAGCTTGCGGCAATTCGCCACAACCTGCTGGACGGCGGTGACCCATACCTGGTACTGGCTGACTTTGCCGACTACGTGAAGACTCACGAGAAAATCGATGCAGAATACCGTGACCAGGCGAACTGGGCACGCAAAGCAATTCTAAACACTGCATTGATGAGCAAGTTCAGCTCAGACCGTAGTATTCGAGACTACGCCAATAACATCTGGAA
>NZ_AMZO01000074.1 GCF_000331515.1 Photobacterium marinum
GTAGCTGCCATAACTGTTTGTATTGTTTGCCATGTTCCAGCAGCTGCTGATGGCTGCCCTGTTCGATGATATTGCCCTGATGAAGCACGATGATCCGATCGCAGTCCCGGACGGTAGAGAGCCGGTGGGCAATGGTGATCACGGTACGCCCTTTGGCTATGTCGGCCATATTGGATTGGATCAGCGCCTGGGATTCATCATCCAGCGCACTGGTGGCTTCATCGAGGATCAGCACCCTTGGATCGGAAAGCAGGGTACGGGCAATTGCCAGTCGCTGCCGCTGGCCGCCGGACAGCGACTGACCGCCTTCGGCCAGTACGGTGTCATAACCCATCGGCAGTTTGAGAATGAACTCATGTGCACCGGAAAGTTTTGCGGCTTCAATGATCTCTTCCAGGCTGGTTTGTGGACGAGACTGGGCGATGTTTTCACTGACGGTTTTGTTAAACAGGAAATTCTCCTGCAGCACGACACCGATCTGTTGCCTGAGTTGGTGGACACTGATTTGGTTCAGCGGGATCCCATCGACGGTCACTTGCCCCTGCT
>NZ_AMZO01000075.1 GCF_000331515.1 Photobacterium marinum
GTAGCTGCCATAACTGTTTGTACTGTTTGCCATGTTCCAGCAGCTGTTGATGGCTGCCCTGTTCGATGATACTGCCCTGATGAAGCACGATGATCCGATCGCAGTCCCGGACGGTAGAGAGCCGGTGGGCAATGGTGATCACGGTGCGCCCTTTGGCTATGTCGGCCATATTGGATTGGATCAGCGCCTGGGATTCATCATCCAGCGCACTGGTGGCTTCATCGAGGATCAGCACCCTTGGATCGGAAAGCAGGGTACGGGCAATCGCCAGTCGCTGCCGTTGGCCACCGGACAGCGACTGACCGCCTTCGGCCAGTACTGTGTCATAACCCATCGGCAGTTTGAGAATGAACTCATGTGCACCGGAAAGCTTTGAGGCTTCAATGATCTCTTCCAGGCTGGCTTGTGGGCGAGACTGGGCGATGTTTTCGCTGACGGTTTTGTTGAACAGGAAATTCTCCTGTAGCACGACACCGATCTGTTGCCTGAGTTGGTGGACGCTGATTTGATTCAGCGGGATACCGTCGACGGTCACTTGCCCCTGCT
>NZ_AMZO01000076.1 GCF_000331515.1 Photobacterium marinum
GAGAAAATGGTCACGACCGGATACGCAGTCCAGCAACTGAATAACCGCTCAAACCATATTGTCCAGCTACTGCAGAAAGTCACCAGTGTCGCCATCCTATGGCTGGGCGCAACAGAAGTGCTGTCATTACAGATGACCATCGGCCAGCTGATTGCGTTCAATATGATGACCAACCATATTGCGCAGCCCCTGTCACGAATGGTTGAGCTGTGGGGCCAGTTTATCCAGACCCGGGTCGCGGTTGAAAAGCTCGGTGACATGCTCAACCTGCCGCCGGAACAACATACCGGCAGCGATAAGGTCACGCTGCATGGGGCGATTTCATTTAAAGACATCGTGTTCCGCTATCAGCCGGACATCCCGCCGACCATCAACGGCCTGTCTCTGGATATCCGCGCCGGGGAAACCCTGGGGGTAGTCGGCACCTCCGGCTCGGGCAAAAGTACCCTGGCCAGATTGCTGCTGCGGCTTTACAGCCCGGAGCAGGGGCAAGTGACCGTCGA
>NZ_AMZO01000077.1 GCF_000331515.1 Photobacterium marinum
GCACCTTATGCCAGGCGTTATGGCATATAAAGCACAGGCAACGGGTCTTCGCTGCAAGGTTTTCGGGTCAAGCTTAGCGGCTATAAAGTCGCTATTTTCAGGCGGTATGATTTAACGCTTCTCGGTATAACGAACTGTGAATTTGGCTGGTTTTGTCCACAGCACGCTTGATTTACCAGTTGTGTTTGTTGTCAGAAATACCTGAAACATCATCGAACGAGAACGGTCAAAATTGGTTTCTGGTTATCAAGTTCCAACTATTTGCAATATTTCCCGAAGCTTCCGCTTTAAATCTGTTGATAAAGAGCAATTTATGTCCTGTGGCTACTGCTTCAATTCCTCTAAAAACCACCCACACAAAATCCATTCATAAAGAGTCTAGGTGTCTAATATTTAAGGCTAAAATTGAGCAATTTCAAATTTATACATTTTGTTTGTTGTATGATGCTTTAATCATATGGCAGGTAAATAATTCTGTTCGGCGGTAGCGTGTCAAAATCAAGTTAATTGCTTGAAATGTAGCCATAACAAAGGCATCAAGGTGACTTGTTACACTCGGCAGTTTTGGTATGGAGTTTGGTGCGCTTTGTAGGTTAGTCGTGGCGCACCTTATGCCAGGCGTTATATGCTGCCGGTAGTGCTAATTTCTTGTGGCATGGTTCGGTATTGTCTAGAATGGCGCACCATATTTCTATCTCAGGTCATAAACATGAGCGATACTAACTCAAAACCAACTCTGCCAGATCACTTATCGGGTAACCCTCGTAGCCTACACTTTGTAGAAGAGTGTTTTGAACATCACATCGGTATTCGCCTTAATGGTAAAGAGCGTACTGATGTTGAAGAATATTGTATCAGTGAAGGTTGGGTAAAAATCCCGTCACCTAAAGCAAAGGACCGTTATGGTAATCCAATGCTGATTACACTAAAAGGTGAAGTAGAGGCATTCTACAAATAAGCTGTCTTAGTTGCCGCTTATTGTCAATGCATAGGGCTATACCAGCTCTATGCATTGCTTTCCCACCATTTTAAATAGCTCTTCCAAGTATTAGAAATACGCATATAACAAAGCAATCAAACGGACGCGAACACTCGGTAGTTTTGGTTTGAAATTGCTCCGTGATTACGGCGTTCATTGTAAGTAAGGTTAAATTCGCGCCGCTTATCGCAGGCGTTATGCACTGAAAGTGAAGTTGGTTTTAACTGGAAACATTGCCGCCGAAGAACATGATTTTCTTGCTATTGGCTCATTGCAAGTTAACCAGCTATTTTGAAAAGCCTAAATTCAATTTGTCTTTGTTGGTCAATTTCATGGCTTTCGTGTATTCGTCAGTCAGTTCAGAGTTCCAAAATTTATAGCCTCGGCTTCTGATTTTCTCACTAATAAGTAACGTTTTTTCTGGTGAACCCTTGGGCTTTTGGTTTACTCACCAGTAGGTTATGTACTTTCTCGGCGATACTTTGGGCTTAATGCGTATTCACCAGTGAGTTTGGTATTTGAAAATCGGTGACCATCTAGTAATCAGTTTATGCTGGTTATCGGTTTAAATTTTATTGTTTTCGCTGCCAAGTTGGCATTTTTGCGTGCTTTTGCATAACAAAGGCATCAAGGTGACACGTTACACTCGGCAGTTTTGGTCTGAAGTTCAGTGCGCTTGGTAAGTTTGGTGTTGGTGCACCTTATCGCAGGCTACATGGACTCCCCCG
>NZ_AMZO01000078.1 GCF_000331515.1 Photobacterium marinum
CCATCTCTCCGTAAGTGCGGTGTATATTACTCAGCGTTTCTGATGATGTAAATACTTAATTCACTCAACCGCTCAATATACAACCATTTTTGGTTTTTTTCTTTAACTAAGTATGCTTTCGACCAAAATATTGCTCTGGTAGCCATTTTTACCGGGTTATAAATAGACAAACAGGCTGACCATTGCTGGCCAGCCTGATTGCTTCCCTGGGTTTTGTGAGCAATTAACGTAAAATCATTTGCTCACGCTCAGGGCCTACCGAAATCATTTTCACCGGTACACCCATGAGTTCTTCAATACGCTGTACGTACTTCTGCGCTGCTACAGGCAGGCTTTCAAAAGTACGACAGCCAGTAATATCTTCGTCCCAGCCTTCCATCTGCTCGTAAACAGGTGCCAGTTCAGCCGTTTGTGGCCAAATTGGGTTTTCGCTGTGCTCGCCGTCGTAGCTAACACAGATCTTCAGATCTTTCATACCGCTCAGGCAATCTAATTTAGTCAGCGCTACTTCAGTTGCAGCCTGCAGCTCAACACCGTTACGTGTCGCAATCGCATCGAAGTAGCCCATATCACGCGGACGACCTGTTACTGCGCCGTATTCGTTCGCAGCTTCACGGAAGCTGTCCTGCTCTTCCATTGCAGTAATCAATGTACCTGTGCCCACTGATGAGCTGAAAGATTTAGCTACCGCAATAACACGCTCAGGACGCAGAGCCGGCAAGCCACTACCCAAACCAGCATAAGCAGCCGTTACGTTAGACGATGTTGTCCATGGATATTCACCATAAACCAAGTCACGGCCTGCACCCAACTGAGCTTCAAACAGTAGGTTTTCATCTTTTGCCTGAAGCGCTTTTAGCGGCTCACCCACATTGCAGATAGCATCACGCCATGGTTCTGATACCTCCAGCAGCCACTGAGTCATCTCTTCAGCAGTTTGAGTAAATTCAAATGATGGATAAAGCGCTTTAAGCTGAGGCAGTTTCCAGTCCATCATGAACTGAATACGTTCGCGCAATACTTCAGGTTGTTTCAACCAACCAACCAGAATACCTTTTTTCATTACGCGGTCGCCGTATGCAGGTGCAATGCCCTGACGTGTCGAACCGTAAGCACCATCGCCTAAGCGCTCTTCTTCAAGGGTGTCTTCAATAGCGTGGAGTGGAAGACAAAGTGTCGCGCGGTCTGAAATTCGCAGTTTAACGTCAACGCCAGCGGCTTTAACTTCAGCAATTTCTTCAGACAATGGAGCCGGGCTGATCACCATGCCAGGGCCTAGCACCGCAATACAATCTGGATTAAATACGCCGCTTGGAAGCTGATGCAGTTTAAAAGTACCGAAATCATTAACTACGGTGTGACCGGCATTGTTACCGCCCTGAAAACGAATACTTGCCGACGCGCTATCTGCCAGATAGTCCACAATACGGCCTTTACCTTCATCACCCCAGTTTGCACCAACAACAACGATAGACGACATGATTTAATCTCCTTAAAAGCAATGCCCATATACTATGCCCGGCCAGCGAATAAGAAAAATTAATAATCATTATAGGGTTGATAAGAATCTCATATAGGATTATTTTGCCAAAAGCGTAGAATGACGCGAGACAGTATTCCCTCTTTTCCTGTAATCAGCGACTTACTAAAAGGACTGCCATGCTCGATATCCACTGGCTTAATACCTTTGTCACCCTTGCCCGGCTTGAACATTTTGGCAAAACAGCCAATGAGCTTCATATGACCCAACCGAATGTCAGCCTACATATAAAGCAGCTGGAACAAGCTACACGGGTAAAGCTTATTGAACGCAATCCCTTTCGGCTGACTCAGGCGGGTGAACGATTACTGCAAAGTGCTAAAAACACCCTGATGGAGTTACAGGTCTGCCAAGCAGACCTCAATGCCATCAATGATCTTTGCCAGGGAACATTAACAATCGCCGCCAGCGATATTATTTCAAGGTGGCTGTTGATCAGCCCATTCCAGTCATTTAAGACAGAGTTTCCCGGCATTGACTTGTCGCTGCTAAATACCACCTCTTCACAGGCGGCAGAGCTTGTTAAAAGTGCAAAAGCCGATCTCGGTTTCGTTATGGCGCAAAAAGAAAGTCAGCCCCTGCACTTTACTGAGCTAAAACAGGTGAAATGGTGTGCTCTTGGCGACGGGCTGAAAGAATGGCAACAAGGCACTGCTGATGAAAGTAATGAAGAGCCGACCCTGATCCTGCTAGGTCACGATACCCGAACCCGAGATCTAATCGATTCAGCTCTACCGGAACTGAAATTACCCAAATACAGAATTATGGAAGTAGGCAGTGTTGATGCCCAAATTGACTGGGCTGAAGCAGGGTTCGGGGTCGCTATTGTCCCTGACTTTTCTCTTCACCCAAAACTAAACCTGCAAACCGCAATTACCCCGTTACCGGAATTTCCGACTGCCAGCTTGGGTTATATCGTGCGGCAAAACCAGGTGTTATCAAGAGCAATCAAACAGCTACTACATTGGGTTGATGAAGAAATTATCCGCTCACCTCATGTTAATTAGCCTGAGAAAATTAAAACAAGAAAGTCTGAATGGTGGAGATCAACCCTTAATATTCACGATTTGCCGTAATGTATGGACAATATCAACAAGATCGATCTGGTTTTCCATTACCTTATCGATGTCCTTATACGCTTTAGGTAGCTCATCCAGCACACCTTTATCCTTACGGCACTCTACCCCGACTGTCTGAGCAATCAAATCTTTGACTGTGTATTGCTTTTTAGCCTGAGTACGGGACAATCTTCGTCCGGCACCATGACTGCAGCTAAAGAACGACTCCGGATTTCCAAGCCCACGAACAATGAAAGAACTCGCCCCCATACTGCCGGGGATCACGCCTAAATCCCCCTTCATCGCCCGGATTGCACCTTTGCGGGTGAGCCAGACTTCCTGACCAAAGTGCATCTCTCGCTCAATGTAATTGTGATGACAATTAATCGCTTCCTGAGTTATTTCAAACTGAGGTAAATAGTTCACTAATACCTCAAGAGCAGCCTTCATCATCAACTCACGATTGATGCGGGCATACTCCTGTGCCCACTCGACGCCTTGGATGTAACCATGGTAGTTTTTCGAGCCTTCCTCAAAGTAAGCCAAATCCTTATCCGGAAGATGAATGTTGTGCCGCTCCATATCCTGCTTGGCCTGAGAAATAAAATAGCGCCCAATCGCATTTCCAATACCACGGCTTCCGGAATGCAGCATCACCCATAAGTTATCAGCCTCATCCAGACAAAGCTCAAAAAAGTGATTTCCGCCTCCCAAAGTTCCCGCTTGGTATGCCCAGCGGTCTGGCTTAACCATTTTTTTCAGGCCGGGGTTGACATGATAGATCTTCTCTAACCCTTTCGCTAATGGTGAGTTTCTATTTATTTTAGCAACGCTGTGTTCCTGACCAGGTCCTAAAGGGATCACATCCTCAATGGCATGGCGGATCTCTCTTAAGTTATCGGGCAACTGAGAAGCATTAAGTGACAAACGCACCGCATTGATTCCACAGCCGATATCAACGCCTACCGCCGCCGGAATAATCGCTTTCACCGTCGCAATAACACTGCCAATTGTTGCTCCTTTTCCTAGGTGAACATCCGGCATGCCAGCGACATGATGAAAGATAAAAGGCAATGAAGCAGTACGCCTGAGCTGCTCCGCGGTTTGCTCATCAATTTCATCAGTCCAGACTTTTACCGGATGTGGCTGCTGCTTAGTTTGAGGATACTCGGTTAGAACAGGCACAAACTGCCTCCGCGTTTTTTGTTGCGGCTAACGACTAAGTATAGCTGTTGGCGAAGCGTCTGGGCTGGCGCTCCACTGGGGGGGCACGACGGGCACGCCTCCCTGCGGGACTCTTCGAGAACTCATTCGTCCGAAGGGCGAACACAAATTCTGCGCATACAAAAAAGGCCTAGTCTTTCGTCGGGAACGTCTAGTCTAAGCCTTCAATGTAGTGGCGGAGCGGATGAGGCTCAACGCGCGGCCAGTGCCGCGCCCAAGAGACCGTAGGACTCTCGGAAACGGAAACATATACGAAAAAGCCCCTGTCTTT
>NZ_AMZO01000079.1 GCF_000331515.1 Photobacterium marinum
CACCTTATGCCCGGCGTTATGTGTAAATGGTGAAATAAGCGTATCAATTAACGAGATGTTTCTCGAAGTAACAAAAGCTATCGTTGTAGTTTTCTGAATAGTTCTTTCAAATGCTTCTGTGTTCATATGGAGGCTAAAATGAAAGCAACTCATTTAGATGCAGAGCAAAGATACAGTAATCTTAGAAAATTAACTGTAAATGCAGCTCAGAAAAAGTTAAACAAAGTCAGTGAGTATTCAGAGATTACACTTTCATGCATCGACGGTAAGGCTTTAAAAATGGCGAAATGGTGGGAGAGTTCGCCAGACAGACAAGTCGATTGGGACTGGATTGATGGGTATTCTGCTTTTAAGTTCCGATACCCTAAAAGATTTGAGTTGGCAATTTGGCATAGAGGGCAGTTAGTTAGTCTTTCTATGGGACGACCAACTTACTACGGTACATCTATGAGATTGGATTTCATTGAGGCGAACCCTGATGTTAAAGGTATTCGAGTTTTTCCCGCGACTTTATTTACAATGATCACATATGCTGAATTGTTAGGAGCACGTGAAATACGTGTGATTAATCCTATTAACTCGGAAGTCAAGAATTACTACGAATCTTTTGGTCTTAAATACTTTGCTAAAGGTGATTACTTATTCATGAGGTTGTAGCATGAAAGATAAAGTTACGGATATTAAACAGAATCAACAAAAAAAGTGTACAAAAAACAACGACAGTGCGTCTGATGCATTTTTAAAGTCGATATCAAATAATATGCCTGAACCAGAAGGGCTTGCATCAGGTGGTGACATGAAAGACATACTCAAGGAACTTGATAATGAAGAAGAAAATAGTATAAAAAGATCGTAACGGACAGCCTCAGCATCAGCCTCTTGACTATGAGGCCGAACCTAAGCATATAACTGCTGATCTTACTAAAGCTCTTAAAACAGCAGCTAGTCGGTGTAAGTTGCCACTCTGACTAATGAAGCAATGACATACATAACAAAGCAATCAAGGTGATGCCATTACACTCGGTGGTTTTGGTACGGAGTTTTGTGTGCTTTGCTGGTTCGGTGGGGCACACCTTATCGCAGGCGTTAGGCATGCTGAAGAGCGAGTCTGTTTTTATTGGTTATTTCTTCGCTCAAGAACGATGCCACAAAGGTCATTCGTTCATCGCAAGGCTGTCCATAAAGTATGGCGAAACGCAGGTTGTTTCTTTAGTTGTTGCCTTTAGCTCCGGCAATGAACCATTGCATTATTCAACGTTACAATGAAATGAACAGATTGTCGGTTTCTCAGCCTATTAGTCCGGTGATGCAGCCCTAAGAAACACTTCATCAGGTTGTCATGCAAATGTATTTGGTTCAAAGCGTTGATAGTTCGTGGGAAAATGCAATTCCGAGGTCGTGGTGTTCCATGCTTGAAGGCGGGGTGCGTTGAAAGTTCATTTCCCAAGTTAGGACAGCGCACGTGGAAATGCCTAACAAAGGCATCAAGGTGACTTGTTACACTCGGCGGTTTTGGTTTGGAGTTCAGTGGGCTTGGAGGGTTAGTCGCGGCGCACCTTATGCCCGGCGTTATGGCTTAAAAGCAC
>NZ_AMZO01000080.1 GCF_000331515.1 Photobacterium marinum
GGGGAGTCCATGTCATTCGTTAGGCTTCATTTCAAAAGGAGGTGTCATGAAACATCTATATCTATTCCCAATATTCGAAACTCATTCCAATAAACTTGATGAAGCTTATGAGGTGGCAGAGGATTTTGCCGCTGAGTTTCAAGGCAATGAAATCTGGGTTCCGAAATTTTTTCAGTACGATGGTGCAAGTGTTCCTTCTGCTGCATACCACATAGTTGGCACTCCATTTAACCCCAGATTTATGAAAGCAGCAGTTGTTCATGATTGGCTGTATCACACGCATGAACTTAGTAGGGGGCAGGCAGATAAGCTCTTCTATAAAATGCTGCGGGAATCAGGGGTAAATAAAGTAACGGCGATACTTATGAGAGAAGCCGTAGAAAACTTTGGTGGTTGGTATTGGGACAACGACGATGATGACGTTCAGTATAAGAAGCACCTGTTTGAAATAATTACCCGAGATGGTCGCGACCCTAAAAAGTACGGACTAAAAGCCTAACAAAAGTATCAAGGTGACGCATTACACTCGGCATTTTTGGTTTGGAGTTCAGTGGATTTGGTGAGTTCAGCGTGGCGCACCTTATCCTAGGCGTTAGGCATGCTGAAGAACGACTTTGTTTTTATTGGTTATTTCTTCGCTCAAGAACGATGCCACAAAGGTCATTCGTTCATCTAAAGGCTGTCCATTAAGTATGTCGAAACGCAGGTTGATTCCTTCGTTGTTGTCTTTAGCTCCGGCAATGAACCATCGCATAATTCATCGTTACACAGTAATGAAAGATTTGCCGGTTTCTTTGCCTATTTGTCCTGTGATTCAGCCCTAAGAAACACTTCATCAGGCTGTCATGCAAATGTATTTGGTTCAAGGCGTAGATAGTTGATGGGAAAATACAATTTCGAGGTTGTTGTATCCCATGTTTGAAGGCGAGATGCGTTGAGAGTTCA
>NZ_AMZO01000081.1 GCF_000331515.1 Photobacterium marinum
GGATTTGCACCTCGGCTTGCTGTACCGCATTTTCTGGGACGATGATCATCAGGTTTTGCGCCGGCTGCAGGACGGCACCCAGGGTGTAGACGCTAAGCTGCTGAACCGTGCCGTCAACCGGTGAACGGATGATTTCCAGTTGCTCGCGTTCACGGACTGTCGACAGCTCCTGGCTCAGGGCGGTCAGTTGCAGCTTGGCCTGCCTGCGTTTTTCCAGCCATTCCCGCTGTTTTTGCGCTAAGAAGCCGGCCAGTCTCTCTTTAAGGCTGCGGTACTGGGATTTCAGGACATCCAGCTCAGCCTGCTGCTGCGCAACCTGGCGCTGTGCTTCCAGCAGCTCTTTCTCCTGCTCAAGGTATTCCACCTTACCAATGACTTTGACTTGGTTTAGGGTCTTGCGGGCTGCCAGTCGCTGGCTGATATTTTCAGTCAGGCCGGTCAGGGCATTGATGTCACTCTGGCGTGCGGCCTGCGAGGTCCGGTTGACCTGCATTTCAGCACTGATGCTGGCAAGGGTTGCTTCAAACTCGCGCTTTTCGCTGAGGTAGTTTTCGCGGATCAGCGCCTGTTGTTGCTCCGGCAAGGCGGTGAACATGCCATCTTCCGCCAGTGGCTGGTCGCTTAGCAGTGCCCGGTAACGAAGCAGTTCGTTTGTCTGGAACTCGGA
>NZ_AMZO01000082.1 GCF_000331515.1 Photobacterium marinum
GTTCCGTCAGTTCCTTCCGACACAGTTAAGATTACGCTTTTCGAGCCCAAACAGAACCACCATCCGGTCATTCTTTCTCTGTCAGAAGAATGTCAAACAAGAACAAGGCGATACAAACACTTTAAAAACAATTACTTATGCAAATGCGAAAGTTATTTACTTGCTGATATCTCCGGTTTATCCCACAAGTTTGTAAGAGATCTCGCACAAATGAGTTGGATAATGGCGGAAAAGGACGTTTTACTGGATGTGAAAAAAGAACGGGCGTGACTTTCGTCACGCCCTTAGGTCTTACTTGCAGCTATCCCGCTACTATGTTGCTCCCTGCATCAATCCTTGATAATGCTGTTTCCTTCAGGTAATCCCTAATCTCTATCCCAGAGTTGTCCTTCGGTGGTTCCATGACCCGTCGAATCATCCTGTTCCGACTCTCTCATCCATCCTGGAGGTGTCCTTTAACTTCATCCTGAAGTGTTCCTTATGTCTTCCTGACCGACCAACATCCTGTCTGCCGACGATATCCCTACCGTGTCCTTTACTATCCCTGTCAGTCGGCTATCCGCGCCAACTCACTCTCTTCCTGAGTATTTCCCCATCCTGAGGAAAGCCACGTCCTGCGACCTGTTCAAATCCCTGATGTCGTTTCCTTTCGACACAATCGATATTACTCGCTTTAAATCGGCAAACAATGCGACGAAGTCGACATATTTAATCAGCGAAAGCATTCACTAACAAAATCAAAGTATAAGTACTTGTATTTTAATAACAAAAAATGAAACGAACAGTGATTTAAGATCCTGTCCGAAGAATTTATCCCACACCAATGTAAGAGATCTCTTACAAGAACTATGGGCGATATCTGGGAAGCGGTTGCACTAGATGAAAAATTTAAATAGTGATAAATCAGCAAACTTATCGTCTAACAATTTACAATTCACGATGTAAATAAACTCATTGAATAAAGTGAGTGAGGCGAACCTGATTATCAGGAAAACATCACTTACACCAATCGGGATAAGTAAGCATTCGGATAATTGCGCAGGAAAAATCGCCTAGAAAAAGGAAGAATTTGCAGTAACTAGTGGCGTTAATTACAAAAATACTGACGCCATAATAGGTGATTTTAACCAGCAATAATGATCAAATACTTATGCTAATTGTATTAAGCGAAGATAATACGAACGGCCTGAACAGATATAAAGCTAGAACCCAAAAAAAGAACGGGCGCGACTTTC
>NZ_AMZO01000083.1 GCF_000331515.1 Photobacterium marinum
TCCGAGTTCCAGACAAACGAACGGCTTCGTTACCGAGCACTGTTAAGCGACCAGCCGCTGGCGGAAGATACCATGTTCACCGCCTTGCCGGAGCAACAACAGGCGCTGATCCGCGAAAACTACCTCAGTGAAAAGCGCGAGTTTGAAGCCACCCTTGCCAGCATCAGTGCTGAAATGCAGGTCAACCGGACCTCGCAAGCCGCACGCCAGAGTGACATCAATGCCCTGACCGGCCTGACTGAAAACATCAGCCAGCGACTGACAGCCCGCAAGACCCTAAACCAAGTCAAAGTCATTGGTAAGGTGGAATACCTTGAGCAGGAGAAAGAGCTGCTGGAAGCACAACGGCAGGTTGCGCAGCAGCAGGCTGAGCTGAACGTCCTGAAATCCCAGTACCACAGCCTAGAGGAACGACTGTCCGGGTTCAGGATACAGAAACAACGGGAATGGCTGGAAAAACGCAGGCAGGCCAAGCTGCAACTAACCGCCCTGAGCCAGGAGCTGTCGAAAGTCCGTGAACGCGAACAACTGGAAATCATCCGTTCACCGGTTGACGGCACGGTTCAACAGCTTAGCGTCTACACCCTAGGTGCCGTCCTGCAGCCGGCGCAAAACCTGATGATCATCGTCCCGGAAAATGCGGTGCAGCAAGCCGAGGTGCAAATCC